>CAWJWQ010000011.1:0-430712 GCA_963846615.1 uncultured Actinomycetota bacterium | reverse complement strand
GTCCCTGACGTGCAGATCGACGAGGAGGTCGAGGTCGGATTCCCAGCGGTGATAGTCGATCGCGACGCGACGTCGCCAGTGCCCATGCCTGGTCAGACCGGTGGCGCGGCGAAGGTGTCCCAGACGCTCGGGCCGCGGCCCCTTCGCGCGCGGCTCCCTTCGATCTGGTACGCGGTCGTCGCCATGCCCAGCGAAGTCCGACGAAGCGCTCGACCTGCACGCGTGAGGTGCTCGAGGTGAGCCTGGTGTCGTTGATCGTTGATCGTGCCTGTCTCTGGGTTATTTCGAGGTTTAGCATAGTCATAGCGAAAGGATGTCAAAGCGCGCGATCCGCCGCTCCAAGCAGGCTCATAGGAAGGGCATGGCGCTCGCGCATCACCGGATGCTTGAGTGTCGCATGACCACACACGCCCGACGCCTAGCCCTGGCGCGACGACTCCGGCAACCCCATCGACGAAGAGGACCGCGGCCTCGTCTACGACGTCCGCACGCTGGTCGACCGCCGCGTCGCCCTCGGCCTGTTCGGCGGGGTCGCCCTGACGCACCCTGCTCGCCGCATGCGCGAGCCCCGCGACGACCGCCGCGCCGGCGGGTCCGACCGCGACGGCGACCGAGCCACCGACGCATCCGGTGACGTCACCGAGGTACCCGACGAGACCGGCGGCCCCTATCCCGGCGACGGGTCGAACGGCGTGAACGTGCTCGACGACTCCGGCATCGTGCGCAGCGACATCCGCTCGAGCTTCGGTGCGTCGACGACGACGGCCGAGGGCGTGCCGCTCGACGATCCAGCTGACGGTCCGGGATGCTGCGACCGGCGACGCGCTGTCCGGTGCGGCCGTCTACCTGTGGCATTGCGACCGCGACGGCGGGTACTCGCTCTACAGCGACGGGGCTGGAGAACGAGAACTACCTCCGCGGCGTGCAGGAGATCGACGCCAGCGGGCACGGTGACCTTCACGTCGATCTTCCCGGCGGCGTACTCGGGACGCTGGCCGCACATCCACTTCGAGGTGTACTCCGATGTCGCCGACCGCGGTGGCGATCGGACCGATCGTGAAGACGTCGCAGATCGCGCTGCCCAAGGAGGCCTGCGACGCGGTGTACGCGACGACCGGCTACGAGCAGAGCGTGCGGAACCTGGCGCAGACGAGCCTCGCGTCCGGACAACGTGTTCGGCGACGACGGCGGCATCCACCAGATCGCGAGCATGTCGGGCTCGGTCGCCGCCGGCTACACGGCGGCGCTGACGATCGGGGTCTGAGCGCGGAGGTCGAACTCCGGCTCGGTCGACTCGCGCACCTGCTCGAGCGTGACATCCGGGCGCCAGCTGCGTGAGCACGAGCCCGTCGGCGCGTGACGTCGAAGGCCGCGAGATCGGTGATGATGCGCTGCACGACGCGCAGGCCGGTGAGCGGCAGCGTGCACTCGTTCGACGATCTTCGCCGAGCCGTCCTTGGCGACGTGATCGGTCAGCACGACGATGCGCTTGGTGCCGGCCACCAGATCCATCGCGCCGCCCATGCCCTTCACGAGCGCGCCGGGGATCGCCCAGTTGGCGAGGTCGCCGGCGCCCGAGACCTGCATGGCGCCGAGGAAGGCGATGTCGACGTGGCCGCCGCGGATCATGCCGAACGACGCCGCCGAGTCGAAGATGCTGCCGCCGGGCAGGATCGTGACGGTCTGCTTGCCGGCGTTGATGAGGTCGGCGTCCTCCTCGCCCTCGAAGGGGAAGGGTCCCATCCCGAGCAGGCCGTTCTCGCTCTGCAGCGTGACGGTCAGACCGTCCGGGATGTTGTTGGCGACGAGGGTGGGGATGCCGATTCCCGAGATTGACGTAGTCGCCATCGCGCAGTTCGGAGGCCGCGATGCGCCGCCATCTGATCCCGTGTCCACGGCATGTCAGTTCCCCTTCTCTGCTCGGGTGCGGACGGTGCGCTGCTCGATCTCTTTCACGCGGTCGGACGCCTGGATCGAGGCGCTGCACGAAGATGCCGGGCGTCACGATGTGGTTCGGGTCGAGCTCGCCCGGCTCGACGATGATCTCGGCCTCGGCGACGGTGACGCGCCCGGCGGTCGCGGCCGGCGGGTTGAAGTTGCGCGCCGTGTAGCGGTAGATCAGGTTGCCCTCGGTGTCGGCGGTGTGCGCGTGCACCAGGGCGAGGTCGGCCGTGATCGCCCGCTCCTGCACGTAGAGCACGCCGTCGAACTCGGCGGTCGGCTTGCCCTCGGCGATCTGCGGTGCCGACTCCCGTGCGCGTGTAGAAGGCCGGGATGCCGGCGCCACCGGCGCGCATCCGCTCGGCGAGCGTGCCCTGCGGCGAGAACTCGACGTCGAGCTTGCCCGACGAGGTACTGCTCGGCGAACAGCTTGTTCTCGCCGACGTACGACGCGATCACCTTGGCGACCTGGTTGTTCTCCAGCAGCACGCCGAGGCCCTTGCCGTCGACGCCCATGTTGTTCGACACGATCATCAGGTCCTTCGCACCGGAGTCGCGCACCGCGTCGATGAGGTCCGACGGGTTGCCGCTCAGGCCGAACCCGCCGACGACGATCGTCATGCCGTCGGCGATGACATCGTGGATCGCGTCGGCCGCGCTGGCGACGAGCTTCATGCCTCCCACGCTACGCGAGCGCCCGAGGGCGGCGTGAGAGGATTCCCGCACGTGAGCTGGACGGCAGCGCAACTGGATGCGGTCGGGCGCGCCGACGAGCTGCAGATCGCATCGGTGCGCGCCGACGGGTCGCTGCGCCCCTGGGTCACGATCTGGACCGTGCGCTCGGGCGACGATCTCTACGTTCGATCGGCCTACGGCCCTCAGACCGGCTGGTACCGCCGTGCGAAGGCCAGCGGCATCGGTCGCATCCGCGCCGGCGGGATCGAGCGCGATGTGACGTTCGCAGAAGCGGCCCCCGACATGCACGCCGGCATCGATGCCGCCTACGAAGACAAGTACGGCCGCTACGGCAAGGGCATCGTCAAGACGGTGGTCGGCGAGCAGGTGCACCCGCTGACGATCAGGCTGGTGCCGCGCGACGCCTAGCGGTCGCCCCGCAGCAGCGACCACACCTCGACGTCATGGTTGGCACCACGATGCCACCACGCCCCGCGGGCCACACTCTCGAAGGCGAACCCGGTCTTCTCGGCGACGCGCTTCGACGCCGCGTTGCCAGGGTGGATGATCAGGCGGAGCCGGTTGACCTTCTTGCGATCGAAGAGGTACCCGGTGAGCAGGTTCACGGCTTCTGTCGTTGCCCCTCTTCCGTCACTCGCGCGCGAGTACAGGATGTAGCCGACCTCCAACTCGTCAAGGTACGCCACCGTCGGGAAGTACTCGACGTGCCCCAGGATCGCCCCGTCCTTGCCGGCGATCACGAGCGTGCCCTCGTTCGCCTCCCAGAACCCGGTCTCCTCATACGTCTTGCGGAAGGCCGGGAACGATTTCACGCCCGTCGGGTAGAAGTCTCCTCGGTTCGCGATGTCTTGGTGGGCGTCGTACATCGCGGCGAGATCGTCGTCGCGGACCTGGCGAAGCGTGATGATCTTTCCCTCGAGCACGCGGCCATCGTATCCAGCGCGCGCCTAGCCTTCGACTGGCGTCATTTCGCTATACGCCGCCGCGGGATCGAAGTCGCGCAGTTCGGCTTCCATCGCAGCGGTCAGTCTCTTCACCACCGATGCGGCTTCGTCGGACAGCGAGTTCGCTACCTTGCGCAGCGGCTCGTCGAGTGCGCTCAACACCGCCTGCACGTCGCTGCCCTCCTCCACCGTGGGGACCACAAGGGTCGAGCGCCGGTCGGTGCGGTGCAGCTGCCGCCGGATCCAGCCCTTCTCTTCAAGCCGGTCGACGATGCCCGTGAGCACTGCCGGGCTCACCCCGACGCTCGTGTGCGAGGTCCTTCATCGACAAGCCGGTCTCGCCGGGATGCAACCTCGCATGCGTGAGGAGGGTGTGGATCGCGTTGAGCGCGGTGTCGGACATCCGAGCGCATCGCCGGCGCGGTGGAACGCGGCGTCTGTGCGAACTGGAAGCTGCGCAGCGAGTCGAGGACCTTGTTCATCGGTATGCCTTCGGTGATCACGGAGCGATTGTAGATCATCGACACCGAATATCAGTACTTGCGACCTTTTAGATTATGTAGTATCTCTATTCATTGAAAATCTCGATATCAATCCACCTACGCATTTCTTCGCAGTGCCGAAACCAGCCCGCATTCGCATAGATGGAGGAACCTTGGGCACGTTGCACTACGGTGCATCACGCACGTCGATCCGGATCGACGATCGAGCTCTGGCTCACCTGCAGGTGGTGATCACCACCAAGTTGCGGCGCAACGAGGGGTTCCTCATCCAGTGGGAACGTCCTCGTGAACGCGGAAGCGGGAGAGGTGGATTCTGGATCCACCCCAACTGCGACCTGACCTACGAGTACGAAGGCGGACGCGAACCCTCGCTCGACCACGAGGAGCTCGACCGGATGATGCTGGCGGCATCCGGCAGCGGGGGCGTCCGAATCAACGGGGAGCACCGATCCTGGGACGTCGAAGACCTCGGCGAGGATCGGCGTGCGCCCGAGAGGGTCGCCTGATCCCAGGCCGTCAGGCCGTCGGCACCGGGCGACCGAGCAGTGCGGTCTGCATGGTGGCTTGGACCACGAGGCCACGGTTCGACGTCGACTCCGCGGACATGGACTCGAGCAGCTGCTGGTCGAGTTCCGCCGGGCGCGAGCCGTCGAACCGGTAGATCAGATCGCAGGTGACGTGGATGAACACCGAGCCCCTGCCGCTGCCGTTCTCGGCAGGTTCGTCCCAGGACAGGAGGAACGCCTCGTTGCGGCGGAGCTTCGAGGTGGCGACAACTTTCAGGTGTGCGAGCAGGCGGTCGTCGATGACGAGGGGCGTTCGGGCTGAGCCGTAGTAGAGAGTGCCCATAGCGGGGCCTCCTTACGCAATCGAGGTCCGGAACTGCAAGGGGGTGGTGCTCGGGGCTCGCCCGATTCATCCTGTCTACATGAAGAAGGTCACTTACGCAGGTGGTTCTTTCGTTTCGGGTGACCGAATCGTCGAGGCGATGTCGCGATTCGCTGCGGCGATCGCGAACGCCGAGCGTTCCGCCCAGATCGATGTCCCTGCGGTGGATGTCGATGGCAGGGTGCAGAAGATCGGCGTCGTCCTCGGGCCGGCGAGTCAGCTGTTCTCCGAACCGGTGATCGCGGAGACCGAGCTCGAGGACGACGGGTTCGTCGAACACCTCGAGGCGCTCACGCAGCATCTGGTCGCGGTGTCAGGGGTTGATCCCACCCCCTGACGCGGCGGGGTGGTGGGAGCGGACTCGTCAGCCGGTCGGTGAGGGATACCGCGGCACATGCTCGCGCTCCGTGCGACGGAAACCCAGGAACACAGCGAACAGCACCAGCACGATGGCGACCGCGGCCGCCACGGCGCCGATGATCACCGACATGATCAACGGGCCGCCCGCCACGGCGCTGATCGTCCCCGCGAGCAGTCCGGCGATCCCGCCGTTCACGATCGTCAGGAACATCAACGCAGACGCGAAGATGGTGTTCGAGCGCGACCCGAACGGGTAGTAGGTCACGAAGGCGCCCTCCGCATCGTCATGCGCCGACACGACGAATTCGACCGCGACGTCGGGGTCCATGGCGGCGTAAGCGCCGCGGATGCGGTTCATCGCGAGCACGTACATGATGTCCTCGGCGTCGGCGTTCGCCTGGCGGGTGAGGGTCACGATGCCCAGGATCAGGACGGCGGCCAGCGCGCACACGGCGACGATGAAGAAGTCGCGGCTGAACCCGATCGCCTGCGCGACGAGGCCCAGGCTGACGAGCACCGCACTCGCGACCGTCAGGTAGAGGCCCTGCCGGACGAGGGTCTCGGCCTGCGTCGAACCGCGCTGCGCCTGCAAGCTCGCATGCTCAGCGGTGAGGATGCTCACCCTCCGGGCGAGCTCCGCTTCGGTCGGCTTTCCGGTGCTCATGCGATCATCCTTCGGCGGCGGCGCGCGACTCGGCGGCAACGAGCTCGGGTGGCGGGTGCTGTAGCTCCCATCGTCCGGCGGCGCGGGCCTTGCGTGTCAGCAGCCTGTCCAGTCGACGGAAATCCTGGGCCAGGATGAGGCGCCATCCCGAGATAGGAAGCCATCCGACCTGCCAGCGGGTGGAGTCGCTCAGCACGCCGAAGTAGTCCGCCCGGATCCGGGTACCCGTGCCGGACTCCTCGCACGCGTATTCGACACGCGAGTTCCAGGGTGCCGACGACAGCCAGACAACGCGTCGGTTCTCGTCGAGAAGGTCGAGCTCGTCGATGAAGTGGATCCGGAACGGGCCGAGACGGTCGGTCCCCCGCCATCTCGTCCCGACTCGGGGCGGCCCGGGGTCGATCTGCTCCCGGAACTCGACGGCCGGCGCGAAGTCATGCCATTTCGTGGGGTCGGCCAGGTACGGGAACACGGCATCGACCGGGTGGTCGACGGTCGCATGGACGACGATGTGGCGCTGCCAGGGCCGCTCCGACGTGGCTTTCACGGTCGAGAGCGTACGACGCCGCTTGTCCAGCGGGCAAGGCCCGCGTTAGCATGCGGCTCACATGGCCACCAAGCTCCCGTCGTCCGGTTCGCTGCCCGAGGGGCAGACGCCGGGATGTGACACGTCCGGCCTGATCCTCGTGCATCGAATCTTCCGGTGGCTGTACCGCGAGCTGCCGATCCTCATCCGCGAGGTCGAACCCGGCGACGTCGAGCGAGCAGAAGTCATCGGCACCTATGCAAGGCTCTACTTCTTCGCGCTGCACCTGCACCATGAGACAGAGGACGACCTGCTCTGGGATCGTCTGACGGCGCGTGATCCCGGATGCGCCCTGCACGTCGACCAGATGCGGGCGCAGCACGACGACGTCGCGTCGCAGCTTGGGCGCATCGAACCGCAGCTCCCGCAGTGGGTCGCAACGGCCGACGCGAAGCTTCGGGATGCGCTCGCCGGCGATATCGAGTACCTGTGTGCGACCCTTCTGCCGCATCTCGGGCAGGAGGAGGACGACATCCTGCCGGTCGCCGGAGCGGTGCTCTCGCAGAAGGAGTGGGACGGGTTGGAGACGCATACGCGCGCCAAGCTCATGGAGCACCGCAAGGAGCTGCCGAGGGACGCCCTGTCCCTGCAGCTCGGATTCCTTCTCGCCAGCGTCCCCGAGTCCGAGCGCGAGGACTGGTACCGGGAGAACGTTCCCGCCCCGGTCCGGCTGCTCTACGCCCTGCTGATGAAGCGCAGGTACGAGGCCGCGATGAAGGAGCTCTACCCCGACCGCCCCGTGCCTGCGATGGTCTGACCGGGCGAGTCCACCGAATCGGCGAAACTCCCGGACCGGCTCGGTGCCGCACCGGGGTCCGCCTGACCAGGCATTTCTGTGCGATGTCACCTTGCCCCGGCTTGCATGTTCCCACGGTGTCCCCCGGGGACACATTGGGGACACTTGAAGGCACCGTCTGACAACACCGAGAGCTCACGCGAGGCATGAAGAAAGTGCCGGCTGATCAGGCCTTTTCAGAGCGGAGACGAAGGGATTTGAACCCTCGGTCCCCTTGCGGGGACTCCACCTTAGCAGGGTGGTGCACTCGACCGGACTATGCGACGTCTCCCGGTATGCCTCAGCCATCATAGCCGGACGCACCACGGCATCCGGCACCCAGACGCGCTGGCGACGACCTAGTTGTTGGCCACCGAGCAGGTGTACTGCGCGGCCGTCTGGCCCTTCACTCCGGGCACGACGACCGGCTTCGGCGGCGGGCGTCGCGTCGGGGTCGGCCGAGCTCGTCGGGGTCGGCGTCGGGCGTCGTCGACGGCTTCGGGGCGTTCGGGTCGTCGGTCGATCCGCCGTGGGCGCCCTCGAGCGACGTCGTCGTCGAGGCCGAGCGGCTTGTCGGCCTTGATCACCGTCGAACAGGGCGTTCGCGACGTCGGGGATCGGCGCGACCTTGCCCGCGTAGATGCCCCACTCCGCCGGTGCGACTCGGGTACTGCACGAACACGACGTGCTCGAGCGGGATGTCTTTGAGCACGAGCGCGACCGACACCAGCGTGTCGAGGTTCGCGAAGTTCGACGACAGCGAGATGTTCTTGCTCGCCGCCTGCGCGATGCCGTACAGCTTGCCGAAGTCGGTGAGCGTGTCGTCGCTCTTGATCTTGCGCACGAGCGACGACAGGAACACCTGCTGCGAGCCGATGCGGCCGAGGTCGCTGCCGTCGCCGACGCCGTGGCGGCTGCGCAGGAACGCGAGCGCGTTGTTGCCGCTGCAGGTTGTGCGTGCCGGCCTCGTGCACGAGCAGCCCGGTGTAGGGGTCGTTGATCGGCTCGGTGAAGCAGACCGGCACGCCGCCGACCGCGTTCGACATCGCGATGACGCCCTTGAAGGTGATGAGCCCGGCGAACTGGATCTTCGAGCCCGGTGAGGTTCTCGACCGTCGCCACCGTGCAGTCGAGGCCGCCGTAGAAGAGGGTCACGTTGATCGGCTGACCGGTCGCCGGTCCGCCGTTCTCGCAGGCCGGGCAGCGGCACGACGAGGTCGCGCGGGAAGCTGACGACGGTCGCGCTCTGCTTGTCTTCGGCGACGTGCATCAGCATCGTGACGTCGTTGAGCACCGAGCGTCTCGTTGCCGCCGATGCCGCCCTGACCCTCACGGGTGTCGCTGCCGACGAGCAGGATGTTGAACCCGCCCTCGAAGGCCGCGATGTTCGGCGGCGGCTCGGCAGTCCGCGCCGATCGTCGACCGTGTTCTCCTGGATGCTGGTTGTTCAGCTGCCAGGCGGCGATCGCGGCGACCGACGAACCCGGCGACGAGGACGACAGCGAGCGTCGAGCCGACGATGGCGAGCACGGCCTTCCACGCCGCGCGACCGCTTCAGCCGGCCGTGGCGCGCGACGGCGACGGTGCGCTCGGGTCGCGACTCTGCGCGCTGGGTGACTCGCTCATGAGACTTCTGCCTCTGTGTTCTCGTCGGAGGGTCGGTGTCACGAAGCGGAGGGCGTGGGATTCGAACCCACGAGACATTGCTGCCCACCAGTTTTCAAGACTGGCTCCATCGGCCACTCGGACAGCCCTCCTGGATGACCGAAGGCCGATTGTAACGGATGCTCACGCCTGAGCCTGGAACCTCGCCCTATGCCCTGGAAGGTCAGGAAGCGAAGACCCTCGCCAGCACGGCCGCCACGCCGTCGTCGAGGTCGGTGCCGGTGCGCTCGCTCGCGACGGCGACCACCTCGTCGGGCGCCTGACCCATCGCGACGCCGACGCCCGCCGCCGGCGACCGCCCACTGCGAGCATGTCGATGTCGTTGCGGCCGTCGCCGATGGCCAGGACGCGGTCGACCGGGATGCCGAGCCGCGTCGCTGCACGAACTGCATGCCGGTCGCCTTGTTGACCCCGTCCGGCGCGATGTCGAGCCACGCGGTCCAGCCGACGTTGTAGCTGACCTTGTGCAGGCCCATCCGCTCGACGACGGAGAGGAAGTCCTCGGTCGCGTGATCGGGCGAGATCACGACGACGCGGGTCGCCTCGATGCCGAGCAGCTCGTCGAACTCGACCTGCTGGCTCGACGCCGACAGCGCCGCGTCGGGGAAGGAGCCGGTGTACCGGAAGACCCCGTCCTCGTCCTCGACCGCGTAGCTCGCGTCCTCGAGGTGCCCGCGGATCGTCGTCAGCACCTCGGTCGGATCGAACACCTCGACGTGCACCTGCGAGTACCCGAGCGGGGCGTCGGTGTCGCGGCCGAGCACGATCGCGCCGTTCGCGCAGACCAGGAACTGCGGCGTGATGCCGAGCGTGTCGACGACGGGGAGCGTCATCGACACCGACCGGCCGGTGGCGAGCATCACCTCGTGGCCGAGGCCCGCGACGCGGGTGACCTCGGCGGCGGTCGCGTCGCCGAGCGAGCCGTCCTCGTGCAGCACCGTGCCGTCGATGTCGAGCGCGATGATCCAGCGGCTCGGCGACCCCGGTATCCGGGCCGCTCATCGTCGCGGCTCGAGCAGCTCGAGGCCGCCGAGGTACGGGCGCAGCGCCTCGGGCACCACGACCGAGCCGTCGGCCTGCTGGTGCGTCTCGAGGATCGCGACGAGCCACCGCGTCGTCGCGAGCGTGCCGTTGAGGGTCGCGACCGGCGCCGTCTTGCCCGACTCGGTGCGGTACCGGATGTCGAGGCGGCGCGCCTGGTAGGTGGTGCAGTTCGAGGTCGACGTGAGCTCGCGGTACGCGTCCTGCGTCGGCACCCACGCCTCGACGTCGTACTTGCGCGCCGCGCTCGAGCCGAGGTCGCCGGCGGCCGTGTCGATGACGCGGTAGCTCAGGCCGAGGGATTGCAGCATCGCCTCCTGCAGGCGCGAGCAGCCGCTCGTGCTCGGCCTCGGCATCCGCGGGGTCGATGTAGCTGAACATCTCGAGCTTCTGGAACTGGTGCACCCGGATGATGCCGCGGGTGTCCTTGCCGCCGGACCCGGCCTCGCGGCGGTAGCACGTCGACCAGCCGGCGTAGCGCAGCGGGCCGGCCGACACATCGAGGATCTCGTCCTTGTGATACCCGGCGAGCGCGACCTCGCTGGTGCCCGTGAGGTAGAGGTCGTCGGCCGGGCAGGTGGTAGATCTCGTCGGCGTGCGCGCCGAGGAAGCCGGTGCCCGCCATGATGTCGGGCCGCACGAGCGTCGGCGTGATGAGCGGCGTGAAGCCGGCCTCGAGCGCGCGGTCGAGGCCGAGGTTCATGAGCGCGATCTCGAGCCGGGCGCCGACGCCCTTCAGGAAGTAGAAGCGCGCGCCGCTGACCTTCGCGCCGCGCTCCATGTCGATGGCGTCGAGCAGCTCGCCGAGCTCGAGGTGGTCGCGCGGCTCGAACGCGAACGACGGCTTCTCGCCGACCTCGCGCAGCGTGACGAAGTCGTCCTCGCCCCCGCCGGGCACCCCGTCGAGCACGATGTTCTGGATGCTGCCCGCGGTCTGCGCGAAGGCCGCCTCCGCCTCGCTCGCGGCGGCCTGGGTCGCCTTCACCTGCGCGGCGAGCTCCTGCGCCTGCGCGACCAGCGCGGCCTTCTCGTCCTTGGGCGCCGCGGCGACCGTCTTGCCGAAGGCGTTCTGCTCGGCGCGCACCGCCTCGAACGCGGTGATCGCGGCGCGGCGGGCGGCGTCGGCGGCGATCGCCTCGTCGACGAGGCCGACCGGCTCCCCGCGCAGGGTCTGCGAGCGCCGGACGACGTCGGGGCTGTCGCGCAGCAGCTGCGGATCGATCACCGCTCCATCCTATGGACGGGGCGTTCCGTAGCCGATTTCAGCGGGGGGTCAACCCCCGACGGCGGCCGAGTGAGTGCCCTAGCCTGAGGGAATGACGCCCGCCGCGACCACCGCCCCGCGCGCCGCGGTCGTCTACAACCCCACCAAGGTCGATCTGGCCGAGCTGCGCAACGCCGTCGCGCGCGCCGAGAGCGAAGCGGGCTGGGCGAAGAGCGTCTGGCTCGAGACGACCGAAGAGGATCCCGGCGTCGGCCAGGCGCGCGAGGCCGTGAAGCGCGGCGTCGATGTCGTGATCGCCGCCGGCGGCGACGGCACGGTGCGCGCGGCGGCCGAGGGCCTGCACGAGTCGGGCATCCCGCTCGCGCTGCTCCCCGCCGGCACCGGCAACCTGCTCGCCCGCAACATGGACCTCACGCTCGTCCGACATCCCGGACTCGGTCCGCACCGCGTTCACCGGGCACGATCGCCGCATCGACCTCGGGCTCGTCGAGATCGAGCGCGCGACGGATCGCGCGAGGAGAAGGCGTTCGTCGTCATGGCGGGCATCGGCCTCGACGCCAAGATGGCGGCGAACACCGACCCCGAGCTGAAGAAGCGGGTCGGCTGGCTCGCCTACATCGAGCCCGATCGTCGCGGCCATGCGCGACAAGGAGCGGGTGCGCGTGCGCTACCGCATCGACGACGGCCCCGAGCGCTCGATGAACGTGCACACCGTCATGGTCGGCAACTGCGGCTCGCTGCCGGGCAACGTGCTGCTGCTGCCCGAGGCCGCGATCGACGACGGCGTCTTCGACATCGTCGCGCTGCGGCCCGAAGGGCTTCTTCGGCTGGGTGCAGATCTGGACCAAGATCTTCTGGGAGAACGGCGTGCTGCGCCGCAGCTCGGTCGGGCGCAAGCTGGCCGGCATGGGGCCGCGAGGTGCGCACCCTGCGCTACATCAAGGCCGCGACGATCACCGCGCGGCTCGACCAGCCCGAGGACTTCGAGCTCGACGGCGACGACTATGGCGAGGCGATCGCCCTGCGCGCGCGCATCGATCCGCACGGGCTCCTGGTGCGCATCCCCGCCGACCGCGAGATCGACGGGTCCGAGGCCCGAACTCAGGATGCGGCGGTCGCCTGAACGGGTGCGACCGGCCGGCGCTCCCACCGGAACGCCAGCACCGCGAGCAGGGCGAACACGGCCGCCATGCCGCCGACGAGCAACGGCGTCACGAGGGACAGCAGCGTGTACGAGTTGACGGAGAGGATCTCCACCTCCCGGTACACGTCCTCATCGAACAGCTCCCCCTGCTGGCCCTCGTAGAACCTGGTTGACCTGGATCTGCAGATCGCTGGCGATCCAGGTCAGCACCACGGCCGTCGTCGTCGCGACGATCGCGATGACGATCAGGCCGAGGATCCAGCCGATGGGCCGGCGGTCACTCATCGCTGCGGTCGCCGCTGCGCCGAGGGCGCCGATCGCCAGCCAGAGGCAGAGGCCGAGCAGCCCGGCGGTGAGCAGGGGCACGAGCGCGGCGTCGGTGAGCTGAGACCGGAAGAGGCGCGGCAGGTCCGTGCCCGAGAAACCCTGGTAGCCGGGGTTCTCCTCGATCCGGTTCCAGATCAGGAGTCCGGCGCCGCCGATCGCGGCGATGCTCGCCACCAGCAGCGCGAGCCGGAACGGGTTGCGTCCGCGGAGCGTGAGGTCGAGGTCGGGGTCGCGGACGGCGGGCGCGGCGACCGCGAGGGGCCGCGGCGACGTCACTGGCCGTCGACGCGTCTCGCCGTGGCGGCATCCGCGACCGGCTCGCGGATCGGCGTGACCGGGGTCGGCGCGGTCGCATGCCGGGGCATCGCGCGGGGTCGCGCGTGCGCCGTGCTTGTCCGGGTCATAGCCACGCTGGAAGACCGGGTCGAACCGCGGGTCGACCCCGGCATCCCGGTCGGCGGCCATCAGTCCGGCGCGCCCGAGATCAGGCCTCGCAGCCAGTCGCGCGCCTCGATGAACACCTCATCACCGTAACGCGAGACGTACTCGATCGCGCGCTGGTCGGCCCGCGGGTACGAGCCGAGGAAGGTGACGTTCGGGCTGAACCGCTTGAGGCCGAGGAGGGCGTCCGCGACGCGCTCGTCGAGGATGTGCCCGTCGAGATCGACGACGAAACGGTACCGGCCGAGCGAGTCGCCGATCGGCCGGGACTGGAGCAGGCTCAGGTTCACGCCGCGGGTCGCGAACTGTTCGAGCATCTCGACCAGAGCGCCGGGCACGTCGGTCGGCAGCTCGACGATCACGCTCGTCTTGTCGGCGCCGGTGCGGGGCGGGATGACGCGCGTGCGTGCTGACCAGCACGAACCGCGTGACCGCGTTCGGGTTGTCGCCGATCTTCGTGGCGAGCACCTCGACGCGGGTGCTCGTCGTCGATCCCCGGCGGGGCGACCGCGGCATCCGCGACCGAGCCCTCGTCGAGCAGCTGCATCGCCGCCGTCACGTTCGACGTGGCCGGCAGGTGCTCGTGGTCGGGCAGCTTCGCGTCGAGCCAGAGGTGGCACTGCGCGTAGGCGACCGGATGCGCGGCGACGACGTGCACGTCGGCGAGCTTCGTTCCGGGCCGGGCGACGAGCACGAAGTCGACGGGCACGAGGTACTCGCCGACGATCCGCAGGCCGGGGATGCTGGCGAGCGCGTCCTGCGCGGCCGTGACCCCGCCCTCGACGCTGTTCTCGATCGCGATCATGGCGGCGACGCTGCGGCCGGTGAGCACGTCGTCGAGGGCCTCGCCCACGTTGTTGACGCTGCGCCAGGCCTTGCCCGCCGCATCCGGGACCTGCGTCAGTGCGGCCCAGGTGAACGTGCCGGACGGCCCGAGATAGCTGTAGGTCTCGGGTCTCGGACATGGTTGCGAGCCTACCGACACCCGGTGGTTGACTGAGCCCATGGACCGCGCCGGCACCCCCGCCCAGGAATCCGACCTCATCGACGTGCGCGAGCTCGTCGAGGCGTACTTCTCGCAAGGTGCCCGACATGTCCGACCCGGCGCAGCGCGTCGTCTTCGGCACCAGCGGGCACCGCGGCTCGAGCTTCGACGGCGCGTTCAACGAGACGCACATCGCGGCGACGACGCAGGCGATCGTCGACTACCGCACGGCGCAGGGCATCAGCGGCCCGCTGTTCGTCGGGCGCGACACCCACGGTCTCTCGCGGCCCGCCGAGACGACGGCGCTCGAGGTGCTCGAGGCGAACGGCGTGCACGCGCTCGTCGACGAGTTCGACGACTACGTGCCGACCCCGGCGCTGTCGCGGGCGATCATCAGCCACAACCGCGCGCTGGCGGGTCTCGACAGGCTCGACCACCGATCAGCGACGCCGACGGCATCGTCATCACGCCGTCCCACAACCCGCCGCGCGACGGCGGCTTCAAGTACAACCCGCCGCACGGCGGCCCGGCCGACTCCGACGCCACGGGGTGGATCGCGAACCGCGCCAACGAGCTCATCGAGGGCCACCTGCGGGAGGTGAAGCGCGGCGAGCCGAGCGCGGTCGACGACTACGACTTCCGCGGCGCAGTACGTCGCCGACCTCGCGCTCGATCATCGACGTCGACGCGATCAAGAACGCCGGCCTGCACATCGGCGCCGACCCGCTCGGCGGCGCGAGCGTGCACTACTGGAAGCTCATCGCCGAGACCTACGGCCTCGACCTCACGGTCGTGAACCCCGACGTCGACCCGACCTGGCGATTCATGACGCTCGACTGGGACGGCAAGATCCGGATGGACCCGTCCTCGCCGAGCGCCATGGCATCGGTCGTCGCCCGGCGCGGCGACTACCAGCTGCTCACCGGCAACGACGCCGACGCCGACCGCCACGGCATCGTCACCCCCGACGCCGGGCTCATGAACCCGAACCACTACCTGGCCGTCGCCATCCAGTACCTCTACACCCATCGCGACGGCTGGGCCCCGGATGCCGCGATCGGCAAGACGCTCGTGTCGAGCTCCATGATCGACCGGGTCGCGGCATCGCTCGGGCGCCGGCTCTGGGAGGTGCCGGTCGGGTTCAAGTGGTTCGTGCCCGGGCTCGTCGACGGGTCGGTCGGATTCGGCGGCGAAGAGAGCGCCGGGCGCGTCCTTCCTGCAGCTCGACGGCCAGGCGTGGACGACCGACAAGGACGGCATCCTGCTCGCCCTGCTGGCGAGCGAGATCCTCGCCGTGACCGGCAAGAGCCCGTCGCGAGCTGTACGCGGAGCTGACCGCCGAGTTCGGCGACCCCGCCTACGCGCGCGTGGATGCCGCGGCCACGCAAGGAGCAGAAGGCCCGGCTCGGCAAGCTGTCGGGCTCCGACATCACCGCGTCGACGCCTCGCCGGCGACCCGATCATCGCCCGGCTCTCGGAGGCACCCGGCAACGGAGCGGCGGTCGGCGGCGTGAAGGTCGTCACCGACCACGCCTGGTTCGCGGCGCGGCCGTCCGGGCACCGAGGACGTGTACAAGATCTACGCCGAGTCGTTCCGAGGGCTCGAGCACCTGGCCGAGGTGCAGGCCGAGGCGAAGACGATCGTCGACGCCGCCCTCGGCGCCTGAGGGCAGAAGATGGCGGAGCCGCAATCGCGACCCCGCCCATCGGGCAGCTACTGCCGAGTACCGCTACGCGCGGACCGGGCCCCGCGGAGTCGTCTCCGCCGACTCGGCCTTGTCGTAACCGAACTTCGAGCCGATCACGATCAGCGAGATGCTCTTGCCCGATTCCTCCCACGTCAGACGGAAGGTCGGGACGCCGAGAACTGCACGAGCTCACCGTCCGCGTAGAACGCGTACTTGAGCGTCGTGCCCGTCGTCCAGGTCCCGGCTCGCGCGTTCAGGTTGCCGCCCACCTTGATCGTGCCGGCGATGGACGGCGTGCCCGGCTGACGAGCGTCCCCGGCTGCACCAGCGCTGCTCGAAGCGCTCGTGCTCGCCAGCGTCGCGTAGCCGGCCTTGGTCGCCGTGACCTTGACCGTCATGGCGCGCCCGACATCCGACGCGGCCAGCTTGTAGGTCTTCGCGATCGCACCCTTGATGGCTGCACCGTTCCGGTACCACTGGTAGCGAGTAGGTCGCACCCGGAGTGGTGGCGCCGATCCGCGGTCACGGTCGCTACCCGAGCTTCAACGTGCCCGTGATCGCGGCGGGGGTGCTGAACACGAGGGCGGCCGCCGAGACGGGAGCGGTCTTCGCGCTCGTCGCCGTGCCGGTCGTGTAGCCCGGCTTGCGTCGCGGTCACCTTGACGCTGATGCGCTTGTTCACGTCGTTGGCGCCCAGGGTGTAGGTCGAACCCGAGGCACCGGCGATCGACAGGCCCTCGCGGAGCCACTGATAGCTCAGGGTCGGGCGCGATCACGTTCGTCGAGACGTTCGCGGTCAGCACGCTGGTGACCGCCGCGGTGCCCGTGATCGGTGGGCTGCACGACGATTGAGGCGCTCGGTGCGATCGCGACGTTGGACGCTCCGTACTCGATGCCGCTGAAGTAGAAGCCCGTGACCGAGGATCGCGGCCTTCTGGGGTGCGGTCGGCTCGACGACATCCCACGCGCCACCGGGGACGGGCACGTTACGGCTCGTGCGGAAGAGCAGCGAGTCGATGACCTGCGGGGTCGGAGCCGACGGAGGCGTGGTACGCCTCGAAGCCCTCGCCCTGGATCGTGAGCACGTTGTCGACGTAGACCTTCACCGAGTCGGGTGCGGCGTCGTTGTACTCGGCGACGTAACGGATCTTGACCGGACCGGTGAACGACACGGTGGCGGTCGAGTTGTTCCAGTCCGCCAGGTCGGCTCGCGAGCCGGCGTCGGCCCAGTAGGTGCTGAGCGTCAGCTGGTTGTCGAAGTCCTGACGGAACACGACGGTGCCGCCGGACCGGTTGCCGCCCTGGTCGCCGGAGACCTCGACCGCGAGCCCGGGCTGCGCGAGGTAGCTCTCGGTGTCGAGCGTGAACTCGGCGGTGAAGACGCGGTAGTCGGCGTCGGTGGTTCCCGCCTCCCCGACCTCGGCGATGGCCGGGCTGGAAAGCTGGGTGATGACCCCGTAGTTGCCGGAGGCGATCGAGTTCGACATCCGCAGCGACGCGGGATGCGAGCCGTGCGGTCCGGCGGCGAGACCGTAGTCGTAGCCGGACGGGTCGACCCACTCGTGCCAGGTGCTGAGGCTCGTGAGGCTCGGCACAGTGGAGCGTGGGATCGCCGACGGCTGAGGCCGACTGGGCGGTGAGGAGGCTGCCGGTGAGGGCGGCGACGGCGATCGCGACGCCGGCGACCCTCCGGGTCGAGCGCCTGGTGGCGCGCGAGGTTGCGATGGGCATGGAGGTCTCCCTGTCAGGACCACGGCGAGCCGCGGCGGACGTCACGGCATAGGCCGAATCGGGTGTCGCCGCCCCTCGGGGCCACCTAGGTGATGACCCTCAAATGGGGGACAGCCCCCGAACCTTACCGACGCTCAGGTCCGGGAGTCAATGGTCTAGCGGAGCGCCTACCCGGCGTAGTCGGGAGCCGGCGGGAGATCGAAGAACTCCTCCATCGTCTGAATTCCCGTGTCGTGCATCGCGGTGGCGAGCGGGATCCCGACGTACCGGTAGTGCCACGGCTCGAACTCGTATCCGGTGATGCTCGTCTTGCCGTTCGGGTAACGCAGGATGAATCCCCACTTGTACGCGTTCGCCGCCAGCCACTTTCCCTGGTCGGTGTCCGCGAAGCACTGGTCGAGCGCGCATTGCGCCGGGACGGAGCTGATATCCATCGCGAGTCCGGTCTGGTGCTCGCTGTGCCCCGGCCGCGCGCTCGTCAGGTCGGCGCCCTCCTGGCCGAGGCTGTTGACCCAGCCCTGGTAGACGTTCACCTGCACGCTGTAGCTGCGGTAGGCGCTCTGCGCCTGCATCTGGTTGCCGGTCTCGCGCCGTGTACGCGGCGAACATCGCGACGATCTGGTCGGACGCCTCTTTGCGCAGCGTCGGCGCGTTGACGTACGGCGACCGGGACCGAGACGAGGTCGGCTGCCGCGTAATCCTTCGGGTTCAGCGGGTTCAGCTTGTTGACGACGACCCAGAGGCTCGATGGGTCGGTGATCGAGAGCGTGCGCCGATCGAAGGTGAGCTTGATCGGCGACGGCGGCCGCGGCGTCGGCGAGCGTCGACGGCGTCGGCGTCGTGCTCGGGGTGGGACTCTCGGCCACCGGCACCTCCTGGGGACGCGGTGCGAACACGAAGATCGCACCCACGAGCAGGGCGACGAACACGCCACGCCGCGATCAGGGCCGCGATCACGCGACGGCGTCGTACCCGCGGCGACGGCCGACGCAGATCTCGGCGGTCCCGCCGCGCTTCGTCCGTCACTCCGACAGCATACGGTGGCGGCGGGTGCCGGCGAGTCGCACGCGGAAATGCCGACTCCACATTCGTGGGAGCGCTCCCATTGACAAGCGGCGAATCGGTCCGCTAGCCTCATCTCGATTTCGTGGGAGCGCTCTCATGTGTTGCGAGTGGGAGCGCTCTCACGAAGTCTTCCCCATTCACGCACACACAAAGGAGTGACCGTGAGAACTTCACGACGCACTATCGCGGCTGCAGTCGCTGGGGCTGCCAGCATCGCGCTTCTCGCCTCTGGCTGCTCGGCCGGCGGCGGAGGGGAGGGCGACGGTCCCGTCAGCCTCACCCTCGCCACGTTCAACGACTTCGGCTACTCGGACGAACTCCTGGCCGAGTTCACCGAGGAGACCGGCATCGAGGTCGTCCACAACAAGGCCGCCACGTCGAACGACGCGCGTGCCAACTACTTCCAGAAGCTCGGCAACACCGGCCTCGCCGACGTCGAAGCGGTCGAGATCGACTGGTTCACCGAGGCGATGCAGTACAGCGACCTCCTCGCGCCCGTCCCCGACGACCTGAAGGGCCGCTGGCTCGACTGGAAGGAAGCCGCTGCGACCGACGCCGCTGGCAACCTGATCGCCTACGGCACCGACATCGGACCGCAGGGCATCTGCTACCGCGCCGACCTGTTCGAGGCCGCCGGCCTCCCGTCCGACCGCGCCGAGGTCGCCGAGCTGCTCGACGGCGACTGGGAGAACTTCTTCTCAGTCGGCGCCGACTACAAGGCAGCGACCGGGAAGCCGTTCATCGACTCGGCCAACTCGGTGCTCCAGGGCATCGTGAACCAGTTCGAGCTGGCGTACGAGGACCCGGATGGTTCCATCATCGCCACGGACAACCCCGACATCGAGGCTGCCTACGAAGCCGTCGTGACCGGGGCCGTGCCGATCGCTGCCTACTCCGGTCAGTGGAGCGAGGACTGGTTCGCGTCGATGGCATCGGGCGAGTTCGCCACCATGCTGTGCCCGGGCTGGATGCTCGGAGTCATCTCGGGTAACGCCGAGGACGTCACCGGCTGGGACGTCGCGGACGTCTTCCCCGGCGGCGGCGGCAACTGGGGCGGCTCGTACCTGACCGTCCCGGCCAACGGCGAGAACGTCGAGGAAGCCCAGCAGCTCGCTGCCTGGCTCACCTCGCCCGAGACGCAGATGAAGGCGTTTGCGAACGCAGGCACGTTCCCGAGCCAGCTCGACGCACTGAGCAGTTCGGAGCTCGCGGCCGCCACGAACGACTACTTCAATGGCGCACCCACCGGTGAGATCCTCACCAACCGCGCCGAAGCGATCTCTGTGGCGACCTTCAAGGGACCGCAGTTCTTCCAGTTCCACGACGCTCTCCAGAACGCCGTGACCCGTGTCTTCGATGGTCTCGAGGACAAGGACACCAGCTGGAACAACTGGGTCACCGAGGTCTCGGCCTTCTAACGGATAAGGAAGGGGCGTCGGCCATCCCTCGGCCTGCGCCCCTTCCCCCGAAAACCATGTTCAGACAACGACTCAGCAGGTGGGACTTCAAGGTCTCGCCCTACCTCTACATCTCCCCGTTCTTCGTCGCCTTCCTGGTGGTGGGGCTGTTCCCGATCGCGTACACCGCCGTGATCTCCCTCATGGACTGGGACCTCGTCCGGGGCTCCGGCACCTTCGTCGGGTTCGACCAGTACGTCTGGATCCTGCAGCAGCCGCACTTCTGGACGGCGCTGCGCAACACCTTCAGCATCTTCCTGCTCAGCACCATCCCGCAGCTCGCCCTGGCTCTGTTCATCGCGGCCGTCCTGGACCGCAACCTCCGCGGCAAGACCTTCTGGCGGATGAGCGTGCTGGTTCCGTTCGTCGTCGCACCGGTGGCCGTCGGCCTCATCTTCAACGTGGTCTTCGCGGACAACTTCGGCCTCGTCAACGGGTTCCTCACCGACCTCGGCCTGTCGCCCATCCAGTGGCACAAGGAGCCGTTCTGGAGCCACGTCGCGATCGCGACGATGGTCAACTATCGCTGGACCGGCTACAACGCCCTCATCCTTCTCGCGGCCATGCAGGCGGTGAACCGCGACTACTACGAAGCCGCGCGCGTCGACGGCGCCGGCGCGATCCGGCAGTTCTTCAGCATCACGCTGCCGTCGCTCAAGCCCACCCTCATCTTCGTCGTCATCACGGCCACCATCGGTGGCCTGCAGATCTTCGACGAGCCGCGTGTGTTCGATCAGTTCGGCCGCGGCGGCGCGGGCCAGCAGTGGCTGACGATCACCCTCTACCTGTACGACATCGGATGGGGCCAATGGAACTTCGGGCGCGCAGCCGCGATGGCCTGGATCCTCTTCGTCATCATCATGCTGATCGGGCTGATCAACCTCGGGATCACGCGGCGCCTCGTGCGCGATGACCGATTCGTACAAGAGGACCGAAGCGCAATACGCGCGGCCCGCCGTGCGCGGAAGGTGGGAGCGCGATGAGGACCAAGCACATCCGAGGAAGCCGGCCCGGGTTCGGGACCTACGCGGTCCTGGGGGCGGTCTTCGTCAGCGCCGCGTTCCCGCTCTACTGGTCGTTCGTGATCGGATCCGGCGACTCGTCGTCCCTGCGTGAGCGGCCATGGTGGCCGGGGGGCAACTTCCTCGACAACGCCATCGCGGTCGTCAGCAACGAGGCGGTCAACTTCTGGCCGGCGCTGTGGAACTCGATCTACTCCTCGTTCCTCATCGGTGCCGCCGTCGTCACCACCTCGACCCTCGCCGGCTGGGCGTTCGCCAAACTGCGTTTCCGCGGCAGGGGAGCCCTGCTCACCTTCGTCGTCGCGACCATCGCGGTCCCGCAGCAGCTCGGCGTCGTGCCCCTCTACATCCTGTTCGCCGAACTCGGGTGGACCGGGCAGATCGGGGCCATCGTGATCCCGGCCCTGACGAGCGCGTTCGGGGTCTTCTGGATGACCCAGTACCTGCGACAGGCGGTGCCGGATGAGCTCATCGAGGCCGCTCGCGTCGACGGGGCCTCGATGATCCGCACGTTCTGGACGGTGGGCGTCGTCGCCGCACGTCCGGCCGCAGCGATGCTGTTCCTGTTCGTCTTCGTCGGGGCGTGGAACAACTTCTTCTGGCCGTTCATCGTGCTCGACCGGCAGAGCCCGACTCTTCCGGTCGCGCTCTCGCTTCTGCAGTCGAACTACTTCGTGGACTACTCGATCGTGCTCGCCGGAGTGGTTCTGGCGACGATCCCGCTCCTGCTCCTGTTCATCTTCGCGGGGCGGCAGCTCGTGAGCGGCATCATGCAGGGAGCGGTCAAGGGATGACGCATCTGACCACTCCGGGGCGGACGCCGGCTGCGGCGGCCCCGGAGGCGAGGCCGTTCCCGCCCGGGTTCGTGTTCGGCGCCGCGACCGCCGCCTTCCAGATCGAGGGAGCCGCCGACGTCGACGGACGGACCGAGTCCATCTGGGACGCCTTCGCCAAGATCCCGGGAGCCGTCGCGGGCGGCGACACCGGGGACATCGCGTGCGACCACTACCACCGCTATCGAGACGACGTCCGACTCATGGCCGACCTTGGCCTCCAGGCATACCGGTTCTCGACTTCGTGGCCGCGCGTGCGGCCCGACGGCGGACCGGTCAACCCGGCCGGCCTGGACTTCTACTCGCGCCTGGTCGACGAGCTGCTCGAGAACGACATCCAGCCGTGGCTGACCCTGTACCACTGGGACCTGCCGCAGGCGATCGAAGAGGAAGGCGGCTGGGCCGTGCGGTCAACGGCCGAGCGATTCGCGGACTACGCCCTGAGCGTGCACGACGCGCTCGGCGATCGCGTGCGTGCCTGGTCGACCCTGAACGAGCCGTGGTGCTCGGCCTTCGTCGGCCACGTGTCCGGCGAGCACGCACCGGGCCGGCAGGACCCGGCGGCGGGGCTCGCTGCAACGCACCACCTCCTGCTCGCGCATGGTCTCGCGGTCGGCGAACTGCGCGCTCGCGACGCGGGGCTGAGTCTCGGGATCACGCTCAACCTGAGCGTGGTCGATCCGGTGGACCCCGATGACGCCGGTGACCTCGAGGCCGTTCGGCGCATCGACGGGCAGTTCAACCGGCTCTTCCTCGATCCGCTCTTCCGCGCCGAATACCCGGCCGACGTCCTCGAGGACGTGGCGGGATTCGGACTCGAGGACGTCATCCGGCCGGGCGACCTCGCGACGATCTCCCGTCCCATCGACACCCTCGGCGTGAACTACTACCACGGCGAAGCGGTCAGTGCGCGGCCGCCCGTCCGGATCGCGAACAACGCCGCCCCCTCTGTCCGCCCGCTCCGCTCGCCGTTCGTCAACGCCGAATCGGTGCACTTCCACATGCGCGGGCTCCCGGTGACCGCGATGGACTGGGAGGTGCAGCCGGAGGGACTGACCCGGTTGCTCCGGCGCGTGCACGAGGAGTACGCGGGCCCCGCCGGGGTGGCGCTGGCGATCACCGAGAACGGCAGCGCGTTCGCCGATGTCGTCGAACCAGACGGTTCCGTCGACGACGTCGACCGCACCCGCTTCCTCGTCGATCACCTCGCGGCCACCCTGGACGCGATGGACGACGGAATCCCCGTCAGCGGCTACTTCGCGTGGTCGCTGCTGGACAACTTCGAATGGGCGTGGGGGTACGACAAGCGGTTCGGAATCGTGCGCGTCGACTACCAGACGCAGCAGCGCACCCCGAAGCTGAGTGCACTGACGCTGCAGCGGATCATCCGCGACCGGGCCCTGCCCTCCTGATCGATAGGATCGCGAGCATGGCGGGCACCACGAAGCGGCAACCCGCGCCCACGCTCGAAGCCGTGGCCGCGGTTGCCGGGGTGTCCCGCTCGACCGTCTCGCGGGTCATCAACGGATCCAGCCAGGTGAGTCCGGATGTCGTCGAGGCGGTCAACGCCGCCGTCACCGAGCTGCGATACCGCCCCAACCGTGCCGCCCGCTCGCTGGCCCGCCGCAAGACGATGGCCATCGCGCTCGTGGTCCCGGAGGACACCAATCGCTTCTTCGGGGACCCTTTCTTCTCCGAGGTCGTGAAGGGCATCACCGAGGGCCTGGAGCCGAGCGACTACGTGCTCAACCTCCAGCTGGCCCACCCGTCGGCCCCGAGTGAGAAGACGATCGGATACCTGCTCGGCGGCAACGTCGACGGCGCGATCGTGGTCTCGCACCACTCGGGAGACGACTTCTTCGCAACCCTCGACGCGACCATCCCGGTCGTGTTCGGCGGCCGTCCCTTCCGGCCCGAGATCCACGACAGCAGCTACGTCGACGTGGACAACTCCGCGGGCGCGGCACTCGGCGTGCAGCACCTGATCGACATCGGCCGGAGGAACATCGCCACGATCGCCGGTCCTGCGGACATGCAGGCCGCCATCGACCGGACGGACGGCTGGGTGCGCACCCTCCGCGCAGCGGGCCTCCCGACCACCATGCTCGAGCACGGCGACTTCACCCAGGCCAGCGGCGGCAGCGCGATGCGGGCTCTCCTCGAGCGGAATCCCGATCTGGACGGCGTGTTCGTCGCGAGCGATCTCATGGCCGTGGGTGCGGTCGACGTGCTGCTGCGCGAATATCGCAAGCGCGTCCCGGAGGACGTGGCGGTGGTCGGCTTCGACGACAGCCCGGCGGCTCTGAGCGGCACGATCCCGCTCACGACCGTGCACCAGCCGCAGCGCATGATGGGTCGCGCGATGGCGCAGATGCTGCTCGATCGACTGAGCGATGACGCCGATCCGGGCACGCGGAGGCTCCTCCTGGACACGCGCCTCGTCATCCGCAACAGCGCCTGACCAGCACTGCCGCCTACCCTGAGGTCATGGCCGAGAACGATGTCGTCGTGCACGAGGCGGACCGCTCACGCTACGTGCTGAAGCGCGGAGAGCGGGTGATCGGCGAGACCTACTACGAGACTGCGGCGCGCGGCGAGCTGGTCTTCACGCACACCGAGATCGACGAGGAGCTCCAGGAGCGAGGGCTCGGCTCGCAGCTCATCCGCGGCGCGCTCGACGACGTGCGGACCTCCACCGACGCGAAGGTCGTCGCGAAGTGCCCGTTCGTCTACAAGTTCATCCAGACGCACGACGCGTACCAGGACCTGACGAACCGTTAACCGGGCACGGAGTCGGCGGCGACCTGTCAGCGGCGCGCGTCGTCCAGGTCGATGCGGATCTTGCCGTCTGCCCTGAAGATGTCCTTGTCGCCGTCGCCCGGTACCGGCGCGGGCGCCGGCAAGCTGCTCTGGCGATCGAGCTCCTGCTGCGCCTCGTGCCGCGTCGGCGCGAAGACCTCGTCGACGCCGCCCATGATCCCGGCGCCGGCACCGCCACGCCCGCTCGCGTGCTTACCGGTCATGTCGATCCAGCCCTTGCGCTGCGCGAGCACGCCGAGGGCCACGACCACCACGGCCACGCCCCCGAAGATCAGCCATTCCACGGATTCAAGGGTACGTCACGTGCAGGCGGGCGGATCAGCCGCGGGGGTGATCCTCGCGGAGCGGGACCACGAGCAGCGTCCCGTCGCGCTCGATCACCTCGACCCGCACCCCGTAGACGTCGGAGAGCGCGGATGCGGTGAGCACCTCGCGCGGGCGGGCCGAGCGAGACCAGGCGGCCGGCCGCGAGCAATCCGACGCGATCGGCGACGGCCCCCGCGAGCGACAGGTCGTGCAGCACCACGACCACCGCGCGGCCGTCGGCCGCGAGCTCGCGGGCGACCCGCAGCACGTCCTCCTGGTGCCGCAGGTCGAGAGCCGCGGTGGGCTCGTCGAGGAAGACGATCGGCGTGTCCTGGGCGAGCACGCGCGCGAGCGATACCCGGGCGCGCTCTCCGCCCGAGAGCTCGGTGAAGCGGCGATCGAGCAGACCCGCCACGTCGGCCCGCTCGGCGGCAGCCGTGAGCGCCCGCTCGTCGTCGGCGAGCTGAGGGGTGCGCGCCCAGGGGCTGCGTCCCATCTCGAGCACCTGGCGCACGCGGAACGGGAAGCTGAGCGTGTTCTCCTGCGTGAGCACGGCACGGTTCCGGGCGAGTTCGAGGGCCGAGTAGCTGCCCAGCGGGCGGTCGTCCAGCGTGACGGTCCCGGCATCCGGATGCCGTTCGCCGCTCAGCACGGACAGCAGCGTCGACTTGCCCGCGCCGTTCGGGCCGACCAGGGCGAGCACCTCGCCCGCGAGCACCTCGAGCGTGACCTCGTCGAGCACCGATCGTCCGTCGAGGGTGACGGAGACGTTCGTCGCCCGGATCCCGACGGGCTCGATCACCGTCATGCCCAGCCCCCCGCCTGCCGCCGCTGCCGCCAGAGCAGGAAGAAGAAGAACGGTCCGCCGACGAGCGAGGTGAGCAGGCCGATCGGCAGCTCGGCACCCGGCGCGAGGTTGCGCGCGAGCAGGTCGGCGAAGAGCAGCAGCACGGCTCCTCCGACCGCGCTCACCGGGATGAGGCTGCGGTGACTCGGGCCGAGGAGCATGCGCACGACGTGCGGGACGACGAGTCCGACGAACGCGATGATGCCGACGAAGGCGACGGCGACACCGGTGAGCAGGGCGACCAGCACGACCGAGATGAGCCGCAGCCGCTCGACGTCGATGCCGAGATGGCGGGCGTTGCGTTCCCCGAGCGCGAGCACGTCGTAGTGGCGGCCGAGCATCGTCGCGACGACGACGCCCGCAGCGGCGACGACCGCCACGATGAGCACCTCGCGCCAGAGCGAGCCGCCGAGCGACCCCAGCTGCCAGAAGATGATCTGCTCGCGGTTGGCCGCGCTCGCGCTGAACAGCACGAACGCGAGCCCGGCGCCGGCGAAGGCGTTGACCGCGATGCCGGTGAGCAGCAGGGTGACGACCTCGGTGCGTCCGTTGGCGCGCGACACCAGATACACCAGCAGCGTCGCGAGCAGCCCGCCGGCGAAGGCCGGCACCGCGACGAGGAACTCCCCGTACGCCGCCAGCCCGAGCACGATCGCGGTCGCGGCGCCGAGCGCGGCCCCGGCCGACACGCCGACCACGCCCGGCTCGGCCAGCGGGTTGCCGAACACCGCCTGCATCACGGCGCCGGCGACGGCGAGCGCGGCGCCGACCGAGAGCGCCATGACGACCCGCGGGAACCGCACGACCCACAGCGTCGACTCGATGATCTGATCGGTCGGAGCCCAGGCGTTCGGGATGCCGGCGGCGCGCAGCAGGGACCCGACGACCTCCGCGGGAGTGACCGGCAGCTGCCCGACGAGGGCGGAGATCAGGATGCCGCCGAGGAGCAGCGCCGCGAGCCCGACGCCCACCGCGCTCGCCCGGGCGACCCCGCGCCTGCCGGCGCGCCCGCCCGTCACGGCACCCGGTACAGCCACTCGTCCGTGCCGAACTTCTCGGCGACGAGCTGCTCGGCTGCCGCGTACTCCTCCGGCGTGATCTCGCCGTCGGTGAGGCCGTGCTGCGTGCGGAACGTCTCGATCATCCGCTCGATGATCTCGGCGCGGGAGACGCCGGTCTGGCTGCGCAGCGGATCGACGCGCTTGGCCGCGCTCTTCGTGCCCTTGTCGCTGAGCTTCTCGCGGCCGATCCGGAGCACCTCGGTCATCCGGTCGCCGTCCATGTCGTAGGCCATGGTCACGTGGTGCAGCACCCCGCCGTTGCCGAGCCGCTTCTGCGCGGCGCCGCCGATCTTGCCGGCCGGGCTCGCGATGTCGTTGAGCGGCTGGTACGTCGCGTCGACGCCGAGGCTCCGCAGCGCCTGCACCGCCCACTCGTCGAAGAAGGCGTAGCTGTCGGCGAACGTCATGCCGGCGACGAGGTCCACCGGCGCATAGATCGAGTAGGTGACGACCGACCCGGCGTCCATGAACATCGCGCCGCCGCCGGAGATGCGCCGCACGACCCGGAAGCCGTACTTCTCCGCGTTCTCGGGTCCACCTCGTTCTTCACCGACTGGAAGCTGCCGATCACGACGGCCCGCTCGTCCCACTCCCAGATGCGCAGGGTGGGCTTGCGCGTTCCGTCGCCGACCTCCTGGGCGAGCACCTCGTCGAGGGCGAGGTGCATCAGCGGGCTCAGCGGGCCGGGATGCACGAGCTGCCAGTCGTAGTCCCGCCAGCTCGTCGCCTTCTGCAAGCGCGCGGCGGATCGCGGTCGCGACCGACTCCGGCGCGAAGCCCAGCAGCTGCGCGCCGTCGGGGAGCGCGGACTGCACCGCGGCGGCGAGCGTCCGCGCGTCGGTCTCGGCGAGCAGCCCGTTCACGGCCGCGTCGATCGCGCCGAGGGCCTCATCGGGTTCGAGGAAGAAGTCGCCGGAGAGCCGGAAGTCGCTGATCCGGCCGTCCACGACATCCAGGTCGGCGACGACGAGCTTGCCGCCGGGCACCTTGAATTCGCCGTGCATGCACCCAGCCTAGTTAGGCAGACCTTACGTGGCGGGCTTCACGTGCGCATCGAGCCAGGCGATCACGTCGGCGCGCACCTCGGCCTGGTTCACCTCGTTGAACATCTCGTGCCGGCCCCGGGGTAGACCGTCACGGTCACGTCGCTGAGGCCTCCGCGCTCGCGGTACGCCTTCGCCAGCAGCTCCACGCTGCGCGGACCGCCGAGCGGGTCGTCGCTGCCGATCATGATGAGCATCGGGATGTCGCGGCTGAGCTTGCGAGGGCGCCCGAGCAGCCGAAGCCCGTCCGCGATCCCGAACAGCTTGGCCACCTTGGCGTCGAAGGTCAGCGGGTTGTCGCGGAACCACTCGGCGACCGCCGGATCGCGGCTCAGCCACTCATGCCCGTTGCCGCCCGGGACGCGATGCCGCTTGGAGAGGTCTCCCGAGTTCATGTGCCGCAGGGTGCGATAGGCGGTTGCGCTGAGGATCGCGGCGTCGTAGTCGTCCGCCGTCTCGTTCAGCATGCGCTGACCGAACAGCGAGCCCATGCTGTGGCCGAGCAGCACGACCGGGACACCGGGATTGGCTTCGCTGGCGATGTCGCGAACCCGGCGGATGCCGCGGATCGCCGCGCGGATGCCGCCCGGCCCCGGCCGCCCGAGCTTCGACAGGTCGCCGTCGTACTGCTGCACCCCCGTCGCGCCATGGCCGCGGTAGTCGACGGCGTACGCCGCGTAGCCCGCCTCGACGAGCGCCTGCGCGAGCGGCTCGTAGCGGGTGGCGAACTCGCCGATGCCGTGCACGATCAGCACCACGGCCTTGGGGGCCGCGGACTGCCAGACGTAGTAGTGGATCGTCACGCCCTCGTCGTCGACGAACGTCTTGTCGACGCGTGCTGCCTGGAACTTGGGCATCGAGCCTCCTCGCTTCGTTCATTATCGTCCGGTCGTCGAGCCTGTCGAGACCCAGTGTTAGCCATGCTAATGAGCTAGGCTAACGATATGAGTCACGCCGACGACCACGAAGAGCTGCGCCTCCTCATTCAGAAGGTCGCCCGGCGGATCCGGAACAACCGCAGCACCGGCCTCAGCGACTCCCAGCTCGGCGTGCTGTTCCAGCTCGAAGCGTTCGGCGACCGCGCCCCCGGCGAGCTCGCCGAGCACGAGCGCGTCACCCCGCCCTCCATGAACCGCACGCTCAACGGACTCGAGGCGGCCGGCTACGTCGCGCGAAGCCCGGCCGACGACGACGCCCGGCGAGTGCGCGTGACGCTCACCCCGGCCGGGCAGGCTCTCATCGGCGAGACCAGTGCGCTGCGCAGCGCGTGGTTCGCTCAGCAGCTCGCCGGGCTCGACCCCGATGACCGTCGCGCCCTCGACGCCGCCCTGCCCGTGCTCAGGCGCCTCGCCCAGGGTCCCTCATGAGCGCGATGTTCCGCTCGTTCGCCGTCGCCAACTATCGCCTGTGGTTCGCCGGCGCCGTCGTCTCGAACGTCGGCACCTGGATGCAGCGCATCGCCCAGGACTGGCTCGTCCTGACCGAGCTCACCGACGAGGACGCCACGGCGGTCGGGGTCACGATGGCTCTCCAGTTCGGACCGCAGCTGCTCCTGCTGCCGGTCACCGGACTGGTGGCCGACCGGATGGATCGCCGCACGCTGCTGATGCTCACCCAGATCTCCATGGCCATCCTGGGGCTCGGGATGGCGGCGGTCACCCTCACCGGAGTCGTCACGCTCTGGATGGTGTTCGCCTTCGCCCTCGGACTCGGCATCGCCGCGGCCTTCGACGCTCCTGCGCGGCAGGCGTTCGTGAGCGACCTCGTCCCGACCACGCACCTGAGCAACGCGGTCGCGCTCAACTCGGCGTCGTTCAACGCGGCGCGGCTGGTCGGACCCGCCGTCGCCGGCCTGCTCGTCGCCCTCGTCGGGGCGGGCTGGGTCTTCCTGATCAACGCGATCACGTTCGGGGCCGTGCTGACCGTCGCTCGGCCTGCTGAAGGTGAAGGACTTCACGGCGCGGCCCCGGATGTCGCGCGAGCCCGGGCAGCTGCTCGCCGGGTTCCGCTATGTGCGGAAGCGCAGCGACATCGTGCTCGTGATGACCATGATCGCGATCCTCGGCACGTTCGGCTTCAACTTCGCGATCTTCATCTCCGCGATGGCGCGGATCGAGTTCGGCGAGGGGGCGGGCGAGTTCGGCCTGCTGTCGTCGGTGATCGCGATCGGCTCGGTCACCGGAGCGCTGCTCTCCGCCCGGCGCGAGCGGCCACGCCTGCGCACGGTGACGCTCGCCGGCGCCGGCTTCGGCGCGAGTCTGGTGGCGGCGGCCCTCGCCCCGAACACCCTGACCTTCGGCATCGCTCTCGTGCTGGTCGGGTTCAGCGCCCTCACCGTCATGACGACCGCGAACGGATACGTGCAGACCACGACCGCGCCCTCGATGCGCGGGCGGGTGATGGGGCTCTACATCGCGGTGTTCATGGGCGGGACGCCGATCGGGGCTCCGCTCGTCGGATGGGTGGCCGACACCTGGGGACCGCGCTGGTCGCTGGGGGTCGGGGCCGCATCCGGATTCATCGCCGCCGGAATCGCCGCCATCTACTGGGTGCGGACGCGCGAGGTGCGCCTGGGCTGGGATCGCGGCCGGAGGTGGCCGCTGGCGGTGCGGTACGGACGCGATTCGGACGCCGACCGGGAGCTCGCGACCACCGAGATCGCGATCGTCGAGGCGTCGACGCAGCGCTGATCTCGACGGGCTCGGTCACCGCTACGCCTCGCGGGTGATCTCGACCGTGACGAACAGCTTCGAGCCGTAGGGGCCCGCGTACACGCCGCGCAGCGGGGCGACGTCGTTGTAGTCGCGACCGCGGCCGACGGTCACGTGCCGGTCGCCGATGTCGATCAGGTTGGTCGGGTCGAAGCCGCGCCAGTCGCCGCAGAACCACTCGACCCAGGCGTGCGATTCGCCGGCGATCGTCAGCCCGACCGGGGCGTCCGGCTGCGGGTGCAGGTATCCGCTGACATAACGCGCCGGGATGCCGACCGACCGCAGAGCGCCGATCGCCAGGTGGGTGATGTCCTGGCAGACGCCCTTCTTGTGGTCCCACGCCTCGGCGGCAGTCGTGTGGACGCCGGTGACGCCCGACATGTACTCGATCCGCTCGCCGATGGCGGTGCAGATGGCGAGCGCCGCCTCGCACGGGTTCTCCGACCCGGCGATGACCTCGCGCGCGATCTCGACGACCTCGTCCGGCGGGCGCGTGCGCGGCGTCTGCTCGAGCTGCTCGACGAACTCGGTCTTGCGCTCGATCTCGTCCGCGAGCTTCTCCCAGGTGAGCCGGTGCTCGGGGTGGTCGCGCGGCCGCACCTCGACGAGGCTCGTCGCGGTGAGCGACAGCTGGCTGTGCGGGGTGAGGATCTCGAACGACGAGACCCGCGTGCCCCAGTAGTCGAGGTAGCTGTGGTTCGACGAGATCGGCAGGATCTCGATGTTGGAGTACAGCACGAGCTGACCGTCGGAGCTGACCGGGAGCATCCGCGCCTCGTTGTACGAGGCGGTCACCTCCCCGTCGTACTGGAAGCCCGTCAGGTGCTTGATGCGCAGCCGGTTCACGAGCTGTCTCCGACCCAGGTGGCGACGTCGTTCGTCGGGAAGTAGCGCTGCCGGATCGCCTCGCTGGCGGCGCTCGTCGCCGCCTGCACATTGTCCATGTGGGTCGGCAGGTCGTCGATGATGTCGGCGATCGGCCGGTACTCCAGCTCGCTGCGGATCTGGCCGAGCAAGCGCTGGGCCTCGTCGCTCACTCCCATGCGGTCGGCGCGCGGTTCGATGTCGCGCATGCACTGCTCGGCGCGGGTGACAGAGAACAGGATGCTGCGCGGGAACAGGCGGTCGAGCAGCAGGAACTCGGCGGCGTTGCGCGCGCTCGGGACGCCGCGGTACGTGCGCAGATACGCCTCGTAGGCACCGACCGACCGCAGGATCGTGGTCCACGACGGGCCGGACGCCTCGGTGAGGCTGCGGGTCGCGAGCAGGCGCGCGGTCATGTCGGCGCGCTCGATGCTGCGGCCGAGGGTGAAGAAGCCCCACGCCTCATCCCGGCTCGACGACGACTCGATGATCCCGACGGCGAGGGCGCTGCGTTCACGGACCCAGGCGAAGAACTCGTGCACCTTGTCGCTGGCGACCTTGCGCGGCATCCGGGCCCGGGTGGTGTTCAGCACCTCCCAGAGCTCGGTGCTCACGACCTCGCGGGCGCGCCGGGCGTTCTCGCGCGCGGCGTTGAGCGAGTAGGCGATGGATGCCGGCTGGTTGCGGTCGACGGCGAGGATCGCGAGCACGTCGCTGCGGGCGACCTCGGCATCGTCGGCGACCTCCGTTCCCATCACGCTGAGCAGCGAGCGGCAGGCGAGGTTCTCCTCGATCCACGGGTCTTCGAGCAGCAGCTGCAGGTGCACGTCGAGGATGCGGGCGGTGCCGTCGCTCCGCTCGATGTACCGGCCGATCCAGAACAGGGACTCGGCGATGCGGCTCAGCACTCGTCACCGCCGGTGGTCGAGTAGCCGCGCCGCGGTGTACCGAGACCCTGCTGCTGTTGCTGCTCCTGCTGGTCCTTGCGCGGGGAGTCGTTCGGGTTGTGATCCTGCAGGTGGCTCTCTGCCGAGATGACCGGGATCGACGAGGTCGCGGCCGCCTGGTCGGCGACGAGGCCCTGCATGTCGTGATACCCCGTGCGGATCGCCTCGGTGCCGATCACCCAGGTGTCCTTCGAGCCGCCGCCCTGCGAGCTGTTCACGACCAGCTGCCCCTCGGGGAGCGCCACGCGCGTCAGTCCGCCGGGCAGCACCCAGACATCGGTGCCGTCGTTGACCGCGAACGGCCGGAGGTCGGCGTGCCGTGGCCGCATCCCCTCCTCGACGAGGGTCGGGATGGTCGAGAGCTGCACCACCGGCTGGGCGATCCAGCCGCGCGGGTCGGCCCGCAACCGCACGGCGAGCTCCTCGAGCTGCGCCTTCGACGCGTCGGGACCGACGACGAGCCCTTTGCCGCCCGAGCCGTCCACCGGCTTCACGACGAGCTCGTCGAGCCGGTCGAGCACCTCCTCGAGGGCGCCGGGTTCCTCCAGCCGCCAGGTGTCGACGTTGGGGAGGATCGGCTCCTCGGAGAGGTAGTACCGGATGAGGTCGGGCAGGTAGGTGTAGACGAGCTTGTCGTCGGCGACCCCGTTCCCGATCGCGTTGGCGACCGTCACGTTGCCGAGGCGGGCCGCGAGCATGAGGCCGGGCGACCCGAGCATCGAGTCGGCGCGGAACTGCAGCGGATCGAGGAACTCGTCGTCGACCCGGCGGTAGATGACGTCGACGCGGGTCGGGCCGGCGGTGGTGCGCATGAACACGCGCCCACCCGAGCAGTAGAGGTCGCGCCCCTCGACGAGCTCGACGCCCATCAGGCGCGCGAGCAGGGTGTGCTCGAAATAGGCGGAGTTGTAGACGCCCGGGGTGAGCACGACGATCGTCGGATCCTCGACGCCGTCGGGCGCGGATGCGCGCAGCGATTGCAGCAGCCGCTGCGGGTAGTCGCCGACCGGTCGCACCCGCATCGACACGAACAGCTCGGGGAGCGTCTGGGCCATGACCCGGCGGTTCGAGATGACGTAACTGACGCCGGAGGGGACGCGCACGTTGTCCTCGAGCACGCGCCAGGTGCCCTCCTCGTCACGGATCAGGTCGATTCCCGAGACGTGGATGCGCACGCCGTTCGCCGTGACGATTCCGGCGGCCTCGCGGTGGAAGTGGTGGGACGAGCTGATGAGCCTGGCCGGGATGACTCCGTCGATGACGGCACGCTGCTCGCCGTACACGTCGGCGAGGAACCGCTCCAGCGCGAGGACGCGCTGCTTCACCCCCGACTCGACGGTGAGCCACTCCTTCTGCTGGATCACGCGCGGGACCGCGTCGAGCGGGAACGGCCGCTCCTCGCCGGCGAAGTCGAACGTGACGCCCTGCGCGAGGTAGCTCGACGCGAGCGCATCCGTGCGTCCGCGCAGTTCCGCCTTCGTCATCTTGGCGAGCGTCGCGTGGATCTCGCGGTAGGCCTCGCGGGCGTTCGCGTCGTCGGCGTGCGACGGATCGGCGAACATCTCGTCCCACGCGGGCGCGCCACGACGTTTACTGGTCGTGGCGCCGTAGCCCTCGAACAGGTCCGCCATGTGCCGAGCCTAGTTGCGCCTCGTTTCCCGGATGTTTCCGTCAACTGCCATCGCCGATGCTCGGGTGGCAACAGCTCCTGGCGCAGCCTCGAGAAGATCACCGCATCCCGATTGCCGGCTCGACCGTGAACAGCCGCGCGAGCCGGGCGCCCTCGTCGCCGAACGGCGAGATCAGCACGCCGGCACGCGCTGCTCTTCGAACAGGTCGAGGTAGGTCGCTTCGCGGGCGCTGTCTTCGTCGCTGTTGCGAGCAGGATGCTGAGGCCGTTGGCAGCGGCGGCGTCTCTGCGCCGCGCGCGACATCGGTGAAGAACGGTTGCGCACGTCGGCACGACCGCCGTGGTGGTGCTGCGCGGCCCGCAACTGCCGTGCCGCCGTCGATGACGCACGCTGCTCGCCGTACACGTCGGCGAGGAACCGCTCCAGCGCGAGCACGCGCTGCTTCACCCCCGACTCGACGGTGAGCCACTCCTTCTGCTGGATCACGCGCGGGACAGCGTCGAGCGGGAACGGCCGCTCCTCGCCCGCGAAGTCGAACGTGACGCCCTGCGCGAGATAGCTCGACGCGAGCGCATCCGTCCGGCCGCGCAGTTCCGCCTTCGTCATCTTGGCGAGGGTGGCGTGGATCTCCCGGTAGGCCTCGCGGGCGTTCGCGTCATCGGCGTGCGACGGATCGGCGAACATCTCGTCCCACGCGGGCGCGCCACGACGTTTACTGGTCGTGGCGCCGTAGCCCTCGAACAGGTCCGCCATGTGCAGAGCCTAGTTGCGCCTCGTTTCCCGGATGTTTCCGTCCATCCCGATTGCCTAGGCTCGACGTGTGAACAGCCTCGCGCCCACCCTCGAGAAGATCACCGTCGGCACGTCTCCGCTCGGCAAGCGGCCCGAGCGCGGCGAGCTCCTCGCCGATGCGATGCTCGCGAGCCCGTTCCGGCAGCTCGACACCTCGAACAACTACGCGAACGGCGAGAGCGAGCGCCTTCTCGGCGGAGCCATCGCGCGCGCGGGCGGTCTCCCCGACCGCAAGGTGATCTTCTCCAAGGTCGACGCGGACCCGGTCACCGGCGTCTTCGATGCCGACCGCGTCCGCCGCTCGTTCGACGAGACCCGCGAGCGGCTCGGCCTCGACACCCTGCCCCTGCTGCACTTCCACGACCCGTACGCGCTCTCGGTGACCGAAGCGATGGCGCCGGGCGGACCCGTCGAGGCGCTCACCCGCCTGCGCGACGAGGGAGCGGTCGGCGCGATCGGCATCGCCGCCGGCAAGCGCGCGCTGATGGAGGAGTACGTCCGCACCGACGCCTTCGATGCGGTGCTGAACCACAACCGCTGGACGCTCGTCGACCGCAGCGCCGACACCCTCTGGAACCTCGCGACCGATCGAGGCATGACAGTCTTCAACGCGGCGCCCTTCGGCGGAGGCATCCTGGCCGGGTCGACGACCCGCGGCCCGAAGTACGCGTACACCGAGGCGTCGAGCGAGCTCCTCGCCTTCATCGACCGGATGCAGGGGCTTGCCGCCGAGTGGGGCATCGAGCTGGCCGCGGCGGCCGTGCAGTTCTCGACGGGCGACCCCCGCATCCACTCGACCGTGGTCGGGATGTCGTCGATCGCCCGTCTGGAGTCGCTGCCGGGACTGGCGTCGGCCGAGATCCCGGACGGATTCTGGGACGCGTTCCACGCGCTCGGCACTCCGCCGGCTTCCCCCGCCGCGTGACGGCGCGCCTCAGGAGTCCGGTGCGTAGATCGCGCGAGCGAGTGCATCCAGCACCGCCGCCGAGCGCGGACCGAAGCCGAGCACGACGCCGTCCGCCATGTCGACGAAGCGACGGTTCTGGCCCGCGGTCGTCAATGCCAGCGCCGGATGCGACGCCAAGAGTCCATCGACCCCGCCCGCCGACGCCAGGCCGTCGGTCATGACGAGCACCAGGTCGGGGTCCGCCGCGACGAGAGCCTCGTCGGTCATCGGCTTCATGCCGACCCAGCCGATCCCGCCCGCGACATCCACGGCCGAAAGTCCCTCGATCAGCTCGTCCGCGCCCGACTCCTCGCCGAACAGGTAGTAGACCCCCGCGCCACCGCGCAGGTAGAGGAACATCACGCGCACGCGATCCGCTGCCGCGGTCGGCGCGATCGAGGCGATCTCGGACACCTTCGAGGCGACTGAGTCCCGGATGTCGGCAGCAAGCCGCTCTCCGCCGTCCGGTGCGCCGAGGGCGGCCGCGACCTGGCGGGCGAGCTCCTCCGCTCCCGCGAATGACGGCTCGGACTCGACGAACACCACGTCCACCCCCGCCTCGCGCAGCTGCTCGATGACGTCGCGCGGCCCGATAGTGCCGTCGGTGATCACGAGCGTGGGTCGCAGGGCGAGCACCGCTTCGGCGTTGATCGTGTGGCCGCCGGTCGTGACGAGCGGCAGGTCTTCGCTTCCCGGGAAGGTGGTCGACACGTCGCGCCCGACGAGGGAGTCGCCGAAGCCGAGCCCCTGGATCGTCGCGGCCACGGATCCTGCCAGGTCGAGCCCGAGCACGCGAGATGCGTCGTCGACCAGGACCTCGCGGTCACCCGAGTTGTCGTGCGAGACGACGGTGGCCGGCAGGTCCTGCTCCGGTAGCGGGTCGAGCGGCACGATCGCGGAGTCGGGCAGCACCGCGGTACTCGGCCCTTCGAACACTCGCGGGTCGTCGAGAAGGTCGAGCTGCGCGAGCGGTGCCTGGCTGGGCACGGGTGACGTGGTCGGAGCACTCACCGGCGCCGAGCAGGCGGTCAGCGCGAGAGCGACGGCGAGCAGCGCGGCGAGCGTTCTGGCCTCACGCACGCGCACGCCGCCCCACAGCGATCATCACGACGACGGCGATCAGGGTCAACGGCACCAGCACGACGAACAGCACCAGCGCCGGATCGATCGCCCCGCCGTCGGCCGGTCCGGCATCTTCGCCGTCGAACCCCGCTGCACAGTCGCCCGAGGTCGGCATCGCCAGCTCGACGGGGTCGAACTCGGTGCCCGCCTGGTAGTCAGGGAACGCGTCCTCGCCCTCGTCGGTCAGCTCGGTCGCCGCGTCGAGCGTGACGAGCGCCTCCTGGCCAGAGAACTCGAGGCCGAACAGGTCGATGAACGGCACGTCGGCGGCGTCGATCACGTCCCCGTCCATGGACGGCCCCGTCACATCCAGGATCAGCGTTCCGGTGTCGCCCGAGAGGGTGATGACGGGATCCGCGATCGTCGTGTCGAGCAGCCCGTCGTGCCCGGTGAAACGCACCGAGCCCGTGAACCGGACGAAGCCCGACCCGGTGCCGGAGTTGTACCGCCCCTGCCCGGCGGACCAGCTGAATGCGGGCGTCTCGTAGGTCGCCCCGTCGCCGGTCGTCCACTCGCCGTTCGCGATGTCGCCGTCGATGTAGGCGCGGAACGACTCCTTGAACCCCCAGGTGAGCGTCGCATCGCGGATGTCGCACCCCGGCGCTTGAAGCTCCGACGCCGCCGCGGGTGGGGCGCCGAGCAGCGCAAGCATCCCCGCCACCACGGCGACGGCAAACGCACGCGGTCGGGTCATGTACCCATCTTAGGCTTACCTAACCTGAAGGCGCCCGGGTGCCGCGGGCTAACATCCCGTCATGGACTCATCCGGCTGGCACATCCTCAACCTGGACGGCGACGCGGACGCGACGGCGGCAACCAAGCCGGCATGACGCGCGACCACATCATCGTGCTGCCGGGGGGCGGCTACCGGCGGCATGCGCCGCACGAGGGCGAGCCGGTCGCCGAGTGGCTGCGCGGCCTCGGGCTCGACGCGAGCGTGTTCGCCTACCCCGTGAAGACGCGGCACCCCGGACCGCTCGAGGCAGTGCGCGCCGAGGTGGCGCGGGTCCGGGATGCCGGGTCCACCCGGGTGGGAGTGCTCGGCTTCTCCGCGGGCGGGCATGCGGGCGCGATGGCAGCCCTCGCGCCCGGCGCGACGCCGGAGCAGCGCGTCGACGTCGTCATCCTCGGCTATCCCGTCGTGTCGATGCTCCTGCCCACCCACGCCGGTTCGCAGCAGAACCTGCTCGGCTCGGAGCCCACCGATGCGGTGCGAGCCGCCACCTCCGTCGACCTGCTCGTCACCCCGGACGCTCCGCCCTTCTTCGTCTGGCACACCGCCGAGGACGCGGTGGTCCCGGTGCAGCACAGCTACCTGCTCGGCCTCGCGCTGGCCGCCGCCGGAGTCCCGCACGAGCTGCACGTCTACGAACGCGGCCGCCACGGGATCGGTTTCGGCGAGGGCGAGGGCACCGTGGAGGACTGGCGGACAGCCAGCGCGGCGTGGCTGCGTCAGCGAGGATGGGTGACATGAGCTCGTGGAACGACAGTGTCATCGAGGAGTTCCGCACCAACCACGGCGTCACCGAGCGCTGGGGCAAGACCCTGGTCGTGATGCACACCGTCGGGGCGAAGTCGGGCGCAGGAGCGCCTCGCGCCCGTGATGGGCCTGCGACTCGACGACGGCTGGCTGATCGTCGCCTCGAAGGGCGGCTCCCCCGACAACCCCGGCTGGTATTACAACCTGCTGGCGAATCCGGCGTTCGATGTCGAGGTGCACATCGACGGCGAGGTCGGCCGGGTCTCCGTGACGGCCCGCGAGCTCATCGGAGCGGAGCACGAGGAGGCCTGGCAGCGCATCATCGCGCGACGGCCCTACTTCGCGGACTACCAGGCGAAGACGTCCCGCACCCTGCCCATCTTCAAGCTCGAGCGCGCCTGAGTCATCCCGGCGTCACGGCAGCGGCCCCAGCAGGTTCGTCGCCACCGCCGAATGCACCGACTCCGTGTCGGACGGGTGATAGATCCCGGCGAGCACATCACGCTGCAGCCGCGACAGCTCGCTCGACGAGGAGTACGCCGCCGCCGCCCGCGACCCGCATCGCCTGGTCCACCACGTGTCGCGCCGCCTCCGTCGCACGGTGCTTCGCCCCGGTGAGCTTGCGGAACCAGTCGTCCCCGTGATCGGCGAGACCGTCGACATCGGCGGCGAGCGCATCGAGATCGGGGGCAAGCGCATCGAGCGCGAGCGCCGCATCCGCGATGCGCCACCGGATGTCGGGGTCGGTCGCGTAGGTCGCCCCGTCGTTCTTGAGGCTCGTGCGCCGATGCGCGGCCTCGACCGAGAGCTCGAGCGCCCGGTCCGCGATGCCCGCGTAGACCGAGCCGATCAGGATCAGGAAGTTCGCGAAGATCGCGAACACGAACGGATCGGTGTTGGGCCCGACCGGCAGGAAGCGCGAGATGCGCTCGCCAGGCACGACCGCTCCGTCGAGCCGCGTCGTGTTGCTCCGGGTGGCGCGCATGCCGAGCGTGTCCCAGTCGTCGAGGGTGGTGACGCCGTCGATCGGGTCGGCCGGCGTCGTGCGGGCGAGGAACCCGTGCACGAGCCGGGGCGCACCGTCGCCCTCGATCTGCTTGCCGAAGATGCCGAGCCGGGTCCAGGCGGGGGCGAGCGACGTGAAGATCTTGGTGCCGGTGAACGCGAAGCCCGGCCCGTCCGGCGTCTCGACGGGCTCGGCCGTCGTCAGCGAATCCCAGAGCACGAGGTCGTTGCCGGGCTCGCTGTTGCCGAACGCGAACAGCTCGCCTGCCGCAGCATCCCGAAGCACCCAGTCGAGCGACGAGTCGCCGCGCTCGGCGAGCACCCGCGCCACACCCACCCAGACGAGGTGCATGTTGATGCCCAGTGCGGTCGCGGGGGCATGGGCCGCGAGCAGCCGCTGGTCGCGGGCCGTCTCGAGCAGTGTTCGCGCTGCAAGATACCCCGCGGCGCGCAGTTCGTCGAGATCCTCGGTGAAGAAGGCGTTGTCGCGGTCGTAGCCGGCAGCACGCTCGCGGATGCGGCCGAGCAGCTCGGGCGTGAGGGCGGACATGCACCCAGGTTACGGCCGGTGTCGGACGCCCGCCTAGCCTGCCCGCATGAGCGCACCGATTCGCCGCGAGCGCCCCGCCTTCCCCGAGGGCTACGGACTGCCCGACACCGACGAGGGCCTGATCGAGTGGAGCGCCGTCGAGTCGCGCCTCGTCGAGTCGAAGCACTACTGGCTCGCGACCGTGCGTCCGGATGGCCGCCCCCACCTCATCCCGCGCTGGGGCGTCTGGGTCGATGACGCCTTCTACTACGACGGCTCACCGACCACACGGCATGCACGCAACCTCGAGGCCAACCCCGCCTGCTCGCTCTCGCTTGAAGACGGCTGGCATGCCGTGATGCTCGACGGCACGAGCACGTCCACTCGCGCCGAGCCCGACGGGCTGGGTGCTCGGCTCTCGGCGGCGTTCGCCAAGTATCACGACGACGGTTACGCACCCGCTCCGGATGCCTGGGCCGGCGAGCACGGCGGCGGACTCCGCGTTTTCACGCCGGTCACGGCGATGGCCTGGTTCAGCTTCCCGACCGATGCGACCCGGTTCGTCTTCGAACCGGCCTGATCACTCGTCCCGCGCGACGGGACGCCGCACTGCGGTGGTGCCGGCCACGACCCCTGCGACGAGCGCGGTCACCGCGACCACGACACCCGGGACCCCGATGAGCCCGACGGCGAGCGGTGCCGCCAGGATCAGGCCGGCGGCCGGCAGCAGCAGCCACGGCGGGATCTCGGCCTTCGCCGTGAACGGCAGGTGCACCACCCAGAGCAGAATCAGCGCCAGCGCGACGGGCACGGCGAGCACATAGCCGACCACGACATCCGGGATCTCGATGTGGTGGGTGATCGCCTCGACGGCCACCTCGAGTGCCGCCCCGACGGCTGCCAGCGCAGCGAACAACAGGTAGTGCCCGTAGCCCCAGTAGAACGACCACCCGCGGCGGCGCTTCAGCCCCTCGGCGGCCGGCTCCAGGAAGTACGTCCACCAGAGGCCCACGAGCAGCACCAGTCCGGCGACCGCGACGGTCACGAGCTCAACCGTGATGCCCTCCGCGAGCGCTGCCTGCACCGCGTTGGTCGCGGCCAGCACGCCCTCGCCGAGCAGGATGATCGTGAACAGCCCGTACCGCTCGGCGATGTGCCGGGGGTGCCACGGCGTCAAGCCCTTCCGCTCCGCCCAGACCGGAACGGCAAGGTCGGCCAGGGCCAGCGCGATGAACGTGATGACGCCCCACTCGGCGGGCAGCAGGAGTCGCAGGATCCAGCCGACCTGCACGACCGCGACCCCGATCGCGTATCGCCGGGTGGTCGCGCGGCGCTCCGGGTGCTCGATCGCGGCCCGCACCCACTGGCCGATCGAGCCCGACGCGCATGATCACGTAGCCGAGCGTGACGGCCCGGAAATCCTCGCTCTCGAACGCACTGGGAACGCCGGCCGCCAGCACGAGCACGCCACCCATCTGGATGACGGTCAGGATGCGGTAGAGCGCGTCGTCGGTGTCATAAGCCGAGGCGAACCAGGTGAAGTTCATCCACGCCCACCAGATCGCGAAGAACACCATGAGGAACGGGCCGACCATCTCCACGTGCCCGGCGGTGACCGCGTGGGCGAGCTGCAGCACGAGGGTCGCGACGGCGGCCACGAAAACGAGGTCGAAGAGGAGCTCAAGCGGGGTCGCGGCGCGGTGGTCCTCGCCCTGGTCTCGTCCGCGCATCCGCACGTGGAAGCCGCGTCGGCTCTCGTTGGCTCTCGAGCTGTGCTGCGGATGCTCGTGGAAGTCGGTCACCGGCTCACCGCCTCCAGCTCCTCAGCGATCGCCCGCACCCCGGCCTCGAGCTCGGCGAAACTCGTCGACAGCGGCGACAGGCCGAGCCGGATGCCGCTCGGGCGACGGAAGTCCGGGATGACGCCCCGCTCCCAGAGGCGCGGCATGATCCGCTCGAAGTCGGGATGGTCGATCGTGACGTGGCTCCCGCGGCGATCGGCATCGCGCGTCGTCGAGAGCTCGACGTCCGGCAGGAGCGCGTCGACCAGGGCGACCGCGTGCTCGGTGAGAGCGACCGACTTTGCCCGCACCGCATCCAGCCCGGCTTCGGCGAGCGCCGCGATAGCGGGTTCGAGGCCGGCCATGCCGACGATCGGGGGCGTGCCGCTCAGGACGCGCCGCATCCCGTCGGCGGGAACGTAGCCCTGGCCCATCTCGAACGGAGCGGCCGACCCGAGCCAGCCCTGGATCGGCTGCCGGTACTCGGGCTGCAACGCAGACGCGACGTAGGCGAACGCGGGCGCGCCCGGTCCGCCGTTGAGGTACTTGTAGCTGCAGCCGACGGCGAGGTCGACACCCCAGGCGTCCAGCTCGAGTGCCCAGACTCCGGCGGCGTGGCAGAGGTCCCAGAGCACGAGCGCGCCGGCATCGTGTGCGATCTCGGTGATGCGCTCGACCTCGGCAGCGAAACCCGACCGGTACGCGATCGCGGACAGCACGACGACCGCGGTGCGGTCCCCGACCACTGCGGCCACCGCATCCGGGGTCACGTCGCCCGGATCGAGCCAGCGCAGGGTCGCGCCAGCCTCGGCCGCGATGCCCTCGAGCACGTAGCGGTCGGTCGGGAAGTCGTCACGTGAGATGACGACCTCGTCGCGGCCGGGTCTCAGTGCGAGGGCGGCCCGCACCTGCTTGTAGATCAGCACGGTGGTCGAATCGCCGAACGCGGTCTGGCCGGGTGCCGCGCCGAGGGCGACCCGGCCGAGCTCGTCGCCGAGCCGGAGGGGCAGATCGAGCCAGCTCTCATCCCACCCGCGGATCAGCCGGCCGGCCCACTCCTCGCGCACCAGGCGATCGATGCGATCGGCGGATGCGATGAGCGGCCGCCCGAGGGAGTTGCCGTCGAGGTACGCGACCAGGCCGGGCGAGGGGACGAAGCGCTCACGGAACCCGGCGAGCGGATCGGCCGCGTCGAGGTCGGCGGAGTTGAGGGGCGTTGTCACGCTGGTGACGCTATCGCGCACGCGTGGTCCACTGCAGCAGCTGCTCGACCGGGTAGGTCGTGACGATCCGCTCCGCCGGGATGCCGTTCTTCTCCGCGCGCTCGGCACCGTAGTCGAGCAGGCCGAGTTGACCGGGCGCGTGCGCGTCGCTGTCGATCGAGAACATGCAGCCGGCATCGAGGGCGAGCTTGATCAGGTCGTCGGGCGGATCCTGGCGCTCCGGCCGGGAGTTCACCTCGACCGCGACGCCGTTCGCGGCACACGCGGCGAAGACCGCGGTCGGCGTCGAACTGCGCGCCCGGCCGCGTGCCGCGCGAGCCCTCGACGAGGCGGCCGGTGATGTGGCCGAGCACGTCGGTGTGCGGGTTGTTCACGGCCGCGACCATGCGGCGGGTCATCGCGCGGGAGTCGGTCTTCAGCTTGGAGTGCACGCTGGCGACCACCACATCCAGGCGGCCGAGCAGGTCGTCGGTCTGATCGAGGGACCCGTCGTCGTTGATGTCGACCTCGATGCCGGAGAGCAGGCGGAATCCGTCGCCGGCCGCCTCATCGAGGGCGGCCACCACATCCAGTTGCTCCTCGAGGCGCTCGGCGCTCAGGCCGCGCGCGACCCGTCAGGCGCGGCGAGTGGTCGGTGAGCGCGAGGTACTCGTGCCCGAGCCGACGTGCGCTGTCGACCATCAGCTCGATCGAGGTGGTGCCGTCGCTCCACTCGCTGTGGGCGTGCAGGTCGCCCTTGAGCTTCGCGCGCAACTCGCTCTTCGCCGACACGTCGGAGTTCTCGCGCAGGTCGGCCAGGTAGTCGGGCACCTCGCCGGCCAGCGCCTGCCGGATCACCTTGTACGTGGTGTCGCCGATGCCCTTGGTGTTCTTCAGCCGCACCGGGTCGTTCAGGATGTCGGGGCTGAGCCCCACGACGCACGTCGCCCGCCGTGCGGAACGCCTTCGACTTGTACCGGATCACCCGGTCACGCTCGAGCAGGAACGCGATCTCGGTGAGCGCGTCGACGGGGTCCATGCATTCGACGCTACCGTGGTTTCGATACGCCGCCATGCGGCTACTCGAACCGCCGCTACTCGACAGGGCTGAGCTGCGGCACGAGGCCGAACAGGTCCTTCGGGTCCTGCGGGCGCGGCGATGAGGTCGATGTCGATGCACGCCGAGGTGCCGACGACGCTGTCGCGGAGGTAGCGCAGGGCGCTGAAGTCCTCGATCGCGAAGCCGACGGAATCGAACAGGGTGATCTGCTCGGCCGAGGTCCGGCCGGGCGCGGCGCCCGTGACGACCTCCCAGAGCTCGGTCACCGCGAAGTCGGCGGGCTTGTTCTGCAGCTCGCCCTCGATGCGGGTCTGCGGCGTGTACTCGACGAAGACGGCCGCACGGTCGAGGATCGCCGGGTCGAGCTCGGTCTTGCCGGGGCAGTCGCCGCCGATCGCGTTGAGGTGGGTTCCGGGCTGCACGTCGGCATCGGCCAGCACGATCGCGTTCTGCTTGTCCGCGGTGCACGTGGTCACGATGTCCGCGCCGAGGGCCGCCTCGGCCGCCGTTCCGCAGACCTCGATCTCGAACCCCAGGGGGGTGAGGTTGCGCACCAGCTTGGCCATCGCATCCGGATCGGTGTCGAAGACACGCAGACGCGAGATGCCCAGCACGTCGCGGAATGCGAGGGCCTGGAACTCCGCCTGCGAGCCGGTGCCGATGAGGGCCATCACCGAGCTGTCGGGCCGGGCGAGGGCTTTGGCGGCGAAAGCCGACGTTGCCGCGGTGCGCAACGCGGTCAGCAGTGTCATCTCGGCCACGAACACCGGGTACCCGTTGTGCACGTTCGCGAGAACGCCGAACGCGGTGACCGTCTGGTACCCGCGCAGCGGGTTCGACGGGTGGCCGTTGACGTACTTGAACGCGTAGAGCTCCGGATCGCTGATCGGCATCAGCTCGATGACGCCCCAGGGGGTGTGGCTGGCGATCCGCTCGATCTTGTCGAACTCCGCCCAGCGCCGGAAGTCGGCGTCGATGTAGTCGACCATCCCCGCCATGATCGCTGCCGGACCCCGATCGGCGATCCAGCGCGCCATGGAGGCGACGCCCGACGAAGTCGGTCATCGTCGCAGCTCGAGGGTGCAGCACTTCACGCCGCCACCCCCGAGCAGCAGCTCGGAGAGGTCGACGCCGTGCGGGGTGAAGCCGCGCTCGATGAGCTGGCGCTCGAAGTCCTTGGCCTTGGCGGCGATGACGACGTTCTTGCCGTCGCTGAAGCTGTTGAGGCCGAGCACGGCGGCGTCCTCGTCGGTGACGATGATCGCGTCGGGGAAGCGCTCCTGCAGGATCGCGAGCGACGGGGCATCGAACGCCTTGGGCAGGTACGCGACGCTGCCGGGGCCCCCGTTGCTGTCCAGCACCGCGAACGCCGTGTCGAGGTGGTAGAAGCTCGGGTCGACCAGGGTCAGCGTGACGACCTCGCGGCCGTAGATGCGGCGCAGCTCGTCGTGGCTCTCGACGTCGGTGCGGAATCCGGTGCCGGCGTAGATCGTCTCGCCGACGAGCAGCATGTCGCCCTCGCCCTCGTTGGTCGCGACCGGCTCGTGCACCTCGAAGCCGTTGGCGCCGAACCACTCCATGTACGCGGGGCCCTCGGGCTGGCGCTCGGGGTACTCGAACTTGGCGCCGAACGCCTTGCCGTCGAGCACGTAGCCGCCGTTGGCGGCGTAGACCATGTCGGGCAGGCCCTCGACCGGCTCGATGAGGTGGATGTCGAACCCGAGCTCCTGGTACTTGGCGTACAGGGTCTCCCACTGGCGCACCGCGAGGCTGGTGTCGGTCGGGTCCTCGGGATGCATCCACGGGTTGATGCGGTAGCTGACCGTGAAGTGCTCGGGACGGCACATGAGCACGGTAGCGGTGCGTCGCGACCCGCGTTCGGGCGCGGAAGAAGTCGGCGAGGTCATCGTCATGATTCCAGTGTCGCACGCACACATCTGGTGGTTCCCGGCGTCGAGCGCACCGAATCGCCGGGATCGCTGGCCTCGGACGCAACGATCCACCGTAGTCTGTCGCCGTGGACAACCTCGATTTCGGCATCCTCGACCTGCTGCGCCAGAACGCCCGTGCAGGCTACGGCGACATCGGCGACCGGGTCGGCCTCTCCGCCTCCGCAGTGAAACGGCGCGTCGACCGGCTCGTCGGCGACGGCGTCATCCGCGCGTTCACGATCCAGGTCGATCCGGCGGTCGACGGGATGGCGACGGAGGCCTACGTCGAGCTGTTCTGCCGCGGCACGGTCGCCCCCGATGAACTGAAGCGGATCCTGTCGCAGGTGCCCGAGGTCGTGGACGCCTCGACCGTCACCGGCTCGGCCGACGCGATCGTGCACATCCGGTCCCGCGACATCCCGTCACTCGAGGACGCGCTCGAGCGGGTGCGGATCGCGCCCAGCGTCGACCACACGCGATCGGCCGTCGTGCTGTCGCACCTCATCCACCGTCGTCGTACGACTGAGCGGCCGGTCAGCCCGACCTCGCGCGCGCCAGGCCCTCGATGACCTCGGCGCCCGGCAGCGCGGCGAGCGCGGCTCCCGGCAGCACGAGCTTCGCGCCACGGATGCCCGGCGCCGATCACGACCTGCGGCAGCGCGACGATGCGCGAGTCGACGTAGCAGCGCCCAGTCCGCGGGGATGCCGACCGGGGTGATGCCGCCGTACTCCATCCCGGTGAGGGCGACCGCGTCATCCATCGGGGCGAAGCTCGCCTTGCGGGCGTCGAGCCGCGTGCGCACGAGGCCGTTCACGTCGGCCGGGTCGTCGCGAGGATCATGCACGCCGCATACCGAGTCGCCTCGCCGCGGCGGCCCGCGACGATCACGCAGTTCGCCGACACGTCGAGCCCGATGTCGTATGCCTCGCAGAACGCCGCCGTGTCGGCGAGGTCCTGCGTCGATCGGCGCGACCTGTACCTCGGCGGCGCGATCGAAGCCGGCGAGCGCCGCGGCCACCGGCGGCGCGAGCAGGTCGGGCCGGGACAGCGCGGGCGACAACTCCAGGGTTCCCATCACGCGGTCTAGTCTCTCCCCGTGACCTTCGCGATCGACGCCGAAGCGCCGGAGCCGCCGTTCGAGCAGCTGCGCGCGCAGGTCGTCGCCGGGGCCCTCGACGGCACCCTGCCGGCCGGCACGAAGCTGCCGACCGTGCGCGCGCTCGCCGACGAACTCGGCCTCGCGCCGAACACCGTGGCGCGCGCGTATCGCGAGCTCGAGACCGCCGGGGTCATCGAGACCCGCGGGCGCAGCGGATCGTTCGTCGCGCTGTCGACGGATGCGGCGGAGCGATCGCTGCAGAAGGCGGCGGCCGAGTACGCGGCGCGTTCGCGATCGCTCGGGATCGACGCCGGGCGGGCGGCGGCCTACATCGAGGCCGCGCTGCGCGACTAGCGGGCGGCCACGTCGAGCCGCAGCTGCCCTCCGAAGTCCCCGGCGGCTCAGTGACCCTCGCGGTCGGAGTCGACGCCGGCGTTCGGCCCGCGCGAGAGCCCGGCGATCTCGGCGAGGTCGTCCTCGCTCAGCTCGAAGTCGAACACCGCGGCGTTCTCGGCCATGCGGTCCGGGTTCGCCGACTTCGGAATCGCGACGAGGCCGTTCTGCACGTGCCAGCGCAGCACGACCTGCGCGGGTGTGCGGCCGATGCGCTCCGCGATCCCGGCGATCTCCGGCTGACTCGAGAACCCGCGCACCCGACCCGCCGAGGGGCGACCACGACTCGGTCAGGATGCCGTGCTTGGCCCCGTACGCGCGCTGCTCGTCGCGCGGGACGAACGGGTTGATCTCGACCTGATTGACCGCCGGCACGATCGAGGCGTCGGCCAGCAGTGTCTCCAGGTGCGCGGGCTTGAAGTTCGAGACGCCGATCGCGCGGGCGCGGCCGTCCGAGTGCAGCTTCTCGAACGTGTGCCAGGTCGACACGAACTGCCCCCGCTGCGGAAGCGGCCAGTGCATGAGCAGGAGGTCGACGTAGTCGAGCTTCATCCGGTCGAGTGCGGCCTCGAGCCCGTCGATCGCGCGGTCGCCGCCCTGGAACTCGCCGTCGAGCTTCGTGGTCACGAACAGCTCGTCGCGATCGATGCCGGTGCGGCGCATGCCCTCGGCGACCCCGGCCTCGTTGCCGTAGCGGGTCGCGGTGTCGAAATGCCGGTACCCGGCCTCCGCCGCGGCGACCACCGCATCCGCCGCCTGCGCGTCGTTCATCGGCCAGGTGCCGAGCCCCAGCTGCGGGATGGGCGCGCCGGTGTTGAGGGAGAGGGTCGGGATCGCGGTGTCGTTCACCCGCTCAGACTACGAGGGCGGACATCGCGCGGTCCGGGTTGCCGAAGCGGTGCGCGGTGATCGACACCGCCTGCTCCTTCAGGAACGGCAGCAGCTCCACGCGACCGGACGCGGTCACCGGGCTCCCCCAGATCGCGACATCGGGTGCGCCGCCGACCGCGGTTGCCAGCGCCGAGGCGTCCCCTCCGATCAGGCGGATGCGGGCGGGACGGTCGACCGCCGCGCGGGCGTTCCATGCTTCGTCGGTCTCGACCTTCACGTCCCGGATCCGCAGCACCGAATCCTGGATCACGTTCGGGGCCGTCGCGAGCGACAGCACCCCGCTCGGCAGCGGCACCGGCGAGCTGACGTGCAGCGTCGCGCGGGCCCGCACCCCTGCCGCGAGCACCCGCACCAGTTCGGTCAGGTCGCCGCCCTCGGCCAGGCGCACCGTGACCTCGGCGGGACGGTAGCGGAACACGTTGCGCTCGACGCCGAGCCCCGAGATGTCGCGAGACGATGCCGTACTCGGTCTCCCAGGCGGCCTGGTCGCTGAGCGCACCGCGGCGCACCGCGTCGAACTCCTCGTAGTCGAGCGCCGGCTGGCAGGCCTCGATGAACGCGGCGACGCGCGGGATCGAGCTCGCCGAGCGCGAGGTCGCCGGTCGGGGCGGCCTCGGTCGGTGCCCAGGAGCCGAGGACGAAGAGCGTGTTCGGCCCGCCGACCTTGGCGCCCGGCCCGACGCCGGAGCGCTTCCAGCCGCCGAACGGCTGACGGCGCACGATCGCGCCGGTGGTGCCGCGGTTGACGTAGAGGTTGCCGGCCTGCACGGTGTCGATCCAGCGCGCCACCTCGTCGGTGTCGAGCGAGTGGATGCCGGCCGTCAGTCCGTAGTCGACGGCGTTCTGGAGGGCGATCGCCTCATCCAGATTCCGTCGCGGTCATGATGCCGAGCACGGGGCCGAAGTACTCGGTCAGGTGGAACTCGCTGCCCGGCTGGACGCCGTCGCGCACGCCCGGCGACCACAGCTTGCCGGTGTCGTCGAGCTTGCGGGGCTCGACGAGCCACTCCTCGCCCTCGGCGAGCTTCGTCAGTCCGCGCTCGAGCTTGCCCTCGACGGGCTCGACGACCGGGCCCATCTGGGTGGACGGGATCCTGCGGGTACCCGACGGCGAGGCTGGTCACCGCGTCGGCGAGCTGGCGGCGGAACCGCTCCGACGTGCCGACCGATCCGACCAGGATGACGAGCGAGGCGGCCGAGCACTTCTGCCCGGCGTTGCCGAACGCGCTCTTCACGACGTCGGCGACGGCCAGGTCGAGGTCGGCGCTCGGCGTCACGACGATGGCGTTCTTGCCGCTGGTCTCGGCGAGCAGCGGCAGGTCGGCCCGCCACGAACGGAACAGCGCGGCGGTCTCGAAGCTGCCGGTCAGGATGACGCGGCCGACTTCCGGCGCGGTGATCAGCTGGCGGCCGAGGTCGCGGGCCGACACGTCGACGAGTGTCACCAGCTCGCGCGGGACGCCGGCCTCCCAGATCGCCTCGGCCAGCACGGCGCCGGAGCGCCGCGCCTGACGGGCGGGCTTGAACAGCACGGCGCTGCCGGCTGCGAGCGCCGAGAGCACGCCGCCGCCGGGGATCGGCGACCGGGAAGTTCCACGGCGGTGTGACGACGGTCACGCCGACCGGCTCGAACACGGCACCGTCGACCGCCGCGAGCTCGCGGGCACGCGCGGCGTAGAAGTGGGCGAAGTCGATGACCTCGCTGACCTCGACGTCCGCCTCGGCGATGGTCTTGCCGGTCTCGGAGGCCATGACCTCGATGAGCCGCCCGCGGAACACGCTGAGCACCTCGCCGATCCGGTCGAGCAGCTCGCCGCGATCGGTGCCGGGGACCTTGCCCCAGATCGCGCCGGCCTCGGCCGACCGCGAGATGATCGTGCGCAGCGCATCCTCGCTCGGCACCGCGGCCGCGGCGATCGTGGCGACGCCCAGCTTCGACGTCGCGCTGCGGGCCAGGATGTCGCGGGCCCACTCGCGGTTGGCGGCGAGCGCCGGGTCGGTGTCCGGCTCGTTCTCGAAGTCGCGCGGCGCGCGCGGCAGCCTCGGGGTGCAGGCGGTCCTGGGTGCGACGCGGCGCGGGCAGCTCGAGGTCGAGGTCCGCGAGCGAGGCGGAGAACCGGTCGCGCTCGCGCTGGTAGATCGCGGCGTCGTCGAGCTCGAAGAGCCCGGACATGAAGTTGTCGCTGCTCGCGTTCTCCTCGAGCCGGCGGACCAGGTAGCTGATCGCGGCGTCGAACTCCTCCGGGTGCACGACGGGGGTGTAGAGCAGCAGCCCGCCGGTCGTCGCGCGCACCGCCTCGGCCTGCGCCGCCGCCATCCCGAGCAGCATCTCGATCTCGACGCGGCGGGTGACGCCGCGTCGCTCGGCGAGCAGCCAGGCGAAGGCGAGGTCGAACAGGTTGTGACCGGCGACGCCGATGCGCACGACGCGCGGCGTCCTCGGGAGTGAGGGCGCGCACCAGCATCCGCTTGTAGTTGGTGTCCGACTCCTGCTTGGTCGACCAGGTCGCGAGCGGCCAGTCGTGCACGGCCGCGTCGACCCGCTCCATCGCGAGGTTGGCGCCCTTCACGATGCGCACCTTGATGCCCGCGCCGCCGGCGAGCCGGCGCTGGTGCGCCCATCCGGTGAGCGCCTCGAGGGCCGCCACGGCATCCGGGAGGTAGGCCTGCAGCACGATGCCGGCCTCGAGGTGCTGCATCTTGGGCTGCTCGAGCAGCCGGGTGAACACCGCGATCGTCAGGTGCAGGTCGCGGTACTCCTCCATGTCGAGGTTGATGAACTTGGTGTTGCCCTTCGGGAGCCGCGGCGGCCTGCTCGTAGAGCGGGGTCAGGCGGTCGACGACGCGGGCGACGGTCTCGTCGAATCCCCACATCGACAGCTGGCTGGCGACGCTCGACGACCTTGATCGACACGTAGTCGACGTCGTCGCGGGCGAGCAGCTCGCGGGTGCCCTGGAGGCGGCGGTTGGCCTCGCGCTCGCCGAGCACGGCCTCGCCGAGCAGGTTGATGTTGAGGCGCACGCCGTCGGCGCGCAGCTTCGCGAGGGTCTTGTCGAGGTGCTTCGGCGTGGCGTCGACGACGAGGTGGCCGACCATCTTGCGCAGCACCCAGCGGGCGATCGGGATGATGAGCCACGGCAGCAGCGTCGCGAACCCGCCGCCGACGGCGATGGCGAATCGCAGGTACCAGGGCAGGAATCGCGGGATCTTGCGGGCGAGCTCGCTCGAGGTTCTTGCCGGCGACCTTGAGGTCTTCGGGTCGCATGACGCCGTCGACGAACCCGAGCGTGAACTCGAGCCCGCGCGGGTCCTTCAGCACGCCGGCGAGGCGCTCGGCGCTCGGGTCGGGCTTGGCGGTCTGGCTCTTGGCGAGCCACTTGCGGACGAGGGCGTCGACCTCGTCGACGGTGGGCAGGTCTGTGATGACATTCTGGGGGGCACGCACGGAACCCAGTCTGCGCTCTTTCGACGCGTTAGCAAAAGCGATGTTTCATGCACGGTATCGTTCGGGTAACACGAACTATCGCGTCCGGAGCTCCCATGATCGACCTGCGCCGCCTCGCCCTCCTGCGCGAGCTGCACCACCGCGGCACGATCGCGGCCGTCGCGGCAGCCCTCTCGTACTCGTCGTCGTCGGTGTCGCAGCAGCTGTCGCAGCTCGAGCGCGAGGTGGGGGTGCCCCTGCTCGTGAAGTCGGGTCGGCGGGTGCGGCTGACTCCGGCGGCCGAACTGCTCGTGTCGCACACCGGTGACGTGCTCGAGCGGATGGAGGCGCTGGAGGCCGCCCTCGCCGCGACCGGGGATGCGGTGGCCGGCACCGTGCGGCTGGCGGTGTTCCAGAGCGCGGCGCTCGGCATCGTGCCGCAGGCCCTGACGCTCTTCGCCGAGGAGTACCCCGCGCTGCGCGTCGAGATCACCCAGCGCGAGCCGGAGAGCGCGCTCGCCGCCGTCTGGGCGCGCGAGTTCGACCTGGTGATCGCCGAGCAGTATCCGGGACACGCGGCGCCGCGCCTCGCCGAGCTCGACCGTGAGCCGCTGTGCGAGCGACGAGCTGCGCCTCGCCGCCCGAGACACCGCGCATCAGCGCGATCGGCGACGCGCGCACGGCCGCCTGGGTGATGGAGCCGCGGGGGACGGCATCCCGTCACTGGGCGGAGCAGCTCTGCCGGGTCGCCGGCTTCGAGCCCGACGTGCGGTTCGAGACCGCCGACCTGCAGGCGCACATCCGGCTGGTGGAGTCGGGGCACGCGGTCACGCTGCTGCCGGATCTGGTCTGGGGCGGCGGCGCCCCGAGCGTGCGGCTCGTCGACCTGCCGGGGCACCCGCGGCGGGAGGTGTTCACGTCGGCGCGGTTCGCGAGCGGCGCCGACGCGACGATCGCGGCCTGCCGTCGGGTGCTCGCGCGCGCCGTCGAGCTGCTCGGTCTCGCCTAACGCGCAGGACTTAGTCATTCCGCCCGGCCTCGCCGGGATGGCGGACACCACGCCGCTCACGCAGCATCAATGACTGAATCGTGCGCGATCGCACTTCGCACTATCCATAAAGAAAGTTTCCTGATACATTCCTCGGCAACCCCGCGGCGCTGAGCGCGCGGCCGAAGTCCCCGCACCACCGCACCGTCGCGACCCGAGGAGACCCGTGAGCACGACAGCCCCCGGCACGCCGTCCTGGCTCCGCGAGCGCAACGACCGCACCGCCCTCGAGGCCCTCTTCGAGCACGGTCCCCTCACGCGCAACCGCCTCGGCGAGCTCACCGGCATGTCGAAGCCCACCGCCGCTCAGATGGTCGCCCGCCTGGAGCAGGCCGGGCTCATCGCGCCGGTCGGCGAGGTCTCGGGTGGCCGCGGCCCCAACGCCGTCAGTTACGGCGTCCGCACCGACCGTGCTCGCGGCGTCGCGGTCGACATCCGCGAGCACGAGATCGCGGCGACCGTCGTCGACGCCCTCGACGGCGATCACCCCGTGGTCGAGGTCGGGTTCGCTGCCGATCGAACTCCGGAGGGCGACGTCCGCTCGGCCATCGCCGCTGCCTGCGAGGCAGCGGCCGTCGACCCGGCCACGATCGGCAGCGTGCTCGTCGGCATCCAGGCCTCGATCTCGAGCGACGGCGAGCAGCTGAGCTTCTCGGAGGACCTGCACGGCTGGCCAGAGTTCGGTGCGCGCCGGCGCCTCAGCGAATCGCTCGGCATGTGGGTGGGCCTGGAGAACGACGTGAACCTCGCGGCGGTCGCCGAGCGCGCCGTCGGTGAGGGCAACGGCGTCGACAGTTTCGCGCTGCTCTGGATCGGCGAGGGTCTCGGTGTCGCCGTCGACCTCGGCGGCACCGTGCACCGCGGCGCTGCGGGTGGCGCCGGCGAGATCGGCTACCTGCCCGTGCCGCGCACGGCCGACATCGACGCGTCCGGCGACGACCTCACCGACCTGGTCGGACGTGGCGCCTACGGCCGCCTCGGCGCGGAAACCGACCTGGAGGGTTTCGCGGCACGCGTCGCGCTCGTCGTCGAGCCCGTGCTCGCGGTTCTCGATCCCGAACTCGTCGTGCTCGGCGGCCCCATCGGCATCGCCGGTGGCGCGCCTCTCGCGACCCTGGTGGCCGATCGCATCGCCGCCACCACCCGCTGGCATCCGGAGGTCCGCACCACCGCGATCGCCAGTGCCCCCGTTCTCGGCGGCGCCCGCCGGATGCTGGTCCACCGCATCCGGGAGCACCTGACCGCCGGCATCAGCCCCATCCCATCGCCCTAGGAAAGCACGCACGAAAGGACACACAGTGAACCATCCGTCAACACGGCGGCCGCTCGCGGTCGCCCTCGCCTCGGTCTCGGCCGTCGCCCTGCTCGCCGCCTGCTCCGGCACGGTCGATCAGAGCGTCGCCCCGACCGCACCCTCGCACCTCGAGGGAACAGTCTCGCTCTGGCACTTCTTCTCGGATCGCGAAGGAGACGTCATCCAGTCGGTCGTCGACGACTTCGAAGCCGCGAACCCGGACGTCACCGTCGACGTCCACTCCGGCCAGGACGACGAGAAGCTGCAGAAGGCCATCTCGGCCGGGAACGGCGTCGACGTCGGCATCTCCTACTCGACCGACATCGTCGGCGCGTTCTGCAGCAGCGGAGCGTTCCGTGACCTCGGCCCGTACATCGAGCGTGACGGCGTCGATCTCGACCAGTTCGGAGACACCGTGCGCAGCTACACCGAGTTCGAGGGCACGCGCTGCGCGCTCCCGGTGCTCGCCGACGCGTACGGGCTGTACGTCAACGACGACCTGCTCGCCGCCGCCGGATACGACCACGCCCCCCAGACGCTCGACGAGCTGAAGGAGATGGGGCTCGCCATGACGACGTACAACGGCGACGGATCGATCGACGTGCTCGGATTCAACCCGCTGCTGGGCTTCTACGAGAACACGGTCGACCAACTGGGCCATCCCGGTCGGTGCCGAGTGGCTCAAGGCCGACGGCACGAGCGCGATCAGCTCCGACGCCGGCTGGGCCGAGATCATGGAGTGGCAGAAGGCGTACGTCGACGAGATCGGCTACGACAAGCTGCAGGCGTTCAGCGCGGGTCTCGGCCAGGAGTTCTCGGCAGACAACGCGTTCCAGGTCGGCAAGGTCGCGATGAACATCGACGGCGAGTACCGGACGGCATTCATCGCCGACCAGTCGCCCGAACTGAACTACAGCACCGCGCCGATCCCCTCGCTCGCCGGTCACGAGGACCGGTACGGCGGCGGCTACGTCACGGGCAACATCGGCGGCATCGCCAAGAACTCGGAGAACCCCGAGCTCGCCTGGGCTCTGCTGCAGTACCTGACCACCGACACCGACGCGATCGTGAAGCTCAGCAACGGCCTCAAGAACGCGCCGACCACGGCCGCCGCTCTCGCGAGCCCCGACCTGGAGGTGTCACCGCAGTTCCAGACGTTCCTCGACATCATCGAGAATCCCAACTCGATGACCACCCCGCCCAGCCGGGTGGGTGCGGGGTACCAGCAGTCGCTGGGCACGTACTGGGACAAGTACCAGCAGGGGAACGGCGGCGACCTCGCCGACGGCCTCACGCAGGTCGACAAGGAGATCAACGACTCCGTCGCCCTGGTCAGCGGGCCGTAGCCCTCGTGACCGTCACCACCGTCAGCTCCGGCCGGGTCGCATCCGCTGCGATCCGGCCGGGGCTCCGGCGCTCGCAGCGCCGGCGCCTGCTCGTCGCATACGCGATGCTGGCGCCGGCCCTGCTCGGGCTCGCGATCTTCTTCGTCTACCCGCTCATCGCATCCGTGGTCTTCAGCTTCACGCGGTACGACCTGCTGAGCGACCCGCAGTGGATCGGGCTCCGAAACTACGAGTACCTCTTCACCCAGGACCCGAAGGTGTGGATCGCCGCCGGCAACACGCTCTGGTTCGTGATCTTCCTCGTACCGGTGCGCATCGTCACCGCCCTGCTCGTCGGGATGCTGCTGGTGCGCGCCCGCCAGGCATCCGGGTTCTGGCGCACCGCCTTCTACCTGCCGGCGCTCGTGCCGCCTGTGGCATCCGTCGTCGCATTCGTGTTCCTCTTCAACCCGGGCACCGGTCCGGTCAACACGATCATCAAGCTCCTCGGGGGCCAGGGTCCGCTCTGGTTCAACGACCCCGACCTGTCGAAGCCATCCCTGCTGCTGCTCGGCGTCTGGGTGCTCGGCGACATCATGATCATCTTCCTGGCCGCACTGCTCGACGTGCCCCGCGAGCAGTACGAGGCGGCGGAGCTCGACGGCGCCAACGCGCCGCAGCGCTTCCGATTCGTGACCCTGCCCAACATCGTGCCGGTGCTCGTCTTCGCGCTCGTGACCGGGGTGATCGCGGCACTCCAGTACTTCACCGAGGCGGCGGTCGCCTCGACCGTCGCATCCGGCAAGGCGGCGGTCGGCGAGGGCGCGGGGTCGTTCATCGGCTACCCCAGCGACTCGCTCTTGACCTACACGCAATGGATCTACGTGCGCGGCTTCAGCAACTACCAGCTCGGCTACGCGTCGGCGCTCGCGGTGCTGCTGTTCGTCGTCGCCGCGCTGTTCCTGGTGCTGCTGCTGCGCCGCGTCGACGCCTTCACGCCAGAGGAGGCCACCGGATGACCGGCACCGCCCTGTCCACCGCCGCCCTCGGCGGCCGGACGCAGAAGTCGACGTCACAGAAGGCGACGCGGCGCAACCTGCCGCGCACGCCGTCACGCGTCGTGGTGTGGGTCGCCGAGCACACGCTGCTGGCGGTGCTGCTCGTGCTCTTCGCCGCCCCGATCCTGTTCGTCGCGCTCACCTCGTTCATGACGAACGACCAGGCGCTCACCGCGGCCCTCTGGCCGAATCCGTGGAGCGTGGAGAGCTACGTCGAGGCGTTCGAGCGCGTCCCCCTGCTGCGGTGGTTCGCCAACTCGGCCCTCTACGCCGTGCTGGCGACGGCGTTCATGCTGCGCGAGCTCGGTGCCGGCGGCGTACGCGCTGTCCCGCATCCGGTTCAAAGCAGCGAACGTGATCTTCGTCGCGATCGTGGTCGCCATGCTGCTGCCGCCGCAGATCACGGCCGTCCCGCTCTATGTCATGTGGGTGAAGGCGGGGATGACCGGCACGCTGCTGCCGCTGATCCTGCCGAACCTGCTCGGCGACGCGTTCTCGATCTTCCTGCTGCGGCAGTTCTTCCTGACCATCCCGCGCGAGTACTCCGACGCCGCCCGCGTCGACGGCGCGAGCGAGTGGGGGATCCTGTGGCGCGTTGTGATCCCGATGGCGCGCCCCGGAATCGCGGCGGCCGGGCTGTTCCTGTTCTTCCACTCGTGGAACGACTACTACGGCCCGCTCCTCTACACCAGCGAGAATCAGGCGTGGTGGCCGGTCGCGTTCGGCCTGGCCACCTTCCGCAGCAGCCACGGCACGAACTGGGGCCTCACCATGGCCATCACCATGCTGGTCATGGTCCCGGTGGTGCTCATCTTCTTCTTCGCCCAACGCGTGTTCGTCGAGGGCATCACACTGACGGGAGTCAAGGGCTAGTGAAACTCGCGATCGTCGGGGGTGGCTCCACCTACACCCCCGAGCTCATCGACGGCTTCGCCCGCCTGCGCGACAGCCTGCCGATCGAGGAGCTATGGCTCGTCGACACCGACCCATCGCGGCTCGAGCTCGTCACCGGCATGGCCCAGCGGATGTTCGCGCGCGCCGGGCATCCCGGCCGCATCACCGGCACGGCCGACCTGGTCGGCGGGGTGAGCGGCGCCGACGCGGTCCTCATCCAGTTGCGGGTCGGGGGGCAGGACGCCCGTCGCGGCGACGAGACCTGGCCGCACGACGTGCACTGCATCGGCCAGGAGACCACCGGGCCCGGCGGCCTGGCCAAGGCGCTGCGCACGGTGCCGGTGGTGCTGAAGGTGGCCGACGCGGTGCGCGCCCACGCCAAGCCCGACGCGTGGATCGTCGACTTCACGAACCCCGTCGGCATCGTCACCCGCGCGCTGCTCGCAGGCCGGACACCGCGCGGTCGGGCTCTGCAACGTCGCGATCGGCTTCCAGCGGCGGTTCGCCGGGATGCTGGGCGCCGACCCAGCGGATGTCGCGCTCGGGCACGTCGGCCTCAATCACCTGACCTGGATCCGCTCGGTCACCGTCGCGGGCCGTGACGAGCTGCCCGGCCTGCTGGCCGCGCGGCTCGACGAGCTCGCCGGCGAGGTCGAGCTGCCCCCGCACCTGCTGTCGCTGCTCGGCGTCGTTCCGAGCTACTACCTGCGCTACTACTACGCCCACGACCAGGTGCTCGAGGAGCAGCTGCACGAGCCGACGCGCGCCGACGCCGTGCAGGCGGTCGAGCGCGAGCTGCTGGCGCTCTACGCCGACCCCTCGGTGGACACCAAGCCCGAGGCCCTCGCTCAGCGCGGCGGCGCCTTCTACTCGGAGGCGGCGATCGAGGTGCTTGCCGGGCTGACCGGCGACACCGGGGAGACCCGCGTCGTCAACCTGCGGAACGGCGGCACCCTGCCGTTCCTTCCCGACGACCACGTGATCGAGGTCCCGGCACGGGTCACGGCCGCAGGCGTCGAGGCGCTGCCCGTCGCCCCGCTCGACGACGACATCCGTGGACTGGTCTCGGCCGTGGCCGGCTACGAGCGGCTCGCCCTCGACGCCGCGCGTGAACGGCGGACGCGACCGGGTGCTCCGCGCCATGCAGGCGCACCCGCTCGTGCTGCAGTACGACCGCGCCGAGAAGCTGACCGACCTGCTGCTCGCCCACAACGCCGCAGCACCTGGAGTGGGCCAGATGACCCCCTCACGCCCGGATGGCCTGATCGTCGGCGTCGACGGCGGCGGCTCCAAGACCGACGCCGTGGTGCTGACGATCGACGGCGAGCTCGTCGGCCGCGGCGACGGCCCTGGCTCGAGCCCGCACTTCTTCAGCGTGACCCCGTCGATCGACATCGTGGATGCGGCGGTGCGCGCAGCGCTCTCCTCGGCGTCCGGCGACACGACGCCCGCGATCGTCGCCCAGGCGAACCTCTACCTCTCCGGCCTGGATCTGCCGCCCGAACTCGCCGCCTACGCCGAGGCCGCGGCGGCCCTTCCGTGGACATCGCGCACGACGATCGTCGACAACGACCTGTGGGCGCTCCTGCGATCCGGGACCGAGGCTCCGGACGCGGTTGCCGTCGTCTGCGGCACCGGGATCAACGGGATCGGGGTGCGTGCGGACGCCGGCGGCGAGCCCGCCGCCACGGCACGCTTCGCCGCACTCGGCCCGATCTCGGGCGACTGGGGCGGCGGCAGCGGACTCGGCGAGGAGGCGCTCTGGCACGCCGCACGCGCCGAGGACGGCCGGGGCCCCGAGACGACCCTGCGCGACGCGGTGCTCGCGGGCATGAACGTCGCAAGCGTGGCCGAGCTCACCGAGGACCTGCACTTCGGCCGACGGCAGCTCTCCGACCTCGCGGTGCTCGCGCCTGGCGTGTTCGCTGCGGCGCGGGGCGGGGATGAGGTGGCCGGCCGCATCGTCGACCGCCAGGCGACCGAGGTCGTCGCGTTCGCTCGCGCGTCCCTGACCCGGCTCGGGATGCTCGACCGGGAGGTGCCCGTCGTGCTGGGCGGTGGGGTCATCCGCGCGGGAGACGAGCGCCTGATGTCCGGCATCGCCGCGGGTCTCGCCGAGGTCGCGCCGCTCGCCAGGATCGTGCGCGTCGACTCGCCGCCGATCGTCGGCGCCGGGCTGCTCGCCCTCGAGTCCGCCGGGGCCACCCGTCCCGCACTCGATCGCGCCCGCGATGAGCTGACCGCTGAGTACGAGGACGCCCCGTGATGACGAGCACCTGACCTCACGGTGGGGCGATCGAGGCTTTCCTCGCCCCTGACGCTGCGGCGGTCTACGGCGACGAGTTCGAGATCCTCGAGCTGCCCTAGGCGGCCGAGCGCTCGAGCGAGGCGTCCTTCGCCGGCGCACGCCCCGAAGCGCGCCCGCCCATGCCACGAGCTGGTCGAGCTGCGTCGCGATCGCCGTCGCGTGCTGCGGTCCCGGCGCGAACGTGCTGAAGTTCTCGAAGTCGGTCACGAGCGAGAACGCCGACCTGCTGGCGCACGTCGGCGATCTGCAGCTCGCCCAGGACGAGGCGGAGGTGCTCGGCCGCGCGCAGCCGCCATCGCGACGCCGTAGCTGACGACGCCGGCGGCCTTGTTGTTCCACTCGGCGTAGATGAAGTCGATCGCGTTCTTGAGCGCGCCGGAGGTCGAGTGGTTGTACTCGGGGGTCACGAACACGAAGCCGTCGAACGACGCGATCTTGTCGGCCCAGGCCTTGGTGTGGTCGTTGGCGTACTGCCCGCGCGGCTGCGGGGACGGCCTCGTCGAGGTGCGGCAGGGCGAAGTCGGCGAGGTCGACGAGCTCGAACTGCGGCGTCGTCGCGCTGCGCCGCCTGGTCGATACACCCACTTCGCGACCTGGTCGCCGACCCGGCCGGGACGGGTGCTGCCGATGATGATGCCGATGCGGACCTGGGACATGCGGGATGACTCCTCGCGGTGTGTTGGTTGACGTGTCAACCTGACCTATCAACATAGCTTCGGTGATGCGTCAACCAACTCCGCTTCGCTACCATGGTGACGATGTCGAACGTGGTCGAGGTCAGCGACGAGGACTGGGGCCTCTGGCGCGAATTCGTCACCATGCACCGCCACCTCGCGCGCGAGCTCGACCGCCAGCTGCAGCGCGACGCCGGCATCTCGCAGGCCGACTTCAGCGTGCTGGTCGTGCTCTCCGAGGCGCCCGACCGCAAGCTGCGCACCGGCGAGCTCGCCGAGCTGCTCGCCTGGGAGAAGAGCCGCGTCTCGCACCAGGTCGCCCGCATGGAGTCCCGCGGCCTGCTCGAGCGCACCGAGTGCGACACCGACGGTCGCGGCACCTGGGTCGGCGTCACCGACGAGGGCCGCCGCACGCTGCTCGGCGCGACGCGCGAGCACGCGGCCGCGATCCGCGCCCTGTTCTTCGACGACCTCCACCAGGGCGAGAAGGCGGCGCTCGCGGGACGTCTCGCGCCGCATCCTCGAGCGCATCAACCCCGACGCGTGCGACATCGCCGACGAGAAGGGCATGACCGGATCCCGGCGCGCCCGCCGGACCTCGGCCGCGTGAGCGGCCCACCCGCACGAGCTCCGGTCGCGGGCACCGAGCGCGCGGACGTCGTCATCGTCGGCGGCGGCCACAACGGCCTGACCGCCGCCGCCTACCTCGCCGCGGCGGGCAAGAGCGTCGTCGTGCTCGAGCGGCTCGACGGCTTCGGCGGTGCGGCCGTCTCGGCGCCCGCCTTCCCCGGCGTCGACGCCCGGCTGTCGCGCTACTCCTACCTGGTGAGCCTGCTGCCGCAGACGATCATCCGCGACCTCAAGCTCGACATCCGCCTCGCCCGCCGCCGCTACTCCTCGTACACGCCGCTCCCCGGCACCGACACCGGGCTGCTCGTCGACACCGGCGACGAGGCGGCGACCGCCGCCTCGTTCGCCGCGATCGGCGCGACACCGGATGCCGCGGCCTGGCAGCGCTTCTACGCCGGCACCGAGCGGGTCGCGCGCGCGCTCTTCCCGACCGTGACCGAGCCGCTCGCGACGCGCGTCGGAGGCCCGCCGCCTCGCTCGGCGACGACGCCCTGTGGGACGACCTCATCGAGAACCCGGTCGGCGCGGCGATCGAGCGCGACTTCGCCGACGACCTGGTGCGCGGCGTCGTGCTGACCGACGCGCTCATCGGCACCTTCGCGCCGAACATCGACGACGACCCTCGCCGGCAACCGCTGCTTCCTGTACCACGTGATCGGCGGCGGCACCGGCGACTGGGACGTCCCGGTCGGCGGCATGGGCGCGGTGAGCGGTGCCCTCTGGCGCGCCGCCGTCGACGCCGGCGCGACGCTCGTGAACGGCGCCGAGGTCACCGCGATCACCCCCGACGGCGAGGTCTCGTACCGGACCGGCGGCGACCGGGCACCGAGCACCGGATCGCCGCGACGACCGTGCTCGCCAACGTCGCGCCCTACGAGCTCGTCGCGGCTGCTCGGCGAGCACGGCTCGCCCGTCGACCGCCCGAGGGCGCGCAGGTCAAGGTGAACCTGCTGCTGAAGCGCCTGCCGCGGCTGCGCGATGCGAGCCTGGATCCGGTGGCCGCGTTCGGGGGGACCTTCCACGCGAACGAGGGCTGGGGCGCGCTCGACGAGGCCTACGCCGACGCGCGGCCGGGCGGGCGGCATCCCGCGATGCCCGACCCACTGCCCGTGGAGATCTACTGCCACTCGCTGACCGACCCCAGCATCCTGTCGCCCGAGCTGCGGGCCGCCGGGGCGCAGACGCTCACCGTCTTCGGGCTGCACGCGCCCGACCGGCTGCGTCACCGAGGAGAACAACGACGCGCGCCGGGCCGAGCTGCAGGCCGCCGTGTTCGCGTTCGCTCGACGCCGTGCTCGGCGAGCCGCTCGCCGACGTGCTGCTGACCGACGGCGACGGCCGCCCGTGCGTCGAGACGAAGACCACGCTCGACATCGAGCACGCGCTGCACATGCCGGGCGGCAACATCTTCCACGGGCCGCTGTCGTGGCCGTTCGCCGAGGACGACGCCGACCTGTCCACGCCCGCCGCGCGCTGGGGCGTCGCGACCGCGCACGAGCGGATCCTGCTGTGCGGCTCCGGGCGCGCTGCGCGGCGGCGCGGTCAGCGGCCTCGGCGGCCACAACGCGGCCATGGCGGTGCTCGAAGCGGCTCACTAGGCTCGGGACAGCCCGCGCGGGGCGGGCGCTTCGAGCGAAGGAGCACGCTAATGGGAGTCATGGAAACTTCGACGGAGCCGCCGGCGGCGACTGGGCCAAGCAGGCCGCCGACGCGCAGGCGATGGCCGACCAGCTCATGAAGGACTCCGGCTACGGCGCCAACATGGCGAGCAGGTCCGGCAACATGGGCGCGATGGCGGCGACCGCGCGGCGCTCGAGGCGCAGGCCGACGAGCAGAACCGCATCCTGGCCGATCGGCGAGAAGGCGAAGATCACCATCACGGGCAAGACCGACCTCGGCAAGAAGGTGGCCGGCAACGACACCTACCTGCTCGAGCTCGAGGTCACCCCCGACGGCGGCAAGGCGTACACGGTCAAGAAGGAGGAGATCATCCCCTCGCAGGTGATCAGCGGCTACGCCGACGGCACCACCATGGACGGGCGCATCGACCCGGCCGACAAGAACAAGGTCGCCTTCGGCGACAAGCCGTTCAAGTAAGGAGCCGACGACACGCATGGGCGTATTCGACGACGTCGGACGCATCTGCGACGCCTCGAAGAACAACCCGCGGCCGGGCCTGGTCGACGGCATCGAGCAGGCCGCCGACGCCGCCGAGGCCGCGCAGGCCATGAAGGCGATGGCCGCGACCGGCGGCGTGCCGCAGGGCGTGAACGGGCAGAGCTTCAACCCGTTCGAGAACATGCAGGGCATGGCGGCCGCCACGCGCGGCACCGGCACGATCGCCAAGCTCGTGGACACCGAAGGAGAAGTTCCAGGACGGCGTCGATCTACGACGTCACCTTCAACGTCGTCTCCGACGCGCCACCGCCGTTCGAGGTCGTGCACCGGCAGATGATCTCGGCGGCGGCGCTCGGCAACTGGCAGCTCGGCAAGACGCTGCCGGTGCGGTTCGATCCGGCGAACCCCAGGCAGGTGACGATCGGCTAGCCGCGTCCTCGGCGCCCCCGCGCGTCAGCGGGTGCGGTTGTCGACGATCGTCATGCGCGGGCCGTGCCGCTCGTAGCCGATGCCCGGCCGCCTCGATCAGCCGCACGACACGCTGCCGGTGGCCGCGCCACGGCTCGAGCAGCTCGAGCATCCCGTCGTCGTCGACCCGGTCGCCGACGAGCGCCGTGCCGACCCGCTTCGCACAGTGGAAGTCGCCGACGCTCACCGAGTCCGGGTCGCCGTGCGAGCGCTGCACGATCTCGTGCGCCGTCCAGACGCCGACGCCGGGGATGGTGCGCAGTCGGCGCGTGGCCTCCGCGCGCATCCACCGCGCTCGCGCGCTCGAGCGAGTCGCCGACCGCGACGACCCGCATGACGGTGTCCGAGCGCTGCGGGCCCGACCCCGCGCGATGCCACTCCCACGACGGGACGCGACGCCACACCGCGGGGGCCGGCGCGACCCGCATCCCGATCGGCGCGGGGCCGGGCGCGGGATCGCCGTGCCGGGTGACCAGCTCGCGCCAGGCGCGCTTCTGCTCGATGCCGGTGACCTTCTGCCCGAGGATCGTCGGCACGAGGAACGGCAGGATGCGGGCCGCGCGCGTCAGGCGCAGGCCGGGGGTGCGGCGGTGCAGCTCCGCGACCACCGGGTGCAGCGACGGGTCGAAGCCGGCGTCGTCGTCGTCGGCACCGCACAGCGCGGGCACCTGCGCGATCGCGTGCTCGGCGCCCGTCGCCCCACGCCGTCGGCGTCGATGCGCGGATGCCGACCTGCCGCAGGTGCAGGCTGGCGGCGCCTGCGGGGGTCGCCATCGTCATCCAGACGCCCGGATCGCGTCCCGCTGCATCGTCGGATCGGTGCGCCCCTGCGCGAGCGGCGCCAGCGTCAGCCGCAGCGCGACCGTCGCGCGCGGGGCGTAGCGTGCGTGCGGACGGGGTGTCATCGTCGGCCACCCTAGCCCCGGCCAGCGACGCCACCGAAGCACGTGGCCGGACGGATCCGCAGACGTCCAGCCGGGTCCGACGTCGCTGCGCTCGCGGCTTCAGCTGCGGTGTCAGCAGGGAGTGCGCGACTGCCGGTCGATCGTGACCGTGCAGGTGCCGAGGCCGCGCAGCGACGCGAGCGACGATCGGCAAGCACGACGAGCAGGATGATGTAGAGCATCGTCAGGATGAGGCCGATGACGATCGCGGCCGTGGCCGGGCGTGTTCTTGACGCCGGCGGCCTTCGACTGCGCGTTCGCGACGAAGCTGAGGATGGCGCCGATCGAGCGGGGCCAGGAACGCCAGGATCAGGCGCGACGATGCCGAGGGTCTTGCCGGGGACGGGTGCAGGCGCGGGAGCGGGAGCGGGGGTGGTCATTGTTCTCCTGCAGGTTCGGATGACGCGCGCAGCTCGCCGCGCCGCCCCAGACTCTAGCGAGTCGCGCATCCGGCCGGCACGAGCTGCGTGGACGCGTCTGCTCGCACGGCTGAGACACGGCATGATGGTTGCGATGAGTATCGGCATCCTGACCAGCGGCGGCGACTGCCCCGGCCTCAACGCGGTGATCCGCGCGGCCGTCTTCACCGGCACGCAAGCTGCACGACCTCGAGTTCGTCGGCTTCAAGAACGGCTGGAAGGGTCGTCGTCGAGGGCGACACCATCCCGCTCGGCCGCGCCCAGGTGATGGGCATCTCGAAGCAGGGCGGCACGATCCTCGGCACCTCGCGCACGAACCCGTTCGAGAACGGCGGCGGTCCGGAGCGCATCGCCGCAGGTCATGGAGGAGCACGGCGTCGAGCGCTCTGATCGCGATCGGCGGCGAGGGCACCCTCGCCGCGGCCAAGCGGCTGACCGACGCGGGCATCAAGATCGTCGGCGTGCCGAAGACGATCGACAACGACCTCTCGGCCACCGACTACACGTTCGGCTTCGACACCGCGGTGCAGATCGCGACGGATGCCATGGACCGGTTGCGCACGACCGGCGACTCCCACGGTCGCTGCATGGTCGCCGAGGTGATGGGCCGGCACGTCGGCTGGATCGCCCTGCACTCGGGCATGGCGGCGGGCGCGCACGCCATCCTGATCCCCGAGCAGAAGACCTCGATCGAGCAGATCTGCGAGTGGGTCGAGTCGGCCCGCGATCGCGGTCGCGCTCCCCTGATCGCCGTCGCCGAGGGCTTCAAGCTCGACACCATGGACGACGCGCACTCCGAGCGCGGGCTCGACGCGTTCGGTCGCCCGCGGCTCGGCGGCATCGGCGATCAGCTGGCGCCCGAGATCGAGGAACGCACCGGCATCGAGACGCGCGTCGACGACGCTGGGCCACATCCAGCGCGGCGGCACGCCGACCGCCTACGACCGCGTGCTCGCCACCCGGTACGGGATGGCCGCGATCGAGTCGGTGCGCGAGAAGCACTGGGGTCGCATGGTCGCTCTGCGCGGCACGCAGATCGTGCACGTCCCGTTCGAGGACGCGCTCGGTCGCCTCAAGGTCGTGCCGCAGGACCGCTACGACGAGGCCGCCGTCCTCTTCGGCTAGGTCGCGGTTCGACATCAGCCGGTCGCATCCGCCGGAACACCGCGCTCTTCGCGCGCGCCGGGATCGGCCGACGTTCGGGATCGATGCGCGCGGAGGCACGAGCAGGTAGTCGATCCCGCGCCTGATCCACCGCCCACCCGCCGTTCGTGCACCCACCGATGATGGAACCGGCAGAGCAGCACGCCGTTGGCGACACTGGTTTCGCCGTCGTCACGCACCCATTCCTCGGGATGGTGCACCTCGGTCCACGACGGCGGTCGGTCGCACCCATCGACGATGCACCCGCCGTCGCGAGCCTTGATCGCCGCCCGTCTGCCGCGGTCGTGTGAAGTCGTTGAGCGCGACCGATGTTGACGACATGCCCGTCGGTGTCGAACAGGATCGGGAGAATCCCTGCCGAGCACACGTGGCGCTCGGCAGTCTCGAGAGCTGACCGCGTCGTCCTGTCCCTCGATCCACGCCATGCCCTCGCGCTCCCGAATGTCTCGCTCTGTCACCAGGACGCGCACCGCGGGCCGTCGCGCGCCGAACGACGGTGCCGTCGTCGGCATCCGTGCCGACCTCGAATCAGACTCGACGAACGTGTCGAGGGCGATCTGTCCCGTCGTGCGGCTCGTCCGCGACGAGCTCGTCGGCGCGCCGACGGCGCGCCTCAGGGTCGACGAACCGCGGCCCGCCGCGTCGCGGTGACGTCGCTGCGTCGAACGCCGCGCCCACGACCGCCGCCGACTCGGGGTCGAGCAGACCGCTCAGTCGCGTCATGCCGTCGGCCTGCGGCGTGAGGTGCAGGAAGCGCTGTCTCGACGCCGATCTTCTCCCGCAGCCGCACCCCGGCCACGTCGAGTTCGTCGCGCAGCGCCCGCGCACGCGCCGCCAGCCGCTCCACCGGTCAGCGATCTGCGACTCGCCGAGAAGAATCGCGGCGGCCTCCGCGAGTCCGGCGCTCGAGCAGCGTGCGGATCGTCCACGCCGTCGAGCGTTCCCAGCCCGGCCCGGATGACGTCGGCGCCTTCGATCGATAGCCGCCCCGCCTGACCGCACCGCACCGCATGCAGCCACGGTGCAGCATCGACGGAGGCGTGAGCGCGGGCTCGATGCCGCCGCAGCATCCGTCGCCATCATCGTCCCGACCCGCACGAGAGACACCGCCTCGCGCGCGTTCGACCCCGGTGACCTGCTGAACGAGGATCTCGGGCGTGCGCGCGCCCCGCCGCTGCGCGAGCCCATCGTGCCCGAGGTCTCTGCGTCGACCGCCGCGCGATCTCGGCGCGTACACCGCCGATGCGGCATCGACGCGACGCCGAATCTCGGCCAGCGACGCCGAATCCGCTCGAGCACGCGTCGTCGTCACCCAGCGCCGCCGACCGATGGCGCCTCGAACGGCGCCGCCAGGTCGACGAGGGCCGCGAGAGCGTCGGTCAGGGTGGGCATGGTCCAGTCTGATAGAGAGGAGATCCGCGCCGGGGCCGGTGAGCCGTGCGAAGAGGTGAACCGCCGCGCGACGGCGAGGCGCCGTAGGACGCTGTGCCCGACGAGCACGCGACGAAAGGTGCCTAGGCTCGACCCCATGGCACGAGCGCTCCAGGTGACGAAGGGCCAAGGCCCGGCCACCCTGACCGACGTCCCCGACGACGACATCGGCGAAGGCCCCGTCACGATCGACGTCGAGTGGTCCAGCCTCAACTTCAAGGACGCCCTCGCGATCACCGGCCGCCCCGGCATTCTCCGCAAGGACAAGCTGATTCCCGGCATCGACCTCGTCGGCATCGTCCGCGACAGCACCGACCCCGAGCACGCCCCCGGCGACCGCGTACTCGTCAACGGCCGCGGCCTCGGCGAGACCGTCGACGGCGGGTTCGCCACCCTGGCGCGCGTCCCCGGCGACTGGCCGATCCCCGTCCCGACCGCTTCACCAGCCAGCAGGCAGCCGCGATCGGCACCGCCGGCTACACCGCCGCGCTCTGCGTGCTCGCCCTGGGCGGCATCACCGGCAGCACCTACGACGGCGAGATCCTCGTCACCGGTGCCACCGGCGGCGTCGGCTCGCTCGCCATCGCCCTGCTCGCGACGCGCCGGCCACACCGTCGCCGCCGTCACCGGCAAGCCCGACAGACCACGACTACCTCACGAACCTCGGCGCCACCACCATCATCGACCGCACCGACCTCGAGACCCCCGGCAAGCCCCTCCAGTCCGAGCGCTGGTCGGGCGCGATCGACACCGTCGGCGGCACCGTCCTCGCCAACGTGCTCGCCCAGACCCGCTACGGCGGCACGATCGCGGCGTGCGGCGCGGCCGCCGACGCCACAGGTCACCGCGAGCATGATGCCCTTCATCCTGCGGGCGGTGAGCCTGGTCGGGGTCAACTCCGTCCTCACCCCGCCGACGGCCCGCGATGCGGCATGGCGGCTGCTCGACCGCGATCTCGACACCGACCTGCTCGACGGGCTCACCACATCCATCGGGCTCCAGGATGCGGTGGCGACCGCCGAGCGCATGCTGGCCGGCGAGACCACCGGCCGCATCGCGGTGGACGTGCGCGCCTGACCGGGACGATACTGCGGGCATGAACGACATCGCCGCGATCGTCCGTGCCGTGCGCCTCGAGCTGAGCCCCGCGTTCGAGGAGCGCCTGCGCGAGCTTCTCGCCGACCAGGATCGCGAGTGGCTCGTCGACCAGATCGTGCGCCTGACGCTCGACCCGCACAGCCTCGAGGAGATCGACCGACGCGCCGAGCGCGACGCCAAGGCGACCGCCCGCCGCGAGCGCCTCGATCGCGTGCGCGCGCTCGGCCTCGACGAGCCGCCCTCGACGAGTTCGTCGCCGCGCACCGCGGCGTCGACCGCGCCGCCCTCCTCGAAAGACGGCCGGCTCGCGAAGGGCGCACCCGAGAAGGGCACCGCCCTGCTCGGCCCCGGAGCACCGCAGCGACGACGGCGAGGCGCTCCTGCAACGCGCCAAGGACATCCTGTTCGCCCTGCTCTTCGGCGACGAGAGCACCGGCACCAGACCTCGAGCGCACCCAGCAGGAGCTGCTGACCTTCGCGCTGCCGCGGTTCAAGGCCGGCGCCCTCGACTTCATGCGCGCGTCGACCGAGCTCGCGGCCGCCGGCACCTGGCAGGACCCGGACAGCGTCTCGAACGACGAGCGCGCCGACAACGTGCTCCTCGAGGTGCAGTACGGCGACACGAAGGACGAGCGGGTCGGCGACGGCATCATCGTCGCGCTGTCGCTGATCAACAACCTCGAGGTGAACGAGCAGGTGCTCTACGCCCGCATGATCGACGTCGAGCAGACCACTCTTGATCACGTGATCGTGCCATGCTGGCGAGCATGTCCCCCGCCTTCGTCATCATCGGGTCCGTGTTCGCCGCCATCGCGGCCCTGATCCACGTGTACATCTTCGTCCTCGAGAGCGTGCACCTGGACGAAGGAGTCGACCCGCAAGGTGTTCGGCGTCCGCAGTGCCGAGGACGCCGAACTGATGAAACCGCTCGCCTACAACCAGGGCTTCTACAACCTGTTCCTGGCGCTGGGCGTGGTGGCGGGTCTCATCATGATCGTGCACGGCAGCGATGCGCGTCAGGCCGGATTCGCGCTCGTCGATCTTCGCGCTGCTGAGCATGGTGCTCGCGGCCGTCGTGCTGATCACGTCGAACCCGAAGATGCGCGCGCTCGGCGCTCATCCAGGGTGCCGCGCCGCTGCTCGGCCTGCTGGTCCTGGCTGGGATCGCGATCGGCTAGGCCGCGCGCACCCTCCGGGCCGCCACAGCCTGCCCCGTCGGGGTCTCGCCGATGTCCACCCGCGCGTAGCGTGACACGCGTGACATGAGGGGGTCACGTGGGACGACTGCGCGCGGCTGCTGATCGGCGTCGCTCCTCGCTGCCCTCGTCTCGGTCGGTCTCGTCACCGTCGGCCCCGCGCCCGCCGCGACCGCCGCCGTCGCCACCGAGCTCGCGGTGCAGCAGATCCTCGCCGACACGAACGCGCATCCGCGCCGAGCTCGGGCTGCGGCCGCTGATCCGCAACCGTCGCATGGATTCCGTCGCGCAGTCCTGGACGCAGACCCAGGCGAACAACGGCCAGATCTCGCACAACCCGAGCTACAGCTCGCAGATTCCGTCCGGCTGGACCCGCGCCGGCGAGAACGTCGCCTCGGGCTACCTCTACACGACCGTGGTCGCCGGCTGGCGCGGCTCGTCGGGCCACTACGCGAACATGACAGGCGACTACACCGACATCGGCATCGGCTACGTCGAGAAGAACGGCACCCGCTACTTCACGCAGAACTTCGGCAAGTACTCCCGGCCCGGACCGGTCGCCCCGGTCGCGACGCCCGACCCCCGGGTCGGCGCCGATCCCGGTCGTCAGCGGCAACCGCATCCTGGACAGCCCGCACCGGTGACACCTGGGTCCCGCATGCCGTCAACTGGCCGAGCCTCGAATACGCCTGCCGTCAGGGCTGGGGCTACTCGCAGGGCGGGGCGACGGATGCCGCGGCGGCCGCCATGGTGACCTGGGGCATCAACGCGGTGCGGCTTCCGCTCAACGAGCAGTGCTGGCTCGGGCGCGGAGGGTGCACCCGCCTACGGCACGGTCGCCGGATACCGCGCGGCGGTGCGTACCTGGGTCGACGTCGCTGAACGCGCACGGCATCGTCGTCATCCTCGATCTGCACTGGAGCGCGCCGGTCGGCAAGTCAGCCGACGGCCAGCGTGCCGATGACCGGCACGCGATCGGTGCTGTTCTGGCAGTCGGTCGCCGCCGCCTACTCGAAGGTGCCGTCGGTCATCTTCGACGCGTTCAACGAGCCGTACTCGCGCTCGGGCGGCTTCTCGCTCACCTGGTCGTGCTGGAAGAACGGTGGATGTCAGGCGCCCGTCGAGAACGACGTCACGTCCGTCGGCGGGTCGACCTTCACCGTCGTCGGGATGAAGACGCTCGTGACGACCATCCGGCGAGGCCGGTGCGACGCAGCCGATCATGCTGGCCGGCCTCGACTACGCGAACGACCTGCGCGGGCTGGCTCGCGAACAAGCCGACGGACGGCCAGCTCATCGCCTCCTGGCACAACTACCCCGGCCAGCGGTGCAACGCCGTCGACTGCTGGAACGCCGAGATCGTGCCGGTCGCCGCGGTGGTGCCGGTCATCGCGAGCGAGTTCGGGCAGACCGATGGCGGCAGCTCGCTCCTCACGACGTTCATGACCGTGGGCCGACGGCCACGGCATCGGCTACGCGCCGTGGGCGTGGTGGGTCGTGGACGCCTCGGAGTCGCTGTCGTCGAGCCGCTACGCGCTGATCACCGACGACACGACGTTCGCGCCGAAGGCGCCGTCGGGCACCGCGTTCCACGATCACCTGGCAGGGCTGCCGCTACCCGTCGGGCCGACGCCGCGGCCGCCGAGCCGTTCGGGCGGGGTGCCGCCTGGCGGGCCCGCCGTGATCCCCGCGCCGGTCGTTCACGGTGACGGGACGAAGTCGCGAACGCCCGTCGGGGCCGCCGTCGCGCCGGCGCCTCCGCCGGCTCCCGCCAAGGTCTTCGCACCCGCGGCCTCCGCCGCCCCGGCGCAGTTCCTCGAGAAACCCGCGATCGGGCTCTGGCACGGCGAGTAGCCGCCGACCCCTACGGCGCGACCCCGATGCCCAGGTGCTCGCGGATCCGCGCGGAGTGCTCGGCGGGGCGCCCACGCCACGCGACGGTCGACGCGATCTCGCGGACCCATCCGCGCTCGGGCGTGAACTTCAACAGGCGGAGCGCGGCGTCGTCACCGCCGAGGAACTTCCAATAGGGAACGGGCCCCACGGCCCGCAGCTCCCCACGGGCGTACCGGTGCGTGCGGAACCACGCCCTCACGACGACCGCATCCGGCGCGAGCAGCACCCCGACGAACAGGGACCGGATCGCCAGCGCCAGCGCCAGCCCCTCGAGCACCAGGGCGAGCGCGAGCGACGACGGATCGAGGGTCATCCACACGATCACGAAGACTGTGACGACCGCGAGCACCCCGAACGCGAACACCCGCGGGACGGTGCCGGAGCCGGGCAGACGGGTCATCGACATCTACTCGTTGACCGCGTAATCGACGAGCGCGGCGATGAGCGAGTCGGCCGTACGTTCCTCGGCGATCGCGTGCACGGGCAGGCCGGCGGCACGGGCATCAAACGCCGTGCGCGGGCCGATGCAGGCGATCACGGTCTCGGCGGGCAGTTCCGGCAGCTGCTCGGCGAGCTGCCGCGCGACGCTGCCCGAGGTGACGAGCACGCCGCGGATGCGACCGGCTTCGAGGTCGGTCGCGACGTCCGGTCCGAGCGGGACCCCCACTGTCCGGTACGCGGTGACGTACTCGACGGCGAAGCCGAGCTTCGACAGACCGGCGACGAGCGTCGGCTCGGCGATGTCGGACTGCGGGATGAGCACCCGACCCCGGATGTCGCTGGCCGGCCACTCCTTCACCAGTCCGCGTGCCGAGTTGTCGGCGTGCGGGACGAAGTCGACACGGTACCCGCCGAGCTGCAGCGCGGCTCCGGTGGTCTCGCCGACCGCTGCGATCCGCGTGTTGTCGGGCACCTTCGTGCCCTGGCCGATCAGCACGTCCACGGTCGTGGCGCTCGTGACGACGAGCCAGTCGAACTGGCCGTCCTGCAGCTCGTGCAGGGCGTTGGCGAGCGCCGACGGGTCCTCCGCGCTGGCGAAGTTGATCAGCGGCGCGATCACGGGAACCGCGCCGTACCCGCGCAGCGTCGCAGCGACCTCGTCGCCCCACGTGCCCCCGCGGGGCACCAGCACGCGCCATCCGGCGAGCGGCTTCTGACTCGTCATTCGGCGTCAGCTCCTCTCGCGAGATCCCCGGCGAGGGGCGCGAGCTCGGTCGCACCCGCCGCGATCAGCTCGGACGCGACCCGCTCCGCCAGATCGGCGGCCGGATGCAGCGCATCCTCCGGGTAGAGCGCGTGCGAGCTGGTCAGCTGCGCGGTGCCGTCGAGCGCATACACCCGCGCGGTGAGGAAGAGGAGCCCGTCGTCGAGCAGCGCGTGCGTGCCGATCGGAGCCGAGCTGTCGGCCTGGAGACGGGCCAGGATGCCGCGCTCGGCTTCGGCCGCGAGCCGACTGGGCTTGTGGTCGAGCTTCGAGACGGACTTCTCCTCGCCGCGACGGACCTCGACGGCGAGCGCACCCTGCCCCGGCGTCGTCGGCCAGCCGTCGATCCCGAGGAACTCGGTGACCAGATCGAGCCGGTCGAAGCGGTCGACTCCGGCGGCCGCGAGCACGACGGCGTCGAGGTCGGTCCCGACCCGCGCGAGGCGCGTCTCGATGTCGTCGCCGATCTCCACCACCTCGAGGTCGGGACGTCGGTCGAGCAGCTGGGCTCGACGGCGCGCAGAACCGGTGCCGACGCGGGCGCCCTGTCGGGAGGTCGTCGAGGGTGAGCTCGTCACGGGCGCACAGGGCGTCCCGCGCGTCACCGCGTTTCGGCACCGCCGCGACGACGACGCCGTCGGCGTCCTCGATCGGGAGCTCCTTGTAGGCGTGGACCGCGACATCCACCTCGCCCGCCCGCAGCGCATCGCGGAGGGCGTGCGTCGAGGCGTCGCCCGCGAGATCGAAGACCACCAGGTCGGCGCCGAGTTTCTGCGCGATCGGACCCGCCTGCGCGAGCGCGAGGGGGCCGCCGCGGGTGCCGAGCTGGAGGGTCGCGTCGCTCATCGCGTCCTATCCTCCCCCGCTCGCGCGACGCGCGCGAATCGACGGGGGAGGCTCAGGATTTCGACGCGAGCAGGGCTCAGTCGTCGTCGCTGAAGATCGCCCAGGCGATGAGGCCGACCGCGACGACCGCGACGGCCACGCCGCCGATGATGAACGGCAGCGGGTTCTTCTCGTACGAGGCCATGGCCTGCTTGCCGAGCTCCTGCGCGCGCTTGGGCACGTTCAACTTGTCGTCGATGGCGTCGAGCGCGTTGGCGAGATCGTCGCGCGCCTTCTGGGCCTGGGCCTTGGCAGTCGATGGGGTGCTCATGGGTTCCTTCGCTTTCCGATTCCCTTGATGGCTCTGAGATCACGCTTGAGGCTGTCGATCGATTCCGTCGGCACGGGAGGGATCCCCTTCTTGAGGATCCCGTATCCGATCAGCCCGATGATGACGCCGATGATGAGGAGCCCGGCGGCCACCAGCAGGGCGGCGAGCCATCCGGGCATGATGAGAGATAGCGCCAGGATGCCTGCGGTCAGCAGGACACCGAGCATCGCCAGGAGCAGCAGCACGGCTGCCGCGAGGAAGCCGGCTCCGATCCCGAGCGCCTTGAGCTTGGCCGTCATCTCGGCCTTGATCAGATCGATCTCGCGATTCACGAGGTCGCCGACCAGGTTCGGGATGCTGGTCACGAGGTCGATCAGCGAGCGCCGGGGTGGTGCGGCGTCAGGCGATCCCTGAGCGGACGACATGGCGCGCCCGCTAGCTGGACTTGGCGGTGCTCGACTTGGCAGCGCTGCTCGTCGAGCTGCCGCTGGGAGTACCGGACTTGGCGGCGGGCTTCTTGCCGGACACCTGCGCGACGACCTTCTTGGCGTTGTCGCTCACGAAGTCGGCGACCTCGGGGGCCTTGTCTTTGACGAAGTCCTCGACCGCATCCACCTGCTTCTGCACGCGGGGGTCGTTCCAGACCTTCAGGGCCGCGGTGCGCAGCTCTTCGTACTTCTCACGACCGGCTCGGGTGCCGAATACGTATCCGAGGCCCAGTCCGGCCACGAATAGGATCTTGCCTTTCACTGTGTGCTCCTGTTCTTCGCGGGTCCGTAAGGTGTCAGCCTAGTCCCGCGTTCCCAGCCTCCCCCACGAGATGCATTCCGTCAACGGAATGTACTCAGCCCGCAGGCTGCTCACAGGGAAGAGTCGTCGCCGTGGACACGCCGCACGAGCCGGGCGAGCACATCGGGGTCGATCCCCTCCGGCAGCTCACCCCCGAGCGCGACCACGTGCGCGGGGGCCGTCCGGCCGCGCGCGAGCACGTCGTCGACGTGCGCGGCGAGGGTGTTCCACGGCGCGGAGAGCAGGGCGGGGTCGAGGTTGCCCTCCACCGGGACGCCGCCGCCGAGGCGGTCGCTCGCCACGTCGAGGGGGAGCCGCCAGTCGACGCCGGCGACCGTCGCGCCGATCCCGGCCAGAAGGTCGAGCACCTCGCCGCTCCCCGCACCGACGTGGATGCGCGGCACATCGAGCCCGCGCAGCACGTCGAATGCCCGCCTCGAATGCGGCGCGACGCGGCGCTGGAAGTCGCTGCGGGAGAGGACCCCGATGGCAGGGTCGGTGAGCTGCGTCGCGCTCGCACCCGCGACCACCTGTGCGCGGAGGAACGCCCCCGTCGCGTCCGCGCACCAGTTGAGCAGACCCGCCCAGGCGTGCGGGTCGGCGTACATCATTGCGCGGGCGCGCAGATGGTCGACGGACCAGCCGCCTTCGATGAGGAACGACGCGAGGGTGAACGGGGCTCCCGCGATCGCGATGAGCGGGACCGATCCGAGCTCGGCGACCGCCTCGCTGACCGCCTCGGTGACGGGCGCGAACGCGTCCGGGTCGAGCGGGCGCAGTGCGAGCACATCCGAGGCGCTGCGGATCGGTGATGCGATGGTCGCCGCCGCATCCTGCACCAGGCCCGCCATCCGGAGCGGGATCAGGATGTCGCTGAAGACAGCGGCCGCATCGGCGCCGTGTTGCGTCACGGCCCGCACTCCGGCACGTGCGCCGAACCAGATCGGCGGTGTCGGCTGACGCTCGCCGCGGTAGGCGCGCACGATCGGCGACGTCGAGGTGCGTCCGTCGAGGAGCGGATGGGACGCGGGCAGGCTCACCGGGCAAGGCTATGCGGCCGGCGGGCGTGAAAGCCCCCGCCCACGTGTCTCAGCCACGTGAGCGGGGACGTCGTGGGCTAGATCAGGCTGTCACGCCGGGTGAGGACCCTCTGGATCTGGAACAGGGCCAGAGCACCCACGATCAGCACCATGCCGGCCATGATGAGGCCGTTCGGCGTGAACCCGGTGAGGGCCAGCGTCGTCAACTCGCATCCGGATGCCGCCGTGAAGATCAGCGTCCAGTCCTGGAGCTGACCTCCCGCGAATCCGTACAGCGGAGCTGCGGGATCGGCATGGACGACCACCGTGCCCGGGCTCGAGACCGGGTAGGTGCCGGGGATCACACCCGGAGTGCCGTTGACCGTCCAGTTCACCGCGGCCGCGATGTTCAGGTCGTTGGCCAGCGTGTACGAGCCCGTGCCGTCGCAGGACAGCTGCACCTGCGTGACGATCGGGACCACGAGGGGCGCGGTCGTCAGATCACACAGGACCGGGTAGGCAGCGATGGTGATCATGATCGGACTCGCGACCGCCGTGATGTACCCGGGATCGAGCACGAACGACACCGTGTACGTCCCGGGCGGGACGGGATCAGCCAGCCCGGTCGCGTCGTACGGGACGCACCGTCGCGGTCGAGTCGGTGATCGTGTAGGTCACCCCGGTCAGCAGCGTGAGCTGGATGCTTCCGTCGGTGAGGAAGACGTTCAGCACGCAGGTCTGATCCGTGCCGGTCGCCGCCGGGTCGACGTTTACGCCGCACGGTCCGTTGTGCGCGTTGATCGTGATCAGCGGCAGCGGGCTCGTGACCGAACTCGTATAGCCGGGATCGAGGGTGAACGTCACCGTATAGGTGCCGGGAGGCAGGTTGCTCGCCAGACCGGCCGCATCGAACGGGACGTTCGCCGCACTCGAGTCGGTGATCGTATAGTTCACCCCGGTCAGCAGCGTGAGCTGGATGAATCCGTCCTGCAGCATCGCGTCGCGCACGCAGACCTGGTCACCCGATGTCGCACCGGGCGTCACGTCGTACGGGCAAGGCCCGGTGTACGCGGCGATGTTGATCACCGGCAGCGGACTGGTGACCGCGCTCGTGTATCCCGGATCGAGGGTGAACGTCACCGTGTACGCGCCCGGGAGGCAGGTTGCTCGCCAGACCGGACGCGTCGAACGGGACGTCGGCCGGCCCGGGCCCGGTGATCGTGTAGTTCACCCCGGTGATCATCGTCAGCTGGATCGAACCGTTGACCAGGACCTGTCCCCTGAGCGCAGATCTGATCGACGCCGGACGCCGCCGGTGTCACCGAGCAGTCGGGGTTGTCGACGAACTTCCACGGATTGCCGGGGACGGCGCCGTAGGCGTGGTCCTCGGGCGGTACACCGGGCGGCCGTCAGCCCACACCGATCGCGACGAGCGCTGTCGTGATGGCCGAATCGTTCTCGAGGTCGACCTGCCAGTCGAAGCAGGTGTTGAGGATCAGGTTGTCGAGCGCGTCCAGCGACGGTGCGGCGAGATCGAGCTGATGCACCAGCGTCTGTCCGGGCGGACACCAGGGATCCGCGACGCCGCACGGGAGCTGCCAGGCGAGCAGCACGTACGGGGTCCCGTCCGTGGTCGAGCGGAGTCGACGCGGCAGTGAACCGTTGTGCTGCCTGCGGCTTCACCGGTGACTCGGCCACTCCGTCCGGCTCGGGCGGGGCCTCGGGCTCCGTCTCCTCGGGCAGCGGGCGCCGGCTCGGCGGGCGGCTCGGCCGGAGGTTCGGCGGGCGGCTCCTCGGCGGGCGGCGGGGCTTCGGGTGCGGGTTCGGGCTCGGTGGCGGGTTCCGGTGCGGTTTCGGTGACCGCGGTCTCTTCCGGTGCGCCATCGTCTGCGTAGGCGGCCGCGGCGCCGAGCGTGGACGCGCCCAGCACGATGAGGAAAGCACCTCCGGCGGCAATGAACTTCTTGAAGCTCATCTCGATCTCCTGACTGGGTCCGCTGAGGGACCCTCGGTCTGATCACGGAGACGCGATCGGACCGCCTCGTCCCGGCGGATCTCCGCCGAGAACGGATGCTCCAGTGACTGCACGACTGGCCGAAAGGCCGCGTGAGGACGCAGAACATGCCGACCCACCGTCGACGAGGCGGGGCCTCGATACGTCGATGACGACAGGCTCGCGTGGCGCACTAGCGCGCAATGCAATTGCGCAGGGGGGGTGGGCTAGTGGTCGGCACTCCTAGGCGATGCGGAGGACTGTCATCCGTCGCGGCGGGTCACGGACGCCAGCTGTGCTCTTCCTGATCCTTCGATCGTGTCCCCCGTTCAGGGGTCACGCGTGTTGTGATCCCGGTACCGTAGCACGTCCCCCATTAGGGGGACAACCCCCCGCTGTACCCCGTTCAGGCGCGGCGTTCTCAGCTCGCTACCGTCCGTTTCCGTCCCGATCGACATCCTCGACAGCCTCGATCGGGCTCGATCGGCCGAGGCGATCGAGCCCGCGAGGACAGGACGACGCCGCGCCCCTGTGTCTCAGCCCACGGGGCGCGGCGTCGCCGCTTCAGCGGCTAGGCCGTCTCGCGGGCGCCGCGGCGGACCGCGCGCACCGCGAACAGGGCCAGACCGGCGACCACGAGCAGGTCAGCCGCGATCAGCAGTCCCGTGGGGGACTGACCGGTCAGGGCGAGCGTCTCGACGTCGCACACCGTCGGCTTCTTGAAGTCGACCGTCCAGCTGGTCTGCACACCGTGCGCGAAGCCGTAGTCGGGTGCGTTCGGGGCAGCGACGATGTTCACGCGTGCCGGTGCTCGACACCGTGTACTTGCCCTGCGCGACCTGCGATGCCGTTGACCGTCCAGATGACGGCGGCCGGGTCGTTCAGGTCGTTCGACAGCGTGTACGAGCCGTTGCTGAAGCAGCCGATCTGGGTCGACGCCGCGGCCGGGGTCACCAGCGGCTCGGTCGGCAGGCACTCGCCCGGGTTGATCGTCAACGGCGAACGGCGACTGTCGCTCCGGGCGCCAGCTTGTACTTCGTGGTGTCGAACGTCGCCGTCACGGTGTGCGCACCGGGGGCGACCGAGGTTCGCGCCGGCGACGGCAGGGATGCCGTCGATGAAGTACGTCGACGTTCGGCGGCCGCGGTGATGGTGATCGTGCCGTCGACCAGGATCGGGTTCGTCGGGTCGCTGTCGTCGCAGTACTGGTCCGCGACGTCGGGCGCGACCGGGGTCACCTCGGGCTTGCAGTCACCGGGGTCGGTGAAGAGGTGATCCCAGGCGAACGGCGGCGGTCTGGTACTTCGTCGGGTCGTCGACCGTGGCCTTCACGTAGACGTGCGTCCCCGGCGAGACCGTGTAGGTCGTGTTGCCGTCGATCGTCACCGGGCGTGAAGTTCACGTTGTCGGTGCTGACCAGGTAGACGACGTGCTCGCACGTAGTACAGCGTGTAGGTCGACGGCGGCACGACGCCCGGGTGCGTTGACGACGTCGCAGGTGGCCTGCGTCGCGGTCGGGCGTCTTCGGGGTCACGCTCGACGAGGCACTTGCCGGCCGGGTTGACGGTGTAGACCGGATAGATCTTCGGTGCCGCCCTTGATGCACGTAGTAGTTCGCGGCGTCGCCCTTGGCGATCACCTGGACCGTCGATCGACGCCATCGGGGATGGGGTGCGTGCCCGCCGCGATGCGGCTGCTCGGCGCCGCCGTCGATCTTGACGTAGTAGAGCACGCCGGTGACGGCCGTGATCTTGAAGGTACTGCGAGCGAGTGGTCACCGGGGCCGGTGCAGACCTGCTGCTTGAACTCGGGCGTCGACCGGCTCGACCGTCGACCGTGCAGGATCGGCCGGCGCCGTGAACGTGAAGTCCCACGACGTTGGTGCCGACGAGCTCGTACTTCGGGTCGGTCACCGTGGCCACGATGTTGCACCGTCGGTGCCGTTGGTGGCCGGGTAGGTGCCCGGCGGCCTTGACGACGCCGTCGACCGTGTAGGTGACGCCGGTCGACGGCCTTCAGGGTGTAGCTCGGGTCGCTGTACTGGTTCGGGCCCGTGCAGACGGACGGCTGCGGGGTCGCCTCGGCGGTCACCTTGATGCAGCCGGTCGGGAACGAGTCCTTGCTCGAGCGTAGCCGCTGTTGTCGCGTCGTCGTTGTAGACGTTGCGTCGCCGTCCCAGAAGCCGGTCAGGATCAGCGTCGAGGTTCTGCGGCGTCGGTGACGGTCTGGACGAACGTGCTTGGTCTCGCTGAAGCCGAAGCTCGTGCCGACGGCGACGACGCCGGGCATGTTCGACTGCGGTGATGACCTCGGTCTTGTTGGACTCGGAGTTCTTGACGGACCAGGTGACCTTGTAGCTGCCGTCGGTGGCACAGGTGACCTTCGCGGCTGATCGTGTTGTGGTGCGCGCTGGCCGGACCGGCGACGAGGGCCACGACGCCCAGTGAGAGGACGGCGGTGATGACGCCGGCCAGAAGTTTCTTGAACATGCTCGGGGGTTCCTTGCTGAGAGGAGGAGCTGCACGGGGGTGCAGGTACGTGCGGGGTCGCGTCGATCCGCGCGCAGAGCGGCGCGCAGGCGCGTCCGGATGGACCGGTCGGGGGACGGGTGCGCGAGTCGGGGGAGACTCGCGCAGAGAGGGGGGATACGGGGGATGGGGAGGTGGGGGATGCTCCTAGTTCGTCTGATCCGTCGGGGGGTGCGAGCACACGGGTTCGGGGTGCGTGCCACGCGGACAGAGCGAAAGTAACACGTCCCCCAAAATGCCGACACCCCTATGGGGGTCACCCGTGGACTAACCGACTCGGGTGAGAGGCGAGGGTGAAGGAGCAGGGTTAAGGCCTCAGTGCACGTACTCGAGCAGGTCGAAGCCCGACCGTGCGCATGCGCGTCGAGCACGCGCAGCCGCGCCGCGATCCCGCTGTCGTTGAACTGCACCGACACCGCGTACGCGACGCCCGCCCGCGGCCCGCGCAGCACGCCCGCCTCGGCGCGGACGCCCGGCATCGGTCCCGGTCTTGTTGACCAGCAGCAGGCCGTGGTCGACGCCGCGGTGCGACAGCGGGTCGAGCCCGAACGCGCTCGCGACCATCGACAGGTCGGAGTTGAGCGACAGCCAGCCGAGCACGCGGCTGCGAGGTGAGGCTGTCGACGACCTCGCCGCGGGCGAGCGCCGAGAACAGCCACATCAGCTCGGCGGTCGAGCCGACCGAGAGCTGCGGGGCGTCGTCGGGCCCGCGCGAGTCGCGCACCAGGTCGAGCAGCGCGGTGCGCAGCAGGCCGAGCGACTCGGTGCGGGCGCGCACCGCCTGCAGCCCGACCTGGCGCAGCAGCACGTTGGTCGCGAGGTTGTCGCTGGTCGCGCCGACGAGCGACGCGAGGTCGGCGACCGGGAAGCGAGGGCGCCTGGAGGTGCTGCCACACGCCCGAGTCGCCCACGGCATCCCGGAGCGTCTTGTCGAGGATGCCGTACCCCGACGCGTCGCGTTCGGTCAGCCGCGCCGACACCTCGATGAGCAGCAGGATCTTGCCGATCGACGCCGTCGGCAGCACGATGCGCTCGTCGATGGCGACCAGCACGCGGCCGGTGTCGAGATCCATGACCGACGCCGAGACCTGGGCGCCCTCGTAGGCGAGATCGCCGAGCGCGGTGAAGCTGTTCGCGAAGTTGTCGGCCGGCTGCAGGGCGCGATGCTGCGCCGCGCGCGGCGTGCGCACGCGCGCGCGGCGTTCACGGCTGGTCGCGATCTCTACCAAATGGTGACTCTGTCTTCCGGGTCGAGCCAGAGGGCGTCGCGACGCGGTGACGTCGAACGTCGAGTAGAACACGTCGATGTTACGGACGATCTGGTTGCAGCGGAACTCGTTCGGCGAGTGCGGGTCGATCGACAGCAGGCGCAGGGCCTCCTCGTCGCGGAGCTTGACCTGCCAGGCCTGCGCCCAGCTCAGGAAGAAGCGCTGCGGCGCCGGTCAGCCCGTCGACGACCGGCGGCTCGGCGCCGTCGAGCGAGAGCAGGTACGCCTTCCAGGCGATGCCGAGCCCGCCGAGGTCGCCGATGTTCTCGCCGATCGTCAGGTCGCCCTTCACGTGGTGGCCGGGCAGCTGCGCGGGCTCGAGCGCGTCGTACTGCGCGATCAGCGATGCGGTGCGCGCCTCGAACGCGGCGCGGTCGTCGGCGGTCCACCAGTCGGTGAGCCGTCCGTCGCCGTCGTACTGCGAGCCCTGGTCGTCGAAGCCGTGGCCGATCTCGTGGCCGATCACCGCGCCGATCGCGCCGTAGTTGGCCGCGGCATCCCGGGTCTCGTCGAAGAACGGGTACTGCAGGATCGCCGCCGGGAACACGATCTCGTTGAACCCGGGGTTGTAGTACGCGTTGATCGTCTGCGGGGTCATGAACCACTCGTCGCGGTCGATCGGCTTGCCGATCTTGCCGAGCTCGCGCTGGAACTCGAACTCGGTCGTCGCCCGCACGTTGGCGACCAGGTCGTCGGGCACGATCTCGAGCGTCGAGTAGTCGCGCCACTTCACCGGGTAGCCGATCTTGGGCGTGAACTTCGCCGAGCTTCTCGAGCGCGCGCTCGCGGGTCTCGGGGGTCATCCACTCGAGCGTCTCGATGCTGTCGCGGTAGGCCGCGACGAGGTTGGCGACCAGGTCGTCCATCGCGGTCTTCGCGCTCGGGGCTGAAGTGCCGCTCGACGTAGATGCGGCCGACGGCCTCGCCCAGCGCGCCCTCGACGAGCGAGACGCCGCGCTTCCAGCGGGCGCGCAGCTCGGGGGTGCCGGTGAGCGTCTTGCCGTAGAAGTCGAAGTTCGCCTGCACGACCTCGGCGTGCAGGTACGGCGCGGACGACGCGGATGACCTGCCAGCGCAGCCAGTCGCGCCAGGCGTCGAGGCGGTCCTCGTCGAGCAGCCCGGCGAGGCCCTCGACGAAGCTCGGCTCGCGCACGACGACCTCGGCGAACGAGCCCGGCCGGCACGTCGAGCGCCTCGAGCCAGCGCGGCGAGCAGCCCGCCGCGTTCCGACCCGGCGAGCGCCTCGACCTCGGCCCAGTGCATCGGGTTGTAGGTCGCCTGGCTGTCGCGGGTGCGCACGTTGTCCCAGTGGTGGGCCGGCGATCGCGGTCTCGAGGTCGAAGCACCCGCTGGGCGCGCGTCGCCGGCGTCGCTCAGCCCCGCCATCCCGAGCATGCGCTCGAGGTGCGCGCGGTAGGCGGTGCGGATCTCGGCGAACTTCTCGTCGCGGTAGTACGACTCGTCGGGCAGGCCGAGGCCGCCCTGCTCGAGGAAGACGAGGTAGCGCTCGGGGTCGCCCGGGTCGTTGTCGACGAAGGCCTGCAGGAAGCCGCTGGTGCCGAGCCGCTCGAGCCGGCCGAGCTCGCGCGACGAGCGACGGGATGTCGGCGATCGCCGTCGATCGCCGTCGAAGTCGGGCGCGACGGCGCGACCAGCCGCGCGCCTCGATGCGCTCCTCGTCGAGGAAGCTGGCGTACAGGTCGCCGACCTTGCGCTCCTCGGTGCCGGCGGTCGGCGCTCCTGCGCCTCCTCGATGATGTCGCGCACGGCCTTCTCGGCCTCCTCGGCGAGCACGTAGAACGAGCCGTAGCGCGCCTTGTCGCTCGGGATCTCGGTGCGCGCGATCCACTTGCCGTTCACGTGCCGGAACAGGTCGTCGCGCGGCCGGACCGCCGGGTCGAGTTCGTCGAGCTCGATGCCGGGATTGTCGGAGTCGGGGTTTGCGCGCCTGAAGCCATGGTGGAAGCCTACGAGCATGGCTGCTCTGCGAGTTCTGTTCATCGGCGGCAACGGCATCATCAGCGCGTCGTGCAGCAGGCTGGCCGTCGAGCGCGGCATGGAGCGTGACGCTGCTGAACCGCGGCACCGACAGCACCCGCCCGCCGATCGAGGGAGCGGAGCCGATCGTCGGCGACGCCGGCGACCCCGCCTCCGTGCGCGACGCCGTGGGCGACGCGCGAGTTCGACGTGGTCGCGAACTTCCGCGCCTTCACCCCCGACCAGGTCGAGGCCGACGTCGAGCTGTTCGACGGGCCGCACCGGCCAGTACATCTTCATCTCGTCGGCGTCCGCGTACCAGAAGCCGGTCGCGCACCTGCCGATCGTCGAGTCGACGCCGCTGCACAACCCGTTCTGGCAGTACTCGCGCGACAAGATCGCCTGCGAGGACGTGCTCGTGCGCGCGTACCGCGCGACCGGGTTCCCGATGACGATCGTGCGCCCGTCGCACACCTACGACCCGACGCTCATCCCGCTCGAGGGCGGCTGGACGGCGCTCGCCCGCATCCGCGACGGGCGCCCGCATCGTCATGCACGGCGACGGCACCTCGCTCTGGACGCTGACCCACGCCCGCGACTTCGCGCGCGCCTTCGTCGGGCTGTTCGGCAACCCGCACGCGCTCGGCGCCGCCGGTGCACATCACCTCCGACGAGTCGCTCACCTGGAACGCGATCGCCGGGCTCTTCGGCCGCGCGCTCGGGCGTCGAGCCGAGCATCGTGCACGTGCCGAGCGACGCCGATCGCGCGCGAGCTGCCCGAGATCGGCGCCGGGCTGCTCGGCGACAAGGCGCACTCGGTGCGTGTTCGACAACACGCGCATCAAGTCGCTGGTGCCGGGCTGGGTCGCGACGACGCCGTTCGCCGAGGGGTCCGCGAGATCGTCGACTGGTACCTGGCCGATCCGGGACGACAGGCTCCGGATGCTGCGCTCGACGCCGCCTTCGACGTCCCTGACCCAGCGGTTCGCCTAGGCGCCTGCAGGCAGTGCGACCGGGCGGCCCGGTCGTCGTGCCGATCCGCAGCTCGGAGTGCAGCAGCACGTCGCGCCCGCGCTCGCCGGCGAGCTCGGCGAGCACCGCGGCGGCGGCGGCGCGCCCCTTCTCGACCGCGGGCTGCACCAGGGTCGTGAGCACGTGCGCGGTCGCGCCCTCGAGCCGCACCCCGTCGAAGCCGAGCACGCTCACGTCGCGCGGCACCTCGAGGCCGAGCTGCTCGGCGGCGCGGATCACCCCGACCGCGAGCAGGTCGCTCTGCGCGACGATCGCCGTCGGGCCGCTCGGCCGGCGGCACGTCGAGCAGCTCGCGCGCGATCCGGGCACCCTCGTCGACGGTGCTGCCGGTCGCGGAGTGCGCGGGCGCCTCGGGGAACACCTCGCGCACGCCGGCCAGCCGCTCGAGCGTGGTGTGCGCCGCGGAGGCGGCGAGCCGCTCGGCGGTCACCTCGCCGCGGGTGCGCGCCGCGTCGAGGGGGAGCGTGACGATGGCGACGCGGCGGTGCCCGAGCGCGCGCAGGTGCTCGGCGCCGCGGCGGCTGGCGTCGCGGTTGTCGAGGTCGATCGGCGACGACGTCCGTCCATCGGGCACGGCCTCGATCGCGACGACCGGGATCCGGCGCTGGCGGAGCGCGGCGACCGACGGCGCGACGTCGGTGCTGCAGCCGAGCAGGATCGCGGCGTCGATCGGGCGCGGCGGCGAGGTCGATCCCCGGGTCGGACACCCGCGGGATCACGAGCAGGCCGAGGCGCTCGTCGCCGAGGCCCTCGCCGATGCCGTCGAGCAGGGCGAGGTTCATCGGGTCGCGGAACGAGTCGGCGAGCGAGTCCTCGGTGACGACGCCGATCACCCCGGTGCTGCCGCGGCGCAGCGAGCGCGCGGTCGGATCCGGGTCCGGCGTAGTCGAGCGCGGCCGCGGCCGCGAGCACGCGGTCGCGCGTGGCGTCCGAGACGGGGCCGCGCCCGCTGAACACGAGGGACGCCGTGGAGACCGAGACGCCGGCCCGCGCCGCGACGGCGGCGAGGGTCGGCCGCGGCGCGCTTGCCTGGTCGTCCATGGGTTGTTATCGTACTCGAAACGATTCGATCGAAACGATTCGAGTCCCGCTCAGAGACAGCAGGAGCCATGAGCAACGCAGCCACCGACCGCCCGCCCCGCCTACGCCGCGGCCTGGCGCAACGCGATCTTCGTCGTGTTCGCGCTCAACGGGTTCGGTGCCGCCGCCTGGATCAGCCGCATCCCCAGCATCCGCGACCACCTGCGGCATCTCGATCACCGAGGTCGGGCTTCCTGCATCCTCGGCGTCTCGGTCGGCGCGATCGTCGGCATGATCCTCTCGAGCCACATCGTGCACTGGCTCGGCGGGCGGCGCATCATCCTGCTCTTCCTCGCCGGCTGCGGCGTCGTCGCTCGTCGTCGATCGGCGTCGGCGTCGTCGGTGCTCGAGCAGCTTCGCCGTCACGATCGTCGGCTTCGCGCTCTACGGCCTCGCCAGCGGCATCTGCGACGTCGCGATGAACGTCTCCGGCGCCGGCGCCGAGCGCGCCAACGGCCGCAACATCATGCCGTGGTTCCACGCCAGCTGGAGCTTCGGCACCGTCGCCGGCGCCGGCATCGGCGCGGCCGCCGCGTTCGCCGGCGTCGACGTCGCGCTCCACCTCGGCGTCATCGGCGTCGCTGCTGATCGTCGGCGCGATCCTCGTCGTCCGCTGGATCCCCACCGACGACGCGCTCGCCGGCGAGGACGGCGACGCGAGCCCGGTGACCTTCCGCGAGCGCATGGCGATCTGGCTCAACCCGCGCACCCTGCTCATCGGCCTGCTCGTGCTCGGCATGGCGTTCACCGAGGGCTCCGCGAACGACTGGATCGCGATCGGCTTCATCGACGACCGCGGCTTCGACAACGGCCAGGGCGCGCTGATGTTCGGCGTCTTCACCGTCGCGATGACCGTCGGGCGCCTCGCCGGCGTCCCGCTGCTCGACCGGTTCGGGCGGGTGCCGGTGCTGCGCGGCGCGGCGCTCGCCGCCGCCGTCGGACTCGCGATCGTCATCCTGGTGCCGATCATCCCGATCGCCGATCGCCGGCGTCGTGCTGTGGGGCCTCGGCGCCTCGCTCGGCTTCCCGGTCGGCATGTCGGCCGCGGCCGACGACCCGCGCACCGCCGCCGCCAGCGTGAGCGCCGTCGCGACGATCGGCTACGCCGCGTTCCTCATCGGCCCGCCGCTCATCGGCTTCGTCGGCGACCAGATCGGCGTGCTCAACGCCCTCTGGATCGTGCTCGGCCTCATCATCATCGCGACGCTCGCGATCCCCGCCGCGCGCGAGCCCGAGAAGCGCGCCGCGCGTCGGAGGCGCCAGCCGGCAGTGAATCGCGCACGATTCGGCCGTTCGGCTCCCGCGCGCCGGCGAAGTAGCGCGACCGGCGCCGACGCCGGCCGGTCGTGACCGCGATCCTGCGCAGTTGCGCGCTCCGGCCGGCGACTTAGACTCGCCCCGTGCGTCTCGTCGTTGCCCGTTGCTCCGTCGACTACGCCGGCCGGCTGAGCGCGCACCTGCCGCTCGCGACGCGGCTGCTCGTGCTCAAGAACGACGGCAGCGTGCTCGTGCACTCCGACTCGCTGAGCTACAAGCCGCTCAACTGGATGAGCCCGCCCGCCGTCTTCACCCTCGACGAGGTCGACGACGAGCGCGCGGCGGCCGGCGTCATCGAGCTCTGGCGCGTCACCCACGCGAAGACCGCCGACCTGCTGGTGATCTCGATCCACGAGATCCTGCACGACTCGCAGCACGAGCTCGGCATCGACCCCGGCCTGCAGAAGGACGGCGTCGAGGCCGACCTGCAGCGCCTGCTCGCCGAGCAGATCGAGCTGCTCGGCGACGGCCACACGCTGGTGCGGCGCGAGTACATGACCGCGATCGGCCCGGTCGACATCCTGGCTCGGGATGCCGGCGGGCGCCTCGGTCGCGGTCGAGATCAAGCGACGTGGAGACATCGACGGCGTCGAGCAGCTGACCCGCTACCTCGAGCTGATGAACCGCGACCCGCTGCTCGCGCCGGTCACCGGCGTGTTCGCGGCCCAGGAGATCAAGCCGCAGGCGCGCACGCTGGCGACCGACCGCGGCATCCGGTGCCTGGTGCTCGACTACGACGCGATGCGCGGGCTCGACACCGCCGAGAACCGGCTGTTCTAGGCCGGCTCAGAGCGCGCGATCGCCACGCTGCGTGGAGATCAGCGCCGGCAGTAGCGTCGCGCACGTCGCCGCGCGACCGCAGACATCGCGACCGTGCGCTCATGCGGCGACGCCGGCGACGGTGTACCCGGCTGCGCGTCGAGGCCGCGCGGTGGCGACACCGGGCGCCGATCGCCGAGGAGGCGCGGCGCGGCGCACCTCGGTCGAGCGGCCGTCGCCGGAACCTCAGTTCGAGTTGGTGAACGCGTGAAGATGATGCGAGACGCCGAGCACGATCTGGATCGCGACCAGCAGCAGCGGCAGCTTGAGGGCGTCGAGCGTGCGCTCGCGCCGGTAGATCATCGCGTAGACGACGATCACGACGAGCAGCAGCACGCCGAGCGACCCGAACGACCAGCCGAGGATCGGGCCGAGGTAGGCCAGGCCCGCCCCGGTGTCCTTGATGCCGTCGGGGTTGGTGCTGTCGAGGATGCCCTCGACGATGCGCGCCACCGTGACGGGCAGCGCGAACACGAGCGACGACAGGATGACGGCGATCGTGAACAGCAGGCTGGTCGACGTCCCGCGCGGCATGACCTTCGGTGACCGGCGCGGACGGCGCGGGCGATCGCGGATGATGCTGCGGCCGATCGCGGCCGGGGTGCTCTCGCTCATGCCGCCTAGGCTAGTCGCGATGGCCAGCACGTACACCGCCGTGCTGTTCGACCTCGACGGAACGATCGTCGACTCGGCGCCCGGCATCACCGCGACGCTCGCCGCAGACGTTCGAGCGCATGGGCCTCCCCGTGCCCTCGCCCGCCGAGCTGCTGGCCTACGTCGGGCCGCCGATCATGGACTCGTTCCGCGACCTCGCGCACTTCGACCTGGCCGAGGCCGCAGCGCGCCCTCGACATCTACCGCCCGCTCTACCTCGCGACCGGGGTCTTCGACGCGACCGTCTATCCGGGGCTCGAGGACGTGCTGCGCGCGATCCACGAGGCGGGCCTTCCGCTGTCGCTCGCGACGTCGAAGCCCGAGACGCCCGGCCACGCTCGTGCTCGACCACTACGACCTGACCCGGTACTTCGACGAGCTGACCGGTGCGAGCGACGACGAGGTCCGCAGCAAGAAGGCGGATGTCGTGGCCGAGGCCCTGCGCCGGCTGCGGGCCGGCGGCGCCGACCTGTCGTCACCCGTCATGATCGGCGACCGCATCCACGACATCGAGGGTGCGGCGGCGCACGACATCCCGACGATCTTCGTGACCTGGGGCTACGGCGCCCCCGCCGAGCAGGCGGGCGCGGTCGCGGTCGTCGACACGGCGGCCGAGCTGCTCGAGGCCCTCGGGATCGCGGAGCCGCAGGCGGTCGCCTGACCTCAGCGGGCGAGCCGCTCGACCGCGCCCTCGAAGAGGCCGGGCGCCGCCTTCGCGATCGGCACGATCGCCGGGCGCAGCGGCGACGTCGCCAGCCGCACGACGCGCTCCGGTGAGGCGCCGGAAGTCGCGCGTTGACCCGCTCCCACTCCCTCTCGTACGCCGGCGGGTCGCTCGGCGCTGCACCGCGGCGACCGCCGCGCGCGCCTGGTCGAGTCCGATGCGGATCCCCTCCCCGGTCAGCGCATCGACATACCCGGATGCGTCGCCGAGCAGCAGCGCGCGTCCCGCGACCCGCGCCCGGGTCCGCTGCCGGAACGGCCCGGCGCCGCGCAGCTCGCTCGCCGGCTCGGCGCCCGCGAATCCGCGCCGCGAGCTGCGGGCGCCGCGGCGAGCGCGTCGTCGAAATGCGTTCCCTGCCGCGCGAGCAGCGCCAGCCCGACCATCCCGTCGGCGGTCGGCGTGACGTAGATCTCGCCGGCGCGGGTCCAGTGCACCTCGATCAGGTCCGACCACGGCTCGACGCGGTAGTGCCGGCGCTGCCCGTAGCGGCGGCGGGCCTGCGGCGCGGGCAGAGCGAGTCCGAGCTCGCGGGCGACGGTGGAGTGCAGCCCGTCGGCCGCGAGCAGCCAGTCGGCGTGGATGCCCGGCGGCGCGTCGACGCCGGTCGGAATCCTGCTCGACCGTCTCGACCCGGTCGCGCACGAACCGCGCGCCGAGCTCCTCGGCCCGCGCGCGCAGCGCCGCGTGCAGGGTGGTGCGCCGCACGCCGAGCCCGTTGCCGGCGACGAACCGGTGCGCGGCGTTGCGGCGTCCGTCGCGGTAGTCGACGCCGCGCAGCGGGAACCCGCGCGGGTGCACGCCGAGCCGCGCGAGCGCCGGCACCGCGCCCGGCATCAGCCCCTCGCCGCACGCCTTGTCGATCGCGCCCACCCGCGGCTCGACGACGATCGACGTCGAGTCCGGCGAGCCGCGCCTCGATCGCGGCGGCGAGGCCGACCGGGCCCACCGCCGGCGATGAGGATCTGCGTCTCCCGGATCCGCGATCGATGCGCCGCCATCAGCGCGCCGCTGCGAGCGCGCGGTCCTCGGCCGGGATCCGGAACCCGATCAGCAGGATCGCGTTGAGCACGGCGAAGACGACCGCGGTGATCCAGGCGGTGTGCACGAGCGGGATCGCGATGCCCTCGACGGCGACGAGCACGTAGTTGGGATGCGGCAGCCGCGGCCAGCGGTACGGGCCCGCGCCGCGAGAGCGGCATGCCCGGCACCACGATGATGCGCGTGTTCCACTGCTTGCCGAGCGAGCGGATGATCCAGATCCGGCCGACCTGGCAGAGCACGCGCGATGCGCGAGCATCGGCCAGCCGAGCAGCGGCGATGAACGGGCGGCCGAGCAGCCACACCTCGGCGAGCGCCCCGACCAGCAGCCCGGTGTGCAGCGCCACCATCGCCGGGAAGTGGCCGCGCCCGCTCTCGACGCCGCCGCGCGCGAACGCCCAGCGCGCGTGCCGCACGCGACGTGACGAGCTCGACGATGCGCTCGCCGCCGGTCAGCAGGATGAACACGGTGAACAGCACGACGCTGAGATCGTCGCGCCACGCTCAGGCCGCCCAGCGCAGCAGCACGTACTCGCTCGTGACCCCCGGCCCGAGCGCGAACAGCACGCCGTGGGTCCCGGCGGGCTGGTCGATCATGTCGGCGAGCACGTGCAGCACCGACGACGACGACAGGTTGCCGACCGCGTCGAGCGACCGCCAGCTGGCCTCGAGGTCGGCACCGCTCGAGGTGCAGTCCGCGCTCGAACGCCTCGAGCACGCGCGGGCCGCCCGGATGCGCGACCCAGGCCCCGACGTCGCCGAACGCCGAGATCGTGCTCGGCGAGCAGCTCGTCGACGTCGTGGCCGATGTTGGCGTCGATCGTGTCGGAGACCGCCGCCGTCAGCACGATGCGGAACCCGGTGCCGCCGATGTCCCAGCCGATGACGCTCTCGCTGTCGGGGTAGAGCTCGCTGCGGGTGCCGACGATCTCGGGGCCGGGCAGGCCGAGCTCGGCGGCGCGCGCGGTCGCCGGCGATGACGACCGCGGCCGCTCCGTCGCCGAACAGCCCGCTCGCGACGAAGTTGGCCACCGAGTCGTCGTCGCGCTGCAGCGTCAGCGAGCAGAGCTCGACCGAGACCAGCAGGGCGATCTCGTCCGGATGGCCGAGCAGGTAGTCGTGCACGCGAGCGAGCCCGGCCGCGCCGGCGACGCAGCCGAGGCCGAACGACGGCATCCGCTTCACGTCGGCGCGCAGCCCGAGCACCGGGACGAGCCGGGCGTCGATCGACGGGGCGGCGATGCCGGTCACCGACGTGAACAGCAGATAGTCGACGTCGGCGGGCTCGAGCCCGGCCGTCGCGAGGGCGGCCGCGACCGCGCGCGCGGCGAGCGCGGTGCCCTCCCGGATCCAGATGTCGTTGGCGCGCCGAAGTCGCCGAGGTCGCGGTACCGCTCGAGCGGCAGCACGGTGTGCCGGCGTGCCGATGCCGCTCGCGGCGTGGAAGCGCTCGAGCACGGCGCGGCGCTGTCGCGTCCGAGGTGATCAGGTCGCTCAGCTCGGCCGTGATCTCGGCCTGCGTGTACGCGTACTCGGGCAGGGCGGGGGCGACCGCGACGATGCGCGACATTCCCGGACGTAGCACTCGCGCCTGCGCGGAGTCACTGCTCCGTCGGGCACGTGACGCTCGTCGGGGCCGACGTACTCCGACAGCGGTCGGATGAGGGCGTTGGCCTCGAGCTGCTCGATGACGTGCGCCGTCCAGCCGGTGACGCGCGAGGCGACGAACAGCGGCGTGAACATCTCGGTGTCGAAGCCGATCAGGTGGTACGCCGGGCCCGCTCGGGTAGTCGAGGTTCGGCTTGATGTCCTTCGCGCTCGACCATCGCCGTCTCGAGCGCGTCGTAGAGCGCAGCAGGTCCTGCGCGTCGTACTCCTCGACCAGGGTGTCGAGCGCCGCCTTCATGGTCGGCACGCGCGAGTCGCCGTTCTTGTAGACGCGGTGGCCGAAGCCCATGATCTTGCGCTTCTCGGCGAGCGCGTTCGTCGAGCCAGCCCTGCGGCCTTGTCGGCGCGTGCCGATCTCGTCGAAGACGTGCATGACGGCCTCGTTGGCGCCGCCGTGCAGCGGGCCCTTGAGCGCGCCGATCGCCGCGACGACGGCCGAGTAGATGTCGGCGAGCGTGCGACGTGACGACGCGCGCGGTGAACGTCGACGCGTTGAACGAGTGCTCGGCGTACAGGATCATCGACACGTCGAACGCGCTGACGACCACCAGGTCGGGCACCTCGCCGAAGGTCATGTGCAGGAAGTTGGCGCTGTAGCCGAGGTCGTCGCGCGGCGGCACGACGTCCTGGTCGCGCCGGCGGCGCTGCGTGTAGGCGACGATCGCCGGCAGCTTCGCGAACAGGCGCTTCGCCTTGTCGAGGTTCTCGTCGCGGCGCATGTCGGGCGTCTCGGGGTCGCTCGCGCCGATCACGCTGACGGCGGTGCGCACGACGTCCATCGGGTGCGCGGTCAGCGGCAGCTCGTCGATGACGCGCTTGACGTTGTCGTCGAGGGCGCGGTGCGCGCGCTCGAACTTCTCGAACTGCGCCAGCTGCGGTGTCGGTCGGCAGCTCGCCGTACCAGAGCAGGTAGGCGACCTCCTCGAACGAGCACTTGCTCCGCGAGCTCCTGCACGGGGTAGCCGCGGTAGAGCAGCGAGTTGGTGTCGGGGTTGACCTTCGAGACCGAGGTGGTGTCGACGACGACGCCGGCCAGGCCCTTCTTGATGTCGCTCATGCGCCGCTCCTGTTGTTCGTGAGGTCGAACGTATAGATACCGGCGTCGAAGGCGGAATAGCCCTCGTAGTCGATCAGCTCGTAGAGCCGGCGCGGGTCTGCATCTCGGGCACCGACGACGTCAGCGATCCCTCGGCGAGCAGCGCGTCGAGCGCGCGCTCGGCGGCGCCCATCGCGAGGCGCAGCAGCGACACCGGGTGGATGACGATGTTGACGCCGACGTCGGCCAGCTGCTGGTGGGTGAACAGCTCGCGACTTGCCGAACTCGGTCATGTTGGCGAGGATCGGCACGTCGACGGCGGCGCGGATCGCGGCGAACTCCTCGAGCGACGCCATCGCCTCGGGGAAGATCGCGTCGGCGCCCGCGTCGACGAGCGCCTTGGCGCGGTCGACGGCGGCCGGCGAGACCCTCGACGCCGCGGATGTCGGTGCGCGCCATGATCAGGAAGTCGGGATCGCGGCGGCCCTCGACGGCGGCGCGGATGCGCTTGAGCGCCGTGGTCTCATCGACCACCTCCTTGCCGTCGAGGTGGCCGCAGCGCTTCGGGTTGACCTGGTCTTCGAGGTGCATGCCCGAGACGCCGGCGTCCTCGAGGATCTGCACGGTGCGCGCGACGTTCATCGGCTCGCCGAACCCGGTGTCGGCGTCGATGAGGGTCGGGCAGGTCGGTGACCCGCGCGATCTGCCCGCCGCGGTGCGGCGACCTCGGTCAGCGTGGTGAGGCCGATGTCGGGCAGGCCGAGGTCGGCGCTCAGCACGGCGCCCGAGATGTAGACGCCCTCGAAGCCCTTCTCGCTGGATCAGCATCGCGCTCAGCGGGTTGAACGCCCCCGGCATCCGGAGCAGGTCGCCGCTCGCGAGCGTCGCGCGGAAGGCGGCGCGCTTGGCGGCGGCGGTCAGAGTCGAGTGCAGCATCAGAACAGTCCCTTCGGGGCGGCGGGCAGCCCGGTCGCGATCACGTTGAGCTCGCCGACCTCGGCGGCGGTCAGCTCGGGCAGGCGCTCGGCGAGCGCGAGGAAGCGCTCGATCTCGGCGGCGGCGAGACACCGGCTCGGCGAGCATGCGGAACTTGCGGACGTAGTCGGCGCGCGCGAACGGCCGCGCGCCGAGCGGGTGCGCGTCGGCGACCGCGATCTCGTCGACGATGCGCTCGCCGTTGGTCAGCGTGATCTCGACGCGACCGCCGAACGCCTTCTCGGCCGGGTCGTTCGAGTGGTAGCGGCGGGTCCACTCCGGGTCCTCGACGGTGGTGACCTTGTGCCACAGCTCGACGGTGTCGGGCCGGGCGCGCGCGCTCGGGCGCGTAGCGAGGCGTCGTGATCCCACGCGCCGTCCTGCAGCGCGACCGTGAAGATGTACGGGATCGAGTGGTCGAGCGTCTCGCGGCTGGCGGTCGGGTCGTACTTCTGCGGGTCGTTCGCGCCCGACCCGATCACGTAGTGCGTGTGGTGGCTGGTCGCGCAGCACGATGCGATGCGATGTGCGCGGGGTCGCGCAGCTCGGGGTCGCTCGGCGCCGAGCGTGCGGGCCAGGTCGATCCAGGCCTGCGCCTGGTACTCGGCCGAGTGCTCCTTCGTGTAGGTGTCGAGGATCGCGCGCTTGGCCTCGCCGGCCTCGGGCAGCGGCACCTCGTACCGGCCCTCGGGACCGTCGAGCAGCCAGGCGATGACGCCGTCCTCGCCCTCCCAGATCGGCGACGGGGCTGGTCTGCCCGCGCATCGCGCGGTCGATCGCCTCGACCGCCATCTTGCCGGCGAAGGCCGGGGCGTGACGCCTTCCAGGTCGAGATCTCGCCCTTGCGCGACTGCCGGGTCGCCGTCGTCGTGTGCAGCGCCTGCCCGATCGCCTGGTAGATCGTCTCGACCGGCAGTCCGAGCAGCGTGCCGATGCCGGCCGCGGCGCGACGGGCCGAGGTGGGCGACGTGGTCGATCTTGTGCGCGTGCAGCGAGATCGCCTTCACCAGGTCGACCTGGATCTCGTAGCCGGTCGCGATGCCGCGGACCAGGGCGGCGCCGTCGGCCCCGACGTGCTGGGCGACCGCGAGGATCGGCGGGATGTTGTCGCCCGGGTGCGAGTACTCGGCCGCGAGGAAGGTGTCGTGGTAGTCGAGCTCGCGCACCGCGACGCCGTTCGCCCAGGCCGCCCACTCGGGGCTGAAGCGTCCGTCGATGCCGAACACGGTGCGCCCGCCCGGTGCCGAGCTGTCGAGCCGACCGGATGCGCCATCGCCTGGCCGCGCGCCGAGACGACCGGCGCGCGCGACAGCGACGCCACCGCGACCGACGCGTTGTCGATGACGCGGTTGATGATCATCTCGGCGACCTCGGGCTCGACCGCGACCGGGTCGGCCGCGACCTCGGCGATCTTCCAGGCGAGCTGCTCCTCGCGGGGCAGCGGCTCCGAGCTCTTGTAGGTGCGGACGGGGTGGAGCTTCATCGGATGCCTTCCTGACTCGGCGCGCGCGTCGAGCGTCGCGAGGATCGCGGTGAGCGAGGCGCGCAGATGCACGGCCGTCGCGGATGCGGCGAGCGCCTCGTCGCCGTCGCGGATCGCCTCGCAGATGAGGCGGTGCTCGTCGGCGGCGCGCAGCAGGCGCGCGGGGTTGTCGGCCGCCATGCGGCGGGCGCGGACGAGGTGGGTGCGCACGCCGTCGAGCGCGGTGCGGAACGCGGGGTTGCCGACCGCGTCGTCGATCGCCCGGTCGAACCCGGCGACGACCTCGTAGTAGGCGTCGATCGCCGCGATCGGCGAGGGTCTCGGCCGCCGCGCGCGAAGTCGGCGACGAGGCCGCGAACACCGCGGGATCGCGGCGCCGCGCGGCGAGGCGGGCCGCCTGCGTCTCGAGCGCCTCGCGCAGCTCGAACAGCTCGGCGACGCTCTCGCGCGGACATGTCGGGCACGATGCCGGTACGGCCGCGACTGGTGTCGACGAGGCCCTCGAGCGCGAGCCGCGCGAGGGCGGCGCGCAACGGGGTGCGCGAGACGCCGAGCCGGGCGGCGAGCTCGATCTCGCTCAGCGGCGTGCCGGGCGCGAGCCGCCACGACAGGATGTCGTCGCGCAGTCGCTCGATAGGCCCGATCGCTCGCACGCACGCGACGATGCTACGCCGGATCGAGCCGTTTTGTATACAGAACGGCGCGAATTCAGGGACCGCTGTGGCCCCACATCCACGGGTTCTGTACTCAGAACGATCTCAGCAGTCGCACCCGGGGTCGTCGAGGCGCGGAGGTCAGCCGGTCCTGGGCGATGTCGACCGCGCCGTGGTCGTCGACGACGCCGAGTCCCTCGCGTGCCCAGTACTCGAAGCCGCCGATCATCTCCCGCACGGAGTACCCGAGAGTGAGGAACTCGATCGCCGAGCGGGTCGCGCCGTTGCACGCCGGACCCCAGCAGTAGACGACGACCGGGGTGTCCGCGCGGGATCTCGGCGGCGGCGCGCGCCGCGATCTCGGCGCGCGGGATGTGGACGGCCCCCGCGCCCGGCCCTGATGCCACGACGAGTGGCCGCGGGTGTCGACGAGGACGAACGCGATCGCCCGGCGTCGAGGGCGGCCGCGACATCCGTCGGGTCGGTCTCGTAGCGGAGCTTCGCGGCGAAGTACTCGATGGCGGCGTCGGTGGCGGGCTCGGTAGCGGTCATGCCCCGACGGTATGGGCCGCAGCCGCGGCGCGAGCCATAGGAGAGCGGCCAGCGTCGCGCGGATTCCCGCCATCGCCGACGTGCTCGCGCCAACCTCCTGACCGCAGCGGTTCCGAAGCACGTGCATGGCATCCGGTCGTAGGATGCGCGCATGACAGCGCGCCGCTGGCTCCTCCCGGCGCTGGCCGGCATCGCCTCGGTCGCGCTCGGCCTCGGCGCCGCCGAGCTCGCCGCCGCCATCGTCGCACCGACCGCGAGCCCGTCCTCGTCATCGGTGCTCCGCCTGATCGACTTCGCGCCGTCGTGGGCGAAGGACGCGGCGATCGCGCTCTTCGGCACCGGCGGACAAGGCCGCGCTGCTCGTCGGCATCGGCCTGGTGCTGCTGGCGGTCGCCGCGGTCGCCGGGCGTGCTGCAGTGCCGTCGCCCGCCGGCTCGGGCGCATCGCTCATCGCGGTCGGCGCGATCGTCGGGATCGCCGCCGCCGTGACCCGCTCGGGCGCCGCGGTGTCTCGACGCCATTCCCGTCGATCGTCGCGGCGATCGTCGCGGTGATCGCGCTCGGCTGCCTCCTGCGCGGGTGCCGGCTCCGCATCCACCCCGTCCGACGGCATCCCGCGATCCCGCCGAGCGACCCCGGCCGCCGCGCGTTCCTCGGCCTGGGCCGGCGGCGCCACCGCGCTCGGCGCGCTCGCCGCGGTCGGGGGCACCCTGCTCTCAGGCCGGCGCCCGTGCCGTCACCGCCGTGCGCGACGCCTTCATGCTGCCGAAGGCCGGCGGTCACCGCGCCGCCCGTTCCCGCGGGCGCCGAGCTCGGCATCGACGGGCCTGGCGACCGTCATCACCCCGAACGCGCGAGTTCTACCGCATCGACACCGCGCTGCAGATCCCGCGCATCGATCCGACCACCTGGTCGCTGCGGATCACCGGCGAGGTCGAGAACGAGGTCGAGCTGACCTGGGCCGAGCTGCATCGCGCTGCCGCTCGAGGAGAGCTACACGACGCTGATGTGCGTCTCGAACGAGGTCGGCGGCGAGCTGATCGGCAACGCGCGTGTGGCTCGGCTACCCGATCCGCGAGGTCCTGGAGCGGGCCGCGCCGACGGCCGGCGCCGACATGGTGCTCTCGCGCAGCATCGACGGCTTCACGGCCGGCACCCCGCTCGCGGTGCTGCAGGAGGCGGACCGCAACGCGATCCTCGCGATCGGGATGAACGGCGAGCCGCTGCCCGAGGAGCACGGCTTCCCGGTGCGCATGGTGGTGCCCGGCCTGTACGGCTACGTCTCGGCGACGAAGTGGGTCGTCGAGCTCGAGGTCACGCGGTTCGTCGGAGACGCAGCGCGTACTGGACCGATCGCGGCTGGGGCGAGCACGGGCCGATCAAGATCCACTCGCGCATCGACGTGGCGACACGCGGATGGCGACGGGCGTGCTACGCTCGCCGGGGTCGCCTGGCACCAGCACACCGGCATCTCGCGCGTCGAGGTGCAGCTCGACGACGGCCCGTGGGCAGACGCCGAACTCGCCGACGCGATCTCGATCGACACCTGGGTGCAGTGGCGCTACGCGGCGACGCGCCGGCCGGCGACCACACGCTCGCGGTGCGCGCGACGAGTGCCGACGGCGAGATCCAGACCGCGGCGATCGCGGGCGTGCTGCCCGACGGCGCGACCGGGTACCACACGCATCGACGTGTCGCTGTAGCGGGACCTAGCTCTTCGCGCCCGTCACGAGCAGCGTTCCGCCGAGGCCGATCATCATGACGCCGCCCGCGGCGCCGAGTCGCTCGACCCGCTTCGGCGAGCGCGCGAACCAGTCGCGCGCGGTGCCGGCGATCAGCGCCCAGACGCCGTCCATGACGAGCGCCAGCACGAAGAAGACGAGCCCGAGCTCGGCGAGCTGCCAGCGCGATCGCACCGGCGCCGTGTGTCGACGAACTGCGGCAGCACCGCCACGAAGAACGCGATCGTCTTGGGGTTCGTGATGCCGACGACGAAGCCCTCGAGCAGCAGCCGGAACGTCGAGCGCGGCGCGGCCGACGGATCCGGCATCGCGCGCTGCTTGCGGTGGCGGATCGCCTGGATGCCGAGGAACACGAGGTAGGCGGCTCCGACGATCTTCACGATCGTGAAGACCACCACGGATTGGGCGACGAGCGCCCCGATGCCGAGCGCGACCGCGGCGATCGCGGGCAGCATCCCGAGTGCGTTGCCGAGCACGCTCAGCAGGCCGCCGCGACGGCCCAGCGCGATCGAGCGCCCGAGCACGAACAGCACGCTCGGCCCGGGAAGGATGATCAGCAGCACCGACGCGAGAGCGAAGGCGAGCAGGTTGGGCCACGGGCACCATGGACGCCAGGGTATCGCTCGGGCACACTGTGCAGAACGCGAGCCCACTTCAAAGGAGAAGCAATGGGACCCCTGACCACGATCGGCCTGCCGGTCGCCCTCGGCATCATCATGTTCGGACTGGGGCTGTCGCTGCCGCCCGGCCGACTTCGCCCGGGTGGCGAAGCATCCGAAGGCCGTGATCGTCGCGCTCGCCTGCCAGCTCATCCTGCTGCCGGCGATCTGTCTTGCGCTGGTCGTGCTGTTCCGCCTGCCCCCGATCCTCGCGGTCGGCATGATGCTGCTCGCGGCCTCGCCCGGCGGCACCACCGCGAACCTCTACAGCCACCTCTTCCGCGGCGACGTCGCCCTGAACATCTCGCTCACCGCCGTGAACTCGGTCATCGCGGTCTTCACGCTGCCGCTCATCACGAACTTCGCGATCGGGCTCTTCCTGCCCGGCGAGTCGGGCCTCGGCCTCGAGTTCTCCAAAGCCGTCGAGGTGTTCGTGATCGTGCTCGGGCCCGGTCATCCTCGGGATGCTGGTGCGCTGGTGGAAGCCGAAGTTCGCGGATGCGATGGACAGCCCGGTGCGCATCGCCTCGATGATCATCCTCGCGATCGTCATCGTCGGCGCGATCGTCGCGAACCGCGAGATCCTCCTCGCCAACGTCGGCGCCCTCGCCGGCATCACCGTGCTGTTCTGCGCGCTGAGCCTCACGATCGGCTTCTTCGTGCCGCGGCTCTTCCGCGTCGAGCGCAAGCAGGCCGTCGCGAGCGCGTTCGAGATCGGCATCCACAACGCGACGCTCGCGATCGTGATCGCGCAGACCGTGCTCGGGCAGCGTCGAGCTGTCGCTGCCCGCCGCGGTCTACGGCGTGCTGATGTTCTTCGTCGCGCTGCTCTTCGGATTCGCCGTCGCCCGGCGCGGGCCGAAGGAGCCGGCAGAGGCGCCTGCTGAATCAGTAGCGGGGTAGCGCGAGGAGTTCGTCGGTCCAGAAGCCGTCGGCGACCGCCTGCAGCCAGGACGATCCGGTCGGCGAGCGCACGACATCCACTCGCGCCTCGCTGCCGACGACCGCGACGTTCTCGGACTCGTCGAGCCACCGCATCAGCGCGTCGACCGAGCTCTCGCCGATGTTGCCCCACTCGAGGTTCTTCCATTCGACCTCGGCGATGTGCTCGTGCTCGTCGCCACCGTCGAGGTGCACGGCGGTGATGCGGATCCCCATTCGATCTCCCGTTCGAAGAAGGACGACGGAACCCGCGGGATCGGGGCCCTACTCCGTAATGTGCGGCGAGGGCGCCGATCTGACATGGCAGGGCGCATTTTCTGCGGCGTCCGACGGACGCGCCGGAAGCAGAGAACGAAATCGGCCCCGCCCACGGGGCCGAGGCCGATTGTCTCGTGCGCGAGGGGGGACTTGAACCCCCACGCCCTTGCGGGCACTGGCACCTGAAGCCAGCGCGTCTGCCAATTCCGCCACTCGCGCGAGGACCGCCGGAGCGGTCAACTCAGCGACTTTACTCACCAGAGTCGTCATGCGGCGCGGCCCCGCTCTCGCATTCGGAGGTTGGCCGACTAGCATCGTGATGTTCCAGCGGACCGCTTCAGGGTCCTGCGCGCCACCGGAGAGGAGACCTCTTGGGGATTCTCGACAACTTCGAGAAGGGCTTGGAGCGCGTCGTCAACGGCGCCTTCGCCAAGACCTTCAAGAGTGGTCTGCAGCCCCTCGAGGTCACCGCGGCCCTGCGCCGCGAGCTCGACACCAAGGCCGCGGTCGTCTCGCGCGACCGCATCCTGGTGCCGAACCAGTTCACCGTGCGGCTCGCGCCCGGCGACCACGAGCGCATGACGGACCTCGGCCCGGCGCTGATCGACGAGTTCACGCAGCTCGTGCAGCAGCACGCCGCGGCCCAGCACTACTCGTTCGCCGGCGGCATCTCGATCACGCTCGAGCGCGACGAGCAGCCTCAGCGACGGCCTGGTGCGCATCGAGTCGGTCAACGTCAAGGGCGAGGTCGCCTGGACCCCGGTGCTCGACATCGGCGGCAAGCGCTACCCGATCACGAAGGCGCGCACCATCATCGGCCGCGGCTCCGACGCCGACATCACGGTCGACGACACCGGCACCTCCCGCAAGCACGTCGAGATCCTCTGGGACGGCAAGCGCGGCCAGGTGAACGACCTCGGCTCGACGAACGGATCGAAGCTCAACGGGCAGCCGCTGTCGAGCAGGCGCCGCTCCCGCCCGACTCGGTGATCGAGATCGGCCGCACCCGCATCGTCTTCCGCGTGCTGGCGCAGGCGGCCGACGTCGACCAGTTCGCCGACCTGCGCACCGACCGCGACGGCAGTAGGGACGGACTGATGGGCGAACTGACCCTGCTGCTGCTGCGGCTCGGGTTCCTCGTGCTGCTGTGGGCGTTCGTCTTCGCGATCGTCTACGCGCTGCGCTCCGACCTGTTCGGCCAGCGCGCGCGCCGGCTGCCCGCCGCAGGCGGCCGGCGTTCCCCACGGCGGCCGCCGCCGCCAGCCGCCGCCGGTCGCCGCCGGCGCCGGTCACCGAGCCGACCGCGCACCGCGCCCCGCCGCACGCCGGCGCGAAGACCGCGAAGCGCCTCGTCATCACCTCCGGGCCCGCGCGAGGGCGTCGAGATCGACCTGCCGGCCGAGCAGCTCACCATCGGCCGCTCGAGCGAATCGGGCCTCGTCATCCGCGACGACTACACCTCGACCCACCACGCCCGCCTGATGCTCTGGAACGACCAGTGGGTGATCCAAGACCTAGACTCGACCAATGGCACCTTCCTCGACGGGTCGCGGGTGACCCTGCCGACCCCGGTGCCGCTCGGCACGCCGGTCACGATCGGTACGACGAGCTTCGAGCTCCGGCGGTAACCGGTGGCCACGACCCCCACGCCCACGAGCGCGGCCGTCTCACACGTCGGGAAGATCCGGTCCAACAACCAGGACTCCGGCTACGCGGGCGCGCACCTCTTCGTCGTCGCCGACGGGATGGGCGGGCACGCGGGCGGTGACGTCGCGTCGGCGATCGCGGCGAAGCGCGTCGCCGAGGCCGACATCGAGTACGCCTCCCCCGAGGACGCCGAGTTCGCGCTGCAGTCCGCGCTCATCGCGGCGAACTCGCTGCTCGCCGAGACGGTGTTCGAGCACAGCGAGCTGACCGGCATGGGCACCACGGTCAGCGGCATCCTGCGCGTCGGCGACAAGGTCGCGATCGCCCACATCGGCGACTCGCGCATCTACCGGTTCCGCGACGGCGACGCTCGAGCAGATCAGCGCCGACCACACCTTCGTGCAGCGCCTCGTCGACTCCGGGCGCATCACGGCGGAGGAGGCGGCCGTGCACCCCCGGCGCTCGGTGCTCATGCGCGTGCTCGGCGACGTCGACGCCGCCCCCGAGATCGACACCGCCATCCACGAGGTGCAGGCCGGCGACCGCTGGCTGCTCTGCTCCGACGGACTCAGCAGCTACGTCGCCGAGGAGAAGATCGCATCGATCCTCGGAACGGTCCGCACCGCGCAGGGCGCCGCCGACCGCCTCGTCAAGGAGAGCCTCGACCACGGCGCCCCCGACAACGTCACCGTCGTGATCGTCGACATCGACGACAGCCACGGGACGTCGGGCGGCGGCCCGACGTTCGTCGGCTCGGCCGCCGCGCCGCTCACCTTCGAGAGCGACACGTCGCGGCGCCCGATCCGCCTGCCGACGCTGCTGCTGCATCCGCTCAAGGCGTCGCAGCCCGAGGACTCGCACTTCGAGCCCGAGCGCGAGGGCTACCTCGAGGAGCTCATCGAGGAGGACCGCCGCCGCGCCCGCCGCCGCCGCATCGTCTGGCTGGTCGTCGTGGCCGCCGCCGTCGCCGCGATCGTCGGCGGGCCTGTTCGCCGCGTACCAGTGGACCCAGTCGCACTACTTCGTCGGCGCCGACGACGGCAAGGTCGCGATCTTCCAGGGCGTGCAGCAGAACATCGGGCCGATCGAGCTGTCGAGCGTGTACCAGACGACGACCATCGAGGTCAGCTCGCCTGCCGTCGTTCCAGCAGGAGAGCGTCGAGGCGACGATCAACGCCGACAACCTGCGCGACGCGATCGACATCGTGAACCGGCTCGACGAGCTGGCGGGGGACTGACGTGACCGGCCGTCGACGCGGGACCGCGCTCCACCTTCACGGGGTCGATCCGGGTGCGCCTGCGAGCGCCGGCCCGTCGCCGCAACATCGAGCTCGTCCTGCTGCTCTTCGCGATCGGCGATCGGCGGGCGTGGCGATCGCCCTCGTGCAGCTCGGCGCGCTCGGCCGCGTCGGCACGTCGGTGCTGCTCCTCAGCGCGCTGCTCGCCGTGCTCGTCATCGGCATGCACATCGCGCTGCGCGTGGTGGCACCGGATGCCGACCCGTTCGTCCTGCCGATCGCGACCCTGCTCAACGGCATCGGCATCGCCGAGATCACCCGCCTCGACATCGCCGAGGGGCTGAACGGCTGGGACGCCGCCGGCATCCGGCAGATCGCCTGGACCGCGATCGCGATCGTCATCGCCATCGTCGTGATCCTCGCGATCCGCAACCACCGCGTGCTGCAGCGCTTCCGCTACGTCGCGATGTTCACGGCGTTCCTGCTGCTGCGTGCTGCCGGTCATCCCCGGCCTCCGCAGCCCGCGCTTCGGCGCGTACATCTGGATCCAGATCGGCCCGCTCTCGTTCCAGCCGGGCGAGCTCGCCAAGATCGCGCTGGCGATCTTCTTCGCCGGCTACCTCGTGCAGGCGCGCGACTCGCTGTCGATGGTCGGGCGCCGGTTCCTCGGCATGACCGTTCCCGCGGGCGCGCGACCTCGGCCCGATCCTCATCGTCTGGGTGCTGGCGATGGCGGTCCTCGTGCTGCAGCGCGACCTCGGCACCTCGCTGCTCTACTTCGGCCTGTTCCTCGTGATGATCTACGTCGCGACCGGGCGCGCTGAGCTGGATCGTGCTCGGCCTGGCGCTGTTCCTCGGCGGCGCGATCGCGGCGAGCCGCATCCTCGGCTACGTCGGCTCGCGCTTCGACGCGTGGCTCGACTCGTTCAACCCCGCGATCTACGACCAGCAGGGCGGCAGCTACCAGCTCGTGCAGGGTCTCTTCGGCCTCGCGCACGGCGGGCTCGTCGGCACCGGCCTCGGCCAGGGCCGACCCGACATCGTCCCGCTCGCCGAGAGCGACTACATCATCGCGAGCCTCGGCGAGGAGCTCGGCCTGATCGGCCTGTTCGCGATCCTCGGCCTCTACCTGCTGTTCGTCTCGCGCGGGTTCCGCATCGGCTTCGCCGGGCAGGACGACTTCGGCCGCCTGCTCGGCGTCGGGCTCTCGTTCGTCGTCGCGCTGCAGGTCTTCGTCGTCATCGGCGGCGTCACCCGGGTCATCCCGCTGACCGGCCTCACCACGCCGTTCCTCGCGGCCGGCGGATCGTCGCTCGTCGCCAACTGGATCATCGTCGCGCTGCTGCTGCGCCTGTCCGACTCCGTCCGCAACCAGCCGCGACTGGTGGTCGGCATGAGTGCAGCAGTGAACAAGGAACTCCGCCGCGTCAGCATCGTCGTGCTGCTGATGTTCGTCGCGCTCTTCAGCTCGTCGACGATCATCCAGGTCTTCCAGCAGGACAACCTCAAGGCCGACGGCCGCAACGTCGCGCACGCTCTACGCGAGCTTCTCGGCCGAGCGCGGCCCCATCCTGGTCGACGGCGAGCCGATCGCCGAGTCCGTGCCGGTCGACGACGAGTACAAGTACCAGCGCGAGTACGCGAACGGCCCGCTCTACTCGGCGGTCACCGGATACTTCACCCTGAACCAGGGCAACACCGGTATCGAGGGCGCGCTCAACGACTACCTGAGCGGAACGGCGAACGAGCAGTTCCTCGACCAGCTCAACGCGATCATCACCGGGCAGAACCCGAAGGGCGCGGCCGTCGAGCTCACCATCGACCCGGGCGTGCAGCAGGCGGCGTGGGACGCGCTCGGCGACCTGAAGGGCGCGGTCGTCGCGATCGACCCGAAGACCGGCGCGCATCCTGGCCATGGTCTCGAAGCCGAGCTACGACCCGACCGGCCTCGCGACGCACGACCCGGCCGCGTTCACGGCGACGTACGACGCGCTGCTCGCACGACGCCGACGACCCGCTGATCAACCGGGCGATCGCCGGCGACCTCAACCCGCCCGGATCGACGTTCAAGCTCGTCGTCACCGCGGCCGCGCTCGAGAACGGGCTCACGCCCGACACCGAGTTCCCGAACCCGGCACCCTGACGCTGCCGCAGAGCACCGCCGTCATCACCAACGCGGAGGGCGGCGCGTGCGGCGGCGGCGCGACCGCCACGATCGCGACCGCGCTGCGGCTCTCGTGCAACATCCCGTTCGCCCAGCTCGGCCTGCAGCTCGGCTACCCGGCCGATCTCGCAGCAGGCGCGCGAGTTCGGCTTCGGCGACGACGGCCTCGGCGTGCCGATGGCGCGTCGAGCCGAGCGTCTACCCGCCGATCGCGAGCGACGCCGAGCTGCATGCTCTCGTCGTTCGGGCAGGCGAGCGACCGGGTCTCGCCGCTGCAGATGGCGATGGTGTCGGCGGCGATCGCCAACGGCGGCCAGCTCATGAAGCCCACGCTCGTCGAGACGATCTTCGCCCCCGACCTCACCGTGCTGCAGGCTTCCAGCCCGAGGTGTACAGCACCCCGATCAGCGCCGAGACGGCGGCGACGATGACCCAGCTGATGGTCGAACGGCGTCGCCAACGGTGCGGCCAGTAATGCAAGAATCAATGGAGTCGACGTCGCGGGCAAGACCGGCACAGCGGAGAACGGCGATGGCGAGCCGTACACGCTCTGGTTCACCGGTTTCGCTCCGGCGAACGACCCGCAGGTCGCCGTCGCGGTCGTGGTCGAGAACGGCGGCGGCCTCGGCCAGTCGGGGTTCGGCAACCTGGTCGCCGCGCCGATCGCGAAGACGAGTGATTGAGGCGGTGCTGAACAGATGAGGCCCTCGAGCGGCATCACCTTCGGTGGTCGATACCAGCTGGCCTCCCGCATCGCGATCGGCGGCATGGGCGAGGTCTGGCAGGCGACCGACCTCGTCATCGGGCGCACCGTCGCCATCAAGATCCTCAAGGACGAGTACCTCGGCGACCCGGGCTTCCTCGAGCGCTTCCGCGCCGAGGCCCGTCACGCCGCGCTCGTCAACCACGAGGGCATCGCCAACGTCTTCGACTACGGCGAGGAGGACGGCAGCGCCTACCTCGTGATGGAGCTCGTCCCCGGCGAGGCGCTGTCAGCTCGATCCTCGAGCGCGAGCGCGTGCTGCCGACCGACAAGGTGCTCGACATCGTCGCGCAGACCGCGTCCGCGCTGCACGCCGCGCACCAGGCCGGGCCTCGTGCACCGCGACATCAAGCCGGGCAACCTGCTGATCACGCCCGAGGGCCGCGTCAAGATCACCGACTTCGGCATCGCCCGCATCGCCGACCAGGTGCCGCTGACCGCCACCGGCCAGGTGATGGGCACCGTGCAGTACCTCTCGCCCGAGCAGGCGAGCGGGCACCCCGCCTCGCCGACCACCGACATCTACTCGCTCGGCATCGTCGCCTACGAGGCGCTCGCCGGCCGCCGCCCGTTCACGGGCGAGTCGCAGGTCGCGATCGCGATGGCGCAGATCAACGAGGCCCCGCCCGAGCTGCCCGTCACGGTCGCCGAGCCGGTGCGCAACCTCGTCTACGCCTGCATCGCCAAGAAGCCGGAGGACCGCCCGGCGCTCCGCCGCGAACCTCGTCGCGCGCCGCGCAGGCGCTGCGGCGCGGCGACGTCGACGCGCGCCGCCGCGGCCGTGCCCGAGCCTCGCCGGCGGCGAGGCCGCGTTCACCCAGCTCCTCACCCCGAACGCCGGAGCCACCACCGCGACCCGCGTGCTGTCGCCCGGCGAGGGCGGCTTCGCCAGGCACCGGCGCGACCGCCGCGACCGAGACGAAGCGCCGCAACCCGTGGACCTGGCCGCTCGTGGCCATCGTCTCGGTGCTGGCCGTCGCGCTCGATCGCGATCATCATCGTCTTCGCCGATCCGGCCGACACCCGAGCCCCGACGCCGACCGACAGCGGCACGCCCGACCGTCGCCGCCGACGCCCAGCACGACGCCGACGGCCGACACCATCCGGATCGACGCCGACGACTACGTCGGCCGGCCGTTCGCCGAGGTCGAGGCGGAGCTCGGCGTGAACTTCGAGGTGATCCGGGTCGACGGGCCGGTCGCGAACACCCCGGACAAGAACGGCACCGTGTCCGGCGTCAACCCGACGGGCAACGTGGAGAAGGGACGCGAGATCCAGGTCTCGGTGTTCCAGGACTACCCCGGCCTGCCGACGCCGTCGACGCCGACCGTCGCGGCCGGCCCGTACGCGCCGGGCGTCGCCGTCCACGGTCAGCTGGAGCGACTTCAGCGGGTCGTGCCCGTCCGGGCTACGCGCTCGACCACTACGAGTTCACCATCGCCAACGCGACCGTCGCCGACGGCAACCCGGTCGCCGGCACGCACGAGCATGTCGGTGACGCCGACCGCACCGGGCGACGTCACGGTGTCGTACACCGCCTTCTGCGGATCCCTGCGAGTCGCCGACGTCCGGAACCCTCGTCGTTCACGGCGTAACGCCGAGGTGTGGTCGCGGCACCCGGTTACACTGACTCAGGCAGAACCATGTCTGAGCAGAACACAGCACCGAGAAAGAGGCGGATCGTGGCAGATGGGGTGACGGCAGACGTCCGTCTGCTCGCCGGCCGCTACCAGATCGGCGAACTCCTCGGCCGCGGCGGCATGGCCGACGTCCACGTCGGCATGGACGCCCGGCTCGGCCGACGCGTCGCGATCAAGCTGCTGAAGCCCTCGCTCGCCAACGACCCGGCGTTCCGCACCCGCTTCCGCCAGGAGGCGCAGGCCGCCGCGCGCATGGCGCACCCCACGATCGTGCGCGTCTTCGACGCCGGCGAAGAGACCGTGCGCGATCCGTCCGGGCACGAGATCCAGGTCCCGTTCATCGTCATGGAGCACGTCGACGGGCGCCTGCTGAAGGACATCGTCGGCCGAGGGCCCGCTCGACCCGGCCGAGGCCGGGCGCATCGTCGACGGCATCCTGGTCGCCCTCGAGTACTCGCACCGCGCCGGCGTCGTGCACCGCGACATCAAGCCGGGCAACGTCATGGTCACCTCGTCCGGCCAGGTCAAGGTCATGGACTTCGGCATCGCGCGCGCGATCTCCGACTCGTCGGCGACGATCGCCCAGACCAGCGCGATCCTCGGCACCGCCCAGTACTTCTCGCCCGAGCAGGCGCGCGGCGAGGCCGTCGACGCCCGCACCGACCTGTACTCCACCGGCGTCGTGCTCTACGAACTGCTCACCGGGCGGCCGCCGTTCCAGGGCGAGACCGCGGTCGCGATCGCCTACCAGCACGTCAGCGAGGCGCCGACCGCGCCGAGCGTCATCAACCCCGCAGGTCTCGCCGGCGCTCGACGCGGTCGTCATGCGCGCGCTCGCGAAGGACCGCATCGAGCGCTACCAGACGGCCGCCGACTTCCGCGTCCGACCTCGAGATCGCGCTCGCCGGCAAGGTCCCCGACCGCGGCCCGGTCGCCGACGACTTCAACGTCGACCCTGTTCGGCGTCAACCCGAACGCGGCGCACGCGTCCGAGGCGACGCTCCGCCGCCTCGCCGACGACGCCGACGACCGCGTCCCGCGCACGCAGACCCGACCGCCGGTCGCCTGGATCTGGGGCATCATCGCGCTCGTCGTCGGTCGTCGCTCGTCGCCGCCGGCGTTCTGGATCTTCAACCTCGCGCCCCACGAGCATCGTCGGCGGCAACGTCGCGGTCGAGGTCCCGGACATCGTCGGCGAGACCTACGAAGACGGCGGCAACGCAGCTGCTCGACGCTCGGGCTGGTCCCGATCAAGGTCGACGTCGCCGAGCGATCAGGCGCCCGAGGGCACGATCCTCGCCGTCGACCCCGAGGTCGGCACCCGCGTCGGCCCCGGATCAGGAGGTGCGGGTCTCGGTCTCGTCCGGTCCACCGCGCGTCGCTCTCGTCGGCCTCACGTTCAAGACCGAGGCAGCAGGCGAAGGACATCATCGCCGGACTCGAGCCTCGTCTACGGCGAGACCCGCGTCACCTACTCGCCGAACGTGCCGAAGGGCACCGTCATCGGCATCGAGCTGCCGCCGGACACCGACCTGGTCACGAGCGCCCAGCAGGTCGTCAAGGGTCGACCGTCAACCTCGTCGTCTCGAACGGGCTCGTGCAGGTGCCCGACCTCGACGGGTCAGTCGGTCACGCAGGCGCAGGCCACGCTGACGGGCAGCGCAGCTCCAGCTGACGGTGCAGCTGATCGCCGACAACGGGTGCGCGGGCCAGACGGTCACGGCGCAGTCGCTCGTCGGCGACCAGCCGCAGAAGTCGACGGTCGAACTCACCTACTGCGCGGCGCCTGATCAGCGGCGAGCTCAGCCCATCGACGAGCGGGCTGAGCGTCCGCCGCCCGATCGGCGGCGCCGGCGAGACCGATCGAGGCGAGCCAGTTGCCGAGCATGCGGTAGCCGCCCTCGGTCAGCACCGACTCCGGGTGGAACTGCACGCCGAGCAGCGGCGCCTCGCGGTGCCGGAGCCCCATGATGACGCCGCCGTCGGTGCGCGAGGTGACCTCGAGCTCGTCGGGCACGGTCCCGTCGACGACGGCGAGCGAGTGATACCGCGTGGCGCGGAACGGCTGCGGCACGCCCGTCGTAGAAGGCGCTGTCGTCGTGCTGGATGAGCGAGGTCTTGCCGTGCATCAGCTCGTCGGCGTGGGTGACGGTCGCGCCGAGCGCCTCGGCGATCGCCTGGTGACCGAGGCAGACGCCGAGCAGCGGCGACCCGGCGGCGAGCGCGGCGTGCACGATCGGGATGCTGGATGCCGGCGCTCGGCGGGAGTGCCCGGTCCGGGCGAGAGCAGCACGCCGTCGTACTCGGCGATGCGCTCCGCCGACTCGCTCGGCCGGGAACGCGTCGTTGCGCAGCACCTCGGTCTCGGCGCCGAGCTGCTCGAGGTAGCCGTTCAGCGTGTAGACGAAGCTGTCGTAGTTGTCGACGACGAGGATGCGGGTCATGCGTCCACCGTCGACTCGGTCGGCGCGACGAACTGGTCGATGGAGGGGAAGACCCAGAGCACGCAGGCGACGACGACCGCCGCGAACAGGACGAGCAGGATCAGCACCCGTAGCCACCAGGGTCCGGGGAGCACGCGCCAGAGAGCCGCGTACATCAGGAGCCTCCCGCGACGGTCGCCGCGATCTCGTCGGGCGGTCCGTCGGCGCGCGGGGTAGAAGCTGTCGAAGACGCTGTAGGCGATGATGCGCTCGGCGGACGAGAAGAAGCGGGTTGCAGCTCGTCATGGTCAGGATGCGATCGGTCGGCGGTCGCGCCGTCCGCCTGGGGCACCGGGGCGATCACGCCGACGCCGGTCGGCTGCACGTACTCGAGGTTGCGGAACACGTAGGTGTACCAGCCGTCCGCCGTCTCGACGTAGATGTGGTCGCCGACCCGCAGGTCGTGGATCTGGTTGAACGGCTTGCCGTAGGCTCGTGCGATGGGCGGCGATGGCGAAGTTGCCGACCTCGCCGGGCATCTGCGACGTCGGGTAGTGGCCGATCTTGCCCTTGTTGAGCACCTGCTTGCGTTCCGATGCCCTCGGCGATCGGCCGGTAGTAGTCGGCGCCGAAGCGCGGGACGATCAGCAGGCCGAAGGTGGCGGACGCCTCGGGGGTCGCGAGGACGGGTGGATCCTGCGGCGTGCCGTGCGTCGGCGGTGTCGCGACGTCGCGCTCCCACTGCTGCGACTGCTCGAGTCGACTCGGCGTGCAGCTCGGCTGTCGACGACGAGGTCGTTGAACCAGAGCTGCCAGACGAGGAACAGCAGCACGAAGACCCCGGCCGTGATGAGCAGCTCGCCGAGCACGCCGACGAACGACACGCGGCGCCGGGGCCTTGACGCGCCGCCGTCTCCCCCGCGGCTCGCTCATGCGCGTCGATTCTACGCGTGCCGCGATGCCGGGTCGGCTAGGATTCTGGCCATGGCCCGCCCCAAAGCACGTACCAAGCCCGAGGTCGCCGAGGCGCGCTCCGGGGACGACACACCGAACCCGATCTGGTTCAAGCCGGTCATGTTCGGCTTCATGCTGATCGGCCTGGTCTGGATCATCGTCTTCTACCTGAGCCAGGGGTCGCTGCCGATCCCGAGCGTCGGCAGCTGGAACATCCTGATCGGCTTCGGGATCATGTTCATCGGCTTCCTGATGACGACCCGCTGGCGCTGAGCCGACCCTGCGCCGTGACGTCGAATTACACCGCTGTGATTCGTCCACACTGTGGACGGGCCTGTGGAGAACGTCGCCGCGCAGACGCGTCAGAAGTAGATGACGGCGCGCTGATCAGGTACGCGGCGAACAGCAGCAGCAGCCCCACGGCGATCGCCGGCGATGCCGAGGATCTGCGTCGTGCGCGCCTCCGGGCGCCGGGTCTGCGCGAAGATCAGTGCCGATCAGGAATCCGATGACGAGTCCGCCGATGTGCCCCTGCCAGGCGATGCCGCCGACGAAGAACGGCAGCGCCAGGTTGATGGCGAGCACGACGAGCAGCTGCCGCACGTCGATCCCCATCGCCCGGCGCAGCGCGAAGACCGCACCCATGAGGGCGAACACGGCCCCCGACGCGCCGAGAGCCCCGCGCTGGGGCGTTCTGCAGCGTCCCGTCGGTGAAAACCCAGACCTCGACCGCGGTGAGCACGCCGAGCGAGCCCCCGAGCGCGCCGATCGAGGTACAGGGCGATGAAGTCGCGCGCGCCCGAGGAAGCGACTCGAGCACCGGCCCGAAGATGAACAGCGCGTACATGTTGAACAGCAGGTGCAGGATGATCGAGCTCGGCGAGTGCAGGAACGCCGACGTGATGAGGCGCCAGGGCTCCGATCCGATCGAGTACGGGAAGAGGAACCAGGCCTCGGTCAGCTCCTGGGCGGTCAGCCACTGCAGGGCGTAGATGACGACGTTCAGCCCGATCAGCGTGTACGTGACGACGGTCGCGCGGCCCGGGCCGAAGCGCCCGCAGCCATCGCCGGGGCCCGCCGCGGCATCCCGGCCTGGCCCTCGCGAACGCACTCCGGGCACTGCACGCCGACGGCCGCCTGGGTCTGGCACTCCGGGCAGATCGGGCGGCCGCAGCGCTGGCAGCTGACCCAGGTCTCGCGATTCGGGTGGCGGTAGCAGACCGGGGTGACTCGGTCTCCGTGTCGGCGTCGCGTCGGTCACGACAGCACCAGCGCTGCGGAGGATCGCGATCAGGATGAGGCCGCCGACCCCCGCGGCGATCAGCAGGTAGGGCGTGCGGGGGTTCGAACGCGGGCGGTCGTCGTAGCGCCGGAACAGCAACGATCGCCCCGATGCCGGCCGCGGCGCCGCCGATGATCGCCGGGAGGCTGTACCCGCCGAACAACAGGCTGATCAGCAGGTAGATGCCGATCATGATGAGGAACCGGGTGCGCGCCGTCGGATGCTGCCACACGATCACGAGGTAGGCGCCGAGCATGCCCCACAGGGCGCCGCTGAGCCCGTATCCGAGAGCGCCCGCGAGCACCATCGCCGCCGCGCCGAACGCCGATGCCGGCGAAGAACAGCAGCGAGGAACCGGCGCCGTCCGACCTGACGCTCGACCCCGGGCGCGATGAGCAGGAAGAAGATGACGCTGAAGATGAGGCCGATGATGGGTCGCGCGTCCGGCGATCGAGGGGTACACGAACGCCGACGTGAAGTACCGCCAGATCTGCCACGCGGCCTCGGGCAGCGCGGCCAGCAGCAGGAACGGCAGGTTCGCGGTGAAGAAGCCGGCGATCCAGACGACGCCGACGACGGCGAGGATGCCCCACGTCGCGGCGGGGGTCGACGACCCGGGGCGCACCATCTCGCGCAGCGTCTCGGCCCAGCGCGGGCCGTCGCCGGAGCTGACCCGCTCGACCGGCGCCCGCTTGCGCCTCTGCATCGACTTGGCCGCGGGCCTCGGCGCGGCGGGCTCCCAGCGCACAGAGCCCCCGGTCTCCCGCACGCAGTCGGGGCAGCGAACGCCGCCCGGGGTCAGGATCTGGCACTCCGGGCAGATGGTGCGCCCGCACCGCTCGCACAGCGTCCAGCTGGTGCGGTCCGGATGCCGATAGCAGACCGAGTCGTCGACTTCTGCGTCTGGCGAGCTCACCGAGTTCGGTCGCTACTTCTCGACGATGTCGATGGAGGAGATCACGACCGGCTCGAGCGGCACGTCGCGCCCGTCGGTGTCGACCGCCTCGATCGCGTCGACGACCCGCTTCGACTCGTCGTCGGCCACCTCTCCGAAGATGGTGTGCTTGCCCTGCAGCCAGGGCGTCGGGACCGTCGTGATGAAGAACTGCGAGCCGTTCGTGCCCCGCCCGCCGCGGATTCCGGCGTTGGCCATCGCGAGCACGTACTTGTCGTCGAAGGTCAGCTCGCCGTGGATCTCGTCGTCGAACTCGTAGCCCGGGCCGCCGATGCCCTTGCCCGAGCGGATCGCCGCCCTGCAGCATGAACTGCTTGATGATGCGATGGAAGATCACACCGTCGTAGAGGGGCCCGGTCTGGGGCTCGCCGGACTCGGGGTGCGTCCACTCGTGGGTGCCGGTCGCGAGTCCGACGAAGTTGGCGACCGTCTTCGGCGCGTGATGCCCGAACAGATCGACACGGATGTCGCCGAGGTTCGTGTGGATCGTCGCGACAGCGGTGGAAACGGTCATGTTGCGATTCTTTCACGCGCGCCGCCCGACTCGCTCTCCCAGGCAGCGTGCAGGCGCCGGGCATTGACCGTGCGGGTGCCTCTGGCAGGATGGGAGAGTTCGCCGCAACCGCAGACGGAGGTCGACATGGGACTGTCACGTAAGCGTCAGAGGGAATTGAAGCGGCTGAAGCGCTCCGCGGAGGAGCTGTGGGACGAGCAGCGCGAAGCCATCGAGCACGCGAGCGCCGTCCTTCGGGACGCGCGACGCCAGGCGTCGAACTACGCGCGCGAAGAGGTGGGTCCGCGCGTGCGGGACGCCTACGAAGACAACGTGCGCCCCGCGTTCGAGTCGGGATTCCGGGCTACCAGGCGCGCGGCGTCCGCCGCACGCGGCCGGATCTCCGACGACGTCTTCCCGGCGATCACCGGCGCGCTCGGCTCGGCGCTCGCCATGCTCGAGGCGGCGAAGGACCCGCGCGTCCGCGACGTCGTCCGCAAGGTGTCGCGTGCCGGCGAGCGTGCCGGGATCGTCACGCCGCCCAAGTCCGCGGGGCCGGGCCGCTACATCCTGATCGGTCTCGGTGTCGTGGCATTCGCCGGCATCGCGTACGCCGCGTGGCAGACGCTCCGCGCGGACGACGACCTGTGGATCGAGGACCTCGACGACGCTCGGCGCGGTCGACGCCGGCGGACGACGAATCCTGATGCGCGCGCGGGCCGCGGCGCTCGGCGTCGCCGCCGTCGTCCTCCTGACCGGATGCTCGGCGCTGACGGGCTTCGGGCCGACGGCGTCGCCGTCGCCCTCCGGGTCGTCGAGCCCGAGCGATGTTCCGCTGGGGCCGGCGTTCGGGGACGTCGCGCCGCGCGAGTCGATCACCGACGACCTCGGCACCTACCTGCACGTGACGATCTCGCCGGCGTCGGCCGCCTACACGACGGTCGACCCGTCGACCGTCGACCCGTCGATCGCGGGGAGCTCGTGGGACGAGCAGAGCCTGCTCGAGGCACAGCGGTTCGTCGCCACGTTCGTGGCCGAGCAGACCATCGACTCGATCGCGCTCGACCGCGACGAGACGGGGTGGGAGGAGTGGGTCGACTCGACCTCTGAGCTCTACTTCGGACCGGACTCCGGCGACCTGATGAAGCTCGAGGGCGCCGACCGCCCGACGCCGATCTACAACGACCCTGACAACTTCACGCCGCGCCTGGTCCGCGACGGGCTCGCCCGCCTCGACGACGCGACCATCACGATCGAGTCCCTCGCCAACGAGCCCCGTGAGGGCGGCGAGTGGCTGACCGTGACCGGCACCGCGGACGTCGCCTATCGCCTGTCCGACAGGAGGCGATCGCCTCGCTGCTCGAGCAGGGGTACGACCAGGAGACCGCTCGAGGGCTTCGAGGCCCTGAACGACGGTGACGACGGCCACTACCTGACGCTGCTGACCTGGAGCTACTCGGTCGAGCGCGTCGCCGACGGCTGGATGATCCGCGCGTACGACCTCGACCTGGGAGTCGATCATCGAGGGCGTCTCGCAGGCCTGAACCGACCCGCGAGTCGCCGCCCGATTCGGCTACTTCTTCTTGACCGCCGCGACGATCAGTCCGACGACCGTGGAGACGATCGCTCCGGCGATGCCGCCCCGCATCGAGTCAGACGCTAGCAGCGCGGGAGTTCGGATGGGAGTGGAGCCTAGGGGAATCGAACCCCTGACCTCCTGCTTGCAAAGCAGGTGCTCTACCAATTGAGCTAAGGCCCCGGGTATCGACGGGCGACCACCGAGAGGGTGGGGCTACGAGGACTTGAACCTCGGACCTCTTCGTTATCAGCGAAGCGCTCTAACCGCCTGAGCTATAGCCCCGAATGGCCCGGAGGCCGTGAATTACTGTAGCCGACGCCGGAACGGCGAGCGAACCGGCGGGGTGCCCTAGCTGTTCTGGAATCCGACCAGCAGGCCGCCGGTCAGCCGCACGCTCAGGTTGTAGAGCAGCGCGCTGATCGCGCCGAGCACCGTGCCGACGACCGTGTTGAGCAGAGCGACGACGAGCGCGAAGACACCGACCTGGATGAGGCCGAACGTGTTGGCGACGTGGAAGTTCTCGTCGACCAGGATGTCCTGCAGCGTGTCGTCGAGCTGGACGAAGATGCCCGTCGAGTTGAGCACGATCCACACGAGCACGGACATCACGACGAGCGCGATGCCGAGGCACAGCCAGACGAGGAAGGACAGCTTCACCACCGACCAGAAGTCGAGGTAGACGAGCTTGAGGCGCACCTGCTTGGTGGCCACCTTGCGCTGCTCTTTGCGCTGCAGCTTTTCGGCGACACTGGTCATTGCGGGGGCTCGTCCTTTCGATCCTGCGGCTCGGCCGCAAGCGCTTCTGCCTCGTCGGTCGAGGCGTCGTCGGCGTCCTGACCTTCCAGGTTTCGCTCGCTGTTCTTGGCCACGGCGATGATCTTGTCCTCATCGTCGAATCGGGCGAAGACCACGCCCATCGTATCCCGACCCTTCGCCGGGACCTCGGCCACCGAAGACCGTACCACCTTGCCGCTGGCAAGAACCACGAGAACCTCGTCGTCGTCCTCGACTATCAGCGCTCCCGCAAGATCTCCGCGGGCGTCTGTCAGCTTCGCGACCTTGATGCCGAGGCCGCCGCGACCCTGCGGCCGGTACTGGTCGACCGCGGTGCGCTTCGCGAAGCCGCCCTCGGTGACGACGAAGACGGCGGCCGCGTCGGCGTCCGACGACGACGGAGGCCGACAGCAGGGCATCGCCGTCGCGGAAGTGCATGCCGATCACGCCGGAGGTGCGAGCGTCCCATCGGGCGCAGCGACGACTCCGTCTGCGACGAATCGCAGCGACATGCCCTTGCGCGACACCAGCAGGATCTCGCTGTCGTCCTCGACGAGCATCGCCGAGACCAGCTCGTCGCCCTCGCGCAGGTTGATCGCGATGATGCCGCCCGTGCGGTTGGTGTCGTACTCGGTGAGCGCGGTCTTCTTGACCAGACCGCCGCGGGTCGCGAGCGCGAGGTACTTCGCGGCGGTGTAGTCGCGGATGTCGAGCACCTGCGCGATCTCCTCGTCCGGCTGCAGGGCGAGCAGGTTCGCGACGTGCTGACCCTTCGCGTCGCGGCCGGCCTCCTGGACCTCGTACGCCTTGGCGCGGTAGACGCGACCGGTGTTCGTGAAGAACAGCAGCCAGTGGTGCGTGGTCGTGACGAAGAAGTGCTCGACCACGTCGTCGGCGCGCAGCTGTGCGCCCTTCACCCCGCGGCCACCGCGGTGCTGGCTGCGGTAGTTGTCGCTGCGGGTGCGCTTGATGTAGCCGCCGCGGGTGATGGTGACGACCATCTCCTCTTCGGGGATGAGGTCTTCGACGCTCATGTCGCCGCCGTAGCCGAGCATGATCTCGGTGCGGCGGTCGTCGCCGTACTTGACGACGATCTCGGTCAGCTCTTCGATGACGATCTCGCGCTGGCGCGACTCGCTCGTCGAGGATCGCCTGGTAGCCGGCGATCTCGAGCTCGAGCTCGGCGAGGCGATCCTGGATCTTCTGCCGCTCGAGCGCGGCGAGCCGGCGCAGCTGCAGCGCGAGGATCGCGTCGGCCTGGAGTTCATCGATCTTCAGCAGCTTGATCAGTCCCGTGACGGGCCTCGTCGACGTCCGGCGAGCGCCGGATGAGGGCGATGACCTCGTCGAGCGCGTCGAGCGCCTTCACGTAGCCGCGCTGGATGTGCGCGTCGGCCTCGGCCTTGGCGAGGCGGAACGTGGTGCGCCGGACGATGACCTCGATCTGGTGATCGATCCAGTGGGTGATGAAGCCGTCGAGCGCGAGGGTGCGCGGCACGCCGTCGACGATCGCCAGCATGTTCGCGCCGAAGTTCTCCTGCAGCTGGGTGTGCTTGTAGAGGTTGTTGAGCACGACCTTCGCGACGGCGTCGCGCTTCAGCACGATGACGAGTCGCTGGCCGGTGCGGCCGGAGCTCTCGTCGCGGATGTCGGCGATGCCCGGCGAGCTTGCCGTCCTTGACGAGGTCGGCGATCTTGATCGCGAGGTTGTCGGGGTTGACCTGGTACGGCAGCTCGGTGACGACGAGGCTGGTGCGACCCTGCACCTCTTCGACGTTGACGACCGCGCGCATCGTGATCGATCCGCGGCCGGTGCGATAGGCATCCTGGATGCCCTTGACGCCGAGGATCTGCGCGCCGGTCGGGAAGTCGGGGCCCTTCACGCGCTGGATGAGCGCTTCGAGCAGCTCGTCGCGCGGGGCGTCGGGGTGCTCGAGCGCCCAGAGCGCCGCCTCCGACACCTCGCGCAGGTTGTGCGGCGGGATGTTGGTGGCCATGCCGACCGCGATGCCGACCGACCCGTTGACGAGCAGGTTCGGGAACCGGGCGGGGAGCACGGTCGGCTCCTGCGTGCGGCCGTCGTAGTTCTCCTGCAGATCGACGGTGTCCTCGTCGATGTCGCGCACCATCTCCATGGCGAGCGGCGCCATCTTGGTCTCGGTGTACCGGTGGGCGGCCGCGCCGTCGTTGCCGGGCGAGCCGAAGTTGCCCTGCCCGAGCGCGAGCGGATAGCGCAGCGACCACGGCTGGACGAGGCGCACCAGCGCGTCGTACACCGAGCTGTCGCCGTGCGGGTGGAACTGCCCCATCACGTCGCCGATGATGCGGGTGCACTTCGAGAACGCGCGGTCGGGACGGTAGCCGCCGTCGTACATCGCGTAGATCACGCGGCGGTGCACGGGCTTGAGTCCGTCGCGCACGTCGGGCAGCGCGCGCCCGACGATGACGCTCATCGCGTAGTCGAGGTAGCTCCGCTGCATCTCGAGCTGGAGGTCGACCTGCTCGATCTTGTCGTGCCGCTCGGGATCGAGATCGGTGCCGGTGGCATCAGTCATGTCGGTGATCGAGCCTGTCGAGGTCTAGATATCGAGGAAGCGAACGTCTTTGGCGTTCTGCTGGATGAAGTTGCGGCGCGACTCGACGTCGTCGCCCATGAGGGTGGAGAAGATGCCGTCGGCGATCGCCGCGTCGTCGAGGGTGACCTGCAGCAGGGTGCGGCTGGCCGGGTTCATCGTGGTGTCCCACAGCTCCTGGTGGTTCATCTCGCCGAGACCCTTGTAGCGCTGCACGCCGTTCTCCTTGGCGATGCGCTTGCCGTCCTTCAGCCCCGCGGCCATCAGGGCGTCGCGCTCGCGGTCGGAGTACACGTACTCGTGATCGGCGTTCGTCCACTTCAGCCGGTAGAGCGGCGGCTGAGCGAGGTACACGTAGCCGAGCTCGATCAGCGGCCGCATGTAGCGGAACAGCAGGGTGAGCAGCAGGGTCGTGATGTGCTGGCCGTCGACGTCGGCATCGGCCATCAGCACGATCTTGTGGTACCTGGCCTTGTCGCCGTCGAAGTCCTCGCCGATGCCCGTGCCGAACGCGGTGATCATCGCCTGGATCTCGGCGTTGCCGAGCGCACGGTCGAGCCGCGCCTTCTCGACGTTCAGGATCTTGCCGCGCAGCGGCAGGATCGCCTGCGTCTCGGGGTCGCGGCCGGTCTTCGCCGAGCCGCCGGCCGAGTCGCCCTCGACGAGGAAGATCTCGCTGAGCGACGGGTCCTTGCTCGAGCAGTCGCTCAGCTTGCCAGGCATGCCGCCGCCCTCGAGCAGTCCCTTGCGGCGGGTCTGCTCGCGTGCCTTGCGGGCCGCCATGCGCGCCGCGGATGCCTGGATGGCCTTGCGGATCACATCCCGAGCCTGGTTGGGGTTGCGATCGAACCAGTCGCCGAGCTGGTCGCCTGCCACGCGCTGCACGAACGACTTGGCCTCGGTGTTGCCGAGCTTGGTCTTGGTCTGGCCCTCGAACTGCGGCTCGCCGAGCTTGATCGAGATGACGGCGGTGAGCCCCTCGCGGACGTCGTCGCCGGTCAGGTTCTCGTCCTTCTCCTTCAGCAGTCCCTTGTCGCGCGCGTACTTGTTGACGAGCGTCGTCAGCGCGGCGCGGAACCCCTCTTCGTGCGTACCGCCCTCATGCGTGTTGATGGTGTTCGCGTAGGTGTGGACGCTCTCGGAGTAGCCGTTCGTCCACTGCATCGCGACCTCGAGGGCGATGCGCCGCTCGGTGTCCTCCGACTCGAACGAGATGATCTCGGCGTGGATGACCTCCGTCTTCTTCGCGGAGTTCAGGTACTCGACGTAGTCGACCAGCCCGCGCTCGTAGAGGAAGACGTCTTTGCGCTGCCCCGTCTCGGCATCCGCCTCTTCCGGGCGCTGGTCCTCGAGCGCGATCCGAAGCCCCTTGTTGAGGAACGCCATCTGCTGGAACCGGGTGCGCAGCGTCTCGTAGTCGAAGTCGACGGTCTCGAAGATGTCACGGTTCGGCCAGAAGGTGATCATCGTGCCGGTCTCGTCGGTCTTCTCGGCCTTCTTGAGCGGAGCGTCGGGCACTCCGTCGTGGTACGTCTGGCGGTAGACGTTGCCCTGCCGTTTCACCTCGACCTCGAGCTTGTGCGAGAGGGCGTTCACGACCGAGCTGCCGACGCCGTGCAGGCCGCCGGACACGGCGTATCCGCCGCCGCCGAACTTGCCGCCGGCGTGCAGGATCGTCAGCACGACCTCGACGGTCGACTTCTTCTCGATCGGGTGGGTGTCGACCGGGATGCCGCGGCCGTTGTCGACGACGCGCAGCGCGCCGTCGGGCAGGATCGTGATCTCGATGTGGTCGCAGTACCCGGCCAGCGCCTCGTCGACGGCGTTGTCGACGATCTCGTTGACGAGGTGGTGGAGACCTCGCGGACCGGTGGATCCGATGTACATGCCGGGACGCTTGCGGACCGCTTCGAGGCCCTCGAGCACCTGGATGTCGCTTGCGCCGTACGACGCCTCGGAGGCCGCGGAAGAGGAAGGTGAGGTCATGAAGAGGGTGGCTCCTGCCGCGTCGGACGCCGGCGGCCGACGGACCGCTCCGGACGTCTCAATTCTATCTCAGGAGGGTCCTCGAAACCGGCAGAATCGGCGATCTGGGGAGTTTTCGTGGCGCGCTTGACCTGATTTGCCTTGTCAGCCGTAAGTATCGCGCGGACCCCGCCCTGGGATTGCTCTGGGGCCACGTTTCCAGGAGGGGGCGTCCGGTCCCAGAAAGCGCACCGACTCGATGCCCGCGGCCGCGAACCCCGTGACGATCTTCGTGGTGATCGACGCGCTCATCCGTCGCAGCTGCGTCGCCCACGCCGTCGAGTCGCAGCGGACGGTCAGCACGCCCTCCTCGATCCCGATCGGCGCGGCGTGCGCGGCGGTCTCGTGCGCCGACGATCTCGGCCCACCCGGCGAGCAGGTCTGCACGGGCGAGCGGCGAGTCCCAGCCCATCGTCGACGACAGATTCTCCATGACGTCGCCGATGCCGCGGGGGTCGCGCCCGATGCCGTACGGGACGCTCGATTCGTCGCGGGCGGCACGCTTGCGCCGGCGCGCGTCCGCCGAGCGCAGCGAGGGGTCGCCGAAGACCGAGCGGATCCGCTGGTAGACCGCGATGTGCTCCGGAACCCGCTCGGGACGCAGGGCGTCGGTGTCGCTGGGCTCGTCGGTCACGCCTCCTCCTCCACAATCGCGCCGGCCCGGATCCGGACGGTGTGGCCCGCGAGCACGGAGGGCACGTCGCCGAGCACCGCCGCGGTGATGAGCACCTGCTCGTAGCCGCCGATCGCGGCCGCGAGCTGCGCGCGACGCGACTCGTCCAGTTCGGCGAACACGTCGTCGAGCACGACCACGGGATCGCCGATCTGCGATTCGGCCCGCAACAGCGCGGCGGAGGCGAGCTTGAGCGAGAGGGCGAACGACCAGGATTCGCCGTGGCTGGCATAGCCGCGCGCCGGAAGGTCGTTCAGCACCAGCAGCAGATCGTCGCGGTGCGGTCCGACGAGGCTGAGCCCGCGGTCGAGTTCGGCGCGGCGCACCCGGCGCGACGGCGGCGCGGAACTCCTCGGCGGTCGTGGTGCCGGCGGAGCCGGTCGCGAGATTTTCGTCGACCGGCTCGACCGCGTCACCGCCGTCCTCCGGTTGCGATCCGCGCGTGGTCAGCTCGAGCGCGAGGTCCGCCCGGTGGCCCGCCCCGGCGATCGCCTCGTAGGCCTCCGACACCCGTGGGCGCAGGCGTTCGACGAGGTCCGCGCGCCCGTCGATGATCGCCGAGCCGATCTCCACGAGGCGGTCGTCCCAGAGCTCCAGTGTGGACAGCTGGCCCTCGGCGACGCGTGCGCCACGCGCCGACTTGAGCAGGCTGTTGCGCTGCCGGAGCACGCGGTCGTAGTCCGCCAGGATGCCGGCGAACCGCGGCGAGAGCTGAACGAGCAGCTGGTCGAGGAACCGGCGGCGGCCCGACGGCTCTCCGCGCACGAGCGCGAGATCCTCGGGAGCGAAGAGCACGGTCGCGATGTGGCGCGGGAGCTCCCGCGGCTTCACGGCGACCCGGTTCACCTGGGCGCGGTTCGCGCCGGACCGGTTCAGCTGCACCTCGAGCAGCACGTCACGGTCCGCGTGCTCCAGTCGTGCGCGCACGATCGCCGAGTCGACCCCGCTCCGGATGAGGGCCTGGTCGCTCGAGACCCGGTGCGATCCGAGGGTGCTCAGGTACGCGATCGCCTCGACGAGGTTGGTCTTGCCCTGCCCGTTGGATCCGACGAACACGTTCGGCCCGGGCACGAGCGCGACCTCGAGCGTCTCGTAGTTCCGGAAGTCGACGAGGCTCAGCTGCGCGACGATCACGATCGCTCGCTCATGGGAGTGGTGCTCAGGCCTTGCGCACGGCGTGACCGCCGAACTGCTTGCGCAGCGCCGCGACGGCTTTCATCGCCGGCGAGTCCTTCTGACGCGACACGAACCGCGCGAAGATCGACGCGCTGATCGTCGGAACCGGCACCGCGTGATCGAGCGCGTCGATCACCGTCCAGCGACCCTCGCCCGAGTCCTCGACGTAGCCCTCGATGTCCTTCAGCTCGGGGTCTTCCTCGAGCGCCTTCACGAGCAGCTCGAGCAGCCAGCTGCGCACCACCGTCCCGCGTTGCCAGGCCTTGAAGACGCCCGTCACGTCGTGGATCAGATCGTCCCGCGCCTCGAGCAGCTCGTATCCCTCGCCGAGCGCCTGCATCTGCGCGTACTCGATGCCGTTGTGCACCATCTTCGCGTAGTGACCGGCGCCGATCGTGCCGGCGTGCACGAACCCCTCCGCGCGTGGCCCGGCGGGCCGGAGCGCGTCGAACAGGGGCATCGCGCGCGCGATGTCGCGCTTGTCGCCGCCCGCCATCAGTCCGTAGCCGTTCTTCAGGCCCCAGATACCGCCGGAGACACCGCAGTCAGCGAAGCGGATGCCCTTCTCGGCGAGCAGCGCCGCGTGGATCGTGTCGTCGGTGAAGCGGGAGTTGCCGCCGTCGATCACCAGGTCGCCCTTGCCGAGCACGCCGGCGAGTTCCGTGATGACACTCGTGGTGATCGGCCCCGACGGGACCATCACCCAGACGATGCGCGGCGCCGGCAGTCTCGCGGCGAGCGCCGGCAGATCCGGCACGTCCGTGACGGCCGGATTCGGGTCGTAGCCCGTGACCGTGAGTCCCGCCTCGCGCATGCGCCCGCGCATGTTGTTGCCCATCTTGCCGAGCCCGACCAGACCGACATGGACCTTCTTGGCGGCGACCACCGCTGCCTCCCCGATCAGCGCAGCAGCAGGTTGGGCTGCAGCAGGTACTTGTAGTTGTCGGCGCCCGGCTGGTCCTTCGACGACTGGCTCGTGATCAGAACCGGCCCGGGCTTGTTCGGATTCTCGGTCTTGGTGAACGAGATCCGAACGAACTCGGAGTGCACGGCGCCCAGACCGTCGAGCAGGAACGACGGCTTGAGCGAGACGACCGTGTCGTCCCCGTGGAGATGCGCGTCGATGGTCTCGGAGGCCTGCGCCTGCTCGGACCCGGCCGCTTCGAGGGTGAGGCCGTCGATCGAGAACGTGAACCGCAAGGCCGCCTCGCGCTCGAGCACGAGCATCACCCGGCGGGTCGCCTCGACGAGCTCTGCGGTATTCAGAACGGCGTAGTTGTCCACCGTCTCGGGGAACAGCCGTTTCACCGGAGGGAAGTTGCCCTTGATCAGCAGCGACGTGACGGTTCGCTTGTCGGCGCTGAACGCGATGAGCTCACGGTCGTCGCTGCGGACGATCGACACGGCGACCGTGCCGGAATGACCGAACGTCTTGCCGACCTCCGCGAGCGTGCGCGCGGGGATCAGTGCGGTCGTACCCTCCGCCGTCGTGTTGCCGGCGTCCCAGTCGATCTCGCGGATCGGCGACGCGGTAGCGATCGGTCGCGACGAGCGACAGGCTGTTCTCGCCGACCTCGAACTGCACGCCGGTGATCACGGGGGTGACGTCGTCCCGCGACGCAGCGACAGCGACCTGGGCGACCGCCGTCGCGAAGTCGTCTGCCGGGAGGACACCGGTGCGCTCCTCGACCTGAGGGAGCGTCGGATACTCCTCGACCGGCATGCTCAGCAGCGTGAAGCGCGCCGATCCGCAGCTGACGACGATCTTCCCGTCGTCGGTCGAGAACTGCACCGGTGCGTGACGGCAGTCGGCTCGCGATGTCGGCGAGAAGCCGGCCGGAGACCAGCGCGGTGCCGGGCTCATCGACGTCGGCGGCGATCTCGGTGCGCGACGACACCTCGTAGTCGAACGACGACAGGATCAGGGCACCATCGATCGGCCTCGAGGAGAACGCCACTCAGGATCGGCTGGGTCGTGCGCTGTGGAAGGAGCTTGACGGCGAAAGACACGGCCTCGCTGAAAACATCCCGGTTGACGTGGAACTTCACGCGGGCTCCTGTCGTGTCGCTGGGGGTCGGGGGGTCAATACTTCCACCCGATCCTGGCACAGGGAAGAGGCGGGTCCTCGGCGGAGCGGGTCCGGGCAGCCGAGCACATCAGGTTGTGGACCATCGATAAGGGGAAGGAATAGTCAATAGTCTTAACGCCTGTGGATTCTGTGGAGAGTTTCACGGACCCCTGTCATCCGTGGGGAACTACACGGCTGTGAGTTGTGAGCGGGATGGGGACGCCGGACGGCCGGCGGTGCGGTGACGGGATGGGGTCGGGCGCGACTCCACAGCTGACGGGTGAGTTGTCAACAACTCTCCCCCGATCCAGGAAGTTATCCACAAGTTGTCCACACCATGTGCAATCGTGATGCGGGCACCCGCCTTGTCCACTCCCCCGAACGGGGGTAGACCGAGCGTGGGTGGTCCGGGCCTCAGCGCCGGCATCACATCTTGTTGTAGCGCTGGTTCTGCTTGATGCGGCTGGTGAGCTCGGTCACCTGGTTGTAGATCGAGCGACGTTCCTTCATGAGCTCGCTGATCTTCTTGTTCGCGTACATCACCGTGGTGTGATCGCGATTGCCGAAGAGCTGCCCGATCTTGGGCAGGGACAGGCTCGTCAGCTCACGGCAGAGGTACATCGCGATCTGGCGGGCGGTCGCGACGGCCTGCGAGCGGCTCGACCCGTAGAGGTCGTCGACGGACAGCTTGAAGTAGTCGGCGGTGTGATTGATGATGTCGACCGGCGCGATCACGTTGTCTTCGTCGAGCGTGATGAGGTCCTTCAAGCACGGTCTGCACGAGCTGCAGATCGACGGGCGTGCGGTTGAGGTTGGCGAAGGCGGTGACCCGGATCAGGGTGCCCTCGAGCTCCCGGATGTTGGACGACACCTTCGTTGCCATGAACTCGAGGATCTCGTCGGGGACCTGGAGCCGCTCGCTCTGTGCCTTCTTGCGGAGGATCGCGATGCGGGTCTCGAGGTCGGGCGCCTGCACATCGGTGATCAGTCCCCACTCGAACCGGGACCGCATCCGGTCCTCGAACCCGGTCAGGTGCTTGGGCGCGACGTCGCTCGTGATCACCACCTGCTTGTTGTGATCGTGCAGCGTGTTGAAGGTGTGGAAGAAGGCTTCCTGCGTCGAGTCCTTGCCCTGCAGGAACTGGATGTCGTCGATGAGCAGGATGTCGATCTCGCGATAGCGCGACTGGAACACGCTCGCGCGGTTGTTCGCGATCGAGTTGATGAAGTCGTTCGTGAACTCCTCGGAGCTGACGTAGCGGACCCGGATCCCCGGGTAGAGGCTCTCGGCGTAGTGACCGATCGCGTGCAGGAGGTGGGTCTTGCCGAGTCCGGAGTCGCCGTAGATGAAGAGCGGGTTGTAGGCCTTGGCCGGCGCCTCGGCGACGGCGACCGCGGCCGCGTGGGCGAACCGGTTCGAGCCGCCGATGACGAAGTTGTCGAAGTTGTACTTCGGGTTGAGCCGGGAGTCGGAGCGCCGGCCCTCACCGACCACGGGGTTCTGCTCGGCGGGCGTCGGCTGCGGGTTGTCGAGCGCGGCGGAGTCGGGGACCGGCTGGAGCACCGCGGTGCGGATCTCGGGATTGACGACGATGGCGAAGTTGGAGACCTCGTGCTCCTCGTCGATCGTCGAGAGCGCATTGAGGAGCGGGACCCGGATGCGCTGCTCGAGCATGCCGCGGGTGAGGTCGTTCGGAACCTCGAGATAGAGGGTGCCGCCGAGGACGCCCTTCGGTTCGACGAGGTTGATGAAGCCGTGCAGCTGCGGCGTGATGCGGTCGTCGGAGTTGAGCTGGCCGACCACGGAGTCCCAGAGCTCTCGGGTCGGGTCCGGTGTGTCGGTCATTCTCGCGTTGCTCCGTCTGATGTTGTGCACAGGGTTATCCACCGGCCCGAAGGTCGTGGAATGAAGGTCGTCGCGGGTCGCTCCCAGCCCCGAACGACTGTGAAACACCTTAGTTCTCCACCCCGTGTCGTGGATAACCCTCTGCCTGAGGTGTGTGGATAATGGACGGTTGCCCTCCCCAGGTTTGACCAGGTGGGTGCGAGGGCCTATTTTTAATCAGTTGACGCCCGTTTCGGGCCCTTCCCCGTTCTTTCCCGATGATCACGTCGGGTTTTGGAGATACCACCATGAGCAAGCGAACCTTCCAGCCGAACAACCGTCGGCGTGCCAAGGTCCACGGTTTCCGTCTGCGGATGCGCACGCGCGCCGGTCGCGCCATCCTCGCGGCTCGTCGCCGCAAGGGGCGCACCGAGCTCTCTGCGTAGACCGACGCGATAATCCGCGTCGTGCTCCGCAAGGCGAACCGGGTGGTCCGGCCCGAGGACTTCCGCACCGTCGTGCGTCGAGGTCGGCGGTCGACGTCGCCCCTGGCGGTCTACTACCGCCTCGACCGGGATGCGACCGACCCCGTTCGGTTCGGCTTCATCGTGTCCCGCGCGGTCGGCGGCGCGGTCGAGCGCAACCTGGTGCGACGCCGCATGAGGGCCGTCGGCCGGCAGTTCGTCGACGCCGGAGCGCAGGGGGCGGATGTCGTGGTGCGGGCACTCCCCGGCAGCGCCCAGCGTGACTGGGCTAGTCTCTCCGCCGACATGCACGACGCTCTCGACGCCCCCCTGATGTCCCGATGACCGGCGACACGCATCCGCCGCGTCGCTCGGCGTTCGTGCTCCTCTGCTGCCCGCGCAACGTCTGCGTCCTCATCCTGCGCGGCTACCGCGCGGTGATCTCCCCGCTGTACGGCGACGTCTGCCGCTACTACCCGAGCTGCTCCGCGTACGCGCTCGGGCGCGATCCAGCAGCACGGGGTCGTCAAGGGCGTCGGCCTCGGCATCTGGCGGATCGCGCGCTGCCACCCCTGGGCGAAGGGCGGCGTCGACGACGTGCCCGAGCGCCGACGAGCCTCCCGGGCCTGGCCCGTCACCAATCACACGCTTCGGCTTCGTCGTCGCGGCGAGCCACGGAAAGGGCTGAACCCCATGGACATCCTCGGAACGATCCTCTTCCCCATCAAGTGGGTGATCGAGGCGATCCTGGTCGGGTTCCACACGCTGCTCACCGCCCTCGGCATGGACGCGGCCGCCGGCCTCACCTGGGTGCTCTCGATCGTCGGCCTCGTGCTGGTCGTGCGCGCCGCGCTCATCCCGATCTTCGTGCGGCAGATCAAGAGCCAGCGCAAGATGCTCGAGGTCGCGCCGCAGCTGAAGAAGATCCAGGACAAGTACAAGGGCAAGAAGGACCAGTTCTCCCGCGAGGCGATGCAGCGCGAGACCATGGAGCTCTACCAGCAAGGCCGGCACCAACCCGTTCAGCTCGTGCCTGCCGCTGCTCATCCAGATGCCGATCTTCTTCAGCCTGTTCTCGGTGCTGAACGAGGCCAGGGCGACGCCGACGGCAACTTCAAGGCGGGCGTCGGATTCCTCACCAAGGAGCTCAACGAGCAGTTCGGAAGCTCCTCGCTCTTCGACATCGCCCCGCTCAAGCACAGCATCCAGTCGGCGCTCGCGGTGAGCCCGCCGGAAATCGTCGTCGTGATCATCGCGGCCGTGATGGTGGTCATCATGACCGCGACGCAGTTCATCACGCAGCTGCAGATCATGTCGAAGAACCAGTCGCCCGAGATGAAGGCCAGCCCGATGTACCGCCAGCAGCGGATCCTGCTGTACATCCTCCCGCTGGTGTTCGCGTTCTCCGGGTTCGCGTTCCCGATCGGCGTGATGTTCTACTGGCTGACCTCCAACATCTGGACGATGGTGCAGCAGTTCATCGTCATCCGGAACATGCCGACGCCCGGCAGCGAGGCGGCGCTCGCCCGTGAGGCGCGTCTGGCGAAGCGCAACCGGAACAAGATGTCCGACGACGCGGAGGCGCTGGCCGAGGCGGCCGAGGAAGAGCCGAAGAAGCCCGTCACGACGCAGCGCAGCAGCCGGTCGGCAAGAACCGGGCGAAGAAGAGCGGGAGCAAGAAGCGATGAGCGACGAGCACCGAGGTCGACAGCGCGGACGTCGAGCACGTGCAGACGGACTCGATGGCAGCCGAGCGAGCACGGCGACCGCAGGCCGACGCGTACGCACCGACGAAGAGCCGACCGAACAGGAGCTCGTCGACGAGGGCGACCTCGCGGCGGACTACATCGAGGAGCTGCTCGACATCGCCGACCTCGACGGCGACATCGACATCGACGCGCGGGCGGGTCGTGCGTACATCTCGGTGACCGCGACCGGCGACGCGAACCTGCGTCAGCTGTCGAAGCCCGACACCGTGACGGCGCTGCAGGAGCTCACCCGGCTCGCGGTCCAGAACCGCACCGGCCGGTTCTCGCGGCTCATCCTCGACGTCGGCGGATCGCGTGACGCTCGCGCGGCCGAGCTGGCCTCGCTCGTCGAGCACGCCGTGGCGCCGGATCGACGGCGGGCGCCGCATCGGCGTCGCTGCCGCCGATGTCGAGCTACGAGCGCAAGATCGTCCACGACCTGGTCGCCGAGCGCGGCTTCACCTCGGAGTCCGAGGGCGAGGGCCGCGACCGGCACACCGTCATCTCGCGCGGCTGACGCAGGCGATGCTTCGACAGGCTCAGCACGAGTGTTTCACGTGAAACGATGACGGCCGAAGGCGGCAGCGCACGATCTGCTGCACCCGAGCCGAGCCCGCGGTCGCGGCCGACCTCTTCGGCGACCGGATCGAGCTGGCGCGGTCGTTCACCGCGGAGCTCGCCGCGCGCGGCGAGGAACTCGGGCTGATCGGCCCGCTCGAGCCGCCGCGCCTCTGGACGCGGCACATCCTGAACTGCGCCCTGCTCGCGCCGCTGCTGCGGCCGGGCGTCGTCGGCGACGTCGGCAGCGGCGCCGGCCTGCCCGGACTCGTGCTCGCGATCGCGCGGCCGGACGTCGAGTTCGTGCTGATCGAGCCGATGGAGCGACGGGTCGACTGGCTCGTCGACCGAGGTCGGGCGGCTCGGGCTGGCCAACGTCACCGTGCTGCGTGCGCGCGCCGAGGAGGCGCGGCTAGACGGCCCGCTCGACCAGGTGACGGCGCGCGCGGTGTCGGCGCTGAGCAAGCTGATCCCGATCACCGCTCCGCTCGTGCGCAAGCGGGCGGCGAGCTCATCTTCATGAAGGGTGCGCGTGTGGAGGAGGAGCTGGCGGGCGCCGCGAAAGGCGATCCGCGAAGGCCCGGCTGACGGGACGTCGAGGTGCGTGGTTCTCGGCGAGGGAATCGTGCCCGAGGTGACGCGGGTCTTTCGGGCTACAGTGGGACTTTGATTCTCCGGGTCACCCGGCGACCTCGCACCATGTTTCACGTGAAACATCGCCAGAAGGACACCGAGCCGGTGAGCATCTACGACGACACGACTCCGCTCGCGCGGGAGGTCGCCGACATCGCCCGGCGCCGGCTCGCCCTGGCCGAAGAGGTCCTGCCGCTGCCGAAGCGCACCCGCGTCTTCACCGTCGCCAACCAGAAGGGCGGCGTCGGCAAGACCACGACCACGGTCAACCTCGCCGCCGCGCTGGCGCAGTCCGGCGCCCGGGTGCTGGTCATCGACCTCGATCCGCAGGGCAACGCCTCGACCGCGCTCGGGGTCGAGCACCGCTCCGAGACGCCGCAGCGTCTACGACGTCATCATCAACGACGCCCCGATGCGCGAGGTCGTGCAGAAGAGCCCCGAGTTCGACGGGCTGTGGTGCGTCCCCGCGACCATCCACCTCGCCGGCGCCGAGATCGAGCTGGTCTCGCTCGTCGCGCGCGAGCAGCGGCTGCGCAGCGCGCTCGAGACCTACCTCGGCGAGCTCGAGGAGCACGTTCCACTACGTCTTCATCGACTGCCCGCCGTCGCTCGGCCTGCTCACGATCAACGCGTTCGTCGCGGCGCGCGAGGTGCTGATCCCGATCCAGTGCGAGTACTACGCGCTCGAGGGACTCAGCCAGCTGCTCAACAACATCAAGCTGATCGAGCGGCACCTGAATCCCGAGCTCGAGGTGTCGACGATCCTGCTCACGATGTACGACGGCGCGCACCAACCTCGCCAACCAGGTGGTCGAGGAGGTGCGCGAGCACTTCCCGAAGCAGGTGCTCGACACGCTCATCCCCCGGTCGGTGCGCATCTCCGAGGCGCCGAGCTACGGCCAGAGCGTCATCAGCTACGACACCAACTCCCCCGGCTCGCTCTCCTACCGCGAGGCCGCCGCCGAGATCGCCCGACGAGGAGCACCGCTGATGGCCACCAAGCGAACCGGACTCGGCCGCGGCATCGGCGCGCTGATCCCGACCGACGACGGACGACGACCGCCCGGTCGATGTCTTCTTCGGCGGCGACGAGTGCGGGGACGAGCGGCTGCGTCGCCGTGCCCGGGCGCCCGCCTGGCGAACCTCTCCCCCGACGACATCGTGCCGAACCCGCAGCAGCCGCGCACCGACTTCCGCAAGGAGGAGCTCGACGAGCTCGTCGTCTCGGTCCGCGAGTTCGGCGTGCTGCAGCCGATCGTGGTCCGTCCGCGCGTCGGTGCCGCCACGGGGGAGCCGCAGTACGAGCTGATCATGGGCGAGCGCCGCCTGCGCGCGACGAAGCTCGCCGGCCTCGACAGCATCCCGGCGGTCGTCAAGAACACCGCCGACGAGGTCATGCTGCGCGACGCGCTGCTCGAGAACCTCCACCGCGCCGACCTGAACCCGCTCGAGGAGGCGTCGGCCTACCAGCAGCTGCCTCGCCGACTTCGGCATCACCCAGGAGCAGCTCGCCGAGCGCATCGGCCGTTCGCGCCCGCAGATCACCAACACCATCCGGCTGCTGCAGCTGCCGGAGTCGATCCAGCGCCGGGTGGCCGCCGGCGTGCTCACCGCCGGACACGCGCGAGCGATCCTGTCGGTCGGCGACTCCGGATGCGATGGAGCGCCTCGCCGACAAGATCGTGAACGAAGACCTGTCCGTGCGTGCGGCGGAAGCCGTGGCGGGTGCCGGGACTCCGGGGAAGCCGACGGCCAAGCCGCGGCCGGGCAAGCGCCAGGGTCAGCTCGACGAGATCGCCGAGCGCCTGGGCGACCGGCTCGACACCCGCGTGAAGGTCGCGCTCGGGTCGAACAAGGGGACCCTGACGATCGAGTTCGCAAACGTGAGCGACCTGAACCGGATCCTCGGGATCCTGGGCGAGCCGGGATTCAACTAACGCGTCACGCCGCCGCTTCGGCGATCGCAGCCTCGGCGAGCTTTGCGTACACCCAGCCGAGGTCGTGGCCGGCCGCCTCCAGCGCCTGCGGAACCAGTGACGTCTCCGTGAGGCCCGGCAGGACGTTCGCCTCGAGGAACCACGGGGTGCCGGCGCCGTCCACGATGAGGTCGACGCGCGAGATGTGCCGGAGGCCGAGCGCGCGGTGCGCGGTGAGCGCGGACTCCGCCGCACGTGCGGCGACCTCGTCGCTCACCCGGGCCGGCGTGTAGAAGCGGGTCTCACCGGCGTTGTACCTTGCCTCGAAGCTGTACACGCCTGACAGCGGCTCGATCTCGACCGCGGGAAGAGCGACCGGTCCCTCCCCGGTGTCGATGATGCCGACGGCGATCTCGGTTCCGGTGATGCGCTGCTCGATGATCGCGACGTCGTTGTAGGTGTACGCGTCGACCATGGCGCGCGGCAGTCCCGCCGCATCCTCGACGATCGTCACGCCCTGCGCCGACCCGCCCTGGGCCGGCTTCACGACGAGCGGCAGCGGCAGCTCGTCGTGGATCGCATCGAACACCGCGTCGGCGCCGAGCTCGCGGAAGGCGTCTCGCGGCAGGGTGATCGAGCGCGGCGTCGCGGCGCCCGCGCGGGTGACCAGCGCCTTCGCCGTCGGCTTGTCCCAGGCCAGCCGTGCCGATTCCGAGCGCGATCCGACGAAAGGGATCCCGAGGAACTCGAGCAGCCCGCGGAGCGCACCGTCCTCGCCGCTCGCCCCGTGCAGTGCCGGCCACACCACGTCCGGGCGGTTCTCGCGCAGGTACCCGAGGAGCGAGGCGTCGGGGTCCCGGAGCTCCACTTCCAGACCCTGCTCGAGGAGGCTGTCGGCGACGCGGCGACCGGAACGCAGCGAGACGTCGCGCTCGTGGGAGATGCCACCGGCCAGGACGACGACACGGGTGAGAGGGGGTGCGGAGGTCATGGGTCCATTCAGGGTGGGGAAGGCGTCGGTCAGCCCGCGCTGGGCGGCAGGCGTCGCCGGCGGGGTGGGGAAGCGTGACGGGGTGGCTGACCGGGCGCGACTCCGGCAGGGTCAGCGGCCCGGTCTGGGCGAACTCGCTCAGCAGGGTGAGCTCGCCGTTGATGACCGTCGCCAGCCGGCGGATCCCTTCGCGGATGAAGTCGGGCGTCGGGTAGCAGAACGACAGCCGGATGGCGCTGCGTCCGCCGCCGTCGGCGTAGAACGCGGTGCCGGGGGTGTAGGCCACGAGCTCCTTGACGGCGCGCGGCAGCATCGCCTTCGAGTCGAGATGCGGCGGCAGGGTGAGCCAGACGTAGAAGCCGCCGGTCGGCACGGTCCAGCTCAGCGAGGGCAGGTGCTCGGCCAGCGCCGACAGCATCGCATCGCGCCGCTCCCGGTAGACCCCGCGGAAGATGTCGATCTGCCCGCGCCAGTCGGCGGTCGACAGGTACTCCGAGATCACCGTCTGCGTGAACGAGCTCGGCGACAGGATGGCGGCCTCGTTCGCCAAGACGAGCTTCTCTCGGATCGCGTGCGGAGCGACAGCCCACCCGACCCGCAGCCCGGGTGCGAGCGTCTTGGAGAACGTGCCGAGGTAGATGACCCCAGCCTCGTCGACGGACCGCATCGCCTGCGGCGGCGGCTGGTCGAAGTAGAGGAGGCCATACGGGTTGTCCTCGAGCACGAGGATGTCGTTCTCCCGCGCGATCTCGAGCACCTCCATTCGGCGCTGCCAGGAGAGCGTGACCCCCATCGGGTTCTGGAAGGACGGCACCGTGTAGAGCAGCTTGATCCGCCGCCCCTCGGAGCGCACCCGCTCGATCGTCTCGCGCAGCGCCTGCGGGATCAGGCCCTCGGCATCCATCGCGGTGTGCACGACGTCGGTCTGGAACGACCGGAAGACGGTGAGCGCCGTGACGTACGACGGCCCCTCTGCGATGACGACGTCGCCGGGGTCGAGGAAGAGCTTTGCGATCAGCTCGAGCGCGTGCTGCGAGCCGGTCGTGACGACCACATCGTCGACGCTCGCCCGGATGCCCTCGAGGGACATGACATCCAGGATCTGCTCGCGCAGCCGCGGCGTGCCCTGGCCCGATCCGTACTGCAGCGCGGCCGGTCCGTGATCACGGACCGTGCGCTCGACGGCGGTCGCGATGAGCTCCTGCGGCAGGGCGGAGACGAACGGCATCCCGCCGGCGAGGGAAACGACCTCGGGGCGGCTGGCGACGGCGAACAGCGCCCGGACCTCGGACGCGCTGAGGCCCGCGGTTCGCTCGGCGTAGTGCGAGAACCACGGATCGAGGTTGTTGCCCTGGCCCTGGGACATGCGGCATCCGTTCGGTCGGAAGCCTCCACGGTACCGAATTAACGAGCGAGGCCCCCTCCCCATGACGGGGAAGGGGCCAATGCTGCCGGCTCCTACGCCAGGAACTCGGCGAGGTCGGCCTCGAGGGCCGGCTTCGGCTTGGCGCCGATGACGCGCTTCACGATCTCGCCGTTCTGGAAGACGTACATCGCCGGGATCGAGGTGATGCCGTACTTCATGGCCGTCTCGGGGTTGTCATCGACGTTGAGCTTGACGATGTCGAGCTTGTCCGCGTTCTCCTCGGCGATCTTGTCGAGGATGGGCGAGACCGCGCGACAGGGGCCGCACCACTCCGCCCAGAAGTCGACCATGATCGGCTTGTCGTGCTCGAGCACGTCGCTCTGGAACGAGGCGTCGGTGACTTCCTTGGACATCGGTTGATTCTCTCTTCTCGGTGGGTTCTGGGTCAGATGGATACGGTGGCCGGCTCGGCCTTCGCAGCGTCTTTGAGCTCGGACAGGTAGTGCTCCGCGTCGAGCGCCGCCACCGTGCCGGAGCCGGCGGCCGTCACGGCCTGCTTGTAGGTGGGGTCGACGACGTCGCCCGCGGCGAACACGCCCGGCAGGTTGGTGCGCGACGAGCGGCCCTCGACCGCGATCGTGCCCTCGGGCGTCAGGTCGAGCTGTCCGTGGATGAGGTGGGTGCGGGGGTCGGAGCCGATCGCGACGAACATGCCCGACACATCCAGGGTCGTCTCCGCGCCGTCCTCGGTGCCGACGAGGCCGATGCCGGTGACCTTCTCGTCGCCGTAGACGTGGGCGACCTCGTTGTTCCAGAGGAACTCGATCTTGGGGTCGGCCTTCGCGCGGTCCTGCATCGCGGCGGAGGCCCGCAGGCTGTCGCGGCGGTGCACCAGGTACACCTTGTCGGCGAACCGGGTGAGGAAGGTCGCCTCCTCGAGCGCGGAGTCGCCGCCGCCGATGACAGCGACCTTCTTCTGCTTGAAGAACGCGCCGTCGCAGGTCGCGCACCAGGAGATGCCGTACCCCGACAGGCGCTTCTCTTCCTCGAGACCGAGCTTGCGGTACGCCGAGCCGGTGGCGTAGATCACGGTCAGAGCCTCGTGCACGTCGCCGTTGCCGAGGGTCACGCGCTTCACGTCGCCCTCGAGCTCGAGCTCCGTGACGTCCTCGAAGAGCACGGTGGTGCCGAAGCGCTCCGCCTGCTGCTGCATCTTCATCATGAGGTCGGGACCCAGAACGCCCTCGGGGAAGCCGGGGAAGTTCTCGACGTCGGTCGTCTTCATGAGCTCGCCGCCGAACTCGACGGAGCTCGCGATCAGCAGGGGCTCGAGGTTCGCGCGGGCGGCGTAGATGGCCGCCGTGTATCCCGCCGGACCCGATCCGACGATGATGACCTGGCGCATGCCGACTCCTTCTGTAGCCACGTGATGTTCAACACATCCTAGGCATCCGTCATTCCCTCGGACGCTGGCGCGCAGGCAGCGGTCAGGCTCGGCCTCGCCCGGTGATCCGCTGCGCGAGGCCGCCGAGCTCGCGGACCTCGGGAATGCGGGCAAGGGCCAGCACGCCGAGGTACACGCCGACCGAGACGAGACCGATGACGGCGACTGAGAGGATGCCCGGAATCCTGCCCGAGACGGCGAAACCGCCCCCGTCGCCCGGCAGACCACCCAGCAGCCACAGGATGCCGACGCCGGCCGCCGCGGCGGGGATCGTCGCGAGCAGGTAGGCCCCGAAGCGCCGGGCGATCCGCGTCCCGCCACTGCCCCCGAGGCGCCGCCGCAGTAGCAGGGCTGCCACCACGGCCTGCACGGTGCCGGCGAGCGACGTGACCAGGGCGATGCCGGCGGCCACCAGCTCGTCGGGTGCGAGCGTCACCGCCAGCGCCCCCGCGACGAAGAGCACCGACTGGACGAGCTGGAACAGGAACGGGGTGCGGGTGTCTCCGAGCGCGTAGTAGGCGCGCTGCAGCAGGAAGAGCACGCTGAACGGCACGAGGCCGATCAGGTAGGCCAGCAGGACGCCGCCGATCCCGACCACCTCGCGGGGTGCGTTCGAGAAGACTGCCGCGAAAGGGAGCGCGGCGGCCGCGAGGGCGGCCGCCGACCCGGTCACGAGCAACCCGATGGTGCGGAGGGACGAGGAGAGGCCGTCGCGCACCGCGGAGAGGTCACCGTCGCGCGCGTCGGCACTCATCCGGGTGAAGTAGGGGGTCGCGATCGAGACCGCGATGATCGAGTGCGGCAGCATGAAGATGAGCCACGCGATGCGCAGCACCGCGACCGACGCGTCGTCGGCGCCGGCGGTGAACGCCACCCTGCTCTGAACGATGCCCGCGAGCTGCGTGACGACGATCATGCCGAAGGTCCATCCGGCGGCCCTGACCGTTCCGCCGAGACCGACGCCCCGCCACCGGAAGTCGGGCCGGAAGGTCAGCTTCGTGCCGCGCCAGAAGGCGAGCAGCACGAAGGCCTGGGCCGCGATCCCGAGCGTTGCACCGCCGGCGAGCAGCGTGATCTGCGCGGTCGTCCAGCTCTGCGGGTCCTGGTGCGCCGGGTCGACGCCGAAGAGGGCGGCGAAGGTCAGCAGCGAGACGATGACGACGACATTGTTGAGCACCGGCGCCCAGGTGAACGGCCCGAAGACCCCGCGGGCGTTCAGCACCTCGCCCAGCAGACTGTAGATCGCGTAGAAGAAGATCTGCGGGAGACACCAGTAGGCGAAGGTGATCGCCAGCGCGCGCCCGTCGGCGAGCGCGCCGCCCTCGACGGTGTAGAGGTCGACGAGCAGCGGAGCGCACAGGGTCGCGATGATCGTCGCAGCCAGGAACACCACGACGCCGAGGGTGATCAGCCGGTTGACGAAGTCCTGCCCGCCGTCGCGGTGGAGCCCCGCTCGGACGATCTGCGGCACCAGCACGGCGCTCAGCACCCCGGCGGCCACGATCGCGTAGATGTTGTTCGGCAGCTGGTTCGCGAGCGCGAAGGCGTTGGCACTGGGATTCTGCGGCCCGATCGCCCAGGCGAGCACGGCGGCGCTGGCGAAGCCGAGCACGCGGGAGACCAGCGTGCCGGCCGCGAGCGCTGCGCTGGCGCGTCCGAGCGAGGTCGCCGCGTCGGGCGACGCGGGGCCGGGAGCGGGATCAGCCATCGGCCGGTCCCGAGGTCGTCCCGGCAGCGGCCTCACGCCGGCGCCGCAGGATCACGCGCACCAGCCCGACGCCGAAGATGAGCACGACGAGCGATCCGGCGACGAGGGTTCCCGCCGTCTCCCACCCGGCCTGGAGGATGACCTTGACGAAGCGGACGTCGCCCAGGGTGCGGCCGTTCGCTCCGCGCAGCTCGGCGCGCACGGTGACGTCCCCGTTCGCGATCGATTCGACCGGCACGCTTGCCGTGCTCGTCGAATCGGGCTCGACCGTGACCTCGATCAGCGAGTCCTCGATGTGGAGGATCGGTCGCAGCGGCCGCACGCTCACGTACACCGTCACCGCGACCGGGAGGGCGTTGCTCACCTGCATCCTCAGGGTGGAGATGTCGGAGAGCAGCAGCAGGTCGCTTCCGTCGGCGATCTGCACGGCGTCGAGGGTGGCGCGGCTCGAGGCGAGGAGCGCGTCGGTCGCGGTCGTCCACCCCGGATCGTCGGCGTGCCACGCTGCCGCGGACAGCCCGAGCAGCGACAGCCGCCGGGGCTCGGTGATCAGCGCGGGGTCCTCCGCGATGGCGAGGAATGTCGCCTCGTCGCGGGTGGCCTCGGTGAGGCGGCTCGTCACGTCCAGCCGGTCGACCGCAGGTTCCGTCGCGTCGACGAGCTGCGCTCCGCCCCGCGGCCCGGCGAGCACATCGCTCAGGGAAACGACCTGCGACGCCGCGGCCGACTCGATGGCGGTCAGAACGTCGGGGATCCGGAGGGTGCCGAACGGCCAGCGGCGGTCGAGGGTGGCCACGATCGTGCGACCGGGATCGGCGGCGGCGCGGTCCTTCAGCGTCGACGCAAGGCGGCTCGCCGCCTCCTGGTAGGCGGCCGGGGTGGCGGCGTAGGACGCGTCGCGGACCGCCGCCGTCACCTCGTCGTCGGTGACGAGGCCGTCGATCTCGCCGAGGTCGACGAGCGAGGTGGAGACCGGTGACGCGTTGGAGCCGGCGACCAGCACATCGGCGTAGCCCAGGCCCGAGAGGGTGAGGAGGTCGTCGGAGGTCAGCGTGCCCTCGGCGGGCCACGCGATCGACGGGAGCGTCGCCTCCCAGGCCAGCAGATCGTCTGTCGACGGCAGGGGCGGCGGGCCGTCGTCGGGGATCTCGGTCGCCGCCGGGTCTGGGACGTCCGTCGGACCCGGTGCCGTCGTCGGCGTCGGCGTGACTGCGGGGCCGAAGTCCGCGGGATCGACGGCGAAACCGAAGCCGAGGGGCACGAGCGCGTCACCCGCGTTCGACCCGCCGGTGACCGCGGGGTCGGAGTCGGCGTAGGCGAGAAGGAAGACCTCGTTGGATACCGTCTGCAGCCGCTCCAGGAAGGTGACCGCCGACTCCGGAGCGGCCGTGCCGAGCACGCGGATCGAGGCCACGATCATCGGGTCGAGCCCGATCGCGATGCGGGAGCCGACCACCGCATCCAGCTGACGGGTCAGCAGGCCGCCGGCCTCCGTGTAGGTCGTCAGGGTCTCGGCGTCGAGCAGCCCGGTGACGGTCGGTGGCACGGTCAGCGGGATGACGATCGCGACCGAGACGGGCCCGACCCCGGGGGTGACGGCGGCCGTGGAGAGCGAGCCCGGGAGATCGGGCGGCGTGTCGCCCGCCACTGCCCCGGATGCCGGAGCCGCCATCGAGAGTGCGCCGCCGACGAGCGCGAACCCGGCGAGCGCCGAGGCGATCGAGCGACGGAGCCGCGTCATCGGCATGAGCGCATGCTCGAAATGCGGTCCGCCGACATGGTCCCTGAGTTTAGCCGCCGGTGCTGCCCCTCACCCCCGCACCGGTCGTGGGAGGGTTGAGGCATGGAGAGCGTCGCCGAGGCCATCGCGCGCCTGCGGGAGCTGGCCACCGGAGCGGAGATCAGCCTCCTCGCCGAGCGCTTCGCTGCCGCGGGTCATGAGTTCGCGCTGGTCGGCGGGCCGGTGCGGGACGCCTTCCTCGGCCGGCCGGTCACCGACCTCGACTTCACAACCGACGCCGACCCCGACCAGATCCTCGCGATCGTCGAGCCGGTCGCTGACGCGCACTGGGACATCGGGCGCGAGTTCGGCACCATCGGAGCGCGCCTGGGCGATGCCATCGTCGAGATCACCACCTACCGCAGCGACGCGTACGACGGATCGACGCGCAAGCCGGCCGTCGCGTTCGGCACCAGCCTCGAGGAGGACCTCGGTCGCCGCGACTTCACCGTCAACGCGATGGCGTTGCGACTGCCCGACTGCGTGCTGGTCGACCCGTCGGGGGGCGTGGAGGACCTGCTCGCGGGGGTGCTGCGCACGCCCGGCGCACCCGAGGTGTCGTTCGGGGACGACCCGCTGCGGATGATGCGTGCCGCCCGGTTCACGTCGCAACTCGGCTTTCGCCTCGACGATGACGCGGCGGCGGCCGCGAACCGGCTGGCCGAGTCGATCGCGATCGTCTCGCGCGAGCGCGTGAGCGACGAACTGCGAAAGCTGCTGGTCTCGCGCACGGCCGGCCGACGGCATCCGGGTGTTGGTGGACACCGGCGTCGCCGAACAGGTTCTGCCCGAGATCCCGGCGCTGCGACTCGAGATCGACGAACACGCCCACCACAAGGACGTGTACGAGCACAGCCTGACCGCGCTCGAGCGCGCCGTCGTCCTCGAGGGCGAGCGCGGGCACGAGCCCTCGCTGGTGCTGCGGCTCGCGGTGCTGCTGCACGACATCGGCAAGCCGGCGACGCGCAAGATCGAAGAGGGCGGGACGGTCACCTTCCACCACCACGACGTGCTCGGTGCCAAACTCGCCACCAAGCGACTTCGCGAGCTGCGCTTCGACAACGAGACCGTGAAGGCCGTCGCCGAGCTCATCCGGCTGCACCTGCGATTCTTCGGCTACGCCGAGGGCAAATGGAGCGACTCGGCCGTGCGCCGCTACGTCCGCGACGCGGGCGACCTGCTCGAGTGGCTCCACATCCTGTCGCGGGCGGATGTGACGACCCGCAACCAGCGCAAGGCGCGCACGCTCGCCACCGCCTACGACGATCTCGAGGCGCGCATCGCGGCGCTCGGCGAGGAGGAGGAGCTGGCGGCCATCCGGCCCGACCTCGACGGCGAGCAGATCATGGCGATCCTCGGTCTGAAGCCCGGACGGGAGGTCGGGGAGGCGTACCGGTTCCTGCTCGAGCTGCGGCTGGACGAGGGAGAGCTCGGCTACGACATCGCGCGCGACCGCCTGCTCGGATGGTGGGCGACTCGCGACTAGCCGTCGCATCCGGTAGTCTCAGCAGGTTGCCCGCCCGACCTCGTCGGAGCTGGGCGCAGTCAAATACCCTCCTGCTGCAGATCGTCTGCAGCCGTTCTAGACCAGAGGAGGTGGGTGAATGACGCACGAGTATGAACTGATGGTGATCCTCGACCCAGAGATCGATGAGCGCACCGTCGCACCCAGCCTGGACAAGTTCCTGAATGTCATCCGCAACGATGGCGGCACGATCGACAACATCGACATCTGGGGACGTCGCCGGCTGGCCTACGAGATCCAGAAGAAGTCAGAGGGCATCTACGCCGTCGTGAACTTCACCGCGACCTCGGCCTCCACGGTCGAGCTCGACCGTCAGCTGAAGCTGTCGGAGGCCGTGCTGCGCACCAAGGTGCTCAGGTCGGAAGAGGCGGTCGCCCGTGCGATCTCCGTCCGAGCCGAAGACGCCAAGCGCGCCGAGCGCAAGGCCGCCGCAGCCGCCAAGAACCCGAAGGTCGCGGCCGCGATCGCCGCCGAGTCGAAGCCCGCCAAGGCGGACGCCGACGAGAAGCCGGCCGCCGAGAAGCCGGCCTGAGAAGGCCGCGGAGAAGGCCGCCAAGGCCGCCAAGGCGGAAGTCGACGAGACGCCGGCCGCCGAGAAGCCCGCCAAGGCACCGAAGGCCGCCAAGGCCGAGGCGCCCGTCGAGGACGAGGTGTAGAGATGGCCGGCGAGACGATCATCACCGTCGTGGGCAACCTCACGGCCGACCCGGAACTGCGGTACACGCAGAACGGGCTCGCGGTCGCGAACTTCACGATCGCATCCACTCCGCGCACCTTCGACCGCCAGGCGAACGACTGGAAGGACGGCGAGGCGCTGTTCCTCCGCGCGTCCTGCTGGCGCGAGTTCGCCGAGCACGTCGCCGGCTCGCTGACGAAGGGCGCCCGCGTCGTCGCGACCGGCCGCCTGAAGCAGCGCTCCTACGAGACGAAGGAAGGCGAGAAGCGCACCGCCATCGAGCTGGAGGTCGACGAGATCGGCCCGAGCCTGCGGTACGCGACCGCTCAGGTCACGCGCGCCGCCAGCGGCGCGTCGGCCGGTGGAGGCGGTGGCCGCTCGCAGGCCGCCGTCGCCGACGAGCCCTGGGCAGCCAGCGCACCCGCAGCGGGCGGCGACGACGTGTGGAACACGCCGGGCAGCTTCAACGACGAGACCCCGTTCTGATCGCCCCGCGATCAGAACAATGAGCACAGCGATCGCTCGCTGAAAGAAGGAACACATCCGATGGCAGGAAAGAGCAGCGGCGGCGGAGATCGCCGCAAGCGCACCAATCTCAAGGGCGGCAAGAACGCCGCACCGGCGAAGTCGGTCCGGGTCGGCATCATCGACTACAAAGACGTCGCCACACTCCGCAAGTTCATCTCGGAGCGCGGCAAGATCCGTGCTCGTCGCATCACCGGCGTCTCGGTGCAGGAGCAGCGCCTCATCGCCCGTGCCGTGAAGAACGCGCGTGAGATGGCACTCCTCCCGTACGCGGGCTCGGGACGATAGGGGAACCGGACATGTCGAAGCTCATCCTCACGTCCGAGGTCACCGGACTCGGCTCGCCCGGCGACGTCGTCGACGTCAAGAACGGCTACGCCCGCAACTACCTCATCCCGCAGGGCTTCGCCGTCGCGTGGACCCGTGGCGGCGAGAAGCAGATCGATTCGATCAAGGCCGCTCGCGCCGCACGCGAGCACGCCACCCTCGAAGAGGCTCAGTCGGTCAAGGCGAAGCTCGAGGCGAATCCGATCAAGCTGACCGTCAAGGCCGGCCGTGAGGGTCGCCTGTTCGGCTCGGTCAAGACCTCCGACATCGCAGACGCGGTGGCGGATGCCGGTCTCGGCGCGATCGACAAGCGCACCATCGAACTCGGTTCGCCCATCAAGGGCGTCGGCCGGTACGACGCCACTGTGCGCCTGCGCGAGGACGTCATCGCGTCCATCACGCTCGAGGTCGTCGGCGGCAAATAGCCCGTCCGGATGGCATTGCGGCGGCGTTCCCCTCGGGGTGCGCCGCCGTTGCCGTACCGCCCTCCGGACGCCCCTGCCCCTCCACAGGAGCACTTCGGGGCGCCAAGCTTCAAGCGCCACTCTAAACATGTTTCTACACACAGCGTGTGAACGAGGAAAAGCCTGGTCACAGGCGTATAAGCGTGGCCGAATTGGTCGGTTTCACACAGGAGTTTCCACACCTTCTTCACATGAGGCCCGGCGTTTCCCGCCATTTATACACATGGTTGTGCACAGGGTCGTTTTGTCCCTCGGGAGCACGCGCCTAACGTGGCAGACGCACCCGGGGTCGTGCGCGTGGCATCTCCGGCAAAGTCGGTCCCCGCGCGTACCGTGACGCCCAGGAGGTAGCCCGTGTCGATCGCCCACCTGGGACTGGCCGGCGACGCGCGTCCGCCCGCCGAGTCCTGGTCGGGCGAGCGCACCCCGCCCCACGACCTGCTCGCCGAGCAGAGCGCCCTCGGCGGCATGCTGCTGAGCAAGGACGCGGTGGCCGACGTCATCGAGACGGTGCGCGGCGTCGACTTCTACATCCCGAAGCACGAGGTCGTCTTCGACGCGATCCTCTCCCTCTACTCGCACGGCGAGCCGACCGATGTGATCGCGGTCACCGACGAGCTCACCAAGTCGGGGCAGCTGCAGCGCGGCGGTGGAGCCGAATACCTCCACACCCTGACCGGGCTCGTCCCGACCGCGGCGAACGCCGGGTACTACGCGATCGATCGTCGCCGAGAAGGCGGTGCTGCGGCGCCTGGTCGAGGCCGGCACGCGCATCGTACAGATGGGCTACGCGAGCGAGGGCGAGGTCACCGACCTCGTCAACAACGCCCAGGCCGAGATCTACGGCGTCACCGGCGGCGTCGAGAGCGAGGACTACGTCCCGCTCGTCGAGGCCATCGACACCGCCGTCGACGAGATCGAGCGCGCACGAGGTCGCGACGGCGAGATGGCCGGGGTGCCGACCGGGTTCGCCGAGCTCGACGACCTCACCAACGGGCTCCACGGCGGCCAGCTCATCATCGTCGCCGCGCGACCCGGACTCGGAAAGTCGACGCTCGCCCTCGACTTCGCCCGGTCCGCCACGATCAAGCACGACCAGGCCGTCGATCTTCTTCTCGCTCGAGATGGGCCGCAGCGAGATCGCGATGCGCCTGCTCGCGGCCGAGGCATCCATCCCGATGCACATCCTGCGCAAGGGCAACATGGAGCAGCGCGACTGGGACAAGCTGGCGAACGTGCGCGGGCAGATCGCCGACGCGCCCCTCTACATCGACGACAGCCCGAACATGACGCTCGTCGAGATCCGCGCGAAGTGCCGGCGGCTCAGCCAGCGGGTGGGGCTGAAGATGGTGGTCATCGACTACCTGCAGCTCATGACGTCGGGCAAGAAGGTCGAGTCGCGCCAGCAGGAGGTCAGCGAGTTCTCGCGGGCGCTCAAGCTGCTCGCGAAGGAGCTGAACGTGCCGGTCATCGCGCTGTCGCAGCTGAACCGTGGCCCCGAGCAGCGCGCCGACAAGAAGCCGGCGCTGGCCGACCTCCGCGAGTCGGGATCGCTCGAGCAGGACGCCGACATCGTGATCCTGCTGCACCGCGAGGACGCCTACGAGCGCGACCACCCGCGTGCGGGCGAGGCCGACCTCATCGTCGCCAAGCACCGCAACGGGCGCACCGACACGATCCCGGTCTCGTTCGCCGGCATGTACTCGCGCTTCACCGACATGCCGCGGGTGCTGAATCTCCCGCAACCTAGACTGACACTCGTGCTCGACGCGTGGATCATCCCGGCAGGCCGCGCGCTCCTGGCCCTCGCGCTCGGGCTCGTGATCACTTTCACGGCGGGCCACACGGCCACCTTCGGGCTCGTCGCGTTCGGCGTCTTCGCGGTGCTGAGCGGCCTGCTGCTGGCGGCCGGCGTCCTTCGGCCCGCGCGCTGAGCCGAGCTCGCGCACCGCGTTCCGTGCCCAGGCCGTCGTCACGCGTGCTCGCCGGGATCGCGCGCCATGGCGCTGCCCGGCGGAGGGATCGGCTATCTCGTCTGGATCCTGAGTGGATGGGCGATCGTCACGGGCGCGCTGGAACTGGTCTCCGGCATCCGGGCCCGACGCCGTGTCGTGGCCTGGACCGACTGGATCGCGGTCGGCGGCCTCACCGCTGCTGCTCGGGGCGATCGTGCTCGTCATCCCGCCCGACATCGCCGACCGGTTCACGGGCGACAAGGGCGTCGAGGGACTTCTCACCTCCCCGATCATCGTCGTCGGGCTGCTCGGCGGCTGGGGGATCGTGACCGGCGTGCTGCTCGCGATCGCGGCGGCGTCGCCCCGGCAGGCGCGCGCCCGCGCCGAGGCGACGGCCGAGGTGTCGTCATGACCGTGCCCTCCCGCCGCGACCGCACCCGCCCCGCCGAGCTCCTCGGGCTGTCGGCGGCGCTGGCCGCGGTCACCGGGGTCATCACCTTCTTCGGGACGCGCAACCTTCTGCTCGCGGCCGAGTTCGCGGGCGTCGCGTTCATCGTCTCGCTGGTCGTGTTCGCGATGCTGCTGCTCGCCGTGTCGCCGAAGCGCGAGGACGACGGGTCTGGACCGCCCGACGGCGGGCACGGGCGCTAGTTCGCGGCACGCTCCCGCGCGTCAGTCCAGGTAGTCGACCAGCGCGTCGGCGACGCCGAGGTACGTCGCCGGGGTCAGGGCGAGCAGGCGCGCCTTGGCCTCCGCACCGATGTCGAGGCCGTCGACGAACGCACGCAACTCCGTCTGCCCGACCCGCTTGCCGCGCGTCAGCTCCTTGAGCAGGGCGTACGGGTCGGCGATCGAGCTGCGCCCGGCGGTCACCTCGGCGCGGATCACCGTCTGGATCGCCTCGCCGAGCACCTCCCAGTTGGCGTCGAGGTCCGCCGTCGAGCGCCGGCCGCGCGATCGCGATCTCGCCGAGCCCGCGGGCGAGGTTGTCGAGCGCGAGCAGCGAATGGCCGAGCGCGACGCCGATGTTGCGCTGGGTCGTCGAGTCGGTCAGGTCGCGCTGCAGGCGGCTCGTCACGAGGGTCGCGGCGAGCGAGTCGAGCAGCGCGCTCGACAGCTCGAAGTTGGCCTCGGCGTTCTCGAAGCGGATCGGGTTGATCTTGTGGGGCATGGTCGACGATCCGGTCGCGCCCTCCTGCGGGATCTGCGCCAGGTAGCCCAGCGAGATGTACGTCCAGATGTCGGTGCAGAGGTTGTGCAGGATGCGGTTGAGGTGGCTGATCGCGCCGTACAGCTCCGCCTGCCAGTCGTGCGACTCGATCTGGGTGGTGAGCGGATTCCAGTCGAGCCCGAGGGACATCACGAACTCGCGGGAGATCGTCGGCCAGTCGGCGTCCGGGTCGGCGACGACGTGCGCCGCGAAGGTGCCGGTCGCGCCGCTGAACTTGCCGAGCGGGCGCACCGCCTCGATCCTGCGCCAGCTGCCGCTCGGCGCGCGCCGCGAACACCGCGAACTCCTTGCCGATCGTCGTCGGGGTCGCCGGCTGCCCGTGCGTGCGGGCGAGCATCGGGATCGCCGCGCCCCTCGACCGCGCGCTCGCGCAGCGCGGTCGAGCACCAGCGCGCAGCCGCGGCATCCACACCTCGCTGCACCGCCGAGCGGATGGTCAGCGCGTAGGCGAGGTTGTTGATGTCCTCGCTCGTGCAGGCGAAGTGGGTCAGCTCGGCGACCGGCGTGAGCCCGAGCGCGGTCGAGCTTCGCGCGCACCAGGTACTCGACCGCCTTCACGTCGTGGCGGGTGGTCGCCTCGAGCGCGGCGAGCTCATCGATCTCGGGCTGCCCGAAGTCGGCGACCCACTGGCGGAGCGCTCGCGACGCCTCCGCCTCGAGCGGTTCGGTGCCGAACAGCCGGCGCTCGGTGAGCGACGAGCAGCCATTCGACCTCGACGTGCACGCGTGCGCGGTTCAGCGCCGCCTCCGACAGGTGCTCGCCGAGGCCCTCGACGGCGGCGCGGTAGCGGCCGTCGAGCGGGCTGAGCGGTTGTGGGGGCAGGCTCATGAGACTCCCTGGTCGGATGCCGGGTTCGAGCTGGCGGAAGAGGGCGACGCTCGCGCGCTCGATGGTGGAGAGCACGCTGTCGAAGAGCGCGGCGTCCGAGTAGTAGGGGTCGGGCACGTCGACCACGCCCGCCGACTCGGGGTCGAACGCGGTCAGCAGCTGCACCTTGCCCCGGTGCTCGTCGTGCGCCCACTCGCGCAGGATGCGCTCCTGCCCGCGGTCGAAGGCGATGACGAGGTCGAGGTCGCCGAACCAGGCCGGATCGAACTGGCGTGCGCGGTGGCCGGTCGCGTCGTACCCGAGCCTGCCGAGCGCCGCGATCGTGCGGGCATCGGCGCGCTCGCCGACGTGCCAGTCACCGGTCGCCGCGGAGCTCACCGCGAGGCGACGACCGAGCCGCTTCTCGGCGATCAGCCGGCGGAAGATCGCCTCGGCCATCGGCGACCGGCAGATGTTGCCCGTGCAGACGAAGCAGATGCGGAAGACCGGCGGCACGTCGGCTGCGCGGTCGAAGCTCATACACCCATTGTCTCGCTCCGCGACCTCCCTTGTCTCGCGCTGGGGCCTCCTTCACAGGCCGGGTTCCGGATGCGGTGCGCACCAGACGCGGACCGGCCGCTGCACCGAGCGGCGCGGCTTGCGATCCTGAGCCCCGAAAGGAGGCACGGTGACTTCGCATCGACCGCAATCGCAGCCCGCCGACCTCGCGCTGCAGCGTGCGCTCGAGCTGCAGGTCGCGGCTCTCGCGCCCATCGCGGCCGGACTGCAGGGCGCGGTCGCACTACCCGCCGATCGCCCCGGCCGACTGGCACGGCCCGGCATCGCACGCCTATGACGGCCTCGAGTCGCGGCTCCGCGCGCGCCTCGACGTGGCAGAGCGCGCCGTGTCGGGTGCACTGCACGCGAGCCGGATCGCGCTCAGACGAAGTCGCGAGCTGACGCGTGCACTCGCCGCCGCCTCCGTGGCCGCCCGTCGACCCCGCGCTCGGCGGCCCGCTCTGGGTGAGTCCGGCGTCGCGCGGCGGCACGGTCGTGGTCGCGACCGATGCGCTGCTGGCCCATGCCGAGCGGCTCGCGCGGCTGCACGACTCCCTCGCGTCGGACGTCGTCGCTCTCGACCGGGTCGACGCGCTCGGCGTCGGTGTGCTGGCCGGTGCGTCCGGCGGAGCGCCCGGCGCGGCGGCCGCGATCCGCAGCGCGGCCCAGCTCGACGGTGCGCGCGTCGCCATGCGCTCGGCGGAGGCGATCGCCCGGCGCACCGATGCGGACCTGCGGCAGGCGATCGCCGCGTACACGGCGGCAGAAGACGAGCAGCGATCGCGAGCGCTCCGGCTCGGCGGCCTGCTCGGCATCCTGCTGCGGTCCCGCCCTGCGGGGGCTCCTGATCGCGAGTCTGCCGGCGCTGCTCTTCGCCCGCGTCGCCGGACTCGACCCCGCCGCGCCTGCCGGTCGACGGCGTCCGACGTTGGCTGCTCGATCACCCCGAGCTGATCACCGACCCGGCATTCGTCGAGGGCGTGCGCGCGGGTGTGATGGGCGTCGACGACGCGACGGGGTCCGTCCTGAACTTGCCGCCGGGCGCGGTCGACCGGCTCGCGGCCGCTCACGGGTTCACCGGTGTCGAGGTGGCCGCGGTGATCACGATGCTGGCCGGCGGATCGGTCGGGCCTCTTCCGCGAATCCGCTGTCGCGGTCGAGCGGGTGTCGACGACGCGGGTGCTCGACGCGGCGAACGGAACCCTCGGGCGCCTCTCGCGGGTTCCCGAGAACGATCAGGTGCGGATCGAGCGCTATGACGTGCCGGGCGAGCCCCCGCGCTACCTCGTCTACATCGGGCCGACCGAGACCTTCTCGCCGGTCGCGACGGACGAGCCGTGGGATCTCACGAGCAACGTCGCCGCGGTCGCCGGGCTGGAAGCCGGGTCGCTCCGCGCGACCGAGCTCGCGATGCACGACGCGGGAATCCGCGACAGCGACGAGGTCCAGTTCCTCGGCTTCTCCCAGGGTGGGCTGATCGCGGCCCGGCTGGCGGCATCCGGCTCGTGGAACGCTGCCGGGCTCGAGACCTATGGAGCCCCGGCGGGCGGCATCGAGCTGCCCGAGGGACTGCACGGCATGGCGATCCGCAACACCGACGACTTCATCCCGGCGCTGGGCGGCCCGCAGGTCGACCATCACCTCCTCCAGGTCGAGCGGCGCGCGTTCGCCCCGGGAATCCCGATCCCGACGGCCGAGCCGGCGCCGGCGCACCAGCGCGAGGCCTACGCCGCGACCGCGGCGGCCGTCGACGCGGCCCAGTCGCAGGCCGTGCGGGAGCAGATCGCGGCGATGGACGCGTTCACCGCCGACTACGTGCGACGCGACGGCTCATCGATCACCGTGATGACCTACCACGCCGAGCGCGGCGGCGAGAAGCGGCTCGGCCCCGGCCGGACGCTCTCTACTTCGTCGAGCGGCGGGCCGATCCCGTGAACGGGCGCAGGACGATACCGATCAGCCACGCGATGACGCCCAGCAGCAGGGCACCGAGAACGCCCCATCCGAAGTTCTCGACCGAAAGGCCGAAGCCGATCAGGCCGCTGATCCACGCCACCAGCAGCAACAGCAGGCCGTTGACCACGAACGAGATGAGTCCGAGCGTGAGCACGTAGAGCGGGAATGCGACCACGCGCACGATCCCCCCGACGATCCCGTTGACCAGACCGAAGATCACGGCGACGAGCACGAGGGTCAGAACGAAGGCGAGGGTGTCGCCCTCGGCGCCGAACGACCGGATGTCGACGTGGCCCGCGAGGATGACCGTGGTCAGCCAGAGGGCGAGGGTGTTGATCAGAAGGCGGAGGAGGAGGCGTCCCATGCGGGCCATTGTGACATCACGGGGCACCGAGCGGTAGGACACCGCGCGGGCAGCTCCTCTCCCGCCTCTAGGCTGTTCGGCATGGTCGTGACGCTCCGCCCCGAGATCGCCGCCCTCCAGCCCTATCGCCAGGGCAGGCCGGCGCCGCGCGGATGCGTTCAAGCTGTCCTCGAACGAGAACCCGTTCCCGCCGCTCGCCGCCGTGCTCGAGGCCGTCGCCGAGGCGAGCGTCAACCGCTACCCCGACGGCGCGGCCACAGTGCTGCGTGCACGGCTCGCCGAACGGTTCGGAGTCACCCACGACGAGATCCAGGTCGGAGCCGGTTCGGTGTCGATCCTCCAGCAGCTGATCCAGGCGGCCGCCGGACCCGGAGACGAGGTCCTCTACGCCTGGCGTTCCTTCGAGGCGTACCCGGGTCTCGTCACCGTCTCGGGCGCGACGAGCGTGCGGGTGCCGCTCGGCCCCGGCGCCCACCACGACCTGGATGCGATGGCCGCGGCGGTCACGGATCGCACCCGCGTCATCCTGGTCTGCACTCCCAACAACCCCACCAGCACGATCGTCACCGCCGCGGACTTCGACGCCTTCATGGCGAAGGTCCCGGACACCGTGCTCGTGCTGCTCGACGAGGCCTACCGCGAGTTCGTGACGGACCCTGCCGCGGTCGACGGCATCCCGCTGCTCGGCACGGTACCCGAACCTCGTCGTCCTGCGCACCTTCTCGAAGGCGTTCGGCCTCGCCGGCCTCCGCGTCGGGTATGCCATCGGACCCGCCTACATCCTGGATGCGGCCCGTGCGACAGCGGTGCCGCTCTCCGTCACCGAGCCCGCGCAGCGTGCCGCGCTCGCCGCGCTCGACAACGAGGCCGAGCTCCTCGAGCGCGTCGCCGTGCTCGTGGAGCGACGAACGGCCGTCGAGCAGGGACTGGCCGAGCGCGGCTGGACCGGCGACCACGCCATCCCGGTCGCGCAGGGCAACTTCGTCTGGCTTCCGACCGGCGAGAAGACGACCGCCGCGGCGGAGACGCTGGAAGCCAACAGCATCGTCGCGCGGGTGTTCGCGCCGGAGGGAATCCGGGTCTCGATCGGGGAGCCGGAGTCTGTGGAAACACTCCTACGGGCAGCCGCCGAGGTTGTCGAGACCCTCCGGGAAAAGCCCGAAAACGCCGGGCTAGGGTAGTTCTCATGTCCTATACCGAGGCGACGGTCCAGCTGCTCTCGCCCCAGGGAATCCTCGTCGAGAACGACTCCACGGCCGAGTATCTGCCGTGGATCGCGAAGCTGGATGACGCCCGTCTTCAGGACTTCTACCGCCAGATGGTCGTGATCCGCCGCTTCGACATCGAGGCGGGGAATCTCCAGCGCCAGGGACAGCTCGCGCTCTGGATCCCGAGCCTCGGCCAGGAGGGCGCGCAGGTCGGATCGGGCTACGCCGCCAAGGTGCAGGACCACATCTTCCCGGCCTACCGGGAGCACGTCGTCGGCCGCATCCGCGGTCTCGACCCGATGAAGGTGATCGAGATGCTCCGCGGGCTCAGCCACGGCGGCTGGGTGCCGGCCGAGACCGGCAACTTCCACCTCTACACGCTCGTCATCGGATCCCAGTCGCTGCACGCGACCGGCTACGCGATGGGGCTCCAGTTCGACGGCGTGACCGCGACGGGCGACCCGGACTCCGATCAGGCGGTGCTCGTCTACTACGGCGACGGCGCGACGAGCCAGGGAGACGTCAGCGAGGCCTTCGTCTTCGCCGCGAGCTACCAGACGCCTCAGGTGTTCTTCCTGCAGAACAACCACTGGGCGATCTCGATCCCGGTCGAACGCCAGTCGCGCACCCCCCTCTATCTGCGCTCGACCGGCTTCGGCATCCCGAGCGTCCAGATCGACGGCAACGACGTGCTCGCGAGCTACGCGACGACCGCGCAGGCCCTCGACGACGCGCGCAGCGGCAAGGGGCCGCGCTTCATCGAGGCCCTCACCTACCGGATGGGTGCGCACACCTCGAGCGACGACCCGTCGAAGTACCGGGACGCCGAGGAGCTGACGTTCTGGAGCGAGCGCGACCCGATCGTGCGCTACGAGGCGTTCCTGCGGGCCAAGGGCACCGATCAGGCGTTCTTCGACGACGTCGCCGCGGAGGCCGAGGATGTCGCCGCCGACATGCGTGTGCGCACGAACGCGCTGGGCGTCCCGCCCGCCACGAAGCTGTTCACCAACGTCTACACCGACGCCCACCCCGGCGTCGACGCGCAGGCGGCCTGGTTCTCCGCGTACGAGGAGTCGTACGACGCGGCGGACGGGGAACGCGGATGACCGCCGCGAAGGCGGCGGCGAAGCCCGCCAAGGAGCCCGCGGCACCGGCCGCCCCCGCAGTCGAGTCGCTCACCCTGGCGAAGGCGATCAACTCGGGCCTGCGCGCCGCGATGGCCGCCGACCCCAAGGTCCTGATGATGGGCGAGGACATCGGCACGCTCGGCGGCGTCTTCACCGTCACCGACGGGCTGAAGGCCGAGTTCGGCGACAAGCGCGTGCTCGACACCCCGCTCGCGGAGTCCGGCATCATCGGCACCGCGATCGGCCTCGCGATGCGCGGCTACCGCCCGGTCTGCGAGATCCAGTTCGACGGATTCATCTACCCCGGATTCGACCAGATCACCTCGCAGCTCGCGAAGCTGACCTACCGGCACGAGGGGTCGATGTCGTTCCCCGTCGTGATCCGCGTGCCGTACGGCGGGCACATCGGCGCGGTCGAGCACCACCAGGAGAGCCCGGAGGCCTACTTCGCGCACACCGCCGGCCTGCGCGTCATCAGCCCCGCGACCCCGCACGACGGCTACTGGATGATCCAGGAGGCCATCGCCGGCAACGACCCGGTCATGTTCTTCGAGCCGAAGAGCCGCTACTGGCAGCGCGGCGAAGTCGACCGCACCGGCAGCGGGATCGAGCTGCACCGCACCCGCGTCATCCGCACCGGCACCGAGGTGACGGTGGTCGGGCACGGCGCGATGGTCGCCGTGCTGCTGCAGGCCGCCGAGATCGCCGCGGGCGAGGGGACCAGCATCGAGGTCATCGACCTTCGCTCGCTCTCGCCCATCGACTACGAGCCGATCCTCGCCTCGGTCCAGAAGACCGGGCGCCTGATCGTCGCGCAGGAGGCCCCCGGCAACGTCAGCGTCGGCTCCGAGATCGCCGCGACGGTCGCCGAGCGTGCGTTCTACTCCCTCGAGGCGCCGGTCCTTCGGGTCAGCGGCTTCGACACCCCGTTCCCGCCCGCGAAGCTCGAGGGCGCCTACCTCCCCGACGCCGACCGCGTCCTCGAGGCCGTCGACCGGTCGCTGGCCTACTAGGCCCGCTCCGCGATCCCGCCAGACAACGAAGGAGCCTCCCGTGGCACAGTCCGAGTTCCCGCTGCCGGATGTCGGCGAGGGCCTGACCGAGGCCGAGATCGTCTCGTGGAAGGTCAAGCCCGGCGACGCGGTCACCGTCAACCAGGTGCTGGTCGAGATCGAGACCGCGAAGTCGCTGGTCGAACTGCCGTCCCCGTTCGCCGGCACGGTCACCGCGCTGCTCGCGGACGAGGGTGCGACCGTCGAGGTCGGCACGCCGATCATCCGCGTGGATTCGACGGGCGGCTCGATCGAGCTGCAGGCGCCCGGCGACGCCGACACCACGGGCGAGGTCGGCCGCACGACGAACACGGCCGAGCGGCCCGAGCTGGATGCCGCTCCCGCGGCTTCCGCGGTGTCAGCGCCCGCCGAAGCGGGCTCCGGCGCAGTCCTCGTCGGATACGGATCGAAGGGCGGCCACGCGATCTCGCGCCGTCGCCGCCCCGCGGCAGGCGATTCACCGACGTCGCCCCGGACGGATCGGGCGACGCCCCGCAGGAGGCCGCATCGAAGCTCGCCCGTGCGGCGCGCCCGGCATCCGTCCCCGCCGCCTCGGCCAGTCCGGTGATCGCGAAGCCCCCGATCCGCAAGCTCGCCAAGGACCTGGATGTCGACCTCGCCCAGGTGAGCGGCACGGGACTCGCGGGCGAGATCACCCGCGACGACGTGATCCGCCAGGCATCGCAGGCGAGCGTGTTCCGCAACATCCAGACGCCGGAGTGGGGCGAGAAGCGCGAGGAGCGCATCCCGGTCAAGGGCGTGCGGAAGGCGATCGCGGCGGCGATGGTGTCGAGCGCGTTCACCGCGCCGCACGTCAGCGTCTTCACCGACGTCAACGCGACCCGCACGATGGAGTTCGTCAAGCGACTCAAGAACTCGCCCGACTTCGCCGGCGTGCGGGTCAGCCCGCTGCTCGTCATGGCGAAGGCCGTGATCTGGGCGGTGCGCCGCAACCCCACGGTCAACTCGAGCTGGACCGACAAAGAGATCATCGTGCACCACTACGTGAACCTCGGCATCGCGGCGGCGACGCCCGCGCGGCCTGATCGTGCCGAACGTCAAGGACGCGCAGGAGCTCAGCCTGCTCGAGCTCGCCCAGGCGCTCGAGCAGCTGACGATCACCGCCCGCGACGGCAAGACGCAGCCGGCCGAGATGTCGGGCGGCACCATCACGATCACCAACATCGGCTCGTACGGGATGGACACCGGCACCCCGATCCTGAACCCCGGCGAGGTCGGCATCATCGCCCTCGGCGCCATCAAGCAGAAGCCGTGGGTGGTGGATGGCGAGGTGCGCTCCGCGTTCGTCACGACCGTGGGCGCCAGCTTCGATCACCGCGTGGTCGACGGCGACGTCGCGAGCCGCTTCACCGCCGACATCGCGAGCGTGCTGGAGGAGCCGGCGCTGCTGCTCGACTGAGCCGCACCGCCTGACCGCGACCACTATTGAGAACCGTTTTGACAACGGTTATCAATAAGCGACTAGCGTGAGCAGGTGCCTACTCACGCCCGACTCCTGCTCCCCGCCCTCGTCCTGGCGCTCGCGCTCGCCGGCTGCACCGCTCCCGCACCGGATCCCGGCGCCGACGGCGTGCTGCGCGTCGTCGCATCGACGAACGTCTACGGCGACATCGCGGCATCGATCGGCGGGGACGCCGCCGAGGTCACCAGCATCATCGACGATCCCGCCCAGGATCCGCACGAGTTCGAGGCGAACGCCCGCGTGCAGCTCGCCCTCTCGCGCGCCGACGTCGTGATCGAGAACGGCGGCGGCTACGACGACTTCGTCGGAACCATGCTCGGCGCATCGGGCAATGCCGCGGCCGACGTCGTCGACCGTCGTCGAGCTGTCGGGCCGGGACGTCACCGCGGCCGGCTTCAACGAGCACGTCTGGTACGACTATCCGACGATCGCGGCGCTCGCCGAGTCGTTGGCCGACGCCTTCTCCGCGGTCGATCCGGCGGGTGCGGGCACATACGCGGCGAACGCTGCCGCGCTGACGGCAGACCTCGACAGCCTCATCGCCCACGAGGCGTCGATCGCCGACCGGTTCGGCGGCGCGGGTGTGGTCATCACCGAACCCGTCCCCGCTCTATGTGCTCGACGCCGCGGGACTCGACAACCTGACGCCTCCCGAGTTCAGCGAGGCGATCGAGGAGGACACCGACATCCCGCCGACGCTCCTGCAAGAGGTGCTCGACCTCATCGCCGACGGGTCGGCGTCACTCGTCATGTACAACCCGCAGACCGGTGGCCCGCAGACCGACGCCGTGCTCATCGCCGCCGCCGACGCGGGCGTGCCGGCGCTCGTCGGTGTCCGAGACACTTCCCCCCGGTACCGACTACATCCGCTGGCAGCACCGCGTGCTCGACGACCTCGAGGGTGCGCTGGTGTCATGACGGTCGAACCCGTCCTCTCACTGCGCGGCGCCGCCCTGACCCTGGGCGGCCGGTCGCTCTGGCGGGATCTCGACCTCGATGTCGCTCCCGGCGAGTTCATCGCGGTGCTCGGAGCAAACGGCTCCGGCAAGACCAGCCTGCTCAAGGCGGTGCTCGGGCAGCATCCGCTGACCGCGGGGACCGGGACGCTTCTCGGCGAACCCCTCCGACACGGCGACCGACGCATCGGCTACATCCCCCAGCAGAGGCGCCCGGATGACGGGGTCGCCCTGCGCGGCCGCGACCTGGTCGCGCTCGGGGTCGACGGTCACCGTTGGGGACTCCCCCTCCCGACCGCGACGCGCCGGAGGACCATCGACGACCTGCTCGACGCCGTCGGCGCGGCCCACTACGCGCGCGTGCCGGTCTCCGGCTCTGTCCGGCGGAGAGCAGCAGCGCCTGCGGGTCGGCCAGGCGCTCGCCGGCGACCCCCGCCTGCTGCTCTGCGACGAGCCGCTCAGCTCCCTCGACCTCCGGGCGCAGCGGGTCGTGAGCGACCTGATCGACCGGCACCGCCGCGAGCGCGGGTTCGGTGTGCTCTTCGTGACCCACGACGTGAACCCGGTGCTCGAAAGCGTCGATCGCGTGCTGTACCTGGCGGGCGGTCGGTTCCGGATCGGCACACCCGGCGAGGTGCTGCGATCGGACGTGCTGAGCGACCTCTACTCGTCCCCGGTCGACGTGATCCGCACCCACGGTCGCATCGTGATCGTCGGCGCCCCCGACGAGTCGCATGCGCACGAGCACGGCCACGGAGACGCCTCGTGAACGACTGGTGGTCGCAGCTCTTCGACTTCTCCGACTACGGGGCGCTCATCGTGCTGCTCCAGAACTCGATCCTCGCCGGGGCGGTGCTCGGGATCGTCGGCGGCCTGGTCGGGGGTCTTCGTGATGTCGCGCGACCTCGCGTTCGCGGTCCACGGCATCAGCGAGCTGTCGTTCGCCGGCGCCGCGGCCGGGCTGCTGTTCGGTGTCGGAGTCGTCGAGGGCTCCCTCGTCGGGTCGCTCGTGGCGGCGGCACTCATCGGCGTGCTCGGAACCCGTGCGCGTGATCGCAACTCGATCACCGCCGTGCTCATGCCGTTCGGCCTCGGCCTCGGCATCCTGTGTCTGGCTCTCTACCCCGGCCGTGCGTCGAACAAGTTCGGCCTGCTCACCGGGCAGATCGTCGCGGTCGACGACCCGCGGCTCGGATCGCTCGCCCTGATCGGCGGCGTCGTCGTGATCGGTCTGCTGGCCATCTGGCGTCCGCTGACCTTCGCGAGCGTCGACGCCGAGGTCGCAGTGTCGCGCGGAGTCCCGGTGCGAGCGCTGTCGCTCGTGTTCATGCTGCTGCTCGGGCTGGCGGTGGCGATCGGGGTCCAGGTGGTCGGGGCGCTGCTCGTGCTGTCGGTGCTGGTGACGCCGGCGGCTGCAGCGCTGCGGATCTCCTCGTCGCCGTTCTGGGTTCCGGTGCTCAGCATGGTGTTCGCGACGGCCTCGCTCGTGGGCGGCATCCTGCTCGCCCTCGGGGCGAGTGTTCCGATCAGCCCGTATGTGACGACCATCTCGTTCCTGATCTACCTGGTCTGCCGGCTGGCGTCGGGACGCCGGACTCGCCGTCTGGCCCGCCGACGCGCAAGACTGGCCGTGGCGTGAGGACGAGACGATGAAGCGCAACACCTGGCAGCGCGAGGCGGTTCGCGAGGCGCTCGGCGGCACCGAGGGCTTCGTCAGCGCTCAGAGCCTGCACGCCGCGATGAAGGACGCCGGATCCGAGGTCGGCCTCGCGACGGTGTACCGCGCGCTCGCCGACCTGGCCTCCGAGGGCGCGGCCGACTCCCTTCAGCAGGAGGGCGAGAGCCTCTTCCGGGCCTGCACTCCGGGAAGTCACCATCACCACCTGATCTGCCGGCGATGCGGCACGACCGTCGAGATCGCCGCGGATGCCGTGGAGACCTGGGCCCGCGACGTCGCCGCCCAGCATGGCTTCACCCAACCGCACCACGTCGTCGACGTGTTCGGATACTGCGCGGAGTGCACGCGCGCGCTGGCCCGCGACGCGGGATGAATCGTTGCTGATCCGCCCTTGCCCCCCCAGCGAGGCGCACCCTCTTCAGGGGTAGAGGGGAGAGAACTCCCAGCGTAGGGTCAGCGTTCAAAGAGAGACCGTCGGGGTGGGACGGAAGTGTCTCACAACCAGCTTCGGCGGTCATGGCTCGGATTCACTGGGGGAATCAGACATGACACAGCACATCGCAACAGAGAGAACCGCCGGAAACACCACGGCGAACAAGCGCCGCCGTTCGCGGATGATCCGTGCGATCCTCGCCGGGGGCCTCGTCCTCGGCGTCGGAGCCGCCGTGACGCTCGCCGCGTGGAACGACGTCGGAGTTCGTCACGGGGACGTTCACGGCGGGAACCTTCAACCTCGAGGGCTCGACCACCGACGGCACGACCTTCACCGACCACGCGACCTCTCCGGGCGGAACGCTCGCCTTCACGGTGCCGGCCGCAGCGCTGTCGCCGGACGCCGTCGTCTCGGCCCCGTTCGCGGTGCGACTTGCCGCCAACACGACGGACGCGGCCAGCGTCGAGATGACGACCGAGACGCCCACCGGGAGTGGTCACCGAGCTCACCTACACGCTCACCATCCACTCGGCATGGGGTTGCGACCTCGGCACCATCACATCGACCCCGATCTCCGGGTCGGCGCTGAACGTCGGGACGACGACCTTCCCGCTCGCGGTGGGGAGCCCGACCAGCAACCCCGGCACCGCCGTCTTCCTCTGCTACACGGTGACCGCGGGAGCGAACCTCGTGCAGGGCCAGACCGGCGCGGCGATCTGGAAGTTCACCGCAACCTCGGTCTGATCCCGGTCATGACGGTCTCCACCGAGTCCGGCAGGCCGCGCGCATCCATCCGGGTGCGCGCGGCGCTCGCCGGCGGGCTCGTATTCGGCATCACGGCGGGACTCACCGTCGCGAGCTGGACCGACGCGGAGTTCGTCAGGTCGACTTTCACGGCATCGACGTTCGGACTGGAGACGAGCCTGAACGGCGGGGCGTACAGTTCCGCCGCCACGGTGTCGGCGTCGGCGGTGGGCATCTACCCCGGAAGCTCCGGGACGAGATACGTGTCTCTGCAGGTCAGGACGGCCCCCGTGTCGACGGCCGGAACCGTCTCGATCTCGGCCGCCGCGAACGGCGGCGGAGGACTGACCCCCGTGCTGCGCTCGCGCATCGTCAGCATCCCGGCCGCGACCGCGTGCACCTCTGGCGTGTTCACCGCGGTTGCCACCTACGTCGCCGGCGGGTTCAACAGCTATCAGATGGTCAGCGCCGCCCTTCCGGCGAGCCCGCCCATCGCGGTCTCGGCGAACGGCGGCTCGGAATCCGCCTACTGCATCGAGCTCAGCATCGCCACGGCGACCGTGCAGGCGACGTACCAGGGAACGGCGGCGACGGCGACCTGGACCATCACGGGAACGTCGACATGACGACCACGGTGCCCACGAGGCGACGGACACCCGCCGGCATCCTCGGCGAGGTGCTCCTCTGGCTCGCCGCGGTCGGCGGCGCGATCTGCATCGTCGTTGTGCTCGCCGCGGTGTTCTTCAACGTGACGCTCATCATGTTCAAGACCGGGTCGATGGAGCCGACGATCCCGACCGGATCACTCGCCGTCGTCCAGGAGATCCCGGCGTCGGAGGTCGCCGTCGGCGACATCGTGACCGTCGACAGGCCGGGACAGCTGCCGGTCACCCACCGGGTGACCTCCGTCTCCGGCGCGCGGAGAATCGCGCACCATCACGCTCCGCGGTGACGCCAACACCACGGACGATGTCGCGCCCTATCTGGTTCAGGATGTGCGGCTCACCTGGTTCTGGATCCCCGGCTGGGCGAACGTCGTGGTCTGGTTCTCCAACCCGCTGGTCCTCGGCGCTCTGACCCTGGGCGCGACGGGCCTCGTGACCTGGGCGTTCTGGCCGCGCGACGAGCGCCGCGGACGGCGCCGGGCCGGGCGCTCGGCGAACGGGAGAGCGGTGGCGTCCGGCGTCACCTCCCTTCTCGTGGCGGGAGCTCTGGTCATCGTCGCGCCCCCTTCCCCGGCGGAGGCCGCCGAGGTGGAGACCGTCGTGTCGAGCGCGTACCTCGAGCTCACCTCGATCAGCGATCCCGACCGGCTCTCGTCGATGACCCCGAACGCACCGGTCGCCCTGGCAGGTGGGGGTGGATGCCTCGCCGCCGCAGCCGGGACTGGTGCACCTCGGCATCGCAGCATCCGGCGCCCTGACAGCGCCGGGAGACTGGAGCCTGCAGGTGAGGGTCTGCGCGGTCCGCTGGGTGGCGGGAGTGTGCTCGAGCGGCGCGACCACCTGGCTGCCGACCACCGACATCGCCGCGGCCGTCGCGAACCCCACGGCATACGGTGCCCGCGAAGTGGGGACGATGGATGCGTCGTCCATGCGCTGGCTGCTGCTCACCGTCACGCTGACCCGGGTCGGCGCTCCGCCGGGAGACAGCGCCCTCATCCGCCTGCAGGCATGGGGCGTCGGCGGCCCGCTGTCGACCGGCCCGGGTTCGCTGGCCGCGACGGGATCGGACGCCGGACGGTGGTTCCCGCCCGTGCTGCTCGCCTTCGCCGCGATCGGCGCCGGCGTACTGATCGCCGCGATCGCACGCCGCAGGGAGGCCGGCGATGCGTGAGTCGAGTCTGCGCCAGCGGGTGCTCGTCGCCCTCGTCGCGGTGGCGGCCGCCGTCTCCGGATTCGCGGTGACCACCGGGGTGGCGCCGACCGATGCGTCGTGGGTGGTGCCCAAGACCCTGAACGTGTCCGCTTCCGCGGTGACGCCGGCGGCTCCGACGGCGCTCACCTGCGGTGCGGGGAGCGGCGGACTGTTCTCGTCCGTGCCGATGACCTGGACGGCGCCGCCCGGCCCCGCACCGAGCGGGTACACGCTCAGCTGGACCGGAGCGGCGACTGGCTCCGTGTCGTCCGCGTCGACGAGCGGTTCGGTGCCGTCGGGGGCGCTGCTCGGCACCCTCACCGTGCGCGTGTACGCGAACTACGGCACGAGCTGGGTGTCGCCCGCCGGCACGCAGACCCGCACGATCTCGATCATCGCGTTCGGAACCCTGTGGAGCTGCGCCTGACCCGCTTTGCCGGGCATCGCGGCATCCTGTAGTCTCAACAGGTTGTGCGTTCGCGTGCAGCACCCTGTATGCACCGGCCCAGCCGGAATCGCATGCCGACAAGTGATCTTGGGTGGAACACCTCGTTCCACGGTAATCAGAACCGGAGTACAACAACCATGGGCGCAGTGTGCCAGGTGACCGGAGCCGTCCCCGGCTTCGGACACAACATCTCGTTCTCGCACCGCCGCACCAAGCGGCGTTTCGACCCGAACATCCAGAAGAAGACCTATTTCGTGCCATCACTGGGTCGCAAGGTCACCCTGAACCTCTCGGCCAAGGGCATCAAGACGATCGATGCGCGCGGCATCGAGGCGGTCGTGCAGGACATCCTCGCGCGCGGGGAGAAGATCTGACATGGCCAAGGCACAGGACGTCCGTCCCATCATCAAGCTGCGCTCGACGGCCGGCACCGGGTACACCTACGTGACCCGCAAGAACCGTCGCAACAACCCTGACCGAATCGTGCTCAAGAAGTACGACCCCGTCGTGCGCAAGCACGTCGAATTCCGCGAGGAGCGGTAATCCATGGCTAAGAAGAGCAAGATCGCCCGTAACGATCAGCGCAAGGTGATCGTCGAGCGGTACGCCGCGAAGCGCCTCGAGCTGAAGAAGGCACTGGTCGACCCGGCCGGCACCGACGAGACCCGCGAGGCCGCGCGCCTCGGGCTCCAGAAGCTGCCGCGCAACGCGTCGCCGGTGCGCCTGCGCAGCCGCGACTCGATCGACGGACGCCCGCGCGGTGTTCTCAGCAAGTTCGGTGTTTCGCGTGTCCGCTTCCGCGACATGGCCCACCGCGGCGAGCTGCCGGGCATCACGAAGAGCTCCTGGTAGCTCGCAGAGAGCGCGAAGAGGGGTGGACGAGAGTTCGCCCCTCTTTTTCTGTGCGAACCCAGTGTTTCCACGGATTCGGCGCACCGGGCCGATTTCCCCGGAAATACCGGGTTCTGCTGGTAGTTTCAAGGCGGTTCCGGGGGAGACAACCCAGGAATCGCATCGCAGTTCCGCCGCATCGGGCATCCACTGCGTTAACTCAATGCACTAGGTCCGAGGAGGACACCCATGGCTGACACACTCAACAAGACCGACCTCGTCGCCGCGATCGCCGCCGAGTCGGGCCAGAGCCAGGCCGCCGTCGGCGGCGTCGTCGACGCATTCTTCAACGTCGTCGCCAAGTCCGTCGCGTCGGGCACCAAGGTCGCGATCCCGGGATGGATCTCGTTCGAGCAGACGCAGCGCGCCGCCCGTGCGGGCCGCAACCCCGCCACCGGCGCGACCATCCAGATCGCCGCGAGCAAGGGCGTGAAGGTCTCCGCCGGCAGCAAGCTGAAGGCCGCCGCGAAGAGCGGCATGTAGCAGCTCGCAAGAACGTCCGCGAAGGGCGCCGACTGAGTGGTCGGCGCCCTTCGTGCTGCACGGCTCCGAATACCATCAAATGGTGACGCGGACTATGCGAGTGGCCGGACCGGCCGTGCTGCTGACGGCGGCGCTCACTGCGGTGATCGCAGCGCTCGCATTCGGCGGCGGCGCCGATGCCGAGCCGCTCATCGACCCCGGCGCGGTCACGCGGTACGGCCTCCCGGTCACCAAGCTCGTCATGAACCTCGGCGCGCCACCGCGCTCGGTGCCCTGGCGCTGGCGGTGTTCGCCCTGAGTCCTCGTGCCCCGGGTGCGAAAGGGGCGGAGCGCGCAGAGTTCGGGCACGCGCTCGACATCGCGGCCGCAGGGGCCGCCGTCTGGACCGTCGCCGCCGCAGCGACAGCGCTCTTCTCCTACTCGAGCGTCTCCTACATCCCGATCACGCTCGACGACGCCTACGGGCAGGGCCTCGGTGTCTACCTCACGCAGACCGAGCCGGGCCGGGCTTGGCTGATCACGACGCTCGTCGGCGCCGCGCTCACGGTGCTCTGTTTCGCGGTCCGCAACGTCACCGCGCTGGGCTTCGTGGTCGCCCTGGCCGTCCTCGGCCTCGTGCCGCTCGCCCGCGAGGGTCACGCCGGCGACACCGCGAGCCACGACGCAGCGGTCACCGCGATCTGGCTGCACGTGCTGTTCGCCGGGTTCTGGCTCGGCGGGCTGGCGACGATCACCCTCCTGCGCGTGCGCTGGGCCGGCGCCGGGAAGGCGGGAACGGACCGCCTGGCCGCCGTGCTGCCGCGCTACTCCACGATCGCGCTCATCTGCTTCATCGTCGTCGCGGCGTCGGGATACGTCAGCGCCTCGATCCGGGTCGTGACACTCGAGAACCTGCTGACGCCCTACGGCGTCCTCGTGCTGGTGAAGGTCGCGGCGCTGGGTGCGCTCGGACTGTTCGGTGCGTATCAGCGCCGCGATCCTGATCGATCGTGTCACGCGGGGCGGCACGCCACGGTGGTTCTGGATCCTCGTGGTCGCCGAACTGGCATTCATGGGCGTCGCGTCGGGGGTCGCTGCGGCGCTCGCGCGCACCGCCCGCCGGTCGGCGGCGGTCCCGACGACCGAGCTGCCCGACCCGACGCCGGCCGTGCTGCTCACCGACCGCGAGCTCCCGCCCGAGCTGACGCCGGCCGCCTGGCTGACCCAGTGGAACCTCGACCTGCTGTGGATGCTGGTCTGCGCGTTCGGCATCGTTCTTCTACCTCGCCGGAGTGCGGCGGCTGCACCGTCGCGGCGACCGCTGGCCGTGGTACCGCACGGCGCTCTGGATCGCGGGGATCGCTGGTGCTGTTCTGGGTGACGAACGGGCCGATCAACGTCTACGAGCGGTACCTGTTCAGCGCCCACATGCTCGGACACATGCTGCTCGGCATGGCGGTGCCGGTGCTGCTGGTGCTGTCGGCGCCCGATGACGCTGGCCCTGCGGACGATCCGCAAGCGCGACGACGGATCGCGCGGCGCCCGCGAGTGGATCATGCTCGCCGTGCACTCCCGGGTCGCGGCCGTCGCTGACCCACCCGCTGGTCGCCGGCGGGCTCTTCGCGGTGTCGCTCTGGGTGTTCTACTACTCGCCGCTCTTCCGCTGGTCGACCGAGGACCACGTCGGCCACACCTGGATGGTGCTGCACTTCCTCGTCACCGGGTACCTGTTCGCGCAGACGCTGGTCGGCATCGACCCGATCGCCGGAGCGGCCGCCGTACCCGCTGCGCCTCCTCCTGCTGCTCGCGACCATGGCGATGCACGCGTTCTTCGGGCTCTCGCTCGTCACCGGCACGGCGCTGCTGCTCTCCGACTGGTACGGCGCCATGGGCCGCACCTGGGGTCTGTCGCCGCTCGCCGATCAGCAGGCGGCGGGCGGGATCGCGTGGAGCGTCGGCGAGATCCCGACCGTGGTGCTCGCCATCCTGGTCGCCGTGCTGTGGAGCCGGAGCGACGAGCGCGAGGCCAACCGCGGCGATCGCGCGGCCGACCGCGACGGCGACGCCGAGCTGACGGCGTACAACGAGATGCTGCAGCGGCAGAGCCTCGCGCGCCGTCGCTAGTCGTCCGTCTCGGTGACCGTCAGCGTCTCGCCGTCGATCGTGCCGGTGTAGGTCACCTCGAACACCACGTCCTCGTCGAACGTCGACACGCTGCCGTCGAACAGCGACTTCACCTCGACCACGAGGTGCGCGGTTCCGGATGCCGGGCCGGCGCGCCAGGTGCCGAACTCCGCGCCGGGCTCGACCTCCAAGTCCGGGAAGGCGACCATCGTCCAGACCGGGTCGGAGATCACGCGGTTGGCGATGGTCTGCCCGAACGGGCATCCGGTCGGGAACAGCACCTGCTGCGTCGGTGCACTCGGCGAGGTGCTCCCTGACCTCGCCGGCGAGGGTGGTGGCGAACGCCGGCGCCGGCTTGCACGTCGACGGTCGCGTCCAGAGTCGCGCCGACCTCGTCGGCCAGCACCGTGACGTCGTCGGCCTCGAGGAACGGGTGTCGTGCCCGAACACGTACGAGCCGGGGACGAACACGGCGAACTCGACGCGCACCGGCGTCGTCGCGCCCGGTCGTTCTCGTCCACGCCGTTCGCCGTGAACCGCGGGTCGTGCTGCACGTCGAGCGTGAGCACGGGCGACCGGGCTCTCGGCGAAGCCCCACTCGGGGAACAGCCCGAGCCGCGTGCCGACGCGCTCGACCTCGAAGGCGGTGGTGCCCGAGCCGCCGGGCGAGGTCCAGTCGACGGTGATGCGGTGCCGTCCGCCGCCGAGATCGTCGTCCGAGACCTGGCGGATGTCGGTCAGCCCGGTGAGCACGTCGTCGTCGAGCAGCGAGGTCGTCGGCGCCGGCCGGCGTCGACGCCCGGGAGCGCCAGCGCGCTCTCGGCGTCGCCGCGCGCGAGGGCGTCGAGGTACACCCGCACGAAGTCGCCGGGGCCGAAGACCGTGGCGTTGAGGCGCGACGACCGTTCCTCCCCCGGCGAGCGATCGCGAGCACGAATGCGACGATCCAGGGCAGCACGCGTCGCATGCTCGAATTGTACGTAGAGTGTCGAGGTGTCACTGCCCGAACTGTCGCCCGAGCAGGCGGCGGTCTTCGCGGCGATCGAGACGACGCGCGACCACATCTTCGTGACCGGCCGCGCCGGCACCGGCAAGTCGACGCTGCTCGAGTACCTCTCGTGGAACACCGTCGAAGCAGCTCGTGATCTGCGCACCGACCGGTGTCGCCGCGCTCAACGTCGGCGGCCAGACCATCCATTCGCTGTTCCGCCTGCCGATCGGCGTCATCGCCGACCACGAGATCGACCAGAGCGCCGAGCTGCGCAAGCTGCTCAACACCATCGACACCCTCGTCATCGACGAGGTGTCGATGGTCAACGCCGACCTGCTGGATGCGATGGACCGCTCCCTGCGGCAGGCGCGGCAGAAGCCGCACGAGGCGTTCGGCGGCGTGCAGCTCGTGCTGTTCGGCGACCCGTATCAGCTGGCGCCGGTGCCCGGCGACCCCGAGGAGCGGGCGTACTTCGCCGACCGCTACACCTCGATGTGGTTCTTCGACGCGCGCGTCTGGGACGACGCCGACCTCACGATCTACGAGCTCGGCACGATCCACCGCCAGCACGAGCTCGAGTTCAAGCAGCTGCTCACCGCGGTGCGCCACGGCGAGGTCACGCCCGAGATGGGGCGGCGGCTCAACGAGGTCGGCGCAGCGCCCGCCGCCCGAGGAGGGCGCGATCACGCTCGCGACCACGAACAGCACGGTCACCCGCATCAACGGCAGCGCGCTCGCCCGGCTGCCCGGTCGCGCGCTGACGGCGATGGCCGAGATCAACGGCGAGTTCGGCGGCCGCGCCTTCCCCGCCGACGAGCGGCTCGAGCTGAAGGTCGGTGCGCAGGTGATGTTCCTGCGCAACGACACCGGCGGCGACGGGCGCTGGGTCAACGGCACGATCGGCGAGGTCGTGAAGATCGCCGACACCGTCACGGTCGAGGTGGACGGCGATCGACACGAGGTGCTGCCGTCCACCTGGGAGCGCTATCGCTACAGCTACTCGGCCGCCACCAAGAGCTGCGCAAAGACGTGGTCGCCGAGTTCATCCAGTTCCCGCTGCGCCTGGCGTGGGCGGTCACCATCCACAAGTCGCAGGGCAAGAGCTACGACCGGGCGATCATCGACCTCGGCCCGCGCTCGTTCGCACCCGGCCAGACCTACGTCGCCCTGTCGCGCATCACCGAGCTCGAGGGGCTCTACCTGACGCGGCCGCTGCGCCCGAGCGATGTGATCGTCGATGACGCGGTGCGCCGGTTCATGAGCCGCGCGACCGCGATCCCGGGCATCGAGGCCCGAGGCGATGTCGAGAACGCGCTGTCGGCTCCGACCTCCTTGTGACGCTGGCCGCACGGGCCGCGCAACGAAAGGATGGGAACCGTGAAGTACATGATCATGATGTTCGGCGATGCCGCCGCGATGGGCGAGGTGCAGAGCCCCGAATGGATCCGGGAGATGATCGCCGAGATGATCGCGATCGACACGGATCTGACCGAGCTCGGGCGAGCTGGTGTTCAACGCCGGGCTGGTCGACGGCTCGATGGCGCGGACGATGCGCTACGCCGACGGCGGCCCGGTCGCGGTGACCGACGGGCCGTACGCCGAGTCGAAGGAGTCGCTGATCGGCTTCTGGATCGTCGACGTCGAGACCGACGAGCGCCTGCGCGAGATCGTCGGCCGCATCGTGAAGTGGTCGGGTGTCGTCGAGGTGCGCCGCTCGGCGAAGCGCCACCCGAGATGTGATGCCGGGTACCGGCCGCGGTCGACTCGCTGCTCCGCGAGGTCGCGCCCCGCGTGCTCGGCACGCTCGTGCGCCGGCACGGGCAGTTCGAGCAGTGCGAGGACGCCGTGCAGGAGGCGCTCATCGCCGCCGCGGCGCAGTGGCCGGACCAGGGCATCCCCGACGACCCGCGCGCGTGGCTCGTCGCCGTCGCGCACCGTCGACTGGTGGATGCCTGGCGCAGCGAGAGCGCGCGTCGCGGCCGCGAGCAGGCGGTCTTCGACCTCGAGCCGCGTCGACCCTGGCGGTCGCTGAAGCGCGACGACACCCTCGACCTGCTCGTGCTCTGCTGCCACCCGGCCGTGTCGCCGCCGTCGCAGCTGGCGCTCACGCTGCGCGCGGTCGGCGGGCTGACGACGGCCGAGATCGCGAGCGCGTTCCTGGTGCCCGAGGCGACGATGGCGCAGCGCATCAGCCGGGCGAAGGCGGCGATCAAGGCGGCCGGCGCGCGGTTCGGCGCGACGAGCGCGGCCGAGCTCGCCGACCGGATGGCCGTGGTGCGGCACGTGCTGTACCTGGTGTTCAACGAGGGCTACGCCAGCTCCGGCGGCGAGCGATCGCAGCGCACCGAGCTCACCGCGGAGGCGATCCGCCTGACCCGGATGCTGCTCGCAGCATCCACCGCCGTGCCGACTCGACCCCGAGACGACGGGCCTGCTCGCGCTGATGCTGCTGACCGATGCCCGGCGTGCGGCGCGCGAGCGCGCCGGCGAGCTGATCCCGCTCGCCGAGCAGGACCGGTCGCTCTGGGATGCCGGCCAGATCGCCGAAGGGGTGGCGCTCATCGAGCGCACCCTCGGCAGCGGGGCGATCGGCCCGTACCAGGTGCAGGCCGCGATCGCCGCAGTGCACGACGAGGCGGTGTCGGATGCGGCGACCGACTGGCCGCAGATCCTCGCCCTGTACGAGGTGCTGGAGGGGATCGCGCCCGGCCCCGTCGTCACGCTCAACCGCGCGGTCGCCCTCGCCCGGGTCGACGGACCGCTGGCCGGGCTGGCGCTGCTCGGGACCCTGGACGACGACGCCCGGCTCGAGCACTCCCACCGCCTCGACGCGGTGCGGGCGCATCTGCTGGAGCTGGCGGGCGACCGTGCCGCGGCACGGGAGGCGTACCTGCGCGCCGCCCGTCGCGCGGCGAAGCCTGCCCGAGCAGCGCTACCTGGCGCTGCGTGCGGCGACCCTCGCTGGTCGAGTGCGGCGAGCCGCTATCGAGTCTACGCGACGGCCTTCGCCTGCGCCAGGTCGTCGAACAGCTCGGTGTTGAGCCGGTACGCGGCGAGCACCTCGTCGATGACGCGCTCGCGCTCGGCCTCATCCCAGGCGACGGCGTCGAGCTGCTCGCGGTAGGTGTCCTTGAACGCCTTCGGGCTGGCGATCTGGTCGAACAGGTAGAAGCCCGACGCCGTTGGTCTCGAAGCCGAACTGGCGCTGCATGATCCGCCGGATCACCTGCCCGCCCGACAGGTCGCCGAGGTAGCGCGTGTAGTGGTGGGCGACGAACCCGCCGGCCCAGCGCTGTGCCGCGATCTCGTTGATGCGGTCGACGTACCGCTCGGTGGTCGGCAACGGGGCGATCGCATCCCGCCACCCCGTCGCCGAGCAGGAAGGACAGGTCGGCCTCGAGTGCCGGCAGCCGGGTCAGCTGATCGCTGAGGAACGGCGTCGCGACCGGGTCGCCGGCGAAGGCGGCGCCGGCCGCCTCGAGCGCCTCGTACACGAAGTAGTGCTGGGCGACGAGGGCGATGTAGTCCTCGCGCGTGCCCTTGCCGGTCATGAGGTCGGACATGAAGCCGGCGCCCTCGCTCTCGCCGTGGCCAGACCAGGTGCGCTCGCGCAGAGCCTGCGAGAACGGCAGGACGGTCACGGATGCTCCTTGAGGCTTAGGTGACCCTAACTCTAGTGGGCGTCGTGCATGCCCGGGAGAATCAGTTCGAAGGGCTCGTCGCCCGGCGCGTGCGGGATCGCGGCGAAGCCCGCCTCGGTCGCGGCGAGCGCCGGCGTCGTGAGGGCCGCGACGACGAGCGCTCCGGCCGCGAGACCGAGCAGATAGCGGCCCGGCCGGAGCGGGGCCGCGGGCTCGCGCCGGCGTCGATCCGCAGTATCCCGGTGATGCCGATCGCGACCGCCAGATCGAGCAGGCTCGCGACGAGCATCGGCAGCACGCGAAGGCCCGCGATCGCGCCAGACCCCCCGGTGAGCACGAGCACGAGCACCCAGCCGAGGATCGGCACGAGCGCGCCGATCCGCGCGACCTGCGGCAGCGGGCAGGCGTCGGCGCCGTGAACGCGAACACGCCCCAGGCGAACTCGGCGACGCCGACGATCAGCAACGGGATGCCGACGGCGGGCGGGGAGCCGATCACCAGTGCGAGGTGGATGAGGCCGGCGCCGAGGGCGAAGAACCCCAGCCAGGCCCGCACCACGGCGCTCATCGCGGTCGTCACGCTGCGTTCCGCGCCGAGCCCGACCGCGAGCAGCAGGACGGCGCTGCCGAAGTGCAGCACGTTGTCGGCGCCGTTGATCGCCAGGATGTTGAAGGCGCTCCCGACGACGAAGAGGCCGACGATCCCGAGCAGCAGGTAGGCGGAGCCGACGACCGAGTTGACCGTCTGCGCAGGCGCGCACGCCCGAGAGGCCCGCGATCAGCAGGGCGGCGCCGATCACCAGGTGGGCGACGTTGTGGAAGGTGTTCACCTCGAAGATGCCGAGCAGCAGTCCGCCCGGGGTCGTCGAAGAAGCCGACGCCCGATCGTGACGGAGAAGCCCGCGATGCCGATCAGGACGTAGACGATGCCGAACACCGTCGCCAGCAGGCGGTTCGGTGACGTGCTCATGGTGACCTCCTCTTGGTCGGAGGTGGTTCGGACCGTGGGCCCGAACCGATGGGCGTCAGTGGGGCCGCGGCTCAACCCCGAGCTGCGTGCAGGCCGCGTCGTAGAGCGCCACGATCTCGCGCCGGATGGCCGGGCGCTCGGTGAGCTCCTCCGACCAGGGCAGGTGCAGCTCGTGCTCCTCGCCCTCGAAGGTGTAGCGCCAGGTGCCGCCGCGCCCGTCGAGATCGCTCATCACGGCGGCGTCGGCGTGGCGGCCGGCGAAGGCCCGCACGATGAGCACGTTGTCGTCGCGATGATCGTCGTTCATGTGCGCCAGCACGGCGTCGACGACGTCGGAAGCTGAACCCAGACATGGCACGAGGGTAACCCGCACCCCGGCCACGTTGCCTAATCCTTCAGTCGAGACTCCAGGAAGACGGTGGTGCGGGCGAACGCGAGGGCGGCCGCGCGGCCGTCGACGCGCTCGCGCAGCGACGCGTTCGCGAACGAGTGCAGCGTGCCGACGTAGGTGTGGGCGACCACGGGCGTGCCGTCGTCGCGCAGCCGGGCAGCGAACACGTCCGGGTCGGCGCCGTCGGCCCAACTGTCCTCCTCGGCGAGGTGCAGCAGTACCGGGCAGGGGACGATGCCGGGGTCGCCGGGACCGAGGGTCGCGTAATAGGCGACCACGGCATCCGCGAGCCCCGCGCTGCGCGGCACGCAGCGCGATGCGACCGCCCATCGAGAACCCGACCAGGCCGACCCGCTGGGCGTCGTCGCCCTCGTCCGCGCTCGGACTCGATCGCAGCATCCAGGATGTCGGCGGCGGCGTCGTCGGTCAGTGCGGCCATGAGGGCGCGCCCGTCATCCGATTCGGTGGTGGCGAAGCCCGTCGTAGAAGTCGGGGACGAGCACCCGGAAGCCGCCGCGGTTCGCGAGCGCCTCGGCGTACGGCTCGAGCCAGGGCAGCCGGCCGAACATGTCGTGCAGCACGACGACGAGCGGCGCGCCGATGTCGCCGTACGTCAGCGGGACGCCGGGCGAGGGGATCGGGACCAGCTCGGCCATGGGCGCCTTCGGGGACAGTCGTCTTCGAGAGGAGAGCGGATGACGGGAATCGAACCCGCGCTATCAGCTTGGGAAGCTGAAGTTCTGCCATTGAACTACATCCGCGTGCGCGCTGATCAAGTGTAACCAGCGCCGCTAGTATCCTCATACCCATGCTTCTCAGCGACCGCGACATCCGGGCCGAACTCGACGCCGGGCGCATCGGGCTCGAGCCGCTCGACCGCGACATGATCCAGCCGTCGAGCATCGACGTGCGGCTCGACCGGTTCTTCCGGCTGTTCGACAACCACAAGTACCCGTTCATCGACCCGGCCGAGGACCAGCCCGACCTCACGCACCTGATCGAGACGAAGCCGGACGAGCCGTTCATCCTGCACCCCGGCGAGTTCGTGCTCGGGTCGACGTTCGAGCTCGTCACGCTGCCCGACGACATCGCGGCGCGGCTCGAGGGCAAGAGCTCGCTCGGCCGGCTCGGGCTGCTGACGCACTCGACCGCCGGCTTCGTCGACCCCGGCTTCTCGGGCCACGTCACGCTCGAGCTGAGCAACGTCGCGACGCTGCCGATCAAGCTCTGGCCGGGCATGAAGATCGGGCAGCTCTGCTTCATCCGCACCAGCTCGCCGGTCGACAACCCGTACGGCTCCGGCCAGTACGGCAACCGCTACCAGGGGCAGCGCGGCCCGACGGCGAGCCGCTCGCCACGTGAACTTCCACCGCACCGACGTCACGACCACCGACGCGGGAGCGCCCGGCGCCTGACCGCCGCCCTGCACCCCGACTACACCGCCGAACTCGCCCTGTTCGGCAGCCGTCGGCGAGTGCGAAGGTCGCGCATCAGCCGCCGCGGGGCGCCGTGGACGAACAGCGCCCTGGACTCTCGTCGGCCCTGAACGGGCGGCCCGTCGAGAGCTGGTGATCGACGCCGCGGGTACCGAGGATCGGCAGCGTGCGGCCGTGGGACGCGAAGACGCGGCGCTGTGGCGCATCACCGTTCGTCGAGGCGTCAACGGCGACGGCGACGCTGCCGTCGGCGTACGCCTACGGCGATCGACGGCATCCGGCAGAGGCGACGAGCGCACCGGCTGGACCCCGATGGCCGCGGCATCGCTGGAACTGCGTCACCGCCGATTCGTCAGTGCCGGCTGGTCGCCGACGCAGCGGCCCCTGAGATCGCAGCGCACCTGCGCACGCGCGCGCGAAAGCCGGCGCGACGCGCGCGCCACTGCTCGCAGCTGCAGCACGAGCCACGGGCTGAACGCGAACGGCGTCGCCTCGACGGCGGCGCGCAGCGCGCGGGCTGCACCCACTCCCACTCGGCGACCTCGTCGGCGGCGGGCTGCGGGTCGCCGTCGACGACGGCGCGGAACACCGGGCAGATCTCGTTCTCGACGACCCCGGATGCGTCGGTCGGCCCGGTAGCGGAAGTCCGGCAGGACGAGCTCGAGGGCCCCGATCTCGAGACCGAGCTCGCGCGCGCCGCGGCGCCGCACGGCATCCGGCATCGTCTTCGCCGGGAGCGGGGTGCCCGCAGAACGCGTTCGTCCAGACGCCGGGGAAGGTGCGCTTGCCGAGCGCGCGGCGGGTGACGAGCACGCGGCCGTCGGGGCGGAACACGTGGCACGAGAACGCGAGGTGCAGCGGGGTGTCGCCGTCGTGGATGACGGACTTGTCGGCGGTGCCGATCGGGCGTCGCCGTCGCGGCGACGACGAGGACGACCTGCTCGAGCGCCGAGTCAAGCGGTCCTCGGGGTGCGACATGCTGACCGGTAGTCTGCCTAGGTGGATGCTGCGGGCCTGACTGCAGTCGCTCGAGGCGCGGCAGGCGCAGGTCGACGCCGTGCTGGGGCGCTTCTTCAGCCTAGCCAAGAAGCGCGCGGCGCCCCTGGGCGCCGAGTACGTCGCAGCTCTGGGACGAGCTCGAGGCCAACACGGTCGGCGGCAAGCGGTTCCGGCCGCGCATGGTGTTCGCCGCGTACGAGGCGCTCGGCGGCACCGACTCCGAGGCCGCGGCGTGCATCGGCGCGGCGTTCGAGCTGCTGCACACCGCGCTCATCGTGCACGACGACGTGATCGACCGCGACTTCGTGCGGCGCGGCGCCCCGAACCTCGCCGGCACGCTACCGCGACCGCGCGCTCGCGACCGGGGCATCGCGATGCCGCGGCCGAGCACCGCGGCATCAGCGCCGCCGTCATCGCCGGCGACCTCGCCCTCTTCAACGCCTACCGGCTGATCGACCGCAGCGGCGTCGGCGACGTCGTGCGCCGCCGGCTCGTCGAGGTGATGGACGACGCCCTGTTCGCCAGCGCGGCCGGCGAGCTGATCGACGTCGACTTCTCGTTCATGCCCGACGTGCCGCGGGTCGACGACATCCTCACGATGGAGCGCCTGAAGACCGCGGTCTACTCGTTCGAGTGCCCGCTGCAGGCGGGCGCGATCCTGGCCGGGGCGCCGCGAGGAGACGGTCGCGACCCTCGGCGACTTCGGCCGCGAGATCGGCATCGCGTACCAGATCGTCGACGACCTGCTCGGGGTGTTCGGCACCGAGGCCGAGACCGGCAAGACCACGATCGGCGACCTGCGCGAGGGCAAGCGCACCGTGCTGATCGCCTACGCGACGTCGGCGCCGGGCTGGGACGCGCTCGCGCCGCTGTTCGGCAACCCCGACCTCGACGACGACGAGGCGCCGAGCGCCTGCGCGCGCACCTCACCGACTGCGGCGCCAGGTCGTTCGCCGAGGGACTCGCCCGCTACTACGCCAACCGCGCGCTCGCCCGCCTGGTCGAGCCGCACATCCCGGTCGCCCTGCGCGCCGAGCTGCACCCGGTCGCCGACGCCGTGCTCGGCCGGGTCGAAGTGAAGCGCCGGGCCGTCGCGCGCCTCGCTCTACACCGAGGTCGCCGAGCAGGCCGCGAGCCTCGTGATCCGGCGCTACTCGACGTCGTTCGGGATGGCGTCGCGGCTGCTCGGGCCCGCGCGTGCGCCAGCCGGTCGAGAACGTCTACGCGCTGGTGCGCGTCGCCGACGAGATCGTGGACGGCGGCGCCGACGAGGCGGGCCTCGACGTCGGTGGCGCCGCCCGCCTGCTCGACGAGCTCGAGCGCGACACCGAGCGCGGCGATCGACGGAGGGCTACAGCGCCAACCTGGTCGTGCACGCGTTCGCGCGCACCGCACGCGCCGCCGGATTCGGCGCCGAGCTCACCGAGCCGTTCTTCGCCAGCATGCGCATGGACCTCAGCGCAGACCGAGCACGACGACGAGAGCTTCGCGCGCTACGTCTACGGCTCGGCCGAGGTGGTCGGGCTGATGTGCCTGCGGATCTTCCTGACGCGACGCCGACCGCGACTACACCGACGACGAGCTGGCGACGCTCGAGCGCGGGGCGCGTGCGCTCGGCGTCGGCGTTCCAGAAGGTCAACTTCCTGCGCGACCTCGCGCGCCGACGTCGAGACCCTCGGCCGCAGCTACTTCCCCGGAGTCGACGTCGCGACGCTCGACCGACGCCCAGAAGGACGCGCTGCGTCGACGACATCGACGCCGACCTGGCGCTCGCGGCGCGCGACCCTGCCCGCTGCTGCCCGCGCAGCTCGCGCCGGGCCGTCGCGCTCGCGCACGGCCTGTTCGCCGAACTCTCCGCGGCGCATCCGCGCGACCCCGGCATCCGCACTCGTCCGCACGCGCGTGCGCGTGCCCGACCCCGTGAAGCTGCGGATCGCGATCGCAGCCGCGACGCGAGGAAGGACCGCATGACCCGCACCATCGTCATCGGCGGAGGGATCGCGGGGCTCGCCACGGCCGCGCTGCTCGCGCGCGAGGGCCACGAGGTGACCCTGCTCGAGCAGCACACCGAGCTCGGCGGCCGCGCCGGCAGCTGGGAGCGCGACGGCTTCCGGTTCGACACCGGGCCCGTCGTGGTACCTGATGCCCGAGGTGTTCGACCACTTCTTCCGCATGCTCGGCACGACGGCCGACGAGCAGCTCGACCTCGTGCAGCTCGACCCCGGCTACCGCGTCTACGGCGAGGGGCACGCCGAGCCGCTCGACGTCGTCGGCGAGCGTCGACGAGAACCTCGAGCTGTTCGAGCGCATCGAGCCGGGCGCGGCGCTGCGCCTCGCCAAGTACCTCGACCGCCGCGCGAGATCTACGACCTGGCCAAGGAGCACTTCCTCTACTCGACCTTCCAGCGGCTCGGCCCGGTGTTCGGCGGCGACGTGACGGCGCACAGCGCGCGCCTGCTGCGGCTGCTGCTCGAGCCGCTCGACAGCCTGACGAAGCGCACGGTGCGCGACACCCGGCTGCGCCAGATCCTCGGCTACCCGGCCGTGTTCCTCGGCTCGGCGCCGAAGCTCGCGCCGAGCATGTACTCGCTGATGAGCCACCTCGACCTGGTCGACGGCGTCTCCTACCCGCTCGGCGGATTCACCCGGGTGATCGAGAGGATCGCCGACCTGGCGCGCGCCCAGGGCGCCGAGCTGCAGACCGGCACCACCGTGCACCGCATCGTCGTGAACGAGGCCGGCGAGGTCGACGGGCGTCGAGGTCACCGCACGGCAAGGGCAAGAAGACCGACGGTGCTGGATGCTGACGTGGTCGTCTCGACCGCGGACCTGCACCACACCGAGACGGTGCTGATCGATCGCGACGACGCTGCGCACCTACCCCGAGGAGTACTGGGAGAAGCGCACGGCCGGGCCCGGCGCGCTGCTGCTCATGCTCGGCGTCGAGCGGCGAGCTGCCGCAGCTCGAGCACCACACGCTGTTCTTCGCGAAGGACTGGAACGCGGGCTTCGAGGCGATCTTCGGCGACGCGCCCGCACGTTCCCGAGACGCTCTCGCTCTACGTCTGCAAGCCGAGCGGGGTGGATGCGGACGTCGCGCCCGAGGGCACGGAGAACCTCTTCGTGCTCGTGCCGCTGCCCGCCGATCCGACCCTCGGCCGCGGCGGCATCGACGGCGCGGGGACGCGGCGATCGAGGCGCTCGCCGACCGGGTCATCGCGCAGATCGCCGAGTGGGCCGGCATCCCGGATCTCGCGGAGCGCGTCGTGCTGCGCCGCACCGTCGGCCCCGCGCGACTTCGCCGCCGACCTCAACGCCTGGAAGGGCACGCGCCCTCGGCCCGGCGCACACGCTGCGGCAGAGCGCGTTCTTCCGCGCCGGCAACGTCAGCCGCAAGGTGAAGAACCTGTACTACGCGGGATCGTCGACGATCCCCGGCATCGGCCTGCCGATGTGCCTGATCAGCGCCGAGCTGGTGCTCAAGCGCGTGCGCGGCGACGTCTCGGCCGGGCCGCTCGCCGAGTCGCTGCGGGTCGACCGCGCGGTCGCGACGCGCGCCGTGAGCTTCGTCTACCTCGGCGCGCTGCTCGTCTCGCTCGCCGGGATGGTGGTGCTCGACCTGCGGTTCCGGCTGTTCTTCGCGGTGGCGCCGGTGCGTGCGGCGATCGTGCTGGTCGCCGGGATCGCGTTCTTCCTGGTCTGGGATCTCGCGGGCATCGGGGCCGGGGATCTTCTTCCGCGGCAACCCGGGCCTGCTGACCGGCGTCCTGCATCGCGCCCGAGCTGCCGCTCGAGGAGCTCTTCTTCCTCGCGCTGCTCTGCTACCTGACGATGAACCTCGTACGGCTGGCTGAGTCGCCGGCGAGGCCGGCGTATCGAGACCAGGTCGGCACGTGACCTACTGGCTGCTCAACCTCCCGTTCCTCGGCGGTCGTCGCGCTGGTCGCGCTCGCCGCGGTGCTCGCTCGCCGCGCGCCCGCGCTGGCGCGCGGTCGGCCTCGACCGCCGATCGGCCTGCTCGTGCTGACCGCGGTCTTCGACAACGTGCTGGTCGGCGACCGGGCATCGTCGGCTACGACCCGGCGCTGCATCAGCGGGGTGCTCGTCGGCGTCGCGCCGATCGAGGACTTCGCCTACGCGATCGCCGCGGTCGTGCTGCTGCCGTCGCTGTGGCACTGCTCGCTGCGGACCTCGACAGGCTCGATCACCGAGGCGGCGCCATGATCCGCGCGCTGTTCCTCACCAGCCGGCCGCTCAGCTGGGTCAACACGGCGTTCCCGTTCGCGGCCGCGTACATCGTCGCGTCGGGGCGCGTCGACGCGACCCTGGTCGTCGGCACGCTGTTCTTCCTCATCCCGTACAACCTCGCGATGTACGGCATCAACGACGTCTTCGACTACGAGTCCGACCTGCGCAACCCGCGCAAGGGCGGGGTCGAGGGTGCGCTGCTGCAGCCGCGCTGGCACCGCGCGACGCTCGTCGCGTCCGGGCTCGCTCGCCCTGCCGTTCGTGGTCTACCTCGTCGCCGTCGGCGACCCGGCCAGCTGGGTCGTGCTGGCGATCAGCCTGTTCGCGGTCGTCGCCTACTCGGTGAAGGGGCTGCGCTTCAAGGAGCGGCCGTTCCTCGACTCGATCACCTAGCAGCACGCACTTCGTGTCGCCGGCGGTCTACGGGCTCGCCCTGGTCGGCGCGGCGCCGACCGCCGGCGCTCGTCGCGCTGCTCGTCGGCGTACTTCCTCTGGGGCGCGGCGTCGCACGCCTTCGGCGCGGTGCAGGACATCGTCGCCGACCGCGAGGCCGGCATCGGCTCGATCGCGACCGTGATCGGCGCGCGCGCGACCGTGCGGCTGTCGGTCGCTGCTCTACGTGCTCGCCGGCATCCTGCTGCTGATCGGCGGTGCGTCGGCCGGAGTCCGACGCTCGCGGCCGCGGCGTCGCTGGCGCTGCCCTACGCGATCAACGCGCTGCCGTGGTGGAACGTGGACGACGAGAACGCCGCCACCGCGAATCGCGGGTGGCGGCGCTTCCTGTGGCTCAACTTCGTCACCGGGTTCCTGGTGACGATGCTGCTGATCTGGGCGGCGTTGGCGCTGCGCCGGCTAGAACCTCGGCGTCAGAACCTCAGCTCGGCCGGGTACTCGCCACGGGCGGTCAGCACCTCGGCCGCCGCGGTCAGATGGTGCAGGCTCAACGCCTGCGGACCGGGACCGAAGCTGACCCGCGCGACTCCCAGGTCGGCGAGCTGGGCGATGGGGAGGTATCCGGCCTTGGCGATGACCGAGACCGGCCCGTCGATCTCGGCGACGGCGCGCTCGACCAGCTCGGAGGTGTCGAGGCCAGCACGAACGCCACGTCCCCGCCGGCGGCGAGGTAGGCGTTCGCCCGCGTCGATCGCCTCGTCGAACGTCTCGCCACGTCGCAGCGCGTCGACGCGGGCGTTGATGACGAGCGGCACCGCCAGCGGCGTCGGCACCGGCTCGGACCGCGGCCACCCGCTCGACCTGCTCGTCCATCGACCGCATCGTCGCCCCGTCGAGCGAGTCCTCGAGGTTCAAGCCCGCGGCGCCGGTCTCGGCCAGCCGCCGCACGTTCGCCTCGACACCCGCCGCGTCCGACGCGTAGCCGCGTTCGAAGTCGACCGACACGGGCAGGTCGACGGACCGCACGATGACGGCCGCAGCATCCAGGGCCTCGTCGACGGTGAGGCCCTCGCCGTCGTGCACGCCGCGCGCCTCGGAGATCGAATGGCTCGCAGTCGCGAGCGCCTGCACGCCTGCGGCGGCCGCGACCGCACGGGCGGAGGCGGCATCCCACACGTTCGTGACGATCAGCGGATCACCGGGGACGTGCAGGGAGCGGAGCAGGTCGGCGCGGGCGGAGTCAGTGTTCATGCCGACAGCATGGTTCAGACGACCGTCACTCGTTCCAGCCGAGGTTGCGGGCCATGCGCTCGAGGGCGACGGCGGTGGCCGCCTGCTCCTCGTCGCTCAGCCCCTCGGTCAGAGTCGCGCGGAGCTCGTCGACCACGTCGGCGAGACGATCGTGGGCTGCCGCGCCGCGGTCGGTGATCGAGTAATCGCCGTCCGACTGGACCCAGCCGCTCTCGACCAGCTCGGTCAGCTCGTCGGCCGCCGAGCCGCCGTCGGCATCCGGCGGCATTTCGGCGAGCGCCCCTTCAAGGTCGGTGCCCGACGCCGGGCCGGACGCGAGCATGGTGAGCACGCGCCACTGCGTGCGGGTGACGCCGTGCTCCTCGAGCGCCGCGGAGAACTTGTCCTCGACGAGCCGGTCGACGAGGGCGAGCCAGAATGCAAGAGGCCTGTCCGCCATGCTTCGAGAGTAGCCGCCCCGTTAGTCGAGCGCGCCGGGCAGTTCGGCGTGGCTGGGGACTCTGAGGTCGGGCAGCTTGACGAGCAAGAGCAGCACGAGCCCGACGGCCAGGACGATCGCGATTCCCAGTACTCCGAAGATGGTGGAGCCCGAGATCGCGATGAAGAGGGTCCACATCGCGGGAGAGATGAACGAAGCGACCCGGCCCGTGGTCGCGTAGAGGCCGAAGATCTCGCCCTGCAGCCCGACGGGGGTCACCCGTGCGAGCAGAGATCGACTGGCGGCCTGTGCCGGTCCGACGAAGGCCGACAGCAGCAGGCCGCCGACCCAGAAGACGATCGAGCCGAGGCCGTTGAACGCGAACACGACGATCGCCATGAGCACGAGTCCGCTGAGCGCGAAGACGATGACGGCCTTCGGGCCGAACCTGTCGTCGGCGCGTCCGGCGAAGATCGTCGACACGCCCGCGACGACGTTGGCGGCGATCGCGAAGATGATCACCTCGGTGGCGCCGAAGCCGAAGGCGACGGCCGCGAGGACCCCGCCGAACGCGAAGACGCCCGCGAGTCCGTCGCGGTAGATCGCGCTGGCGAAGAGGAACCAGAACGCCGGACGGGACGTACGGAAGAGACGCACCAGGTCCTTGACCAGCAGCACGTAGCCCTTGAAGAAGTTGACCTTGCGGTGCTCCGGGTCGACGGGCGGTGCCTCGGGCACGTTGAGGAAGATCGGGATCGAGAACAGGATCGTCCAGACTCGCGGCGCCGACCGCGATGAGCCGGTACGCGAGCCCGTCGGAGGTGTCGAGCCCGAACCAGTCGGCGAAGGTCAGCACGACGACGATGACGAGCGCGACGATGCCGCCGATGTAGCCGAGGCCCCAGCCGAGGCCCGAGACCTTGCCGATGGTGCGGCGGGTCGACACCTGGTGCAGCATCGCGTTGTAGTTGACGCCGGCGATCTCGGAGACCACGGCGCCCAGGGCGAGGAACGCCGCACCCAGCCAGAAGTACGACGGGTCGGCGCGGACGAAGAAGAGGCCGAACTGCAGGAGCGCGAGCAGCATCGTGAAGAGGAAGAGCGCACCCTTCTTGCGGCCGGTCGCGTCGGCGCGCTGGCCGAGCACCGGTGCGAGCAGCAGGATCAGGACGCCGGCGAGCGTGGTGACGAGGCCGTAGCCGCTCGAGAGTCCGGCGAGGGCCTGCACCTTGAGCGGATCGTCGTCGTCGAGCGCCGCGACGTCGGCGGGCAGGAAGTTGTCGGAGACGAGGTAGAGCGCAGCGAAGACGAAGGTCAGGATGACGGAGTTGAAGGGCTGCGTCGCCCAGTCCCAGAACGCCCACGAGACGACCTGCTTGCGGGGGACGACCTTGCCGTCGTCGTCCTGCATGCTGAGTGAGCCGAGCGGCCCGATCGACTGGGTGTTCGCGGTCGGAGGAGGAGTCGGAACGCCATCGTTCCGCGGGGTGCTGGCCATGGTCGCAGACTAGTGGCACACGGTCGTCACCCGTCAGGTGCGGCCGTCGAGTTTTCGCTCGAGCGCCGTGACCTGGGCGCGGAGGTCGCGTACCTCGCGCAGGATCTGCTCGTCGATCCGCTGGTCCTCGTCGATCGCCTCGGTCAACTGCTCGGCCTTCATCCGGTCCATCGACTCGACGATGACAGCGATGAGGAGGTTGAGCACGACCAGCCCGGTGACCACCGCGAAGAGGATGAAGTAGCCCCAGATCCACGCCTGATCTGCGGCGATCGGCCCGACGAAATCGGCCCAGCCGTCACCGGTCATGATGCGGAAGAGCGAGGCCGCCGAGAGCCAGAGGTCGCCGAACTCCTTGGGGCGCAGATGCGCGAACAGCGTCGTCGAGCTCACGGCGAAGACGTAGATCACCATCACCAGCAGTCCGCCGATGGATGCCATGCCGGGGATGGCGGCGCCGAGCGAGGACACGACGAGTCGCATCGAGCGCACCGCAGAGAGCAGGCGCATGACGCGAAGCAGCCGCAGGACTCGCAGCACCGACGAGCCGCCGCCGGCGGGGATGAGTGCGACGACGACGACGAACAGGTCGAAGAGGTTCCAGCCGTTGAGGAAGAACCGCCACCCGAGGGCGAAGATGCGCAGCGCGATCTCCACGACGAAGATCGCGATGATGACGGTGTTGATCGCGTGCAGCACGTCGCCGGCCGCATCCCTCACGCCCGGGTAGGTCTCGAGACCGAGGATGATGGCGTTGATCACGATGAGCGCGATGATCGACCGCTGGAACGGGCGCGACTCGACCAACTGATGGACGCGTGCGCGTGCGGAGGCCATGCTCGTCAGCCTAGAGCGACGGGCCATGGCTCTCAGTTGAGTCGCGCCGACGCAAGTTTGCGCTCCCTGACTTGACAAAGCATCCACGATTCATAAACTTGATACGGCCCGGCTCAAGTCGGGCGACCCAAGACACCAAGGAGCACCACTCACATGGCTCGAGCAGTAGGAATCGACCTCGGCACCACGAACTCCGTGGTCGCCGTCCTCGAAGGTGGAGAACCCACCGTCATCGCGAACGCCGAAGGCTTCCGCACGACCCCGTCGGTCGTGGCCTTCACGAAAGACAGCGAGACGCTGGTCGGCGAGACCGCCAAGCGCCAGGCCGTCACGAACGTCGATCGCACCATCGCATCCGTCAAGCGCCACATGGGCACCGACTGGAAGACCGAGATCGACAGCAAGAAGTACACGCCGCAGGAGATCTCGGCGCGCATCCTGCAGAAGCTGAAGCGGGATGCCGAGCAGTACCTCGGCGAGGACGTCACCGACGCGGTCATCACCGTGCCCGCCTACTTCAACGACGCCGAGCGTCAGGCCACCAAGGAGGCCGGCGAGGTCGCGGGGCTCAACGTGCTCCGCATCATCAACGAGCCGACCGCGGCCGCCCTGGCCTACGGCCTCGACAAGGGCAAGGAGGACGAGCTCATCCTGGTCTTCGACCTCGGTGGCGGAACGTTCGACGTCTCGCTGCTCGAGGTGGGCAAGGACGACGACTTCTCCACCATCCAGGTCCGGGCGACCTCCGGTGACAACCGCCTCGGCGGTGACGACTGGGACCAGCGCGTCGTCGAGCACCTGATCAAGAAGTTCAAGGAGACCACCGGCGTCGACGTCTCGAAAGACAAGATCGCGCTGCAGCGTCTCAAGGAGGCGGCCGAGCAGGCGAAGAAGGAGCTCAGCTCCGGCATGAGCGCCAGCATCCAGCTGCCCTACCTGTCGCTCACCGAGAACGGCCCCGCCAACCTCGACGAGACGCTCACCCGCGCCCAGTTCGAGCAGATGACGAGCGACCTGCTCGAGCGCACCGAGAAGCCGTTCAAGGACGTCATCAAGGAGGCCGGGGTCAAGGTCGCCGACATCGCGCACGTCGTGCTCGTCGGCGGATCGACCCGCATGCCCGCCGTCGCGGCGCTCGTCAAGAAGCTGACCGGCGGCAAGGAGCCCAACAAGAGCGTCAACCCGGATGAGGTGGTCGCCGTCGGCGCCGCCCTCCAGGCCGGCGTGCTGAAGGGCGAGCGCAAGGACGTGCTGCTCATCGACGTCACCCCGCTGTGCCTCGGAATCGAGACCAAGGGCGGCATCATGACGAAGCTCATCGAGCGCAACACCGCCATCCCGACCAAGCGCAGCGAGACCTTCACGACCGCCGACGACAACCAGCCGTCGGTCGCGATCCAGGTCTTCCAGGGCGAGCGCGAGTTCACCCGCGACAACAAGCCGCTCGGCACGTTCGAGCTGACCGGCATCGCGCCGGCCCCGCGCGGCGTGCCGCAGATCGAGGTCACCTTCGACATCGACGCCAACGGCATCGTGCAGGTCGGCGCCAAGGACAAGGGCACCGGCAAGGAGCAGTCGATCACCATCACCGGCGGCTCGTCGCTGCCGAAGGAGGACATCGAGCGCATGGTGCGCGAGGCCGAGGAGCACGCCGCAGAGGACAAGGCGCGACGCGAGTCGGCCGAGGTGCGCAACAACGCCGAGCAGCTCGCCTACTCGATCGAGAAGCTCATCAAGGAGAACGACGACAAGCTCCCGGACGACGTCAAGACCGAGGTGCAGGCCGACGTCGACGCGCTGAAGACGGCGCTCCAGGCGGAGGACGACGACGCGGTCAACAAGGCGTTCGAGAAGCTCAGCGAGTCGCAGACGAAGCTCGGCGAGGCGATCTACGCCTCGACCGAGACCTCGAAGAACGCCGAGGCGCCCGAGGGCGGCACCGAGCCGGCGACGATGCGGCGGCGAGCGACGAGGACATCGTCGACGCCGAGCTCGTCGACGACGACGAGGAGACCAAGGACGAAGAGCCCAAGACCAAGGGCCCCAAGAAGTAGCCATGGTCTCCAAGCCGAAGGACGAGAACGCGGCGGGAAGGATCCCGACGAAGGATCCCGCCGAGCCGAAGATCACCGACAAGCGCCGAGATCGATCCGAAGACGGTGAGACGCGCGGGCGCGGCGGCGACGCCGAGCCGGACGCCGATGCCGCATCGAGGCCGAGGGCCGCCGATGTCGAGGTCGGCATCGACCTGTCCGACGAGGACCTCGCGCTGCTGGCCGAGGCCGAGCGCGACCTGGTCGCCGAGTACCGCGACCGTGCGGCGCGCGCCGAGGCGGAGCTGAAGAACTTCCGCACCCGCGTCGAGCGCGACCGCGCGGCGAACCGCGAGCCGGTGATCGCCGAGGTGCTGCGCACGCTGCTCCCGGCGATCGACGACCTCGATCGCGCCGACGCCCACGGCGACCTCGTCGAGGGCAGCCCGCTCACGCTCGTCGCGCAGAAGCTGCGCGCCGGGTTCGAGCGGTACGGCGTGCGTCAAGGTCGGCGAGAAGGGTGAGCCGTTCGATCCGAAGCTCCACGAGGCGATCGTGCAGGTGTACAGCGCCGACGTCACGGCCGCGACCATCGCCGACGTCATCGAGCCCGGCTACGCGCTCGGCGAGCGGCTCCTGCGAGCGGCGAAGGTCGCCGTCAGCGTTCCCGAGCCGTAGGCCCGAGCGCGAGGGAGCGACACGTGGCGAGTCAGGACTGGTTCGACAAGGACTTCTACGCGGTCCTCGGCGTCGCAGAAGGACGTGTCGGACGCCGAGCTGAAGAAGACCTACCGCAAGCTCGCGCGTCAGTTCCACCCGGACTCGAACCCGGGCGACGCGAAGGCCGAGGCGCGCTTCAAGGAGATCAGCGAGGCGTACTCGGTGCTCTCCGACCCGGAGCTGCGCCACGAGTACGACCAGGTCCGCGCGATGGGCTCCGGCGCTCGGTTCACGCCGGGCGCGGCCGGCGGCGCCGGGCTTCGAGGACGTCTTCGGCGGCATGTTCGGCAACCGCGGCGGCCGCACGAGCTACAGCGCCGGCGGCTTCGAGGACCTCCTCGGCGGCATGTTCGGCGGCGGCGGCTTCGGCGCCTCGACCGGCGGATTCCGGCGGCGCGGCGGCCCGTCGAAGGGCGCCGACGTCACGGCGAGCACCACGCTCGACTTCCTGACCGCGATCCGCGGCGACACGGTCACGCTCACCATGCAGAGCGGCAGCGAGACCAAGGTCAAGATCCCGGAGGGCGTCGCCGACGGTCAGAAGATCCGGCTCAAGGGCAAGGGCGAGCCGAGCCCGGATGGCGGCGCCGCCGGCGACCTGGTGCTCACGGTCACGGTGCGCAAGCATCCGGTCTTCGAGCGCGAGGGACTCAACCTGCGGGTGGACGTGCCGGTGACGTTCGTCGAGGCCACCCTCGGCGCGACGATCGAGGTGCCGACGCTCGACGGCGCGCCGGTGAAGCTGCGGGTCGCGGCGGGCACGCCGAGCGGGCCGGGTGCTGCGCGTCAAGGGCCGCGGCGTCACGACGAGCAAGGGCACCGGCGACCTGCTGGCGCACGTCGTCGTCGCGGTGCCCGCGCACCTGCCCGGCGACGCGAAGGACGCGCTCGAGGCGTTCGCCGCGGCGATGCCCGCCGAGAACCCGCGCGCCGAGCTGCTCGAGAAGGCGAGGGCGCTGAGTGAGACTGAACGAGCTCTCGCCGCTCTTCGCGATCGCGGTCGCCGCCGAGCTGAGCGGCATGCACCCGCAGACGCTCCGCCAGTACGACCGGCTCGGGCTCGTGAGCCCGCGGCGCACGGCCGGGCAGTCGCGCCGCTACTCGATGCGGGATGTCGTGCAGCTCCGCGAGATCGCGCGGCTGAGCGCCGAGGGCCTCAACCTCGAGGGCATCCGCCGCATCCTGGAGCTCGAGAACCAGGTGACGATGCTCGCCGGCCGGGTGCGCGAGCTGGAGTCGGCGCTCGCCGACGAGCTGCTGAACCGCCCGGGTCGTCGGGTGTTCGCCGCCGGATCCGAGGGCGACGTCGTGTCGTTGCGCGCCGGGGAGCGCGCGAAGAAGTCGAATCAGGTCGTGGTGTGGCGACCCTTCGGGCATCGGGACTAAGGAGGAGTACAGATGGCCAACATGCAGGGTGCGCCCACCTCGGGGCAGCAGGAGGAGCAGAAGACTCCCCTCGAGCAGTACGGCGTGAACCTCACCGAGATCGCGAAGAGCGGCAAGCTCGACCCGGTCATCGGTCGTGACGCCGAGATCCGCCGGATCAGCCAGGTGCTGACCCGCCGCACCAAGAACAACCCCGTGCTCATCGGCGAGCCCGGCGTCGGCAAGACCGCGGTCGTCGAGGGCCTCGCCCAGCGCATCGTCGCCGGCGACGTCGCCGACTCGCTGAAGGACAAGCAGCTCGTCTCGCTCGACCTCGCCGCCCTCGTCGCCGGCGCGAAGTACCGCGGCGAGTTCGAGGAGCGGCTGAAGGCCGTGCTCAAAGAGATCAACGACTCCGACGGCCAGATCATCACCTTCATCGACGAGCTGCACACCCTCATGGGCGCCGGCGGCGGCGAGGGATCGGTCGCGGCGGCCAACATGCTGAAGCCGATGCTCGCGCGCGGCGAGCTGCGCATGATCGGCGCGACCACGCTCAACGAGTACCGCGAGTACATCGAGAAGGACGCCGCGCTCGAGCGCCGCTTCCAGCAGGTGTACGTCGGCGAGCCGAGCGTCGAGGACACCGTCGCGATCCTGCGCGGGCTCAAGGAGCGCTACGAGGCGCACCACAAGGTGTCGATCGCCGACAGCGCGCTCGTCGCCGCCGCATCCCTCTCGAACCGCTACATCACCGCGCGCCAGCTGCCCGACAAGGCGATCGACCTCATCGACGAGGCGGCGAGCCGGCTCAAGATGGAGATCGACTCGAGCCCGGTCGAGATCGACGAGCTGAAGCGCGCCGTCGACCGGCTGAAGATCGAGGAGCTCGCGCTCAAGAAGGAGAAGGACGCCGCCTCGAAGGAGCGCCTCGAGAAGCTGCGCGACGACCTCGCCGGCAAGGAGACGCAGCTCAACGAGCTGCAGGCGCGGTGGATGGCCGAGAAGAACTCGCTGCACTCCGTCGGCGACCTGAAGAGCAAGCTCAACGACGCCCGCATCGACCTCGACCGCGCGATGCGCGAGCAGGACTACCAGAAGGCGTCGAAGCTCAACTACGAGGTCATCCCCGACATCGAGAAGAAGCTCGCGGCCGCCGAGGCCGTCGAGCAGCTCGGCCCGCGGATGGTCAACGACCAGGTGACCGACGAGGACATCGCGTCGGTCGTCGCCGCCTGGACCGGCATCCCGGTCGACAAGCTGCGCCAGGGCGAGACCGAGAAGCTGCTGCACCTCGAGGCCGAGCTCGGCAAGCGGCTGATCGGCCAGAAGGATGCCGTCGCGCGCCGTCTCCGAGGCGGTGCGGCGCACGCGCGCCGGCATCTCCGATCCCGACCGGCCGACCGGCTCGTTCCTGTTCCTCGGCCCGACCGGCGTCGGCAAGACCGAGCTGGCGAAGGCGCTCGCCGCCTACCTCTTCGACGACGAGAAGGCGCTCGTGCGCATCGACATGAGCGAGTACGGCGAGAAGTTCTCCGTCTCGCGCCTCGTCGGCGCCCCTCCCGGATACATCGGCTACGAGCAGGGCGGTCAGCTGACCGAGGCGGTGCGCCGCCGCCCGTACTCGGTGATCCTGCTCGACGAGGTCGAGAAGGCGCACCCCGAGGTCTTCGACGTGCTGCTGCAGGTGCTCGACGACGGCCGGCTGACCGACGGCCAGGGCCGCACGGTCGACTTCCGCAACACGATCCTGATGCTGACCTCGAACCTCGGCAGCCAGTTCCTCACCGACCAGACGCTCGAGCTGGGAGCAGAAGAAGGCGGCCGTGCACGAGCTGGTGCGCCAGGCGTTCAAGCCCGAGTTCGTCAACCGGCTCGACGACATCGTCGTGTTCTCGCCGCTGACCACCGACGACCTCGGCCAGATCGTCTCGCTCTACATCGACCGGCTCGAGACGCGGCTCGCCGAGCGCCGGCTGCAGCTCGCCGTCACGCCGGACGCCCGAGCCTGGCTCGCCGAGCGCGGCTTCGACCCGATCTACGGGGCGCGACCGCTGCGCCGGCTGATGCAGCACGAGATCGACGACCGGCTCGCGCGCGCGCTGCTCGCCGGCGACGTGCGCGACGGCGACACCGTCATGGTCGGGTCGTCGGCGACGACGAGCTGTCGGTGTCGCGCTTCGAGGACGCGCCTCGCCGGTCGAGTAGCTCAGCGCCTCGCCGCGTGGCCGCCTCACGGCGAGCGCGGGCCTCAACTGCGGATGACCTCGCGCTCGAACAGCTCGACGCCGGAGCGGTCGTACGCCGACTTCGGGAAGTAGTGGATGCCGTAGCCGAGTCCGAGCTCGCGGCGCTCCTCAGCACCTCGAGGACCTGCTCCGGGGTCCCGACGAGCGTCTCGGCGCTGCCGGTGCGGTACTGCGCGACGTATGACGCGGCCCTCCGGTCGCCCATCGAGCGACGCGAGACGCGCCTCGATCGGGTCGATCCGGCTCTGCACCTCGGCCTCGGTCTCGCCGACGATCGTGTTGAAGTTGCTGCTGCGAACGATCGCGTCGAAATCGGTGCCGACCGTCTCGCAGTGCCCGCGCAGCAGCTCGCTCTTCTGGGCGAACACCTCGGCGCCCGCCGTTGAAGTTCGTGTACTTCGCGTACTGCGCCGCGATCTTCAGCGTCACCTTCTCGCCGCCGCCGGCGATCCACATCGGGATGCCGCCCTCCTGCAGCGGCAGCGGCCGCACGATCGCGCCGTCCACCTGGTAGTGCTCGCCGTCGAGGGTCGCGGTGCCGGTCGCCCACGCCTGGCGCATGATCTCCACGCCCTCGCGCAGCATCCGGAGCCGTGCGGGCGCCCGGGGAATCCGTATCCGTACGCCCGCCACTCGTGCTCGTACCAGCCGCCGCCGATGCCCATCTCGAGGCGGCCGCCGGAGATGATGTCGACGGTCGCCGCGACCTTCGCCAGGTAGCGCCGGGTTGCGGTACGCCATGCACGTGCACATCTGCCCGATCCGGATGCGGCTGGTGGTCGCCGCGAACGCCGCCATCAGCGTCCACGCCTCGTGCGTCGCCTCCTCGGTCGGGACCGGCACGGTGTGGAAGTGGTCGTACACCCAGAGCGACTCCCACGGCCCGGCGTCGGCGGCGAGCGCGAGGTCGTTCATCACCGGCCACTGGTCGGCCGGTCTCGATGTCGACGAGGTCGTGGCGCCAGCCCTGCGGGATAAAGAGTCCGAATCGCATGCCTTCAAGCCTAGGTACGCGCGGGGCCGCGTCAGGACATCCGGCTACTCCTTCGCCGTCGCCCCGCCCTCGATGAGTGAGTCGCGCACCTTCTTGTCCCAGCTGATGACGACCTTGGCGCCGTGGTCCTCGAACTGGTGCCGAAGCTCGCGCGGCGTGTAGAGCGGGGCGGTCCAGGGGCGGCGGGTTCGGGGCCATTCTTCGAGCCTATTCGAGACGGCAAAGGCGCGGGCGCCCGCGATCGGGCACCCCCGCCTCCCGCGTGCTTGCTAGCCGCGCAACCCGGCGAAGAACGCCCGGATGTCGCCGGCCACCGCATCCGGGACCTCGAGCGAGGCGAAGTGCCCGCCCTTCTCGAAGTCGCTCCAGTGCACGATGTTGTCGTTGTCGCGCTCGGCGAACGTCCGGATCGTCTGGAAGTCGTCGGCGAACCGGGCCACACCGGTCGGGGCGTGGTTGATGGCCGGCTCGGCTCCGGCGCGCGCCTCCTCGAGGTAGTACCGGCTGGCCGCGGCCTGGGTGTTGGTGAGCCAGTAGAGCGTCACCTGGGCCACGATCTTCTCGCGCGACACCAGGCTGGTGCCGTTGCCGAACGAGTTGAACAGCTCGCTCCACGCCAGCTGGCCGACCGGCGAGTCGGCGATGCCGACGGCGACGGTCTGCGGGCGCGACGCGTTGATCGCGTTGTAGCCGCCCACGGACTGGAACCACTGCATGTGCTCGAGGCCCGCGTAGTCGCTCGGCGACAGCTTCTCGAACTCGGCCGGGTCGCCCGACGGGAACGAGAACAGCTGCAGCACGTGCAGGCCGAGGAACCCCTTCGGGTTCAGCAGGCCCAGCTCGCGCGAGACCATCGCGCCATTGTCGCTGCCGTGGGTGCCGTAGCTCGGTAGCCCAGCCGGCGCATCAGCTTGTCGTAGGCCTTCGCCGCGCGGGCCGTGGTCCAGCCGCGGTCGGCCAGCGGCGTGCTGAACCCCAGGCCGGGCAGAGACGGGACGACGACCGAGAACGCGTCCTCCGCCGTGCCGCCGTGCGCGACCGGGTCGGTGAGCGGTCCGATCATCTCGAGGAAATCGATGACCGATCCGGGGTAGGTGTGCAGGAGGAGCAGCGGGGTCGCGCCCTTCTCCGCCGACGGGCACGTGGATGAAGTGGATCGGTCTGCCCGTCGATGTCGGTGAGGTACTGCGGGAAGGCGTTGATCCGCTCCTCCACGGCACGCCAGTCGAACTCGTTCTGCCAGTAGTCGACGGTCTCGCGCAGGTACGCGTTCGGCGTCCCGTAGTCCCAGTCGTCGCCGGGTGCCGGCTGCGGGAGCCGGGTGCGCGCGAGGCGGGCCGTTGAGGTCGTCGAGGTCCGCCTGGGGGATCTCGATGCGGAAGGGGCGGATGGCGGTGGAGCCGGAGCTCTTCGTGTTCGTCATGACTCCACGGTAGATTCGCAATAGGAACGTTCGGTTCCTAATGCGGCGACGAGGATCGGAAGATGCTCGACACCTCCGCACGACTCCTCGCACTGCTCTCCCTGCTGCAGTCCCGTCCCGCCTGGTCGGGGTCAGAACTGGCCGAACGGCTCGGGGTCAGCGGCCGCACGATCCGCAACGACATCGACCGGCTGCGCGAGCTCGGCTACCCGGTCGACGCCACGCGCGGCGCGACCGGGCACTACCGGCTGGGCGCCGGCGCCAACCTCCCCCCGCTCCTCCTCGACGACGAGGAGGCGGTGGCGGTCGCCATCGGGCTCCGCGCCGGAACCGGCGTGCAGGGCATCGAGGAGAGCAGCGCCCGCGCGCTGGCGAAGCTCGAGCAGGTGCTGCCCCACCGGCTGCGCCGGAAGGTCGACCGCGCTGCACTCGACCGTGTCCCGCGGCCCGGAGAACACCGGCTCCAATGTCGAGGATCCCGGAGATCGACGCCGGGACGCTGACCGCGCTCGCGAGACGCGATCCGCGACACCGGAGTGGGTGCGTTTCGCGTACCGCGAGGACGGCTGCGCCTGGTCGAGCCGTACCGGCTGGTGAGCTGGCAGCGCCGCTGGTACCTGGTCGCCCGCGATCAGCCGTCCGGCGAGTGGGGCACGTTCCGCGTCGACTGGATCGACGCTCCGGATGCCGACCCGCCGCCCGTTCGAGCCGAACCCGATGCCCGAGGAGGACTACACCTCGTTCGTCCTGCGCGACGTCGCATCCACCGGCTGGAAGGTCCACGCCCGCATCACCGTCTTCGCCCCGGCCGACGAGGTGCTCGGCCGCATCAACGCGACCGTCGGCGTGGTCGAGTCGGTCGACGACCACACCTGCGTGCTCGTCACCGGCGCCGACAGCTACGAGCTCATCGCGGTCTACATCGGGATGCTGGGGCTCGATTTCGAGGTGACCGCGCCGGCCGAGCTGGTCACCCACCTCGCCGTGCTCGCGAGACGCTACGCGCGCGCGACGCCGGGGGCCTGACCTACTTCGCAAGCTCCTCGCGGATCGCCTCGACGAACCCGTCGACGTCGGCCTCGGTCGTGTCGAACGCGCGTCATCCAGCGCACCTGACCGGCGGCGCGATCCCAGTCGTAGAAGCGGTAGCGCTCGCGGATGCGATCGGCCGCGGCGTTCGGCAGCACGGCGAAGACGGCGTTCGCCTGGGTCGGCTGGCTGAACGAGAGACCGGGGGCCTGTCCGGCGGCGACGAGTTCGTCGAGGGCCCCGCGCAGGCGGGTCGCCATTGCGTTGGCGTGGCCGGCGCTCGCGAGCCCGAGCCCGCCGTCGAACAGGGCGAGCAGCTGCGCGCTCGTGAAAGCGCATCTTGCTGGCCAGTTGCATGCAGGGTCTTGCGCAGTCGCACCAGGCCGGTGGCGCGATCCGGATTCAGCACGACGATCGCCTCGGCGCCGAGCAGCCCGTTCTTGGTGCCGCCGAAGCTGAGGACGTCGACGCCCGGCGTCGGTCGTGAACTCGCGGAACGGCACGCCGAGTGCGGCGGCGGCGTTCCAGATGCGCGCACCGTCGAGGTGCAGGGCCATGTCGTGCTCGTGCGCCGCGTCGGCGATCGCCCGGATCTCGGCGGGCGTGTAAACCGTGCCGAGCTCGGTGGTCTGGGTGATGCTGACGGCCGCGGGCTGCGCGCGATGCTCGTCGTCGAAGCCCCAGGCCTGGGTGGCGACGAGTTCGGGGGTGAGCTTGCCGTCGGGGGTGTCGACGGTGAACAGCTTCAAGCCGGCGACCTTCTCGGGTGCGCCGCCCTCGTCGGTGTGGATGTGGGCGGTGCTCGTCGAGATCACGGCGCCCCAGCGCGGCAGCACGCTCGTCAGCGCGGTGACGTTCGCGCCCGTGCCGTTGAAGACCGGGAACACCTCGGCCTGCGTCGCCGAACTGCTCGCGCAGCATCTCGACGCAGTCGCTCGGTGTAGACGTCCTCGCCGTAGGCGATCTGGTGGCCGCCGTTGGCGGCGGCGATCGCGGCCAGCACCTCGGGGTGCACGCCGGCGTAGTTGTCGCTCGCGAAGCCGCGGCGAGTCGGTCGTGCAGAGAGGTCACGGCTCAGTCTTTCAGAGCGCACGCGTCTCTCAGAGCACGACGCGGGCGCCGGGATCCTGTGCCCACACCTCCGCGAGGGCCGCGGCCACCGCACCGCGTCGGTCGCCTTGTCGCCGTCGCCGATCGACTGCACGACGAACGTCACCGCCCCGGCCGAGCGTGCCCGCCCACCGCGCGTTGAGCTGCCCGAGCCACGACTCGGCGGCGAGCTTGGCGGCCGCGTACGCCGATCCCGGGCGGGCCGTCGTGGGTGACCGCCGTCGTGCTGACGATCGCGAGTCGTCCGGCGGGCGCGGCGAGCAGCAGCGGGCTCGAACGCCTCGCTCACGTTGAGCAGGGTGTTCACGAGTCGCGCGTTGAGCCAGTCGGTGACCTCGTCGCTCCAGCCGGGCTTCCAGCCGCCGACGAGGTGCAGGATGCCGTCGAGCTGCGGGTGCCGCTGGCGACGTCGGCCGCGAGGGCGTCGGTCGCCGCGCGATCGGTGAGGTCGGCGACCAGCCGCTCGGCGGCATCCACGGGCTTCAGCCGTCCGGCGTCGGTCCCGACCGCGATGCACCGTGTCGCCGCGCGCGGTCAGCAGAGAGCACACGGCGCGACCGGTGTCACCGGTGGCCCCGGTGACCAGCACCGTTCGCGACGTCACTTCTGTCGCCGCCGGTCAGCAGCTTCCAGATCGCAAGACCCGCGCCGACGAGCACCCCGGCGTCGTCGAGAAAGCCGAACGGCCCGAGGAGCAGCTCGGGGATCACGTCGATCGGCGAGACGCCATAGACGATCGCCCCGAGCGCGACGAGAACGGCCGCGATCATGCGTCGTCGGTTGGTCACGTGGCCGGTGCCTCCCAGTCGGGAGTCGCCGCCGTGATGCCCTTGGTGCTCTCGATCACGTCGCCCATCTTCTTGCTGAGCGCCTCGTAGAACATCGAGAGCGGGAACTCGTCGTCGAGCACGGCATCCGTGTAGCCCTTCGGCGCGCCGGCGAGAATCTCGTCGGAAAGCCGCGTGCCCACTTCGATGCCGGATGCGGCTCGAGCGTGCCGCGGATCAGCTCGTACGCGGCGAGCCAGTGCGCGACCTTCGGGCGGTCGATGCTCTTCCAGTACAGGTCGTTGATCGCGTCGGACAGGGCGACCACCACATCCGGGACCGCTTCCCAGTCGATGTCGAGCGACGTGTCGGTCCAGTGCAGCACGTGGTGCTGGTGCAGCCAGGCGAACAGCAGCTGACCGCCGAGGCCGTCGTAGTTGCGCACCCGGTCGCCGGTGAGCGTGAAGCGGAAGATCCGGTCGAAGATGACCGCGTGCTGCACGTGGATGGCCTGCATCCGGGTGTGCTCGTCGGTCTTCTTGTCGCGCTCCATCGCGACGCACTCGCGGAACGCCATCAGGTCGCAGCGCAGCTCCTCGAGCGAGTAGAGGAAGTACGGCATCCGCTGCTTGATCATGAAGGGGTCGAACGGCAGATCGCCGCGCATGTGCGAGCGGTCGTGGATCATGTCCCACATCACGAAGGTCTCCTCCGCGGTCGCCTGATCGGCGAGCAGGTCCTGCTGCGACGGCAGCAGCTCGAGCTTCGTGATCCGGGCGGCTTCGCGCACCACTCGGCGGAAACGGGCGGCCTCGCGGTCCTCGAAGAGCGCGCCCCAGGTGAAGGCCGGGATCTCGCGCATCGCGACCGTCTCGGGGAACAGCACCGCCGAGTTGGTGTCGTAGCCGGGCGTGAAGTCGACGAGCCGCAGCGACAGGAACAGCTTGTTCGTGTACGTCTCTTCGACCTTGGCGATGAACTCCGGCCAGATGACCTCGACGATGAGCGCCTCGACGAGACGGTCGGTCGACCCGTTCTGCGTGTACATCGGGAAGATCACCAGGTGGCGCTTCTTGTCGACGCGATCGGCGGCCGGGGCGAACGCGACGAGGGAGTCGTAGAAGTCGGGCACCCCGAATCCGGCGGCGACCCAGCGCTCGAAGTCGGCGACGGCCGCCTCGAGGTAGGCGGCGTCGTGCGGGAAGGCGGGCGCCAGGGCACGGATGCCGGCGGTGATGCGCGCGACGAGCTTCTTCGCTGCCGCGTGGTCGGTCTTCTTCGGGATGCTGCCATCCTGCGTCTGCAGCGGCTGCAGGGCGATGACGGCGGCCTTCAGGTCGAGCCAGGCGCGCCGTCGCCGATGAGTGCTGCAGCGGTGGAGGCGTCCTCGACGACCTCCGGTTCTCCGATGATGGATGTGGTGGCCTGCGTGAGCGTGGTCATGACGCCTCCTTTCACCTCCGAGCCTACGGACGTGGACGACGCGTTGCTTTGCGACCTACGCTAGAAAGTTGCGTGGATGCACGATTCGTGCACGGTTCTACAGCTACAGCCCGTTCTTCGCCAGAAACTCCCGCAGCCGCGCGGTGAACCGCTCGGGGTGCTCGACGCTCGGCAGGTGCGCCGAGTCGGCGAACCGGAAGCCCTCCGCACCGGCGATGCCGTTCACCAGCAGGTCGTATCCGGCGCGCGAGTCGGTCTCGTCGTGGTCGCCGACGACGACCAGCGTCGGCACCGTCACCTCGCCGAGCCGCGAGATGGCGGCCGGCTCGAGCGGCTGGTCGAGTCCGGCGAAGTCCCAGTGCGCGGCACCGACGTTCAGCTCGATCGCCCGGGTGAGGAACGCGGGGTCGACGTCGCCGACGTCGCGGGTGGGGCCGAGGTCCCAGAACGCCACCTCGATGCGGACCAGCTTCCTCGTAGTCGCCGGCCTCGCTCGCCGCCTCCATCTGCGCGATCATCTCCTGCTCGCGCGGGGTGGCGTCGCCGTCGTGCTGTCCGCCCGGGGTCGACCCGACCGTCACGAGGCCGGTCACGCGATCGGGCGCGTCCAGCAGGACGTCGATGGCGATCCGGCCGCCGCGAGAGGCGCCGATCAGCGTCGCCCGCTCCACGCCGACGGCGTCGAGCACCGCGATCAGGTCGTGCCGGTCGGCGAACTCCTCGTCCTCGCCGGGTGACTCGCCGTACCCGCGGGTGTCGTACCGGACCACGAAATGGTCGGCGGCGAGATCGTCGAACTGCGGATCCCACATGGCGCGCGTCGCGACCCCGGCGTGCACGAAGAGCAGGGCGGGATGCGACGGGTCGCCGCGCGGCGTCGTAGGCGAGCCGTGCTCCAGGGACCTCGAGGACCGGCATGCGCCCACGGTAGCGCGCGCGTCCTACGCTGTGGCCATGGGCGGCGTGCTCATCGGATTCGCGATCATCGCCGCTGTGATCGGCGTCGGGCTACCTCATCGCCCGGATCGGGCTGCTCGCCGAGGGCTCCAACACGGTGCTGTCGAGGCTGGCGTTCTTCGTGCTCATGCCGGCGCTGCTGTTCACCGTGCTGGCCGAGGCGGACGCCGGACGGCTGTTCTCCGAGCTGCTGCCGATCTCGGCGATCGCGGCCGCCTACCCAGTTCGCGGTGTTCGCCGTCGTCGCGCTCGCCGTGTGGCGGCGGCCGGTTCCCGAGACGACGATCGGAGCGCTCGGCTCCGGCTACGTCAACGCGAACAACATCGGGCTGCCGGTCTCGCTCTACGTGCTGGGTGATGCGACCGTCGCCGTGCCGGTCCTCCTCCTGCAGGTGGTCGTCATCGCGCCGATCGCGCTGACCATCCTCGACGCCGACCACGAGGGGGAAGGTGTCTCTGGGGCGGATCCTGCTGCAGCCGGTGCGCAACCCGCTCATCATCGCGTCGGCGCTGGGCCTCGTGGTGTCGGTCACCGGGATCGAGTTGCCGGCCCCGGTCCTGGCGCCGTTCGAGCTCATCGGGGCGGCCGGCATCCCGCTCGTCCTGATCGCCTTCGGGATGTCGCTGCACGGTCGCCGGCCGCTCGCGCCGGGGCCGGAGCGGAAGGACGTCATCCTCGCCTCGGTCCTGAAGCTGATCGCGATGCCGGTGGTCGCCTGGCTGCTCGCGCACTTCGTGTGGGGACTGGACGGCCAGACGCTGTTCGCCGTCGTCGTTCTGGCCGCGCTGCCGACCGCGCAGAACGTCTTCACCTTCGCCCAGCGCTACGCGCGAGGAGTCGTCATCGCCCGCGACACGGTGCTGGTGACGACCGCGCTCTCGATCGTCTCGCTCGTCGCGATCGCTGCGCTCCTGGCGCCGGGCTGACCGGTGATCGCTGCCGCCGCGATCAGAAGATCATCGGGCGGTCGTCGTCATCCGCCTCGTCGACCTGCAGGTCGACCGTGACCGGCACGTGGTCGCTCGGCCCGTCGCCCTTGCGCTCCTCGCGGTGGATCTTCGCGGCAACGACCTTGCTCGGCGAACGACGGCGATCCGAGGATGAAGTCGATGCGCATGCCCTCGTTGCGCGGGAAGCGCAGCTGCTTGTAGTCCCAGTACGTGAACAGGCCCTCGGGCACGAGCGGGCGCACGACGTCGGTGAGGCCGATGCGCTCGAGCTCGTGGAACGCCGCGCGCTCCTCGGGCGACACGTGGGTCGTCAGGCCCTCGATGACGGTCGGGTCGCCGTTGTCGACGTCGAGGGGCGCGACGTTGAAGTCGCCGGTCAGGGCGATCGGCTGGTCGGGGTTGGCCGCCATCCACCGGCTCGTCGACGTCGGCGAGCGCGGCGAACCAGTCGAGCTTGTAGTCGAGGTGCGGATCGCCGAGGGCGCGTCCGTTGGGGACGTAGAGGCTCCAGATCCGGATGCCGCCGACGGTCGCGCCGATCGCTCGCGCCTCGATCGGCTGGTCGGGGCCCTCCTGGCCCTTCGCGAAGCCGGGCATGCCGTCGAAGCCGATCTGGACATCCTGAATCGGCTGCCGACTCGCGATGGCGACGCCGTTCCACTGGCTGAGGCCGTGCAGCACCACCTCGTAGCCGGCCGCTTCGAAGGCGTCGAACGGGAACTGCGCCTCGGTGCACTTGATCTCCTGCATCGCGACGACGTCGATGTCTTCGCGCACCATCCAGTCCAGGATGCGGCCCGACCGGCTGCGGACGGAGTTCACGTTGTACGTGGCGATGCGCATGCGTCAAAAGTACCGGGCGCCTCCGATGTGCGGCCCGGCTCACATGGAGCCTGCCGTAATGTGGACGGGTGACGGACGCACGCCAGCAGCTCATCGAGTTCATCTCGGGCGAAGCCGTCTTCCACGGGGACTTCACGCTGACGAGCGGCAAGAAGGCCACCTACTACATCGACCTGCGCAAGGTCAGCCTCGACCACCGCGTCGCGCCGCTCATCGGCCAGGTGATGGTCGACCTGATCGCGGACGTTCCCGACGTGGATGCGGTCGGGCGGCCTCACCATGGGCGCCGACCCGGTCGCGGCGGCCGTGCTGCACCAGGGCGTCGCGCGCGGGACTGGCGTACGACGCGTTCGTCGTGCGCAAGGAGCCGAAGGACCACGGGCGCGGCAAGCAGGTCGAGGGGCCCGACCTGGCGGGCAAGCGCGTGATCGTGCTCGAGGACACCTCGACCACCGGCGGCTCGCCGCTGAAGGCGATCGAGGCGCTGCTCGCGGTCGGTGCCGAGATCGCCGCCGTCGCGGTCGTCGTCGACCGCGCGACCGGAGCCCGCGAGGTCATCGAGGCGGCGGGATACCGGTACCTCGCCGCGATCGACCTGTCCGACCTGGGACTCGAGCCGCAATGACCGATCGCGATCAGGACGACGAGCAGGAGGCGGCCGACTGGCTCGCCTCGCAGTTCGACCCGACCGGCGAGCTGCCGAAGCAGGAGGCGGTGCCGGAGCAGCCGGCGGCGCCTGCTCAGCCGGCTGCGCCCGCGGCGCCCGCTGCGCCGCTGCGCCCGCTGCGCCGCCGGCTGCGCCCGCGCAGGCCGCACAGCCGCCCGCTCCGGCCGCAGCCGCCGCTCCAGCCGCAGCCGCCGCTGCAGCCGCAGCCGCCCGCTCCAGCCGCAGCCGCCCGCGGCGCCGCTCCCACCGCAGATGCCGCCGGCGCCGCGGCACCGCAGCGGCCGGTCGCGCCCGCCGCGCAGCCGGTCGCGCCGCCGGCGCAGCCGCCGCGCCCGCATTCCCGCTCCGCCGCAGCCGCGCCCCCTGCCATCCGCGCAGCCGCCTGCGTCGCCGTTCCCGCCGCTCGATCCGGGTCAACGCGCTGCCACCGGCGCAGCCTGCGCAGCCCGCGTTCCCGCCCGCCGCACCAGCGACCCGCCCCAGCCCACGGCTCCCCCGGCTGCGCCGCCTGCCGCGCCTGCGCCCCGCCGCCTGCCGAGCCAGGCGGCTTCTCCTGGGGATTGACCCCGGGCGCACCCGTCAGCCCGCGGCCGCCGCCGGTCACCCCGCGCCGCCACTCCGCCGCGCCCCGCCGTCACCCGCGCACCGGTCGCTCCGCCGGCGCCCGCCTCCCGCCGCGCGCCGGCGTCCCGCCCGCGCAGCCTCCGGCCCCCGCGCCCGCCGCCCAGCCTCCGCCGCCCAGCCTCCGGCCCAGCCCCCCGCAGCCGCGCCCACGCCCCCCGCGCCCGTCGCGCCACCCGCCCCGTTCTACCGTCCCGTCGCACACGAGCCGGCGCCACTCGATCCCGCGTTCGAGGGCGGGCCGAGCGCCGAGGCCGAGCCTCCCGCATCCGCGATGCCGTTCGAGACCACCGTGCTGCCCGACGTCGCCCCCGATTCGGCCGACGCCCCGCCGTTCTGGGAGCCCGAACCGACGCAGATGATGGATGCCGTCGACCTGGAGCCCGATCCGCCCGCCCGGGTCCCCCAGGCGCAGCCGACGTCGGTGTTCCCGCAGGGCACCGGACCGCGAGCAGCCCGCTGCGCCGACGACCGACGCGTTCGGCCTCGGCGGCGACGACGAGCAGGTCTCGGCGATCGATGCGCTGTTCGGCGAGAGCCAGTTCCGGGAGTACACCGAGGGCCTCGACCCGAGCCAGAACCCGTTCGTGCGGCAGGCCGAGGCCGCCGCGAACGGCGGCGCCGTCCCGGCGATCCGGCCGGCCCGATCGTTCCGCCAGGCCCGCCTCCGGCGATCTCGCGGCTGCAGCGCGTCCTGCTGATCGTCCTCGGGCGGTGCTCTGGCGATCCTCGCGCTCGTCGCGCTCTTCTTCGTCGGGATGCGGCTGCCCGACCTCCTCGGCCCGTCACCTACCGTCGCCGGCCCGAGCGGCACGCCGAGTCCGTCGGCATCGCCCACGATCCCGCTCGGTCCGGTCGCACCCGGCGAGTACGCGCTGGGACGAGCTGCTCGGCGGCGAGTGCCTCGATCCGTACCAGAGCCCGTGGCAGGACGGCCTACACCGTCGTCGACTGCGCCGTCCCGCACCCCGCGCAGATGGTGCGTCCGTGGTGTGATCCCCGAGACCGGCACCGGGCGTCGACCTCTATCCGGGCGAGGAGGTGCTGCAGACGCAGGTCGCTCGCGTTCTGCCGCGGCCCGGGCATCTTCGACCCGGCGGTCGTGGGCAAGATCACCGACGCGGTCGTCGCAGGCGAGCTACCCGACCGAGCAGGTGTGGGGCGAGGGCGGACGCGACTACTTCTGCTTCGTGACCCGGTCGTCGGGGGAGCTGATCACGGGAAGCATCGTCGCTTCCGCAGGTGGCGCCGAGCCTGCGCCGACGCCCACGCCGACGCCCTGATCTGACGGCCGTTCGACCTCGCCTACAGGTCGCTCTCGTCGGCGTCCTTCTCGACGAGCTCCCACACGCCCTGCAGGATCTCGTCCGGCCGGAACGGGTACCGCTCGATCTCGGCCTGATCGCTGATCCCGGTGAGGACGAGCACCGTGTGCAGCCCGGCTTCGATGCCGGCCACGATGTCGGTGTCCATGCGGTCGCCGATCATCGCGGTGTTCTCGCTGTGTGCGCCGATCTTGTTCATCGCCGAGCGGAACATCATCGGGTTCGGCTTGCCCACGACGTACGGATCCTTGCCGGTCGCCTTCGTGATCAGGGCGGCGATCGCACCCGTCGCGGGGAGCACGCCGTCCGCGCTCGGCCCCGTCGCATCCGGATTCGTGGCGATGAAGCGCGCCCCGTCGTTGATCAGGCGGATCGCCTTGGTGATCGCCTCGAACGAGTAGTTGCGGGTCTCGCCGACGACGACGTAGTCGGGGTTGTTCTCGGTCATGATGAAGCCGACCTCGTGCAGCGCGTTCGTCATCCCGGACTCGCCGATCACGAACGCGCTGCCGCCCGGGATCTGCGAGGCGCAGAAGTCGGCGGTGGCGAGGGCGCTGGTCCAGATCGACTCCTCGGGCACGTTGAGACCGGATGCGCGCAGCCGCGCCGCCAGATCGCGCGGCGTGAAGATCGAATTGTTCGTGAGCACCAGGAACGGGGTGCCGCGGTCGGTCCACTGGCGGATGAGGTCGGCGGCGCCGGGCAGCGGCGAGTTCTCGTGGACGAGCACGCCGTCCATGTCGGTGAGCCAGCACTCGACCTCGCCGCGGTCGCTCATGCACGCGCCGCTCACGCCTGGTCATGGCGTCATCGTAGCGACCGAATGTTTCGGGCTTGATGCGCGGCTCAGAACAGCTCCGCCAGCAGGTCGGCGAAGAGCTGCTCGGCGTCGACCTCGACCCGCTTGCGGGTGAACCAGTCGGCGATGTTGACGCAGTCGCGGTGCAGCAGGCGCGATGCCGTTCGGGTTGCGCGACGGCGTCGACGATCTGCGGCAGGTCGATGACGACGACGCGGCCGTCGTGCACGAGCAGGTTGTACGGCGAGAGGTCGCCGTGCACGTAGCCGGCGCGCGCGAACAGGTGCATCGCGTCGATCACCTGCTCGAGCAGCGGCCGCAGCTCGGCGCGGATCGTCGCGCGACTGCGCGAGCCGGGGTGCGGCGACGGTGCCGTGGCCGATGAACTCCATCAGCAGCTCGGTGCCGTCGACCTGCACCGGGTACGGCACCGGGGCGCCGCGCTCGTACATGACGCTGAGCGCCTCGAACTCGGCGAACGCCCACATGGTCGGCGGCGAACGCGCGGCCGTAGGCGGTGCCCTTCTCGAGCGCGCGGGCGTCGCGGCTGCGGCGGGTGCGGCGTCCCTCCTGGTACTCGGACGAGCGGTGGAAGTCGCGGTGCTCGGTCGTGCGGTAGCGCTTCGCCGCCAGGATGCTGACGCCGCGCGGGCGGGTCGTCGAGCGTGAGGCCGGGCGCGGCTCGCTCGATCAGGCAGAGGTCGGCCTCCTTGCCGGTCTTGACGACGCCGAGTTCGGTGTCGATCGCCCCGGCGGAGGTGATGACCCAGTCCGGCCACGGCTCGGGGCCGCGCTGGCTGGGGGTGATGGCGGTCCAGGTCGACCATCGCTGGTCGTCGCCGGGTTCGACGGTCGAGAAGGTGAGTGCAGTGCAATTCAGGTGGCTTTCGAGAAGCGAGGCCACCGGATGCATTGCTAGCGGGCGGCGACCCCGGAGTGGATGTGGTCGGCAGAAGGCGCGACAAAGACGGTTGTCATCGGTACCACTCCTCTCGCTCGTGCGGGCACGCTGCGTGCCTCGGCGAGTTTAGACGCTGTAGACGACCGCCGTCGAGAGGCGCTTGCGCATGACGGCCACGGCATCCGGGCTCTCGTCGACGAGCAGGTAGCGGCGACCGAGCGCGGCGGCGGCGGCGCCGGTCGTGCCCGAGCCGGCGAAGAAGTCGAGCACCAGGTCGCCCGGCTCGGTGCTCGCCTGCACGATGCGGCGCAGGATGCCGTCGCGGCTTCTGGGTCGGATATCCGGTGCGCTCGGCGCCGTTCGTGGTCACGATGGTGTGCCACCAGACGTCGGTCGGCAGCTTGCCGCGCGCGGCCTTCTCGGGCGTGACGAGGCCGGGCGCCATGTACGGCTCGCGATCGACCGCGGCGCTGTCGAAGTGGTAGCGGGCAGGGTCTTTGACGTAGACGAGGATCGTGTCGTGCTTGGCCGGCCAGCGCCGGGTGCGCTTGGCGCCGTAGTCGTACGCCCAGATCAGCTCGTTGAGGAAGCTGTCGCGGCCGAACAGCGCGTCGAGGGCGACCTTGGCGTAGTGGGCCTCGCGGTAGTCGAGGTGCAGGTAGAGCGTGCCGCGCTCGTCGAGCAGGCGCCAGGCCTCGGCGAGCCGCGGTTCGAGGAACGCCCAGTAGTCGTCGAACCGTGTCGTCGTACCGGGTGAGCGCGCCCTTGACGGTGTCGTAGCTGTGGCCCTTGAATCCGGTGCGGTCGCCGCCGGTCGGTCTGCGGGTCGTGCGAGATGGTCTGCAGCCGCTGCGTGCGGCCCGGTGTTGAACGGCGGGTCGAGGTAGATGAGCCGCACGCGACGCGTCGGGCAGGGTCGCGGTGACCGCGAGGTTGTCGCCGTGCACGATGGCGGCGTCGGGCGCGTCGGCGAGCCCAGGCCGCTGCGCTCCCAGGTCGCCGTCACGGGCCGAGATTAACAGCGCGTCGCGACGGTCGGCGACCGCTCGACGTGGAGCGCTCGGCGCGACCGTGCACGTCGACGCTCGACGCGCGTTAGCGTGAGCGCATGGAGCGAGCGTGAGGTCGGCGTCGGCCCGTGGCCGGGGGCCGCCGCTGGCCCACCGACCCGCGCTACGACCCCGAGCTGCTCGCGCACGGCGACACCCGCAACGTCGTCGACGCCTACCGCTACTGGACCATGGACGCGATCGTCGCCGACCTCGACTCCCGCCGGCACGGCTTCGACGTCGCGATCGAGAACTGGCAGCACGACCTCAACATCGGCAGCATCGTGCGCACCGCGAACGCGTTCCTGGCCGGGACGGTGCACATCGTCGGCCGCCGCCGCTGGAACAAGCGCGGCGCCATGGTCACCGACCGCTACCAGCACGTGCTGCACCACGACACGATCGCCGACCTCGCCGCGTGGGCGCACGCGCACGCACCGCCCGATCGTCGCGGTCGACAACGTCGAGGGCAGCGTCGATGTCGACCGAGTACGACTTCCCCGGGATGCCGTGCTGCTGTTCGGGCAGGAGGGCCCCGGGCTCAGCGCCGAGGCGCTCGCCGCCGCCGACGCGACCGTCAGCATCCGGCAGTACGGCAGCACGCGCAGCATCAACGCGGCGGCGGCGGCCGCGATCGTCATGCACGCCTGGATCGCGCAGCACGCCGCTAGCGATCCGTCCTCGTCAGTCACGACGCGTCGATAGACTGGGGTGTAATCCCACCGACCCGCCACCGAGGGAGAAGTCACATGCCCGCCATCGTTCTGATCGGCGCCCAGTGGGGCGACGAAGGCAAGGGCAAGGCGACCGACCTGCTCGGCAGCCGCGTCGACTACGTCGTCAAGTTCAACGGCGGCAACAACGCCGGCCACACCGTCGTCATCGGCGACGAGAAGTACGCGCTGCACCTGCTGCCGTCCGGCATCCTGAGCCCCGGCGTCGTGCCGGTCATCGCGAACGGCGTCGTCGTCGACATCGAGGTGCTGTTCGACGAGCTCAACGCGCTCGCCGCCCGCGGCGTCGACGTGTCCCGCCTGCTCGTCAGCGCGAACGCGCACGTCATCACCCAGTACCACCGCACGCTCGACAAGGTGACCGAGCGCTTCCTCGGCAAGCGGCAGATCGGCACGACCGGCCGCGGCATCGGCCCGGCGTACGCCGACAAGATCAACCGGGTCGGCATCCGGATCCAGGACCTGTTCGACGAGAACATCCTGCGCCAGAAGGTCGAGGGCGCCCTCGACCAGAAGAACCACCTGCTGGTGAAGGTCTACAACCGCCGCGCGATCAAGGTCGACGAGGTCGTCGACGACCTGCTCTCCTACGCCGACCGGCTGCGGCCGATGGTCGCCGACACCGGCCTCGTGCTGAACCAGGCGCTGGACGCCGGCAAGACCGTGCTGTTCGAGGGCGGCCAGGCGACGATGCTCGACGTCGACCACGGCACCTACCCGTTCGTCACGAGCTCGAACGCGACGAGCGGGGGCGCCGCCACCGGATCCGGCGTCGCACCGAACCGCTTCGACCGCGTCATCGGGATCGTCAAGGCGTACACGACGCGCGTCGGCTCCGGCCCGTTCCCGACCGAGCTGTTCGACGAGTCGGGCGAGTTCCTGCGGGCCGCCGGCTTCGAGTTCGGCACGACGACCGGCCGCCCGCGCCGCACCGGCTGGTACGACGCCCCGATCGCCCGCTACTCGGCGCGCATCAACGGCGTCACCGACTTCGTGCTCACCAAGCTCGACGTGCTCACCGGTCTCGAGACGCATCCCGGTCTGCGTCGCCTACGACGTCGACGGCGTGCGCTTCGACGAGGTGCCGGTGAACCAGACCGACTTCCACCACGCGACCCCGATCTACGAGGAGTTCCCCGGCTGGACCGAGGACATCACCGGCGCCCGCGAGTTCGACGACCTGCCGAAGAACGCGCAGGACTACGTGCTCGCGCTCGAGGCGATGAGCGGCTCGCGCATCTCGGCGATCGGCGTCGGCCCGGGCCGCGACGCGATCGTCGTGCGGCACGACCTGCTGGGCTGAGCCGCCGGGGGAGGTCCGGGTCTACCCGCCGAGGGCGCGGAACAACTGGTCGGCGAGGTAGATCCCGAGCCCGATCGCCACGATGGTGATCCCGAGCGCCAGGGTCCAGTCCCCGGCGGTCGGGGTGACGGATTCGTCGGAGCCGGACCTGTCCCAGCGGCCGAACTGCAGGGGCGACGGCCTGCCTCGCCCGGTCAGCTCGAACCTCACCCCGGCGACGTTGACCGTCCCGAGGAGCACGTTCCGGATGCTCGCCCGCACCTCGAGCACCAGCGGGACGAGTCCCATCACCACGAACACCACGCCGACGATGAGGAAGGTGATCCCGCCGGGCTGAGTCGACGCGATGAGGAACGCGGCGCCGAGTCCGACGAACAGGATCGGCCACGCCCACGAGACCAGCGGGGTGCCGAAGCCGCGCGCGAAGAGCGCGCCGAGCGCGACGGCCGCCGAGCCCGCCGAAGATCGACAGCGGCGACGTGGCGACCACCGCATCCGGGCATTCGGTCTCGATGACGTAGGGGCCGCCGGACGCGCAGTATCCGCCGAGACCCATCACGACGGCGGCTGCCAGGTACAGCAGCGTGAAGCAGAACGTGAAGCCGAACCAGCCCACGAACGAGCCGAGCACCCGCCAGAGCGGCGACGACGAAGCGGGTCATGATGCCGGCCCCCGGGCTGCTCATGCGCCCGCCACCGCGATGAACGCGTGGACGCCGAGCCAGACGCCGACGGCGATCGACCCGATCCAGATGACGAGCCCGAGCAGCCAGTCGCCGGGCGTCGGCGGGACGGTCTCGCTCGGATCGTCCCGCCCGAACGCGTAGAAGGTGCGCGGCGCCCCCTCCCGGTCGCGGAAGCGCACGCCCTGCACGTTCGTCTTGCCGAGGACGATGCGCCGCGGCCCGGCGCGCAGCTCGAAGATCAGCGGAGCGAGCCCCATGAGCGACGAACAGCGACGCGCGAGGAAGCCGACGAAGACGACCCGCCGGGCTGGATGCCGAGATGGAGAACTGGATGCCGAGGCCGACGAACAGGATCGGCCACGCCCAGACGACGAGCGGCGCCGCGAACCCGCGCGGCGAAGAACAGGCCGATCGCGACCGCGAGAGAACCCGCCGAGGATGCTGAGCGGCGCGAACGACCAGATGACCGACGTCGGGGCACTCCGTCTCGATGACGTACGGGCCGCCGCTGGCGCAGAAGCCGCCGAGCCCGGACACGACCGCCGTCGCCTGGTAGAGCAGCGTGAAGCAGAAGGTGAAGAGCACCCAGGACCGCGATCGCCCCGCGAGGCGCCAGCCCGGTCCGGTGATTCGGTTCATGGCCGCCACGGTACGTGGAATGGCGCAGCGCACGGATGCGAGGATGGAGCGATGACCGCCGTGCGACCCGAACCCGCCGTGCTCGAGGGGCGCTTCGTGCGCCTCGAGCCGCATGACGCCCGAGCACTACCCCGGCCTGTGCGACGGCGCTCGGGCATCCCGCGGTGTTCGCGGGCGGCTACGGCGGCGGTCCGGCCGGGCTGCCGCGCGATCGCGAGGCGTTCGACGCTGGGTCGATCGCGTACGACGCCGGCGCCAACCGCATCGCTACGTCGTGCGGCTGGTCGGCGGTCCCCACGACGGCGAGATCGTCGGCGCGTCGACGCTCGGCGACCTCGACGAGGAAGCGCGAGCACGCCCACATCGGCTGGACCGGCTACGACCCGCGCGTCTGGGGCACGCAGGTGAACCCCGAGACGAAGCTGCTGATGCTGGGGCTCGCCTTCGCGCGCGGGTTCGGCCGGGTGAAGCTGCAGGCCGACGACGCGCAACGAGCGGTCGCGCGCGCGCGATCGAGAAGCTCGGCGCGCAGCTTCGAGGGCATCGTGCGCCGCGAGAGCGCTGCGCGCCGACGGCTCGTGGCGCGACTCCGCCGTCTTCTCGATCCTTGACGACGAGTGGCCGGACGTGCGGCCGGGCTCGAGGCGCCGCCTCGCCGCGTACGGCGACCGGCCGGTGCTGTTCCGCAGCGCGAGCGGGCTGCGGGCTTAACCCGCGGCTTAACCCGCGTCCCATCCCCTGGGCCGTGTTCACGGGTTAGCCCGCGTTTCCGACCCCCGGATGGGGGACGCGGGCGCCACCGGGTTCCTAACGTGGGCAGTGCCGCATCCCCCCGGCATCTCCCCCGCAAACCCGATGACCCCACCGGCGTCTCTCTCAGTGTCGCCGGTGGGGTGAGTGGAGTCATCCCCCGTGACGCACACCGCCGACCGCGGCTACCCGTGGCAGCTCTCCGGCGCCCAGGGCTGGTCGGTGCAGCGCGTGCGGGCGCACGCCACCGACTGGGTCAAGCGCTTCCAGCGGTACGTGACACTGACGGATGCCGTGGTCGTCGTGTTCGCGACCGCCAGCACGCACACGCTCTGGTTCGGCTTCAGCCACGTCGTTCGTCAGCACCGCGCTGCCGACCGACTTCGGCGTCGACTACGTCACGTTCTCGATCGCGCTGGTGGTGGCCTGGATGCTGGCGCTGGCCGTCGCCGGAACGCGCGACAGCCGCATCCTGGGCACCGACTCGACCGAGTACCGCCGCATCATCAACGCGACCCTGCTGCTCTTCGGCACGATCGCGGTCTTCGCCGCGATGACCCAGACCGACTTCGCCCGCGGGTACCTGGTCACCGCGTTCCCGCTCGGCACGCTGCTGCTGCTGGCTCGCGCTGGTCGTGGCGGCGCTGGCTGCACGCCCGTCGTCGTCGCGGCGAGCTGTCGCTTCCGCGTGCTGCTGATCGGCAGCGCGCGTCGCGGTGCGCGAGCTGATCGACTCGCTCGCGACTGCGCACCGATGCCGGCTACCGGGTCGTCGCCGTCGTCGTCACCGACGACGCGCAGGCGACGGCGATCGACGACGTTCCGGTGTACGCGGCGGCCGACGACCTCTCGAACACCGCGGTGCTCGCTGCCTGGCGGCCCGAGCCCGGACACCGTGATCGTCGTCGGGTCCGACGCGTCGTCGAGCCGCATCAACGAGCTGAGCTGGCGCCTCGATCCCGGGACAGCAGCTGGTCGTCGCGCCGCAGCTGGTCGGCGTGGCCGGCTCGCGCATCCACACCCGGCCGGTCGCCGGGCTGCCGCTCATCCACGTCGAGACGCCGTCGTACGACGGGCCGAAGCGCTTCGCCAAGCGGGCGTTCGACCTGGTGTTCGCGATCGGGCTGCTGGTCGTGCTCGTCGCCGCTCTTCGTCGTCGTCGCCGTGCTGATCAAGGCTCAGCTCGCGCGGCCCGGTGTTCTACGGCCAGGAGCGCATCGGGCTGTCGGGCGAGCCGTTCACGATGCTCAAGTTCCGCAGCATGGTGACGGACGCCGACGCCCACCTGGCCGAGCTGCTGGCCGCGCAGGGCACGGGCGATACGGCCCCTGTTCAAGGTCAAAGACGACCCGCGCGTCACGCCGGTCGGCCGTGTCCTGCGTCGCTACTCGATCGACGAGCTGCCTCAGCTGCTCAACGTGCTGAAGGGCGACATGAGCCTGGTCGGCCCGCGGCCGCAGCGCGACGGCGAGGTGCGGCTCTACGACTCGAAGGCCGGACGCCGGCTCGTCGTGAAGCCCGGCATGAGCGGGCTGTGGCAGGTCAGCGGCCGGTCGAACCTGTCGTGGGAGGACAGCATCCGGCTCGACCTGTACTACGTCGAGAACTGGTCGATCACGAACGACATCATCATCCTGCTGCGCACCGCGCGCGCCGTCGTCGGAGCGGACGGGGCCTACTGATGACCGTGTCGACAGCGCACGAGGGCGGCGCTCCGACTGGTCCGGGCGACCGGGTGGTCGTGCTGCACGTCGTCGAGAGCTGGGGCGCCGGAGTGCGCGCCGCCGTGCTGCAGTTCGTCGCCGCGACCCCCGAGCATCGAACACCACCTGCTGCGCGGCGTCCGCCGCGTCGGAGTTCGCCGCCGAGGACGAGCAGGGCTTCGCGAGCGTCGGCGTGCTGCCCGCGGGACCGCGCGCCGCGCGCCGCGCGATCCGCCGCGGTGTCGTGGCCGTGCGAGCCCGACGTCGTGCACGCGCACTCGTCGTACGCCGGATTCTTCGTGCGCACCGCGCTGCGCACGCCGCCCCGACCGCCGACTCGTCTACAGCCCGCACTGCTTCGCGTTCGAGCGCCGCGACCTGTCGCCGGCGCGTCCGGCTCGCGATCCGCGCTCGCCGAGCGCGCTGCTCGCCCGCAACACCGACACGATCGCCGCCTGCTCGCCCGGGGAGGCGCGCACCGGCATCGCCGCAGCTGGCACGCGGCGTCGGCGCGCGTCATCCACGTGCCGAACGTCGCCCGCGTCCCCGCGCTCGCGATGCTCGAGCACCGCGACCCGAACCGGGTCGTCGCGGTCGGGCGCATCGGCGCGCAGAAGGACCCCGACTTCTTCCGCGCCGCCGTGCTGCACCTGCGCCGCAACGGCCGCCCCGACCTCGACGCCCGCTGGATCGGCGACGGCGACGACCGGATCGCGCGGTGCGGCCTCGAGCGCGCCGGCATCCCGGTCACGCGGCTGGCTGTCGTCGTTCGACGCGCACCGCGCGCTCGGCGCAGGCGGGCGTCTACCTGCACACCGCGCGCTGGGAGGGCTTCCCGGTCGTCGATCCTCGAGGCGATCGAGCTCGGCGTCCCGGTGATCGCCCGCGAGGTGCCGACGCATGGCCGGTGCGACCGCGACCCCCGGCATCACGACGCCCGAGGAGATGGCGGCCGCCGCCGAGGAGCTGCTGCGCGGCGGCGAGGCCGCCCGGCAGCGCGAACCTCGCCGCCTGGCAGCGGCGTCCTGGCGGGAACACGCCGAACGCCAGGCAGCGCGACCCTCGAGCCGGCTACCGCGGTGGCGGCCGACAGCCGGTGCTGATCAACGGCAAGTGGCTGAGCGCGCAGGCGAGCGGCATGCAGCGCTACGCGGGCGAGGTCGCACGACGCGTGCTCGACCTCGATCCCGGCGGCGCGTGTCGTCGTCCCGCGCGACGCGGTCGCTGCCGGACTGGCTTCCCGCCGGCGCGCGTGCTGCGGTCCCGGCTCGCGCGGCATCGCGTTCGAGCAGCTCGCGCTGCCGTGGCGCGCCCGCGGCGCGATGCTGCTCAACCTCGCCGGACCGGCGCCGATCGCTGAAGCGCGACCAGCTCGTCGTGATGCACGACGTGACGCCGGCGCGCTTCCCCCGCACCTTCTCGCGGCGCTTCGTGCTCTGGTACTCGGTGCTGTACCGGGTGCTCGCACGGCGCGCCCGTCACCTGGCGACGGTGTCGGAGTTCAGCCGCGGCGAGCTCGCCGACGTGCTCGGCGTCGACTCCGGCGCGCTTCGCCCTCGCGCCGAACGGGCACGAGCACGCGTTCGAGGCGCGCGCCGACGCGCGCCGAGCTCACCCTCGGCACCGAGCTGGCGGCGCGCACGCGCCGACGACTACGTGCTCTGCGTCGGCAACCTCACGCCGAGCAAGAACCTCGGCCCGGTCACCCGCGCGCTCGCCGAGGCCGGCATCCCGGTCGTCGTCGTCGGCGCGGCCGGAGCCCGCCGCGTGTTCGCGCGACGAGTCGCGCGCTCGACGCCCCCGGCATCCATCTCGCCGGTCGGCTCAGCGACGGCGAGCTCGCGCTGCTGCTGCGGAACGCGCGCGCCCTCGTCTTCCCGTCGCTCTACGAGGGCTTCGGCCTGCCGCTGGTCGAGGCGCAGGCGCTCGGCTGCCCGGTGATCGCGTCGGACGCGCGCCTCGATCCCCGAGGTCGCCGGCGAGGGCGCCCTGTACTTCGACCCGCTGCGGCCCGCAGGATGCGGTCGCGCGCGTGCGCGAGCTTCGTCGCCGGCGGAGCGCCGCCGCCTCATCTCGCACGGGCACCGCAACGTCGAGCGCTTCTCGTGGGACCGCACCGCCGCCATCCTGCTCGGCCTCGCGATCGACGCCCCGCGTGCCGGTTCGCGTCGGAGGCCGCGACAGGAGCCGAGCCTGCCGTGAAGATCGCGCAGTTCGTGAGCTCGTTGCTGGCGCCGCTGGGCGGGGCGGAGCAGTACTGCCTCGAGCTCAGCCGCTGGCTGCGCGATCACGGGCACGAGGTCACGATCGTGACCGGCTGGATCTCGCCCGGACTCGCCGGGCAGCTCGCCGGCGAGGGCATCGCGGTCCGCGTCGTGCGCAGCCGCCGGCCGTACCCGCCCGATCGCAAGGGATCGCGTCCGGCGGCCGTGCTGTTCCACGCGCTCGACCTGCTGGGCAGCATCCGCACCCCGACCGCCGTGCGCCGCGCGCTCGCCGGGCTTCGACCTCGTGCACGTGCACCGCGTCGCCGGATTCGGTTCCGCGCTGCTCGCCTCGTCGCCCGCGCCCGTCATCGTCACCGTGCACGACTACGCCCTCGTCGACACCAGCTCGACCCTGCTGCGCCGGGGCGTCGAGGCCGCGCGGCCGCCGCTCGTGCAGCGCCTGCGCACGGCGGTGGTGAGCCGCACGGTCGGAGCGGCGCACCTGGTGTTCCCGAACGCGCGGCTGCGCGACAAGCACGCGCGGTGGGGGCTGCCGCTGCCGGAGCGCACGACCGTGCTGCCGCACGGCTGGCGGCTGGGCGCCGCGTCCGTCGCGGCGCGGGCGCGCGCCCGACCCGCGCCGCGGACCCGGTCGTGTTCCTGTTCCTCGGCAAGCTGCTCGACACGAAGGGCGTCGGGCTGCTGCTCGAGGCGTGGGGCGACGGGCTTCCCGGCGCCGAGCTCTGGATCGCCGGCTCCGGGCCGATGGAGCCCGCCGTCGACGCGGCCGCCGCGGCAGGACGCGTGCGCAAGCTCGGCTGGCTCGACGAGACGGCACGTCGGACGGCGCTGGCCGCGGCCGGCGTGCTCGTCATCCCGTCGATCTGGCCCGAGAACTTCCCGCTCGCCGCGGCCGAGGGCGTGCTCGCCGGGCTGCCGATCCTCAGCACGACCGTCGCCGCTCCGCCGGTCGTCGAGCCCGAGGCGAACGGCGTGCTGGTGGCCCCGGATGCCGCGGCCATCCGCGCGGGCATGTCGCGCCTGCTCGATCCCGCCCTGCGATCCCGCCTCGCGGCGGGCGCACGGGAGCGCGCCCGCGATCTCGACTTCGACGTGCACGGCGAGCGCGTGCTGAGGCTGTACGACGAGCTCGCGAGGGTGCGCGCATGAGCGTCCAGGACCGCCTGCTGCGGGCCACGCGCTCGCGCATCGTGGGGCGCGCCGCATACCTCGCCCTGAAGGCCCTCGGCGTCGAGTTCCCGCGCGAGGTCGAGTGGGAGGGCCCGCTCGAGCTCGCCCACGGCGCCGTCGGTCTCGTCGTCCACCGCTCGACCCGGATCGGCCGCGACGTCATCCTGATGCCCGGCGTCGTCATCGGGCGCGCCGACTCCTGGATCCCGCCGGAGCAGGTCGCCCACCTCGGCGGCCGCGTCGTCATCGGTGACGACGTGACCGTCGGCGCGGGCGCGAAGGTGCTGTTCGCCTCCGGTCAGGAGCTCGTCATCGCCGAGGGCACCATCGTCGGCGCCAATGCGGTGCTGCGCGAGTCGACCGGCCCCTACGAGATCTGGGCCGGCATCCCGGCCCGGCGGGTCGGCCTGCGCGAGCGGGAGGGGCTGCGTTCGCCTGAGAAGAAGCGGGCCGGCCGATGACCCTCCTCGGCATCGTCACCGTCATCGCGGTCGTGGGCGTCTGGCTCGTGCACCGCCGCTCGACCCAGCTCGTCGTCGGCGCAACCGTCGCGTTCCCGCAGACCGCCGGGCTCGTCGTCGACGACAACGGATTCCCGCTGTTCTACCTGGCGGTCGTCGTGCTCGCGGTGCTGAGCGTGCCGGGGCTGCTGATCGCGGTCGCGCGCCCGGTGCGTGACCGGTCGGGCTCGGCGCGGTTCCGTCGGCGACGTGCTCGCGGTCGCGCTCGTCGTCTGGGCCGCGGTCATCACGATCGCCGGCCCGCGGATCTTCGCCGGAACGCGCGTCTTCGACCCGGCGCTCGGCGTCGACGGCCAGGTCGGCAACATGGCGCTCCTCGAGCCCTCGCTCGGCAACATCGCGCAGCTCGGATACCTCACCCTCGGCGTGCTCTTCGTGCTGCTCGCCGGGCGATCGGTTCCCGGTCGACACGCCGACTGCTCGGCAGCGCGCTCTGGGTGGCGCTCGTGCTGGCGGCGGTGCGGCTGGTCGCAGAGCCGGTGTGGCCGCACGCGCTCCTGCAGAACATGCCCGGCTACTCGTACGCGACGCCCGAACGGCTCTCGGGCACCTTCTACGAGCCGTCGGTGCTCGGCCTCTACATCGTCGCGGCGGCCTGCTACTTCGGGGTGCGCCTGTTCCGGCCCGGCGCCGCGCCGCGCGCCCGTCTCGCTGCGGTGGTCGCCCTCGTCCTCGTCGGGATCGAGTTCGTCGCGAACGCGTCGGGCACCGCGCTCCTCGGACTCGTCATCGTGACGGCGGTGGGCGCCGCGGTGCTGCTCGTGCGCCAGCTGCGCTCGCCGCGGTTCGGCATCAGCCCGGTCATGGTCGTGCTCGGCACCGCGGCTCTCGCGGCCGGCATCACGCAGCTGCCCGCCCTCTACGAGCTGACGATCGGGTCGGTGGAACGCAAGGCGTCGTCGTTCAGCTACCTCGCCCGAGGTCTCGCCAACGAGCGCTCGTGGGAGATCTTCCTCGAGACCGTCGGCCTCGGCGTCGGGCTCGGCAGCCACCGGCCGTCGAGCCTGTTCTTCCTCGTGCTCAGCTGCCTCGGGCTCGTCGGCACGATCCTGCTGGTCGCCCTCGTCGTCGTCGCGCTGCGTCGCCGCAGCGCAGCGCAGCCCCGCATCGGTGCCGGCCGGCTGGGCGCTGCTCGGCATCCTGGTGTCGGGCGATCATCGCGGTGCCCGACCTGTCGATGCCGCTGATCTGGGTCGGGCTCGCGGCGTGCCTCGTGCCCGCCGTGCTTCCGGCGCGGCCTGCCGAGCCCGCTCGTCAGCGAGCGCGCAGCCCGAGCTCCTGCCGGGCACGACGCGTCAGGTACCAGCGCTCCAGCGCGCCGAGATCGCGGAGTGAGGTGACGAAGCGATGGATGAACGGCTCGAGAAGACTCTTCCCAACGGGGCTCAGCGGTCCCTGGCGAAGAAACGCCAGCTCCCGCAGCCACGGCGTCTCGTCGACGCCCCACAGCTCGTGCGCAAGAGCCCGGTAGGACTCGGCGACGAGCGGATCGGCGGCGAGCCGCGACCCGGTATCCGGGATCGGCGGTGAGCTGCCCGGCGCTGACCCGCAGCAGGATGCCGGGCGCGGCCGAGCCGCACGATGCGGGCGCCCGACGGCGGCGGCGCGCAACCAGAGGTCGTAGTCCTCGGCGACGGACGATCCGGTAGCCGCCGGCGTCGACGAGGGCGCTGCGTCGAGCGAGAGCCGTGGAATGCGGGTAGGGGCAGTCGAGCAGCAGGGCGAGCCGACCGGCCTCTGGCCCGAAGGGTACGGGCAGCGCCGGCAGCCGCAGCCCGGCGCCGATGACCTGGAACGTGGAGAAGACCAGGTCGGCGCCGCGCTCGATCGGCGCGCGAGCTGGGCGCGGAACCGGCCGGGCAGGCAGACGTCGTCGGCGTCCATCCGGGCTACCAGGTCGCCTTCCGCCTGATCGAGCAGCTGGGCCAGCGCGCGGGCGACCCCGAGATTCTCAGGGGCGACGGTGAGCTGGATGCGTCGATCGCCGATACGGCGGACGAGCTCGGCCGTGCCATCGCTCGACGCATCGTCGAGGACCAGGATCTCGGCGTCGTCGGGCAGATCGCGCAGGGTCGAGCGGAGAGCGGACTCCGATCGTGCCGGCGGCGTTACGCGCGGGGATGAGGACGCTCAGCCGGGGCACGGGCCCAGCTTTTCACAGGGCCGCGTTAACCCCCCGGTTAATCCCCCGCTTCGGTCGGCCTCCCCGGCGACGTGGCGGCGCCCCGTCCCTAGGTTGAGTACGGACGTGCGTTCCCCCCGTCGCGTCCGCCGAAGGACTCCCCATGCAGCGCACCCCCGAGCGCGCCGCGCCGAGACATGCCCCGCGCATCCGGATCGGCTGCGACGTCCACCCGATCTCCGAGATCGCCGAGAGCATCGAGCTCTTCGGCGAGCGCTACCTCGCGCGCGTGTTCACCCCGCGTCGAGCGAAAGCAGACCGCGGGGCCGATGGCGCTCGAACGCCTCGCCGGGCGGTTCGCCGCCAAGGAGGCGGTGCTCAAGGTGCTGCGGGTGCCGAGCACGGCGGCCGTGCCGTGGCAGTCGATCGAGGTACGCACCGGTCGCAACGGCGTCCCCGTGTCGTGCTGACCGGCGACCGCGCAGGCGATCGCCGAGCGGCAGGGCATCGACGCGCATCGACATCTCCCTCAGCCACGACGGCGGCATCGCGATGGCGGTCGCCGCCGCGATCCCGGCCGAACCGCAGCTCGCCATCGCGGCAGGGGGCGACGGCATGACCACCGACGACCGCATCCGGGCCGTGCTCGACGCGCACGCCAAACTGCGCGCGCCCGCCGCCGGCCTCCCCGAGGTGGACGACCTGTACTCGGCCGGCATGACCTCGCACGCGAGCGTCAACGTGATGCTCGCCCTCGAGGACGCCTTCGACGTCGAGTTCCCCGACGACCTGCTGACGAAGCAGACCTTCTCCTCCGTGGCGACGATCCGGGATGCGGTGGAGCAGCTGACCCTGGAAGGACAGACGGCATGACAGACATCCTCGAAACGGAACTGAGCCCGCTCGACCGCGCACGCCTGGAGTTCCGCGTCCGACCTGCTCGACGCCGGGCTCCTGATCGGCACGTCCGTGCCCGGCATCTACGGGCGCTCCGCGACGTTCGAGGCGATCCTCACCGGCCTCGACCGCGTGCTGGTCGAGATGGCCGAGCCGCTCGGCGCGACCGCGCTGCGCTTCCCGCCGGTGTACCCGCGCGCGGACTTCGAGCGCACCGACTACATCGCCTCGTTCCCCGACCTGAGCGGCATCGTCTCCAGCTTCGAGCGCGGCGACCGCGAGCACCGCGCAGCTCCTCGCGGCGCGCGAGCAGGGCGAGCGCCTGGGACGGCTGGCTCGACCCCAGCGAGATCGTGCTCACCAACGCGATCTGCCACCCGCTCTACGCCACCCTGGAGGGACGGCTCCCCGAGGGCGGTGGCGTCTTCGACATCTTCGGCTACGGCTTCCGCCACGAGCCGTCGCTCGATCCGATGCGCATGCAGTCGTTCCGGATGCACGAGTTCGTGTACGTCGGCGACCCGGACGGCGCGCAGGAGTACCGCGATACCTGGCTGGACAACGCGATCGAGACGCTGCAGGTCGCTCGGCCTGCCGGTCGACGCCGTGGCCGCCAACGACCCGTTCTTCGGGCGCGCGGGCAAGATGCTGATCAGCGCCCAGCTGCGCGAGAACCTCAAGATCGAGATCGTCGTCCCGATGTACGGAGACCTCGCCGAGGGCACCGCGATCGCGAGCGCCAACTGCCAGCGCGACCACCTCACCGCGGCTTTCGGCATCCGCACCGCCGACGGCGATGTCGCCCACGCCGCCTGCCTCGCCTTCGGCATGGAGCGCACCACGCTCGCGCTGCTTCGCACTCACGGTCTCGATGTCGACGGCTGGCCCGTCGGCGTGCGCGCCCGCCTCGGCCTGTAACACGGAAAGGCGCTGACCCCGAGATGATGCACGACACCTGGTTCGGCGACCCGGACGCTCCGAGCCTCGGGTTCCTGCACGTGCCGGACGGCGGTGCCCGCGGCGGTGTCGTGATCTGTCCGCCGCTCGGCTACGAGCAGGTGCTCGGCTATCGCGGGCTGCGGCTGCTCAGCCAGGAGCTCGAGGCCCGCGGCATCGCATCGCTGCGCTTCGACTACGTCGGCGAGGGTGATGCCAGCGGCGACACGGCGGTCCCGGATGCGGCGAAGCTCTGGCTGGCGACGATCGAGCAGGCGGTCACCGCCCTCCGATCCGCGGGGGTGGAGCGCATCGTGCTCGCGGGCCTTGCGGCTGGGGCGCTCCTCGCCGCCGAGGCCGCGCGCCGCATCCCGGACCTCGACGGCCTGGTGCTGTGGGATCCGGCGCTGTCGGGACACCGGTTCCTCCGTCGGCAGAAGTCGCTCTTCGACCTGACGGTCGGCGAGGAGGCCACCGACCCCGAGCGGCTCACGCTGCTGTCGCTCGCCCTTCATCCCGACTCCATCGCGTGGCTCGAAGGCGTCGAGATCACGCCCATCGCCCTCGACACCCTCGCCCTCGTCCGCCGGGCCGAGCTCGACGCACCTGCGGTGACCCGGTTCGCCGCCGCGCTGCCCGCCGGATCGACGGTCTCTCCGCTCGACGGGCACGCGGAGTGGATCGAGGCGCCGAGCGCCCTCGCGGTGCTTCCGGCCGGCGCCGTCCGCGAGATCGTCGAGTGGGTCGATCGCAGGATGCCGCTGGCACGGACGATCGTCCGGCCGCGGATCCAGCGCGGAGGCCCGGGTGGCGACGGCGCCCGACGGCGTGGCCGTCGTGGAGCGGCTGCTGCGCTTCGGCCCCGAGCGCCTGTTCGCGATCGAGAGCGTGCGCGAAGACCACCACGAGGCAGACGCCGAGGCGGGTGTGGTCGTGCTGCAGCCCGGGGCCGCCGAGCACCGCGTCGGGCCCGGCCGCTTCCAGGTCGTCGCGGCGCGTGAGCTGGCGGCCCGGGGCATCCGCGCGATCCGGTTCGACCGGCGCATCACCGGCGACAGCACGCCGGTGCGGGTGGGTGAACCGAACCTGATCTTCGCGGAGGCGTGGATCGACGACGTCGATGCGCTGGTGGGCGAGTTGGCGGCCGACGTCCCGATCGCCCACGTCGGGCTGTGCTCCGGCGCCTGGGTGGCTGCCCGCATCGCCGATCTCCGGCCGACCCGGCTCACCGTCCTGCTCAGTCCCACGTACTTCAAGCTGCACGGGCTGCCCGCCGACGGGTACGCCGAACTCACCCGGCAGGACATCGAGGGTCGGATGCCGTTCCGCGAACTGAAGGCGCGGATCCGCGAACGCACCCCCGGCTGGGTCTGGCGCGTCGCCGCGCGGCTCCAGCTCTTCCACGACCCGCAGACGCTGCTCGAGCCGGCGACCCGGCGTCCCGGCACCGTCGTCGCACTGATGCTCACGCCGGATGACACCGAGAACTTCGCCCACCACCGCGGCCCCGGCGCCGTCGAGCGGCTGCGTCGTCGCGGTGCCGATCTGCGGGTCACCGACTACCCCTTCGGAGACCATTCCCTGTTCGGCGCCCAGGTGCGCGCGGCGATGCTGCGCGACGTGCTCGAGCTCGCCGCGCAGGCTTTCCCGAGCGCTCGAGCATGCCCGGCGGGCTGAGATGACGCCGTGAACTGGCGGACCGGGCTCGTGGAGCGTTCGCGCGGCATCGGCCTGTTCGGCCTGTCGGTGCTGTTGAACGGAACGGTCAGTCTGATCTCGATCCCCGTGATCGTGGCCGTGGTCGGCGCCGACCCCTGGGCGTCGATGGCCACCGGGCAGGCGATCGGCGCATCGTTCGGCGTGTTCGTCATCTTCGGCTGGGGCCTGACCGGCCCGGTCACGATCGCGATGGCCGACGCCGCGCGGCGGCCCGCCATGTTCCTCGACTCGCTCTTCGCCCGCGCTGTGCTGCTCATCCCCGTGCTCGCGATCCAGGCCGCCGTGACGTTCGCGATCGTGCCGCAGGAGAAGCTCGTCGCGTTCATCGCCGGCACCGCCATGACCATGGCGGGCGCCTCGGCGAACTGGTACTTCACCGGCGAGAGCCGCCCCGACCGGTTCCTGTTGCTCGAAACCGTGCCGCGGGTGTCGGGCACGGTCGCGGGCGTGATCGCCGTCGCCTCCACCGGTCAGCTGTTGATGTTCGCCATCGGCCAGCTTGCCGGCGCACTGGTCGCGCTGCTCGTCTCGTGCGGTGCGATCTTTCGCGGCCAGCCGCTCGACCTCCGCGCCGCCGCCCGCTGGCAGCGGATCTGGGGCAGCCTCGTCGAGCAACGTCACGGCGTCGTCGCGACCGGCCTGCTCGCCGCCTACATGCCCGCGGCGCTCGCGATCATCGCGCTGCTGTCCCCGGTCCTGCTGCCGATGTTCGTGCTGGCCGAGCGGCTCGGCAAGTTCGTGGCGATGGCGGTCTCGCCGCTGCTGCAGATGTTCCAGGGCTGGGTGCCCGCCGCATCCGGGGACGGAGCTGGTGCGCCGGATGCGCGTCGCCGGCGCCGTCACGCTGGCCACGGCTGTCGTCGGCGGGCTGCTCTACACCGTGTTCCTCCCGTCGTTCAGCGACTTCCTCACGCACGGGCAGGTCCCCTTCACGGTCGCCGCCGCGATGGCGTTCGGGATCAACATGACCACGGCAATCGTCTCGCCGTATCTCACCAACATCGGGCTGATGACCTTCGGGAGGCTGCGCACGATCGCCCTCAGCGTCGCCGTCGGAGTGCTGGTGACCCTGGTCGCGCTGCTGCTCGTGGAGGCGTTCGCGCCCGAATTCGCCGTGTGGGCGCTGGTGAGCGGAAACCTGCTGGTCACGGTGTGGCAGTACCTGTCACTGCGGAGCGCACTGCGCGGAGTCCGGGACGCCGCACCGAGTCCGACCCCCTCGGAACGGGTCGAGCCCGTGCCCGCCACGGTCCCTTAACCCGTCCCTTAACCCCGAACAACCCTGAGGCGTTCACCGCAACCTCCGGGGTCGGAGAAGGCCCGGATTCTCTAGCCTGAAGACACCTGTCCTCCCCCCGCGTGGCAGGGAAACCCGCACCCCCCGGAGCCATCCCCCCAATGGACGTCCACGAGTATCTCGGCGTACTGCGCCGCGGCCTGGTCTTCATCGTGCTCGGGGTCGTGCTCGGACTCCTGGGTGGCGCGGCCGTCCAGTCGATGGAGGGCCCGAGCTACTCGGCCACCTCGCGGGATCTCGTCACCAACAAGACCTCGGGCGACCTCACCGAGTGGCTGCAGGCCAGCAACTTCACGGAGTCGCGGATCGCCTCCTACGTGCTCGTCGCATCCAGCGGTCTCGTGCTCCAGCCGGTCATCGACGACCTCGGGCTCGACACCACGGTCGAGGACCTCGCTCGGCAGATCACCGTGACGGCGCCACCGGCAACGTTCATCATCGAGATCACCGCGACGGCGGCCAGCGCCGAGCTGGCGCGCGACCTCGCGAACGCCGTGAGCGCCGAGTTCAGCGACGTCGTGGCGAACCAGCTCGAGACCACGAACGGCACGACGGTCGACCCCACCCCGGCCCCCGGTGCCACGGCGGGCGCGGCGCCGACCCCGACCCCGTCGACGACCAAGCTGCCCAACGGCACGGTGGTGCCGATCAGCAAGCCGATCGCCCCCGTGCGCATCGTCAACATCGAAGAGGCCGCGCTGCCGACCGCGCCGCTGCCGTCGAACGGCGGCCTGCTGCTCCTCGTCGGAGGCGTCCTCGGGCTGGCCGTCGGCCTCCTCGCCGCGTCGCTGCGCGAGGCGTTCGACACCCGAGTGCGCGGGCCGAAGGACATCGCGGCCGTCGCCCGCATCCCGATCCTGGGAGACATCCCGGCGGACCGCACCGTGTGGACGACGCCGCTGGTCGCCCGCAGCGGGGCGGGTGCTCCGATCGCGGAGGCGTTCCGCGCCCTCCGTGCTCACATCGACCACCTGCGCACCCGCGACGGACGGCACAGCTTCGTGATCACCGCCGCCGGGCCGGGGCAGGGGAGCACGACCATCACCGCCAACCTCGCCGTGGCTCTCGCCAACACGGCGACCTCGATCGTCGTCGTGGATGCCGACCTGCGCAGCTCAGCTCTGTCGCGTCTGTTCGGCATCCACGGCGCGCTGGGGCTGACCGAGGTGCTCGCCGGCCGGGCGTCTCTGGATGCTGCGCTGCAGAGCAGCGACGGCGGCCGCTTGACGGTGCTGCCCGCAGGCGCTCGCCCTTCGAACCCGGGCGAGCTGCTCGCCACCCCGACGATGCGCGAGCTGGTCGCGGAGCTCCGCCGCCGCTTCGAGGTCGTGCTGATCGACGCGCCCGCCATCTCGGCCGTCACGGACGCGGCCGTCCTCGGCTCCTTCGACAGCTCGACACTGCTGGTGCTCGCGGAGGGAACCACGACCCGGCCGCGCCTCGAGGACGCCCTCTCGCTGCTCGCGTCGGGCGGAAGCATCCCGGTCGGCATCGTGCTCAACGCGATTCCCCGCCGCCGGCTGTTCGGTCGCGGCCCCGCTCGCCGGCGCGACCTGCCGGTCTCCGCGGCGGCACCCGAGTTCGTGCCCCGGTACGTGCCGGCGCGCGGCGGAGCCCGCCGCGCGGGAGGCGGCAGCCGGTCGTGGAGGTGCCGCCGGCCCCGGGAGCCGAAGCCCGTCGCGCCGCCCGTCGTCGAGAAGGCGCCGACCCACCTGGCCGACCCTGCGGCGCCCGTGGCCGCCCGAGCTCGAGGCTTCGCAGGAGCCGGCCAAGCCCGCCAAGGCTCCCGCCAAGCCCGCGCCAAGCCCGCCAAGGTGCCCGCCGCATCCACGCCCCCGAAGCCCGAGCCTCTGCCGACGTCGGTCGAGCACAGCCTCACCTCGGCGAAGGATCTCGACTTCGCGTTCGCCGCACTGCCCACGGCGACGGCGGACGAGCAGCGCGCGGGATCGATCGTGCCCGAGATCGAGCAGTCGCGCCCGGCGCCATCGAAAAGGTCGTCGAGCGGCCGATCGTCATCCGGCCGGATCCGCCGAGGCCGGTCGTCGCGGTTCGCCCCCGACCCGTCGAAGCTGACCCCCAGCGTCGCGTCGGCCTACGCCAACGCCCCCGCCCCGTCGATCGGAACCCAGGGCAGGGTGCGCGAGCCCGCCGTCACCGGCACGGTCGTGAACACCGTCTCCATCCGGATGCAGAAGGACGCGAAGGAGGCCGCGACGATCCCGCCGCCGATCCGCCACATCCTGCCCGCCCCGACCTCGTCGACGATCCCCCCGAAGGTTCTCGACGGCCGCGCGGAAGCCGGACACCGCCGACACCGCCGATCTCGCCCCCGAGCGCGAGCGCGAAACCGTCGCGGTCGCCGGGAGCCTGCTCGGCGAGATCGGCGGACTCCCGCGGGTCGAGGTGCGGGCCGCACGTCAGGGTGCCGTGACCGACTCCGGGCCGAACCCCGAGCGCCAGGCGCGCGAGAGCTACGAGCTGCGTTCCCGCGAACTCGAGCGGGTCGCGCACGACCGCCTGATGCGCGAGCAGCAGCGGCTGGCGGTCAGCATCCGGGAGCAGCTCGCCCACGACAAGCGGGAGCTCGAGTCGGTGCTCGACAACCGGCTCGAAGACACCGTGCTGCGTCCGATCGGACTCCCCGACCGCCGTGCCGCCGACCCGCGGTTCTCCGACCCGCGCGACGACGACGGGCAGACCCGGTAGTCGCGGCTACGCGGAGCGCGAGTCCGCGTCGAGCAGGCCGAGTTCGGCCGCGACGAGCAGCGCCTCGGTGCGCGTCGACACGTTGAGCTTGCGGTAGATCGACCGAAGCTGCGCCTTGACGGTGTTCGACGCGACGAACAGCTTCTTCGCGATCTGTTCGACGGTCGCCCCCGGCTCGAGCGCGCGCAGCACGATCAGTTCGCGCTCGCTCAGGGCACCGGCGACGGCCGTGTACGGGGCGAGATAGCTGGTGCCCTGCAGGTCGTGCCGCTCGACGAAGCGCTCAGCCTCGGGCGAGAGACCGGCGAGCGACTGGAGAGTCTCGTGCGGCAGCAGGTGGAAGGCGACGATCACGCCGGACTTGTCGGCCTGGTTGACCGCGCGGAGCAGGGATGCCGTGGCGTCGTCCTCGCGACCGAGCGCGAGCTCGGCAGCCGCGCGCAGGACGGCGAGGTCGAGCTGCCCGTACCGCTCGGTGCGTCCGCGGCGCTGCCCCTCGAGGATGAAGAGGAGCGCGTGCTTGGGGTTGCCGCCGAGCAGCGCGAGTCGCGCCCGCGGCACGGCGATCCAGGTGTTGCGCGAGGGGACCCCGTCGAGAGCGGCCTCAGCGCGGGACAGCTGCCCGAGCAGGAGCGCCAGGTCGGCGGCGTCGCTGGTGAGCAGCACCTGCGCGGTCGATCCCGCGACCAGCTGCTCGCCGTGCTCCGCCCAGGTGCGGTCGAGCGCGCCGTCGGTCTCGACCGGGTCGCCCCAGTAGAGGCCGTACCGGTTCGCCGCGTGCACCGCGAACGGCCAGAGCTCGTCGTGGGTGCTCGGATCGGCGAGCGACGCGAGCCAGTGCCGGGCCTCGGCCGGCTCGAGCCGACCCATCGCGATCAGGGCGTGCGCGACGAGACCCGCGGTCCCGAGCGATGTCTCGGCGACGAGACCGAGCCAGGTGGAGGCGTGATCGGTCTCGCCCTCGAGCGCACGCACGAGCGCGGTGGCTTCCGCGGCGCGCTCGGCGAGCGTGTCGGTTGCCTCACCGCGATTCTGCGTGAGCGTGAAGGATCGCGTGAAGCTCTCGCGGGCACCGACCATGTCCAGGCCGAGCAGCCGCGTCATCCCGGACTGGTAGTGCGCCTCGGCGAGCGTGCCGATCGGGCGTCCGGCGATGTCGTCATCGCCGTCGAGGAGCGCGTCCAGAGCGCGGGCCGCCTCGAGCGCAGCCGCGAAGTCGCCCTTGAGCCGGAACACGATGGACTTGATGAGCAGCACGTGGAGCAGATCCCACGGCGACATCTCGCGGGGCAGCCGCGCGAAGATGCCGGCCGCACGGCGGGCGATCGTGAGATACGCCTGTGCGAGCCCCTCGCGCGGCTGCCATCCGACCTCGAGGCAGAGCGTGAAGCGCGGGTTGTCGTCGCGCACCTTGCGGGGCAGCGCGAGGATCGCGTCGTGTACCCGCAGCGGATCCTCGGCGAGCAGCCGGAACATCTCGCTGTCGAGCGTCTCGATGACCGAGTCCCAGTCCTCTGCGTCGGAGAAGTGGGCGATCGACTCGAAGACCTCGCCGCGCTCGCGGAAGTGCTCGCCGAGCGACGAGCTCAGCCGTCGGGCGAGCGCGGGGTCGCGCAGCTTGAGCTCGAGGATGAAGATGCGGCGGAGCATCGGCTCCATGCGGTAACGCCCGTCGCCCGCGGCGCTCTCGCGGATCATGATGCGGGAGAGCGCCGCCCGGTCGAGCGGCGTGCGGGCGGCGATCTCCGGAGCGACGATCTCCAGGATGTCGGCGGTGAGCGTCGAGGGCACGGCCAGCGGCAGCAGCCCGGTCACCGATCCGTCGGAGGAGGCGCGGAACCGCATCGTCAGATAGTTCTCGCACTCGTCGAGGAGGTAGGACACGGCGTCGCCCTGGGTCTCGATCTCCTCGAGGCTCGCGGAGGCGATCACCGCCGGCAGCACGTCGGGCAGCATCATCGGCGAGTGGGCGAGCGCGAGCGCGTCCTCGTCGCTGAGCTTCACGCCGAGCTTGCCCGCGAACCGTCGGATCTCGGCCGCCTCGACGACGAGGGATACCGGGGAGACCAGCTGCGCGCCGTGCTCGCCACGCCCCATGACCTCGAGCATGCGGCGACCGGAGCAGATCGCGAGGATCGAGAAGTGCGGAGCGTCGGTGAGCAGCGCGAGCAGGCCTGCGTCGACTTCGTGCGAGACGCCCGGCGCGAGCTCGAGAGCCAGGAGCAGCGGTCGCTTGAGAGCGGAGAGCTGAGCGGCCACGGCCTCATCGGGCTCGCCGCCGTCAGGGGACCCGGTCGCCGCGGCCAGCGCGCTGCGGATCGCGTCCCACGCCTCACGGTCGTCGGCGGGCGCTGCGGGCAGTTCCGCCCAGACGATGTCGCGCGCGCTCTTGTCGGCGGCGAGCGCGGTCGCGACGACGGCGCGGACGGGCACGAGCGGCAGGTCGGGGACGATCGTGATGCGGGTGTCGAGTGCAGGAGGCGAGAACGCGGTGGTGGCGATCGGTCCGCGCGCGACCGGGATGCCGTGGTGAAGCGGGTTCGGCACCGGGTACTCCTGAGGGGGATGACCGACCTGGGTGCGGCAAGCAGCCCGATGTCGGTACGGCGGGGATCACCGGCTGAGAGGACCCGGTGCGTACGACTTCCTCCATTAACCCGCGCTCTCACCCCCTCGGGAACCCCCCTGAGGACTTATCACCCCTCCCACTTGTGGGGACAGACAAGGCTGTACACCCGGTAGTCTCGCTTCATGCCTGAGCAGGATGTAGCCGCTGATCTGGCCGGTCTGCGGCTCAGTATCGACAACATCGACGCCGCCCTCGTGCACCTGCTCGCGGAGCGGTTCAAATTCACGCAGCAGGTCGGACGACTCAAGGCCGCGAACGGGATGCCGCCCTCCGATCCGGAGCGCGAACGCACCCAGATCGCACGGTTGCGGGCCCTCGCCGAGGAGGCGCAGCTGGATCCGGCCTTCGCCGAGAAGTGGTTCAACTTCGTCGTCGCCGAGGTCATCCACCACCACGAGCGCTTCGCGACGGGATCGATCACCACGGACTCGCACCCCGCCTCGTGACCGCGGTGTGGGACCCCCGGCACCTGCCCTCGCAGGCCGGCAAGACGTTCGTGGTCACGGGCGGCAACGCCGGCGTCGGGTACTTCACGAGCGAGCAGCTGGCCTCCGCCGGCGGGAGGGTGATCATCGCGGCGCGATCCCGCGACAAGGCCGATGCCGCGATGGGGTCCATCCGCAGCCGCGTTCCTCACGCCGACGTCGGGTTCGCGCACCTCGACCTGGCCTCCCTGGACTCGATTCGCGAGGCAGCCGCGGTGATCGCCGCTCTCGGCCCGATCGACGCGCTCGTCAACAACGCGGGCCTGGTGATCCCGCCCCGGCGTCGTCGGGTCACCGCCGACGGCCTCGAGCTGCTCGTCGGCGGCAACGCGCTCGGGCACTTCGCCCTGACGGCACAGCTCTTCCCCGCCCTCACCGCCGCCGGCCGGGTCGTCGGCCTCGGCAGCATGTCGACCCGGATGGTGCGGCTCGTCCCGTCCGATCTGCTGTCCGAGCGGCGCTACCGGCCGTTTCGTGCCTACGCCTTCTCGAAGCATTCCGTGCACGGCTTCGCCTTCGAGCTCGATCGCCGCCTCCGCACTGCGGGCGACTCGCGGAAGTCGCTGCTCGCCCATCCGGGATTCGCGGTCACCGGCCTCGCTGGGAAGCGGCCAGGCGTGACCGACCAGCCGCGCTGGCGGCGGCTGAGCGAGATCGTGCTGTTCTCGATCGTCGGCCAGGGCAAGGACGACGGGGCATGGAGCTCGGTGCGCGCCGCCATCGACCCCGACGCGGAGAGCGGGACGTTCTTCGGCCCGGCGCGGATGCTGCTCACCGGGCCACCGACGCCTCTCGCACCCGTCACCTCCAGCGCCTCGCCGGAGTTCGGCGGCCTACCTCTGGGCGCTCGCCGAGGAGAAGACGGGCGTGACGTTCACGATCCCGGCGGTCGAGTAGCCGCGGAGCGGCGCATCGAGACCACTAGCGCGGGGTGACCCCGTCCGGCATCCTTGGCGGATGCGCGTGCTCGTCGTCGGTGCCACCGGCATCCTGCGTCCCGCCGTGGCCACGCTGGCGGCCCGCGGCGATGACGTGACGGGCGTGTCGCGCGGGGTGGCCGGCATCCCGGATGGCGTCCGCGCTCTCGCCGTGGACGCTCGCGACCGCGATGCCCTCGCCGCGACCCTGGGCGGACGGCACTGGGACAGGGCGATCGTCTACCGCAACGTCGTGCGAGTCGAGTCGCTGCCCGAGATCGAGCTGCGCGTCGAGGGCAGGCTCGTGCTCGTCCGGACGAGCGGTGCGGCCGACCCCGCGCGTGGCGAGCCCACATCCCGGCCCAACGTCCTGCAGCTCGGCTGGACGGACGACGGCTCAGGCGGCACCCGCTGGCACACGCGCGAGGAGATCTCCCGCGCCGCCATCGAGGTGTTCGACGACGGCGCGTTTCGGATGCTGGGCGTGGTGCGCCCGTGGGCCGACCGGCCGGTGGTCTGAGCCCGGTCAGGACGGCGCGACGATCCCGGCGCGGTCGAGTACATCGAGAAAGGTTGCCGGCTCCGGGCGGATCCGGTGGTTGTCGGCGTGTGCCACCCACAGCACGTTTCCGTCCCGCCCCGTGATCACCACGGTCGGAACCACGGTGTCGCCGTTGGTGCCGGCACCGTAGATGGCGGGCACCCCACCCGATTGGACCAGGTCGAGCACGCGAGCTGCCGCCCCATCCCGGTCGACATAGAACTCCATGGGGATGTCGAACCGACTCGCCAACTCGACCGTCTCGTCGGGCCGCTGCGGGCTGATCAGCGCGACGCCGACGCCACGTCGTTCGAGCTGCCGATACTGTTCCGCCAGCTGGCGCACCTGCACCATGCAGAACGGGCACCAGTTGCCCCGATAGAACATGATCACGCGGGAGCCCGTGGCGAAAACGTCGCTGGACACCTCGGAGCCGTCGAGACCGACCAGCGGAAACCGGGGGACCTTCGTGCCCACCTGTGAACGTCGCGGCCGGAATGTGCTGACGCGAGAACCAGTAGGGGTAGGCCAGCAATGTGGCGAGTCCCGCCGCCGCGATCGCGACGGCGAGCAGTCCCGCGAACGCCGAGATCACCAGACCGGCGAGGGCGATCACGTACAGGATCCACAGGTGACGGGTCCTCGTCGACGGCTTTGCGACCAGCAGGTAGAGCAGATAGCCGACGATCGGCAGCCAGGCGAGTCCGACCCCGAGCCAGGCAGAACCGGCTCCCGACGTGGCGAGAATCACCGACCCGGCGATCGCGACGGCGCCGAGAGCCACGGCCGACTCGACGAAGACGCGCCGCAGGATCCTCACGTCAACTCATGACCTCGGCGAAGGGTGCGCGGTTCGCGGTGCGCAGCTCCTCGAGCGGGATCGTGAACGAGTCCTGCACCTCGACGGCCGCGCCGTCGGGACCGCCGGCATCCGTGACCCCGATGCGCAGCACCGGGTACCCACGCCCCTCGCAGAGCCGGGTGAACTTGACGTCCTCCTCGCGCGGGACTGCGACCAGCACGCGGCCGGTCGACTCGCTGAAGAGCGCCGTCGCCAGGTCGATGCCGTCGCGCTGCAGCACGTCGTCGAGGAAGACCCGCACCCCGACGCCGAACCGCAGAGAGCTCTCGACGAGCGCGGCCGCGAGCCCACCGTCGGCGAGGTCGTGCGCGGAGTTGAAGAGCCCCTCGTGAGCCGCGGCCGCCAGCAGTGCGCCCAGCGCCTTCTCGCGCTCGAGATCGACGGCGGGCGGCATCCCGCCGAGGTGGTCGTGCACGACGCCGGCCCACGCCGAGCCGTCGAGCTCGAGCGATGTGGTGCCGAGCAGGTAGACGTTGTCGCCCTGGTCCTGCCAGCCCGACGGCACGCGGCGCGCCACGTCGTCGATGGTGCCGAGCACCGCGACGACCGGGGTCGGGTGGATCGGCACGTCGCCGGTCTGGTTGTAGAAGCTGACGTTGCCGCCGGTCACCGGGATTCCGAGCTCGAGGCAGCCGTCGGCCAGTCCCTCGACCGCCTGCGAGAACTGCCACATGACCTCGGGGTTCTCGGGGCTGCCGAAGTTCAGGCAGTCGCTCACCGCGACCGGGGTCGCGCCCGTGACGGCCACGTTGCGGTACGCCTCGGCGAGGGCGAGCTGCGCTCCGCGGTACGGGTCGAGGTAGCAGTACCGGCCGTTCGCATCGGTCGCCACCGCGAAACCGAGCCCGCTGTTCTCGTCGACCCGCACCATCCCGCCGTCGTCGGGGTAGCTCAGGGCGGTGTTGCCGAGCACGTACCGGTCGTACTGGTTGGTGATCCAGCTCTTGTCGGCCAGGTTCGGCGAGCCCATGAGCCGGAGCACCTGGTCGCGCAGGTCGACGCCGCCCTCGGGCCGCTTGAGGCCGGATGCGGTGTCGGCCTGCAGCTTGTCCTGATAGGTCGGGTACGCGAGCGGTCGCTCGTAGACGGGTCCGTCGACGGCGACAGTGCTCGGGTCGACATCGACGATCGTCTCGCCGCGCCAGGTGATGACGAGCCGGCCGGTGTCGGTGACCTCGCCGAGCACGCTGGTCTCGACGTCCCACTTGTCGGTGACGGCGAGGAAGCCCTCGAGCTTGCCGGGCTGCACGATCGCCATCATGCGCTCCTGGCTCTCGGACATCAGGATCTCCTCCGCCGTGAGCGTCGGAGTCGCGCAGCAGCACGGCGTCGAGCTCGACCGCCATGCCGCCCTCGCCGTTGGCCGCGAGCTCGCTCGTCGCACACGAGATGCCGGCCGCGCCGAGATCCTGGATGCCCTCGACCAGGTCGCCCGCGAACAGCTCGAGGCAGCACTCGATGAGCACCTTCTCGGCGAACGGGTCGCCGACCTGCACGGCCGGGCGCTTGGTCGTCCTCCCCGTCCTCGAAGCTCTCGCTGGCCAGGATGCTGGCGCCGCCGATCCCGTCGCCCCCGGTGCGTGCGCCGAAGAGCACCACCTTGTTGCCGACGCCGCGCGCGTTGGCGAGGTGCAGGTCCTCGTGGCGCAGCACACCGACCGCGAGCGCGTTGACCAGCGGGTTCGCCTGGTACACCGGATCGAACCAGGTCTCGCCGCCGATGTTCGGCAGTCCGAGGCAGTTGCCGTAGAAGCTGATGCCGCTCACCACGCCCGGCAGCACGCGGGCGGTGTCGGGGTGGTCGATGGCGCCGAAGCGCAGGGCGTCCATGACGGCGACCGGGCGGGCGCCCATCGAGATGATGTCGCGCACGATGCCGCCGACGCCGGTGGCCGCGCCCTGGAACGGCTCGACGTAGCTCGGGTGGTTGTGGCTCTCGATCTTGAACGTGACCGCCCAGCCCTCGCCGATATCCACCACCCCGGCGTTCTCGCCCATGCCGACCATGAGGTTCTTCGTCATCTCGGGGCTGACCTTCTGCCCGAACTGCCGCAGCCAGACCTTGCTGCTCTTGTAGGAGCAGTGCTCGCTCCACATCACCGAGTACATGGCGAGCTCGCCGCTCGTCGGGCGGCGGCCGAGGATCTCGCGGATGCGCTCGTACTCGTCGGGCTTCAGCCCGAGCGCGGCGTACGGCTGCTCCTTCTCGGGGGTGGCGGCGGCGTTGCTCACAGAGTCGACGAAAGGCACGGCCACGCCTCCGATCCTACCGGCGCGCACTACCGCTGGTCGGCGGCCCGGGCTAGCCTCCCGCCATGGCCGAGATCAAGACGCGACCCACCGATGACGACGTCGACGCGTTCCTCGCCGACGTGCCCGAGCCCCGGCGCGGACAGGCACAGACGGTGCGCGATCTGATGGCCCGCGTGACCGGGGCGCCCGCCGTGATGTGGGGGACGTCCATCATCGGGTTCGGCACCATGCACTACCAGGGCACGTCGAGCGTCGGGCGAGTGGATGGTGGTCGGACTCTCACCCCGCAAGGCCGCCGTGACGATCTACGGCGTGTACAACGACTACGGTCCCGTGGTGCCGCTGTTCGACGACCTCGGCCCGCACACCACCGGCAAGGGCTGCCTCTATCTGAAGTCGCTCGACGGCATCGACCTCGAGCGTGCTCGAGACGCTGGTGCGGGCGGCGTGGGATCGCGCGAAGAAGTCCTGACCGTGGCCGGCTAGTCCCAGGTGCCTTCCAGCGCCGCGCGGACGGCCTTCCCGGCCCGATCGAAGCTCTGGAGTTCCGTGGGATCGAACCCGCTGTCCTGAGCCGATGCCTCGAGCCGGTCGAGCTGGTCGGCGATCGATCGTCGGTGATCGGGTCGGTTCGTCACGTAGGCGATCTCCCGCAGCATCGCGAACAGCCGGGCGACGACGTCGGGATCGGTTCGTCCGTACCTGCGTGGCTGGGTCATGGCGAGGTCGAGCAAAGCCGCGAATTCGTGCGCCCGGCCGATCACGAGCCTGCGCCCCTGGTGATCGGTGAGGGTGATCCCGTTGTCGACCGGCGACACGGCTATCCGACACATGATCGCGGAGACATGGGAGAGCGCGTGCACCGCGGTGGTGGGATCGTTGATCCCGGGCGAGAGTGCCTTCGTCGCGATGTCCACCAACTGCCGGATGCCGAAACCGATGTCCTGGCTCGACGTCCGTTCGTAACCGACGTGATGGGCTGCGTTCACCACGCGGTCGATTCTCTCCCGCCCCTCATCGGTGACGGTCGGCCCGTCGTCGGCCCTCCACCAACTGGCCACCGGGGTGCCTGCGATGAGGCTCGAGCCGACCGTCACCTCCTCGACGATGACGATTCCCAGGTCTCCGGCGATCTCGGCGAGGCGCTCGTGGTCGATGAATCCGACGAAGCCCGATCGGACGGCGTTCACCTGCGCGTAATGATCCGGCCGCTCGATCGGACTCGACTTCTCGGCGCTCGCGGTCTGCTCGAGCAGGTCGATCGTGCGGTCGGTCTCTTTGTGGACCTGCTTCAACATCGTCTCGACCCGGAGCTGGCGGGCGAGATGTGCCAGGAACAGGGTGAGCGCCACCACGCTCGCGAGGGTCAGCAGAACGGCGAGCGTGATCGACATGCTCGGTACGGTCCGGTCCGCCGTGTCCGTCGCGTCGCGGACGGTGCGAAGCACGACCAGGGCGAAAGCGAACGTGCCGAGGAAGAGGGCGAGCGTACCCTGGACGGCGCGGTCACGGGAGAACACCCGGAGCAGGCGCGGACTCGCCTGGCTGCTCGCGAGCTGAAGCGCGACGACCGTGAGAGAGAACGTGAGGGTGGTCGCGGAGATGAGCGAACCCGCGATCGCGGTGAGCACGGCTCGCGCCGCATCCGTTCCCCCGGAAAACAACACCGAACGCACCTCGGGAGGAAGCGAGGAGTCGACGTTGGCATCGACGACCGGCAGGAAGACGCCCAGCGCGACGCCCAGCGCGATCGCAGCGGCGGGTCCGGGCCACAACTGGGTGGCGACTCCCTCGCGAACTCTCGCGAACTGACGAAGGAAGGCGTTCCGGCGTCGCGCGAATGACGAAGTGCCCATTCAGCGAGGCTATCGGGTGGCCCGCCTGGTGCGGGCGTCGGATGACGCGAACGGAGCCTGCCGACCGTCTGGCTAGTGATCCAGGTGCCGCCGGTCGAGGTGGATTCCGGCGATCATGCACCGCACGGAGCCGCCCTCCAGCTCGATCGTCGAGACGTCGACGGCCAGGATGCGCGCACTCTTCTCGATGATCGCGCGCTGGGCGGGCGTCAGGCTGCGATCCGCCCGCTCGGAGAGCGCGAGCACGCGGCCCTGCGTGCCGTGCAACTCGATCGCGTTGCCGGCGAAGTCGCCGATCTGCTCGATGCTCAGCTCGATGAGCTCGCGCCCCGGCTCGACCAGCCGCTCGGCGATCTCTGCCCGGCGTTCCGGGTTGGTCATGAGGTCGAGCCCGACCAGCGCGAAGTCGGTGCCGATGCACATCATGACGTTGGTGTGATAGATCGGGACGCCATCGAGCTCGGCATCGAAGACCATCGGCTCGTAGCCGAACGCGGTGCAGAATCGCTCCAGCACGATGGGATCGGCCCGGTGCGATCGCACCGCGTAGGCGACGCGGTTCAGCCCGTCGAGCACCATCGCCCCGGTGCCCTCGAGGTAGAGGCCGTCCACCTCGAGGCCCGAGTAGTCCACGACCTCCTGGACGCGGTACTGCTGCTTGAGCAGCTCGAGCACGTCGCCGCGGCGCTCGAGCCGTCGGTTCGGCGAGTACATCGGGTAGACCGCGATGCGGCCTCCGGCGTGAGTCGAGAACCAGTTGTTGGGGAAGACGCTGTCCGGCCGCGTCTCCTCCTCGTCCTCGAAGAGGTGCACGGTGATGCCCGCACCCTCGAGCGCCTCGGCCAGGCGCGTCGCGTCGTCGTATGCGGCCTTCGCGATGTCCGCTGCCGCCCGCGCGGCATCCGTGCGCTGGAACGTGTTGTCCGCTGCGGTCTCGGGGTTCGAAGCGAAGTGGTGCGGGCGGATCAAGACGACGGCGCCCGGGGCTTGGACCGACATGCGCTCGCTACGCCGTGGCCATCGCGTGCTGGAGCACGCTGGTGAAGAAGGTCAGCCCGTCGGTGCCGGACCGCATCGCGACCCGGGTGTCGGGCCCGAAGCCGGCCTCCGACGCGTGCTCCGGATGCGGCATGAGACCGACGACATTGCCGCGGGCGTTGGTGAGGCCCGCGATGTCGTCGAGCGATCCGTTCGGGTTGACGTCGACGTAGCGGAACGCGACCTGACCCTCGCCCTCGAGGCGCTTGAGGGTCTCCTCGTCGGCGATGAACCCGCCCTCGCCGTTCTTCAGCGGGACCGTGATCTCCTGCCCGACGTCGAAGCCGTTGGTCCACGCGGTCGTGGTTGTTCTCGACGCTCAGCACCTGGTCGCGGCAGATGAAGTCGCCGTGGTCGTTGCGGATCAGCCCGCCCGGCAGCAGGTGCGCCTCGACCAGGATCTGGAAGCCGTTGCAGATGCCGAGCACCGGCACTCCCGCGTTCGCCGCGTCGATGACCTCGGCCATGATCGGCGAGCGCGCCGCGATGGCGCCGCAGCGCAGGTAGTCGCCGTAGCTGAAGCCGCCCGGGCAGCACGATCGCCTCGACGCCCTCCAGGTCGTGGGTGCCGTGCCAGAGGGCGACCGGCTCGCCGCCGGCCAGCCGCACGGCGCGCTGCGCGTCGCGGTCGTCGAGCGATCCGGGGAAGGTGACGACGCCGATTCTCATTCGACGGTCACGCTCACGACGTCTTCGATCACCGCGTTGCTGAGCATGTCGTCGGCGAGAGCGCGCGCCTCGGCGAGCACGGCATCCGTCACCTCGCCGTCGACGGTCAGCTCGAAGCGCTTGCCGATGCGGACCGCGCTGAACTCGCTCTTGCCGAGCCGGGACAGTGCGCCCGCGACGGCCTTGCCGGCCGGGTCGAGGAGTTCGGCCTTGGGCATGACCTCGACCACGATGGTGGGCACGTGCGACTCCCGGGATGTCGGCGGTTGGATGCCGCAAGTCTACGGGGAGAGGCCAGTCAGCCGAGGGCAGCGGCGACCCGCTCGGCGAGGGTCGCGTACCCGGTCGCGTCGGGATGGAATCCGTCGGAGGCGACCGAGCGCCCGTCGAACCCCGGCACGAAGAGCGCGCCGCGCTCGGCGGCGACGCGGGTCGCGGCTCGCGCCAGCCCGCGCGCGTGCGCTCCCAGGGCGAGCCGCAGCGGCTGCGGCAGCACGGCGAAGTCCCCGAACGCCGGCGGGCCGACGACGACAAGCCAGGCGTCGGGGTTGCGGGTGCGGAGCGCGTCGAGCAGGGCGCCGAGGTCGGCGGCGTATGCGACGGCCGATCGCAGCTGGAGCGCGTCGTTCCAGCCGACGAGAACGACCGCGACGTCGGCCGGGTCGGACAGTGCCTCCGGCAGGTGCCGCTCTCGGACCTCCGCAGACGTGGCGCCGTTCTCTCCGACCGCGCGCCAGGCGACCGACTCGGGGAGGCGCCGCGCCAGCTGGCCGACCATCGCATCCGCCATCTGCTCGACGCCGGTGCCGATCGCAGTCGAGTCGCCGAACACGAGCAGCCGCAGGGCGTCCGGCGAATGCGAACCACCCGACCGCGGTGAGGCCGGGGCCATCCGCGGGATGCGCCGGCTCAGCGCGCGCCCCTGCACGAGCACCACGGGCGCCAGGACGAAGGCCGGGAGGCGGGTCATCGGCGTCAGGTCGGGCTGCAGCGATTCGAAGACGGCCACGAGTTCGCCGTCCTCTGCACAGTAACCGGTCACCGCATCCAGGTACCCGTCCGGCCCGTCGGCGGCGGCCACCACCTCGTCGACCGAGCGCAGCCAGCCCGAACCGTCGAGTGGCTTGCCGCCGGAGTACCGCGAGCCGTCCGTGCCGATGACGACGGCGCCGTCCTGGCGGAAGCCCTCCGGCCACACCACGAGGTAGGACACGTCGTCGACGATCACGTGGAAGCAGCCGTTGCTCGCCGTGTGCATCCGACCCTTCGATCGGTTCCGCTGGATCGCCGGGCGCCTTCACCAGGTTCTCGGTCGGGATGTTGAGGCCCGCCTCGCCGCTCCCGCGGAGCGCGTTGACCACGAGGATCAGGACGATCGCGAGCAGTACCGCGGCCACGGCGATGACGGGGACGGCTCGGCGCATGCGCTCATTCTGCCGTGGCAGCCCGCAGCCCGCGCTCCCAGGCCTCGTCGACCGCCCAGTCGGCCCAGTCGCGGTAGCCGCTGGCGCTCGGGTGGAACAGGTCGGTGGCCCAGAAGTCGGTCGAGTACGGAGGCGGGTCGCTCGACATGACCGCGTTCGGTCGCGCCTCCACCAGGGCCCGCGCCGCCCCCTCGAGCGCGAGCGAGTGGCGATACAGCGCCGTACGCAGGGGTTGCGGCAGCAGGGCGAACCGGCCGAAGACCGGCAACGACGACATGAGCACGAAGGCACCGGGGTTGCGGTCGTCGAAGGCGTCCAGGATGTGGCGGACGTCCGCCGCGAACGCCCGCGCCGAGCGCATGGCCAGCGAGTCGTTGGCCCCGACCGTCAGGAACAGCAGGTCGGCCGGAGCCGAGAGTGCCTCGTCGAGGAACCGCTCGTGCAGGTCGCGTGCCGTGGCGCCGTTCTCGCCGACCGAGCGCCAGGCGACCCCGCGCCCGGTGCGAGCGTGCAGGGCGTCGGCGAGCCGACCGGGCAGAGCGACCTGCTGGGTCGGAGCCCCGACTCCCGCCGCGGTCGAGTCGCCCAGCACCAGAAGGCGCAGCGGATCGGGCCCGGCGAGGTCGCCCTCCCAGGGCTGGGCCGCATCCGGCAGCCTCGGCGTGGTGCGTCGCAGCAACCTGCCCTGCGGCAGCACGACCGGCCCCTGAAGGACGGCGAGCGGCCTGCTCGCGCGGAGCATCCCGGGTCGTCGGTCGGTCACCTGCGGGAGCCTACGCGCTTGCGGTGACTCGGATCAGATTGGCCCACGGGTCGTCGAAGGCGACCGTCTGCCCGTCGTCCCGTGCCTCGACGCCGTAGTGCCGCATCCGCTCGCCCAGCTCGCCGAGGTCGTCGCCCGTCGGCACGACGATGTCGATCTGGCCGAGGCCGAGCGTCCGCTGGCGGCGACCGGCGCCCTTGCTGTTCCAGACGTTCATCGCCATGTGGTGGTGGTACCCGCCGGCGCTCACGAAGACGGCCTGGCCGGGGATCTCGATCGTGCGCTCGAATCCGAGCTTCGTCGACGTAGAACTCGGCGGCGCTCGCGGTGTCGCCCACCGAGAGGTGCACGTGCCCGACCTGGGCGGCGCCGAATCCCGCGCCTTCGAGCGCGCGTTCGGTCATGTGCTCCTGCAGGAACCGGTTCGGGTCGAGGAAGATCGTGCCCATCTCGATGGTGCCGTGCGCCCAGGACCATTCGCTGCGATCGCGGTCCCAGTAGAGCTCGACCCCGTTGCCCTCCGGGTCGTCGAAGTAGAACGCCTTGCTCACCAGGTGATCGCTCGACCCGGTGAACCGGCCGGGGTGCTTCTGGGCGACCGAGTAGACGGCGGCCGCGAGAGCCTCCTGGGTGTCGAACAGGATGGCGGTGTGGAACAGCCCGGCCTCGTGCGGGGCCGCGTGCTTCAGCGCGGGCGTGTGCTCCAGGATGACGATGGCGCGCCCGGTGCCGTCGGGGTGCGCGCGTCCGAGGGTCGTCCGCGGACCCTCCTGCGCGAGCACGTCGAGCCCGACCGCATCGCGGTAATACGCGGTCATGGCGTCGAGGTCCGAGACGTTGAGAGTCACCGCGCCCATCGCGGTGTCGTCGGCGAGCAGGTCGCTCACAGCACCTTCTCGTAGCACAGCGACAGGTCGGAGTCCACGTAGTGACCGAACAAGGGGATGGGGGTGAATCCTTCGCGCGCGTAGAACCGCTGAGCGGGGAGCATCGTGTCTCCGGTCTCGAGCACGAGACGGTCCCAGCCGCGTGCGCGCGCATCGTCTTCGAGGGTGCGGAGCATGAGGGTCGCCACCCCGCTGCCGCGATAGGCGGGGTCCACGTACATCCGTTTCAACTCGCCGTGGTGCGCGTCGATCGCACGGAGCCCGCCGGTCGCGATGGCGCGGTCGCCGTCGAACGCCAGGTAGAACACGGCGATGTCGGCGACGGACGGCTTCGTCCCCGGCTCGGAGTCCTCGAGCTCGGGATAGTAGAGCTCGCGGATCTCGACCTGCTGCGCCTCGCGCAACGCGACACCGCCGGGGTGGTCCCAGTGGACGGCGCGGACTTCGAAGGTCATTTCGTCATCCGGTCGATCAGCTCCCGATAGCGTTCGGCCGTGCGCTCGACGATGTCCGCGGGGAGCTCCGGGGGATCGCCTGTCCGGTCCCAGTTCGCGGCCAGCCAGTCGCGCACGATCTGCTTGTCGAAGCTGTCGATCCGATGGATGCCGCCCGCGGCATACGTAGTCGCATCCCAGTAGCGGCTCGAGTCGCTGGTGAGCACCTCGTCGGCCAGCGTGAGCTCGCCGTTCTCGGGATCGCGCCCGAACTCGAACTTCGTGTCGGCGAGGATCACGCCGCGCTTCTCGGTCATCTCCGAGGCGGTGGTGAAGGCCGCGAGCGAGGCGTCGCGCAGGGCCGCAGCGTCGTCGGCTCCGACCAGCTCGACCGTCTGCTCGTAGCGTGATGTTCTCGTCGTGCTCGCCGAGCGGCGCCTTGGTGGCGGGGGTGTAGATCGGCTCGGGGAGCCGGTCGCCCTGCTCCAGCCCGGCGGGCAGCGGGATGCCGCAGATGCTCTGCGACGCCTGGTACTCCGCCCAGCCCGAGCCGGCCAGGTAGCCGCGCACGACGCACTCCAGCGGGAACATGTCGAGCTCGTGCACCAGCATCGACCGCTCGGCGACGCCCGGAGGCAGGTGCTCGCCGAGCGACGGGTGCGCCGCCGCGAGGTGGTGCGGCATCCCGAGACGGGCGAACCACCAGAGGCTCAGCTGCGTGAGCAGGGCGCCCTTGCCGGGGATCGCCGGTTCCAGGATGTGGTCGAAGGCGCTGACCCGGTCGGATGCCACGACGAGCACGCGGCCGGGCGCGGCATCGGAGGTGTAGAGGTCGCGCACCTTGCCGGAGTACACGTGCGTCCAGCGCAGCGCGAGCATGCGCGGGTCGCCGTTCGTCGGGTGGTTGCTCGTGATGGCTGTCATCGTCGATCCTCCGCATGGCTGACCCGCTCGGCGATATCGCGGCGGTAGAACGATCCCTCGAGGTGGATGTGCTCGATCGCGTCGTACGCGGCGCGGCGGGCGGAGGTGAAGTCCGCCTTGCGGGCGACGACGCCGAGCACGCGGCCCCCGGTCGCGATGTACTCGCCATCGACGAGCAGGGTGGCGGCGTGGGCGATCGTGACGCCGTCGACCGCGGCCGCGGCATCCAGGCCCTCGATCGGCCGGCCGGTGACCGGCTCGTCGGGGTAGCCCTCGCTGGCGAGCACGACGATGACGCACGCGTCGTTCGAGAACGTCGGGATACGGCATGCGGCCGAGCCCGCCGGTCGCGGCCGCGAGCAGCAGGTCCGACAGCGGCGTCTCGAGGCGCGGGAGCACGACCTGCGTCTCGGGGTCGCCGAACCGCGCGTTGAACTCGATGACCCGGATGCCCGCGGAGGTCACGATCAGTCCGCAGTAGAGCAGCCCGATGAACGGGCGTGCGCTCGGCCTCCAGTGCGCGCACGGTCGGCAAGCGCGATGCTGTCGAGCACCTCGTCGACGAAGGAAGCCTCGGAGCCCCAGCGATCGGTGAGCCAGGGCAGCGGCGAGTAGGCGCCCATGCCGCCGGTGTTCGGGCCGGTGTCGCCGTCGCCGACCCGCTTGTAGTCCTGGGCCGGGCTCAGCGGTACGACATCGTGCCCGTCCGAGAGGAAGAACAGCGAGATCTCCTGGCCGTCGAGGAACTCCTCGATCAGGATCGGGCCCTGCTGCAGGTAGTGCTCGGCGTGCGCGAGCGCCGCGTCGCGGTCGTCCGTGACGAGCACGCCCTTGCCGGCGGCGAGCCCGTCGGCCTTGACGACGTAGCGGAGCGCCCAGCTCGTCGAGGGCGGCGGCCACGGCATCGAGGTCGGCGGCCCGGATGGCGCGGCCGGTGGGCACGTTCGCCGCGTCCATGATGCGCTTCGCGAAGGCCTTCGATCCCTCGAGGGCGGCGGCCGCCTTGCCGGGGCCGAAGACCGGGATCTTCTTGGCGCGCACGGCATCCGCGACCCCCGCGACGAGCGGCGCCTCCGGCCCGATGACGACGAGCTCGATGTCGTTGTCGGCTGCGTACCGGGCGACGACCGAGCCGTTCGACGGGTCGAGCGCGACCGTCTCGACGACGGCCGCGAGCCCGGCGTTGCCGGGCGCGGCGACGATCTCGTGCCCCGCGTCCTCGCGCAGGAGGGCGGTGACGATGGCGTGCTCGCGTGCTCCGGACCCGAGCACGAGGATTCTCACCGGACCAGGGTACCTGCGGCTAGCGTGGCGTCATGCCGAGGGTGCGGATCGCTGCCGCCGACGGCGACGCGGCCGTCCGCGCGGCGCTCGCCGGGGCGGACGATCGCGACGCCCTCGGCGCTCGCGGCGCGCTACCTGCTGCAGGTGCTGAGCGATGCGGCACCCGGCAACACCCTCGAGGTGCGGGTGCCGCCGTTCGGGGCCGCGCAGGTCGTCGAGGGCCCGCGGCACACCCGCGGCACGCCGCCCAACGTGGTCGAGATGGATGCCGCGACCTGGCTCGCGCTGGCGACCGGCTCGCTCGCGCTGGGACGAGGCGATCGCGGAGAACCGGGTCGTCGGCATCCGGATCCGCGTGCGGATCTGCGCGACCGTACCTCCCGCTCGCGTGGGAGAGGATGGAGGGGTGAGCGAACACGGGAGCGTCCGAGGTCCGCATCCGGCGTGCGCCCAAGCTCGGCGTGTTCCTCCTGCTCGGGGCGGTCGTCGGCGCGCTGGTCACCCTGATCCTGACAGCATGTTCCACGCCGACCCCGCGATCGGATTCGCCGCGTCGTTCGGCTACTTCCTCCTGTTCGGGGCGCCTGCCGGTGCGGTCGCTCGGCGCGGTGATCGGCCTGATCATCGACCGCGTCTCGCTCGCCCGGTCGCGCACGCGTGACCGTCGAGCGCGAGGTCGTCGCGAGGGCTGCCGATGGCGACGAGCAAAGAGACCATCGCGTTCATCGAGGACCAGCTCGCCGGGCTGCCGATCCGCACCAAGCCGATGTTCGGCGAGTACGGCATGTACTTCGACGACAAGGTCGTCGGGTTCATCTGCGATGACACCCTGTTCATCAAGCCGAGCGAGGTCGACCCCGCGGTGCTGACCGGGACCGTGATGGCGCCGGCGTATCCGGGATCGAAGCTGTACCACTCGGTGCCGGGCGACCTGCTCGAGGACGCCGACTGGCTGCAGAAGGCGATCCGCGCGACGGCCGACGCGCTGCCGCCTCCGAAGCCGAAGAAGCCGAAGGCGCCGAAGGGCTGAGCCGAGTCTAGACTCGCTGTGTGCACTCAGGCGGCCAGTTCCGACCTCGACTGGATCGCAAACGCCGCACCGGATGTCGCGCTAGCTCAGCTGGTTCGCCTCGACCCAGGCGAGGTACTCCTCGGTGACCGTGCCCGTCACGTACTCGCCGTCGAAGCAGCTCATGTCGAGCCGCTCGATCGGCGAGCCCTCGAGGATCGCGGCCTGCATGTCCGCGACCTCCTGGTAGATCAGGTAGTCGGCGCCGAGCTCGCGCGCGATCTCGGGGATCTTGCGGCCCGACGCGACGAGCTCGTGCCGCGACGGCATGTTGATGCCGTAGACGTGCGGGAAGCGCACCGGCGGCGCGGCCGACGTGAACGTCACCGAGTTGGCGCCGGCGACGCGCGCCATGTCGACGATCTCCTTCGAGGTGGTGCCGCGCACGATCGAGTCGTCGACGATCAGCACGTTCTTGCCCTTGAACTCCGAGCCCATCGCGTTCAGCTTCTGCTTCACGCTCCGCTGGCGCTGCTCCTGGCCGGGCATGATGAACGTCCGGCCGACGTAGCGGTTCTTGTAGAAGCCCTCGCGGTACTCGATCCCGAGCTTCTGCGCGACCTGCATCGCGGCGGGACGCGACGAGTCGGGGATCGGCATCACCACGTCGATCGCACCCGAGGGCACGTACTCGGCGATGGTGTCGGCGAGCCGGTTGCCGAGCCGCAGCCGCGCCTCGTACACCGAGATCCCGTTCATGATCGAGTCGGGCCGCGCGAGGTAGACGTACTCGAACGAGCACGGGATCAGCACCGGATTCTTCGCGCACTGCCTCGAGAACATCTCCCCGTTGCGGGCGATGTAGATCGCCTCACCGGGCGCCACATCCCGCACCAGCTCGTAGCCGGCCGACTCGAGCACGAGCGACTCGCTGGCGACGACCCACTCCTCGCCGACCAGCCCCGCCGAGCGCTTGCCGAGCACGAGGGGCCGGATGCCGAACGGGTCGCGGAAGGCGAGCAGGCCCTGGCCGGCGATCAGCGCGATCGCGGCGTACGACCCCTCGACGCGCTCGTGCAGGCGGGTGATCGCGTCGAACACCTGGTCGGGGTCGAGGTCGGTCCCGCGCACCTGCGCCTGCAGCTCGTTGGCGAGCACGTTGACGAGCAGCTCGGTGTCGGAGTTGGTGTTGAGGTGACGGCGGTCGATGTGGAACAGCTCTTCGGTGAGCTCGCGCGTGTTCGTCAGGTTGCCGTTGTGCACCAGCACGATGCCGTACGGCGCGTTCACGTAGAACGGCTGCGCCTCCTGCTCCTTGCTCGCGTCGCCGCGGGTCGCGTAGCGCACGTGGCCGAGCCCCATGGTGCCGAGCAGGCTGCGCATGTCGCGCGTGCGGTACGCCTCGCGCACCTGGCCCTTGGCCTTCTGCATGTGGATGATCGAGCCGTCGCTCGTCGCGATGCCGGTCGAATCCTGGCCGCGGTGCTGGAGCAGCGACAGCGCGTCGTAGACCTGCTGGTTGACCGGAGTCGAGGAGACGATGCCGACGATGCCGCACATGCTGCGGAGGACTCCAGGATGTCGAGGGTCGTACCCGAGAGGTACGACTCAGTCTCTCATGCGCGGGGCCGAGCTGCCGGACCCGCGCCGATACGCTGGACCGGTGACCGCCGCATCCGACAGCTATGCCGAGGCCGGCGTCGACACCGAGGCCGGTGACCGCGCCGTCGAGCTGATGAAGGCCGCGGTCGCCCGCACGCACGGCCGCGAGGTGCTCGGCGGCGTCGGCGGTTTCGCCGGGCTGTTCGACGTCAGCGCGCTGCGCGACTACCGCAAGCCGCTGCTCGCGAGCAGCACGGACGGGGTCGGCACCAAGATCGCCATCGCGATCGCCCTCGACAAGCACGACACGATCGGCCAGGACCTCGTCGGCATGGTCGTCGACGACATCGTCGTGGTCGGCGCGAAGCCGCTGTTCATGACCGACTACATCGCGTGCGGCAAGGTCGTCCCCGAGCGCATCGCCACCATCGTCGAGGGCATCGCGCGCGCCTGCTCCGACACCGGCACCGCGCTGGTCGGCGGCGAGACGGCCGAGCATCCCGGCGTCATGGCAGCCCGACGACTACGACGTCGCGGGCGCCGCGGTCGGAGTGGTCGAGGCGGATGCCGTGCTCGGCCCCGAGCGGGTGCAGCACGGCGACGTCGTGGTCGCGATCGCGTCGAGCGGACTGCACAGCAACGGCTTCTCGCTGGTGCGCAGCATCCTCGCCAAGACGCGGAGTCGCGCTACACCGACCGCGTCGACGAGTTCGGCGGCCCGATCGGCGCCGCGCTGCTCGAACCGACCCGGCTCTACGCGAAGCAGCTGGTGCGGCTGCTCGACGACCTGCCCGGACGCCGTCCACGCCCTCAGCCACGTCACCGGCGGCGGCATCGCCGCCAACCTGGCGCGCGTGCTGCCGCACGGCTCGTGGGTCGAGCTCGACCGCTCGACCTGGAGCCCGCAGCCGGTGTTCCGGGTGCTCGCGGAGTGGGGCGGCCTGTCGCTCGAAGAGACCGAGGGCACCTGGAACCTCGGCGTCGGGATGATCGCGGTCGTGGACGCCGGATGCCGCGAGCTCTGTCACGCATGCCCTCACGGCATCCGGGCTGCCCGCCTGGGTCGCCGGACGCGTGACGGTCGGCGCGCACGACGGCGAGACGGCTTCGTGCAGGGTGCGAAGGGTGTCGACGGCGGCGCCGTCAGGTTGGTCGGCGCCTACCGCCGGTGATCGAGCCCGTGTCGAGCTATCGCCTAGGCGCTCTTCGACTCGTCCTCGTCGTCGTTCGTCGACGACGTCTGCCGAGGCCACGTACTCGGGCCACTTGCTGAGGTCCTCGTCGAGACGAGGGTTGCCGGCCAGCTCCTCTTCGAGTGCACCGTAGTTCGTGTCAGGGCTGAAGTACTTGAGGTCGCGTGCGACCTTCGTGTGCTTAGCCTTTTGACGGCCGCGCCCCATGCGTGACCCCCTCATGTGTCGAGAAATGGCGAACAGGGTGTGAGAAAGACTGCGCGAAAGTCTATCACCCGGGTGGCCGAGTAACCTTGTCCCGTGACTGACCGTTCCACCGACACCTCCGTCGTCGTGATCGGTGCCGGACAGGCGGGTCTCGTCCGTCGGGTACTACCTGCGGCGCCTCGGGCTCGACCCGGGCAACGACTTCGTCATGCTCGACCGCGGGCCCGGAACCGGGGGCGCGTGGCAGCACCGCTGGGAGGCGCTGCGCCTCGGGTACGCCCACCGGGTCAACGACCTGCCCGGCATGGAGGAGCTCGGTGTCAGCTTCGACACCGCCGACCGGCAGCTTCCCGCGAAGGACGTCGTCGCCGATTTCTACGCCCGCTACGAGGAGCACTTCGACCTGAAGGTGGTGCGTCCGGCGACCGTCACGAAGGTCGAGCAGGGGCTCGACGGGTTCGTGGTCAGCTTCGAGGGCGAGTTCGGGTCGCGCGACGTGTCCACCGAGATCCTCGTGAACGCGACCGGCACCTGGGGGTCGCCCTTCATCCCGTGGTATCCGGGGCATGAACGACTTCACGGGCCGGCACCTGCACACGGTCGACTACGGCGACGCCGAGGAGTTCCGCGACAAGGACGTCATCGTGGTCGGGCGGCGGCACCAGCGCGATCGGTTTCCTCATGGAGCTCGAGAACGTGGCCGCCAGCATCACCTGGGTCGCGCGCCGTCCGGTCGAGTTCCTCGAAGACCAGGAGCTGAACATCGAGTCCGGCGTGAACGCGGTCGCGCTTCAGGATGAGGCGGCTCGCGAAGGCCGCGCCCTGCCGTCGATCGTCTCGACGACCGGGGTGCCGCGCACCCGCCGCATCCAGGCCGCGATCGAGCGGGGCCTGCTGAGCGTGACGCACGATGTTCTCGTCGATCGAACCCGACGGGCGTGCGCTGGTCGCAACGGCGCATTCCAGCACGCCGACGCCATCATCTGGGCGACCGGGTTCCGGCCCGAGCTGCGGCACCTCGCGCCGCTCAAGCTGCGCGAGAAGGAGGGCGGCATCACCGTCGGGCAGGGCGCGTCGTGGCGCAACCAGCGCGTCTTCTTCGCCGGGTACGGGCCCACCGCATCCACCATCGGCGCGAACCGCGCGGGTCGCACCATCGCGCGCCAGGTCGTCGCGACGCTGAGCACCCTGCACGGCGGCGGTGGTTGAGTCGCCGCGTAGCGGCGTGTCGAAACCTAGACCGGGATGCCGGCGGAGCTGACCGGCGAGGCCTGCGAGCATCGACGCCGCGAAGATCATGCCGGCGACCGTCGAGGAGAATCGGGACCATGATGCTCAGGAAGAAGAGCAGCTCCGGTGGCCAGGCGCGCTTGCCCTCGGCGCGGACCACCTTGCCGCGCGCGATGAAGTAGCCGAGCGGCGAGAGCGGCAGCAGCATCCACCAGATCTTGGGCGGGTCGTAACCGCGCACGCGGAGCGCCTTGATGTCGCTTCCGGCGAAGATCCAGGCCGAGATGGTCACGACGAGGGCGTAGCCGACGACGACCGTGTTGGCGGCCTGCAGGGCGCTTGCCGGGCTGTCGGCGATGCCGCCTGGGCCGACCAGCGACTGCAGCACGAAGAGCGCGACCGACGACAGCACGGAGGCGATGATCGGCAGGAACGCGAGCAGCCAGATGCCGACGGTCTGCGGCGATCCGACCTCACCCCAGAAGCGGGCGTAGGCCGGAGACGTCGCGATCGCCGCCCCTGCGGAAGACGGCGCCGGCCGTCTTCGCCGAGCGGCCGGGGATCTTGACGACCTCAGCCTCCGCGGAGTGCCAGTAGATCTGCTCGGACGGCGGAGTGGCGGGCGTCAGCGTGACGGGCTGGACGGGCGCGCCGGTGGCGGGTTCGGGCGCGAGCGACCGGTGCTGGCCTGGGGCAGACGGGGTGGACATCGCGGGCGGCTCGACGTACGCGCTCGGGGCGCAGCGGCGACGACGGCGACCGGGGCCGTCTCCTCCTTCGGGCGCACGTTCGCCGTCCAGGTCACGCCGTCCCACCAGCGCCACGCGCCCGAGTCGCTCGGGTCGTGGTACCAGCCGGCGGCGGTGCGTCAATAGAGTCGCTGACACTGCGTCATCCCCCAATCCGTGTCCACAACGACCCTAGGAATCCCCGGGTGAATCGCGCGCACCCCATTTCGGGGCGAGATGTCAACCCGATCGGGGGGTAGACGCGTCGGTATGACATGGAGACCTTCGCAGAACTTCTCGCCACGGGCGAGAGCAGCTACCTCGTCCTCGCGGTCGTCGCGTTCGCGGCCGCCATCGTCCTCGGCATCGCCGCCGTTCGCCTGCGCCCCCGTTCGCGCCGGGGCCGCCCGGCCTGACTGCGCCGGCCAGACTGACTCAGAAGCCGCCGAGCATCAGACCGTCAGGGACCAGCCCGCGATCACCGCGAGCAGCCCTCCGGCCAGGTTGGCCGCGACCGAGATGACGGCGGCGCGCACCCGGCGGACCATCACGAGCTGCACCGTCTCGACGCTGAACGTGCTGAACGTGGTGAGCCCTCCTGCGACGCCGCTCAGGAGCACGAGGGGCAGATCCCCGGTTCCGAGCATCTCGGAGAGGCCGATCGCGACGCCCGCGACAAGTGAGCCCGCGACGTTGACGATCAGCACCGCCCACGGGGAGCGCGTCGCCGGCGAACCGGAGCGCTACGGCGTAGCGCGCGAGAGCGGCGACGGCGCCGGCGCCCAGGGCGACCACGACGATGAGGACGGTCATTCCTCCGGGCCGATCTGCGTCGGGCGCCCCGCGCCCAGCCGGATGGCGCCGGCGGCTGCGAGCCATCCGGCTGCGAGGGTGATCACGAGGTAGCCGACCGCGAGACCGGTCTCCTGCTCGCGGGCTGAGGGTGAACCCGGAGGCGACCACCGCCGAGAAGGTCGTGAACGATCCGAGCAGGCCGGTGCCGAGGCCCGCGCGCAGCCACTCCGGCGCCACCGGCCAGACCCGGCTCGACCAGCATCCCGAGCGCGAACGAGCCGGCCACGTTGATGAGCAGGGTCGACAGCGGGAAGCCGTCGTCACCGTGCGGGAGCAGCGCGTCGATGCCGAGCCGCAGGCCGGTGCCGACGAGGCCGCCGACCAGACCGCGAGGACGGCGAGCACGATCATCAGCGCTTACCGCTGGCGTCGGCTTCTTCGCGGCGCGCGCGGGCGGCATCGGCTTGCGCAGCACCGGGCGCACCGGCTCGCCACGGCGGTCCTGACCGGGCAGCGGTCGCGAGCGGCGGCCGTAGATGAGCGTCGACGAGTCGAGCAGCCACGGCACCAGCGCGATGACGACGCCGTGCACGAGCGCGAGCTTGTGGCGGATGCGGCGCGCCTTGTGGTTGTGCAGGAACGTCTCCCACCAGTGGCCGACGATGTAGTGCGGCGTGTAGACGGTGACGACCTCGGAGCCGTGCTCGGCCCGGTGCTTCTTGATGTACTTGATCAGCGGCATGCTGATGTCGCGGTACGGCGACTCGAGCACGCGCAGCGGCACCTTGATGTTCATCGCCTGCCCACTCGCGTCTCGAGCTTCGCGGTCGCCGTCGTCGTCGATCGAGACGTGCACCGCCTCGATGCGAGTCGTGCCGCGCGGCGATCGCGTAGTCGAGCGCCTTGAGCACCGGCTTCTGCATGCGGCCGACGAGCACGATCGCGTGGTCGCCCTTCGAGCCGAACGTCTCGCGCGGGTCGACCTCGATCTCCTTGTCGACGTCGCGGTAGTACCGGTTCACGCCGAGCATGAGCGAGAACAGGATCGGCATGACGACGAAGACGATCCACGCGCCGTGGGTGAACTTGGTCACCGTCACGATGATGAGCACGCTGAAGGTCATGACGGCGCCGACCGCGTTGATGGCCAGGCCGCGCCAGACCGCGCCTCGGTCGTCGCGTGCCGCCACGCAGGATCCGGAGCCAGTGCCGGACCATGCCGGTCTGCCCGAGCGTGAACGACACGAAGACGCCGATGATGTAGAGCTGGATGAGCGTGGTGACGTCGGCCTGGAACACGACCAGGATGACGATGGCCGTGATCGACAGCGCGATGACGCCGTTCGAGAAGATCAGCCGGTCGCCGCGGGTGGCGAGCGCCTTCGGCGCGTAGCGGTCGGTCGCGAGCACCGAGCCGAGCAGCGGGAACCCGTTGAACGCCGTGTTCGCCGCGAGCAGCAGCACCGCCGCGGTCGCCGCCTGGATGATGAAGAACGGGATCGAGTTGTTGCCGAACGTGGCCGACGCGATCTGCGCGATCAGGCTGCGCTGCGGGTCGTCGCCGTCGCCGCAGTCGGCGAACTCGACGAACTCGGTGCAGTCGATGTAGTGCACGCTGCGCCATGCAGGGCGACGACGACCAGGCCCGAGAACAGCACGATCGCGATCGCCGCCCATCGCCATCAGCGTCTTCTGCGCGTTCTGGATCTTCGGGCGGCGGAACGCGGGCACGCCGTTCGAGATCGCCTCGACGCCGGTGAGCGCGGCGCATCCGCTCGCGAAGGCGCGCAGCAGCAGCAGGACGAACGCCGCCTGGCGTCAGGCTCTCGGCCTGCACCTCGAGCTCGGCGCTCTCGGCGATCGGCACGTCGCCGGAGAGCGGCGCGGACGAGGTAGGCGACGATCATCACCGCGATGCTGGCGATGAAGAGGTAGGTCGGGATGGCGAACGCCTTGCTCGACTCGCGCACCCCGCGCAGGTTGACGGCGGCGAGGATGCACGATGAACCCGACCGCGATCTCGACGCGGAACGGGTTCAGCACCGGGATCGCCGAGATGATGTTGTCGACGCCGGACGCGACCGACACCGCGACCGTCATCACGTAGTCGACGAGCAGCGCCGCCGCGACGACGAGCCCGGCCTTCTCGCCGAGGTTCTTGCTCGCGACCTCGTAGTCGCCGCCGCCCGACGGGTACGCCTTGATCAGCTGCCGGTACGAGAGCACCACGACGAGCAGCAGCACGACGACCGCGAGCGCGACCCACGGCCCGGCGGCGAGCAGGCCGAGCCCGCCGATCAGCAGGATCATCAGCAGCTCCTGCGGCGCGTAGGCCACGGACGAGAGCGGGTCGCTCGCGAAGATCGGGAGCGCGAGATGCTTGGGGAGCAGCTGCCCCTCGAGCTTGTCGGAGGGGAGCGGTTCGCCGATCAGCCAGTGCTTGACCGGAGTGCCGGGGCGGGTGTCGTGATCGGGTCGGTGTTCGTCCCGGTTTCTCCGGAGCTCGTCAGTCACGAGGGATGAGCTGTACTCCCGGCGCGGCGCGCCGTCAACTTCTAGGATCGCGCGGTGTGAGACAACGCGGCGGCGGTGGTGGCTGTGGGGCGTCGCGGCCGTCGCTCGTCGCGCTCCTCGTCCCGTCGTCGCGGTCATCGCCGTCCCGATCCTCACGCACCAGAACCAGGGCGCTCTCGAACCAGGAGCCGACCGGCGAGGAGTGGCCGCTCACGCGCGTCCGCGACCGGCGACGACGGACGCGAGCGCACCATCGAGGTCACCGCCCGTCGACGGCACCGGCGAGCTCGACACCTCCGCGCTCGCGCCCGGCGACCGATTCGTCGTCAGCGGCAGCGGGTACGACCCCGAGCGCGGCATCTACGTCGCGATCTGCGCGATCCCCGACGACCCGACGACGAAGCCGGGCCCGTGCCTCGGCGGCGTGCCGAGCGGCGGCGAGCAGGACGGTCGAGGAGGGCACGATCCAGTACGCCCCGAGCAACTGGATCAACGACGACTGGGCGTGGAAGCTGTTCGGCGCCCGCAGCTACGACGACCGCGAGGCCGGCACCTTCACCGCCTACCTCGAGGTGCCCGACGGCGCCGACGACCACGTCGACTGCCGCGGCGGTCGCCTGCGCCATCTACACCCGCAACGACCACACCGCCGCGAGCGACCGCGTGCAGGACCTCTACATCCCGGTCGGCTTCGCCGGATGACGTCGGCCGCCGACGCGGTCGTCGCGCGACTGCGGGCGGCGGGCTGCGTCTTCGCCGAAGACGAGGCGGCGCTGCTGCTCGAGGCGGCCGGCGGATGCGGCGAGCTCGAGTCGATGGTCGCGCGCCGGGTGGCCGGGCGAGCCGCTCGAGGTGATCGTCGGCTGGGCGGAGTTCCGCGGCGCTGCGGGTCGCGGTCGCACGCCGGGCGTGTTCGTGCCGCGGCGCCGCACCGAGGTGCTGGTGTCGCAGGCGCGTCGGCGCTCGCCGCGCCCGGGCACCGGTCGTCGTCGAGCTGTGCTGCGGGCGTCGCGGCGGTCGCCGCGGCGCTCGCCGCCGAGGTGCCGGGCGCCGAGGTGTACGCCGCCGAGCTCGATCCCGGCCGCGGTCGCGGTCGCCCGCCGCAACCTCGCGTGGCGAGCCGCGGTGTTCGAGGGCGATCTCTACGACGCGCTGCCGGCCGCCCTGCGCGGGCCGGGTCGACATCCTGATCGCCAACGCGCCGTACGTCCCCACCGCCGAGATCGCGCTGCATGCCGCCGGAGGCGCGCGAGCACGAGCCGCTGCGTCGCCCTCGACGGCGGGGCCGACGGGCTCGACGTGCAGCGCCGCGTGATCGCCGGCGCGCCGCGAGTGGCTGGCGCCGGGCGGCGTCGCTGCTCATCGAGACGAGCGTCCGCCAGGCGCCGGCGACCGTCGCGCTGATGCGCGCGCGCCGGGCTCGACCGCCCATGCCGTGCACGACGACGAGGTCGACGGCGACCGCCGTGGTCGGCGTGCTGCGCGCCTAGCGGCGCAGTGCCGCGATCACGTCGCGACGCAGGTCGCGCAGGCCGCGTCGGTGAGCAGGTCGACGACCTCCTGCGGGCAGCTCGGTGCTGCGCGCGCGTCGATGCGCAGCTCGGCGCGCAGTTCGGCGCGGAACTCGGCGAGCGCCGCCTCGGCCTCGTGCAGCTGGGCGCGCGCCTGGACGCGGGGTCGTTGGCGTCGGCCGACTGCGTCGACGCCGTTGCGCCTCGGCGCTCGTCGCGCGCGTCGCGCGCCGCCGCCGCGAGGTCGGCGCGCAGCGTCTTCATCGCGTCGGTGACCGAGGTGCGCGCACCTCGTCGGCGAGCCGGCGCACCGAGTCGCTGAGCTCGGTCTCGATGCCGTCGAGGTCGCCGGACCGCGGCGTCGAGCTCGGCGCGGCCGGCGTCGGTGATGGCGTAGACGGTCTTGCGGCCGTCGGCCTCCTTGGTCACGAGCCCCTCCTCCTCGAGCTTCGCGAGCCGCGGGTAGATGGTGCCCGCGCTCGGGACGTAGGTGCCGCCGAACCGGTCGCTCAGCGCCTGGATGAGTTCGTATCCGTGCATCGAGCGCTCGGCCAGCAGGCTGAGCAGGTAGAGCCGCAGGTGTCCGTGCGCGAAGACGGCCGGACTCATGCCTGCACCGCGCGCAGCACGTTGACGTCGCCGCCGACCGTGTTGACGCGCACGTCGGTCCAGCGCTTGTCGAGCGTCGCCCCACTTGCCGGTGTAGCGGCCCTTGATGCCGGTGATGCTGGCGTCGTCGAGCTGCAGCTTGCCGCCGACGGTGTTGAGCGCGTACGACGCGGGGACGTCGGCCTCGAGCCGCACGGTGACGCGCGCCGCTGACGGTGTTGACCCTGATCTCGTCGGCGATGTCGGCGGTGTCGAGCATGACGCCGCCGCTGACGCTGTCGGAGGAGAACGAGTGCAGCCGTGCCGGCGGCGGTGATGTCGCCGCTGACGCTGTGCGCGTCGATCTTGCCGTTGTGGTTGCGGACGGTGATCTCGCCGCTGACCGTGTTGAGCGACAGGTCGCCGCTGACGCTGTCGATGACCAGGTCGCCGCTGACGGTGCTGAGGCTGGCGTCCTCGTTCACGCCGCTGACGCAGCGCGGTCGCGCTGACGACGCCGAGCTTGATCCGGATGTCGCGGGGCACCATGACGCTGACGTCGGCGCGCGCCTTGCCGGTCCACGCAGCGGAAGACGTCGATCCAGTTGTCCCAGCCGAGCTGCGGGTGGTCGATCTCGACGGTGTCGCCGTCGACGCTCACCTTGAGCTCCTTGCCGCTGACCGAGTGCACCTCGACGCGGACGCCGGGCTCGTCGTGGGCGACGATGTCGATCTGCCCTCCGATGAGGCCGACCTTGAGCGTGCGGGCGCTGTCGATGTCGATCGTCTTGGGGCCGTCGACGAGCCATTTCTCCTGGGCCATCTCGGCCTCCGTCCGTGTCGCTGAACGCGATATATCGCGTGTGGTCAAGTCACGATATATCGCGAGTGCCGTACGCAACTGCTCACGATCGATGCACTCGCGATGTTTCGCAGTCCAGTGGCCGGACGGCGGGTGCCGCCACGATGTCCACGCGATGCGACCGATGCCGCGCTTGACCTTGACGTAACGTCAACCCGTAGCGTCGAATCCGGAAAGGAGAGAGCCATGGCAGGACCGGACTGGAGCATCCAGGACATCGCGCGCCTGGCCGGCACCACGAGCCGCACGCTGCGTCACTACGACGACGTCGGCCTCGTGAAGCCGAGCCGCATCGGCGGCAACGGGTACCGCTACTACGACGCCGACGCCCTGGTGCGGCTGCAGCGCGTGCTGCTGCTGCGCGAGCTCGGCCTCGGCATCCCCGCGATCGGCGAGGTGCTGGCCGGGCAGCGCGACGACAGCGCCGCGCTGCGCACGCACCTCGAGTGGCTCGACTCACGAACAGGAGCGCATCGCGCGGCAACGCGCCAGCGTCGAGCGCACCATCACGGAACTGGAAGGAGGTGAGAAACCGATGGCAGAGAAGATGTTCGACGGCTTCGACCACACGCAGTACAAGGACGAGGTCGAGCAGCGCTGGGGCAAGGAGGCCTACGCGAAGAGCGACGCCTGGTGGAGCTCGCTGTCGCAGAGCGGGAAGGACGACTTCATGCTCGCGGCGGCCGAGCTCGGCGACGACTGGATCGCCGCGGCCGCGAGCGGCGTCGCGCCCGACAGCGACGAGGCGCAGGCGCTCGCGCAGCGCCAGTACGACTGGCTGAGCGGCATCCCGGGTACCCCGCGGACGCCCGACGGCCGCGCGTCGAAGGACTACTTCACCGGCCTGGCCGAGATGTACGTCGCCGACGACCGGTTCGCGAAGAACTACGGCGGCGTCGAAGGCGCGACCTTCGTGCGCGACGCGATGCTGGAGTTCGCCGAGCGCAACCTGTAGCAGCGCATGCGAAGAGCCCGTCCCCGGAGCGATCGGGGGCGGGCTCTCGGTGGTCAGCGAGCGATCGTGCGTCGGGATGCGGCGGTAGCCGTCGCGGGACGGCTCACGATGGTGGCGATCACGCCCCAGGCGGCCAGCGCGACCGCGGCGATCAGGACGATCATGCGGTCACCTCCTTCGGGTTCGTCGGGTTCTTCCGGGGCCCGCCGGATGCGGGCCCACGGTACGACGAGCAGCGGCAGCGTGACGTTGACCATCGGGCCGATCAGCAGCGCGAAGGCGAGCGTTCCGATGCCGACCTGGCCGCCGAGGATCCAGCCGATCGTGAGCACGGTCACCTCGATGCGCGGTGCGGACGATCCAGATCTTCCAGCCGGTGCGCTTGTGCAGGCCGGTCATCAGGCCGTCGCGCGGGCCGGGGCCGAGGCGTGCGCCGATGTAGAGGCCGGTCGCGATCGCCAGCAGCACGAGGCCGGCGGCGAACACGAGGCCCTGGATCCACGGGGACGGTCTGCTGCGGGATCAGCCACAGCCCGAGCTGGGCGCTCGGTCCGATCAGCAGCACGTTGAGCACGGTGCCGACGCCGGGCCTCTGCCGGATCGGGATCCACAGCAGCAGCACGACGACGCCGATGAGGTTGGTGACGCAGCCCGAACGGCAGCCCGGTCTGGACGACGAGACGCCCTGGGTGAGCACGTCCCACGGCGAGACGCCGATGCCGGCGCGCACCATGAGCGCGATCGCGATGCCGTAGAGGAACAGGCCGATCAGCAGCTGCGCGATCCGGCGCGTCCAGATCACGCGCGGGCCCGCGGAAGCGGCGAGGCGGCCAATTCGGACATGCGGCTATCCAATGGCGGAATTGGACTTCTCACAAGAGGCCAATCCGGGTAGGGTGGCTCGCGTGACATCGCTCTCCGCTCGCGCACTCGGCACCCTCATCCAGAACTGGCGCACCTCCGGTCACCGGCCCCGCGTATGCGGCGCTCGCCGACCGGATCCGGCTGCTCGTGCTCGACGGCCGGCTCGCCGCTCGGCACCCGCCTGCCCGCCGAACGCGAGCTCGCCGCCGCACCTCGGTCTCAGCCGCACCACGGTCTCCGCCGCCTACGCCGACCTGCGCGAATCCGGGCTACCTCGACAGCATGCGCGGCTCGGGGAGTGTCGTCCGCCTGCCGTCGCGCGGTCCCGCCGGCGCTGCCCGACCCGGTCGGCGCGCCCGACCTCCTCGACTTCAGCAAGGCCACCCTGCCCGCGGTGCCGGCGGTCGCGGCCGCGGCCGAGCGCGCCGCCGCACTGCTGCCGTCGCTTCCTCGGCGAGTCCGGGTTCGACCCGCTCGGCCTGCGCGTGCTGCGGCAGGCGCTCGCCGACCGCTACACGGCGCGCGGCCTGCCGACCGATGCCGACGAGATCATGATCACGATCGGCGCCCAGCACGCGATCGGCCTGCTCGCCCGCACCCTCCTGTCGCGCGGCGACCGCGCGCTCGTCGAGACCCCGAGCTACCCGCACGCGTTCGAGGCGCTGCGCGCGAGCGGCGCGCGGCTCGTGCCGGTGCCGGTGACGACCGACGAGGGCTGGGACGAGCTCGCGCTCGAGCAGGCGTTCCAGCGCACCAGTCCCGACGCTCGGCTACCTCATGCCCGACTACCACAACCCGACCGGTCGCTCGATGTCGCCAGAGCTGCGCGAGCGCACGGTCGACCTCGCCGCGCGCCAGGGCACCACGCTGGTCGTCGACGAGACGATGGGCGAGCTGGGCCTCGACGGTCAGGATGCCCGTGCCCCGTTCGCGACCGCCGGCCGCGCCGTCACCGTCGGGTCGGTCGGCAAGACCGTCTGGGGCGGCCTGCGGATCGGCTGGATCCGCGCCGACCGCGAGCTCATCCAGCGCGCGTCCCGCGTGCGGTTCGCGCTCGACCTCGGCACCCCGATCCTCGAGCAGCTCATCCTGCTCGAGCTGCTGCCCGAGTACGACCGCATCCTCGAGGACCGTCGCGCCTACCTGCGCGACGGCCGCGACCACCTCGTCGCCCGCCTCGCCGAGCGCCTTCCCGCAGTGGAAGGTGCCGCACGCCGAGGGCGGCCTGACGGTGTGGGCGAACCTCGGCGCCCCGGTCAGCTCGCAGCTCGCGCTCGCCGCCCGCAACCACGGTCTGGTGATCGCGGCCGGCCCGCGCTTCGGCATCGACGGCGTCTTCGAGCGCTTCATCCGCATCCCGTTCAGTCATCCGGCCGACCTGATCGACCGCGCCGTCGACGCGCTCGACGGCGGCCTGGGGCGATGTCGCGCGCACCCCGATGCCGGTCGGCGACGAGGAGCTCGCGTCCGTCGTCTAGCCGTCTCACCGGCAGTTTTCCTGGCGCGCTTTCATCCCACGGGAGTACGGTTCCGCCGGACGCCGTTGGGATACTGAACTGCGAGTGCACAGCGGTGTGCCAATTTCCCCCTTCACCACGAGGAGACCCGTGCACCTGCTGTCCGTCTTCAGCCTGCGCAACCGCGCGCTCATCGCCCTGCTGACGATCGTCGTCGGCATCTTCGGCGCGTATCGCGCTGACGACGCTCAAGCAGGAGCTCTTCCCGTCGGTCACTCTGCCGCAGCTCGTCGTCGTCACCCAGTACCCGGGCGCGAGCCCCGACGTCGTCGAGGCAGACGTCTCGACTCCGATCGAGTCGGCGATCCGCGGGGTGCCGGGGCTCGAGTCGACCACGGCGACCTCGACCTCTGGGCTGTCCAGCGTCTCCGCGTCGTTCGCCTACGGCACCGACCTCACGTCGGTCGAGCAGAAGGTGCAGCTCGCGATCAACCGCATCGGCACGCTGCCGGAATCGGTCGACCCTCGGGTGATCACCGGGATCGCTCGCCGACCTTCCGGTCCTGGTCGTCGCGGTGACGAGCGACCTCGACCAGGACGACCTGTCAGCACGCCTCGAGGCGTCGACCCTCAGCGACCTGCAGCAGATCGACGACGTCCGCGATGCGACGCTGCTCGGCACCACCGCGAAGCGCATCGAGATCACGCCCGACACCGACGCGCTCGCCGAGGGCGGGTTCAGCAACCAGTCGATCCGCGACGCGATCGACGCCAACGGCGTGCTGCTGCCCGAGGGCACCATCACCGAGGGCGACAGCACGCTCATCGTGCAGGGCGGCACGCGTCTGACCTCGGCCGAGGACATCGCAGCGATCCCGCTGCTCGGCGGTTCGGCCGACCCCGTGATCGATGAGGACGGGACGGTCTCGCTCCGCCGTGACGACGATCGGCGACGTCGCGGACGTCGTGGTGGCGGACGAGCCCGTCACCGGCTTCTCGCGCGTGAACGGCGAGCCGTCGCTGACCATCTCGATCACCAAGACCCCGGCCGGCAACACGGTCGAGGTCTCCAACGCCGTGCGTGACGCGTTGCCCGGCCTCGCCGAGGCGCTCGGTGACGGCGCGGAGTTCACGGTCGTCTTCAACCAGGCGCCGTTCATCGAGCAGTCGATCGAGTCGCTCGCCCAGGAGGGCCTGCTCGGCCTGCTGTTCGCGGTGATCGTCATCTTCGTCTTCCTGATCTCGTTGCGCTCGACGATCGTGACCGCCGTCTCGATCCCGGTCTCGGTCCTGCTCACCTTCATCGGCATGCTCGCGTTCGGCTACTCGCTCAACGTGCTCACCCTCGGCGCGCTCACGATCGCGATCGGCCGGGTCGTCGACGACTCGATCGTCGTCATCGAGAACATCAAGCGTCACCTGGGCCTCGGCGAGAGCAAGCTGGATGCCATCAAGTCCGGGGTGCGCGAGGTCGCGGTGGCGGTCACCGCCTCCACGGTCACGACGGTGGCGGTGTTCCTGCCGCTGGCGCTCGTGACCGACATCACGGGTGAGCTCTTCCGGCCGTTCGCGCTGACCATCACGATCGCGCTCGCCGCGTCGCTCTTCGTCGCGCTCACGATCGTGCCGGTGCTCGCGTACTGGTTCCTCCGGTCTCCCGTCACCGAGGTGCCCGAGTCGCTGACGCCCGCGGAGGAGCGCATCGCGTCGAGCGGGATGCTGCGTCCGTTCCTGCGGTACCCCGTGCTGTTGATCGTCGTCGAGCTGGTCGTGCTGGCGGCCGTCGGCGCCGGGGCCTGGTTGCTCGCGGGCGACATCGACTTCGCTGCCGTTCTGGCCGACCCGTCGAGCCTGCCAGACGCGCTCGGCGTCCCGGCGCTGATCGGACTCGGCGCCCTCGCGCTGGTGGCGATCGCCACCGTGGTCGGCGTCATCCGTCTGCTCGCTCTCGGGTCGCGCCTCGATCTGCACCGTCGCTGGGCCGCCCAGGGCTCGATCGCGCCCGAGGTGCGCCGTGCCGACGCCGAGGACGAGCTCGACCGGCCGACGCGACTGCAGCGCGCGTACCTGCCGATCATCCGCTGGACGCTGCGGGCGCCGGCCGTCGTCCTCGTCGCCGCGCTGCTCATCCTGGCCGGCAGCGGATTCCTCGCGACCAGGCTGCCTACCAACTTCATCAGCAACAGCGGGCAGAACACCCTCTCGGTCTCGCAGTCGATGCCGGCCGGAACGAGCCTCGAAGCGGCGGACTCCGCGGCCCAGACGGTCGAGGACGCACTGAGCGATGTCGAGGGCGTCGAGACCGTACAGGTGTCGGTCGGCTCGAGCGGCAACTCCTTCGCGGTGTTGCTCGGCGGCGGCAGCGACACCTCCTTCTCGATCACCACCGACCCCGATGCCGACCAGGATGCGCTGCGGTCGGAGGTCAGTGACGTGATCGACGGTCTCGACCGGGACGAGGTCGGCGAGGTCTCGGTGTCCAGCGGTGGAGGCGGATTCTCCAGCGACATCGAGATCGAGATCTCGGCGCCGGATCAGGAGTCCCTGCAGGGGGCCGCCGACGACATCCTGACCATGGTGCGCGGGCTCGACGTGACCCAGCAGGCGGAGAGCAATCTGTCGGAGACCCTCCCGTACATCGCGATCGACGTCGATCGGGATGCCGCGGCTGAGGTGGGTCTGAGCGAGGTGGCGGTCGGCGGCATCGTCGCGGACTCGATGCTGCCCGCCTCGGTCGGTTCGGTGATCATCGACTCCAAGACCCTGAACATCTACATCACCGACCCGCGCGCGCCCACCACGATCGAGGAGCTGCGCGCCTTCAAGGTCCCCAGCGCGCAGGGTCCCGTCGCCCTGTCGACGATCGCCACCGTCGAGCAGGTCGAGGGGCCGTCGAGCGTCACGACGATCCGCGGGGTGCGCAGCGCCACCGTCACCGTGACGCCCGAGACCGCCGACCTCGGGACGGCCTCGGCCACGCTTCAGGCCGAGCTCGACAAGCTCGACCTGCCCGACGGTGCGACCGCGGAACTCGGCGGCGTGACCGCCGACCAGTCGTCCGCGTTCTCGCAGCTGTTCCTGGCTCTGCTGGCGGCGATCCTCATCGTCTACACGATCATGGTCGCGACGTTCCGGAGCCTGCGTCAGCCGCTGCTGCTGCTGGTGTCGATCCCGTTCGCAGCGACCGGCGCCGTGCTGCTCCAGCTCGCATCCGGCATCCCGCTCGGTGTGCCGTCGATCATCGGACTGCTGATGCTGGTCGGCATCGTGGTGACGAACGCGATCGTGCTCGTCGACCTGGTGAACCAGTACCGGGAGCGCGGCATGGATGTGCGCGAGGCCATCATCCACGGGTCCGCCCGACGCCTGCGGCCGATCCTGATGACGGCGCTCGCGACGATCGGCGCGCTGACTCCGATGGCGATCGGCGTGACGGGGCATGGCGGCTTCATCTCGCAGCCGCTGGCCATCATCGTGATCGGCGGGCTCGTGTCGTCGACCCTGCTGACCCTCGTCGTGCTGCCGACGCTGTACTGGGTCGTCGAGGGCGCGAAGGAGCGTCGCGACGAGCGCCGCGGCGAAGACGGACCTGACCCCGAGAGGGACCCGGGCGAGCGGCACGGCGCGCGAGCGCGCGCCGGCCGCTGCGCGATGCGCGCGGAGCCCGAGCGCCCGGCTCGCGCCGACCGTTCCCGCGTGCCCGCCGCGCGACCCGCTGGCCGCATTAGCCGACCACGATCCGGCGACGACCGTCCGCCTTCGCCGAGCCGCTGCCGCAGGACGCCGCGGCGATCCCGCGCGCGGTCACCCGCACGACCACGGGAGGCCATCAGCTCGGCGACGACCTCCGGGCAGTCGCCGCTGACCTCGCGCCCGCGTACGTCTCGCGCCCGGCTAGGCCTCAGCCGACCGCCCCGGGCTGTACGAGCACGCCCTCCGGCGTGCCGATCGTGCCGTTGAAGAAGTCGATGATGCGGTCCTTGAGACCGGCGTCGAGCATCGCGATCGAGTGGAGCGCGCCCTCGACCGTGACGTAGTCGACCGCGACCCCCGCGGCACGGAGGCCGGCGACGAACAGCTCCGCCTGCTCGACCGGGATCTTCTCGACCGTCGAGTGCCCGACGAAGAACGGCGGATCGCTGGCGTCGATCGCATAGAACGGTGACGCCGCGACCGCGGCCGGGCAGTCCTCCTCCGTCGCGCAGCCCAGGTAGGTGAGCTGCACCGGGCACGAAGTCGTCGGTGGTGGCGAGGCCGGTGAGATCGGTGGGCCCGCTCAGCTCGGCGACGGCCGCGACACGGGATCCGGTGGAGAGATCCCCGGACCCGAGCGTGCCCAGCAGGGCCACCAGGTTGCCGCCGGCCGACCCGCCGAACGCGCCGATGCGATCCGGGTCGATGTGGAACCGGGTGACCTGCTCGTCCTCACGCAACCAGGCGACCGCGGCCTGGACGTCGTCGATCGCGGCGGGGAACACGTTCGGCCGGCGCGAGCCGGTAGTTGACGGAGAGGGCGACGTAGCCGGCCGACGCGAACCACTGGCAGACCGCGCGCCAGGCGACATCCGCCTTGTCGCCGCGGATCCAGCTGCCGCCGTGCACGACAACGATGGCGGCGCGCAGCGGCTCGTCCGGCTCCTGGAGCTCGGGACCGGCCGCGGTCGGCTCGTCGTCGGCACCTTCGCCGTCGGCGTTCTGCACGGGAGCGTCGTCCTCGCGCTTCGGTAGGCAGGCGTCGAGCAGCAGCGGCTGCTCGTCGGTTCCGCCGTAGGCGATGTCCTCGACGACCGGGATGTCGGGCAGCGTCGCGAGTTCGGGGTTGACGGCGACGATCTGGGGCGTCACCTGGTCCGACTGGGTGCCGGTGGGTGCACATCCGGCGAGGGCGGCGAATCCGATCGAGAGCGCGCCGACGAGAGCGAGGATGCTCGTCGGGCGTGCGCGCATGAGGCCGAATCCTAATGCGGTTCGCAGCTTTGTCCGCTATCGTCGTCAGGTCGGCTCTCGACTATGCGGCTCTGTGCCGCGTGCATCACTGTATGTCGATCGGGCCGGATCGCCAGGGCACTCCCTGCGCGAGGATCCTCGCCGGAGAAATCCGGCAACACAGGAAAACGGTCCCGGTCAGTATCGCCCGGGTTCTCATCGTCGGTCTTCGTCCGAAGCCGCGGTGCACTCTGTCACGAACACCGGAAAGCACACAGTACCCATGCCTCAGAACCGCAAGGGCGCGCCCGCGCGCCCGTTCCGCCCCTCCGCCTCGGACGCCGGCGCGCGCAAGCCCGGCAGCAAGAGCGCCAAGCACCGCGGCCACCGCCCCGGCGAGGCGACCCCGCCGACCGGCGCCGCCAAGAAGCCGCGCTGGAGCTCCGACGAGCGCAGCGACCGCGGTCGCCCCGCCGAGCGCCCCCGCGGCGACCGCGCCCCCGAGCGCGACGCCCGTCCCGCCCGCGACGGTGGTTATCCGCGACTCACGCCCGCCGCGCGGCGTCGCGCCGCGCGTGACCGCGACGAGCGCCCGAGCGCGTTCCGGCGCGACGAGCGCCCGGCGCGCACGGAGCGCAGCGGCGGGCACGGCGGCAACGAGCGCGCCGCCGACGGCCGTCCGACTGGGAGCCCCGCGACAAGGACACTCGCCCGAAGCGCACCGACGACCGCCCCGCGCGCTCGCTACGACCGCCCGAAGACCGACCGGCCGATCCGCGATCACCACGGCGAGCGCCCCACGCGCCAGCTCCGTGAGCGCGCCGAGCACTACGTCGAGCGCCCGTCGCGCGGCTACAACGACGGCGCCGCGCGTCACAACGACGACCGCGCCGGCCGGCACCCCGTTCGTCGCATCGGCGACGACGTCGTGCTCGAGCGCCTCGAGGCGCAGGCCGTCGAGGCGGCGGAGGTCGACGGCATCGGCTTCCGCGACCTGGGCCTCGGCGACAACATCGTCCGCGTGCTCGCCGAGCTCGGCGCCGAGACGCCGTTCCCGATCCAGGCTGCGACGATCCCCGACGTGCTCGCCGGTCGCGACGTCCTCGGCCGCGGCCGCACCGGCTCCGGCAAGACGATCGCCTTCGGCGCCCCGCTCGTCGAGCGGCTGCTCGCAGCTGCGCGCCGACCAGACGCCCAACCAGCGACGCGAGTTCGGCCGCGCGCCCCAGGCCCTCATCCTGGCCCCGACCCGCGAGCTGGCCCTGCAGATCGACCGCACGGTCCAGCCGATCGCGCGCAGCGTCGGCCTCTTCACCACGCAGATCTACGGCGGCGTGCCCTACGCCCGCCAGCTCGGCGCTCTGCAGCGCGGGGTCGACATCATCATCGGAACCCCCGGTCGCGTGCAGGACCTGGTCAACCAGGGCAAGCTCGACCTCTCCAAGGTCATCATCACCGTGCTCGACGAGGCCGACCACATGGCGGAGCTGGGCTTCCTCGAGCCGGTGCAGGACATCCTGAACCACACCCAGGACGGCGGCCAGAAGCTGCTGTTCTCGGCCACGCTCGACCGCGGTGTCGCCGACATCGTCGAGCAGTACCTGGTCGAGCCCGCGGTCTTCGAGGTCGCCGGCGAGGATCAGGACGAGTTCGACGATCGAGCACGTGGTGCTGCTCATGGATCAGCGCGACAAGCAGCAGGTGCTGATCGAGCTCGCGTCCGGTCCCGGCAAGAAGCTCGTGTTCGCGCGCACCCGCGCGTTCGCCGAGATGCTGGCCGACGTGCTCGACGACGCGGGCATCCGCGCCGAGAGCATCCACGGCGACCTGAACCAGTCGCGCCGCACCCGCGCCCTCGAGAAGTTCACGAGCGGCCGCGTCAGCGCGCTGGTCGCCACCGACGTCGCCGCTCGCGGCATCCACGTGGACGACATCGCGCTGGTCATCCAGGCCGACGCGCCCGACGAGTACAAGGCGTACCTGCACCGCTCCGGTCGCACCGGCCGCGCCGGCAAGGAGGGTCTCGTCGTGACCCTCGTGCCGCGCAACCGCCGCCGCCGCACCGAGGAGCTGCTCGCCCGCGCCGACATCACCGCCGAGTGGACCTCGGTCGTTCCGGGTGACGCGATCCTCGCGGAGCTCGCCTCCCGCTAGCGGCCATCGCAGTGGGTCGGGCTGCGCCAGCGCGAGCATCGCCGCGGCGACGAGCGCCAGCGCCAGCCCGGCCCACTGCACCGGCGCGATCCGCTCCTTGAGCACGATCGCAGCGAGCGCGATCGTCCCGGCCGGGTAGAGCGCCGTCAGCACCGACACGACGCTGAGATCGCCGATGCGGAACCCGATCAGCAGCAGCGTGTTGGCCACCGCATCCGCGACCCCGGCAGCCAGGATCAGCCAGAGCGCCGGCCGCCACCCGGCTCCGGGCGGCGACGTGCGAGCGAGCGCGACGATCGCCATCACGCCGACGATCGCGAACAGGATGCCGGCGTTGGCGATTCGGTTGAACACGAGGGGGATGAGCCCCGAATCGTCGGGCGCACGGTCGAGGAAGATCAGCAGGATGCCGATGAGCACGCCCGAGATCACCGCCAGCAGGATGCCGCGCGGCTTCGGTCGCACCGCTCCCTTCTCCGGCACGAACCCCACGAGCACGACCGCGACGAGCGCGAGCCCGAGAGCGATGTAGCCGATGAGCGGCAGGCGCTCGCCCTGGAGCAGACCCCAGGTCAGCGGCACGATCGGCCGAGATGACGGCCGTCAGCGGCGACAGGATGCTCATCGGCCCGATGGCGAGAGATGCGTAAAGGGTGAGGATCGCGATCGATCCGGCGGTGCCGCTGAGGAACCCCCAGAGCGCCGCCTCGGGCGACCAGGTTCCGCCGATCAGCAGCGCGAGCGGCAGCATCACGCAGAAGCCGACGAGCCCCGCGCCGGCCGTCACGCGCACCGGGCTGATGCGCTTGGAGGCGATGCCGCCGAAGAAGTCGGCTGCGCCGTAGATCAGAGCGGCGGCCAGACCCACGATCACGACCAGCACGTCGATCACGCTATCGCGAACCCCCGATGAACATTTCGCTCACCCTTTGACCTTCTCAGCTTCGGGACGTAGGGTCGCACACGGCCCCTGAACGGGGGTAACCCGACGAACCCCGCTGTCCCACAGTCACGGAGCAACGACTCGTCATGAAACGCCTCTCTTCCCTTTTCGCCGTCACAACAGCAGCAGCACTCGCAGTCACCGGCCTCGTCGCGGCTCCCGCCGCCGCCGCAGATCTGACCACCATCGCCGCCGTGCAGGGCACCGGCGCAGCGACGCCTCTTCCCGCGACTCCCGTCACCGTCGAGGGGATCGTCACGGCCTATTACGCGTCCCCGAGCAACTATCGCGGCCTCTATCTGGAGGCGGCCGACCCCGCCGCCGAAGGACCCGACGGTGCCAGCGACGGCATCTTCGTCTTCTTCAACGCGGCCAACCCTGCGGTCTCCGTCGGAGACAGGATCCAGGTCACGGGAGCGCCCGGCGAGTTCCAGAACCAGACCCAGCTGTCGGCGACGGCGGCTGCCAACTACACCGTCATCGAGGCCGGCGCGGGGCTCCCGGCCGCCGTGCCGCTCCCCGACACCCTCCACGGCAACGCCCGTGAGGCCTTCGAGGGCATGCTCGTGCAGCCGTCCGGTGAGTACGTCCTCTCGTCGACTCACGAACTCTTCAACTTCGGATCGCTCTGGCTGAGCGCCGGTCAGGAGGCGGTCACACCGACCGAGGTCGCCGATGCGGGCTCGGCTGAGGCCATCGCGATCGCAGCGGACAACGCAGCCCGCCGCATCCTGATCGACGACGGCTACAGCATCCGGGTCGACGCAGCCGCGCACGTCGGCGAGCAGCCGTACTTCACGAAGAACACCGTGGTGCGACTGGGCGACACCCTCGTGCCGCCGGCCACCCCGATGGTGCTGGGCTACGGGTTCAACCAGTGGCGGCTGCAGCCGCAGGTGCCGCTGACCGACGCGAGCGCCGCCGCGTACAAGCCGACGTTCACGGCGACGAACCCGCGACCGGATGCCGCACCCGCCGTGGGCGGCGACGTCCAGTTCGGCAGCTTCAACGTCTTCAACTACTTCACGACGCTCTCGAGCGTGAACCCGGACGCGCGCGGCGCCGCCACCGCGGCCCAGTTCGCGATCCAGAAGTCGAAGATCGTCTCGGCCATCAACGGCCTCGGCGCCGACATCGTCGCGCTCGAAGAGGTGCAGAACAACGTCGAGTACGGCGAACCCGTCGACACGGCGCTCGCCGACCTCGTGGCCGGCCTCAACGCCGACGCCGGAGCGGGCACCTGGGCATACGTGCCGACGCCGGCAGCGCTCGCGACTCCGGGAGCCACCGACGTCATCACGACGGCGATCATCTACAAGCCGGCGCTGGCCGACCCGGTCGGCGACAGCTTCGCCGACACGGACGACGTGTGGGACATCGCCCGCAAGCCGGTCGCGCAGACCTTCGACATCGGCGGTCGCACGGTCACGGTGATCGCGAACCACCTGAAGTCGAAGAGCCCGCCGTCGGGCGGCGGAACCGAGCCGGCCGATGGCCAGGGCTTCTTCAACGCCGAGCGCGTCGCCGAGGCCAACCGCCTCGTGCAGTGGATCGGCGAGATCTCGGCCGATGACGACAAGGGCGACGACATCCTGCTGCTCGGCGACTTCAACGCCTACGGCCAGGAGGACCCGGTGCAGGTGCTGACCGCGGCGGGCCTGACCGACCTCGTGCCGGCAGAGACCGACGACACGTACACCTACTCGTTCAACGGCATGCTCGGCTCGCTCGACCACGCCTTCGTCACGCCGTCCCTCGCGGACGCGGTCACCGGCGTCGGCGTGTGGGAGATCAACGCCGCTGAGTGGGGCGACCGCGGGTATCCGTTCGCCGCGACCGACGCGGGGACCCCGTTCCGGTCGAGCGATCACGACCCGGTCGTCCTCGGCCTCAATTCCGCTGCCGTGCCGGTCACGATCGACCTGGTCAGCATCAACGACTTCCACGGGCGCATCGAGGCGATCGCGCCGTCGGGCGGAGCCGCGGTGCTCTCCGGAGTCGTCAAGCAGTACGAGGCCGCGAACCCCAACACCTCGTTCGTCGCTGCCGGCGACCTGGTCGGGGCGTCGACGTTCACGTCGTTCATCCAGAACGACCAGCCGACGATCGACGCGCTCAACGCGGCGGGGCTCGACGCGAGCTCGTTCGGCAACCACGAGTTCGACCAGGGCCGCGCGGATGTCGACAACCGCATCCTGCCCGAGGCCGACTGGCCGTACCTCGCGGCGAACCTGTACGACACGACGACCGGCGAGCCGGCCTTCCAGGAGTACGAGCTGATCGAGTACGACGGCGTGACCGTCGGCTACATCGGCGCCGTGACCGAGGATCTGCCGACGCTGGTCAGCCCGGCCGGCATCGAGACCATCGATGTGCGATCGGTGGTGACCGAGGTCAATCGAGTCGCCGATGAGCTCACCGACGGGAACGAGACGAACGGTGAGGCCGATGTGCTGATCCTGCTCGTCCACGAGGGCGCCGAGTCGCCCGACATCGAGGATGCGACGAACGACACGCGCTTCGGCGACATCGTCAACAATGCCGACCCCAGCATCCGGATGATCATCTCGGGCCACACGCACCTCGCGTACAACCACGAGATCCCGATCCCCGGCACGAGCGACACCCGCTCCGTGATCTCGTCGGGTCAGTACGGAGAGAAGTTCGCCCACACAGTGCTCTCGGTCGACCCGGAGACGGGCGAACTGCTCGACGCCGATACCGAGATCCTCAACCTGCCGGGTGCGGCAGCACCGGATCCCGTGGTCGCGGACATCGTGGCCGCTGCGGTCGCCGAGGCGGCTGTGCTCGGCAACGTCGCCCTCGGCACCATCACCGAGGACATCCGGCGGGCGAAGCAGTCCACCGGGACGGAGAACCGTGGAGGCGAGTCCACGATCGGCAACCTGATCGCGGACGCGCAGCTGGCGGCGACGACCGACCTCGGCACGGAACTGGCGCATCATGAACCCCGGCGGCATCCGGGCCGACCTGCTGTTCGCCGCCTCGGGTGCGCCCGATCCGGACGGCAATGTCACCTACCGCGAGGCGGCGACGGTGCAGCCGTTCGCCAACACCCTCGTGACGATCGACCTGACCGGAGCGCAGCTGAAGGCCGTGCTCGAGCAGCAGTGGCAGCCCGCCGGTTCGACGCGGCCGTTCCTGAAGCTCGGGGTCTCGGAAGGGTTCTCGTACGTGTACGACCCGACCGCAGCCGCCGGATCGCGGATCGGGGCGATGTACCTGAACGGTGCACTCGTCACGCCCGATCAGACGATCAGCGTGGTGACGAACTCGTTCCTCGCCTCGGGCGGTGACGCGTTCACCGCCTTCCGGGACGGGACGAACAAGGCCGACTCCGGACGGATCGACCTGGCGGCGTTCGTCGACTACATCGGAGACAACTCGCCGCTGACGCCCGACTTCGCGCAGCGCGCCGTCGGCGTGATCCTGACGGCCCCGGCCGACGGGGTCGCCTACGAGGCGGGCGAGTCGGTCACGGCGACACTGTCGTCGCTGCTGTTCAGCAACGGTGGCCCGCAGAGCGGTGAGGCGACGGTGAGCCTCGGCTCGACGGTGCTCGGCAGCAGCGCGTCGATCGATGCCACGATCGTCGACACCACCGACGAGCAGGGGCGTGCGACCGTCACGTTCACGATCCCGGAGGGCGTCTTCGGAACGCAGACGCTGACCGTCGGCGGACCCGGTGGCACGTCGGTGTCGGTGCCGATCGAGATCGCCGAGCCGGTGGAGCCCATCACGACGACGAGCTTCGGCTCGGTCGATCGGCTGATCTCCTTCGGTGGACGGAACGTCGACTACCTGATGCGCGTCGTCGCGGCCGACGGCTCGGAGCCGGTCGGCGAGGTCACGATCTACGACGGACGCCGCGTGCTGACGACGGCGACCCTCGAGGTCGGCGACGACGGGCGCCTCGAGGTACGGCTCCCGCGCCTGTCGCGGGGCATCCACCTGGTGACCGCGGTGTTCGAGGGCGACGGGTTCGTCGACTCGCGCACCTGGCCGTCGCTCGTGCTGGTGCTCTGACGCCCGCACGCGACGCATCTGAATCGGTGGCGGGCCTCCTTCCCAGGGGAGGCCCGCCCCGTCGTGCCCACGCGTCCTCGCCGCGGCCGGCGGGCGCGTCCCCGGCGCCACGTACAGTGAACGCATGACCTCCGAGGTGGCCGGGTTCACAGACGCTGTGCCCCTTGCAGCGCCTTCGGCGGTCGAAGTGCTGCACCGGGTCTTCGGCTACCAGCAGTTCCGCGGCGAGCAGGCCGCGATCGTCGCGCACGTCGTCGGGGGCGGTGACGCCCTCGTGCTCATGCCGACCGGCGGCGGCAAGTCGCTGCTGCTATCAGATCCCCGCGCTCGTCCGGGCCGGCACCGGCATCGTCATCTCGCCGCTCATCGCCCTGATGCAAGATCAGGTCGACGCCCTCTCGGCGGTCGGCGTGCGTGCGGCCTTCTTGAATTCGACACAGGATGCGGTGACGCGTCGCGAGGTCGAGGCGGCTCTGCTGGCGGGCGACATCGATCTTCTCTACCTGGCGCCCGAGCGGCTCAAGCTGGAGAGCACGCTCTCCCTCCTCGACCGAGCCCACATCGCGCTGTTCGCCATCGACGAGGCCCACTGCGTCTCGCAGTGGGGTCACGACTTCCGGCCCGACTACCTCCAGTTGTCGGTGCTGCACGAGCGCTGGCCGACCGTGCCGCGCATCGCGCTCACGGCGACGGCGACCGATGCCACGCGCCGCGAGATCCTGACCCGATTGCAGCTCACCGACGCCCAGCAGTTCATCGCCAGCTTCGACCGACCCAACATCCAGTACCGCATCGAGGGCAAGGACCAGCCCCTGGCGCAACTGCTGTCGCTCCTGCGCACCGAGCACCCGGGCGACGCGGGCATCGTGTACTGCCTTTCGCGCGCGTCGGTCGAGAAGACGGCTGAGGCGCTGGTCGCCGAGGGCATCGAGGCGCTGCCGTATCACGCGGGGCTCGACGCGGCGACGCGCTCGCGCAACCAGTCGCGCTTCCTGCGCGAAGACGGCGTCATCATGGTCGCCACCATCGCCTTCGGCATGGGCATCGACAAGCCCGACGTCCGCTTCGTCGCGCACCTCGATCTACCCAAGAGCGTCGAGGGGTACTACCAGGAGACCGGGCGTGCCGGCCGCGACGGCCTGCCCTCGACCGCGTGGCTCGCCTACGGGCTTCAGGATGTCGTGCAGCAGCGCCGCATGATCGAGCAGGGCGACGGAGACGAGGCGCACCGGCGGCGGCAGTCGCAGCACCTCGACGCGATGCTCGCGCTCTGCGAGACGGTCGAGTGCCGGCGCGTGCAACTGCTCGGGTACTTCGGGCAGGTGTCGACGCCGTGCGGCAACTGCGACACCTGTCTCTCGCCGCCCGAGTCGTGGGACGGCACGGTTCCGGCGCAGAAGCTGCTGTCGACCGTGGTCAGGCTGTGGCGCGAGAAGCACCAGCGCTTCGGGGCCGGCCACCTCATCGACGTGCTGCTCGGGCGCGACACGGATCGCATCCGGCAGCACGGTCACGACGAGCTGAAGACCTACGGCATCGGCACCGAGCTGAGCGATCAGGAGTGGCGGGGCGTCGTCCGGCAGCTGCTCGCGCAGGGACTCCTCGCCGTGAACACCGACGGCTATGGCACGCTCATCATCACCGAGGCATCGGCCGAGGTGCTGAGCGGCGGGCGCATCGTGATGCTGCGGCGCGAGGCCGAACGCGCGACCCGTGCCTCCAAGCGCAAGTCCGGCGGCGGCGCCGAGCTGCCCGTCGAGGCGCAGCCGCTGTTCGAGGCGCTGCGCACCTGGCGCGGCGAGGTCGCACGGGAGCAGGGGGTTCCGGCCTACATCGTGTTCGGCGATGCGACCCTGCGGGGCATCGCGCTCACGCGTCCGGCGACGCTCGCCGAGCTCGGCACGATCTCGGGCGTCGGCGAGAAGAAGCTCGAGAGCTACGGCGAGGGCGTGCTCGCGGTCGTCGGCGCTCAGGCGCCGGCAGTCGAGAGGGCACCATGAATTGGCGCCTTCTGGCGCCGTCGCGCGCCGTCATCGCTTTGGGCGCGGACTCAGCGGTTCTTGAGTTCCGTGACTGCTTCCTGACGTGCCTTGCCGGCCTTCTTGTCGGCCTTCGCGATGCGCTTTTCCTTGAGCGACTTGGAGGCAGCTGTCTTGCCGGATTCTTTTCGTGCAGATTTCTCGCCCATGGTCGTGCTCCTTCGAGAGCCGCGATGACCCTGTAAGCCGGACATTACACCGTAGGTCCGAGAACGCTGAGCGAATCGTGGGGACCGCCTGGGGGATAGCGCAGCGGGCTAGCGTTGGCGCATGACGTTCAATGAGGGTTCCGACATCTCGGGTGGCCGCACCAGCAGGCGTGGCCGCAATACGGGAATCGCGGTAGGCGGCGGTGGCCTCGGTGTGCTGGCCATCATCGTCATCGGGCAGATGCTCGGCGTCGACCTGAGCGGGCTCGTGGACCCGAACGCCGGCCCCGGCGGCTCCCCGCAGGAGACGTCACTCGACCAGTGCCTGACCGGCGAGGACGCGAACGAAAGCCTGGACTGCCGCATCAAGGGCGCCGCAGCATCCCTCGAGGAGTACTGGGACAACACGCTCGACGGTGCAACGCCCAGCGAGATCATCCTCTTCAGTGGTTCGGTCAGCACCGCCTGCGGCACCGCGTCGAGCCAGGTCGGCCCGTTCTACTGCCCGCCCGACCAGATGATCTACCTCGACACCGCCTTCTACGACCAGCTGCAGCAGCAGTTCGGATCGAGCGGCGGCCCCCTCGCCCAGCTCTACGTCATCGGGCACGAGTGGGGCCACCACATCCAGAACATCACGCGGCCTGATGGAAGGCCTCGACCTGCAGACCACCGGGCCGACGTCGGATGGCGTGCGCCTGGAACTGCAGGCCGACTGCTTCGCGGGGGCCTGGGTCGGCGCGGCTTCGACGACTCTCGACGACACGGGCACTCCGTTCCTCAACCCGCCGACCGATCAGGAGATCCGTGACGCGCTGAGTGCCGCCGCCGCGGTGGGCGACGACAACATCCAGGAGCAGACGCAGGGCCAGGTGCAGCCCGAGACCTGGACCCACGGCTCGAGCGATGTCGCGGCAGAAGTGGTTCCTCATCGGACTGGAGCAGGGAGCGCCCGCGTGTGACACCTTCGCTGCGAGTGCGAGCGAGCTCGAGGGCTAGAGCTCGACGCGATGAAGCTGGCTGTGCGGAACCCCGAGGGGCTCGAGGTCGGCGATGTGGCCGACGTGCACCTGGCGGTCGATGTCTGAGTGGCTCCGACGGGCGTCGATCCCGTGACCTCACGATTTTCAGTCGTGCGCTCTACCAACTGAGCTACAGAGCCGGATGGCGTGAGAGCCCCTCCCGAAGGAGAGGCTCCCCACATCCGCGACCCTGACGGGACTTGAACCCGCGACCTCCGCCGTGACAGGGCGGCACGCTAACCAACTGCGCTACAGGGCCATGCGTATTGAATTTGAAGGTGGTGCGTGGTTGTTCGTGACCCCAACGGGATTCGAACCCGTGCTGCCGCCGTGAAAGGGCGGTGTCCTAGGCCACTAAACGATGGGGCCAGGGCCAGAGCTCTATAGCAACCGAGGGTCAAGCATACGTGCGGAGGGTCGAAATCGCCAATCTGCGGGATGCGCCGAAACGGCCGAATCAACCGGGCCGCGAGGGGGTCGCAGGTTAGGTTCAACCCGTCATTGAAGCTTGGCGTCCCGAGGGGTCGCGCAGCCTGAGATGGCGGGCCCTGGGCAAACAGGGCTCCTGTTGCTAATGTGATTGAAGTTGTCTCTGTGATTCAGTGCGACTCGATCGCGCCCTTCACGAGGAATTCGGGGAACCATGGGACGTCAAGCTGGCCGGGGGGCCACGCGCGCAGAGCGCGTCACCGTGAGCGCGCGTCTGCGCTCGTCCCGCATCGTCGCCCTCATCGTCGCGCTGTCGATCCTGCCGCTCGCCGGCGTCGTCCGTGAAGCGCCGCCAGCGGTCGCCGCGACCGTCGCCGACTACCCGTCCTGGCAGGACGTCGCCAACGCTCAGAAGGATGAGCGCGCCGCCAAGAAGGCCGTCCAGCGCATCCAGTCGCTGCTCGCGGCGCTGGCCGTCGAGGTCGAGCGCACGCAGAAGGAAGCGATGGCCAAGGGCGCCATCTACGAGGAGACCCAGGCCGCGTTCGACGAGCAGGCCTACATCACCGAGCAGCTTCAGGAGCAGGCCGACGACGCCCAGGCGAAGGCCGACCAGTCGAAGAAGAAGGCCGCGGCGATGCTCGCCGAGCTGAGCAAGACCGGCGGCGGAGACCTGACGGCAAGCCTCCTGGCGAGCAGCCAGTCCGGCGACGCGGCCGACCTGCTCTATCGGCTCGGCGCGATGGACCAGTACACCGACCGCTCCGACGACGTCTACACCCAGGCCCTCCAGGCGCAGAACAACGCGCGGGCGCTGACCGACCAGGCCAACGTCGCGAAGAAGAAGCTCGAAGAGCTGCGCGCCGCGGCGAAGGCAGCACTCGAGATCGCCACCGCCGCAGCGAACGCCGCCCAAGCGAAACAGGCCGAGGAGCTGGCGAACAAGAGCGTCCTCGAGGCCCAGCTCGCCGTGCTCGTCGAGAAGCGCCAGGCGACGCAGGCCGACTACATCAAGGGCGTCCGCGAGCGCTGGGGCCCGAACGCCGGCGGGATCATCAGCGAGCAGGGCTGGGCCCGGCCGTCGGCCGGCTACGTCTCGAGCGGCTTCGGGATGCGGTACCACCCGATCTACCACCAGTGGCTTCTGCACAACGGCACCGATGTCGCCGGGATGGGCTGCGGGGCACCCATCTACGCGGCTCATGCCGGCACCGTCTCCTACGCCGGACCCAACGGCACCCTGGGCAACTACGTGCAGATCGAGCACGGCGACGGCACCTCGAGCGGCTACGGGCACATCAAGGCGGGCGGCATCCACGTCTACTACGGACAGAGGGTGGATCCCGGCCAGCCGATCGCCCAGGTGGGCTCCACCGGCGCGTCCACGGGCTGCCACCTGCACTTCATCATCCGGGTCAACGGCCAGTTGACGAACCCCGTTCCATTCATGCGCAACCGGGGGATCACCATTGCCTAGAACAAGAAGGGCTCGCACGGCTCACTGATGTCACTCCGCAGACGCCCGCGGGGGGCGGCGGCTGCACTGCTCGTTCCTGCCGCACTCCTTTTCGCCCTGGTCGCATCGACCGGGGCCTCAGCCGTGCCTCCGGCGCCTTCCTCAATCGCAGCCCAGATGCCCGACTACCCGTCGTGGCAGGACGTGCAGAACGCGAAGCGAAACCAGGCGGCGACGGCTGCCGAGATCGATCGCATCGAAGGCATCCTGATCGCGCTGGAGAACCAGGCCGTCGAGCTCGGCAAGATCGCGCAGATCAAGGCGGAGGAGTACGCGCAGGCTCGGGAGGCGCTCGCCGCGGCCACCCAGAAGGTCGAGCGGCTGGGCGCCCGCGCCGACGAGGCGCAGAAGCGTGCGGACGAGTCCGCGATCCGGGCCGCCCGGCTGATCGCGCAGCTGGCGCGCACCGGCGGCGGCGACCTGACGCTGGGACTGTTCATCGGATCCGCGTCCGACACCGATCAGCTGCTCGCTCGCCTCGGCACCATGAACCGGCTGACGGAGTCGTCCAGCGACATCCTGGCCCGCGCCCAGTTCGATCAGAACCTCGCCGAATCGCTCGCCGACGGCGCGAAGGCGGCGGAGAAGATCCGGAAGCGGCTGGCAACGGATGCCGAGGCCGCGCTCGCGGTAGCGCAGGCCGCATCCGACAAGGCCGAGGCCCAGGTCGCGGAGCAGCAGTCGAACGCCGACCGGCTTTACCAGCAGCTCGCGAGCCTCAAGAACACGACGGCTCAGATCGAGCGCGACTACCAGGAGGGGCTCACCGAGCAGCAGGAGGAGGAGCAGAACAACCCGCCCTCGCCTCCGCCGAACCCGCCCGGCGGGGTCGATCCGACGCCCGATCCGCCGGTCGGCTCGGCTGTGCAGCAGGCGATCGCCTACGCGAAGGCGCAGCTCGGCGAGCCGTACCGGTTCGGCGGGGCCGGCCCGGGTTCCTGGGACTGCTCCGGCCTCACGATGAAGAGCTACGCGTCCGCCGGGGTCTACATCGGCCCGCACGGCGCGAGCAGCCAGTACAACACCATGAAGTCGCAGGGCCGACTCGTGAGCACGTCGCACCTCGCGGCGGGCGACCTGCTGTTCTATTCGAGCGGGGGATCGACGTCGGGCTCGAAGTACCACGTCACGATCTACATCGGCGGGGGGAAGATGATCGAGGCGCCGCGCCCGGGCTTCTCGGTGCGGATCGTCGCGGTGCGCTACGGGGACCTGGTCCCCTACGCGGGGCGCCCGACCGGCTGAGCGGTGGTCGAGCCAGTCGAGACCTAGTGCTTCGGCGGCACGTATGCCGCGATGCCGGCCTGCACGATGGCTTCGGCCTCGGCGACATCGCCCCAGCCCTCGGTCTTCACGAACTTGCCGGGCTCGAGGTCCTTGTAGTGCTCGAAGAAGTGCTCGATCTCCTTACGGGTGAACTCGGGCACGTCGCCGATGTCCTGAATCCAGTCCCAGCGCGGGTCGCCGGCCGGCACCGCGATGACCTTCGCGTCGCCGCCGCCGTCGTCCGTCATGTTGAACACCCCGACCGGGCGCACCGTGACGCCGACACCGGGGTACAGCTCGTAGTCGAGCAGCACGAGCACGTCGACGGGGTCGCCGTCGTCACCGAGCGTCTCTTCGATGTAGCCGTAGTTCGTGGGGTAGCCCATGGCCGTGTACAGCACCCGATCGAGGAACACCCGCCCGGTCTCGTGGTCGACCTCGTACTTGACGCGGCTGCCCTTCGGGATCTCGATGAGGGCGGGGTAGTCGGCCATGATGTTCCTTCTCGTTCGCGGTGCGGATGCGTCAGTAACGTTAGTGGATGCCCTCGCGCCCCAGACTGACGCCCGCCGTCGCGGACGTGCGGCGAGCGGTGCGCGAGGCGCTGGCAGATCTCGCCGGAAACGCCGGCCACCAAAACGAAGGAGCATCTGCGCGACACCCCGCGCCGCGGCCGGACCAGCCGGAGTGTCGCGAGAATCTCCTTCGTTTTCGTCGCGGGGCCGGCTGGTGCTCGCCGCACTCAGCGGCGGCCCCGACTCGCTCGCGCTCGCGGCGGCCCTCGCCTTCGAGGCACCGCGCGCCGGGCTCGCCGCGGGCGCCGTGATCGTCGACCATGGCCTGCAGGATGCCTCGGCAGCGACCGCCGAGCGCGCGGCAGAGCAGGCGCGAACCCTCGGCCTCGACCCGGTGCGCGTCGTGCGCGTGCAGGTCGCGGGCGACGGCGGACCCGAGGCCGCGGCCCGTACCGCGCGGTACGAGGCGCTGGATGCCGTGGCAGCAGAGCTCGGAGCGACCGCCGTGCTGCTCGCACACACCCTCGACGACCAGGCCGAGACCGTTCTGCTCGGGCTGGCGCGCGGCAGCGGAGCCGCGAGCTTGCATGGCATGGCGCCGGAAGCCGGCCTGTACCGCCGGCCGCTGCTCGGCATCCGGCGTCGGACCACCGTGCAGGCCTGCGCCGATGCCGGACTCGAGCCCTGGGACGACCCGCACAACGCCGATCCCGCCTACGCCCGCGTCCGCGTGCGCCGGAACGTGCTGCCCGTGCTGGAAGCAGAGCTCGGCCCCGGGGTCTCCGAGGCGCTGGCCCGCACCGCCGAGCAGCTGCGCGAGGACGCCGAGGCGCTCGACGCCTTCGCCCATGAGGTCGCCGAGGATCTCGTCGAGCTCGAGGAGGCAGGGGTATCGCTCGGCGTCGCCGCCCTGTCGGCCAACCCCGCCGCGCTACGCCAGCGGCTGATCCGGCTCGTCGCCGCGAGCGAGTTCCACGTGTCGCTCAGCCGCGCACAGACCGTCGCGGTTGCTCGGCTGGTGACCGATTGGCACGGCCAGGGAGCCGTGGACCTGCCCGGCTTCACGGCCGAACGACGCGGCGGTCGCATCCATCTGGTGTCGACCGAGGCAGGCGCGCTCACCGGGGTGAAGCCGCCGCACGATCACTGACGGTCCGGTGGTCGTGCCTGCCGAGACCGGGCAGGATGGGGTCATGGAGTCTGCCGACGTCACCGCCGATCTGTCCGAGGTGCTTCTCACCGAGGACCAGATCCACGCCCGGATCGCCGAGATCGCCCGTCAGATCGAGATCGACTATGAGGGCCGCGAGATCCTCCTGGTCGGGGTGCTCAAGGGCGCAGTGATGGTGATGTCCGATCTGGCGCGCGAACTGCGGAAGGTCGACGTGCAGATGGACTGGATGGCGGTCTCCTCCTACGGGCAGAGCACGAAGTCGAGCGGTGTGGTCCGCATCCTGAAGGACCTCGACACCGAGCTCGTCGACCGTCACGTGCTGATCGTCGAGGACATCGTGGATTCGGGGCTCACCCTGTCGTGGCTGCGCGAGAATCTGGAGAGCCGCGAGCCCGCCTCGGTCGAGATCTGCGCGCTGCTGCGAAAGCCGGATGCCGCGAAGATCGAGATCGACGCGAAGTACGTGGGATTCGAGATCCCGAACGAGTTCGTGGTCGGGTACGGACTCGACTATGCGGAGCGCTACCGCAACCTGCGTTCGGTCGCTGTGCTCGCCCCGCACGTGTACGCGTAGGGCCGGAAGCGCCCCGAACGGGGCTATCCGCCCGGGGCGAACACTCGGAACGCCCCAAGGAACCGCACGGTAGCCTGGCAGTCACATTCCGTCGAGGGAGGGCGCGGGTTCGACCCGCAGATCATGGATTTCAAGCGCATCTTCCGCGGGCCGATCATCTGGATCGTGCTCGTGCTCGTGCTCGGCGGCATCGGTTTCAACCTGCTCACCGCCTCCGGAACCAGCGAGATCACGACGCAGGAGGGCCTCGCCCTGCTCGACGGCGACACGGTCGAGAAGGTGCAGATCGTCGACGGCGAGCAGCGCGTCGACCTGACGCTCGCCTCCGAGTTCAAGGACGCGGGAAAGAACGTGCAGTTCTACTACGTCGAGCAGCGCGCCGAAGAGGTGCTTACCGCAGTCACCGCGAGCGACGCGAAGTTCGATGACGAGGTGCCGCAGGCGAACTGGCTCGCCGGCCTGCTCCCGATCCTCATCACGCTGGCCGTGATCGGCCTGCTCTTCTGGTTCATGATGTCGAGCATGCAGGGCGGTGGAAACCGCGTCATGCAGTTCGGCAAGTCGAAGGCCAAGCTCGTCTCGAAGGAGAGCCCGAAGGTCACCTTCGCCGACGTCGCCGGCGCCGACGAGGCCGTCGAGGAACTCCACGAGATCAAGGACTTCCTGAAGGACCCGGCGCGCTTCCAGGCCGTCGGCGCCCGCATCCCGAAGGGCGTGCTGCTGTACGGCCCTCCCGGAACGGGAAAGACCCTGCTCGCGCGCGCCGTCGCCGGTGAGGCGGGCGTGCCGTTCTACTCGATCAGCGGTTCCGACTTCGTCGAGATGTTCGTCGGCGTCGGCGCCAGCCGCGTCCGCGACCTGTTCGAGCAGGCCAAGCAGAACGCGCCGGCCATCATCTTCGTCGACGAGATCGACGCGGTCGGACGCCACCGCGGCGCCGGGCTCGGCGGCGGTCACGACGAGCGCGAGCAGACGCTCAACCAGCTGCTCGTCGAGATGGACGGATTCGACGTCAAGACCAACGTCATCCTGATCGCGGCGACGAACCGCCCCGACATCCTGGACCCGGCTCTGCTGCGTCCCGGTCGCTTCGACCGCCAGATCGGCGTCGACGCTCCCGACTCGAAGGGTCGCCAGAAGATCCTCGAGGTGCACGCGAAGGGCAAGCCGATGGCGAAGGGCGTCGACCTCGAGGTCCTCGCGCGCAAGACGCCGGGCTTCACGGGTGCCGACCTCGCCAACGTGCTGAACGAGGCCGCGTTGCTCACGGCGCGCAGCAACGCCCAGCTGATCGACAACCGCGCACTCGACGAGGCCGTCGACCGCGTCATGGCGGGCCCCCAGCGGCGCACCCGCCTCATGAACGACAAGGAGCGCCTCATCACGGCGTACCACGAGGGCGGCCACGCGCTCGCGGCGGCGTCGATGCGGCACACCGACCCCGTGACCAAGGTCACCATCCTTCCGCGCGGTCGCGCCCTCGGCTACACGATGGTGCTCCCGCTCGAGGACAAGTACTCGGTCACGCGCAACGAGCTGCTCGACCAGCTCGCCTACGCGATGGGAGGCCGTGTCGCTGAGGAGATCGTGTTCCACGACCCGACGACCGGAGCATCCAACGACATCGAGAAGGCGACCGCGATCGCCCGCAAGATGGTGACCGAGTACGGGATGTCGGCCAACGTCGGGGCGGTCAAGCTCGGCTCGTCGGGTGGCGAGGTCTTCCTCGGCCGCGACATGGGCCACCAGCGCGACTACTCGGAGGATCTCGCCGAGAAGGTCGACAACGAGGTGCGGCTGCTCATCGAGCAGGCGCACGACGAGGCCTGGACGGTGCTGAACAAGAACCGCGACATCCTGGACATCCTGGCCAAGGAGCTCATCGAGAAGGAGACGCTCGACCACATCCAGCTGGCCGCGCTCTTCGAGAAGGTCAAGAAGCTCCCGGAGCGTCCGCTGTGGCTCTCGAGCAACAAGCGCCCGCTGAGCAACGTGCCGCCGATCAAGATCGCGGCGAAGGCTCCGGTCGATCCCGACATCGTCGACGGCGGCGTCGATTCGGAGGCTCGCCCGAAGCGCGCTCCGCGCCCGCGCAAGAACCCCGGCATCGCGACAGCCTGACGCCCGGAATCGGAGAAGCAGTGGCGATCGACTCCGCGCGCATCGAGGCCGCCGTCGCAGAGCTGCTCGCCGCGATCGGGGAGGACCCGGCACGTCCCGGCCTCGAGTCGACGCCGCGCCGCGTGGCCGAGGCCTACGCCGAGTTCTTCGCCGGCGTCGGGCGGGACCCGCTCGAGCACCTGGGCGATGCAGAGGATCTCGGCGCCGACGCCGACGAGCTGGGTGAGCTCGTGCTGCTCCGCGACATCGATTTCCGCTCGATCTGCGAGCACCATCTGCTGCCGTTCACCGGGGTCGCGCACCTCGCCTACGTGCCGGGCAAACGGATCGTCGGCCTCGGCCGGCTGCCGCGCGTCGTCGAGACCCTGAGCTCGCGCCCGCAGCTGCAGGAGCGGCTCGGCGAGCAGATCGCCGACGTGCTCGAGACCGGGCTCGCCCCGCGCGGCGTGCTCGTCATGATCGACGCGCGGCACGGCTGCGTGACCGCGCGCGGAACCCGCCAGGTCAGCAGCACCACCGTCACCGTCGCGAGCCGCGGCAGCCTCAGCGAGCCCGCCGCCCAGGCGGCCGTGCTCGCCACGATCGCCGCCGGAGGCAGCGCGTGACGACGCTCATCATGGGCGTGCTCAATGTCACGCCCGACTCCTTCAGCGACGGCGGCCGCTGGCAGCATCCGGATGCGGCGATCGCCCACGGGGTCGCGATGGCCGAGGCGGGGGCCGGCGTCATCGACGTCGGCGGGGAGTCGACCCGTCCCGGAGCCGTCCCCGTCGCGCCCGGCGACGAGCGCAAGCGCGTCATGCCGATCGTGCGCGAGCTGGTCGCCCGTGGCATCACGGTGAGCATCGACACGATGCACGCCGAGACCGCACTCGCCGCAGTCGACGCGGGGGCGGAGATCATCAACGACGTGTCGGGCGGGCTGGCCGACGAGGGGATGGCCAGCGTCGTCGCCCAGACCGGCGTGCACTTCGTCGCGATGCACTGGCGCGGCGGCGCCGACGTGCAGGCCGGGTACCGGGATGTGGTCACCGATGTCCGCTCGGAGCTCAAGAACCGCGTCGCCCAACTCGTGGTCGCGGGCGTGCAACCGGAGAAGATCGTCCTCGACCCCGGTCTCGGATTCGCGAAGGACGCCGGGCACAACTGGCAGCTGCTCGCGCGACTCGACGAGCTCGCCTCGCTCGGCCACGGCATCCTGATCGGAGCCTCGCGCAAGCGCTTCATCGGCGCACTGCTGCCGGAGGGTTCGCCCATGGAGGACCGCGACCCGCCGACCGCCGTCATCAGCGCGCTCGCCGCGCGCTCGGGGGTCTGGGCCGTGCGGGTGCACGACGTCCCAGCGACCCGTCTCGCCCTGGATGTCTGGGAGCGCTGGCAGGATGGAGCGAGATGAACGACCGGATCACGCTGACCGGGCTGCGCGCCTCCGCGTTCCACGGCGTCCTCGAGCACGAGCGCCGCGACGGCCAGCTGTTCCTGATCGACGTGACAGTGCATCTGTCGCTGCGCGAGGCGGCCGCGAGCGATGATCTCGACGACACCGTGCACTACGGCGTGCTGGCCGAGAAGGTCGTCGAGGCGGTCGAGTCGGATCCGGTCGACCTGATCGAGACCGTCGCCGAGCGGGTCGCGGCGGTCGCCCTGGGCTTCGCGCGCGTCGAGACCGTCGACGTGACGGTGCACAAGCCGGACGCGCCGATCACGGTGCCGTTCGACGACGTCTCCGTCTCGATCACGCGGAGCCGCTGATGTCGGTGCTGAAGCGGCAGATCGAGCAGCCGGCCGTGATCGCATTCGGGGCGAACCTCGGCGACCGTGCCGAGACCCTGCACGCCGCGGCGACCGAGCTGGCCGAGGCCGACGGCGTCGAGCTCGTCGCGATGTCGGGCCTGCACGAGAGCATCGCGCTGAAACCGGGCGGGGCCGACCCGGCTGCCCCCGAGTACCTCAATGCGGTGGCGCTCGTCCGCACGACCCTCACCCCGGCCGCGTTGCTCGCCCTGCTGCACCGCATCGAGGAGCTGCACGGCCGGGAGCGCTCCGAGAAGTGGGGCGACCGCACCCTCGACCTCGACCTCGTCGACTTCGCCGGGCTCCGGCGCACACCGGCCGAAAGCGACTCGCTGACCCTGCCCCACCCGCGTGCGCACGAGCGCGACTTCGTGCTGCGGCCGTGGCTCGAGGTCGATCCGGATGCGGTGCTCCCCGGCGCAGGACGCGTCGCCGACCTGGTGGCCGCTCTCGATGTCGCCGGCCACCCGGAGTCCGGGTCATGACGCGCTCGACGCCCGGCCCGCTGATCGTCATCGGGGTCATCGGCATCGTCATCGGCGTGCTGACCCAGGTCGCCCTCGCCGCGATGAACATGCCGAAGCTGCGCCCGGAGTTCAGTCTCGCCATCACCCTCGTGCTGATCGGCGCTGCCGCGATCGCTCTCGCCGTGCCCGTGCGACGCGCGACCCGCGGCAACCCGGCCCACCGCGTCGATCCGTTCTACGCGACCCGGGTCGTCGTCCTCGCGAAGGCCTCCGCTCTCGGTGGCGCGCTGATCGCCGGCGTCGGTCTGGGACTGGTGCTCGAGCTCGCCCTGCGCTCGGGTGCGCCAGGAGCCGACGCCTACCTGCGCGTGTTCTCGGTGCTCGGCGGGGGCATCGGCCTGCTCATCGGCGGACTCGTCGCCGAATTCCTCTGCACCGTCCCCCGCTCCGATGAGGACGATCCCGACGCGGGCCCGCCCGCAGCGGCTGCCGGGTAGCGTTGATGCCGTGACCGACGACGTGACCAAGCCCTCCGCACCCCAGGCGCCCGCAGCATCCACCGAGAAGCCGGGCACGGGCAGGCTCGACCCGGTGCCGGGCGAGTGGCGGCGCGTCTCGCCGAAGTACGTGATCGTCGACCTGGTCGGCACGCTCATCACCGGCGTGATCATGACCGTCGCGAGCGGACTGCCCTGGTTCTTCACTCAGGTGCCGCTGTTCCTGCTGCTGCCCGCGTTCTTCGGGGTCATGGCGATCGTCCTCGCGGCGTTCACGCCCCGCCGGGTCCGCGCGATCGGGTACATGCTCCGGGATGACGACCTGCTGTTCCGCCGCGGCATCATGTTCCAGCGGTTCGTCTCCGTGCCCTATGGCCGGATGCAGCTCGTCGACATCAATCGCGGACCGCTGGCGCGCGCCGTCGGGCTCTCCGAGCTGAAGCTCGTTACCGCCGCCGCCGCGAGCAACGTGACCATCCCCGGCCTTCCGGAGCAGGACGCCGACGAGCTGCGCGACAAGCTCGTCGAACTCGCCGAGAGCCGCCGGGCGGGACTGTGACGACGCCGACCCCGCCGCCGCCGCACCTCCGGCACCGCCGGCGCCGCCGAGCGAGAACCTCGCCGACGGCGAGTGGCATCGGCTCCACCCCGCGACGCCCCTGTTGCGCGGTGGCCTCGCGCTGATCGCGATCATCGGTATCGTCATCGCGAACCTGCGCGAGCGGCTCGTCGAGATCCTCTTCAACGGAAGCGGGGGCGAGGACGACCCGTTCGCCGAGCTCGCCGAGCGCGGGCTGATCCCGCTGGCTCTCGTCGTGATCCTCGTCGCGCTCCTGCTGTTCGTCGGCGGCTTCTACCTGTCGTGGCGGATGCACACCTTCCGCATCACGAACGAGCAGGTGGAGGTGCGCAGCGGCATCCTGTTCCGCACGAACCGCAAGGGACGGCTCGACCGCATCCAGGGCATCAACATCGTCCGGCCGTTCTTCGCGCGCCTGTTCGGCACCGCCCGGCTCGAGGTCAACGTCGCCGGCAGCGACGGCAACGTGCAGCTTGCCTACCTGTCCGGGGTTCGTGCCGACGAACTGCGGCGCGACATCCTGCTGCTCGCCTCTGGCACGAAGCACGAGTCACCCACCGCACCCGGCAGCACGCCAGTCGCCGGCGGAGCCGCCGCATCGAGCCTCGTCGAGCAGCGGGTCAACGAGCTGATCGCCCCCGAGCTGGACCCGAGTCTCGCCGAGCCCACATCCATCGTGGCGATGCACCCCGCCCGCCTCATCGGGTCGACGGTACTGAGCGCCGCGACGCTCTGGTTCTTTCTCGCGTTCATCGCCGGTATCGTCGTGGTCGCCGTCACGGGGGAGTTCTACTTTCTCTTTGGAGCGATCCCGTTCCTCTTCGGCCTCGGCTCGTATCTGGTCAACCGGATCGTGAAGTCGCTGAGGTACACGATCGCCGGCACCCCGGATGGCGTGCGCGTCGGATACGGCCTGCTCTCGACCAGCAACGAGACGCTGCCGCCGGGCCGCATCCACTCGATCTCGATCAGCCAGGAGCTGCTCTGGCGTCCCGCCGACTGGTGGGAGGTCAAGGTGAACCGCGCGGGCAAGTCGTCCGCGCAGGGCGCCGCCGGCCAGCAGAACACCACGATCCTGCCGGTGGGCACGCGGGCCGAGGTCTTCAAGGTGCTCGAGCTGGTGCTCCCCGGGCTGGTCGACGAGCGCACCCGTGAGATCGTCGAGGCCGGCCTCGCGAAGGCGACCGAGGGCGACGGGTTCACCAACTCTCCGCGCCGGGCCGCGATCCTTCGCTGGTTCTCGTGGCGGCGCAACGGGTTCGCTCTGACCCCGGATGCGGCGATCCTCCGCCGCGGAGCGATCTGGCGCGAGCTGGTCGTCGTCCCCGCCGCGCGGATGCAGAGCGTCTCGGTGAGCCAGGGTCCGCTGTACCGTGCGATGCGGCTCGGGCGCGTGCATGCCCACACCGTGTCCGGCCCGATCAGCGCGCGGCTCGGCGCACTCGACGTCGCCGACGCGAGCGACTTCTTCCGCGAGCTGGCCCAGACGGCTGTGGCGGCCGCGGCCTCCGACCGGTCGCACCGCTGGCGGTCGGGCGCGTGACGCCGGCCCGGCGGTCCGGGCGCCTCGGTATCGGGATCGTGGGCGCGGGCCGGGTGGGTCCCGTACTCGGTGCGGCTCTCGGCGGCGCGGGGCACGCGATCGTGGGCATCAACGCCGTGTCGCAAGCCGCCCGCGATCGCGCCGACGCGATCCTGCCCGGCGTCCCGGTGCTCGATGTTCCGGCGATCATCGAGCGCAGCGAGCTGGTGCTGCTGGCCGTGCCCGGCGACCAGCTGGCTGACCTCGTGGCCGGCCTCGCGGCGACCGGCGCCTGGCAGCCGGGCCAGCTCGTCGCGCACACGGCGCCGGGATTCGGCACAGGGGTTCTCGCTCCGGCTCTGGCGGCGGGTGCGATCCCGCTCGCAATCTCGCCCGCGATGGCGTTCACGGGCACGAGCATCGATTGAGCCGGCTGCGGGAGTCGTGGTGCGCGGTGACCGCCCCCGGCCCCGTCCTGCCGATCGCGCAGGCGCTCGTCGTCGAGATGGGCGCGCGAGCCGGTCGTGGTCGCCGAGGCCGACCGTGCCGCCTACGCGGACGCCCTCGCCGCTGCCGCGAGCTTCTCGACCGCGATCGTGGCGCAGGCGGCGGGAGCCCTGCGAGAACTCGGCGTCGAGAACTCCCGGCCAGGTGCTCGGGCCCTCGTGCGCTCCGCCGTCGAGAACGCGCTCGCCGCCGCGCAGAGTCGGGCCGACTCCCGCCACTACGATCGACCTGGCGACCTCTGCCGGAGGGGCCGCCGAGGAGGCACCGTGAGCACGCCCGCCAATGGCAGGCCGGCAGTCGTCGAGACCATCGCCGCTCTGCGCGAGGCTCTCGCCGGCTTCCCCTCCGTCGTGTTCGTGCCGACCCTCGGTGCGCTGCACGACGGCCACCTCGCTCTCGTCGACCGCGCCGCCGAGCTGGGCGAGACGGTCGTCGTCTCGATCTTCGTGAACCCGACCCAGTTCGGCGCCAACGAGGACCTCGCGAAGTACCCGCGCGACCTCGACGCCGACCTCGACCTGCTCGAGGAGCACGCCGTCGACTTCGTCTTCGCTCCCACGGTCGAGGAGATGTATCCCGACGGCGGCACCCAGGTGAAGGTGACCGGCGGCCCAGTCGCCGGTCTCTTCGAGGGACGCTCCCGGCCCGGCCACTTCGACGGGGTTCTGACGGTGGTCGCCAAGCTGCTCGGCGTCGTCCGTCCGCAGCACGTCGTCTTCGGGCAGAAGGACGCTCAGCAGGTCTTCCTCGTGCAGCGCATGGTGCAGGACCTCAACATCCCGACCGCCGTGGATGTGGTGGCGACCGTGCGGGCACCCGACGGCCTCGCGCTCTCGAGCCGCAACCGCTTCCTGGACGGCGACGCCCGCCGCGCCGCGCTGGCCCTGAGCCGGGCGCTGGAAGCCGCCTCGTCATCCAGCGACCGCGGGATCGACGCGGTGCTCGCGGCCGCGCAGTCCGTGCTCATGGACGAGGACCTCGTTAAGCTGGACTACCTGAAGGTCGTGAACCCGCGTACCTTCCTCCCGGTCGACGACGGCTACCGCGGCCCCGCCCGCGTGCTGATCGCGGCGCAGGTCGGCACGACCCGCCTCATCGACAACGACGACATCTACCTGAACTGAGTAGCCACTACATGGTGCAAGACGAGACAACACCGCCGGCCGAGCACGAGACCGAGCACGAGGTCGCCGAACAGAAGGCCGTGCGGCTCGCCAAGCGGGAGCGGCTGCTCACCGAGGGTGGCGACGCGTACCCGGTGTCGGTGCCGATCACGCACTCGATCCCCGAGGTTCGGGCGCAGTGGGGCGACCTCGAGACGGACGCCACCACCGGCGTGACCGTCGGGCTCGCCGGTCGCGTCGTGCATTCCCGCAACACGGGCAAGCTCTGCTTCGCGGCGCTGCAGGCCGGCGATGGATCCCGCATCCAGGTGATGGTGTCGCTCGCCGAGGTGGGCGAGGAGTCCCTCGAACGCTGGAAGGAGCTCGTCGACCTGGGCGACCACGTGTTCGTCACCGGCGAGGTCATCTCGTCCCGCCGTGGCGAGCTCAGCATCCTGGTAGAGGCGTGGCAGATCGCGGCGAAGGCGATCATGCCGCTGCCGAATCTGCACTCCGAGCTGAGCGACGAGGTGCGGGTGCGCCAGCGCTACCTCGACCTGATCACGCGCGAGCAGGCGCGCGTCACGGTGCGCGCGCGAGCCGCGGCGGTGGCGAGCCTGCGCACGACGTTCGGCGAGCATCAGTACCTCGAGGTCGAGACCCCGATGCTGCAGACCATCCACGGCGGCGCGAGCGCCCGGCCGTTCTCGACGCACTCGAACGCGTTCGACACCGAGCTGTTCCTGCGCATCGCGCCCGAGCTGTTCCTGAAGCGCGCCGTCGTCGGCGGCATCGAGCGGGTCTTCGAGATCAACCGCAACTTCCGCAACGAGGGAGCCGACTCGACGCACAGCCCCGAGTTCGCGATGCTCGAGGCCTACCAGGCCTACGGCGACTACAACCAGATGGCCGACCTGACCCAGGAGCTGGTGCAGAACGCGGCGATGGCGGTGTCGGGCTCGCACGTGGTCACCTGGGCCGACGGCACCGAGTTCGACCTCGGCGGCGAGTGGGAGCGGCTGCCGATGTACGAATCGCTCAGCGCCGCCGCCGGTGTCGAGGTCACCCCGCAGACGAGCGTCAAAGATCTCGAGAAGTTGGCGACGGCATCCGGGATCGAGGTCGAGCTGCCGACGCACGGCAAGCTCGTCGAGGAACTCTGGGAGCACTTCGTCAAGGCCGACCTCGAGCGGCCGACGTTCGTCATGGACTTCCCCGTCGACACCAGCCCGCTGGTGCGCGACCACCGGTCGCTGGCCGGAGCGGTCGAGAAGTGGGATCTGTACATCCGCGGGTTCGAGCTGGCGACGGGCTACTCGGAGCTGGTGGACCCCGTGGTGCAGCGCGAGCGCTTCATCCAGCAGGCGGCCCAGGCGGCACGTGGCGACCATGAGGCGATGCGCCTCGACGAGGAGTTCCTTCGGGCGCTCGAGCACGGCATGCCACCGTCGGGCGGCATGGGCATGGGCATCGACCGGTTGCTGATGGCGATCACGGGGCTGGGCATCCGGGAGACGATCCTCTTCCCGCTCGTGAAGTAGCCCGTGCCGTGAAGTAGCCTGGCCGGATGAGCGACCTGAAGCTGCCCGGCGACGACAAGAAGAAGCCCGCCGTCTCGTGGCAGCGCATCGCGCTCTGGATCGTCGTCGGCGGAGTCGGGCTGTACATGGTGATCACCGGTCTGGCCGGCGTCATCGCCAAGGGCTGAGATGGATCGTCGAACGTCGCGCCTGATCGCGATCGGCGGGCTGGTCGTGATCGTTGCCGTGATCGTGCTCGTCGTGGCGTTCGGGTAGCCACCGTTATCCTGGAGACATGCCGACCGACTTCTGGGGGAACGCGATCTTCTCGCTCATCCCCACCGTGCTGTTCGGCCTGGTGTTCTGGTTCATCCTGCGGGCCATCATCCGGTCGGACCGCAACGAGCGCGCCTCCTACGCCAAGGTCGAGGCGGAAGAGCGGGCGAAGCTCGCCGCCGCCGGGCGCCTGTTGCCGGCACTACTCCCGAGGCCTGAGCCGCACGTTCGGCAGCTCGGGCGCCGGCAGCGGAGAGCCGTCGTAGCCGTCGACCGCGCCGAATCGGCCGGCGCGGGTGGAGCCGCCGATCACCTCCGCCTGCCACTGCTCACGGAACGCCACCACCTCGTCGTGGCTGCGCCCGACGAAGTTCCACCACATCACGATCTGCTCGCCGAGCGGCTCGCCGCCGATGAGCAGTGCGCGCAGCGGCTGGTCTCCGGCCTCGATGACCAGTTCGTCCGCGCCCACCGGCACGACGCCGACATGCGTCGCCGGGATCGTGACGCCCTGCAGGGTCGGAGCCCCCGCATCCACCACCAGGCCGTATTCGAAACCCGAATCCGCCGGGATGCTGACTGCGCCGCCCGCGGGCAGGTCGAGCTGGGCGCCGAGCAGCCTGGTGAACCCGGTGACCGTCGACCCGTGGCCGAGCAGCTCGCCGACGAAGACCCGCAGCGTCGCGTTCCCATGTGGGAACGGCTTCGGGGGCGAAGGTCTCGAAGAACGGCGCGACCCCGCGTGACGCGTCGGGCAGCGCGATCCACAGCTGGACCCCGTGCAGGGTGCGTGCGTCGGCTGTCGAGACCTCCGAGTGCTGGATGCCGGCGCCGGCCGTCATGAGATTGACCTGCCCCGGCTCGACGATGGCATGGTGCCCGGCCGAGTCGCGGTGCTCGATCTCGCCCTGGTAGAGCCAGCTGACGGTCTGGAGTCCGGTATGCGGATGCGGTGGCGTATCCATCGTGCGAGATCGCGGTGCCGGGGTGGGGCCGTACGAGTCGACGAAGCACCACGCCCCGATCAGTGAGCGCGCCCGCTGTGGGAGAGTGCGCCGCACCATGAGCGCCCGCGGCCCGCCGAGCGGCACCTCGCGTGGCTCGAGCACCTCGACGCGCCCGACGGGTGCCGTCGTAGCCGATGCCGTGCCACGAGGCGCAGTCGCGCCGTGTTGAGCATGTTGCGCATGTTGAGCGCCGTTGCCGAGTGTGCGTCACACATTCGACGTCGCCGCCGCCCGCCCTACCGTGACCTGCATCCCACACCTCGAAGGAGTCGTTGACCCATGTCCCGCCGTTCCTCCGCTCTCGCTCTCGTCGCCACCGCGGCGTCTCCGCTCTCGCGCTGACCGGCTGCGCCGGCGCTGCGCCCTCTTCCTCAGGCGAGCGCGATCGACGGCGGGACGATCGTCTACGCGCACCAGCAAGAGCCGGCGTGCGTCTTCGGCGGCTGGATCGAGCAGGCCTACCTCTCGTACCAGGTGCTCGACAACCTCGGTCTCGCTGGATGAGGACCACCAGGTCGTCCCCTGGCTCGCCGAGTCGTGGGACGAGTCCGACGACGGCCTCGAGCTGGACCTTCACGCTCAAGGAGGGCGTCGAGTTCACCGACGGCACCCCGCTCGACGCCGAGGCGATCGCCTACAACTTCGACTACTGGGTCGGCGGCGGCAACAGCACAGCTGCGGTCTGGCTTCTCGACTACTACTCGTCGGCGACGGCTGTCGATGAGCTGACGCTCCGCATCGACCTGCTGCGGCCCTACCCGCGACTGGCCGACAACCTCACCCAGGCCTACTTCGGCATCCAGTCGCAGGCCCGCTCTGCAGACGCGCACCGACGAGGAGAACTGCACCGCGCCGATCGGGTCGGGACGCCTTCATCGTCGACCACTGGGATCGCGGGCAGCAGATCGTGCTGGTGCGCAACGACGACTACACGTCGTGGCCCGCCAACGCCGAGCACACCGGGCCCGCATACGTCGAGCAGATCGAGTGGAAGTTCGTGCCCGATGCGCACGACGCGCGTCGCCGCTCTGCAGAGCGACGAGGTCAGCGCGATCTACGACGTGCCCGCTGTGCAGTGGGCGACGCTCGATGCCGCCGGATATCAGCTCGAGAAGTACGTGACGCCCGGTCGTCCGCAGCAGCTACCTTCAACACGCAGGTCGGACCGTTCTCCGACGAGCGCGTGCGCCAGCCGTTCGCGTACTCGCTCGACCGCGAGCTGATCGTCGACACCATCGGCCAGGGCGTCATCCCGTTCGAGGGCAACGGCGGCGTCAGCCAGACGACGCCCGGCTACAGCCAGGACGCGGCCGACACCTACTCGCTCGATCTGGCGACAAGGCGGCCGAGCTTCTCGACGACGCCGGCTGGGACGAGGTCGACGACGAGGGCTTCCGCACGAGGGACGGCGAGCGCCTGACCGTCGTGCTGCCCTACGGCGCCGGCTCGATCATCAACGCCGACGGCGCGGCGATCCTGCAGGGCGTCAAGGAGCAGGCGACCGCCACCGGCTTCGACGTCGCAGCTGATCCCGGTGCCGCTGAGCGAGCTGTTCGCGGGCGCGTACTCGCAGCCCGACGAGCGCGACATCGCGGTCGGCTACTGGACCGCCGTGACGGCGGGCATCCTCTACGTCAACTGGCGACCGTCGACAGCGCAGAAGCCCAACTACAGCAACCAGGCGTTCTACAACGACGACGTGCTCGCTCAGCTCATCCTCGACGCCAACTCGGCGGCCGACATCGACGAGCAGAACGCGCTGTACGGCGAGGCGCAGCAGTACATCGCCGACCGCGCGCTCGCGATCGGCCTGTACGACCGACTCAGCACGCTCGCTGTGGCTCCCGAATCTGCGGGGGCGTCTGGCAGGAGCACGCCCAAGGGGGTCCTGCCGCGGAGACGCTGGGCCGCGCCGCGCAGCACGGCCGCGAGCTCGGTCAGCAGGCGGTCCGCATCGGCGTCGTCGAACACCAGCGGCGGCCGGATCTTGAGGGTCGCGTTGTCGACCGCCGTCGCGGAGAGCAGCACCCGTCCGGTCGCGCAGCCCGTTCACGACGTCGAGGGTGAAGGCCTCGTCGGGGGCTCCGGCGGCATCCACCAGGTCGACCCCGATGAAGAGGCCGGCGCCCCGCACCTCGGCGATGCGCGGATCGCCGATCGCGCGCACGCCAGCCGCGACGCGTTCACCGACGACGCCGCGCGTTCTCGATCAGGCCCTCGTCGCGCAGCACGTCGAGCGTCGCCTGCGCGGCGGCGATCGCGACCGGGTTCCCGCCGAACGTGTTGAAGTACCGCATGTTCTTCGCGAACGGAGCGAGCACCTCGGGGCGCGCCACCATCGCCGCGACCGGGTGCCCGTTGCCCATCGGCTTGCCGAGCGTGACGATGTCCGGATCGAGGCCGTGGCGCGCGAATCCCCACATGCCGTCGCCGAGGCGCCCGAATCCGGGTTGCACCTCGTCGGCGATGAAGAGCCCGCCGGCCTTGCGGATCGCGGCCACCGCATCCGGGAGCCCTTCGACCGCCGGGTAGACGCCGTCGCTCGCGAAGATCGTGTCGACGATCAGAGCAGCGGGCCGGATGCCGGATGCCGCCAGCTCGCCGATCGTCGCGTCGACGGCCTCGGCGACGTTCGCCGGCCCACCGCCGAGAACGCGGCCGGGTGCGCGCACGGCTCGCGCCCACGGCGGCATGCCGTCGACGCCCACGAGCGACGGCGAGATGCCGGCGACCTCGGTGGTGACGCCGTGGTACGCGTTCCAGGTGACGATGACGCCCTCGCCGCCGGTCGCCGCCTTCGCGACGCGCAGCGCGAGGTCGTTCGCCTCCGAGCCGGTGCAGGTGAACATGACGTGGCCGAGGGCGCCGCCGGGGAATGTGGCGAGCAATTGCTCGGCGTAGTCGATCGTCGCCTCGGACAGGTAGCGGGTGTGGGTGTTGAGCCGCGCCGGCCTGCTCGGCGATCGCCGCGACGACCCGGGGGTGCGCGTGCCCGACCGAGGGGACGTTGTTATAGGCGTCGAGGTAGTCGGCTCCGTCGCGGTCGAACAGGTGGGCGCGCTCGCCCCGCACGAACTCGAGCGGCTCGCGATAGAAGAGCCGGTAGGCGGGGCCGAGCGCGGCCGCCCGGCGGCGGACGAGGTCCGCCGTCCGCGCGTCGAGCTCGCCGTGCGCGTGCCGGGTCGAAGTAGCTGGTGGGTCCGGTCATGAGACCTCCAGGATGCGACGCAGCTTGCGTTCGTTTCGGACGTAGAACCCGTCGGCCTCGCCCTCGCCCGGATTCATCGCGCGGTTGATGACGGTGCGCATGATCGTGCGCGCGGCGATCAGCATGGGCAGCACATCGCGTTCGCCGTCGGTCAGGGGCACGGCGGTCTCGAAGCCGGCCGTGAAGGCGTCGACGTCGGGCCAGGGGCGCGGGGCGTCCGGAACGAGGTAGGCGAGCGCGACCGCGAGATCGCAGACCCGCGGCGAGCGCGTCGTGTCGCCGAAGTCGAGGATGCCGGCCACGACATCCGGGTGCGCCGGGTCGACGAGCAGGTTGCCGGGATGCCCGTCGTTGTGGATCACCTGGTGCGGCAGCTGCCGCCAGGGCAGGCACGATCTCGGCCTCGAACCGGTCGATGACGTCGAGATGCAGCGGGTCGGTGGCGTGCGGCCGCAGGTCGGGCAGGTGTGGGAGGTCCCACGCGAGCTCGCGATCGGCGGCCGGGTGGTCGAAGTCGGCCAGGGCGCGGTTGAGCCGACCCAGCATCCGGCCGGCGTCGCCGAACGAGCGCCGGCGTCTGCGGGGAGTCGAGCACCAGATCGCCGTCGAGCCAGGTCAGCACCCGTGCGGTGCGGTCGCCGACCTCGCGCGGCGAGCGATCCGTCGACGCGTCGGCACGACGCGCTGCAGCGGGATGCCGGGGTCGGCAGCGCGGGCGTGCTCGAGCGCGCGGGACTGCAGATCGATGAGCTCGGCAGGGTCGTTGGGGTGCGCGACCTTGAGGGTGACGTCTTCGCCGCCGATCGACGTGCACGCGGAACGTGTCATCGCGCTCGGTCTCGAGCCGGGTCAGCTCGCCCGCGGCGATGCCCCAGTGCTCCGCGAGCAGGGCGATCGCCTCTGCGGGCTCGACCGCTGTGAACGGCTCGGCGAGTCCGTCGAGCAGCGTGGCCATGCTCGAATGCTAGCCAGCCGGGCCGGCGGTCCGGGGGAGCGGCGCATCCGGCGAGGGCGAGTCCCAACAGCATGTCGACGGCACGCGTCACGCCCCCAGCGAACAGCGGAGTTCTCGGCGGGCTGCGTCGTTACTCTCGATGTATCGGCGCCACCTCCCGTGTGAGCGTCGGAGGAGAAGATTTCAGATGTTCGAGCGTTTTACCGACCGAGCCCGTCGCGTGGTCGTCCTCGCCCAAGAAGAGGCGAAGATGCTCAACCACAACTACATCGGCACCGAGCACATCCTGCTCGGGCTGATCCACGAGGGTGAGGGCGTCGCCGCCAAGGCGCTGGAGTCGCTCGGCATCTCGCTGGACGCCGTCCGCGAGCAGGTGCAGGACATCATCGGCCAGGGTCAGCAGCAGCCGACCGGCCACATCCCGTTCACCCCGCGCGCCAAGAAGGTGCTCGAGCTCTCGCTGCGCGAGGCGCTGCAGCTGGGCCACTCCTACATCGGCACCGAGCACATCCTGCTCGGGCTCATCCGCGAGGGCGAGGGCGTCGCAGCCCAGGTGCTCGTGAAGCTGGGCGCCGACCTGAACCGCGTGCGTCAGCAGGTCATCCAGCTGCTGTCCGGATACCAGGGCAAGGAGCAGGTGGCCGTCGGCGGCAACGACGCGACGCCCGACAAGGGCAGCCAGATCCTCGACCAGTTCGGCCGCAACCTGACGCAGGCCGCACGGGACGGCAAGCTCGACCCGGTCATCGGCCGCGAGAAGGAGATGGAGCGGGTCATGCAGATCCTCTCCCGCCGCTCGAAGAACAACCCCGTGCTGATCGGCGAGCCCGGCGTCGGCAAGACCGCCGTCGTCGAGGGCCTCGCCCAGGCGATCGTGCGCGGCGACGTGCCCGAGACGCTCAAGGACAAGCAGCTCTACACGCTCGACCTCGGCTCGCTCATCGCCGGATCCCGCTACCGCGGTGACTTCGAGGAGCGCCTGAAGAAGGTCACCAAAGAGATCCGCACCCGCGGCGACATCATCACGTTCATCGACGAGATCCACACGCTCGTCGGAGCGGGTGCCGCAGAGGGCGCGATCGACGCGGCCAGCATCCTGAAGCCTCTGCTCGCCCGCGGCGAGCTGCAGACCATCGGTGCGACGACGCTCGACGAGTACCGCAAGCACTTCGAGAAGGACGCCGCGCTCGAGCGCCGCTTCCAGCCCGTGCAGGTGCAGGAGCCCACGCTGCCGCACACCATCAACATCCTGAAGGGCCTGCGCGACAAGTACGAGGCGTTCCACAAGGTGTCGATCACCGACGGCGCGATCGTCGCCGCCGCGAACCTCGCCGACCGCTACGTCAGCGACCGCTTCCTGCCCGACAAGGCCATCGACCTGATCGACGAGGCCGGCGCACGCCTGCGCCTGTCGATCCTCTCGGCCCCGCCCGAGCTGCGCGAGTTCGACGAGAAGATCGCCGCCGTGCGCGCCACGAAGGAAGGCGCCATCGAGGACCAGGACTTCGAGAAGGCCGCGAGCGCTGCGCGACGAGGAGAAGAAGCTGCTCGGTGAGCGGCTCAAGCTCGAGAAGCAGTGGAAGTCGGGCGACGTCGCCGCATCGCGGAACCGTGGATGAGGGCGTGATCGCCGAGGTGCTGGCGAACGCGACCGGCATCCCGGTCTTCAAGCTGACCGAAGAGGAGTCGAGCCGGCTCATCTTCATGGAGAAGGCGCTGCACGAGCGCGTCATCGGTCAGGAAGAGGCCATCTCGGTTCTCGCCAAGACCATCCGCCGCACGCGTGCCGGACTCAAGGACCCGAAGCGTCCGTCGGGTTCGTTCATCTTCGCCGGCCCCACCGGTGTCGGAAAGACCGAGCTCGCCAAGGCGCTCGCCGAGTTCCTGTTCGACGACGAGAACGCGCTCATCGCGCTCGACATGTCCGAGTACGGCGAGAAGCACACCGTCTCGCGTCTGTTCGGTGCCCCTCCCGGATTCGTCGGATTCGAAGAGGGCGGCCAGCTGACCGAGAAGGTGCGGCGCAAGCCGTTCTCGGTGGTGCTCTTCGACGAGATCGAGAAGGCGCACCCCGACATCTTCAACTCGCTGCTGCAGATCCTGGAAGAGGGACGCCTGACCGACGGTCAGGGTCGCGTCATCGACTTCAAGAACACGGTCATCATCATGACGACCAACCTGGGCACCAAGGACATCACCGGCGGCCCGGTCGGGTTCACGCTCGAGGGCAACGTCGAGACGTCGTACCGCGCGATGCGCGGCAAGGTCGTCGAGGAGCTGAAGAAGCACTTCAAGCCCGAGTTCCTGAACCGTGTCGACGAGACCATCGTGTTCCCGCAGCTGAACCGGAGGAGCTGATGCAGATCGTCGGCCTGTTCCTGAAGAAGCTGGCCGAGCGCCTGCTCGACCGCGACATGACGATCGAGATCCGCGATGCTGCCAAGGCCAAGCTGATCGAGCTCGGCTGGGAGCCCACGCTGGGCGCCCGCCCGCTGCGCCGCGCGGTGCAGCACGAGATCGAGGACCGGCTGTCGGAGAAGATCCTGCACGGCGAGCTCAACGCGGGCGACCACGTGAAGGTCGACTTCGACGAGAAGCTGCCGGAGGGCGAGCAGTTCACCTTCGGCACCGGCCGTCAGAAGGGCCGCGAGGCGCTGACCGAGAAGCCCGAGAAGGCGGCGGCCGCGAGCTGATCCCGTCGATCGAGTAGCCGCGAAGCGGCGTATCGGGGCCCAGCATCACGCAGATAGGGTGGGCCGGTGACTGAGATCGCCGGCCCGCCCTTCTCTGTGCGGCGCGCCCGCACGGGCGACGTCCCCGGCATCCAGAGCCTGATCGAGCCGCTGGTGCAGGAGCGCATCCTGCTCGGCAAGGACCGCGTGGTCTTCTACGAGGCGGTGCAGGAGTTCCGCGTGGCCGAGACGCCCGACGGCGAGCTCGTCGGCTGCGGCGCCCTGCACGTCATCTGGGAGGACATCGGCGAGGTGCGCACCCTCGCCGCCGCGCCGCGACTGGCGCGGCAAGGGCGTCGGGCACGCGCTGCTCGCCCGCCTCGAAGACGACGCCCGCGAGCTCGGCCTGAGCCGGCTGTTCTGCCTCACGTTCGAGGTCGGCTTCTTCACCGAGCACGGCTACGGCGAGATCGGCGAGGGCCTCGTGCCGCCCGACGTGTACGCCGAGTTGGTGCGGTCGCCGGATGAGGGGGTCGCCGAGTTCCTGGACCTCGCGCGCGTCAAGCCCAACACTTTGGGCAACACCCGGATGCTGCGCAAGCTGACGGCCATTCTGGGCGCGCCGGATGCCCGGCCCGCATCCGGGCTTACCCTGGCGGCATGTCGACGATCCGCAATCCCGTCGGCCCTCAGCCACCGTCGGTCTACTGGCGTCGCCGTCTGCTGGTGCTGCTCGGCCTGATCGCGGTCATCGTCGTGATCGTGCTGATCGTGGTGCGGCCGGGCGCGAGAACGCCGGTCGGCGAATCCCTCGAACAGCCCGTCGCCGTCGACGAGCAACTCGCCCTCGGGGACGCCGACCCCGACCTTCACGTCGGCCGCCGGCGGAGACGCGTGCAACCCGGCTCAGATCGCGATCGCGGCGATCACCGACTCGAACAGCTACGCCTCGGGCGTGCAGCCGACGCTCTCGATGTCGATCACGAACATCGGGTCGGCGCCGTGCACGTTCGACGTCGGCACGGCCGCGCAGGAGTACATCATCACGAGCGGCACCGACCGCATCTGGAGCTCGAAGGACTGCCAGACGGGCGCGTGTCGCGAACCCGGTCGTGCTGGCGCCCGGGCGTCGAGCAGACGACGACGCCGTTCGCGTGGGATCGCACCCGCTCGTCGACCACCACGTGCAACACGACGCGACCGGCCGCGGTCGCCGGACCTGACGGCCCGACCTACCGGCTGCAGGTGAAACTCGGCACCATCGAGTCGACCGAGCTGGCGTTCCGGCTGTTCTGAGCGTTAGTGGACGGTGTCCACATATGGCGATAGCGTGGCGGGTGTGCGCCCCCTCCGCTACTCCATCAACGTCAGTCTCGACGGCTGCATCGACCACAGCCACCCAGCATTCGTCGCCGAACGAGCGCACGCATCGGCACGCCGCCGAGGGGATCGCACGTGCCGACGCGCTGATCCTCGGCCGCGTGACCTACGGGCTCATGGAGTCGGGATGGCGCGAGCCGTCGGCAGACCGGCCCGCCTGGCTGGAGCCCTTCGCCGATGCGATCAACGCGGCGAAGAAGTACGTCGTCTCGAGCACGCTGACCGACGTCGACTGGAACGCCGAGCTCGTGCGTGGCGACGTGGGTGGGGTCGTTCGGCGCCTCAAGGACGAGCCGGGTGAGGGGCTGTTCACCGGCGGCGTGATGCTTCCCCTTGCACTGGCCGAGCTGGGGCTGATCGACGAGTACGAGTTCGTCGTGCACCCCAAGATCGCGGGATCCGGCCGGAGGCCGTTCGACGGGCTGTCGGAGGTCGTCGAGCTGACGCAGGTCGGCAGCGTCGAGCTCGGTGACGGCATCGTCGCGAGGCAGTACGCGCCGACGCGGTCGGGCTAGGCGCGATCCCGTCAAATTTCTTGCAAGTGTGTCGATTCTCGTCGATGCCGTTCGTCGTCCTGAAAAGCGGGTTCCCGATGGACCCGCGACGAAGGAGGAGACATGTGCGACATCGACCAGGACCCCGGTGACGATCAGCCCGGCCGCCCCACCCACTGGACCGAGCGCCTCTGCGCATCCGCGTGGGTCCGCGTTCTCTGACGCTCGAATACCCTGACAACCAAGAAGGAGCCGCAATGCAATACATGATGTTCGTCGCAACCGACCCCGAGGCCGAGACCTACGACGCCGCCCAGGACAACATCCAGGAATGGATCGCCTATGTGGAGGCGAGCGGAGCGCGCCTGCACGGCGACCGCCTGCGTCCGGTGGAGGACGCCACCCTCGTGCGCGTCCGCAACGGAGACGTTCTCGTGACCGACGGCCCGTTCACCGAATCCAAGGAGTGGATCGCCGGCTACGACATGATCGAGGCCGCCGACCTGGATGCTGCGATCGAGATCGCATCCAGGCATCCGATGGCCCGGTTCGGGCGGATCGAGCTGCGCCCGGTGTGGCCGTTCGAGGAGTGAGCGAGCCCGTCTCGGAGGCGGTGGCCGCAGCGCACCGGTCCGAGTGGTCTCGGATCGTAGCAACGCTGATCCGGATCACCCGCGACTGGTCGCTGGCGGAGGACAGCACCGCCGAGGCGTTCGAATCGGCCATGATCACCTGGCCGCGGGATGGAGTCCCGAACAATCCCGGCGCGTGGCTCACGACGGTCGCCAAGAACCGGGCACTCGACCGGCTGCGCCGAACGGCCGTCTTGGACCGCAAGCTGGAGATGGAGGCGGTGATGCAGGAACTCGATCACCTCGACGCAGAACAGGATGAGATCCTCGACGATCGCCTGCGGCTCATCTTCACCTGCTGTCACCCTGCGCTGCCGCCGGAGGCGAGGCTCGCCCTCACCCTGCGGACGGTCGGCGGACTGACGACGCCGCAGATCGCGCGGGCCTTCCTCGTGCCGGAGAGCGCCATCGCGCAGCGAATCGTGCGCGCCAAGCGCAAGATCGCCGACGCCGGCATCCCGTATCGCGTGCCGGAGGGGGCGCAGTTGCCGGAGCGTCTTGCGGGCGTGCTCGCCGTGCTCTATCTCGCCTTCTCTGCGGGCTATTCGGCGGCGGCCGACCGCTCGCTCGCCGACGAGGCGATCAGGCTGACCCGCGAGCTGCTGACCCTCATGGCCGACGAGCCGGAGGTGTCCGGGCTGCTCGCGCTCATGCTCTTCCAGCATTCGCGGCGCGACGCTCGGCTCGACCCCTCCGGCACCCTCCTGACGCTCGAAGAGCAGGATCGCGCCGCGTGGGACCGCGCACAGATCGCCGAGGCGCGCCGGCTGCTCGCGGCCGCGGCACGGCGCGATCGCGCCGGCGTGTACCAGCTCCAGGCCGCGATCGCCGCGGTGCACGCGACGGCACCGTCGGCGGGCGAGACCGACTGGGGCGCGATCGTGCTGCTCTACGATCGGCTGCTCGGCCTGGCACCGACATACGTCATCGAGTTCAACCGCGCCATCGCGGTCGGCATGGCCCAGGGCGCCGATGCCGGCCTCGCGGCGATCGACACGGGTGGACGGCGATCTCGGCCACCTCCGTCCGGCGGCGCGAGCGGACCTGCTCGTGCGCGCCGGTCGCGCAGACGAGGCGGCCGCCGAGTACCGGGTGGCGATCGCCGCCGCGCCGACGGAGGCTGAGCAGCGTGCGCTCGCCCGACGGCTCGCGGTCGTCGAGCGCTGAACCGCTAGAAGCCCGGCTTCTCGGAGTCCGGCGAGCCACCCTTGGCGAAGGCCGCCCCGATGACGTCGCTGACCGAGCCGCCTGGGCCATCGGATCCGGTGCCGTCGAGCACCGTCGCGTATCCGAGTCGTTTCGCCTCGGCGATGCGCTGGCGGGCGCCGGCCACCGGGCGGATCTCACCAGCGAGCGAGATCTCGCCGACGGCGGCCAGGGTGGCCGGCAGCGGGATGTCACGCACGGCACTCGCAATGGCGAGCGCGATCGCGAGGTCGGCGCCGGGTTCTGCGAGACGGATGCCGCCCACGGTCGACACGTAGACATCCTGATTCGACAGCCGGATGCGGCAGCGGCGCTCGAGCACGGCGAGCAGCATCGCGACGCGGGATGAGTCGACGCCGTTCACGACGCGTCGCGGTTGAGGGGCCTGGGTCGCGACGATGAGCGCCTGCACCTCGACGGGGAGGGCGCGACGACCCTCCATCGCGATCGTGACGCAGGTGCCGCTCACCGGGGCCGCAGAGCGCGAGAGGAAGAGGCCCGACGGATCGGGCACCTCGGCGATGCCGTCGCCGGTCATCTCGAAGCATCCGACCTCATCGGTGGGGCCGAAGCGGTTCTTCAGGGCGCGGACGAAGCGCAGCGCGGTCTGGCGGTCGCCTTCGAAGCTGCAGACGACATCCACCAGGTGCTCGAGAAGCCGGGGCCCCGCGATCGTGCCGTCTTTCGTGACGTGACCCACCAGCAGCACCGGCAGGTTGCGGTCTTTCGCGATGCGGATGAGTGTGCCGGCGACCTCACGAACCTGTGCCGGCTGGCCGGCGGCGCCGTCGGACATGGATGACGAGACGGTCTGCACCGAGTCGACGATCACGAGCGCCGGACTCACGGCATCGATGTGACCGAGGATCGTGGCGAGGTCGGTCTCGGCCGCGAGGTAGAGCTCGTCGGCGAGGGCTCCGGTGCGCTCGGCACGCAGGCGCACCTGGCTCGCGGACTCTTCGGCGCTGACGTAGAGCACGCGCGTGCCGGCGCGGGCGGCTCGGGATGCGACCTCGAGCAGCAGGGTCGACTTGCCCACGCCGGGCTCGCCGCTCAGCAGGATGGCTGCACCGGGGACGATGCCGCCGCCCAGCACCCGATCGAACTCGCCGATGCCTGAGGGCCAGTGCGCGACCGTCTCGCTGCCGAGCTCGGTGATCGGGCGCGCCGTGCGGCCCTCGGGGACCGACGCCGCTGCGATCGCCACGACGGGCCGGCCGCGCTCGACGACGGTGCCCCACGCCTGGCACTCTGGGCAGCTGCCGTACCACTTGGCGCCGGTCCAGCCGCACTCCGAGCACGCGAATCCGGGGGTCGCGGGGCGTGCCATGGGCACAGCCTAGGCGGGACGTCGGACGGTGTCGGCCGACGCGTCCGCGCGTCCCCGGGTCCTCGGGTCAGGAGACCTCGAGCAGCCACGTCTCCTCGGTCGACGGGATGCCGAGGAACTTCTCGAGGTCGTAATCGAGCCCCTGAACGGTCTTGATCAATCGCAGGCCGTGGGATTCGCATTCGGCCAGCAACTCGGCCCGGTTGTACACCGACTCGAACGACGGCTGGCCGTAGGCGTACTTCGCGAACAGGGTCGTCGGGTGCGACTCGGTGATCGTCACGCCGTGGATGATGGCGTTGCGACGCGCGACCCGTCCGTACTCGGAGACGGCACGCTTCCATTCGGGGATCTGCACGAGGGCAACGCCGTCCATCACGATGTCGACGCTGTGGTCTGCGTGCGGCAGCTCGTAGGCGGAGCCGACCAGGAAGCTGCGGCTCGGGTAGTGCACGCGTGCGAGAGCGATGCTCGCCGGCGAGATGTCGAGGCCTTCGTACTTCAGGTTCGGGAAGCGGTGGGAGATGATCTCGGAGTAGTAGCCGCCGCCGCATCCCACTTCGAGGATCGTCGTTCCGTCGGTCTCGATCGCCGCGAGCGATTCATAGAGCGCCTCGACATCGCGTCGCGGATGCCCCGACTTGACCTCGGCGACCAGAGCCTGCCAGGAGCGATCCTGACGCTCCGCCGTCTTGGCCGTCCAGACGTCGAAGACCTCCGGAGGGCCGATCGTCGCCGGGTCGAGGGTGTACCCGCTCGACGCGAGGAACCGGCTGGACAGCCGCGGTGCCTTCTGCGATGCGAATGCGAGTACTGACGACTTCCACGACGACATCGAGGACCTCTCGGGGTTTCTGGCTGGCTGTTCAACCCTAGCGGGGGCCAAAAACGGAGGGGTGCCCGATCGGCTGATGAACGGGCACCCCTCGGACGACCTGAGTCAGCCGGCGTCGGTCCCGTCGGTGCTGTCGTCGGTGCCGGACTCGTCGGGATCGGAGTCGTTCTTCTGCTGGGACGGCGGTCCGTTCTGGTCCTGCTGCGGGCCTCCGTTCCCGCCCTGCGGGCCGTCGGGCGGGCCACCCTGCGGGCCACCCTGGTGCGGGCCGCCGTTCTGGCCGCCGCCCTGCTGCTGCCCCGGCATCCCGCCGCCCTGCTGCCCGTCCTGGCCCTGGCCGCCGGCCTGGCCGAGCGACGGGCGCTCGCCGACGTCGATGGTGCGGGTGATGAGGGCGCCGGTGCCGCCGCCGATCAGGAGTCCGCCCACGAGGGCCGCGCCGATCGCGCCGATCAGGATGCCGCCGCTGATGCCGCTGCGGCGTTCGACCACCGTGGTCGTGGCGGGGGCCGCGGGGGCGGTCGTGTTCGTCGTCACCGTGGTCGGCTCCGACTCCGATGCTGCCTTCTTGCCGGTCGACTTCGGGGCCGCCGGCGTGTTGTCGGTGTTCGTCATGGGCTCAGGATGTTGCGGCTCGCTATGCGCGCCGTTGGCTCTTCCTATGAACCACCCGTGAGACCCGGGCACTGCTTTGCGTGGGCTAAACTCGCTCCCGGTACCGTGTCCGAGCGGCCGAAGGAGCATGTCTCGAAAACATGTGATGGTGCAAGCCATCCGTGGGTTCAAATCCCACCGGTACCGCCACGAAAAACCCCTGTTTATCAGGGGTTTTTCTGCGCCATAAGCCCGAAAAGGGTCGTGTTGGCAACAACTCGGCAGCATTGAGCGCGCGCTGAGATGATCGACGAGGAGTCGGATCCCACCGGTACTGCCACCCAGGAGCCGCGCAACGTGTCCTACGGGGCCTCTCTTGCCGGCAGGAACGATCTGGTTGCCCAGAGCGCGGACGTTGTCGAGCCCGGCGACGACGACCGGCCCGCTCCTCCCCCTCAATGGGGGGGTAGAAAGGCCCGTCATAGTCGGCTGCTGCGGAGGTCTCTCTTTTTGAGGACACCTCGTTCAGAACGAATTGTCATGCAGTTCGTTCGGTTCGACGGTGCTCGCGGCGCCAGGGGGACGTCGCGTGCTGGATCAAGGGGGAAGCATCGTGATCAGGAAATTCGCGAATGGGCTCACCGGCCCGTGGCGGGCCGCACGAGCAACTGTCGCTCTCGGGGCGGCAGTGCTCATGATGACCGTCGGGATGACGCCGGCGCTCGCGGAAGAGCAGCCTCCCGCACCGGAGACGGTGCAAGTCCAGCCCGCCCCGCCTGCCGTCGAACCTCCCGCCGCCCCGGTCGAGCCGACGGCTACCGAAGATGCCACTCCGGTGCCGGTGGCCGAGCCCCAGCCTCAGCCGACTGAGGAGACGCCGGCATCGGGTGAGCCTCCGGCCGAGGATCTGACGGATGACACTACGTCAGCTGAGACTGCCGATTCTGAGGTCCCTGCGGCATCGACATTCGCGAACCCGATGGCTGTCCAGGCGGCCGTGGCCGCGGCGCCGAGCCTCGACCTCGAGGTCACCATCACCGACGCCAACGGTGTGCCCATCAGCAGCGTCGTGCCGTCGGCGACCGTCAGCGTCGAGTACCAGGTGCGAGCCTCTTACTCCTGCAGCGGTGACACCGCATGCACGAACGTGCAGGTCTCGATCCAGGCGCCGCGAGTTGATCCGTACTACGGCACGAGCCGCAAGGAGGCCAGCGCCACATGGATCGCCCCGTACAGCCCGGCCCCGCCCATCACGGGCAACCTCCAAACGGGATTCACGGTCACCCTCGGCACGGTCAACCCGGGCGCGAGCGGCACCATCATCTTCCGCTACTTCATCAAGAGCACGACGAGCACGCCCGGCAGCCAGGTTCGCGAGGTCACCGGGTACGGCAACTTCTTCCCGCCAGGATTCCCGATCGACCCGCTCGTGAGCATCACGGGGTCGAATGCTCCGACGGTGACCGATTCGGACTCCGCCACGTACGACAGCGTGATCCCGACGCCGACGATGACCTTCACGGCACCCGCGGGCGTCGAGACCGATACGCCGATGACCCTCACGATGAACGCGTTCTCGGGCTGCTGGTACGAGAACTCCTACCCGACCTTCAAGTCCCTGTACAACACCCTGTGCAGCAACTCGGGCAGTGTCACCGTGCAGCTGCCGCCGAAAGCCGTCTGGGTTTCCGGCAGCGGCGGCACCTACGACGCGGGTACGCACACCGTGACCGTGACAGCCGGCCCCAACGCATGGCAGGGTTTGCGCAACGGGACGTTCCAGGTCGTCTTCCCGAGCTCGGCGTATCCCACCAGTGGACCCGGATGCTACGTCTCGGAGCCCTTCACTGGGACGGGCAGCGTCACCTACCTGAACGGGACGGTCAAGGCGACCTCGCCCGCGTCGGTGCCCCGCAGCACGACGGTCGACAACTGCACCCCCTTCATGAAGGGCATCTTCGGCAAGAGCGGCTCCGGCACGAGCTACAGGATCCCCACGACCTCCCCGACGACCGGTCTGTACTGGTTCGTCGACGCCTACCATCAGGGCAACAAGCCGGGAGTCGTGACGATCGTCGACGACCAGCTCGACAAGCCCGGCATGCCCGTCTACCACGTGCGGACGAGCTCCAAGGCGACTATCCACTACACGCTCGATGACGGCACCACCGGCAGCTTCACCGGAGTGAACTACGCGGCACCGACAGGTCGGCACATCGTGAACGTGACCATCGTCTCCGACCCTCTCGCCGGCCCGAACCTGGACCCCTCTGGTAACGCCAGCACGCGCTTCTATGCGTACTTGTTCTTCTCGGTGCAGCCGGGAGCGACCGCTGGGCCTCGCACGAACACCGCCAGCGCGACCATCACCTACCCGGACTTCCCGACGGTGCCGGCGTTCACGCCCACCGGCAGCCCGGACGCGCACACGGTCACGCTGGTCGATGTCACTCCGTTCGCCAAGGCCTCGACGAACAAATACTCGAACGCCTTCACCTACGCGGTCACCCCGACGACCTACGGCGGAAACACCTGGGTGATCGACACCTGTAACCAGGCCAACGTCGATGGTGTCGCCACCGTCACGGACACGTTCAACCAGGCGGGTCTTCCCGTGTACCACATCCGGACCAATCTCGCGGCGACGATCAACTACACGCTCGACAACGGAGCCACCGGCACATTCACGGGCACAGATTTCGCGGCTCCGACCGGCCGGTCGATCGCGTCGGTCACCGTGATCTCGCCGACCCTTGCAGGGCCAAACGCAGCTGCGTCGGGAACCGCTTGCACGTTGTTCCGGGTGACTGCCTACTTCACCGTGCTGGCGGGCGCGGCGCCAGGGGATCGGACGAACACTGCCGCCGCCACGATGGCGTACCCGAACACCGCTCTCGGCACGATCTCTGCGACGGGCAGCCCCGACGCCCACACCGTCTCGCTCTACACGAACACGCCGTACACTCTGACGGCCACCGCATTGAGCGAGAGCAACACCACGAGCCCGGGGGCCAGCCCTCGAGCGGGCGACGAGGTGCTGTGGAGGGGCACCGGGAACTTCTGCAACCTGGCGACCGACAAGACCGTCACGCCCCAGTACGTCTTCCTGGCGCCGCGAGGATGGAACATCCTTGCGAACGGCGCCTCGCTGCCGGCCGTTCCCGGCGCCACCTTCACCTACAAGACGGTGACCTACGCCGGCATCGCGTACAGCGCGGTGATCGTCCAATGGCCGACCAGCGTCGCCGGCGCAGGCATCACGTGTGTGACTCTCGCCGAGCTCTCTGTGAAGTCGACGCCCACGCTCGCAGCGACGGTGGGCACCCAGACCGCCTACCTGTTCGTCGGTGATGCCGCGAATGCGCCGGCCGAGACGTATGCCCCCACCAAGGCGGACGAGACGACCGCGGCATCCGACATCGACGGCGACGGCTCGACGACCGACTCCTTCGGCATCCGCACGGACACCACCACGCTGCAGGGGGTGCCCGGCCTCGACGTCGAAAAGTCGATCTGCCAGCCCGATGCTTCCCAGGCCGACGGCTGCAACTGGATCTCCGACCCCGCGGTCACGGTCGGCGTGCCGCCCAGCGCGACCTCGATCAAGTACCGCGTCACCGTCATGAACACGGGTCAGACGGACCTGTTCAACGTGGTCGCCACCGACGTGCTGCCCTACCCGGGTGACCCGCGGACGAGCACGGTGAAGGAGGAGGTCTCGACCCTCACCCAGGACGACCCGGCCGGGATGACGATCGAATACTCGACCTCTACCAGCCCGTCCGCGGGCAGCTGGACCGCGCCGATGTTGGGCGCGAGCGCCATCCGGGCGACGATCCCGACCCTGCCCGCGTCGACATCCCGCACCTTCACCTTCGAGGCGGCGCTGGTCGGCGGTACGGCCGACCAGACCGCGTGCAACTCGGTCTCGATCAAGGCCGACACCATGGGAACATCGGAGCCGCCGCGCGTGTGCGCCAGCACCCAGGAGGCGGACTTCGAGATCAAGGCAGCCGACCGCCTGCCGCTGCAGGCCGGCCGCTCCGGGGTCGTCCCCTTCACGGTGGTCAACCATGGCGGATCCGCGCTCGCCTCGGCCGTCGTCACGCTCGACGTGCCGGCCGAGCTGAACCTCGAATCGCTCATCGTCCCAGGGCTGGGTGTGCACCGCCGGGACGTTGACCGGCCCGACCCAGGTGTCGTGCCGTCCCGTGCAAGCGGACGGCTCGACGACCCGAGAACTCGCCAAGGATGTCGTCGAGACCATCGCGCTGAAGGTGCGGCCGACGTCGTCGGCGCCCGCGACCCTGTGCGTAGGCGCAGAGATTCAGAGCGCGAAGTTCGACCCGGTCGCCACCAACAACACGGACGACGCGTGCGCGTCGGTCGTGAGCGGCCCGGAACTGGCCGTCACGAAGGACGACGGCAAGACGACGGTCGGCGTGGGGGACACCTATGACTACACGATCACCGTCGCGAACCGCCTGGTGGCGGAGCCCATCTCCGGCGCGACGCTCACCGATACGCTTCCGGCCGGCCTGCAGCTGGTCAGCACCAGCCCGGCAGCAACGGTCTCCGGTCAGACGTTGACCTGGACCCTGGCTACTCTGGCTCGAGCGGGTCAGCTGTCGTCCACCGGCGACGTGACCAGCGGAGGCGCCGGTTCCACGACCTCGGTGACGGTGACCGTCAAGGTCTCGTCCGCCGCGTCCGGCACAATCGACAACACTGCGAGAGTTGCGGCGCCCGACCCGGCCGCGCCGGCGACCACGCTCGCCGCTCAGGCGACGGATACCGACGCGCTGCAGCGACTGAGCATCACCAAGTCGAGCAACGCAGCGGCCGCCGGGGTGCGCACCGGCGACGTCGTGACCTACACCGTGACGATGACCAACGACGGCACCGCCGACTACACCAGCGCGAACGCCGCCCGCCTCGTCGATGACCTGACCGGTGTGCTGGATGACACCGTGTTCGTCGCCGGTTCCGGCCAGGCGAGCATCGACGGCGGTGCTGCATCCGCTGTCGCTGACCCGGTGAGTGGCCGGATCGCGTGGGGTGGCGCCCTCGCCGCCGGATCGGTCGTGACCGTGACCTATCAGGTCACGGTGAGTGCCGGTCAGAACGGCGATGTGCTGACCAACACGGCCTATGCCGCGACCGTGCCGACCTCGTGCACGAGTGGCCTGACGCCGGCCGGCCAGGCCTGCGCCACCGTGACGACCCAGTACGCGCCGACCCTGGCGAAGGTGGTCACCTCGTCGACCCCGAACGCCGACGGCACCTGGACCATCGTCTACTCCGTCGTCGTGACGAACGACAGCCCGACCGACGCCGCGACGTACACGCTGCAGGATGCGCTGGCCTTCGGATCCGGGATCTCGGTCGTCAGTGCCACGGTGACCTCGGCTCCCGCCGGTGTCACACCGGCCGCCTGGAGCGGTTCGGGGGTCCTCGCAACCGCGGTCAACATCCCGGCGAACGGTCAGCACGCCTATCAGCTGACCGTCATCGCCGACCCCGGCACGACCGGCGGGACGCCCGCCGGAACCTGCGCCGCCGGCCTGGCCGCGGGCTTCGCCAACCGCGCGACGCTCTCGACCACGGACAGCCGGACGGCGTCGGCGGAGGCCTGCGCCTCGCCCGCCGAGCCGACGGTCGACAAGACGGTCACGCCCGCCGTGCAGCTCGCGGATGGGCGTTGGGGCGTGACGTACGTCGTCACGGTGTCGAACGCCAACCCGGTCGCCCTGCCCTACTCGCTCATCGATGTTCTGGACATCCCGGCCGGCGCGCTCGTCGACCAGCTGACGGTGAGCGGCCCGGCCGGCGCTCCGCTGAACCCCGGATTCAACGGCACAGGTGATACGGCCGTGCTCACCGGCGCGGATGTCATCCCGGCCGGCACGCCGGGGACGCCGGCCACCCGCGTGTACACGATGGACCTCGTGATCGACGCCAGCCAGGCGGGTGCATCCGGTGTCTCGGCGCTGAGCTGCCCGCCGGCGGGCACCGGTGGCTACCAGAATGCGGTCAGCCTGCGGGCCGGCACGAGTTCGACGGAGCTCGACTCCGCCGACGCGTGCACGAACGCGCTGCCGCTTCCGACCCCCGAGGTGACGAAGAGCGTGACGACGACCACGGTCGACGTCAACGGCATCTGGACCATCGTGTACGACATCCAGGTGACGAACCCCGATGCCACGTACTCGACCCGCTACACGCTGGATGACGAGCTGCAGTTCGCGGCCGGAGTGGGCATCCAGTCCGCGGGCATCACCTCGACCGACGGGTCTCCGTCCAGCAGCTGGGACGGTCTGACCGACACGCTCGTCGTGTCCGGCCAGGCGCTGCCCGCTGCGGCGACCCACCATTACACGGTGACCGTCACGGCCGACCCCGGCCTGTTCGATGCGGAGTCCGAGCGCGGCCGACTGCCGGCTCGACGCCGGGGAGACGGCGACGGGGTTCTCGAACCTCGCCACGGTCACCGCCGGAGTGCAGTCGGTCTTCTCGTCGGCCTGCGAGCCGATCAACGATCCCAGTGCCGTCAAGACGACCATGGGCCAGCCCACCCAGAACGCGGCGACGGGCGTCTGGACGGTGACCTATCAGATCACCGTCAAGAACCGTTCGACGACGCTGGTCGGGAGATGCTCCGTATGACTGGATGACACCCTCGACTTCCCGGCGGACGTGGACATCATCGACGTGGCGGTCGACGCACCGTCCGGTGTCACGGTCAATCCCGATTTCGACGGTGTCAGCGACACCCGGATCGCGGATGCCGGAATCGGGGCCGCGCCGAGCAGCACCCAGCCCGCGACGCAGGTGTACAGCGTGACCGTGCAGTTCATGGTCCCTGCCGGCATCGCCCAGGACGCGGCGTGCGACCCTGCGCAGGAACCGGGGGGTCTGCTCAACGACGTCGAGCTGTCTGTCGGACTCCGCGTCTCGGGCGCAGTAGCCTGTGCCGATCTGCCTGACGTGCCGGTGCCGGGACTGACGAAGTCGGTCCTGTCGCAAACGCAGCAGGCGGACGGCACCTGGGTCATGGAGTACGAGATCACCGTGGCGAACCCGTCGGGGACGGCCGCGAGCCTGTACACGCTCGAGGACGATCTGGCGCTCGGCGACGGGATGACGGTCGTCGGAGACCCGACAGTCGTCGGGCCCGCCGGTGTGGCCGTCGACGCCGACTTCGATGGCGACGCCGAGCAGGTGATCTCGGAGGACATCCTGTTGCCGGCGGCCGGTTCGCACACCTACACGGTGACCGCCGTGGTGGACGCGGGTTCGGTGACCGGGAACGACCCGGCCGGAGACTGCGTGTTCGACGCGGGCGAGACCGGAACGGGCTTTGCGAACTTCGCGAGCCTCGACACCGGGGTCGCGACCGCGGGTGACAACGCGTGCGCGCGGGCGTGGGATCCGGGAGTGACGAAGGAGCTGAACGGTGTGCCCGTGCAGCAGGTGGACGGATCGTGGCTGCTGTCGTACACGATGACGGTCACCAATCCGTCGGCTGTCGCTCTGACCTACGGCCTGGTGGACGAGCTCGACTTCCCCACGGGGACCGTGGTGACGGTGGAGTCGGCTGCGGGCCGGGCCGGTTCTCCGGCGGTGCTCGCGACCTGGGACGGCGAGACACAGACCCAGCTGGTCGCCACCGGCACGCCGCTTCCGCCGAACGCCGTCCACATCTTCGACGTGACCGTACGGGCCATGCTGCCGGGGACGCAGACCAGCACCCCCGGCGGCTGGGCCAACACCGCGACGGTGGAGTCCGGCGTGGGCGGAGTCGTGACGACCGATGCGGTCGAGACGGCCGACATCCTGGTGCCGGAGCTCGAGGTGGCCAAGGCGGTGACAGCTGATCCGGTGCTTCGCATCGGGGACGTGGTCTCGTATGTCGTGACCATCGAGAACACCGGCGATGGAGACTTCACCGCTCTCTTCCCGGCCGTGGCGTGGGACGACCTCGCCGACGTCCTCGACGACGCTGACCTGGTGGGGAGACCCATCGTGGCGCCGGCGAGAGGCACGGTGACGACAGCAGGCGACCGGTACTCGTGGTCGGGCGCGCTGACGTCGGGCTCGATCGTGACGCTCACCTACCAGGTGACGATCACCGGGGGCGGCAACGCCGATCTCGTCAACGTCGCGTTCCGGGCAGCACCCACCGCGGCGAACCCGGTCACACCCGATCCGGCGACCTGTGCCGGGCCCGCGTGTGCGGTGACCGACACGGCCATGCCTGCACTTCAGGTGACGAAGGATGCCAGTGCGACGTCCGTCGCTCCGGGCGCCGGCGTCAACTACGTGGTCACGGTCACGAACACCGGCGGAGCTGACATCCCCGCGGGCGACCCCGCCACCATCACCGACGACCTGTCGGGTGTGCTGGATGACGCGGCGCTGACGAGTGGTCCGACTGCGAACACCGGCAACGTGACAATCGCGGGCACCACGCTCACCTGGACCGGCGGCCTGAACGCCGGGCAGACCGCGACGATTCGCTACTCCGTGCGTGTCAACGACAGCACCAAGGATGGGGCCGAGCTCAAGAACGTCGCGATCAGTGATCCCACTCTGGCGATGATGCGGCTGGGGGGTGGTGCTACTCCGGCGACGGCGTCGACCTCGACCCTGGTGACCCAGCTCGCCATGACGGGACTCGCGATCAACCTGGGCGCGATCGCGCTAGCTGTGCTGCTGCTTCTCGGCGGATGGTTCCTCCGGCGTCGGCGGCCCCTTGAGGCCGACTGACGCGGGGGCGCTGGCGGGGTGCCGCCCCCGACCCCCTTGGGGACTGCCGTTCAAGTAGGGAGTCTGCGCGCGACCGCGCACGTTCTTGGTGGCCCGCTACCCGTTCTCAAACTGGTGGTCTTGGGCGTCGCCGATGATGGCCGGCATGGATTCGCCGATGCCGAGGTCTGCGACAAACGCGTGGTAGCTCTGGTGCTGCCCCTCCGTCGTCACGAGAAGCCGGACCGAGGCGTCGCTGTAAGCCATGCAGTTGAACGCGAAGGCACCGTCGTCGCTGGGCTCGGTCTCCCATCCGTTGCCGTTGACCGTGAGCCCCGCGGGACCGACACCGGACACTCGAATGCGGTGCTCATCGAGCCGCCTGAGCTGGATGTCGATGGGAACTGACACCGTGCCATCATGACATCCTGCTCGGTCGGGTGAATCCGGCGAAGTGAGGACGCCGCAGGCTCGCGGTCCGGCGAGACGTCGAGCGATTCATCGTCGCGGTGACGCTGGTCGGCGTCGTGCTGATCTGGATCGGACTGCGGGCCCGTAGGAGAGCGCCATGAGGACCAGCGCGACCCCCAGCAGCGAGCACATCACCCAGTCCGCAGGCTCGAGCTTGTCCCCGAGTGCGATCGCTGCGACGAAGAGCAGCACAGACTCCAGGTAGCTCAGCAGGCCGAACGCCGGCAGGCTGAGCCGCCGTGCCGCTGTGAGATACGACCACATGGCAGCCGCGCTCGCCACCCCCACCGCGAGAAGGAGCATCGATGGTCCGGCCGCAGCGGAGTGAGTCCCGACCAGCAGCGCTACCGCGATCGGAACCAGGAGCGCGCACTCGACCCCGAACGACGCAGGCAGGTCGAGCCGGAACCCGCGGCGAAGCGAGAAGTACAGGGCGTAGCCGACGCAGATCACCGCCGTGACCCAGGAGCCCGGGCCGCTCAGAGCCATCTTGGTGGCGACGGCGGCGATGGCGATCGCAACCGCCACCCATTGCAGCAGCGGCACATGGTCGCGGAACACCACCCGTCCGACGAGGACGAGCGCGAGTGGCAGCAGAAGGTAACCCAGGGACGCCTCGAAAGCCTCGCCGTTGGCAGGCGCCCACGCGAACATCCACATCTGTGTGCCGACCAGCCCGGCATTGATGACCACCACGGCGCACGCCCATGGCCGGGCCGCGACGACGCGGACCAGATCCCGTACCGCGTCGCGGCCCGCCCGCGACACGAGCGCCGCCGAGAACAGCGCCGCCGTGATCACGAGTCGCCACCCGAGGATCTGCTCGGGCCCAGCGTCGATGACGCCTGCGAGGAAGAAGACGGCCCCGAACAGACTGCTGGCCAGCACAGACCAGACGGCGCCGCGTCTCACAGCGGACGGGTCGCGAATTCCAGCACCTCGAGGATGTGCTGGAACGGCGACCCGGTGGCCCGGCTCATCCCGATCTCGCAGGTGCGGTTCGCGGAGACGTATGCCGCGAACTCGCGTCCGCCGATCTCGTCGGCCTCGGCCGCGGTGGCCGCCGCCGTGAGTTCTGGATGCAGAAGCCCCCGGTCGCCTGCGAACCCGCAGCATCCCCAGTTCTCGGGCACGACGACGTCATCGGAGACGTGCCGGGCCAGAGCGACGAGCGCGTCGGTGGCGCCGATGACGGTGGTCGAGCAGGTCGGGTGCACCATGATCGACTCGACCGGGGATGTCACCGTCAACCTGTCGACAATGCGGTCCCTGACGAAGTCGGTGGCGTCCACAAACCGCAGCCCTGCGTCGCCCCTCAGTGCCGAGTCCGCCAGGTCGCGCATGTGTGCGAGTCCTTCTGTGCACGATGCGGCTTCGCAGATGATCGGCAGACGTCCGCCGTCGCTGGCTTCGACGAGGGCACGAAGGACCCGTTCGGTCATGCTGGCGTAGCCTTCCAGGTGCCCCTTCGACTTCCATGGCGTCCCGCAGCACAGACCCGCGATGCCCTCCGGGATGACGAGCGTGGCTCCCACGCGCTGGGCGAGTCGCAGGAGTGCTTCGGTTGCGCCGAGAGCGTCTTCGCGACCCGTGTCGGCCGGTCCGAACATGCTGCCGATGCACGACGAGAAGAAGACGGCTTCCCCGCCTGCCACGGGGCCCGTCGGCCGCGGACGTGCGGCACCGCCGCGCGGCAGCCCCGCGTCGTATCGCGGGACGACGTCGTCGCCGAGCACCTTGCGGGCCGCATCGGTCGCCGCGGTGACGAGCGGCGCCGGAAGCATCCGTGCAGTCGTCAGCGCGAGCCCGCCGATTCGGGTCGCCGGTGCCCACGCGGTCGCCGCGGCATCCCACACCCGGCCCACTACTCCGTGGCTGCTCTCGGCGCGGAGTCTGCGCACGAGGTCGCCGGTGTCGATGTCGACGGGGCAGGCGACGGAGCACATGCCGTCAACGGCGCAGGTCTGAACACCGTCGTAGTCGTAGTCATCCCGGAGCTCCGCGGCGAGGGCGACATTCCCAGTCGCTTCCGCGTTGGCGATGTCCCTGCGCAGGCCGATCCGCTGGCGCGGGGTCAGCGTCAGGTCGCGACTCGGGCAGGTTGGCTCGCAGTACCCGCATTCGACGCAGCGATCCACCTCCACCTCGACAGTCGGGACGAGCTTGAGGTTGCGCAGGTGCAGGTCGGGGTCCTCGGTCAGGATGACGCCAGGGTTGAGGACGCCGCGCGGGTCGAAGAGCCGCTTGATCTCCCGCATGATCTCGTACAGTTCGTCGCCGTACTGGCGTTGCACGAAAGGCGCCATCACGCGGCCGGTGCCGTGCTCGGCCTTGAGCGACCCGTCCATTCCGAGGATCAGATCGACGAGGTCTTCGGTGAACGCGCGGTAGCGTTCCACGCCGGCGGGATCTCCGAATTCCTCGGTGACCATGAAATGAAGGTTGCCGTCCTTCGCGTGACCGAAGATCACCGAATCGCGGTAGTCGTGCGCCTCGAAAAGCTGCAGGAGACGTTCGCAGGTCTCCTGCAGACGACCGAGCGGCACCACCACATCCTCGAGCAGCGCGGTCGTGCCTGACGGCCTCGCTCCGGCGATCGCCGGGTATATCCCCTTTCGCACGTGCCAGAGTGCGGCGATCTCTTCCTTGTCGCGGGTGAGGCGGGGGGCGCTCACCAGCGGGAGCGTGGCGAGCACCGGCTGGACGGCCGTTTCCCGGCGGTCGAGTTCGTGGTCGGCATGCTCGTGCAGTTCGACCAGCAGCGCGGTGTGATCGATGACCTCGAGTTCCGCCACCGCTGTCGGCACATCTCCCAGTGTCTGTGCGACCAGAAGGGAACGCGAATCGAGCAGTTCGATGGTGGCGAACCCTGCCTCGACCAGCCGAGGGATCGCGCCGGTCGCCAATGCGAGGTCCGAGAACACCAGCAGCCCCGTGGAGACGGATGGCAACACCGGGATCGTGCGGAAGGTCGCCTCGGCAACGAATGCGAGCGTGCCTTCGCTGCCGACGACGAGGTGACTGAGGATGTCGATCGGGCGGTGAAAGTCGACGAGCGAATTGACGCCGTATCCCATCGTGTTCTTCATCGAGAACTGCTGACGCACCCGTCGGACGGCGTCAGGCGATCCCATGACGGCGTCCCGCAGTGCGGTCAGGCCGGCGTGGAGTGCGGGGTAGCGCCGCAGCAGTTCCTCATCGGCGTTGGGGCCGGCGGTGTCCAGTACTCCTCCGTCGGAGAGGACGAGCACCATCGACTCCACGGTCTGGTAGGAGTTCTCGGTGATGCCGCAGGCCATCCCGCTCGAGTTGTCGGCGATGACGCCTCCGATCGTGCAGGCGATCTCGCTTGCGGGGTCTGGCCCGAGTTTGCGTCCGTGGCGGGCAAGGCGAGCGTTCACCTGCCGGACGGTGGCTCCGGGCTGGACGCGCACGCGCTGTCCATCCTCGAGGATGTCGACCCGGCGGAAGTGCCGCCGGGTGTCGACGAGCACCCCGTCGGTCATCCCCTGGCCGGATAGGCTCGTTCCTCCGGAACGGAATGTGATCGGCTCTCCCGCCGCGGTCGCCGCCGCCAGCACCCGGCCAAGCTCCGCGGCATCGCGCGGTACCGCCACAGCCGCCGGAATGAGGGAGTAATGCGAGGCGTCGTGGGAGTGGGCAAAGCGGTCGATGCTGCGACCGGAGATTTCAATGCCCGAATCCCCGATCGCTGCGGCGAGGGGATGCGACACCGCGGGCTGCTTCATAGCGTCTCCAAGCTGTTGCTGAATCGGCGAGGTAAAGATATTTCCTATTCAACCGTATTTGTGTAAACTTTGGTCACCGAGACCCGAAGGCGTCGGCCGGCGTGGTCCACATCGAGAGAGGCGTGACGGATGAAGAAGGTGACTGGAGTCATCGCAGCCGCAGCAGTATTCGTGGTGACGCTCGGCGTCGCAGGGTGCGGCGCCGTAGCCGATGGAGACGTGCCGCAGGATGAGGGCACGCCCGACTCGCTGACCATGCTCGTGACCGCGAGCCCGAGCGCCGAGGGCCTGAAGGCACTTGCGATCGAATACGAGGACGAGACCGGGATCGCGATCGAATTCGTCGAGGTGCCCTATGCGCAGCTCGCGACCAAGGTGATCCTGGCGGCGCAGAGCGGAGAGTCGACCTTCGACATGGCTCAGGTCGACGGCTTCCAGATGCCGCAGGTCGTCGCCGGCGGCGGACTGCTCGGCCTCGACGACTACCTGAAGGGAGATGCGGACTATGACTACGCAGACTTCCCCGACGGCCTGAAGGCGTACGCCAAGCAGGATGGCGTGAGCTACGGCTTGCCGCTCTCGACGGAGCCGTACCTGCAGTGGTACCGCACAGACCTGTTCGACGAACTCGGCCTGGAGCCCGCGGTCACATGGGACGACGTCATCTCCAACGCGAAGGCACTCGAGGCGGCCGGCGACTACGGATACATGGGCATCTACGCCCCGACGGGGTCCGCCCACTTCTTCAACGCGATGCTCGTCGGTTCAGGTGGCCGACTTCTCGATCCGGAGACGTTCCGGCCGATGCTGGATAGCGAGGTCGCCAAGACGACGATGGAGCGTTATCTGGATCTTCTGCAGTACGGGCCCTCGAGTGCCCCATCGGCGACGTCGTTCGACGCGGTGAACGCATTCAGCCAGCTCGAAGTCGGCCAGATGACCCTGGCATCCGGCTGGTGGAGCACGGTGAACGACCCGTCGACGTCCAAGGTTGTCGGGAAGGTCGCGACCGCTGAGCCGCCGACCTCGGATGGGGGAGAGTACGACCCAGCTGCAGTCCTCTACGGCTGGGTGGCCGGCATCTCACGCGTGTCCCCGCACCAGCAGGCAGCGTGGGACTTCCTCTCGTGGGCGCTCAGCAGGGAGAACGTTCAGGCGTTCGTCGATGCAGGAGCTCCCCCTCCCGCGCGCATCTCGACCACCGAGAACCCGGAGCTCCTCGCGCAGCTGCCGTATCTCGAGGCGGTCGGCAAGTCTGCTGAGACGGGAGTTCCGATCGACAGGATTCCTGAGATGAGTCAGCTCATCACGTCACTCAGCCAGAACATCAACGCGATGGCGACAGATCAGCTCTCGTTCGACGATGGCATGGTCAAGGCGCAGGATGATCTGATGAACATCCTGGTGCAGTCGGGACGGTACACGGGGTGAGCATCCTCCCTGCTCCCCAGGCCGGTCCAGGTGCCTTGAGCACCCGGACCGGCGGGAGCGGGGCCGGTGCCCGGCGGACCCGCTCCGGCGGGTTCGCCTCGCTCGCGTACGTCATTCCAACGTGGGTCTTCATCCTCGCGGTCGGCATCGTGCCGATCGGGTACGCGGTGTGGATCTCGGTCTCCGACCTCAGCTTGACCACCGACGGCACCCGCTTCGTCGGGTTCGACAACTACCTTCGCGCGGTATTCACTGCCCGGTTCGCCGAGACCCTCGGCGTCACGCTCTTCTTCGTCATCGCGGGCGTGATCATCCAGTTCATCGTCGGGTATCTGCTCGCAGTCGCCCTGCATCGCCAACTGCGCGGCTTCCGCATCGCCCGCACGCTCCTTCTCGTGCCCATGCTCCTGACGCCGGTCGTGGTCGGACTGATCTGGCAGTTCATGTTCAATCCGGATCTCGGCGTCATCACGGGTGTGCTCCACGCGATCGGCATCGACATCAACGCGTTCGCGGACCCGACCTTGGCGAAGGGGCTCATCCTCGTGATCGACGCGTGGATGCACATCCCGTTCGTGATGTTGATGCTCGTCGCCGGAATGACCGGTGTGCCCGAGGAACCCCTCGAGGCAGCTGCTCTGGACGGAGCGGGGTGGTGGCAGACGACGAGATATGTGGTGCTCCCCATCCTCGCGCCGGTCATCGCCGTCACCCTCATCGTGCGGTGCATCGATATGGTGCGGCTGTTCGACATCGTGTTCTCCACGACTCGTGGAGGTCCGGGAGTCTCGACCGAGACGGTGTCGTTGCTCGGCTATGCGACGACGTTCGACTTCTACCAGTTCAGCGAGGGGGCAGCGATGTCCGTCGCGCTCGCGGCTCTGATGTTCCCTGTCTACTTCCTCTACATTCGATTGACTCGCATATGAAGACCCGTCGCGTTCTTGCCGGCGTGATCACGCATGTCGCGTTGATCATCGCCGTACTGCTGGCCATGTTCCCGCTGTTCTGGGTCCTTCTGACGTCGTTCAAGACGAATCGGGATGCGACCGCCGGCATCGAGCGGGCGTTCGACTTCCTGCCGACGCTCGACAACTTCACGCAGCTGTTCGCCTCGCCGGTCTTCCTCCAGGCCGCGGGAACGTCCTCACTGATCACCCTGACGGCGACCCTCATCGTCGTGGTCGTATCGACGCTCGGAGGGTACGCCTTCGCGCGGCTTCGGCTGCCCGGCCGCAGGCTGCTCGCCTCAGTCATGGTGATCGTGCAGGTGATCCCAGGCATCGTGCTGGTCATCCCGCTGTACCGGCTGGTCAGCCGTCTCGGCGTGTACGACCAATGGTTGCCGATCGCGATCATCCTGGGCGGGCTCAGCATTCCCTTCGGGACCTGGTTGATGCTGGCGTTCTATCGCAACTCGCCGATCGAGATCGAAGAGGCCGCGGTCGTCGATGGAGCGAGCAGGCTGCAGCTGTTCCGCTACGTCCTCATCCCGATGGTGGCCCCCGGCATGGCGACCGTCGGCATCTTCACCGCGATCGCCGTCTGGAATTCCTTCCTCATTCCGCTTGTGCTCGGACAGACGCGTGCTCAGACGCTGACGGTATTTGCCGCGCAGTTCATCACCTTCCAAGGGGTGAACTGGGGGCCGCTCTGCGCGGCGGCCGTCCTCGTCCTGGGTCCGATCGTGCTTTTCGTGCTCGTCATGCAGCGGTCGCTCGTCAAGGGGCTCACCGCCGGAAGCGTCAAGTGACCGCAGTCGGTCCGTCCTTCTTGCGTGCGCGGTCGCTTGTAACTCAGGCGGTGGGCCTGCACGGCGTCGTAGGTGAGCTGCAGCGGCACCGCCATCGTGGAGGACAGTTGCTGCGCCATGCGGACGAACAGGAAGTCGATGACCGCGAGTTGTGCGACCCGCCCCGACATCGCACCCGGACGGTATCGCGTCTCGCTCGCACTCGTTGTCAGGACGTGATCGACCTGGCGAGCGATCGGCGACGACGCGAAGTTGGTGACCAGCACCGTCGTCGCGCCACTCGCGCTCGCGGCGGCGAGGCTGTCCGCGACCTCGACGGTCTGGCCGGTATGGGAGAAGCCGATCGCCACGCAATCGTCGGTGAGAAGGGCCGCGCTCGTCAGTCCGAGGTGGACATCGCTCCAGGCATACGACACGAGGCCGATGCGGTGGAGCTTCTGGTGAAGGTCGGACGCGGCGATCCCACTGGACGCCACACCGTAGATGTCGATGCGCCGAGCGGAAGCCAGTTTGGTCGCGACGACGTCGAGCACCTCCGCATCGATCGCGGCAGCGGTGGATTCGATGGCCCGAGCCTCATGGAACGCGATCTTCGCGATCACGGTAGCCGCGTCGTCACCCGCCGAGATATCACTGTCCGAAAACGGGAACTCCTGCCGGGATACCTGGCCCCGGCCGACGGAAGAGGCGAGGGCGAGGCGGAACTCGCTGTAGCCGGAGAAGCCGAGGCTGCGCGAGAATCGCACGATCGTTGCGACGCTCGTGTCGCACTCAGCTGCGAGATCGGTGATCGTGAGATCGATGGCGCCGATCGGGGTCGGAGAGCACGAACTCCGCGACTCGCCGTTCGGACGGGCGAAGGCTGGGCGCGGTCGAGCGAAGTTCCCGGATCAGGTCATCCGACATGCAATCGACTCCTTTGGTTCTGAGCACGATACCGCCCGGCGACGCCGGCGAGATCCAAGTCAATGTAAACAAGTTACCAATATCTGGTAACTTGGAAAGCAGTTGACATCCCATGCGAAACGAGGCGAGATGGTGAACGTGCCGGACGGGGCTGGAGACGTGACGGTGCCGGAGACAGAGAAGCGGCTCGCGTCGTCGAGCCGCCTGGATGAGATGTCCGCACACGCCATCCTCGAGTTGCTCAACACCGAGGACCTGCACGCGATTCAGGCGGCCTCCTCCGTGCTCGGAGGGCTCGCCGGCCTGGTCGAGGCCGCGACCGGCCGCGTCCGAAGCGGTGGTCGAGTTCACTACTTCGGTGCGGGGACATCGGGCCGGCTCGGCATTCTCGACGCCGCCGAACTCGTGCCGACGTTCGGCATCGATCCGGCCCTCGTCCAGGCTCACATCGCCGGAGGCGCGCGGGCCATCATCGAGGCCGTGGAGGACTCCGAGGATTCGGAGCAGGATGGGAGCCGTGAAGCGTCAGACTCCGTCGAGCCGCGGGATGTGGTGATCGGCCTCACCGTCTCGGGGACAACCGCGTACGTGAGCGGAGCCCTTGCCGTGGCTCGCGAGCGCGGGGCGGTGACCGCGCTGATCACCAGCAATCCGCGCTCGCCGTTGAACGCGTTGTGCGACCACGTCATCGTCGTCGAGACCGGCCGCGAGGTCCTCACCGGATCCACCCGACTCAAGGCGGGAACGGCGACCAAGATCTTGCTCAACGGGTTCTCGACGGCGCTCATGGTGGCACTCGGGCTGACCTACTCCAACCTGATGGTGGCTGTCACCGCCACCAATCAGAAGCTGCGCGACCGCACCCTGCGGATTCTGCACGAGATCGCGGGCGGAAGCGCCGACGACAACGAGGCGCTGCTCGAAGCGGCGGACGGCGACCTCCGTGTCGCCGTCGTGGCCTCGCTCTCCGGCGCCCCTCCCAGTGAGGCGGCCCGTGCACTCGCCGCCGCCGGCGGCTCTGTGCGCGCGGCCATTCAGCAGCTCTCCCTCGAGACACCCGCATGACGGTTCTCGCGATCGATATCGGCGGCTCGGGATCCCGGCTGGTCGCCGCGGACGGCGCGGCAGTCCGCGCCGAAGGTCCGCCGCCCGCGCTCGGGACGAACGGTCATCAGCACGCCGATGTCATCCGGGAACTCGCCAGGGGCGTCGGGCCATTGCACGCGTCGATCGACACTGTCGCAGTGTCGGCGACCGGCATCATCAGTCGAGGGTTCCGCCACGACGTGATCTCTGCCATCACCGAGTGCTGGGCGCCTCGTCACGTCATCGTGGCCGCGGATGCTGTCGCCGCCGTGGTCGCGGCCTGGGGCTTGAGCGGCGGTGCGGTTGTCGCCGCCGGCACAGGCGTGATCGGGTTCGGAACCGATCTCCGCGACGAGTGGCGGCGGTCCGACGGATGGGGGCACGAGCTGGGCGACGAGGGTGGCGCCGCCTGGATCGGGCGTCACGGCCTGATGGCGGCCCTGCGCGCACGGGACGGGAGGAAGGGCGGCTCCGACGCACTCCTCCACGTCGCACAGGAACGCTTCGGCGACATCGCAGACCTGCCGCTTCGAATTCGCGAAGCCGCCAGCGCTGCACACGAGCTCGCGCGCTTCGCCCCTGACGTCACCGCGGCCTCGCGGTCGGGAGACGAAGCGGCTGGCGAGATCGTGCACCGCGCAGCCGGGTTCCTCGCCGAGGCCGGCCTCAGCGTGCTCGATTCAGCGGTGCCATCGCGTCTCGCTCTCATCGGCGGACTGTCCTCTGATGAGCAGCTGTCGTCGATGTTCCTCGAGGAAGTCAGGACTCGGCGTCCCGACCTCCAGGTCGTCATCGCGGGTACGAGCCCGATCGACGGTGCACTCGAGCTCGCCCGCGAGTCCGCCGCAGGCCTCGTCCGGCCATCGCATCCGCCTCACCTCACCTTTCACGATCAAGGAGAATCATGAAGTTCGGAGTCATCGGAACCGGGACATTCGGGTCACGGCACATCCAGGCCCTCGACCGCCATCCCGGCGCCGAGCTGGTGGGAATCCTCGAACTCAGCCGCGAGCAGGGCGAGAAGGCGGCTGCGGAGTTCGCGCGCACCCCGGTGCCGGTGTACACCGACATCGACGAGTTCCTCGCCATCCCCGGCCTCGAGGCTGTCACCGTGGCCACACCGGATCATCTGCACGCCGCCCCGGCGATCGCAGTGGCGCAGGCCGGCAAGCACCTGCTCGTCGAGAAGCCTCTTGCCACCACCGTCGACGACGCACGCGCGATCCTGGCCGCGGCCAAGAAAACCGGGATCACCTTGATGGTCGACTTCCACAACCGTGTCAGCCCGCCGTTCGTCAGTGCGCGGAAAGCGGTCTCGGATGGCACTCTCGGAAAGATCTCGTACGTCTACGGACGGTTGAGCAACACGATGTCGGTCGCCTCGGGGATCAGGTGGGCCTCCGCGTCATCGTCGCTCTGGTTTCTCGCCAGCCACATGGTCGACATCGCGCAGTGGGTCGTGGGCGAGAAGATCGTCAGCGTCACCGCGCGCGCCTCACGGGGGATCCTCGAGAGCCGCGGCATCACGACCCCCGACATCTTCGTGATCATGGCGGAGTTCGAGTCGGGCGCACTCGCCGTGTTCGAGCACGCGTGGATCCTGCCCGACGGCAGCCCGACGAACACCGACCTCAAGTTCGAGGTGCTCGGTTCGGAAGGCGCTCTCTACGTGGATACCACTCACAACCGAACGCTCGAGGTCGTCACGGGCGACGACCTCCGCTTCCCCGGAGTCCTTCCGATGCCGTCCAGCCCGCGTCTCACGGGATTCGTGCTGGATGCCATCGCGCAGTTCGTGGATGCGGTGAACGGTGACGGACCCGTGCTGGCGACCGGTGAGGAGGGGTTGCAGGTCACGGCCGTGCTCTGCGCCATCCTGGAATCAATCGAGAGCGGTGCGCCGGTTCGGGTAGAGGCCGTCTGATCCGTGCTGGCGTCGACCGAAAGCAAGCGAGTGCTGCAGGCGCTCCTCGACGACGGCCTCAGCCGTGGACTGTACTCGGGAGCCGCCGCCGGCATCCAGACGCCGTCCGGCAGCGAACTGGTGTACGCCGGATCTCTGGCGTTCGACGACCCGGCACCCGTGCGGGACTCGAGCCTCTTCGATCTGGCTTCGGTCTCGAAGACCGTGACGGCGGCGGTGCTGGTACGCATGGCACAGGCGGGCGCGCTCGACCTCGACGCACCGGTGCGCGAACACGTCGCGGTCGGCCGTGGCGAGAACGCGACGGCGATCACGGCCAGGATGCTCCTGCTCCACGTCGCCGGCCTGCCTGCCGAGAGCTTCCTGTGGCGTGACCTCTCGGTGCCACGAGGCGACCGGCTCGATCGTGTTCTGTCTGAACCACTCGAGACCGCGCCGGGGGACGTCCATCGCTACTCGTGTGTCGGCTACATCGCTGCCGGCGCCCTGGCCGCGCGAGCCGCGAACATGGCATGGCCCGACCTGGTCAAGCTGCACGTCACACAGCAACTGAGCCTGACATCGATGGGCTACGGACCTGTAGATGCTCGCGATGCAGTGGCTACAGAAGAGCAACCTTGGGTCGATCGCGGACTCGTGCGAGGTGAAGTGCACGATGAGCTGAGCTGGTATCTCGGCGGCGCCGTCGGCAACGCCGGCTTGTTCGCGACCGCGCGGGACGTGCTGCAATTCGCGTCCGCGCTGGTCGAAGGGCCGTTTCTCGATCCGGACGGTCGCAAGTCGATGACCGAGAACGGCATCGAGGCGCGACATGGGGCGGCATACGGCCAGGCGCTGGGCCCCCGCATCTCGGATTCGGACTTCATGGGCGAGCTCGGTGCCATCGGGCATCCGGGATTCACCGGCACGATGTGGATTGCATTTCCCGAGGCGCGAGGGGCGGCGGTGCTGCTCACCAACCGCGTCCATCCCAGCCGCAACCGGGTGGACCTGAGCCCATTCCGGCGTCGGTTCAGCACTGTCGTGGGAGAGCTGCTGGCCGGGTGATGCACCTCCACGTGGTTCCGACCGCGGCGCACGGCGGCGCCCTGGCCGCGGCGATCATCGCCGAATCGGTCGGCGCGGATCCTCGCCTGGTGCTTGGGGTCGCGACCGGGGGCACGCCGCTCACGACCTGGCAATCGCTGACCAGGCACCGTCTCGATCTGCGGCAGGTGCGGGCGTTCGCGCTTGATGAGTATGTCGGCCTGCCGTTCGGGCATCCTGAAAGCTATCGAGAGGTCGTGCGGCGAGAGATCACGGAGACACTCTCGCTCGAACCGGGTCGCGTGCACGTTCCTGACGGCGCGGCGCACGACCCCCAGCGCGCCGCCGCCGCATTCGAGGTCTCGCTACGTGACGCCGGCGGTGTCGGAATCCAGATCTTGGGCATCGGCCGAAATGGCCACATCGCGTTCAACGAGCCTGGAACCCCGTTTACGTCGCTGACTCGCGTCGCATGGCTCGCCGACGAGACGCGAGCCGACAACGCACGATTCTTCGGGTCGGCCGAAGATGTCCCGCTCCGGTGCATCACACAGGGAATCGCGACCATCCTTCGTGCGCGGAGTGTGGTGCTCCTGGCGTATGGCGAAGCCAAGGCGGATGCGCTCCGCAGGGCGATGGAAGATCCACCTCATCCATCGACGCCCGCGTCGGCCCTCCAATTTCACAGCGATGTAGCGGTGATCGCCGATACCGATGCCGCTTCACGTCTCAGTTCGACTGGTCGGTAATGCGAGCCGGCGTCACGATTTGGAAAACTTTTGCCCTCAATCCGTCGATGATAGGCAATAATGGCCGAAGCTGGGGCGGGCAACAAGGGGGAAGCTGATGACCGAAGCGATCGCATCAACGCGGCAACGGACGGGGTGGGTTCGCGCGCTGGTCGGCAGTTTCGCGGCCATCCTGCTGGGACTCGGCGGCGTTGTCGCCACCGGTGTCCCTGCGCAGGCGGCGACCGCATCGGTGTCGATCTCCCCGTCGACCGCGACCGCCGAGAGCAACGTGCCCGTCACGTTTACGCTCTCGGTCACCTGCAACGGGCCGGGGACGTGTAACGGCTTGCAGGCGTCCTTCCCGGCCGCTGCCGTCACAGGCAATGCAGGAAACACCGATCTCAGCTCATGGATCGGCGCGTCCTCCTGCGCGGGCGTCACGCGAAGCGTGAGCGGGGGGCAAGTGATCTTCACCTATCCCACCCTCAGTCCTGGCACACAGGCCTGCAACTTTCCGGTCCGGGCCCCCGAATACACCACTCTGAACGGCGCGCAGGCGACCTTGACCCCCACTGTCAGCGGTCCGGTGCCAACCGCCACCGGGGCGCCTGCGACGCTGACGCTGACCGCGGGGCACAACGCATCGATGGGAGCCGGTGCCCCGAATCGCGTTCTGCCGGGCGCGGAGGTGGTGTACAGCGTGAGCTTCGTTTGCGGCGGCAATCGCGAGTACACCGGAGACATCGGACTGAGCGCCCTGCACTTCGAAGCCGTTCTCCCTGCCAATTTCGTGTACTCGGGTTTCACGCCCCGCAACGCACTTCCGGGCACCTTCACGTCGCCCACGGTCGGCGCCTCGGGCGGGACCCTCGTCTATGACGATCCGACGGGTGCGTCGTGCGGAAATCCTCCGCTGACGGTCGACAACTCGATCGTCGTCACGATTCGCGGAACCCTCACGGGCGGTGCGGGGACGCAAGGGTGCATCAGCGCGAGTTCCTCGTTCACCTACATCGACCGTTCGACCCCGGATACCGCCGCGCCGGCGACCTCGCCGTGTACCACCGTCGTCGAACTCGACACGCAGATCACCAAGACCGTCGGCACCCGGACGCTCGGCAACGCCGGGCAGTACACGTCCGGAGGGAACGTCTACCCCTATACGTTCCCAGGAGATTGGGATCAGTCGGCCGCCTCGGTCTACTACGACATCCGAGTTTCGACCGTGCCGACGTCGACAGCGTCAGGACTGTCATATCTCATCAATGATCCGCTTCCGTGCTTGGACAATGTGAGCGGGAACGCGTACGTCAGCAACGCGGTCGGAGTGCCGTGCGCGAATCCGGCGTTCCTTCCGACCCGCGTGACCGTGACCGGCTTCGCGCCCACCGCGGCGGACGCCCTTCGCCTGCTTCGGGCTGACGGGACGACCACGACGGTGCCATTCGCTGCAGGGGGATGGGCGATGCCGACCACAGGCAGCCCGGTCTCAGAGATCGAATTCCCGGCATTCGCCGGGGAAGGATCGAACACCGCCGGGGTCATCGCCTTCCGCGTCACCGGTTCGGCGGCGTCCACGGCCGTACCGGGACGGTTGATGCGCAACACCTCCACGTCTCAGCCCTACCTCTCCGGGACGAGCGACACTTTGGGGAACCCGGAGACGAGCTCGTCGACCGTGCACATCGTCGACCAGGGTGCGACGGCAGGCGATGTCGGGCGGACCATCATTCAGCCGAGCCTGGCCGCCGCGATGACGGGAACCTGTACTGCGAACATCGGCCTGCGCAACGGTACGACGCGCAACAACTATCTGGAGATCACCAAGGCGCCGTCAGAGGCGATCTATATCGACTACCTCGCGCCCGCCGGCGCCACCGTCACCAGCAGCACGACGATCACGGCGCAGATCGTTGGTGCCAGCAACGGCCGCACCTACTCCACTGGCGCCATGGCGGCGACGCAGGTTCCGAACTACAACGGGACCAATCGAACGCTGTATCGCTGGGTGGTTCCCGCCGGCGTCGTGCTGGTTCCGGGGCTCTACCAGATCACCTTCTTCAACCTCACCCTGGACCTGGGCGCAGGGTGCAGCGGCACCTACCAGAATGACGTCACGATCGGCTACGGCGAACCGATCCACCAGTGCATCTTCAACAACTACGTCTCCGCGTCGGCACAGGACGCCCCCCTCTACCCGACGGCGAACACCCAACTGCGAGCCAACGCGAGCCCCGTCGACGCCGACAACTACTGCGGGTACTCAGCGCCTCTCAACCTCGCAGCGATCAACCCGGGATTCGGCATCACCAAGACCGTGCAAGGCAGTCTCGACGCCAGCCCGGTTCCAGGTGGCACGACGGGCACCGTTGGGGCGAGCGGCGGTGAGGCGACGTACGCGGTGACGTTCACCAACTCCGGGCAATCGAACCTCACAGATCCGGTGATCTACGACATCCTGCCCCGCCTGGGCGACACCGATGCGACATCGACAGGGCCACGCAACTCGCAGTACGCGGTGCGGCTGCTGTTGATCGGAACCATGACCGCAGGAGTGACCGTCGAGTACTCCACCGCCAGCAATCCCTGTCGACCCGAGGTCCTGCCCCCCGGTCTCAATCCCGGCTGCGTGGACGACTGGAGCTCCACCGCACCCGCGCCGCTCTCATCTGCCACCGCCCTCCGATTCATCTACCCGGGGACGCTGTTCGTCGCCGGCGGAGGCATCTCGAGCTTCAGCGTGAGCTTCGACGTCTCGACACCAGCCATCGCCGACGGGGCCATCGCGTGGAACAGCGTCGGAGCCAACGCCGACGCCGGGGGCAGCTCAGTCGGGGCCGCGGAATCCACCCTTGTCGGCCTCGAGGCCGACGGGCAACCGACCATCGTCAAAGCGGCTGGTTCCCCGACGTATGACGCCGTCGGCGGAACGATGGACTTCACCTATACGGTCACCAACGAGTCGGGCGTCCCCGTCGCCGACGTCAGCGTCGCCGATCAGTTCTTGGATGCGGCGTCCGGGTCCACCCCAGGCTCCATCAGTTGCACACTGCTGTCCGGTCCCGCCGGGGCGTGCGCTGGGACTACCACCGACCTGCAACCAGGCCAAACCGCCGTCTTCGTGATGAGCTACACGATCCGCCAGGCTGATCTGGACCACGGTCAGATCGTCGATCGGGCGACAGTCACAGCAGAGCCGGCGCGCGGGGCTCCGCTCTCGAACACATCCAACCTGGTCACTGTCACCGCAGTGCAGAGCCCGGCGCTCTCCCTGGCGAAATCGGTGACGCCGACGGTGGTCGACGACGCGGGCGATGCAGTGGCGTACTCGTTCCTCCTGACGAATACCGGCAACGTGACGCTCGCGTCCCTCTCGGTGAGTGAGCTCGTGTTCGGAGGCAGCGGCGGTGTCCCTCTTGCCACGTGTCCTGCCGGACCGCTCGCTCCAACGGCGTCGGTGACGTGCACGGCCGGCTACACGTTCACGCAGGACGACATGGATGCGGGTTCCGTGACAAATACTGCAGTCGCCGCAGCCGAGTTCGATGGTTCCGGTGTGCTCTCCGCGTCGTCAAGCGCGACGGTCACGGCGACGCAGACACCGTCGCTCGACCTGGTCAAAACGGCTGATGTCGCGTCCCTCGGCGCGGCGGGACAAGCCGTCACTTATTCCTTCCTCGTGACCAACGACGGCAATGTGACGATCGATGGAATCGACGTGCAGGATTTCCTCTTCAGCGGCACAGGTACGCCCTCGGCCATCACCTGTCCGGGGAGTGAGCTCGGCCCCGCCGATGACATGACCTGCACCATGGACTACGTGGCGACGCAGGCCGACATCGACTCGGGCTCGCTCGATAACAGCGCGCGCGTGATCGGCGACGATCCGGGGGGAGTTACGGTGCCAACCCCGCCGACCTCGGACATCTCCATTCCGGTGCTGTTCGCCCCCGCGCTCAGCATCGTCAAGACGGCAGATGTCAACCACGTCAGCAGGCCGGGGGCCGTCATCCACTACGAGTTCCGAGTGATCAACAACGGTAATACGACGCTCAGTGGCCTGCGGGTGGACGAGACATCGTTCTCGGGCGCCGGAACCCTGAGTGCGATCGCCTGTCCTGTGAGCGTGCTCGCCCCCACCGCCCAGGCGACCTGCACCGCGGACTACACCGTGGTCGCGGGGGATGCACGGGCTGCGAGGCTCAGCAATTCGGCGCGAGCGGTCGCCTCGTACAGTGCAGCCGGTGCCCCCGTGGCGGTGACATCGGTCACCTCGACCGCGGTGGTCGCGGTGGACCCGGGAACCAGGGGTCTCGCGATGACGGGTTCAAATGAGCCGACCTGGGCGGCAGGCTTGGCCGGCAGCGCGGTTCTGCTCGGGGGGCTGCTGACCCTGCTCTCGTGGCGTCGCCGGGTGACCTACACCCACCAGCGCTGACATCGCCTCAGTCTCGACAAGACACGGCCGGTGCGTTTCCTGATCCGAACGCCGGCCGGCGGGAGCCCCGGACCACGGGGCTCCCGCACAGAAACTCCACAGCTGTATGGGTTTGGTTCGATATCGCACCGCAAGACCACCTGTGCCGCGCGTCTTCTGAGCACCGGCCATCCATACACTGGCCGTATTCGTCGCGAGGAGCTCAATGGAATCGAAATACGGCCTTGTCGATCGAGGCGACGAGTTTGTCGAGTTCGTCCGGGATGCGGTCGGCGATGAGATCGCCGCTGCAGTATCGGGGGAGATCAGCGCTGCTCGGCGTCCGAACGGGACGATCGACATCGACCTGCTGCCCCTCGCGAAGGGAGGCAACGGCCCCACGCAGTTGCTGAGGACCCTCCTCAGTGTCAACGCCATCCAGTTCGAGGCCTGGATCGAGCACGCCTTCGGGGTCTTCGAACGCAAGAACGCGCGGGCAACCGCGACCGGCATCCTGCATGCAGAGGGGCATGACGCTGCCGTGGCCTGGGTTCTCGCGAACTCGACCAAAGGCGCACCGTCGCTCGCCGTGCTCCGCGACCTGTGGCCCCGTCGGCCGTACTCGCAGCCCGGCGAAGATTTCTACCGGAGCGAGGTAGTGCGTCTCTCGCGCAAGTGGAAATAGCGAGGCTGTACTACGGCACGTCGTGTCCGCAGTACGGGCACTCGTAGGGGCCAGTCGGATGCATCTGGTCCTTGAAGACGGTGTGGCCCTTGGCACATGAGCCTTCGAGCAGCCAGTTCCCGGTCTTGACCTTCGACGCCTTCGTCTTCAACATGCCGTCAGGCTAGCGGGGCGCCCGGCACGAATTCACCCGCCGTTCGCGGTACGCCTCCAGCTCACTTGCGCCGCGATCTGCTTGCATTGGCGGCATGTCCCGGCGACAGGCCGAATACCCGCGGCCAGATCACGTCATCGTTCACATCAGCGACACCCACTTCCTGACGGGGGAGGGTCGCCTGTACGACCGCGTCGACAGTGTCGCCCAGCTCCGCGAGATGCTCGAGGCGCTCGAGCGCACCGGACGGCGTCCCGAGGCGATCGTCTTCACCGGGGATCTCGCCGACCGCGGTGAGGCCGCCGCCTACGCCGAACTCGCGGCGCTCGCCGAGCCGGTCGCCGAGCGGCTCGGGGCCAGGATCGTGTGGGGCATGGGCAATCACGATGACCGGGCGGCGTTCCGGTCCGAACTGTTGGGCGGGCTGCGCGACGACGGTCCCGTCGACCAGGTGGTGTGGCTGAACGGCCTCCGCATCATCATGCTCGACACCAGCGTTCCCGGCGAGCACCACGGCGAACTCGACGACGCCCAGCTCGCCTGGCTGGCCGATGAACTGGCTCGCCCCGCGATCGACGGCACGATCCTCGCGATGCATCACCCGCCGATCCCGAGCGTGCTCGACCTCGCGGTCTCGGTCGAGTTGCGCGATCAGTCCCGGCTCGCCGAGGTGCTGGTCGGCAGCGACGTGCGCACCATCCTCGCCGGACACCTGCACTACTCGTCGACCGCGATGTTCGCGGGAATCCCGGTCTCCGTCGCATCCGCGTCGTGCTACACGCAGGACCTGCTGGTGCCAGAGGGCGGCACCCGGCCCCGCGACGGCGGCCGGTCGTTCAATCTCGTCCACGTCTACCCGTCGACGGTGCTGCACTCGGTCGTCCCGCTCGAGACGACCGAGGCGCTGGCCTACGTCGACGCCGAGGAGAGCGCGCACCGGCTCAGCGCTCTCGGCATCGACCTTCCCGGCGCCGCTCGCAACGACGACACCCGCACTCGGCCGATCGAACTCGTCGGCGCCTGACAGTCTCGGCACCCGACCGGTGTCAGGATGACGGCAGTTCCCACGGCGCCGGCACCGGGAAGTACCGCTCGAGGAATGACGTGACCGTGGCGATCCGCACCTCTTCAGAGATCTCGGACTCGCTGCCGTCGTTGAGGCAGAACATCTCGTGGCGTCGGAGGCGTTCGAGCAGACGCAGCTCGGCGGCGCTCCCCGCGAGCGTGGTCTCGACGTATCGCACCCGGAGGCCGGTCTGCGTGACCGCCCGCCCCGTCAAGAGCGCGTAGTAGTGATACAGCGAGTTGGTGACCGAGATGTCGTCACCCGAACGGAACCGCGACGCGGCGGTACGCGCGAAGTCGGAGGGGAACTCCTGCTCCAGTTCGGCGAGCACGCTGCGACGCAGCGGGGCGGGACAGTGCTCCAGGTGCCGGGTGATGGTGCGCCCGAACCGCTTGCGCAGCAGGTCCCGGTTCACGCGCATCGCGTTGTCGTGCCCCGTGCGCTCGGGCCCCGACTGGCCGAGTCCGATGCGGGTCGTGGCCTCGACGAACCGGGAGACGCCGCCCGGGGAGAAGAACATCATGGGCGACACCGGACGACCGAAGAACATGTCATCGTTCGAGTAGAGGAAGTGCTCGGCCAGGTCCGGGATGTGGTGCAGCTGACTCTCGATGGCGTGCGAGTTGAAGGTGGGCAGTGCGGCCGGGTCGGTGAAGAACTCCTCGCTGCGCACGATGCGCACCCGCGGATTCTCGGGGTCGAGCCAGGCGGGCGCCGGAGAATCGGTCGCGATGAAGATCCGGCGGATCCACGGCGCGAAGGCATGCACGCTGCGCAGTGCGTATCGCAATTCGTCGATCTGGCGGTAGCGTTCCGGGCCGTCGTCGGAACCGGCGGCGCGCTCCTCGACGCGGCCGGCGTGTGCGCCGTCGACCCAGGAGAACACCATGTCGACGTCGAAGTCGACGTCATCGGCATGGTCATCGAACATCCCGGCCAGAGTGGGCCAGCTCTGTCCGTCGCGCTCGACATCCGTCAGCACTGCGTCGAGACGCGGGATGCGGCTGCGGGTGAGCGCGTTGGGTCGCGGAGCGATGATCTCCAGCTCCCCGAACGACCAGAACTCGAGCCGCACCGCCGCCTCGACCGCCCTCCATCCCACGCGGGTCTCGCGAAGCCGGCGTCGGTAGAGCAGGAACAGGTCGGCGTCCTCGCCGGGCAGCCGTCCGAGCGCGAGCAGCCGCTCAGACCGCTTGCCGGCGCGATCGACGCGCGCGTAGAACGGCTCGTCAGCGAACTCCTCTGCGAAAGCGGCTTCGACCTCCGCCCGCGCGGTGCGGTCGACTGCGATGACTGGCCGGTCGTCGTCGCCACGCACAAGCAGGTAGGAGACCAGGAATCGATCGAGGGCAGCACGCACGCGGAGCAGGTCGCCCGCCATCGCGTCGACGCGGGTCACGCCAGGTCCGGCGAGCGCGAATCGTCCGCCATCTCGAACCACATCGCCGCGGGCGGCGAGCCGGCTCTCGCCGGACAACTGAGACAGGCTCGTCACGTCGCACCTCCCCTCGACTCGGGTGCAACCGACCGAGCTTATCGGGGCGACTCGCGTGGCGCCTGGACGCGGGGGATCGCGCCTCGCTCCTGACCACGCCGGGTGCAGAATCTGAGCATGACCGTCAAGCTGATCGCATTCGGTGCTCTCGCCGGATTGGCGTGGGCCGCGAGCCTGCGTGGGTACATGGCCGAACTCGCCGGGCCCGCCTCGCGCGTCGACTGGTTCGGCACGTTCGGCCTGATCCTGCTGCCGGGTCTGCTCGTCGGTGCCGCCCTCGGCTGGGCAGAGGCACTGCGCCGGGACGGCGGCCGTCGAGGCTGGCGGTGGCTCGCGGCGACTCCACTGGTATTCCCGGTACTCGCGCTCACCCCGGCCGGGGCACTCGAGACCTTCCTGACGACCGGAATCGGCGGCGGCTCGATCGCCTTGGTGCTGACCGGCATGCTCGGCGGGTTCGCGATCTCGGGCCCCGGCGCGCTCTGGACACGGGTCATCGCGGGAACTGTCGCAGCAGCCGGTCTTGCGGCGGGAGTCGTCGGAGGCGTCGTCGTCCGGCCGCAGCTCGCGCTGACCGAGCCCCGCGGCCTGTGGGTCGGCCTGCTCGCGTTGACTCTGACCGTGCTCCTGGCGCTCGCATGCAGCATCCCGCACCGCGCGGTCGCCCCCCGGCGGATGTCCTAGCCAGTCGTCCGACTTCACCCCACAGTTACAGCATCCATCTGATCCGCCAGCCCGACGTGCCGCGAAGAGTTGGGGGCATGGACACCGTCACTGATTACCGGCTCTCATCCGCCGCAGCCAACCACTCCGACCTCGATTTGGCGGCCGAGCGTGTTCGGGTCGCTCTCGAGCGAAGCGCACCAGCAGAAGCCGGACGGCTCGTGCGGGTCGCTCGTCGACTGCGCCTGCTCGCCACCTGGAGGGCTGCTCGAACCGCGGACTAGGACATCTGTCTGATGCAGCACGACCCGGTCAGGGGCAGGCTCGAGTCATGACGACATCCCCGACCTCCGCTCGCATCAGCTGGTGGCCGAGCCTGCTGGGTCTCGCGGCCGCGATCGGCATCGCCTTCGTCGGCGACGTGCCTGCCGTCATCCTGGTCTGCGCAGCGATCTACCTTCTGGCCGCCGTGGTCGGCAGCGCGGGTTCGGCGTGGATCGGCTTCGTCGCGTCGTTCCCTGTGATCGGCCTCGGGATCGCGCTCCGGTCGACCTGGTTCGCACTGGTGGTGATCGGCGCTGCGATCCTGGTGCTCGTCGTGATCGGCACCTTCCGAGGCTCGTGGCGATCGGCCGACGGCCGCCGGCAGCTCGCCGCCGTCCCGGTGTTCGCGGCGATCGCTGTCGCGCCGCGCTCGTCGAGGCACCGTTTTGGTTCGCGGCGATTGCAGCGATCGGGCTGATCGGGCACGGAGCGTGGGATGTTTGGCATCACCGCCGCGCGGCAGTGGTCTCTCGCCGGTACGCCGAATTCTGCGCCGTGCTCGACTTCGCGCTCGCCGCGCTGATCATCGCGAGTGCCATCCTGGAGGGGCTGACATGACCACCATCTCCGACTCCGACTACACGATCGACGTCGTCGTCGAGCGCACACCGCACGACGTGTACGAGGCGATCATCGACATCCCGGCATGGTGGGTGACGCCGATCCATGGATCCAACTCAGCCGTCGGCGACGAGTTCTCGTTGGAGGTGTCCGACACGCACGCCTGCGCGATGCGCGTCGCCCAGCTGGTGGCCGACCGACGGATCGTGTGGCGGGTGACGCGCAGCCGCATGACCTTCGTCTCCGAGCAGGAGGAGTGGGTCGGCACCGACATCACGTTCGAGGTGCTCCCCGAGGGTGACGGGTCGCGCGTGCGCTTCACCCATGTCGGCCTGTCACCCGCCGACGAGTGCTACGAGGTGTGCTCTGCGGCTTGGGGCCACTCGATCCGGTCCAGCCTTCGCGCGTTGCTGACGACCGGGCAGGGGCAGCCGAGCTCCGGCCCGATGGAGGTCGCCTCCTGAACCTGCGCGCCGGCGGCCCGACCATGGTCGGTCGGGACCGCGATCTCGAGAAGCTGCGGACCGCCTGGGCAGATGCCCAGGAAGGCGGGCCGCGCGTCGCGGTCGTCAGCGGCGAGGCGGGCATCGGCAAGTCCCGGCTCCAGCGGGAATTCGAACGCGAGACGGCTGCCACGGCGGTCCTCGGTCAGTGCGTCGAGTTCGGCACGGTCGCGATCCCCTACGCACCGCTCTCGGGGGTTCTGCGCGAGCTGGTGCGCGAGTTCGGGGACGAGGGGGTCGACGCCGCGGCCGGCGGTGGGGCCGCCGCGCTGCGGACCGTCGCAGGCGGGACACAGGCGGACCGCACGGCGGTCGACCGGATCGACGAGGCGTTCACGACGGTGCTCGAGGTGCTGAGCTCTGAGCGGCCGTTGCTCGTCACCGTGGAAGATCTGCACTGGGCCGACCCGGCCACACTCGATGTTCTGCGATTCGCATCACGCGTCGCACGCGTCGGCAAGCTGCTCATCGTGCTCAGCTACCGCGACGACGAACTGGATCGCGGCCACCCGTTGCGCGGATTCCTCGCCGACCTCGACCGCAACCGCCGCGTCGACCGCATCCCGTTGGGCCGCTTGAGCCCGCGCGAGGTGCGTGCCCAGGCGCACGATCTCATGGGCGCGGTGCCGACCGCCGACGAGGCCCGACGTCTCGCGGAACGCAGCCAGGGCATCCCGTTCTTCGTCGAGGAGTTGCTAGCCCTCGGCGCGGGCGCGCCGGTTCCCGCATCGCTGCGCGAAGTCCTGCTCGCGCGGTACGACGCGCTCCCTCCCTCTGCCCGCTCCGTGTGCCGCACGGTCGCGGCTGCCGGCGAGCGGGTCGCACACCCTCTGCTCGCCGACGTGACCGAACTCGCCGAGAGCGAGCTGGATGTCGCGGTGGCGGCCGCGGTCGAGGCCGGTGTGCTGATCAGCGACGGGGCCGGATACGACTTCCGCCACGCCCTGGTGCGCGAAGCGGTGGGCGAGCAGCAGCTTCCGGGTGAGCGGGTGCGCACGCACACCCGGTACGCCACGTCGCTCGCTGATGCAAAGGACGACCCGGCCGGCCGCACTGCCCGTGCCGTGCGGATCGCGCACCATTGGTACGAGGCTCTCGACCTCGAGCGTGCATTCGAGACTGGGTCTGTCGGCCATGCGGATGAGCCTGGATACCTTCGCCTACGCGACGGCCGCTCAGCTCGGCGAACGGGTGCTCGAGCTCTGGGACCGCGTGCCCGATCCGGTGTCTGTCGCGGGGCAGGACCTGCCGACCTTGATGGCAGCCACCGCATCCGCCTGGCGACGGGCCGGTGAGCCTTCCCGCGCCCTGGCGACCGTTGAGCGTGCGCTCGAGCTGCTTGACAGCGGCGATACGGTCCTGCGGGCGCGGTTGCTCCGCGACAAGGGGACGTTGCTCGCGAGCGACGGGCGCAGCGACGCCGTGGTCGAGCTCGAGGCCGCGCTCGAGCTCCTCCCGCCGGGAACCGCGAGCGGGTTGCGGGCAGAGATCCTGGTCGAGCTCGCCGCCCAGTACATGGTTGCGGGTCGCGGCACCGAAGCCCTGGACGCCGCAGCCCGCGCCGCCGAGGAGGCTCCAACGGAGGCGTCCCGCACCCGGTCGTTCGCGGCCAATATGCGAGGCGCGACACTGTTGCATCAGGGCGACATCCAGGGCGGTCTCGAGGCCTACGAGCTCGCCCTCGATGAGGCCGGCGACGATGTCGAAGCCCTCCTGCGCTACTACATCAACCTTTCAGACGGACTCCTCATGCTCGGGCGCCACGAGGAGTCGATCGAGCTGGCCGAGCAGGGCCTCGCGATGGCCGCATCCGCGGGCGTCGAGCGCACGTCGGGCGCGATCCTCGCTGTCAACACAGTCGATCCGCTCTACGCGCTCGGGGAATGGGAGCGCGCCGATCGCCTCATCGACGGCTCGCTCGACCTGGATCCGCCGGCATCCTTCCGCGTTTACCTCCGGCGGGCGAAGATCCGCTCGACGCTGTGGCGCGGCGACGTCGACGAGGCGATGTCGCTCTGGCGCGAGTGGTCGTCGTCGCTGGCCGCCGTCGCGTCATGGGAGGAGCAGGCCCGCGCCAGCCAGGCGCTGGATGTCGCCGATCTGCAGTACGCCGCAGGTGACCTGGATGCCGCATGGCAGGTCGCGGGGCAGTTGGTCGCCGATCGGCGGCTGGCTTCGACACCACAGGAGCTGCCGCTGGTTCCGACGGCCGCGCGGATCATCGCCCGCCGTCGACGGGACTCGGGCGAGCCCGACCTGCACTCGGTCGACGAGGCGCGGCTGTGGGACGTCCTCGATCGTGACATCTGGCCGACCACGGCCTTCTGGCGCGCGCTGGCCGTCGCCGAACTCGGCGGCGACGACCACGCCGGGTCTGATCCGCGGCTCTGGGAGGAGGCACAACGCGCGGCCGCGGCTCCCGAGATCCCCGTGATCAACGAGCTGCTTGTCGAGCTGGGGCTCGCCAGGTCGCTCGTCGTCGCAGGCGACCGCGCGGATGCTGCAGCGACGCTCGAATCCCTCAAGGAGCGCGCCGCCGACATCGGCGCCGGGCTCGTGATCGCATGGGCCGATGAACTCATCCAGTCTGCCGGCCTGGGCGCCCGTCGTCGCGGTGACGCGTCGTCGTCAGAGCTGACCGCGCGCGAGCACCAGGTTCTGCAGCTCGTGGCCGAGGGTCTGACGAACGGGCAGATCGGCGAACGTCTCTTTCTCAGCCCGAAGACCGTCACGGTCCACGTGTCCGCGATCCTGCGGAAGCTCGGTGCGAGTACGCGCACCGAGGCGGTCAGGCTTTCGGGGATGCTGCGATGAACGTGGTTGATCCCCGGATCCGGCGCGCCGAGCCCGGCGACGTCGACGCGATCGCTCGCATCTGGGATGCAGGCTGGCGCGATGCGCATCTCGGGCGCGTCCCCGCCGCGCTCTTCCGATTCCGGACCGCGGAGTCGTATCCGGATCGTGTCCGCGAGCGATTGCCGAACATCACGGTCGGTCTGAACGACGGCACCGTCGCAGGCTTCGTCGTGGCGATCGACGACGAGATCGAGCAGCTCTATGTGGATGGCAGCGCCCGCGGGTCTGGGCTCGGGGTCGCAATGCTGCGCGCAGGCGAGGGGCGGATCGCCGCCGCCGGGCACGACCGTGCGTGGCTCGCCGTCGCGGTCGGCAACGTCGAGGCCCGTGCCTTCTACGAGCGCGTCGGATGGAACGACGCCGGCGCGATCGAGTACGAAGCAGAAGCAGGCGACTCTGTCGTGCTCGTGCCGTGCAGACGGTACGAGAAGTCGGTCGGCGCGTGATCGCGCGAGAGAAAGGGAGATGGAAATGGCAGAGCTGATGGTCGACTACATCACCTCGCTCGACGGATTCGGGGCGGCCGAGGGCTGGCCCGGTCTCTGGGGCATGGGCGGCAAGGAATACCTCAAGTTCCTCAGCGAGGACGCCGAGCGGGACTACACCTTGCTGATGGGAGGCAACACCTACCGCCTCTTCTCGGGCCCCGACGGCGGGGAGCCCGAGGAGGTGAAAGGGAAGCGCAAGGTCGTGTTCTCGAGTCGCGAGAGCGACCCGCCGGTGTGGGACAACACCGTGCTGGTCGAGGGAGATGCGGTGGAGGCTGTGCGGGCGATGAAAGAGACGCAGGACGGCGCCTTGCAGACGATCGGCAGCCCGGGCCTTGGTCGTTCGTTGATCGAGGCCGGTCTCGTCGACCGCTTTCGCGTCGTCGTCTTCCCGCTTGTCACCGGGGCGTCGGGCAGGGACAGGATGTACGACGGCTGGCCCGACGTCGAATTCGACCTGGTCGCTACCCGAACCCTCGACGGGCGGTTGCAGCTGTTCGAATACACGCCGACGGTGCTCACGGAGCCGCCGGCCGACGGCGAGCCGTGGGCGGGCAACTCGGCCGCCCTGCGGGAGCGCGCGCGAAACGCCTGAGGCACGCCTCCGCGACCCGTGTCGCCGGTGCGTGGGACGATCCGCCCAACGAGCGACGGGAGGCGGCATGCGGGGCGAGGCGACCGTGCTGCACGCCGACCTCGACGCTTTCTACGCGTCTGTCGAGCAGCGTGACGCGCCACACCTCCGCGGCAAACCCGTCATCGTCGGTGGAGGGGTCGTGCTCGCGGCGAGCTACGAGGCGAAGGCGCGAGGAGTGCGCACGGCGATGGGCGGCCGGCAGGCGTACGACCTGTGTCCCGGAGGCCGTGATCGTCCCACCCCGCATGGACGCCTACTCGCAAGCCAGCAAAGACGTCTTCGCGATCTTCCGCGACACCACGCCGCTCGTCGAAGGACTCTCGATCGACGAGGCGTTCCTCGAGGTCGGCGGCCTCCGCCACATCGCGGGCACGCCCGAGCAGGTGGCCGTGCGACTGCGGGAGCGCGTGCGCGCCGATGTCGGGCTGCCCATCTCGGTCGGCATCGCGCGCACCAAGTTCCTGGCCAAGGTCGCGAGCGCCGTGAGCAAACCCGACGGGTTGCTCCTCGTCGAGCCCGATCGCGAACAGGAGTTCCTGCATCCACTGCCGGTCGAGCGTCTCTGGGGGGTCGGCAAGGTGACCGCCGAGAAGCTGCACCGGCTCAACATCCACACGGTCGGCCAGCTGGCGGAACTCGAGGCGGCAACGGCCGAACGGATGCTGGGGCGAGCGGCCGGGGCGCATCTGCACGCGCTCGCCAGGCTCCGCGATCCGCGTCCGGTCGACACCACTCGACGCCGCAGCTCGATCGGGTCGCAGCGAGCGCTCGGACGCAAGCCGCGCACGCCTGACGAGCTCGACCTCATCCTGACCCAGATCGTCGACAGGCTCGCTCGTCGCCTGCGCGACGGCGACCGCGTCTGCCGCACTGTCGTGCTGCGCCTGCGGTTCGGTGACTTCGCGAAGGCCACTCGGTCACACACGGTCGGCGCCACAGACCGCACCGCCGTGCTGCTCGCGGTCGCGAAGGGCCTGCTGGCCGGCGCGCTGCCCGAGATCGAGGCCCGCGGCATCACCCTCATCGGCGTCTCGCTGTCGCAGCTGCGTCGTGTCGACGACCTCCAGCCGGAGCTGCCGATCGACTGGGGTGAGGGCGTGCGCCTCGACTCGGTGCTCGACGCCGTGCGCGACAAGTTCGGAGCCGCGTCGGTCGCCCGCGCGGCTCAGCTCGGCCGCGATCCGGGATGGTCGACGCCGGTGCTGCCCGAGCACGAGTGACATGCTCGACGTACAGTCGAAGTAGTTTTGCGATCGGAGATCCTGTGGGCATTCCATCCACCATGAAAGTCGTGCTCGCGCACTCGAGCGAGGCCGACTCGCTCGTGGCGAATCATCGCCCGGTGCCGATCCCCGCGGTCGACGAGGTGCTTCTCGCCGTGAGCGCCGCCGCGATCACATCGGGTGAGCTCGCCTGGCCAGAAACCTATCCGTTCGTGCCTGCACACGATGTCTCGGGCGTCGTCGTCTCCATGGGCGCTGAGGCCGCAGGGTTCCGGGTCGGCGACGCGGTGATCGCGCTGGTCGCCTTCGATCGCGACGGCTCGCTCTCGGAGTACGCGACTGTCAGAGCGGCGGATCTGGCCGCGGCGCCACGCACGATCGATGCGGTGCGCGCGGCATCCTTGCCGCTCGGCGGCTTGACGGCGTGGCAGGCGCTCGTCGATCACGCTGCCCTGAAGCGTGGCCAGCATGTGCTCGTGCACGGCGGCGCCGGGGGCGTCGGCGCGTATGGCGTGCAGCTGGCGTCGCATCTCGGTGCGCGAGTCACGGCGACGGCGCGGTCCGATGACGCCGAACTCGTCAGGTCCTACGGCGCGGACGTGGTCATCGATTACACGACGGCGTTCGAGCACGAGGTCGCTGACGTCGACATCGTGTTCGACACGGTGGGCGGGGATGTCGTCGCCAGGTCCTGGTCCGTCCTGCGCACCGGCGGCATCCTGGTCTCGATCTTCGACAGCGTCACGCCTCCGACCGACGCGGTCCGTGGAGAGTACTTCGTCGTCGAGCCCAGCGGCACCCAGCTCACAGAGCTGGTGCGACTTGTGGATACCGGGGCGTTGCGTCCTGTCATCGGTCGCATCGTTCCGTTCGCCGACGCTGCGACGGTCTTCTCCACGGAGAAGCACGGGCACCACCCGGGCAAGACGGTCGTCGAGCTCTGACGCCTGTCGCCCGCTAGCTCGTCGTCAGATCCTGCGCGAACATCACGATGATCCCGCTGGGTCCGCGCAGGTAGGTCAGCTTGTAGACGTCCTGATAGTTCGCGACGCCGCGCAGGGGGACGACCCCGTGCTTTGCGGCGATCGCGAGCGCGTCATCCATGTCGTCGACGACGAACGCGACGCGGTGCATCCCGATCTCGTTGGGGAGCGTCGGCTCGGTCTCGATCGCCTCCGGATGGATGTACTCGAAGAGCTCGAGGCGCATGCCACCGTCTGGCGTCTGCAGCATCGCGATCTTGGCGTGGTTGCCATCCAGCCCGACCGCGGTGTCCGTCCACTCGCCACTGACCTCGTCCCTGCCGATGACGGTGAGTCCGAGGTCGGTGAAGAACGAGACGGTCTCGTCGAGATCGCGCACCGCGATGGCGACGTTGTCGATTCTGATTGCCATATCACGCATGCTAGATCGCACACCCGTCGTCAATTGAGAGGACCGATGCAATGACCGCCACCTTCACCGTCGACTTCTTCTGCAGCGTGGACGGCTACGGCTCCGCCGACGGCTGGCCCGGATACTGGGGCAAGCAGGGCCCGGAACTGATCGACGACCGGGTGCGCACCTTCGAGCAGGACCAGGTGCTCGTCTTCGGCGCGCAGACGTTCCGCGAGTTCAGGAAGTTCGTCATCGAGTACGACGAACCGTATTACAGCAGCCTCAACGACCTCCAGAAGATCGTCTTCTCGAGCACGATCGACAAGGACGAGCCGGGGTGGCAGAACTCGACGGTCATCGATCAGGATGCCGTGGCCGCGATCGAGCGCCTGAAGCGAACCACCGACATCCCGATGCGATCGCACGGCAGCATCACGTTGAACCGTGCGCTGCTCGCGGCCGGTCTCGTCGACAGGCTCGAGATCATGATGTTTCCGGCGATCACCGGCAAGAGCGGCACAGCTGCCCTCTTTCAGGATGGCGCGGAGTTCGACCTCGACCTCATCGAGTCGAAGGTGTTCGACGGTCGTACGATGAAGCTCGTCTACGCACCCACCCCGCACACCGACGTTCCCGAGGGGGCTGGCCCAAAGCCGCGGGCTGCCGGCTGACCCGGGACCAGGTCTAGGACGCCGTCCGGATCCTGACCTCGCGCTCCATGCGCTTCTCGTGACGCTGGCGCCCCTTGATCGCCTCGGCCTCGCGCGTCTTCGGCGGGGCGTTCGTGACCAGCTCGTCCAGCATCCGGCGCGTTGCGAACGCGATCTCGTCGATCGCGCGTTCGAAGGCGGGCGTGTTCGCACGAGAGGGATGAGTCGACCCGCTCACCTTGCGGACGAACTGCAGCGCGGCCTCGCGCACCTCCTCGTCGGTGGTGGCGGGCTGGAAGTTGTGAAGGCAGCGGATGTTGCGGCACATGCCGCCGACCATAGCCGGTGTCACTGGCATCGGCCAGGCTCTGGACATGGCGGTCGTCGATGACGTGCTGGCGCTGGGCGCCGAACTCGAGCGCTCCTACCAGGTGGTCGTGCGCGGCCGGCTGAAGTTCCGGGTCGGCCAGCTCGTCTACGTCGCGTTCTCACTCGACGAGACCGAGATGGGGTTCGCGTTCCCGAAGGACGAGCGCGCGGCCCTAGTGGGCGGCGACCCGGTGAAGTTCCGGATGCCGTCGCAGTCCGACATGCGGTTCCACTGGGTCGAGTCCGACCTCTCCGCCCTCGAACCGGCGGAGGCTCGCGAGTTCGTCGTCGACGCCTGGCGCATGGTCGTGCCGCAGAAGGTCTCGCGCGCCTACGACCTGACGCATCCGTACGGCCCGGGCTGAGGCTCGCTAGCCTGGTTTCATGCTCAAGATCGGAGTCCTCGGAGCCGCGCGCATCACACGTGACGCGCTGATCAAACCGGCCGCCGAGGTCGACGGGGTCGAGGTCGTCGCGATCGCCGCCCGTGATCGCGACCGCGCGAGCGAGGCTGCGAGCAAGCACGGCATCCCGCGGGTGAGCGACAGCTATGAGGCGATGCTCGCCGATCCGGACATCGACGCGGTCTACATCCCGCTGCCGAACGGGCTGCACGGCCGGTGGACGCTCGCGGCGATCGACGCAGGCAAGCACGTGCTGTGCGAGAAGCCGTTCACCGCGAACGCCGACGAGGCGCGCGAGGTCGCTGCGGCAGCGCGGTCGTCGCGAGGTCGTCGTGATGGAGGCGCACCACACCTCCCATCACCCGCAGACGAAACGCGCGGCAGAGATCGTGCGCAGACGGGCATGCTCGGCGAGCTCGAATCGGCCGAGGCGTCGTTCATCGTGCCGATGCCGCCGAGCGGCGACATCCGGTGGAACCTCGACCTTGCCGGCGGGTCGCTCATGGACCTCGGGTGCTACCCGCTGCGCTGGCTGCGCGACGTGCTGGGTGTGGCGCCGACGGTCACGTCTGCCGTCGCATCCGACCGCGAGGGCATCGACGCGTCGATGGATGCCCGGCTCGACTACGCGGGCGTGCCCGGTCGGGTGCGCGCGGCGATGTGGACGACACCGCCGCTGCTGATCGAGGCGCGAGGTGCGCGGCGTCGGCCGGCGTGATGAAGGTGCGGATGCCGTTCGCCCCACAGTCAAGGGCAAGATCTCGGTCGACGGGCCGGACCTGCGACTGCGTGAGAAGGCCGACAAGCACGCGAGCTACGCCTTCCAGCTCGAGGCGTTCCGGGATGCGGTCGTCGCCGGCGGCCCGAACCTCACCGACAGCGCCGCGGCCGTCGAGACGATGCAGACCATCGACGACATCTACCGCGCCGCCGGGATGGAACCACGGCGGCCGACCGCCGGCTGACGCCGCCGCCTAGCCCTTCTGAAGCAGCTGCTCGGCCTGCCACTCGTGGATGCCGGGAAGCCAGTCGGTGCCGAACGTCGCCGATGGCCCGACCCTTGGGTCGTCCGGGACGCGGCCGTCATGCAGGGCCTCGACGTACGCGCGATCCAGCGCGATCCGCGCCCGCACGTTCTCACCGCGCCCGACCGACCCGTGGCCGGGGATGACGACATCGACCTCGTCGGCCGCACCCTCGAGCAGGCGCAGCCCACCGAGGTAGTCCCCGATCGGGTCTGCGGCGTCGGTCTCGAGGAACGGGATCAGGATGTCGGACAGCATGTCTCCGGCGACGAGGACGCGGCTCTCTTCGATCACCAGCGCAGCGTGACCCTGCGCGTGACCTTGATGCTCGAGGATCCGGATCGTGGGGCCGTCCCACGGGATCTGCTGTGCTCCGGGTGGAAGCCCGGTGATCAGGCCGAAGAGCTCGAGAGGGATCTCGCCGGCGTCATCGGGCATCACCGGAGCCATCAGCTCCCTCCAGTCCGGCTTCGACAGCAGGTCGTCGAGCGAGGCGGCGCAGCGTGCCGTTCCGTATCGCGGCACATCGCCGAACTCGGGGTGCCACAGCGCGTGATCCCAGTCCGGATGCGTCGCGAAGCCGGCCACGACGGGCTGGCCCAGTTTGCGCAGGTCGTTCGCGAGATCCGCCAGCTCGTCGACCGAGATCCCCGGATCGATCAGCAGCACGCCATCCCGGCCCTGCACGACGATCGACTTCGTCTCGATGAAGTCGCTGTCATGGATCAGCACACCCTCCGCGACCTGCGTGAGCATGGGACTCCTTCCGTTGTGGGTGCGCTCAGCCCGCTCGGCGTCAGGGCTCCGGCACGACCTGCAGGCCCGCCGCCGAGTTCGCCGCCTTGTTGAGCGCGTCGATCCACGCCGGGTTCAGCGCGGGCACCTTGCTGCCGTAGTAGTCGAACGCTCAGCGAGATCGACGGGCTGATCCAGATCGAGATGCGGCCCTGGCCGTCCGCGCTGCGGCGTCGGTCCAGCTGAAGGCGAACTGCTCACCGCGACGCAGCTTCGACCAGATCACGACCTGCAGGTGGGCGAGCACGCGGTCGTCGAAGGTCGCGACGAGCTTCGAGTCGTACGTCAGGGTGCCCACGAGCCGAGCCTACGAGACCGATCGGGCGCATGGATGCGATGGTGACCCGATCGCCGCCGGCGTTCTTCGAGTCGTACATGGCGGCGTCCGCGCGCTCGAGCAGCTGTCGGTCGGACGTCTCGGCCGCCAGCGCCTCGATCGAGCATCGCGACGCCGACGCTCGCGGTGACCGTGCACGTCCGATGCCGGCGAACCGGCTGCGGCGATCGCCGCGCGGATGCGCTCGGCGACGGCTCGCCGCGGCTCCTGCATCGGCGTCCTCGCAGACCACGACGAACTCGTCGCCTCCGAACCGAGCGGTGAAGTCCGCTGGCGCGCACGGCGACGCTGCAGGCGGCGCGCCACCTCGGCGAGAACGGCGTCGCCCACCTGGTGGCCCTGCTGATCGTTGACGCTGCTTGAATCCGTCGAGGTCGAAGAAGACGATCGCGAGCGGTCGGCCGGATGCTGCGGCGGCGAGCCGCGCACGCTCGGCATGCTCGTGCAGCAGCTGGCGGTTCGCGAGACCGGTCAGCGGGATCGTGGAGCGCCATCCGCTGCAGTTCGGCCTCGAGCCGAAGCCGCACGAGCACCTGCGACGCCTGCAGCGCGAGGGCGGTCTGCAGCTCGATCGCGTCGTCGTCGAACGTCGCGCGCGCGTCCGAACGTGCAGCACCAGCACGCCGATCGTCAGGTCCGCCGTCTTTGCAGCGGCACCGCGATCACGGCCTCGACGCGGCCGCGCGCATCGCGTCGACCGACGGCGGATACCGCACTTCGGCATCGCTCGAGACTCGCGCACGACGACCGGCGTCCCGGTCTCGAAGGCCGCGCAGCACCGGGGCGTCCGGGCAGTGGCGATCCGCGGCGTGCCGGCGATCGGCGACAGAGCTCACCGACCGTCGTCGGCGAGCAGCACGCGTGGATGTGGCGGCATCGAACGCCGTCGTCGCACTGTCCGCCAGGCGCTGCGCACACCTCTTGCTCGCTGTCGTCGGCCGCGATGAAGGCCGCAGCCGACGTCCTGCAGCACGCGCATCCGCCCCTCCGACGCCTCGGCCGCGCGGCGGGCCTGCAGCAGGGTGCGCTCGTAGTCGTGGCGCTGTGACGGTGCCGATCAGCGCGATCCGCACGCTGGGTTCGCCGTCGCGTGTCGGCGACGACCAGCGTGTTCGCGAGCACCTGGCACGGTCCCGTCTGCGCCGGACGCAGGGTCAGCGCGACCTCGTCGACCGCGCTCCGCAAGAGCAGGGTCGGCCGGTGCCGGGTCTCGTAGAACAGCCGGCTGCCCACGTCGAGCAACGCGCCGAAGTCGCGCTCCGACCACCTGATCGCGATCGTCACGTCCGAGCCACCCGAGCAGGGTGTCGTTGACCTGCGTCACGATCGCCGTCGAGCGTGGTGGTCACGTAGCCGAACGGCGCACGGTGGAACAGGTCTCCCGGTACCCGTCGGCGGCGGTCGGTCATTCCAGATACGATCGGATGGCCGCGGCGAGCTCATCGGGCGCCGGACAGGTTCGGGATGTGGCCCGTCGACGACAGGACGTCAGCGTGCTGCCGGGGATCTGCTCGTGCACGTACGCGCCGACCGCATGCGGAGCGATCACGTCGTCGCTGCTCTGCAGGACGAGCGTCGGCACCGTCACGTTCGGCGAGGTCGCGACGGTTGTCGGACAGGAACGTCACCTGAGCGAACTGGCGGGCGACGTCGGGTCGACGCGGCAGAAGAGGTCGATGAGCTCTGTCGCCCAGCTCGGGGCGATCGGGGTTGCCCATGATCACCGGCGCCATCGCCTGCGACCAGCCGAGGTAGTTGCTGTCGAGCGAGTCGAGCAGCCCGTCGATGTCGGCCTCTCGAACCCGCCGACGTACGCGCCGTCGTTGACGTACCGGGCGACGGGCCGACCAGCACGAGCGCGCCGAACCGGGACGAGTCCTCGTTGGCGGCGAGCACGCCGATCATCGAACTCACCGAGTGCCCGACGAAGACGGCATCGCGCAGATCGAGCGACGTCCATGACCTCCAGCAGATCGTCCGCGTACCCGTGGAGGGAGTCGTACTTGCTGCGATCGTAGGCGGCGAGGTCGGAGCCGCCGGAGCCGACGAGGTCGAACAGGATGACGCGGTAGTCGTCGGCGAAGCGCGGCGCGACCAGTCGCCAGGCCTCTTGGCTGCAGCCGAAACCGTGCGGCGAAGCACGATCGGGCGCCCGTCGGGGTTTCCGGTACTCGCGCACGTTGTTGCGTCGACGGACATCGGTCGTGCCGGCGGAGATCATCGGCACGGCCTTTCTGATCGGTGGTGGTCTCATCCTATGGACTCCCGGCCGCACGCGAGGGGGTCGATCAGCGGGCGGTGCGCAGTATATGTCGCGGAGCGACCCCTGCGTGACGTTTCTTTCCGCGCGGCTGAAGGCACAGGCTGGCGCAGGTGAACCTCGTCGACGATCTCGCTCGCGCCCTGTCCCGGCATGAGATCGTGGCGTACTTCCAGCCGCAGGTCGATGTCGGCCTCCGGCCGCGATCGTCGCGGGCGAGGCGCTGGCGCAGGTGGCGGCATCCCGATCCACGGCCTCCTCGAACCGGACCTCTTCATCCCGGCCGCCCAGCAGCACGGCCTGATCGATGAGCTCGGACTGTTCATGGTCGACGAGGCCTGGCGCCGCGCCGCCGAGTGGAGCGTCGCGAGGTCTCGCGGTGCAGGTCTCGGTGAACGTCGTCGGCCACCCAGCTCGAGTCGACGACGCTCACCGATCACCTCGGCGCGACCTGTTCGACCGCTCCGACCTGCCGCCGCAGACGCTGACGATCGAGATCACCGAGACCGATGCAATTCGAGCGACGTCGACCGACGTCGCCGACCGGCTGCAGCGACTGCGCGACCGGGGTCTCGGCATCTCGATCGACGACTTCGGCTGCGGGATTCTCGACCGCGCAGCGGCTCGAGCGAGCTGCCGGCGACGGAACTGAAGATCGACATCTCGCTTGTGCAAGACGACATCCGACGAGGCGTACCGCGAGCTGATCGAATCGTCGAACTGGCGCACGAGCGCGGGCTGCGGGTCGTCGCCGAAGGGGTCGAAGACGAGGAGCAGCGTCGTCGGGTCGAGATTCTGCGCTGTCACCGTGCGCAGGGCTACCTGTTCGGGCAGGCCGATGCCCGCGAAGGAGTTCGCCGACTGCTCGCCGCGCCGCTGACCGGCGCCGTAGGTTCAGAGCTCGCCGTCGAACGGGGCGCGATGCGTCCGCCCGACGGCGTGGCTCGCCGTCTCGCCGACGTCGATCTGCGTCCAGACGACCGGCATGCCCGGCGAGAACAGAATGTCGATGCCCGGCCCGCCGCGCAGCGGCGGCACGTTGACATACCCGCCGCCGGCGCGGATCGCCTCGAGGATCTGCTGCCTTCAGCTCGGTGACGGGATCGGGCAGGAAGTAGTCTCGGCCATCGACCGTCAGCCGGTGGATCATCGCCACGTCCGCTCCGTTCTCGTCGACCTCGCGGGTCGCCGACTCCCAGGCTAGACCGTAGGATGACGACACCATGGGACAGCTTCTCTACGGCCATCAAGCTGCCAGCTTCGAGATCGAGGACCGTACGCTGGCCCACGTCGAAGCGGTCATCCTGGCGAAGCTTCGGCGCAACGAGAACTTCGCCCTGACGCTCGAGAGCGAGTCCGGCGGGCGCGACACCATCTGGCTACAGCATGCCGCGACGCTGCGCTTCACCTACTCGACCGAGCGACCGCACTCTCAATCGCGCCTGGCTCGATGCGCTGATCGACACCGCCAACTCGCCCGGCGGTATGCGGGTCGTCGACGAGCCCTAGCACAAAGGCGTCAGCCTCGCCAGACCTCATCGACTCGCGCCATCCGGAATACCGTGCACCCATGAGTTCGACATCGTTCCACCGCACCAGCGCTTCGCGGGCCTCGCTCGTCCTCGCCATCCTGAGCGGAGTGGCCGCCGTGACCATCGCCGCCTGGGGCATCGTCATCCTGGGAGCGCACTGATGGGGCTGCACACGGCGCGGACGCGATTCGGGGAACCGGGCCCGGATCTCGCGGCCGGTCTCGGCCGGCTGCTCGTCGCATCCGCGCATTTGCGTCGCCTGTGCCGCGATGTCTCCAGCGAGCGCACAGAGACCTGGTCAGGTGAAGCCCACTCGAATTGGACAGAACTCACGCTGCATGTTCTCGACCTGAACGACCGTATCGTGGCCGCCGCGGCGGAGATGCGCTTCACGGGCTACGCGGCCGAGCACATCAGGTTCACGACCGGCGAAGGACTGCGAGTCGCCGCGGATGCTGCCTACATCACCGCATTGAGCCGACGGATGGATCGGCACAGCAGACTCGGGCGCGTGCTGCTCGGCGAGGTCGCGGGTCAACAGGAGTCCGTTCCCGCATAGCGTGCCCTCCACGGCAGAATCGGGGCATGAGCGAGCTCGTATTGAGACCGATGACCGACGACGAGTACGAGCGTTGGCAGGTCGAGCTCGCGGAGGCGTTCGTCGCAGAGGCGAGGGCCGCCGGACGCTCGATGCCCGACGACGCCGTCCAGCGCGAGCTCGAAGAGAACGCGACGCTCCTCCCTGAGCGCGCGGCGACTCCCCGCATGCTCGTCGTGACGGCCGAGGATGCCGACGGCGCGCGAGTGGGTCGCGCCTGGGTCTCGCTCGATCACCCTCGAGGAGCGCCCGACACCGCGTTCATCTACGACATCGAGGTCGATGAGCAACATCGCGGAAAGGGTTTGGGCAAGCAGCTTCTCGCCGCCATCGAGCGCGCGGTGGCCGACGCCGGGATCGGCTCCCTCGAGCTCAACGTCTTCGGCAACAACGCGCCAGCCCTGAGTCTGTACGAATCGGCCGGCTTCACCGTCACCTCGCAGCAGATGCGAAAGCCGCTGACGGCCTAGATCCCGCAGGTCACTTCCGCCGGTAGGCCCCCACGATCAGATCCCCGCGGATCGCACCGAACACCTCGAGCAGCGTCGCGACGGTCTTCTGGCCGGTACCCCGAGACCTGCAGATCCCACGGCCCCAGCTTGTCGAGGCTGCCCGTGCGGATGCGCACGACCTCCCACCTCGCGGATCGCAGCGCACGGTCCTTGCGGAGGTCGGCATCCCGGCGCTTGCCCACATGCTCGAGGCCGTGCCGCCCGGTGCTGTCGTACTCGACCGCGATCCGCAGTTCGGGGATGACGATGTCTGGCCACACCTCGACGTGCTCGAAGAACGGCCGTGCGACCCGCACCGCGTTGAGCCCGGCCGTGAACTCGAGGCGCTCCGCGAGATCGTGGCGCAGCCGGGCCTCGACCGCCGACGCCGTGGCCGGCGCGCATGCGCTCGTGAACGCCTCGCCGACGGCGACACGCGGTGTCATGGGGCAGACCGGCTTGGCTCGGGATGCTGTCCGCGGTCGCGCTTCGCCGGCCGGCCGCACGCGTGGCGGCTTGGCCAGCACGGAGCACTCCGGACACCATGACGAGCGGCGGCGCTCCCGCGCCGGCCGGTTGCGCTGCTCTGTGGGAGTCGCGGCGAACAGGTGGCCGGCGTCGCACTGCCAGAGCAGAAGCACCTCTGCGGCGGGAGGGATCTGGGTCAGCGTGATTCCGGCGTTGAACTCCGGGTGGTACTGCCGGATCAGCGCCGGGATACGGCGCCCACGCCTCGCGGTAGGTGCCGACCGCGAACGGTACGTCGGTTCCGCGCGAGAACTGACGTCGCGCCCACCAGGCCTCGACCCCCTCGGACATGTGAGGAGGGTAAGAGGGGCCGCCGACGCTCGGCGGCAGGTGCGCCGACTCCCAGGGCAGCACGGGTAGTCTCGCGGCGTGACAGACACCCGGGCGCCCGAGGCCGGTTCGTCGGCGATCAGTCGATCCCCCCTCGGCCGCACCAGCAGGCCGTGGTGGCCGTATGCAGGTGTCGCGCTGCTTCTCGCCATCACGCTCGCCCGCATCCTGTCCCCCGTCCCCGACGGGCTGCTGCCCGATCGGTTCCAGGACGGGATCACGCTCGCCCTCAGCGTTCTCGTCGAGTCGATGCCTTTCGTGGTCCTGGGGATCGTGTTCTCGATCGTCGTGAGGGTCTGGCTTCCCGAGGCCTGGATCGTGAAGGTGCTCCCGCGCGCCCCATGGCTGCGCCGGATGGTGGTCTCGCTCATCGGCATGTTCCTGCCCGTGTGCGAATGCGGCAATGTCCCCCTGGCGCGCGGGCTCATGGTGCGCGGGCTGACCGTGTCGGAGTCGATGACCTTCCTGTTCGCAGCCCCGATCATCAACCCGATCACGATCATCACGACCCATCAGGCGTTCGGGTTCGACGACGGCATCCTGGTGGCGCGGCTCGCAGGCGGGTTCCTCATCGCCAACCTGCTCGGCTGGGTCTTCAGCCGTCATCCGGAGCCGGAGCGACTCCTCACGTCCCGCTTCGCCGCCGAGTGCCGCCTTCCGGTCCACGACGAGAGCGGCTCGCGAATCGAGCGAAGCATCCGGCTGTTCGCGCGCGAGTCCGCGTTCCTGCTTCCTGCCCTGTTCGTCGGTGCGATCGCAGCGGCGCTGGTGCAGACCGCGGTCCCACGGGATGTGCTGGTCGCCCTGGGGTCCGACCCGCTGTGGTCGATCGTGGCGATGATCGCACTCGCCTTCGTGATCTCGGTCTGCTCGAATGTCGACGCGTTCTTCATCCTGCCGTTCGCGAGCACCTTCCTTTCGGGGTCGATCGTCACCTTCCTGATCTTCGGCGCGATGCTCGACATCAAGATGATCGCCCTGCTGCGGACAACGTTCACCACCCGCACGTTGGTGCAGCTTCTGATCATCATCGCGTTGGCGTCGGCGGCGATCGGATGGGGGGTCAATCTTGTTGCGTGAACTCCGACGATGGCGAGGGGTGCTCCTGATCGGCGTGATCTCGATCGGGACAATCTGGCTGGCGGTCAACAATCAGCTCGTGCTCTACATCCATCCCCGGTACGTCGTGTTCACCGTGGTCATGGCTGTGATCGCTCTGGCGTTCGCCGTCGCCCGGGTTCTGGTGTCAGGGGACCGGGATCGGGGCCGCCACCACGCCGGACACGATCACGACGACGATGACGACGCTGCGCCCACCCGGCCGTTGCAGCGCGTCCTGTCGGCCTCGGCGATCTTGCTCGCGGGCCTCCTCGCGCTGGGTGCCGTGCTTCTGCCACCCGCGACACTCTCTGCGGCGACTGCGACGCAGCGCGACATCACGGCGGGACAGAGCAACCTCGACGCAGCCTCGTTGGAGGAGGCCTCGAGTGCCGATGGCCCGGCCTTCGCCAGGTACACGGTGCTCGAGTGGTCGTCTCTCCTGGCCCAGACCAGCGACCCGCTCTTCTTCGCCGGCAAGCCGGCGCAGGTGGTCGGCTTCATCACCCCTGACCCGGCTGCCGCCGACGTGTTCTACGTGTCGCGATTCATGATCACCTGCTGTGCGGTGGATGCCCAGCCGATCGGAGTGCCCGTCTACATGCCGGATTGGCAGTCGCGATTTGCTGCGGATGACTGGGTCGAGGTGACCGGGGAGTTCGAGTCGAGCCGCAGCACAGAGAGCTCGGCACCCATCGCGCTGACGCCGACGGAGGTGACGGGTGTCGATGAGCCCAGCGACCCATACCTCTTCTAGGGGTTTCAGGCGCGCGCTCGTCGCCACGATCTCGGTGCTGGTGCTCGCGTGCGCAGGCCTTGCAACCGCGTCGGTTCTGCAAGGTCCGCGCATCGAAGGCGCACAGCTGGATGTCGCGGCCGCCGTGGTCGCTCCGGCCTCGATGAGGATCGTCCTCGACGAAGCGGTCGCGCCCCTCGACGAAGGAAGCGTGACTGTCGATCCGGAGACGCCCATCACCGTGCAGAACGACGGCGATGTCGTGCTGATCCACTTCGAGAGCGTGCTCGAGTACGACACCTCGTACACGGTGAGCCTGGCGGGCGTCCGCGCTACCGCAGGCGGGGTCTCGGCCGACCTCAGGCACGAGGTGCGGACGCCGCCGTTCCAGGTGACGTGGTTGCATCGCACCTCGGGCGAGGATCAGGTCCTGTCGGGGACGCCCGGAGGCGCGCCGACGACGTTGTTCACGTCCTCCCGCATCCAGGACTATCTGGTGATCGACTCGACAGCTCTTCTCGTCGTCACCCTCGACGACGCCGGAGCCAGCAACGCAGCCATCGTGGCCGCCGACGGGAGCGGCAACCGGGAGGATCTGGTTCTGCCAGGCGGGGATTCCGGCACGATCGGCGTGCTCGAGATCGCGGGGTCGAACATCTTCTACACGTACACGTCGAAGAACCCCGCCGAGGGTGAGTCCCTGCCTCTGTTCGACAATGATCTGTTCCGCCTCGACCTGGGCGGGACGCACATCTCCGAGCCGGTTCTCGGTGTCGACGGAACCCAGCTCGCGGCGGACTCCATCATTGCGATCCCCGGATCGACGGCGGCGCTGATTCACACGCGCGCGGGAGACGTGCTGCGGTACGACCCCACGGACGATCAGCCTCCTGCGCTCGTCGCGAAGTACTCGACGATGGTCGCGCTGGCCGGCGACCGCCACCGGCTCTCGGTCGTGGACGCCTTCGGTCCGCTCATCTACGACTTCGACGACGGGTCCGAGACACGGGTGCAGACGGGCGCTCTCGTCACGAACGGGATCGTCCCATACATCGGCAAGGTCGTTCCGGTGCGGGATGGTCGCACAGTCGAGCAGGCTGTGGTCCCTCTCGACGGCGGCGGCTCGTTCGACGTCCTCCTGGTGATGGGCGACGGGGTGAACACGTACCCGCTGTTCGATACCGCGAATCCCGGCGGCAGCATCCTGAACATGCGAGTCACCCCGAACGACCGGTACATGATCGTGGAGACCTCACCGGGGGGCGCCGACTTCGACAACAGCGACGGATACGAGGCACAGCCTCGCCCACGGGATGTGACGACGGTCGTGGTCGACATCTGGGCCGGCAACGTCGTCGCCGAGTGGGAGGGATCCCAGGTGCGCTGGCCCGGGAGGGGTCGGCTCGCGGATGTAGATCGCGTGCTTGGTTCGTGGCTCGTCAGCCGGCGAGCGCCTGCTCGAGGTCGGCGATCAGGTCGTCGACGTGCTCGATGCCGACCGAGAGCCGCAGCAGGTCGGGCGGCGCCGGCGTGCCGGCACCCTCGACGCTCGCGCGGTGCTCGATGAGGCTCTCGACGCCGCCGAGCGAGGTGGCGCGCTTCCACAGCCGGGTGTTCGCGGCGACGGCGATCGCGGCCTGCTCGCCGCCCGCGACGCGGATCGACAGCATCCCGCCGAAGCCCCCGGTCATCTGACGCGCCGCGATCTCGTGGCCGTGGCTCGACGGCAGTCCGGGGTACAGCACCTCGGCGACCAGCGCATGGCCGTGGAAGTGCTCGGCGATCGCTGAGCGCCGACGCGCTCGCCGCGCGCACCCGCAGGTAGAGCGTGCGCATGCCGCGCAGCAGCAGCCACGACTCGAGCGAGCCGAGCGTGCCGCCGATCTGCGCACGCACCGCACGCACCCGCTGCCAGTGCTCGTTGTCGGCGCGGGTGGTGACCGTGCCGGCGGTGAGGTCGGAGTGGCCGTTGAGGTACTTGGTCGCCGAGTGCATCACGAGGTCGGCGCCGAGCTCGAGCGGCTGCGTGAGCACCGGTGTCGCCGGGCGTCGAGTCGACGGCGAGCAGGGCGCCCGCCGCGTGCGCGATCTCGGCGGTCGCGGCGATGTCGGTGATGGTCCAGAGCGGGTTCGCCGGCGTCTCGACCCAGACGAGCTTCGTGGCGCCGGGTCGGAGCGCGGCCTCCACCGCGGCGGGGTCGGTCATGTCGATCAGCTCGACGTCGAGTCCCCACGAGCGTCGCGAAGCCGGTCAGCCAGTTGCGCAGGCTCCAGTACATGACCTTCGGCGCGAGCACATGATCGCCGGGCTGGAGCGCCTGGAAGACCGCGGTCGCCGCCGCCATCCCGCTCGCGAAGAGCAGCGTCTGGTGACCGTGCTCGAGCTCGGTGATGACCGCCTCGGCCTGGTCGAACGCCGGGTTGTCGGCGCGCATGTACACGCGGCCCGACGAGTACCCGTTGTCGGCGTCGCGCAGGTACGTGCTCGAGACGTGGATCGGCGGGTTGATCGCGCGGGTGGTCTCGTCGATCCAGCCGAGGGCCTGCGCGGCGACGCTCTCGGGGCGGAGCGCTTCGTCGGTCATATGGCGATGCTAGCCAGCAGCCGGCGCCGCTTCCTCTTCCTCTTGCCACCCTTCGCCGAATCGGCCGGTGCGTTCTGCTTGCGGCTCAGCGCGATGAACGGAACCGCGACGGCCGAGATGATGCCGCCGACCACGAGCGAGAACGGGTAGCCGCTGAGGTCGGCGACACGGCCGAGCGCAGGCTGGATGCCGATGCCGCCGACGTTGCCCATGAGCGACTCGAACGACAGTACCGTCGCACGCTGCTTCGACGGGATGAGGCCGTTGAGGTACGCCCGGCGGATCGGGTCGTCGATCGACGACGAGACGCCCCACACGATCAGGATCGCGAGCGCGACCCAGAAGCTGGTCGTCAGCCCGAGCGCGAGCAGCAGCAGCACGCCGACGATGCCGGCCAGGATGAGCACGGTCGTGCGCTTCTTGAACAGCTTGCGCACGATCGGCGCGAGGAAGCCTCCCGCGATCTGCGAGCCTGCGACGACCGCGGCGGCGAGTCCGGCGATCGAGTACGCCTTGGGGTCGCCCCAGAGGTCGAGCAGGAACGGCTGCAGAGCGTAGAAGACGTAGATGCCCACGCCGGCCGTGAACGGCGCCGCGAGCATCAGATATCGCACGGGCGGATTGCCGAGGCCGTGCTTGACCGAGCCTCTGAAGACCGTGCGGACAGCCTTCAGCGGCGTCTCGGACTTGTCTGGCGTGAACCCGATGTCGCGCATCGCGATCAGGGCGACGACGAACATCAACGCCAGGATGCCGGCGCGAAGCAGGAAGGGCACGCCGAGGTCGCTGAGCTGGGCCACGATGCCGCCCAGCACGGAGCCCGCGAGCATCGCGATGCCGCCCACGATCATCCCCTTGCCGAAGACCGGTTCGAGATCGCCCGTGTAGCCGCTCGCCTGCAACGCATCGACGAGCCATGCCTCGACCGCGCCGGAGAAGAACGTGAAGCCGAGTCCGAGCGCGACCGACACGAGTGCCCACGCCCAGAACGGCGCGCTCCACAGCCACATCAGCCAGTAGAGGAGCGTCGCCGCCGACAGCACGAGCGTGCCGAGCAGGAACGACGCGCGGCGCCCGACGGTGTCGGCGACGATTCCGGTCGGGATCTCGAAGATCACCATGCCGAGAGTGAAGAACGCGTTCGCCGCGAACGCCTCGAGGTTGGTGAGCCCGGCATCCAGAAGGAACAGGGTGTTGACGCCCCAGATGAACGACGCGGCAAGCGTGTTTCCGAGCGTCAGGATCAGGAAGGTGCGCTGGACGCGGCGGGCGGCGGGAATCTGCGCGATGGTTTGGGCCACGGGGACACCATACGACCGGCCGGCGTCAGGCGCTCGGGGGAGGCCGGACATGAGTGTGCCGGGTGACCCCGCTCGGGCCACCCGGCACCTGTGTCATGCCGCCCGCAACGGCGATCTGCTCATCGGGAACGCGTTGGCTCCGCGCGAGGCGTCCGCGCGCCGAGGCGGAGCCGGCACGAACCGGCGCTTCAGTGCCGGCAGCCGCAGACCCGAGTCGTCGACCCCGCGGCGGCGCGGGCGCGGATCAGGCGCGAGCATCGTCATCACGCCATCACCTCCTTGCGGTCGCCCGTCCGTGACGCGACCTGGATCTTGCGCGGCTTCGCGCGTTCGGCCATCGGCACGATCACCGACAGCACGCCGTTCTCGTAGTTCGCCGTGATCTTCTCGGCGTCCACGCCGTCACCGAGGGTGAACTGGCGCATGTAGCTGCCGAAGGGACGCTCATGCGCGAGCCACTTCACCTGCTCGCTGGACGGCGCCATCCGCTCGGCGCGGATGGTCAGCAGCTGACCGTCGACGTCGAGGTCGACCGACGCCGGATCGATGCCGGGCAGGTCGGCACTGAGCACGTACTGATCGCCGTCCCGGAAGAGGTCGACCGGCATGAGCCGAGGAGCTCGAGCGGTATCGAACACGCTGGATGCGAGGCGGTCGAACTGGCTCAGAACATCGAACGGATTGGACATGATCAATCTCCTTTCGTCACCGAATGAAGGGTCACACGACGGGTCCGCGCGACCCGATTCTGTTTTAGCACTCTCATGGCGAGAGTGCCAAGTCCTATTTTTCGACAGCTTCGTCGAGGACGCCCGTGCGCAGCGCGGCGGCGACTGCGCGAGCACGTGTCGGCTCGCCCAGCTTGCGCAGGACCGCGGAGATGTGGTGTTCTGCGGTGCGCGGCGAGATCACCAGGCGCTCCGCGATGTCGGCGTTGGAGAGCCCACCCGCAAGGAGTCGCAGTACCCCGAGCTCGCGAGCGGTGAGCTGGTGCGGGTTGGATCGCGCCGCCCCACGCGGCCGGCGAGGCAGGTCGAGGCCGCGGTCGCGCCGGGTTCGAAAGACCGCCTCGACGGCCCGCGTCGCACCCAGTCCGTCCAGCGCCCGCACGGAGTGGTCGGCGGATGCGGCGTCCGGCGCGAGCATCGAGGCATACGCAGACCACACGGGGCTGCCGACGGCATCCCACTCGGCGGTCGCGGCCTCCCATCTCCCTGCGAGCATCAGCGCGAACGGCTCGGCGACCCCCGGCCCGGTCGGCGGGACGATCCCGCCGATGTGCCGCCACCACCCGAGCTCGCCGGTCACCCAGGGGTCAGCGTGCGAGGTCGCCAGGGTCCATGCCGCAGCCGTCAGCGATCCGATCGATGCGACATCGCCGCGCAGCCAGGCATCCTCGGCCGCCGCATTCGTCGCAAGCGCGATGCGCTGCAGTTCGCCGGTCCTCGTTGCAAGGTCGGTCGCGATCCGGAGGAACGCGGCGGCATCCTCGCCTCGTCGTGAAAGCACTCGCGCGGCAGCGGTCGCGGCCGAGATCGCGGAGATCGGCGCCAGGTCGGGTGCGTCCAAGAGCATGAGCGCCTCGTCGAGCGCCTCGTCGAACCTTCCGAGGTCGGTCAGGGCGATGCACCGCCATCCCGCCATGTAGCGCACCCAGGAATCCAGGTCACGGTCGCTGCAGTAGGTGAGGCCCGCATCCAGGTAGCCGAGGCCGGCAGCGTACCGGTGGTGCTCGACCGCGGCGGCCGCCAGATTCGTGTACGCACGCGCCGCGTGCTCGTGCAGGTCGGCCGCGAGCGCGATGTCCAGGCTGCGAGCGAGCTTCGCCTCCCCATCGACGACATGCCCCGCGTTGATCGCCGCCGCGCCGATGTTGTTGAGCGCGTGCGCCTCGATCTCGGTCGCGCCGAGTTCGCCCGCGAGCGCAAGGGCCTTCTCGCCCCACAGCCGCGCCTTGTCATTGTCCTTCGCGAGCATCCGCAATTGGGAGAAGTTGCTGTACGCCATCGCGAGCTCGGTGCTCGGCCCGAGCGGCTCGAGGCTGGCGATGGCTCTCGCCGCATAGCGCTCCGCGTCCGCGCCTCGCCCGAGGAACCAAGACAGTCGTGAGAGCCAGCGCTCGTCGTCGCCGACCCGCGCGTCGTCGCCCACGAGCTCGTGAAGCTCGAGCGCGCGCTGACGTGCGGTGATCGCCTCCGGAAGCTGATCGGTCAGGTAGCACTCGTACGACAGCGCGACGAACAGGGCAGCGCGGTCGGATCCGGTGGTTCCGTGCTGAAGTGCGAGGCGGTACTGAGCGGCTGCCTCGCGATGGGCGCCCAGCCGGGCGGCCCGTCGTGCGGCGAGCGCCGCGTGGTGCGCGGCCGCGGCATCGTCGCCGCAGCCCGCGGCATGGTGGGCCAGCGTGCGGTGATCCTCCGGTGTGCGGCTGGTGAGCTCGCTCAGGGCGCGGCCGTGGAGCCCGCGGCGATGCACCGCGGTCAGACTCTGCGCGACGACCTGGCGCGCGAATTCGTGGCGGAAGGAGAGGAGCCCGTCGCCCTGGACGACCAGCACTCCGGCATCCGTGCACTCGTCGACGGCGGCGACATCGCGTGCAGCGACCGCCGCCAGCAGACCGGTGTCGACGACAGTGCCGAGGGTCGCCGCCGCCGCTGCGACATCCTGTCCGGCGGGCGAGAGCCGTGACACCCGCGCCAGGATCGCGTCGCTCACCGTGACGGGCAGGTCGTCGTCGCCGGCGGCCAGCAGCTCGGTCACGAAGAAGGGGTTGCCGCCGGTGCGGCTGTGCAGCTCGACGGGATCGGTTGACACCTCCGCCCGCGACGCCAGCTGGGCGACACCGTCGACTGTGAGAGGCGGCACGAGTACCCGACGGACGCCGGTCGCGGTCGCGAGGTCTCCGGTCACAGTCGTCAGCGGATGCCGTGCGCCCACTTCGTCGTGCCGGTAGGTCGCGACGATCAGCGCAGGCAACCCGTCGAGGCGCCGGCCGAGAAAGCGCAGCGCGTCGAGCGTCGCCTCGTCCGCCCAGTGCAGGTCTTCGAGGATCAGCAGGCCGGGCTTCTCAGCGAGCGTCGTGCGCAACGCACGGAACAGCGCGACTCGATCGGCGTCAGCCGCGAGCAGGGGGACGATCTCGGGAACGGCATCCTGGATGGGTCCGAGCGCATCAGAGGTGGTGACGTTGTCGACGACGCCGACGCGCACCGCGCAACGGCCGGCGACCGCCACCGCGAGGGCGCCGACCAGCGCCGACTTGCCGACACCCGCCTCGCCGCCGACGAACACGAGGCGTCCGTGCCCGGTGAGCGCGACGTCGAGCCCGGCGATGAGCTCACCGAGGATGACGTCACGCTCAACGAGCATGGGCCCATTCAAGCGGTCAGACGCCCTCGGCGACGAGGAACAGCTCATCGGCGACCAGGCCGTGGGCCTCGCGGTGCACCGAGTTGGCGGCGTCGGGGTCGGGTGCGTCGACGAGGCAGAAGATCTTCCCCTCGTCTTCGGCGACCCAGTAGCGCAGGTAGTGCACCCCGTGCGCGTCCTGTGTCTCGAGGTCTGCCGCATGAGCTTTGGCGACGTCGTCGAGCGTCACGGATCCGTCGAGGTTGTGGACGTCCATGTAGAGAGCCATCGGGCTGCCTTTCGGTTCCGGCGACCCGGTGGCCGCGCATTCCGATCTCATCGCAACCAGGGATCTGCGGAATCGGGGGATCCACCTATGTTCGCGGTGCTCTACCGCCGTGCGGCCTTCTCTACGCACGCGACGCAGGCTGTGCGGGCCGGTCGAAGCGCCAGCTGCGCGTCGGGGATCGCCTGTCCGCACACCTCGCAGACCCCGTACGTGCCGTCGCCCACCCGCGCCTCGGCCGCGTCCAACGCGGCCAGCTCGGTGACGTACTCGGCACGCGCTCCCTCTGCCTGCTGCCACTCGAACGTCAGGGCGAAACCTTCGGGGTCGTGCTCCTCGTCGGTCCACTCGGCTCGGCCGAGGCGTACCTCACCGAGGCGGCGCTCCACGTCTGCGAGCCGCGCTGTGATCTCGCTGCGCCGCTCGCCGATCCGTTCGAGTGCGCGTGCCGCGCCTCGGGTCATCGCCCCTCGAGCGCTGCACGGGTCTTCGCGTACTTCGGCGCCCCCACGAGACGCCAGATGAGTCGCACCGGACCCGGCAGGCTCTTCTTCAGCCATTCCGCGCCGCCATCGGGCTGCGACGAGAGGATCGCGCCGAGCATGTTCCAGGTCTGGCCCTTCGGGGTCGAGGCCCTGCCGTGCTCGGCGAACCACTCGACCTCCTTCTGCGTGATGACGGTCTCCATGACGGGGACGATGTTCGCCTCTTCATCCGGCAGGTGGATGTCGAGGGCCGCGTTGACGCCGTCGAGGTCGCCGAGCAGGGCGTCGGCCGTCGATGCCGAGGGAGCCGCCCGCCAGGCAGGCAGGGCCGAGTCCATCGCCGTGAGGTGGACGAGCAGCTCGGCGTGATGCGCCTTCATCCGCTCGACGTGCGCGGCACAGGAGGGCGCCCGCTCTTCGAGAGGAGCCCAGAGCCGCTGATCTTCGCCCTCGTGGTGCGAGTGCAGCGAGACCGAGAGCATGTTCAGCTGGGTCGCGACGGCCTCGGCGTGCGCCACGTCGCCATCCCGGACCCCGCGCACCAGGCCGGGCGCCTCGCCGAAACCGACCTTGAACAGGCGGTGGATCTCGGCCATGCCACTCGCATCGCAGGTCTTGCCGGAGGGGAGCTCGCCGCTCTGCGGCAGGGGTTGGGCGGCCATCCTGGAACCCTAGTGCGCCCCGGTGTCCCGCGGGATGTCGATCTCGTCCGGATCCGCCTCGACGTCGCCGCTGTCGTCGGGCCCGCCGGTGCCGGGCAGTGTCGTCACGTCGGCATCCACGTCGTCGGTGGCCGGACTCTGTGCCGGCGACTTCTGCCGCTCGGCGGTCTCCCGGTCGCTGGCCGGCGAGTAGCTGACGTCCTTCTCGGTCTGCCGTTCGTCATCCAGCGGAGCTTGCGTGTCGCTGCTTTCGATGTCCATCCCTCAGGCCTGAACCCGGGCTCCCTGGGAATGCAACCCCGTCGCCAGGTGCCGATCGGTGACGTAGACCGGAGGTATGCGAGCACTCACCTGGCAGGGCACCGGCAACGTCGAAGTCGCAGGATGTCCCGGACGCGACCATCATCGATCCGACGGACATCGTCATCAAGCGTGACGTCGACCGCGATCTGCGGATCGGACCTGCACCTCCTCGACGTCCTCGGGCCGTTCATGCACAAGGACGACGTGCATGGGGCACGAGCCGATGGGCGTCGTCGTCGACGTCGGCAGCGAGGTGCGCAGCCTGCGCGAGGGCGACCGGGTCGTCATCCCGTTCGTGATCGCGTGCGGCGCGTGCTACATGTGCACACGCGGGCTCACGACCCAGTGCGAGACGACCCAGAACCGCGATCAGCGCACGGGGGCGACGCTCTACGGCTACACCGAGCTGTACGGGCAGGTGCCCGGCGGTCAGGCCGAGTTCCTGCGGGTTCCGCTGGCCGACTGTCAACGCGATGAAGATCAACACCGATCTGCCGGACGAGCGCTACCTGTTCCTGAGCGACATCCTGCCCACCGCATGGCAGGGCGTCGAGTACGCGGCGGTCCCGGCGGGCGGCACGCTCCTCGTCATCGGACTCGGCCCGGTCGGGCAGTTCGCCGCCCGCATCGGCACGTACCGCGGGTACCGGGTGATCGGGGTCGACCTGGTTCCCGAGCGGCGTGCGCTCGCCGAGCGATACGGGGTCGAGACGCTCGACATCGGCGACGGACCTCCAGCAGCAGGTGCTCGATCTCACCGACGGGCGGGGCCCGCACTCCGTCGTCGACGCCGTCGGCATGGAGGCGCACGGCAACCCGGTCGCGGCCTTCGCGCAGAGCGCCGTCGGCCTGCTGCCGAGCGCCGCCTCCAAGAAGCTCGCGAAGACGCTCGGTGTCGACCGCCTCGCCGCCCTGATGAGCGCCATCGACGCTCGTGCAGCGCGGCGGCACGGTCTCGCTGAGCGGCGTCTACGGCGGCGTCGCCGACCCGATGCCGCTCATGACGATGTTCGACAAGGGCATCGCGCTGCGCATGGGACAGTGCAACGTGCACCGTTGGATGCCCGACCTCTGGCCGCTCGTCGAGGACCCCGCCGACCCGCTCGGCGTCGCGGACCTGGCCACCCACCGCGTTCCGCTCGAAGAGGCGCCGCGCATGTACGACCTCTTCAAGAAGAAGGAGGACGGCTGCATCAAGGTCGTCCTCAACCCCTGATCACCGCTTCCGGCGACGCCACCCTCCGCTGACGGCGTTCAGCTGCGGCTGCGGGGCCCGGATGTTGCCGGTCGATTCCGGGGCGGGCTCGGGCTGGATCGCGACCGCCTTCATCACGCGGGTCGTGAGCCGCCCCGCAAGCCGTGGCGCGATCCGGTGGATCGGGATGCCGAACCGCTGGGTCTGGCCGACGATCACGGAGGCGCGTGGCCGGTCTGCGAGTCGCACGATGACCTTGGCCACGCGTTCCGGTGCGATGATCGGAGGCAGCGGCCGCACCCGGCGGCCGAGGAAGTTCGCCGAGTGCTGGTAGATCGGGGTGTCGGCGGTCGCCGGCAGGACCGCGCAGACCTCGATGCCGTCTTCGAGCACCTCCTGCCGGATGCTGTCCGAGAGCCCGAGCAGGGCGTGCTTGCTCGTGATGTAGGCAGAGACGTACGCCGTCGCGAGCCGCGAGTAGACAGAGCCGATCAGCACGATCGTGCCCCCGCGCTGCCGGCGCATGTGCGGCAGCACCGCCCGCACCCCGCGCGCCTGGCCGAAGAGGTTGACTTCGAGGAGCTCGCGGAACACATCCGCCGGCACGTCCTCGAACCGGCCGTAGGTGAAGACGGATGCCGCACCGACCCAGACGTCGATGCGGCCGAATCGCTCGATGACGCCCGCCACCAGAGCAGCGACCTGCTCGTCCGACGTGACGTCGGTTGGGACGACGATCGCCTCACCACCGCGTGCCTCGCATTCGGCGCGCACTTCGTCGAGGCTCGACACGCTGCGAGCCGCGAGCGCGATGCGGGCTCCCGTGCGGGCGAAGGCGTGCGCCGTGGCGCGGCCGATCCCGCTGGAGGCGCCGGTGATCACGACGACGCGCGTGCCGGTGCGCTCCGCGCCCGGGCGCCCGTCCGACGTGCTCAGCTCTCGAACCCTCCGCGCTGGGTCTCCTCGTCTGCGACGCGGACCCCGTACCGGTAGGCGAGCTCGCCGCCGAGGAACCCGGAGACGCCGAGCAGCAGCAGCGCGATGACGCTCACGACGACACCCGCCACGTTGACGGGGTCGAAGCCCGCCCCGAGGCGGATCGCGAAGCTCACCACGAACAGGGCGACGACGGTCAGGTTGATCGCCATGTGCGCGAGCGCGATCTTGCGCACGCGCGTCCCCGGCGCGATACCGGTGAGGTCGATGAGTCCGACGACGGCGGCCAGCACGGCTCCGACGAGGCCGATGCCGATCAGCCAGAGCGCACCGCGCCCGAACGCGGCGGCGTCGCCCGTCGCGACGCTGACGATGTCGAAGACGAAGCTCGCCACCCAGGCCCCGATGGGGATGGTGATCAGCAGAGCGTGGAATGGATGTCCGTAGGGTCCCGCGATCACGGTGCGGGGGCGCTTCGACTGGCGGAGCGCAGCGTCGTTGCTCATGTCCTACCTCCCGGCTGTCGGTGTCCCGAAACTATGCCCGGCGATCGAGTCAGGGAACCGGGTTGACAGGAAGCGTCGTTGCAGTCTTCCGGCGGTCGAGCCTGTAGAACCAGAACGCCACGGCCGACAGCAGGCAGCTGATCGCCGGGACGATCGTGAACCCGAACCAGATCGTCTCCTGCATCGCGGGGGTGACGTCTGCCCCGTTCTCGTAGCCGGCGGCCGCGACCACGAGGCCGAACACGAGCACCGCGAACGCGCTCATGACCTTCGCCGTGAACGTCAGGGTGGCGAACGAGATCCCGTCGTTGCGCACGCCGGTCTTCTCCTCGGCCTCATCGACAGCATCCGCGATCATCGTGGGCTGCAGCACGTTGAACAGCCCGATGAATGCGCCGGTGAGCACGAGGAACACGAACACCGTGATGATGTTCGCGAATCCGAAGGCGTACATCAGCACCGACACCAGGGCGCCGCCGATGCCGCACGCGATCGCCAGGGTGCGTGACGACCAGCGACGTAGCAGCGCGGGCGCCAGGAACGACGCCCCAACGAGTCCCGCGATGATGCCGGCGCCGAGCAGCGTGAACAGGCCCTCGTCGTCGTAGGCGATCACGGCGAACACAGCGCCGCCCGCCTGCACGATGAACCTGCCGAAGCCGAGGATCGAGCCGAGCAGGATCAGCAGCAGGGGGCCGTTGCGGAACAGCGCCCCGAACAGCTGGCGGAACGTGAGCCGCGTGTGAGCAGCCGGGCTGTCGCGCTCGCGGACGAGGAAGAACGCGAGCAGGTAGGCGCCCATCCCGAGGACCGTGACGAGTGCCACCGCCCGCGACCAGCCCTCCGCGGTGGTTTCGGGAGCGAAGCTGAGCAGGTTGGCGAGGGGGGTCAGCCCCAGCGTCGCGGCACCGAGCGAGATCGCGCCGAACGCCCTGACGAACCCGACCACCCGGTTGCGCCGCCCTGGCTCGGGGAACGCCGATCCGATGAGCCCCCACAGCGGCACGTCGCAGAACGTGTAGGCGAACCCCCAGATGACGTAGATGACCGCGAAGTAGACGACGGCGCCTTCCGGCACCGTGAAGAGCAGGGCCGTGAGCACCGCCACGGGGATCGCCGACCACAGCACGAACGGCCGCAGCTTGCCCCAGCGCGTGCTCGTCATGTCGATGAGGCTGCCGACGATGGGGTCGCCGATCGCATCGACGATGCGCGTGACGGCGATGACGGTCGTGGCGATGGCGATCTGGGCGGGACCGAAGTCGGCGTACTGCAGCAGGAAGAGCAGCATGAACGTCGTCACGACCGTGTAGATGATGTTCTGCCCGGCGCCGGCCGTCACGATCGCGACCGTCTGCGTTCGAGGTGACGGGATGCGGGGGCCGGCCTTGGGCGCGACGGTGTCGGTCATGATGCCTCCAGGTGGATCGTCTTGATCTCGAACGGCGTGAACGTCAGCCGCGCGAGATCGGCAGGCCCTTGCTTTCGCTCCAGGAGATCGGTCTCGGTCGCCGCGACGTGCGGCACCGTGGTCGTGACGGCGGTGGTCGTCGCGCGCCCGAGGCTCTCGTAGAGGCGGAGCACCGCCCCGTTCCCGTCCTCGGCCGGCTTGATGGTCTCGATGACGACGCCGGGATCGCGCGACGACGCGACGCTGTCGAGCGAGACGCCGTCGACCAGCAGCAGCGGGTTGTTGAGCCGGTATCCCTCGCGCACGACCTTCGCGAGGTCACCGGTGGCGAAGGGCGTGAACGCGTAGGTGAACCGGTGCGATCCCCGGTCGGCCGTGGGATCCGGGTACGTCGGCGCTCGCAGCAGGTTCAGGCTGATGAGCCCGTTCTTGGCGCGGTGCCCGTACTTGCCGTCGTTGAGCAGGGCGAAGCCGCCGGCGTCGTTCTCGGTCGCGATCCACTTGTGGGCCGCGACCTCGAACTGCGCCGCCTCGACGTCGGTCTTCTCGGTCATCACCCGTTCGATGTGCCCGAACTGGATCTCGCAGAGCGCCGTCTGCCCGACGTGCGCCGGACGGAACTCGGCGCGCAGCATCCGGTGCTTCGTGTGCCACTCGACGGTCGTGTCGAAGCGCACGACATCGCTGCCCGCCTCGAGCACGACGCGCTGGTCGACGCTCACGCGTGACGACCGGTACGCCTGATGCCTGACGATGGTCGGCCCGTCGATCGTCGTGGCGATGTGCCGAAGGGGCAGCGTGCGCGGCGTTCGCGTCAGGTAGCGCTGATCGATGTCCCAGGCGTTGAACGGCCAGACGTACGGGTCGCGGTGCAGCACGATGCGCGAGAGCCCGCCGGCCGAGTGCTCGACCCCGTCAGCGTCGACGGCACGAGACGATCTCGCCTCCTGGTCCGAAGCGGAGCGACAGGATGCCGTTCGACATCGAGTCGTCGGCGAACATGAGCTGTGGGGTGGGCTCGACGGGCTCGAGGCGTGCACTCGCGTACGGGGCAGCGGTCGCGTGCCGCCATCCGGCATCCGTCTTCACGTATTCGTCGCGGGTCAGGCCGATGAGGTTCAGCGCGCCGCCCTCGCCACGGCGGCAGCCGGCCGACCAGCTCCGCGATGTAGGTGTCGAGCTCAGAGTCGATGCGCTCGAGGCTCTCGCGCGCCTCACGCGCGACCCGCTCGATGGTCGACCCGGGCAGGATGTCGTGGAAGTGCCCGAGGAGAACGTCTCGCCAGTGGTCTTCGAGCGCCGCATTGCTGTCGTCGCCCACGACGGCGGCGAGCGCCTCGGCGTTGTGCAGCTTGCGCTCGACGACGCGGTTGCCCTTCTTGATCGCGGCCTGCGTCGTGTAGGTGCCCTGATGGGTCTCGAGGTACAGCTCGCCCTGGTGCGTATGCAGCTGCGACGCATCGTGCTCTTCGAGCCGCCTGAAGAAGTCGGTCGCCGTCGAGTACTCGACCCGCGGGAGCCCGCGCAGGTTCTGCTCGCGCTTCGTGACCTCGAGGTGGATCTCGCCCGGCCCGCCGCCCCCGTCGCCCGACCCGAAGACCAGCAGCGCCGTGTTGAGCGCCTTCTCCGGATACTGCAGCAGGCCGGTCAGCAGCCCGTCGGCCGCACCCCGGCTGTTGTAGTCGCCCTCGGGCGCCATGTGCACGAGCACCGGGGTGCCGTCGATGCCCTTCCAGGTGAAGGTGCGGTGCGGAAAGACGGTGACCTTGTTCCAGGCGAGCTTGATGGTCATGAACCAGTCCATGCCGCTCTTGCGCAGTATCTGCGGCAGGTTGCCGTTGTAGCCGAAGGTGTCGGGCAGCCAGCAGAGCCGCAGGTCGTCGTCGGAGAGCCCGAACTCCTGCTGCAGGAAGCGCCGGCCGACCATCGCCTGCCGTGCGAGCGACTCGCCGCCCGGCAGGTTGGTGTCGGTCTCGACCCAGAAGCTGCCCTGCAGCTCCATCCGCCCGGATGCGACGGCCGCCTTGATGCGCTCGTACAGCTCCGGATGCTGCTGCTTGATCCAGTACAGCTGCTGCGGCTGGCTGGTGCCGTAGATGTAGCCATCGCGAGCGGCGATCGTGTTGAGCGCACGCGTGTAGGTGCGGGCGGCCTTGCGGCGGGTCTCCCGCAGCGGCCAGAGCCACGCCATGTCGAGGTGGCCGTGGCCGATCGCGATGTACACGAAGTCGCTGTCCGACCCGGTGGCGAGGGCCGGGGCGAGCGCGGCTCGGGCGCCCGGGATGTCGCGCGCTGCGGAAGCGGGACCAGGCCGCGTCGAGAGCCGACGCGCAGGTCGGCGGCCAGCGCAGCATCCTGGGTCGAGCCCATGAGCACCGCGAGCGTCAGGTAGTCGTAGTACAGGGCGTAGGCCTCGTCGTCGCGGGTCGCGAGGTGTGCGCCGCGGTACACGGCCTTGCCGACCAGATAGAGGATGAATCCGTTGTAGGTGACGTCGGCGAGGAACTCGACCCTGCCGGCGCTGGTGTCGATGCCCGAGACCGGCCGGAATCGCGCGCCGGAGTGCGGCAGGTCGCCCTGCTGGAAGACCGTCGTCACGGCGTCGAGAACGTCTCCGTCGGGCGAATAGATGAGCCCCTCGCCGCCGATGCCGAGCATGACGACCGGGTTCTGGATGCCGCTGGGCACGTCCCCGGTGACGCGCAGCCAGGCGCACTCGAAGACCTTGCCCCACGCGGTGCCGGGACGGATGTGCCGGAAGCCGGCGTGATCGATGTCGGCGAACGTCACCGGCTCGGGCGAGGTGACGATCTCGGCGCGCAGCGGTGCGACCTTCGTGTAGATGCGACTGCGGATGCGGCGCAGGCGCAGGTACTCGCGAGGCTGCTTGACGCGGAATCCGAAGAGGAAGGCCGGCAGTCCCATCAGGCACCGCTCGATGCCGGCGACCGCAGCGCAGAGGCGAAGAAGTCGAGGTTCGCCGCGACAGGCTCCAGCGACGGGGCGCGGCCGAGGTGGCCGTGCACCATGCCGCCGGCGACCTGCAGGTGCGCGGGGATCCCGGCCTCCTGGAGCTGCGTCGCGAACAGCTCACCCGAGGGTCGCAGGTCGTCGTACTCGCTCGGCGCGATCCACGCCTCTGGCAGGCCGGCGACAGAGAAGTTGCCGGGCACGACCTCGGCGGGGAGGTCATCGACCCGGCCGAGGTAGTTGTGCACGATCCCCAGCTGGTACTGCTCGGGGAAGCGCAGCATCGCGGGCACCGTCTCGAGCTCCGCTGCGAGCTCGGGCGAGGCGGGGGGAGTCGGGAAGTGCTCGAGCGGATACGCCAGCAGCATGCCGCGCGGGACGGACTCGCCGGCGTCGCGAAGCCTGACCGACGCTCCGGTCGCGAGGTTGGCACCGACGCTCGCTCCTCCGATGAACATGCGCTGCGGGTCGATGCCGAACTCGGTGGCCCGCTGACCGAGCCAGCGCCAGGCGGTCATCACGTCGTCGAGCGGCGCGGGGTACCGGACGCCGTCGATTGCGAGCCGGTAGCCGACCGAGACGACGACGGCTCCGGCTCGCGCCGCGAGCTCGGACGCCGGGATGACCGACTCGGTGTCGTCCACCGAGCCCATCACGAAACCGCCGCCGTGCATCCAGAGCAGTGCGCTCCCGGACTGCGTCTCGGGCGCAGGCCGGAAGACCCGCACCGGCACCGCCCCATCGGGACCGACAGCCATGTGGTCCTCGGCGGTGATCGTCGCGGGCGGCGTCCACGGCTCGGGATCCTCCAGGAACTGCATGAGCCGAGCGCCGGCCTGAGGGTCCCTGAACGCGGCATCGAACGACGGGATGTCGCGGATCAGCTCGAACTTCTCGGCGAGCCACGGATGAACTGGCAACGTCGCCTCCCTCGTGTGCTCAGTCTGGCACCGCGATTTGTTCGGAGCACTCCGGGCTCGCGGCGGCTCTCTCTCCGCGGTCGGGTGCAGGTCTACTGTGGTCGCGTGAAGTCACCGTCGTTCGACGGAGCGACCGAATGGCTCAACAGCGAGCCCCTCGGAGCTGCCGAGCTCCGCGGCCACGTCGTGGTCGCGAACTTCTGGACGCTGACCTGCATCAACTGGCTCCGACAGGAGCCGTACGTGCGGGCGTGGGAGAAGGCATATCGGGATGACGGCCTCATCGTCGTCGGCGTGCACACCCCCGAGTTCCAGTTCGAGAAGCACGTCCCCCGCATCCGGCAGGCGATCGACCAGTACGCGATCAGCTATCCCGTCGCCGTCGACAGCGACTACCGGGTCTGGACCAACTTCGCCAACCACTACTGGCCGGCGTTGTACTTCCTCGACGCCGAGGGCATCGTGCGCGACGAGCACTTCGGTGAGGGGCGGTACGCGCAATCGGAGCGCGTCATCCAGAAGCTGCTCGGAATCGAGCGCGAGCTGGTGTCGCTCGAGGGTCTCGGCGACGGCGTCGAGGCGCAGGCCGACTGGGAGACCCTGCGCACACCCGAGACCTACCTCGGCTCGCAGCGACGCGAGCGGTTCTCGCCGGGGCGCGTGCCGGAGTACCCGAACTCGTGGTCGCTCGCCGGCGCGTGGGCCACCGAGGACGAGTGCGTCAGGCTCGAGGAGGCAGGCGGCACCATCGCGTTCCGCTTCGAGGCGCGCGATGTGCATCTCGTGCTGTCACGCGCGGCCGACGAGCCCGTGCCCTTCCGCGTGCTGATCGATGGAGAACCGCCCGGCCCATCCCACGGGACCGACGTGGATGCCGATGGCATCGGCATCCTGGACCGCGGCCGTCTCTACCAGCTGATCCGCGAGGCCGGCGAGGTGCGCGAGCGCCTCTTCGAGATCACGTTCCTGGCGCCCGGCGCGCAGGCGTTCGCCTTCACGTTCGGGTGAGGCGGGGGTCGTGCCCTAGAACCCGCCGTCGAATCCGTCGAGCCCGGGGTTGAGGAAGCCGGCGCCGTCATCGGCTCCGTCTTCTGCACCTGCCTCGGGGAACGGAGTGCTCGCCAGCAAAGCGAAGGCGAGCTGCGATCCGACGGCGTACGCGACGAAGGTCGCGAACAACCCGCTGCTCCGGTCGGTCTCGTCGTCGCGTCCGAACAGCCTGCCGAGGGCTCCCGGCCGGTTGTCCTCCTGCTTGGACGCGGCCGATGCGAGTGAGGCGGCCGACGCGTCGACAGGCTTCTCGTCTGCCGTCGTGGCGCTCGCCGTCAGCACCTCGAGCATCTCGTCGCGCTCGTCGGCGGTGAGTTTGCCGAAGGCCTCCTCGTTCACGAGCTCGATCGACTCGGCCGGCGCGATGCGCACCAGCTTCTTGTAGCGCTCGCCTTCGTTCTCGTTCGTCATGCCGCTCATCGTGCCACCGGGGCGCCCGTGCGTCGAGCGCCTGACGTTTCGGCGAGGCTGCGTCGTCGGACTTGTGACCGACGAAAGAAACCGAAGGAGCGTGTTCCCATGACGACGGCGACCGAACGTCGACCGCAGGTGACGGACAGGTTGGCCGAGTGGATCGCGAGCCGTCAGCCCGGCGGCTCTGCGCAGCTGCGCGGCAGGATCGTCGCAGATCGCTGGGCGGCGCTGTTCGCCCAGGTCGCAGTCTTCAGCTTTCTCGTCGTCAGCCTCACCGGCCTGTTCCTGATGTTCTTCTACGTGCCGTCGACAGCGCCTGTCACCTACGACGGTTCGTATGGCCCCCTGAACGGTGTCGAGATGTCGCTCGCCCTGCAATCGACGCTCGACATCTCGTTCGACGTGCGAGGCGGACTGCTCGTGCGGCAGATGCACAACTGGGGATCGTCGCTCATGGTGGCCGCACTGCTGCTGCTGATTGCACGCATCTTCTTCACGGGAGCGTTCCGCCGACCCCGCGGGCTGAGCTGGATCGTGCTGTTCGTGGTGCTCGTCGTGACGATGACGGCCGGGTTCTCCGGAGCCGTTCTGCCGGACGACATGCTCTCGGGGACGAGCCTGGTGATCCTCAACGGGGTGCTGCAGGCGGTGCCGATCATCGGCACCTGGCTCGCGACGCTGATCTTCGGCGGCGCATATCCCGGCAACCCGATCGCACTGTTCTACCCGCTGCACATCCTCGTGCTGCCGCTGATGCTTGCCGGCCTGATCGCCCTCGGCCTGGTGCTCGCGGGCGTTCGCCCGCCCACGTCGCAGATGATCCGGTCGGCGGGGAGCCGCTTCTTCCTGGTCTTCGGCGTGCTGGCGCTGACGGGAGCCTTCGTGACGATCAACCCGGTCTGGCTGTACGGCCCGGCCGACCCGGCCGATGCATCCGCAGGCGCGGGTCCCCTCTGGTACCTGGCGTTCGTCGACGGCGCTCTGCGCCTCATCCCGCCGGGATGGGAGATCGTCGCGTTCGGCGGCACCTGGACGCTGGCCGTGCTCGCGCCTGCGGCGATCGCGACCCTGTTCCTGCTCGCGATCGCCGTGTACCCGGCCGTCGAACGCTGGGTGACCCGCGACCGGATCGGCCAGCTCGGCATCGCACGCGCCCGCGATTACCCGCCTCGGACCGCGATCGGAGTGGCCGGCATCGCCTTCTACGTCGTGCTGTGGGCGGCCGCAGGCGCCGACACCATCGCCAGCCAGTTCGGGCTGTCGATCGAGGGGGTGCTCGTGACCCTTCGGGTGCTGGCGATCGCGGGACCGGTCGTCGCCGGGATCATCGCCTGGCGCATCTGCCTCGAACTGCGCGAGAAGAGCCGCCACATCGCGCTGCACGGTTTCGAGACCGGCCGCATCGTCAGGATGCCTGGCGGCGAGTACGTGGAGATCCACAAGCCCCTGCCCATCGCCCCTGCTCTCGAGGCCGGAGCCGAACGACCTGCTGCGATCATGCTCCGACCGGACAAGAATGGACGCATCAGCATCGCCCGCCGCGCTCAGGCGACGGCATCGCGATGGTTCTGGAGGGGTGTGGACGAGTGAGAGAGCAGTTCCCCGAGACGTCGGCGGGAGAGCGCCGGCAGCTGCTCGGCCTGGCATACCGTCTGCTCGGCTCTGCGGTGGATGCCGAGGACGCCGTGCAGGAGGCGTACGTCCGGCTGTACCGCCTCGCCCCGGAGACCCGCGAGCAGATCGACTCCCCGGGCGCCTGGCTGATGACGGCCACCGGGCGGATCTGCCTCGACATCCTGGGCTCCGCTCGCGCCCGTCGCGAGCGCTACGTCGGAGAGTGGCTGCCCGAGCCGCTTCCCGGAAGCGACCCCGTCGCAGGCAGCGTGGCGTCGACCGACCCGGCCGACCGGGTGAGCATGGACGAGTCGGTCTCGATGGCGCTCATGGTCGTGCTCGACACCCTCACCCCGGCGGAGCGCGTGGCGTTCGTGCTGCACGACGTCTTCCAGTACTCCTTCGCCGAGATCGCCGAAATCGTGGGCCGCACGCCGGCGGCATGCCGACAGCTCGCCTCATCCGCTCGGTCGAAGATCGCCAAGGCACGAACCGAGCCGCATGTGGACGCGCGACGCGGCGACATCCTGCGGGCCTTCAAGTCCGCGTACGAGACCGGTGACGTCGACCGCCTCGTCGACCTGCTCGATCCGAGCATCGTGGTCGTCGCGGACGGCGGCGGCAAGGCGCAGGCCGCGCTGCACCCCATCCACGGCGCAGAGAGGATCGTGAACTTCCTCACCAAGGCCCGGGAGCGTCAGCCCGACCTGGTGCTCGAGGAGACGACCGTCAACGGCGAAGAGGGGCTCATCATGCGCGACGGCACCGGCGAACTCGTCGTCGTGATGGCGTTCGGGATCGCGGACGACCGCATCCAGCACATCTGGGCCGTCCGCAATCCCGAGAAGCTGGTGCGCTGGAGCTAGCGCCCGCGCTCGTGTCGGGGGCGATGTGTACGCTGTTCACATGGCCGAGACGAAGAAGTCCCCCGCCGGCATGCGAGTGTTCCTGCAGGTGCTCGTCAACACGGCGGTCGCGAACGTCACGACGAGCTACCTCTGGTTCGCGCTGACCTTCTGGGTGTACCTCGAGACGCGAGTCGGTGCTCGCCACCGGCATCATCGGCGGTGCGTACATGCTGCTGGTCGCCATCTTCTCGATGGTGTTCGGCACCATCGTCGACCGGCACCGCAAGCACCTGGTCATGATGTTCGCCGGCGTCGTCACGCTCGTCTCGTTCGGCATCGCGGGCTCGCTCTACCTGCTGTTCCCCGAGTCGGCGCTGCTCGACCTCGGCGGGCCGTGGTTCTGGATCTTCTCCGGCATCATCCTGTTCGGTGCCGTCATCGAGAACATGCGCAACATCGCGCTGTCGACGACCGTCACCCTGCTCGTGCCAGAAGAGCGGCACGCGAACGCGAACGGCATGGTCGGCACCGTGCAGGGTCTCGCGTTCCTGGTCACGAGCGTGTTCAGCGGGCTCTCGATCGGGCTGCTCGGCATGGGCTGGACGCTGCTCATCGCGATCGTGATGTCGGCGGCTGGCGCTGCTGCACCTCTCCTTCCTCCGCATCCCAGAAGACCAGCCCGAGCGCGCGTCCGAGCAAGGCCCCGCTCGTCGACCTCCGTGGCAGCTCACCGCCGTGCGCGCAGCGACGGGTCTCTTCGCGCTGATCATCTTCTCGACGTTCAACAACTTCATCGGCGGTGTCTACATGGCGCTGATGGATCCCTACGGACTCGAGCTGTTCCCCGTCGAGATCTGGGGCATCGTGCTCGGCGTCACGTCGACCGGCTTCATCATCGGCGGCCTGCTGATCGCCAAGTTCGGTCTCGGCCGCAACCCGATCCGCACGATGCTGCTGCTGGTCATCGTGATGGGCGCTGCTCGGCGCGCTGTTCACGATCCGCGAGTTCTGGTGGCTCTACGCGGTCGGCATCCTGCTGTACATGACGATCATCCCGGCCGTCGAGGCGGCCGAGCAGACGGTCATCCAGAAGGTCGTGCCCTTCAAGACCCAGGGCCGGGTCTTCGGGTTCGCGGCGGCGTTCGAGTCGGCGGCGGCGCCGATCACCGCGTTCCTCATCGCGCCGATCGCGCAGTTCCTGATCATCCCGTACATGGACTCGCAGGCCGGTCAGGATGCGCTCGGCTGGCTTCTCGGTGAGGGCGAGGCGCGCGGCATCGCGCTCGTCTTCCTGGTCGCAGGCCTTGTCATGGTGGTGGCCGCGATCCTCGCGTTCTTCACGAAGTCGTACCAGCTCCTCTCGAAGCAGTACCTCGACCAGAAGGAGTCGGTGCCCGTCGGCGAGCCCGACCCAGCGTGCAGTCGCCGCGCTAGGCGGCTCAGAGTCCCTCGGCGATCTCCTTGATCGCGGCGAGGCGGCGGTCCCACTCGGCCCCGATGTCGTCGAGCCGACGAGCGGTCGCGGTGAGCTGCGAGCCGATCACGCGGTACTGGACCTCGCGGCCGACGCGCAGCGGCTCGACGAGCCCGACCTCCTGCAGCACCGCGAGGTGCTTGGCGATCGCCTGCCGCGTGACGGGCAGCCGCCCGGCGAGGGCGGACGCCGACGCGTCGCCCTCGCCGAGAGCGGCCAGGATGCTCCACCGGGTCTCGTCGCCGAGTGCCGCGAACACCGGGACCAGCGTCGCCGTCGTCACGACGCGCTCTCGAGAAGGGCGACGAGCTTGTCCAGCTCGCCGTCCCAGCCGCCGCGGTGATCCTCCAGGTTCGCGACCGGGTCGGAGGTCGTCTCGAAGCCGGTCTCGACGACGGTGAGCCGGGTGCCGGCGCCGCGCGGCCTCGAGCGTGAAGGTGAAGACCGTCGAGTGCTCGTCGTCGAGCGCGGCCGGGGTGACGCCGCTGGCGTCGTCGTTGCCCCACCGGTAGGCGACCATGTGCGGTGCGTCGATCGCCTCGATCCGCACCGGGATCGGGGTCGCGGTCCGGCCAGGTGAGCGTGCCGGTCGATCCGGCCGTCGCGCCGTCGAAGCGCGGCGCGGCCGAACCAGCGGGAGATGTGATCCGGCTCGGTGACCGCCGACCACACCTTCTCGATCGGGCGCGGCGATGCTGATGGTGCGGCGGACGGAGAACGTGGTCTCGTCGACGATCGACGACGGGTTGGGCTGATTCATTGTGGTTCCTCTTTCTGTGCGGATGCGGGTGGCTTCAGGAAGCTCGTCGCCCAGGCGGCGACGATCGAGACTGCGGCGACGACGGCACCGGTCAGCACGGCTGCGCTGACACCGGCCGCGTCGATGGCGATGCCCGCCGGCGAGCGAGCCGATCGCGATGCCGGCGTTGACGGCCGAGGCGGGGAGGGATGCGGCGAGCGGCGCTCCGGCACCGGCGAGGCTGACGACCCGGTGCTGCATCGACGGCGCCATGCCCATGCCGAACAGCCCCATCCCGAGCACGGTCGCGGCGACGACGACGGGATTCGACCCGAACAGGAACATCGCGAACAGCGATGCGGTGACGCCGATCGTGCCGACGACCAGGGCGCGGCGGGCGTTCGAGTCGGCGAACCGCCCGCCGATCGACGACCCGACGGTCGTCGCGACGCCGTACGCGAGCAGGTACGGCACTGACCAGTGGGCCCGAGATTCCGCTCACCTCGTCGAGGAACGGCACCAGGTAGGTCAGCGCCGACTGGATGGCGATGAAGATCAAGCAGCAGAGGCCCAGGAGGGCGAGCACCCGCGGTGCGAACGCGTGCCGCGCCTGCCCGACGGCGCCGTCGGCTGCTCGACGTCGGCACCGACGGGCAGCACCAGGATCGCGGCCACCAGGATGACGGCCGAGATGGCGACGACGGCCACGAACGACCCGCGCCAGCCGATCGCCTGGCCGAGCAGGGTGCCGAGCGGAAGACCGACGGCGCTCGCCGTGGCGAACCCCGAGATCACGAGTCGCCATCGCGCGTCCAGCGCGCTCGGGCGGGACGATCGACGTGGCCGTCGTCATCGCGGCGGCGATGAAGAGTCCCTGCACGGCGCCGATCACCACACGGGCGACGAGGAACGCGGTGTACCCGGCGCCGAGCGCCGGCAGCAGGTTCGCCAGCGACGAAGACGGCCGTCGACACGAGCAGCACCAGGCGCCGGTCGAATCTCGTGGTCGCGAAAGTCAGCAGCGGCCCGCCGATCGCGAGCCCGAGCGCGTTGGCGGTCACCAGGGCTCCCGCCGCGGGCACCGACACCGCGAGGTCGGCGGAGATGAGATCGATCAGGCCGACGACGAGCATCTCCGCGCAGCCCATGACGAAGGCGCCGACGAACAGGACGCCGAGGATCAGGGTCGTCGGTGCTTGGGTCGTCGTGGTGACGGTGTTCGTGGGTGACACGATCCAGCCTCTCGATTGATTGCAACTCCATGGTTGCAGATCGCGAGGCTGGATGCAACCCCTAGGTTGCAGAACGCGGTCAGCTCAGCGTGACGGTCACCTCATGCGGCAGTTCGGCGACGCTCGTGCCGACGCGCAGCGTGAACGCCCCGGCTTCGTAGTGCCAGCCGTCCCGCCAGTCCGCGAAGGTGCGGGCCGGGATCGAGACCGGCACCGTTGCGGACGCACCGGCCTCGACCCACGCGGGCGCGAATCCCGCGAGCCAGAGCGCGGGACGGTCGACCGCCGAGTCAGACCTCTCGGCGTAGACCTGCACGACGATCTTGCCCGCGCGTGCGCCGGTGTTGGTCACCGAGGCGCGCACCTCGATGGTGTCGCCCTCGGTGATCGTCGCAGGCGTCTCGACCCCGTCGACCGACCACGTCGTGTAGCCGAGTCCGTGGCCGAAGGGGTAGGCGGGCTGCACCTCGCCGCGCAGCCACGCGCGGTAGCCGATGTGGATTCCCTCGACGTACTCGACCCCGCCGTCGACCGGGGTGACATCCGAGACGGGGACGTCACCCTCGAGTGCCGGCCAGGTCGTGGGGAGGCGCCCGCCGGGCTCGCTCGCGCCGACCAGCACGTCGGCGAGTGCGTTTCCGAACTCCTGGCCGCCGAAGTAGCTGACGAGCACGGCCGCGACGTCGTCGCGCCACGGCATCAGCACGGGCGAGCCCGCGTTGACCACCACGACGGTCCGCGGGTTCGCGGCGGCGACGGCACGCACCAGATCGTCCTGCCGCCCCGGAAGGGCGAGTGTGGTGCGGTCGTAGCCCTCCGACTCCACGCGCGAGTTGGTGCCGACGACCACGAGGGCGACCTCGGCCTTTGCTGCGGCCTCCGCGGCCGCCTCGATCATCCCGTCCGGATTGTCGTTGTCCGGCTCGATGCCGAACGTGAAGAACATGGCCCCGGCGAGCGGCCCCTCCCGATCTCCCAGGTCGACGACGACCTTCACGGCGATGCCGTTGCCTTCGCGCACCGGCACTGTCGCCGAGATCGACGGCGGCGCGAGGAACGCCGCGCCCAGGTCGTCGCCCTCGGGCAGCAGGGTCTCGTCGAGCACCAGCTCGCCGTCGACGAAGATGCGGGCGTGACCGACCGACGCGAATCCGAGCTGGATGCTGCCGGTGGCATCCGGGGTGTACACGGTCTCGAGCTCGAGGGTCTGCGATTCCGCGATGGGGGCGGTGCCGAACCAGACCAGCGAGGTCGACCGGCGGTCCTCGGCGAGCAGCTCTGTGCCGTCTGCCGCGATGAACCGCGCGCGCACGCCGGGGTCGCCCGTGACCGGGTTCGTGATGCGTTCGAGGGGCAGCTCGGCGACGCCCTCCTGCACGACGGCGCCGATCGAGTACGACACGTCGGCGCCGGGGAGGGCCGCACGGATGCCCTCGAGCGGCGACACGACCTTCTCGGGGAGCACCGTCGCGCTGCCACCTCCCTGGCTGCGGGCGATGCGGGCGTTGTGGCCGATCACGGCGAGCGACGTCACTGCGGGGGCGTTCCAGGGCAGCTCGCCGTCGTTGCGGACGAGCACGCTGCCCGCGGCCGCAACCTCGCGCGCGAACGCGATGCCGTCCTCGACGTGCACGGGGGAGGGATGCGGCGAGCCGAAGCCGTCGAGGGCGCCGACGCGGGCGGCGAGCTGCAGCATCCTGAGCACCTTGCGATCCACGACGGCCTCGTCGATCTCGCCGGCCTCGACCGCTGCCACGAGTGCCTCGCCCCATGGGCCGACAGGTCCCGGCATGACGAGGTCCTGCGACGCGCCGGCGCTCTCGAGTGAGCGCACCGCCGTCCAGTCGCTGATCACGACGCCGTCGAAGCCCCACTCGCTGTTGAGCGGCGTCTCGAGCAGCTCGTTCTCGGTCGCCGTGGTGCCGTTGATCGAGTTGTACGAGCTCATGACGAGCCACGCCTTCGACTCGGTGATCGACTTCTCGAACGCTGCGAGGTAGAGCTCGCGCAGCGCGCGGTCGCTCACCGTGACGTCGACGGTGAACCGGTCGGTCTCGAACTCGTTGGCGATGTAGTGCTTCGGGCTGGCGCCGACACCGTTGACCTGCACGCCCGACACGAACGCCGCCGCGAGGTCGGCAGTGAGCAGGGGATCCTCGCTGAAGGCCTCGAAGTGACGACCGCCGTAGGGCGAGCGGTGCAGGTTGATGGTGGGGCCGAGGACGACGTGCACGCCCTTGCGATGCGCCTCGACGGCGAGCACGTTGCCGTAGCGGTAGGCCATCCCGGTGTCCCAGGTCGATCCGAGGGCCGTGGACGAGGGCAGGTTGAGAGAGGGGTCGCGCTCATCCCAGGCTTCGCCGCGCACCCCGCTCGGGCCGTCGGAGACCAGGATGCGGCGCAACCCGATCTTGTCGATCGGCCAGGTGGTCCAGAAGTCGCGACCCGTGAGCAGCTGGACCTTCTCCTCGAGGGTCAGCTGCGCGAGCAGCTCGGACAGGCGCGATGACGTGGATGCGGGCGACATGAGTCCTCCTGGTGCGGCCGCCCTCGTCGGCGACCGGGTCACGATAACACAGAAACCGAATGACGCTAGGTTTTCTCGAAGGCGGCATAGGATCGGCGCATGCAGAAGGGCTCATACGCGAAGGGCATCGCCAAACGCGACGAGATCCTGCGCACCGCCCTCGACGTCATCGCCCGCAACGGCTACCGCCGCACATCGGTGCGCGAGCTCGCCGACGAGGTCAGGCTCAGCCAGGCAGGCCTGCTCCACTACTTCGCATCCAAGGACGAGCTCTTCGTCGAGATCCTCCGCAAGCGCGACGAGGTCGACCTGGCGATGACGCTGGAATCGGGCCTCACCGGCGTCGACGCCCTGATCGCGATCGTGCGCCACAACGCCGAGGTGCCGGGTCTCGTCGAGCTGTACTCGGTGCTCTCGGCGGAGGCGACCGAGCCGTCGCATCCGGCGCACGCGTTCATCGGCGCGCGCTACGTCCAGCTCCGGGAGGCGCTGCGTGACGACATCCGTGAGCGGCAGCAGCGCGGCGAGGTCCCGGCGCTTCTCGACGCCGACCAGCTCGCCGTCGCGGTGGTCGCGTTATCGGACGGCCTGCAGACACAATGGCTGCTCGATCCGGCCATCGACATGGCGGGCACGATCGAGCAGACCTGGGCGACGATGGTCGGACGTCCGGACCCGCCTCGCCCGTAAACTGGCGGCATGGCGCAACTGCCGAGCGACCGGTACGCCGCGTCTGAGGAGCACTCGCTCCCGCGCGTCAGCGGCGACGTGCGCAGGCACAATCTTGGACTCATCCTCGAGCACCTCGTGGCCAACGGTCCGTCCGCGCGCAGCACCATCGCGATCGGCACCGGGCTGAGCCGCGGTGCCGTCACAGCGCTCGTCGTCGCGCTGCTCGACGCGGGGGTCGTCCGCGAGTCCGAGAGCGTCGCTTCGGTCGGCAAGGGCCGTCCGCGCACGCTGCTCAGCCTCGCGGCAGACTCGATCGCCCTCGTCGCCGCGCAACTCGACGCCGACAGCGTGACGGCGGTCGCAGTCGACCTGGCCGGCAACGAGCTCGCCAGGTTCTCGCAGCAGCACGGTCGGCCGATGGGCGATCCGGATGCCGTCCTCGACGCGCTCGGACGCGTCGTCGAGCAGGCCCTCACCACCGTCGAGGGGCTCGGCCGCCGCGTCGCCAGCGCGACGGTGGTCGCATTCGCACCGGTCGGCGGCGATCCGGAGATCGTGCTCGCCGACACCGATCTGGGCTGGGGCTCAGTGGATGTGATGGCAGGCCTGCGCCGCCGTGTGCGCTCCCTGCCGCCCGGCGCGCGACTCGTCGCCGACGTGCGGGTCGCCGCCCTCGCCGAGCGCCGCCTCCGTCCCGACGTCGACGACCTCATCTACGTCAAGAGCAACTCGGGCATCGGCGGCGCGATCATCACGGGCGGCATGCTCGTCGACGGCGCCCACGGATACGCCGGCGCCCTCGGGCACGTCGCCGTCGACCGGGAAGGTGCGCTCTGCGAGTGCGGCCAGCACGGCTGCCTGGTCACCGTTGCCGGCCCCGACGTGCTGCTCGAGCGCGCAGGGCTCGGGGGGATGCTGCGCGACGTCGGGCTGACGGCCGCGCTCGCCGAGTTCGGATCCCGCATCGCGGATGGCGATGCCGCGGCGACCGCCGCCTGGAACGACGGCGCCCGATGGATCGGCCACACCCTCAACCTCTGGTCGCTGACGACCGACCCGAGCCACATCGTGCTCGGCGGGTACTGGGCCGGGCTGGCGGAGTCCATCGCGCAGGAGTTCGAGCGCCACCGCCCCGCGATCGCCAGCGGAGCGTCGGCACCGACACCGTCATCCAGGGCAGTGAACTCGGCGAGGACGCCGCGCTGCTCGGTGCCCTCTGGAGCGATCGCGACCGTCTGCTCGCCGATGCGATCGAACTGATCGGCTCGGCATCCCCCGCTTAGTTCGACGCTTGAACTATTTGCGGCCGGCGCGCATACTCGTGCTTGCGCCGCCGGAGTGCGGCGTGCGGTGCGTGCACCGCTTCCGGCAGCGACTCCACGGAGAACACCATGACCCGAACCCCCGACGACCAGCCAACGACAGCGACCAGATCGTCGAGACCAGAGCGGGCGCGGTGCGAGGAGTCTGGCGCGACGGGTCTGCGGCCTTCCTCGGCATCCCCGTTCGCCGAGCCACCGGTCGGTGAGCTCCGTTTCGCGGCGCCGCGGGCGCACGCGCGCTGGGACGGCGTCCGCGATGCCGTCGACGTACGGCGCGACACCGCAGCGATCCGCGCTCGCCGAGGTGACCTTGATCCCCGAGCCGTCGATCCCCGGTGACTCGACCCTCAACGTCAACGTGTTCACGCCGTCACCGGTCCGCGCCGCAGGGCGCCGGCCTCCCCGTGCTCGTGTACATCCACGGCGGCGGCTTCGTCGCCGGCTCGCCCGCGAGCCCGTGGTACGACGGGGCGGCGTTCAACCGCGACGGGGTCGTCACGGTCAGCGTCTCGTACCGCCTCGGCTTCGAGGGATTCGGCTGGATCGACGGCGCCCCGCACAACCGCGGGGTGCTCGACTGGATCCTCGCCCTCGAGTGGGTGCGCGACAACATCGCCGGGTTCGGCGGCGACCCGTCGCGGGTGACGATCGCCGGCCAGTCGGCGGGCGGCGGCGCCGTGCTCACCCTGCTGGGGATGCCGCGCCGCGCAGCACCTGTTCCACAGGGTCCACTCGATCTCGGGCGCCGTCGCCGATGTGCCGCTCGCCGACGCCGAGTCGCTCGGGTGCCAGCTGGCTGAGCTCGGCGGCGTCGAGCCGACGGTGGCCGGGTTCTCGTCGCTGAGCGAGGAGGAGGTGGTCGCCCTCCAGGGGCAGGTCATCGCGTTCGGCGGTGAGGGCGGCGATCCGCTCGCCGCGATCGCGGGACTCGTGAACAGCGGACTGACCCTCGGACCGGTCGTCGACGGCGATCTGCTGCCCGCACCGACCCTCGAGTCGATCCGTGCCGGCGTGGGAGCCGACAAGCAGCTGATCCTCGGCGCCACCGATCACGAGTTCAACATGGCGCTGGCGGGCGCCCGTCCCGCGATGATCGATCTCGACCCCGGTCAGCTGCTGGTGGGCATCGGCGTCGACGCCGGCATCGCATCCTCGTACGTCGCCGCGCACGCCGACCTCGATCCCGCAGGGGTGCTCGGCCAGTACGTCACCGACACCGTGTTCCGCGTCGGCGTCCTGCGCGTGGCGGCCGCCCGCGACGGCGCCCCGACCTGGATCTACCGCTTCTCGTGGACGTCACCGACGTTCGGCGAGGCCGTCCATTGCGTCGACATGCCGTTCTACTTCGACTGCCTCGCCGACGGGCACGTCGCAGCGATCGCCGGCACCGAGCCGTCGCAGCAGCTGGCCGACGACGTGCACGGCGCCGCGGTCGCGTTCATCGCCGACGGCGATCCCGGCTGGCAGGCCGCCTCGGCGACCGGCGCGACGACGCGCGTCTTCGACACCCCGTCGTCCATCGTCGACGACGGCTATGCCGACGTCCGTCTGCTGCTCGGCGACGAGGTCGGAGTCTCGGCCTAGGTGTCCGCCCGGCGCGGGAACAACCGCGAGGGGTGCGCCTCGGCCATCGTGAGGCGCGCCCCGTCGGGGTCGGTGACGACATGCGACTCCGGCAGACCGAGCACCATGGTCTCGTGCGCGCCGCTGTGCTGCTGCCAGTCGGGCAGCAGCGGCGTCGAGGGGTCGCCGGTGCGCGCGAAGGCCGTCCACGCCGCGACGATCTGACGCTGCACCGCGTCGCGGCCCTCGCCGGTGCCGGACAGTGGGATGCGATCCGCGTTGCCGAACACGAAGGCCAGGTCGACGCTGTGGCCGGCTCCGATCGCGCCCCCGAGCACCTCGGTCGCATAGTCGAACAGGTAGTTGTAGACGGGTGCCGTCGACGCGGCGTGCTTGAGCTCGACGAACTGGCGGTTCGCGACCCGGATGTCGCGGTCGGTGTCGATGCGGCGCAGCAGCCCGCGCGCGTCGGCCTGCGGGAACGCATCGCGGTAGGCGGTCAGGATTGTCGCGGAGTCGCCGCCCAGCTCTGCCGACGCCCGCGCCTCGAGGGCGGCGTCATCGAGGTGCTCATATGCCGGATCCATCGCGAGGAACATCGCTGCCTCTTCGGTGGTGCAGCCGATCAGCAACGGCACGGCGGAGGCGCTCGCCTGCGCCGTCGCGAGCGGGTCGGAGACGATCGTCGTGCCGTCGACCACCGGTCCCCACCCCAGGGGCGCGTCGGCCGCAGCAGCCATCGCCGCGAACTGGGCGCCGACCAGCCGGCGGTGCGGCACACCCCGCAGGGCGTCGAGGTCACCGGCGTCGATGCCAAGGATCTGCAGCAACGCCGCCGAGAGTTGCGCGGCTCCCTCGGGCGAGACCAGACGCAGCCCTGCCCCGCTCTGGATGATCGCCTTCTGGAAGAGTCCGGCTGCCGATGGCATCGCCATCAGCGCCGAGATCTTCATGCCCCCGCCCGACTGGCCGAAGACGGTGACGTTGCCGGCATCGCCGCCGAACGTGCCGATGTTCTCGCGGACCCACGCCAGCGCGGCCACCAGGTCGAGCATCCCGGCCTGGCCGGCATGCGGGATGCGGTCGTCGGCCAGCCCCAGGAAGCCCAGCGCCCCGAGGCGGTGGTTCACGGTGACGACCACGACGTCGCCGGCAGCGGCGAGGCGGTCGCCCCAGAACGCCGGCTCCGAGCCCGCGCCGTGCAGGAACGCACCGCCGTGGAACCACACCATGACGGGAAGGCGGTCGCCTGGCCCGGATGCCGGGGTCCAGACATTCAGAACGAGGCAGTCCTCGCTGGTGAAGGTGCCACCGACCGGACTGCCGGAGTGCGGGTACAGCAGCGACATGAGCCCGGTTGCGAGCGGCGTCGCGGTGGCGGCCATCATGGCGCGCCCGTCGGCGTCGAGCTCGAGTTGCGGTGCGGCCGGGCCGAACACGGCCGCGTCACGGGTGCCCGTCCACTCCTCCACAGGCTGCGGCGAGAGGAAGCGAGCCGCTCCCGCGGTCGAGCCGGCGTAGGGGATGCCGAGGAACGCCGTGACTGCGCCGAGACCGACGCCCCGGATTCGACCCGATGCGATGTCGACGACTGGATCCATTGAAGTCCTCCTTGACACGAAGCCGAACGTCACTAAGTTTAACGCTTGAACTATTTACGATACAGCGACATAGTTGTCGCTCGAGAACGTCCGCCAACGAAGGCGGCCGCACCAGGAGGAGTTCCCCATGTCCACACCCGTCAACTCGACCGCGAACCTGGAGCCGGCGTCCGAGCCTGATCCCGAATCGCAGGCCCGCCCGATCGCGGCAGCCGAGACCAAGGCTCTGCTGCCCTCCGTCGCCATCCTCGGCTTCGTCCTCTTCGCCACGTACGCCGGGCTGCTGTCGGTCCTGCTGCCGAACCACGTCGCACAGCTCGATGAGGCGAACAAGATCGCCAACTTCGGCCTCGTCACGACCGTCTCGCTCGTCTTCACGATCCTCGTGCAGCCGCTCATCGGCGCCATCTCCGACCGCACCCGCAGCCGGTGGGGTCGCCGCACCCCGTGGATGGTCCTCGGCGCGGGCGTCGGTGCGCTGTTCCTGCTCGCGCTGCCGGTCTTCGCGTCGATCATCTGGATCACCATCTGCTGGGTCGTCATCCAGGTCGCCCTCAACGTGCTGCAGAACCCCCTGACCGCCATCACGCCTGATCGCATCGTCGAGTCGCGCCGAGGCATCGCGTCGTCGGTCGCCGGCCTCGGATTCATGGTCGGCGGGGTTGCGGGCGTCATGCTCGCAGGCGCGCTGGCGTCGAACTTCGGGCTGGGCTACGGGGTGTTCGGCATCATCGTCGCGGTCGTGACCCTGGCCTTCGTGCTCATCAACCCCGACAAGTCCAGCGCCAAGCTGGTGCTGCCGCCCTTCAGCTGGGCCGGATTCTTCAAGGCGTTCTGGGTCAACCCCCGCAAGCACCCCGACTTCGGGTGGGCGTTCCTCGCCAGGTTCTTCTTCATCCTCGGGTACTTCACCGCGTTCAGCTACATGCTCTACACGCTGACCGACTACATCGGGCTCGACATCGACGCTGCCAACGCGACCGTCGGCATCCTGAGCCTGGCGGGCCTGGTGCCGACGGTCATCGGCATCGCGGTCACCGGATGGCTCTCCGACAAGCTCGGCCGCCGCAAGGTGTTCGTCTACCTGGCCTCGGTGTTCCTCGCCATCGGACTCGCGATGCCTCTGCTCTTCCCGTCGGTCGAGGGCATGATCGCGATGTCGGTGATCAACGGCTTCGGGTTCGGCATCTACATGTCGGCCGATACCGCTCTCATGACGCTCGTGCTGCCGGATGGCGGCAAGGACGCCGGAAAGGACCTGGGCATCCTGAACATCGCCACCAACATCCCGCAGGCGATGAGCCCGGCGACCGCGGGCATCATCATCGGCCTCGCCGGGTTCCCAGCCCTGTTCGTTTTCGCGATCATCTCGGTGATCATCGCCGCCTTCGTCATCAAGCCGATCAAGGCTGTGCGCTAGCAGCGCCTCGAGCGAGCGGCCCCGGGATCCTGTCGATCCCGGGTCGCTTTTGGTTCGCGCCTTGAAAATAGTGATTGCCCTCCGCGCGGCGGCGCCCTATGGTCGCCGTATGCAGTACTCATGACGAACGTCACGCGAACGGCATCGACGCCGCGTGACGCGACCGAAAGGAATGCGGATGGCTACCCCCGATGTCGTGGAGAAGTCCACAGACCGACGCGAGATCAGCAAGACCCCGCTGGCCCTCATCATCGTGCTCTTCATCGCGATGATGATCGACGGCTTCGACACGACGGCGCTGGGATTCGTCGTCCCGACCCTCGCCGCGCAGTGGGACGTGCCCCCTGCCGCCTTCACCTTCGCACTCGTCGCCGCGAACATCGCGGTCGTGCTCGGGTACACGACATCGGGATGGCTGACGCACCGCCTCGGGCGGCGTACGGTGCTCATCGCCAGCATCCTGGTGATCGCGATCGGCTCCGCTCTGACGGCGGTCGTGCTCTCCGCCGAGTCGACAGCGCTCCTCACCGCCGTCCGCTTCATCACCGGGCTCGGGCTTGGAGCGATCCTCCCTCCCGCGGTCTCGCTGGCCGCGGCCGCGAGTCCGCCGCGTCGCCGCGAGGCCGTCTCGATCGCCGTCACGATGGGCCTCGGTGCCGGAGCCGCTGTAGGCGGCATCCTCGGCAGCCGGATCATCGCATCCTCGGGCCCCGCTGCCGTCTTCTGGGTCGGCGCGATCGCGCCCGTCGTGATCTCGGTCGTGGTGCTGCTCGTGCTGCGCAACGTCCGCGAGGCCGACCGCGGCGCGGAGGTGCTCGCGGCGGGCATCACCGGCAAGAGCAAGGTCGCCGGCCTGTTCCGCGAGGGGCGGGCGCCGTCCACCGCGCTCCTCTGGGCATTCGCGTTCCTGATCTTCGTCGCCAACTACACGCTCATCTCATGGGTGCCGACGCTGCTGGTCAGCTACGGGTTCGACCCGGCTCAGGCCGCGGTCGGCTCGTCGGCGAGCGGCATCGGCGGACTGATCGGTGCCTTCCTGCTGATCCCGCTGGCCGCGCGATTCGGCACCGCCCGCATCCTGGTCGTCACGACGACCATCGCGGCGATCTTCCTGGTGCTCGCTGCCGTGCTGGTCGTGCCACCCCCCGTGCTGCTCGTGCTGGTCGCCGTGATCGGCGCGGGACTGGTCGGCATGGTCGGACAGGCGTCGATGGCCGTCGCCCTCTACCCCGACGTGCTGCGCACGACCGGCGTCGGCTGGGCGGCCGCGCTCGGGCGGATCGGCTCGATCGTCGGGCCCGCGATCGGCGGACTGCTGCTGGCGCTGGCGTTCGGTGCCCGCGAGATCCTCGCGCTCGCGGCCATCCCGGTCGCGGCCGCCGCGGTCATCGTCGGCCGCGATCGCGTGGCGCAGCAGGTCGGCGAAGGCTACCGATTCCGCATGACGTGACCCGGCCGGGCGTGCAGCTCGCGACGCTCCCGCAGGGGGTCGGTCGCCACGCTGCTCGCCCGGTCGAACACCATGACATCCCGCTCGGGCCCGTACGAGGCCAGGACGGGATGTCGCCGGTGTTCGGGTCGCCGGTCCTGATGAAGCCGATCCACGCGTCGTGCATCTCGCGGCCGAGCTTCTCGAAGTCGGCTGTGTCGATGCCGTCGACGAACGGAGCGTGCGCCCAGCGATCCCAGTTGGCGAACGTGAAGGGGAGCTCGAGGCAGTGGGTCGCGCCGAGCTTGCCACCGTGAGCGGGCGACGCGAACGCGAACTGGTATGCCCTCACCGGCGCATGGCCGGCGCGCGCATCGGCGAGTTCCATGCCGGGCTGGCGAAAGAGCTCGTCGGTGAGGACCTCGGTCATGACGTGAAGCGGCGTCTTCTCGTCGTCGGCACCGCCGGCGTACTCGTCGTAGGCCGCTGGTCGCGTCGTCGGGGAACCGCTCGGCGAGCCTGCCTTCGACCTGCGGTCTCGTCGCCTGCGGCAGGTCTGGGCCGGCGCGCGAACGCGAAGCTCGCCTCGTCGCCGTTCCAGCCGATGAGCACATCGATGTCGCCGGCAGCGCCGGACATGATCGCGTCGAGCGGATGCTGCCGCAGCGAGACGCCGTCGATGATCGGCACGAACGGCGTCACCCAGTACCCGAACTTCGCGACGCGTGGCATGAGGGCGAAGGTGAGCCCGACGAAGTGGTCGGCGGGCAGCGCGGCCAGCTGCTCGACCGTCTCGGTGCCGGAGACCTCGAGCAGCATGCGCGTGGTCTCGAGGGCCTCGTCGCGGCTGGGCAGGTGGATGCCGAGCGGTGCGCTCTGCAGGATGATCCGCTTGATGAGCGGCGCCGTCGCAGGCTGGACGGCCAGCGCCGCGGCCGAGATCGCACCGCCGGATTCGCCGGCCACCGTGATGTTCTCGGGATCCCCGCCGAAGCTCTCGGCGTTCTCGTGCACCCAGCGCAGCGCCGCCGTCTGGTCTGTGAGCCAGAAGTTGCTCTCGTCGGATCGGTCGCTCGCCAGGAAGCCCGAGAGCGCCGATCCGGTAGTTGATCGTCACGACCACGATGTCGCCGTTCCTCGCGAATCCGTCGCCCTGGTAGATCGGCAGAGATCCTGATCCCGAGATGAATCCGCCCCCGTGGATCCAGACCAGCACGGGGCGACGTGCGCCATCGGCGGCCGGCGTCCAGACGTTCAGCGTGAGGCAGTCCTCGTCGAAGGGCGGGCGCCCGTGGTCGCCGAGCACCTGGTCCATCGCACCGGTGGGATCGAATGGCTGCGGTGCGCTCGGCCCGAACTCCACCGCATCCCGAACTTCGGTCCAGCCCGGATGCGGCCGCGCGGGTCGCCAGCGCAGGTCGCCGACCGGCGGGGCCGCGTAGGGGATCCCACGGAAGACCTCGAGCCCGTCGTCGCGCAGGCCGCGGACAGGCCCGGAGGTGGTGCTGACGACGGGGGCGGAATCGTGCGTGCTCACGGGTGCTCACTCTCGCTCGAGGTATGGCGACTCTGTGACGTTCGTCACTCAGACAATAGACCATGCGGCTACCCGACCCCAAGCACTCCGCTACCGTGAACCCATGAGGAGGGCGCATGGCTGAGCAGGCGGCGCCGCAGCGGCACCAGCAGCTGATCCTCACGATCTACGGGCTGTACGCCCGAGACGAGGGCGGCTCGATCCCGGTCTCCGCGCTGGTGCAGCTGCTGGGCGAGCTGGGTGTCGAGGAGTCGGGCGTGCGCTCGTCGGTGTCCAGGCTCAAGCGTCGGGGCGTGCTCGAGAGCCTGCGCCGCAACGGGGTCGCGGCGTACGCGCTGTCCGAGCCCAGCCTCCAGGTCTTCTCAGAGGGCGACGAGCGCATCTACTCCCGCCACCGTGCGGCGGCCGACGACGACTGGCTGCTCGCCGTGTTCTCGGTTCCGGAGTCGCAGCGCGACAAGCGGCATGCGCTGCGTCGCGAGCTCACCTGGATGGGATTCGGCACGGTGTCACCAGGCGTGTGGATCGCGCCGGCTCACCTCCACGACGAGGTGCGGCAGCGACTCACGGCCGACGGGCTCGACGGGTTCATCACCTACTTCCGCGGGCGGCATCTGCCGGCGGGCGATCCGTCAGGCGCCGTCGCATCGTGGTGGGACCTCGAGGCGCTGGATCGCCAGTATGCGGAGTTCGTGGTGCAGCACCGCGACCTGGCGAGCCGCTGGGCGCACGGTGGCGACGAACCCACCGACCCCGAGACCGCGCGCGAGGCGTTCCGCGACTACATCCCGATGTTCACGCAGTGGCGGCGCCTGCCCTTCCTCGACCCCGGCCTGCCGGTCGAGCACCTGCCCGCGAAATGGAACGGCATCGTCGCCGAGGAGCTCTTCGAGACGCTCCAGCGCTCACTCGGCGGCTGGGCGCGCCAGCACGCGGTCGCCGCGTTCCGGGCAGGGTCCGGCTAGGCGTCCTGGATGACGGCGGTGCCCTGGATCTCGATCAGCGCATCCTTCTGCCACAGGCCGGTCACGCCGACGCCCGTCATCGCCGGGTAGTCGCTTCCGGCGAGCTCGCGCCACACGGCACCGATCTCGCGCCCGTTGGCCTGGTAGTCGTCGATGTCGAGCAGATAGATCGTCAGCGACACGAGGTCGGAGGGCTTGCCGCCGGCCGCCTCCAGCGAGGCGAGCAGGCTTCCGAACGCCTGCCGGAACTGCGCGACGATCCCGCCTGGCACGATCGACCCGTCGGGCAGAGTCGCGGTCTGCCCGCTGAGGGAGACGTGCGATCCGGCCCGCACGGCGTGACTGAATCCCGACGGCTTGCCGAGCTGGGGCGGGTTCACGTACTCGATCGTCATGTCTCTCTCCTTGGGGCTGGTCAGAACCGGAGGCCTGCTTCGATGCTGGTGACGCACTCACGCAGCGCGGCGACGAGGTCGCGTTCGCGGGCCGACGGGACGGGGCCGGTGCCGAGCTGCATGCGCGACTCGGGGCCCGACACGGCGACCGACGCGATGGATGCCGCTCCCGGGCGGGTGAGCGCCATCGCCACCGCCGTGATGCCGGGCTCTGACTCCCCGTGTTCTTGGCGTAGCCGCGGTCCCGGATGCCGGCGAGATCGGCCATGACCTCGTCGCGACGGGTGTGCGAGAGCTCGGTCAGCCCGGGCAGGCGGTCGTCCGGGTAGCGGGCGAGCAATTCGGAGTCGGAGAGCCTGGCGAGGAGCGCCTTGCCGGCCGAGGTCACGTGCGCGGGCTGCGCAGTGCCGATGCGGCTCGTCACGCGCATGGCGGCGGCGGACTCGAAGACGACGACGAAATCGGTGGCGTCGCCCCTGAGACGTGCGAGATGCACGGTCTCGCCCACGGCATCCCGCAGCGCCTCCAGATGCGGGGTGGCCACCTCGATGCAGTGCTGCAGGGCCTCGCGCTCGGCCGGCGCCGTCATCGCGGGGCCGAGCCGGTACCGGCGGGTGGCGGCATCCTGCATCACGTACCCGGCCTCGACGAGGGTCGCGAGCAGGCGGTAGCTCGTCGATGCTCCGACGCCGACCGAGCTGGCGACCTCGGAGACCCCGGCGTCGTCGACGGTCTGCAGCATCGTGAGAACGCGGAGGGCGTGGCTCACCGACTTGAGAGTGTCACTCATCGCCGCCCGCCGATCGTCCGCATGGCGGAAAGCATACACATCTCGATTCCCCGATGCGGAATCCTGTGCTAGCTTCGCTAGTCATCGGCGACCCGGCACGACGGATTGGATGACGACGGTGCGACTCGCGACGTTGCAGCACGACTCGGCGACCACCGCTGCCGTCCAGACGCCGACCGGCTTCGCGATCGTCGATGCCCCGGATGTGGGTGCGCTTCTCGCGGACCCTGCCTGGCGGTCGCTGGCCGACCTCGCGATCGCGGCTCCCGCCCGCATCGCCGAGAGTGACGCGTCGTACGCCCCCGTCATCGTCGCCCCCCGCAAGATCGTCTGCTGCGGGCACAACTACGCAGAGCACATCGCAGAGCTCGGCCGCCCGGTGCCCGAGTACCCCACTGCTCTTCGCGAAGTTCGCCGACACGCTGACCGGACCGTTCGACGACATCGTGCTCGACGGCAGCAGCGCGACCGTCGACTGGGAGGCGGAGCTCGCAGTCGTGATCGGCGCCGAGCTGCGGCACGCGTCGGCGGACGAGGCGCACGCGGGCATCGCCGGGTACACGATCGCCAACGACGTGTCGATGCGCGACTGGCAGTCGCGCACGCCGCAGTGGTTGCAGGGCAAGGCGTTCGACGCCAGCACGCCTCTCGGCCCTGTTCTCGTCACCGCCGACGAGCTCGACCCGGTCGCGGGGCTGGAGATCACCTGCAGCGTCAACGACGAGATCGTGCAGCACGGGTCGACGGCGACGCTCGTCTTCGACCCCGCCCACCTGGTCGCCTACGTCTCGCAGTTCACGCGCCTGCGGCCGGGCGATGTCGTCCTCACCGGCACGCCGGGCGGTGTCGGCATGGCCCGCACACCTCCCCGCTTCCTCCAGGACGGCGACGTCCTCACCACCACCATCGAGGGGATCGGCACGATGACCAACACGGTCCGCGCGCTGGTCCCCGCCCGGAACTGAACGAAAGGAACACCATGACCGACATCAGCACCGAGATCGCACCGGTGATCACCCGCAAGGGCGAGGAGCACCGCGACACCGGGCAGTCCGGCGGCGCCGTCCGCGTGTCGGGCGTCAGCATCCAGCACACCCCGGCGACCAAGCTCTGGTTCGGGAGGGTCAGCAACGAGCCCGGCTACCGCTCGTTCCCGCACCACCACGGCGAGGCCGAGACCGGCGGCTACGTGCTGACCGGCCGGGCCCGCATCTACTACGGCGAGGGCTTCACGAAGTGGTTCGACATGAGCGAGGGCGACTGGGTCTTCGTTCCGCCGTTCATGCCCCACGTCGAGGCCAACATGAGCACGACCGAAGAGCTGGTCTGGCTCACGACGCGCACGCCAGAGAACATCGTCGTGAACCTCGACGACGTCGACGACTCGATGCTCGAGGGCTTCCGTCGCGCATGACCGACGACTCCAGCACGTTCCTCGCCGCGATCCGGCTGACCCCGGCCGAGCCCGCGTCAGGAAGCGACGCGGCATTCACCGCGATGCCGCAGCCGGTGCCGTGGCCGAAGGCCTACGGCGGCGACATCGTGGCCCAGAGCGCGGCGGCCGCGGCGGCGACCGTGCCGGAGCAGACCCGCATCCACTCGATGCACGGCTACTTCGCCAGGCCGGTGGATGTCGGAGTCGAGGTCCGGTACGACGTCGAGACCCTGCGCGACGGACGCTCGTTCTCGCTGCGCACGGTGCGCGGGTACCAGAACGACGCGCTGGTAGCGACGACGACGGCGTCGTTCCACGTCCCGGAGGAGGGGGAGGATGTGGCGAGCGAGATGCCCGCCGGCATCCCGGATCCCGAGTCGCTCCCGAGCGCCGCCGAGGTGCTGGCCGGCATCGAGACCCCCGCCGCCGACTACTGGAGCCACGGTCGCAGCTTCGACATGCGCCACGTGCCGTCGCCGGTCTACCTGCCGGGCGATCGCGACCATGAGCCGCATCAGGCGGTCTGGGTGAAGGCGTTCGAGATGCTGCCGGATGACGCTGTGACGCAGGCGATCGGGCTGGCCTACGTGTGCGACTACACGATCCTCGAGCCGATCCTGCGGGCGAGCGGATACGCCTGGGCCGACCCGGGTCTCGTGACCGCGAGCCTCGATCACGCGATGTGGTTCCACCGGCCGGGTCGCATCGACGAGTGGGTGCTCTACGCGCAGGAGGCGGCGTCGGCCCAGGACGGACGCGGTCTCGCCACCGGGCGGTTCTTCGACCGGGGCGGCCGGCTGCTCGCCACCGTCGCGCAGGAGGGCGTGATCCGCCCGGCGCGGATATAGCGATTACTTGACGCCCGTCACATTGCGTGCATACTTGTCTCAGAGACGAAGGGACGCCGCAATGGAGCTCACCCCCTCCGCGCACGTCGACACGTTCGCGAGAGACAACCTCCCGCCTCGTGACCAGTGGCCCGTGATCGAGTTCACGATCCCGGAGGTTCAGTACCCCAGCATCCTGAACGCGGCGACCGCGCTCATCGACGACGTCGTCGCCGAGTTCGGACCCGATGCCCGGTGCCTCGTCGCGCCCGACGGGTCGAGCTGGTCGTACGGCCAGGTGCTCGCCAGGGCCAATCAGATCGCTCGCGTGCTCGCCGACGACCACGGAGTGGTCCCCGGCAACCGGGTGCTGCTGCGCTCGCCGAACAACGCGTGGCTCGCCGCAAGCTGGCTCGCCGTGCTGAAGACGGGCGCGGTGGCCGTCACGACGATGCCGGTGCTGCGCGCTGCGGAGGTCAGCACGATCGTCGAGTTGACCTCGCCCGTGGTGGCCATCTGCGACGCGCGCTTCGTCGACGACCTCGATGCGGCATCCACCGGCATCCCGATCCTCACCTTCGGCGACGGGCAGCTCGAGTCGCTCTGCGAGACCAAGCAGCCCACGTTCGAGAACGTGCCGACCGCGGCCGACGACGTCGCGCTGCTGTGCCCGACCTCCGGCACCACCGGCGTGCCGAAGGTCACGATGCACTTCCATCGCGACATCCTCGCCATCGCCGACACCTTCGCGCGGCACGTGCTGAAGCCGACCCGCGACGACCTGTTCGCCGGGTCGCCCCCGCTCGCCTTCACCTTCGGGCTCGGCGGGCTGCTCGTCTTCCCGCTGCGGTTCGGCGCGGCCACCCTGCTCACCGAGCGCACGACGCCGGCCGAGCTCGCCGAGCTCGTCGACAGGCTCGGGGTCACCATGCTCTTCACGGCACCGACGGCGTATCGGGCCATCGTGCGCGAGGGTCACGCTGCCCTGCTGCGCGGCCTGCGCGTCGGCGTCTCTGCCGGCGAGCACCTCCCCGCCGACGTCTGGCAGGAGGTCGCCGACGAGTGCGGCGTCCGGCTCGTCAACGGCATCGGCTCGACCGAGATGCTGCACGTGTTCGTGTCGGCGGCGGGCGACGACATCCGTCCCGGAGCGACGGGGGTGGCGGTTCCCGGCTACCGTGCGGCGCTCCTGGGCGATGACGGCAGCGAGCTCGCCGCCGGCGAGCTGGGAAGTCTCGGCATCATCGGCCCCACCGGCTGCCGCTACCTCAACGACCCCCGGCAGGCGAAGTACGTGCGCGACGGCTGGAACATCACGGGCGACACCTTCACCCGCGATGAGGACGGCTACTTCTGGTACAAGGCGCGCTCCGACGACATGATCATCACCTCCGGCTTCAACGTCGGGGCGCCCGAGGTCGAGGCGGCCATCGACCTCCACCCGGATGTGATCGAGAACGCCGTCGTCGGCAAGCCCGACACCGAGCGCGGCAGCGTCGTGTGCGCATATCGTCGTGCTGCGCGAGGGTGTCGAGCAGACCGACGCGACCGTCACGCTGCTGCAGGAGTTCGTGAAGACCAAGATCGCGCCGTACAAGTTCCCGCGGGAGATCCACTTCGTGGACTCCCTCCCGCGCAACCCGAGCGGCAAGCTGCAGCGCTTCCGTCTCGCGGAGCGGGCGGCCGCCCCGGCCGGAGAGGACGTCCCGTGAGGATCGCAGTCATCGGCGGAGGACCGGGGGGCCTCTACGCCGCCGCTCTGGCCAAGCAGCTCGACGCAGCCCACGAGATCACGGTCTGGGAGCGCAACGCCGCCACCGACACCTTCGGGTTCGGCGTCGTGTTCAGCGACGAGACGCTCGGCGGCATCGAGAACGCCGACACCGTGATCGCGGCCCGCATGGCCGAGCACTTCGCACGGTGGACCGACATCGACATCACCTTCAACGGCAGCAGCATGACCGTCGGCGGGCAGGGGTTCGCGGCGATGAGCCGCAAGGAGCTGCTGAAGCTGCTGCAGGAGCGCTGCATCGAGCTCGGCGTCGACGTCCGCTTCAGCACCGAAGCCCCGGATGTCGACGAGCTCCGGCGCGACTACGACCTCGTGATCGCATCCGACGGCGCGAACTCAGCCGTGCGTGCCCGCTTCGCCGACGAGTTCGGACCCGACCTCGATCGGCGCACCTCGAAGTACATGTGGCTCGGCACCGACAAGGTCTTCGAGGCGTTCACGTTCATCGTGAAAGAGACGCCGTACGGGGTCATGCAGATCCACGGGTATGCCTACTCCGGCAGCGGCAGCACCTTCATCGTCGAGATGCACCCGGATGTCTGGCGTCGCGCCGGATTCGACGCGACCGAGAACGAGGTCTTCCCGCCAGGGCAGAGCGACGAGCAGGCGATCGAGAAGATCCGCGAGCTGTTCCGTGACGAGCTCGGCGACCATGAGATCCTCGCCAACAACTCGAAGTGGCTGAACTTCGTGACCGTGCGCAACGAGCGCTGGCACACGGGCAACCTCGTGCTCCTCGGCGACGCTGCTCACACCGCGCACTTCTCCATCGGCTCCGGCACCAAGCTCGCCATGGAGGACGCCCTCGCGCTCGCCGCCTGCCTGCACGAGAACCCGACCCTCGAGCAGGCGCTCGATCGCTACGAGATCGAGCGGCGACCGGTCGTCGCATCCACCCAGCGCGCGGCGCAGGCGAGCCTCGAGTGGTTCGAGAGCATCGGCCAGTACGCACAGCAGAGCGACATCGAGTTCGCGTTCAACCTGCTGACCCGCAGCCGCCGCATCACGTACGACGGCCTCAAGCTGCGTGATCCGGAGTTCGCCGAGCTCGTCGACCGCGACTTCGCCGCCCGCCAGGAGAGCCAGGATGTCGTGCCGGCCATGTTCCAGCCGTTCCGTCTCGGCGGCTCTCGAGCTCAAGAACCGCGTCGTGGTCTCCCCGATGGACATGTACTCCTCTGTCGAGGGTGTGCCCGGGCGAATTCCACCTCGTGCACCTGGGTTCGAAGGCACTCGGCGGCGCCGGGCTCGTGATGAGCGAGATGGTGTGCGTCTCGGAATCGGGGCGCATCACGCCAGGCTGCGCCGGTCTCTACACCGACGAGCAGCGCGACGCGTGGACGCGGATCGTGTCGTTCGTCCACGAGAGCAGCACCGCCAAGATCGGGCTCCAGCTCGGCCACTCCGGGCGCAAGGGCTCGACCAAGCTCATGTGGGAGGGCATCGACCAGCCCCTCGAATCCGGCAACTGGGATGTCGTCGGCCCCTCGCCGATCCCGTACTCGCCGGTGAACCAGGTGCCGGCCGAGCTCGATCGTGACCAGCTCGCGGTCGATCACCGCCGAGTTCGTCGCAGCCGCAGAGCGCGGCGCGCACGCCGGGTTCGACCTGCTCGAGATCCACGCCGCGCACGGCTACCTGCTGTCGTCGTTCCTGTCGCCGCTCACCAACCGGCGCACCGACGAATACGGCGGCAGCCTCGAGAACCGCCTGCGCTTCCCGCTCGAGGTGTTCGACGCCGTGCGTGCAGCGTGGCCGGCCGGCAAGCCCATCACCGTCCGCATCTCGGCGACCGACTGGGCGGAGGGCGGCAACACCGCCGACGACGGCGTCGCGATCGCGGCCGCATTCGTCGCGCACGGTGCCGACGGCATCGACGTCTCGACGGGTCAGGTGGTGGCCGACGAGCGACCGCAGTACGGCCGCAGCTACCAGACCCCGTTCGCCGACCGCATCCGCAACGAGGTCGCCCGTCCCGCCGGGGTCGCGGTCATCGCCGTCGGAGCGATCTCGTCGTACGACGACGTCAACTCGATCCTTCTCGCGGGCCGCGCCGATCTCTGCGCCGTCGGGCGCTCACACCTCTACGACCCGCAGTGGACCCTGCACGCCGCCGCCGACCAGGAGTACCGCGGACCGGCGGCCGAATGGCCCGCGCCCTACCGGGCCGGTCGCCGCAAGCCGCCGACCGCGCGCACCGAAGCGGTCCGACCTCGGCTGTCGCTACTGCGAGCCCCCGAGGTCGACGACGCGGTGCACATCCGGTGGCAGCCGGCTGATCGGTCAGCCGGCTGCCGAGCCGGTCGGCTAGACGGTCCGCCGGCTGCACCCAGCCGTCGAGTGCCGCCATGAAGCCGTCGAAGTCGTCGCGGTTCACCGTGTGCCCCGCGCCCGTCACGACCCGCACCTCGAACCCGAGGGCGGCCAGATCATCGCGGATCGGGCCGAAGACGGCCATGGACTGATCGGCGAGCATCAGCAGCGACGGCCGGCCCATCGTGGTGGGCGGCGCATGCCATTCGGGATGCTTCAGGATCGCCTTCATCACGCGTCGATCGAACCTGTCGAACGACTGGACCTCCGCTGCGACGTCCTCGGCATCCCACCGCGGGTTCATCTTGGCGATGCGCTGGGCCGAGATCGGCATGAGCCCGGAGGTGAAGCAGAGCGAACATGATGCGCAGACGGAGCGGCAGCTTGCCGCGGTGGAAGGGCGGGTCGACGTAGACGCAGCGGGCAGGCTGGAGCCGGTCCACCATCCGAGCCATGATCATGCCGCCGAGCGAGTGCCCGATGACGAGCTCCGGCGACGACGGCACCGACTCGAGAACGTCCTGTGCCATCAGGTCGATGCTGTACTCGTCGGCGCGCGGGCTGAGTCCGTGGCCGCGCAGGTCCATCGCGATGACGCGGTAGCCCTGCTCCGCCAGCGCGGGCCCGACCTTGCGCCAGTTGTTCGAGTCCGACATGACGCCGTGGATGAGCACGGCGACGCGGTCGCCGGTGCCCCACTCCTGAGTCCGGAGCTTCATGCGGCGACCTGCGCCGTCGTCTTCGCGCGCGGCTGCCGTGCGATGAGCCGCGCGAGCGCCGCCCACAGCAGGAACGCGATCGTCGCCCCCAGGGTGAGGCCGGCCAGGGCGTCGCTGAGCCAGTGGGCCGAGACGTAGGTGCGGTTCACGACGGAAACGATGATCAGGATGACGCCCGCGATCCAGGTCCAGCGCCGGTTGATGAGCAGGCACATGGCGATCACGAAGAACGAGAAGCTGGCGACGTGCCCGGAGGGGAACGATCCGAAGTCGACGATCACGAGCGGGTCGTCGGGTCGTGCCCGGCTGACGGCGTGCTTCGCCACCTGCACGAGGGTTCCGGTCAGCAGGATGCCGGCCCCGTAGAAAAGCGCGGCCCACCACCGTCGCAGAATCAGCAGCGCCACGAGCGGGACGACCATGATCACCGAACCGCCGATGGGCCCGCCGGTGGACAGGTCGATGACGTGCTGGATCGCGGTGAACGCGTCGGTGCGCGTGCCGACCATGAAATCGTGCCAGGCGCGGTCGACGGCGACGAACCACGGAGTGGCGGGGTTGGATGCCGTGGAGAGCAGAAGCAGCAGGAAGCCGGCGGCGGATGCGGATCCCGCGATGGCGGCGTTGCGTGCGCGACTGCGAACCGGCGACGGCGCTGAGGATGAGTCCGTCGGCTGGTGCGTCGGGGGAGAGATGGTCATGGTGCCCAATCGGTCATGGCCCCGCCGGGAGCGGCAGAGCGTCATTGCTGTGTGGGCACCAAGCTAGAGCAGAATGACACATAGTTCAATCGTCGAATTAAATCGGACGCGCCTAGCGAGTCTCCGGACCGAGGAGAACGCGCCACAGCCAGTCGGCTGCCGTCGCCGGTGCGGGGCGCGGCTCCATCGCGATCCAGACGCTCAGCACACCGAGCACTGATCCGGCGACCCCGGCCGCCACCACATCCCGAGGCAGCTTCGCGTAGAACCCCGCCGCGCCGGAGCGCGTGATCCCCTCGAGCACGACATCCTGCGAGCCGCGACCGCAGCCGGGCGACGGCGACGGCCGAGCCGTGCTCGCCGAGCACCCGGCGGTAGAGCGCCGGCGTTGGCGTCGAGGTGCTCGAGGTAGGCGACGAGCACGTGCGGCGGCTCGGGGGTCGGCTCGATGAGGGTCGGGCAGGTCGGCCCCGGCCTCTTGGGCGACGGCGTCGAGGGCGTCGGCCAGCAGCGTCTCTTTGTCGGCGTAGTGCTGATAGAAGCTGCTGCGGTTGACCCCGGCGCGCTCGGCGACGTCGGCGACCGAGATGTCGTCGAGCTCGCGCTCGCGCGCCAGCTCGAGCAGCGCCTCCTGGAGGCTGCTGCGGGTTCGCGCGATCCGGGGGTCCATGCGTCGATCATGTCAGTCGCCCTCCCCCTTCCTGGGGCTTTGCCGACAACTGTCTTGTATCCGACACGTGTCGGATACGCATCGAGACCGGCTCACGCGGCGCGCCCCTCATCCTACCACGAAAGGCGCCGTCATGGCCACGCTCCTCTCCCGACTCGGTCAGTTCGCGGCACGTCGCCCGTGGCGCGTGCATCGCGGGCTGGATCGTCGTGCTCGCCATCGCTGCCGGGGCGTTCGTGCTCAGCGGTGGCGGCCTCGTCGTCGGGCTTCAGCATCCCCGGCACGCCGACCGCCGAAGATCAACGACCAGCTCACCGACGAGCTGCCCGATCTGGGCGGCGCGACCGGCACGGTGGTGTTCCAGACGACCGACGGCACTGGCTTGGATGCCGAGCAGCGCGAGCAGATCGCCGACCTGCTCGACGGGGTCGCCGACGTCGACGGGATCGACAGCAGGTCATCGATCCGTTCACCACCGCGGCCGACGCGCGCCGCGCAGGAGCAGCAGGTCGCCGACGGGCTCGCCCAGCTCGAGGCCGCATCGGCCCTCCTCCCCCGGAGGACTACGCCGCCCAGTCCGCACCGCTGCTCGCGGCAGAGCGCCTGCTGGACGCGGCCGACGCCATCCGCACCGTGTCCGCCGACGGCAGCACGGCGGCCGGTGCCGTCGTCTTCGACGACGGCCAGCTCGATGTGCCCGGCGAGGTCAAGGCGGCGGTCGCCAGCGCGCTCGACGACGCGCAGCATCCCCGGCGTCGACATCGACTACTCGTCCGAGATCGCCGCGAGCGTCGACGGGCTCATCGGTCCCGGTGAGATCATCGGCGTCTGCTCATCGCGGCCGATCGTGCTCATCGTGATGCTGCGCGGTCGCTGCTCTCCGCCAGCCTCCCGCTGATCTCGTCGCTGATCGGCGTCGGCGTCGGCGTCGCCGGCTCGCTCGCCTTCTCAGGTGTGGTCGACATGTCGTCGGTGACCCCGGTGCTCGGCGTGATGCTCGGGCTCGCCGTCGGCATCGACTACTCGCTCTTCATCATCAACCGGCACCGGCGGCAGCTGATGCTCGGCATGGAGCAGCACGAGTCCATCGGACTGGCGAACGGCACGTCGGGATCCGCGGTCCTGTTCGCGGGCTCGACGGTGCTCGATCGCCCTTCTCGCGCTCAACGTCACCGGCATCCCGTTCCTCGGCGTGATGGGCACCGTCGGCGCCGTCTGCGTGCTCATCGCCGTGCTGATCGCGGTCACCCTCACCCCGGCGCTGCTCGGTCTCGTCGGTCCGCGCGTGCTCTCGCGCCGCGGCGCGCGCCGACGGCTGCGCCACCCGGATCACGCCGAGAAGCCCGCCCGCCCGATGCGCACCTGGCGCGCCGTCGCTCACGCTCGCGGCTCGCGGTCGTCGCGCCTGCTGGTCGTCGCGATCCCGGCGATGTCGATGCGCCTCGGCCTGCCCGACGGCTCCTCCGAGCCCGAGGAGTCGACGCAGTACCAGGCGTACACGACCGTCGCCGACGAGTTCGGCGCCGGCCAGAACGGCCCGCTGCTCGTCGTCGCCGAACCTCGACGACGCCGGTCGCCGAGGACGACGTGATCGCGACTGCAGGCCGAGCATCGCCGAGCGGCTGATGGAGGTCGATGACGTCGTCGCCGTCGCCCCGGTCGGCGTCTCGGCCGACCGCGACTTCCTCGCCTTCCAGGTCGTGCCGGCCGACGGCCCGTCCAGCGTCTCGACCGAGCAACTCGTGCACGACCTGCGCGACCTCGCACCGGTCGACGGCGATCGAGCTCGGCGTCGCGGGCCAGGCCAGCGGCAACATCGACATCAGCGAGAAGCTCGCCGTCCGCGCTGCCGGTCTACCTGGCGCGTCGTCATCGGCCTGTCGCTGCTCATCATGATCCTGGTGTTCCGCTCGCTGCTGGTGCCGCTGATCGCGACCGGCGGGTTCCTGCTCTCGCTGGCCGCAGCGTTCGGCGCCGTCGTCGCGGTGTACCAGTGGGGCTGGCTCGGCGAGGTCTTCGGCGTCCACGATCCGGGCCCGGTGCTGAACTTCGCGCCGATCATCCTGGTCGGCGTGCTGTTCGGGCTCGCGATGGACTACCAGCTCTTCCTGGTGTCCGGCATGCGGGAGGCGTACGTGCACGGGCTGCCCGCCCGCGCAGCGGTGGTCGCCGGTCTGCGCAACGGACGCCCTGTCGTCACCGCCGCCGCGATCATCATGGTCTCGGTGTTCGGCGGCTTCGTGTTCTCGCACCTCGCGATGGTGCGACCGCTCGGCTTCGGCATGGCGATCGGCGTGCTGTTCGACGCGTTCGTCGTGCGCATGCTCATCGTGCCCGCGCTCATGCACCTGGTCGGCGACGCCGCGTGGTGGCTGCCGAAGTGGCTCGACCGCATCCTGCCGAACGTCGACGTCGAGGGTGCCGCGCTCGAACGCACGCAGCGCCCCGACCGGTCCACGTTGACCGATCAGGGCGCTGTGGTCGTGCGCTAGCGGCGCTCGGGACGGCGGAAGAGCACACCCGCGATGACGAGGGCGACGCCGAACAGGACGGCGACCACGATCGCGAGGTTCGCCAGCGAGAACAGGCCGATCGCTCCACCGAGAAGGTAGAGCAGGCCGAGTGCCATCGCGACGATGAACGCCAGGGCGGCCGTGTTGGTGACCTCCTTGCCGACGTACAGGACGATGGCGGCGATGAGACCGCCGACTCCGGCGACGACGGCGGCGATCGTGACGAGCACTGCCGGCAGGGCGATCCCGAGGCCGACGATGGCGAGAACGAGCCAGCCGACGGCAGCCGCGATGAGCGTGATCTTCGCGAGGGTGCTGTTCACCGCACCGAAGCCGAGGATGCCGAGAGCGACTGGCGATCACCACGTAGGCGAGTGCCAAGAGCCACGGCACCGCGACGCCTGCCAGTGGCAGCAGCGCTGCCAGGAGCACGAGGGCTCCGGCGACGATGAGTGCGATGCCCGCTGCGGCACGACGCGAGACTGAGACCTTTGCCATATACAACTCCTTTGTTGGGTTGCCCGTCAGTCTAGGGCTGTGCTCACTCTGTGACGACGTGTCGCGCCGTGTCTCCGCGCCTCCTCTCGCCTACCCTCAACTGATGGTTGAAGGACGGGGAGGGCGGCCGCCGCGCGCGGCTCGTCGTGGCGCGCTCGCGGTTCTCGCGATCGCGACCCTCGTCGCGCAGTTGCTGGGCGGTCCGATCGGGGCGAGCGCGGCATCCAGCATCGACTACCCCACCTGGGCTGACGTCAAGGCGGCGCGAGCCAGCGAGGCCGCGACCCAGCGCAAGGTCGCAGAGATCATCGCCCTTCTCGAGCAACTCGAGACGCGTCTCGAAGAAGCCCGTGCCGACGAGATCGCCAAGGGCGAGGCGTTCGAGCGGGCGCAGGACGCGCTCGATATGCAGATCATGGTCACCGACGAGCTCATCGGGCAGGCGGAGACCGCGCGCGCCGAGGCCGAGGAGGCGAAGCAGCAGGCCTCTCGGATGCTGGCGATGCTCGCGCGCGCAGGCGACGGCGATCTGATGGCGAACCTGCTCAGCGATTCCGGGAACGCCGACACCCTGCTCTACAGGCTCGAGACGATGGACCGCCTGTCCGAGCAGTCGAACGCGCTCTACGTCGACGCCGTGCAGCTGCAGAACACCGCGGACGCACTGTCAGCGCAGGCGGAGATCGCCCGCGAGAAGCGCGACGAACTGCGGGTGCTCGCCGAGGAGGCTCTCGAGGCCGCGCGCCTGGCGTCGATCGCGGCGGAGGAGGCGCTCGCCGAGCAGACCGATCACAAGGCGGAGCTCGAGGCGCAGCTCGCGGTACTCGTCGAGAAGCGGCAGGCGACGGAGAAGGATTACCAAGCGGGCGTCGCTGCACGGGAAGCCGCTCGCAAGGCGGCTGAGGCGGCGGCGCGGGCAGCGGCAGCCGCTGCAGCTGCGGCGCGGGGCGCCAATGCCGCGGGGTGGGCGCGGCCCTCGTCCGGCTACATCTCCAGCGGGTACGGGATGCGCTATCACCCGATCTACGGCACCTGGCGGCTGCACAACGGCGTGGACATCGCCGGCCAGGGGTGCGGTGCGCCGATCGACGCCGTGCACGGCGGGGTCGTCACCTATGCCGGCTGGAACGGGACGCTCGGCAACTACGTGCAGATCAACCACGGTGACGGGACGTCGTCGGGCTACGGCCACATCATCGGCGGCGGCATCCTGGTCGGCTACGGGCAGAGTGTCGGGGCCGGGCAGCAGATCGCGCGCGTCGGATCGACCGGCGCCTCCACCGGATGCCATCTGCACTTCATGATCCGGATCAACGGCGCGCTGTCGAACCCGATCCCCTTCATGGCGGATCGCGGCATCCGGGTCGGCTAGCCGGCTACAGCGCCTTGACCGCGGTCAGCACCTTGGTCAGCGATTCCTTCGCGTCGCCGAACAGCAGGGTCGTCTGAGCCTCGTAGAGCAGCTCGTTCTCGATGCCCGCGAAGCCGGGGCGCATCGAGCGCTTGAGGAAGACGACCTGCCTGGCGGCCGCGACATCCAGGATCGGCATCCCGTAGATCGGCGAACCGGGCGTCGTCTTCGCGGCCGGGTTGACGACGTCGTTGGCGCCGACGACCAGCGCGACGTCGGCGGTCTTGAACTTGCGGGTTGACCTCGTCCATCTCTTCGAGCACCTCGTAGGGCACGCTCGCCTCGGCCAGCAGCACGTTCATGTGGCCCGGCATGCGGCCGGCGACCGGGTGGATGCCGAACACGACCGTGATGCCCTTCGCCTCGAGCGTCGTGGCCAGCTCGGCCATCACGTGCTGCGCCTGTGCGACCGCGAGGCCGTATCCGGGGACCACGATCACGTTCTGGGCGTAGCCGAGCAGGATGGCGACGTCCTCGGCCGACGACGAGCGCACCGGACGGTCGGACTGCGTCGGTCGACCCGGCCGTCGAGCCGCCCTTGAACGCGCCGAAGATGATGCCCGTGACGCTGCGGCCCATGGCCGATGCCATCGCGCGGGTGAGGATCGTTCCCGATGCGCCGACCAGGGTGCCCGCGACCAGCAGCAGGACGTTGCCGAGCACGAGTCCGGATGCCGCGACCGTGAGGCCCGGTGAACGCGTTGAGCAGCGAGATGACGATCGGCACGTCGGCGCCGCCGACCGGCAGCACCAGCAGCACGCCGGCGACGAGGCCGAGGCCGAGCAGCACGAGCACGGCGACGAACGAGTGCGTGCGCGACGACGAAGCCGCCGCTCACCAGCGCACCCGCGAGCACGAGCGCCCATGACGACGGGCTGGCCGGGGAACGTGATCGGCCGGGTCGGCATCAGCTCCTGCAGCTTCGCGAACGTGATCGCCGATCCGGCGAACGAGACGCGCACCGACGAGCACCGTGAACGCGACCGCGAGCCCGGTCCACGGCGACTCCGAGTGCGACAGCTCGAGCAGGGCGACGAGGGCGGCGGCACCGCCGCCGACGCCGTTGAACAGCGCGACCAGCTGCGGCATCTGGGTCATCTTGACCAGGCGTGAGACCGGGCGCGGCGATCGCGGCGCCGACGGCGATCGTCAGCAGGATCCACGGGAGGTTGTCGAGCTTCATCGACAGGAACACCGTGACCAGAGCGACGAGCGCGCCGAACGCGCCGATCAGGTTGCCGCGACGTGCGGTCGGCGGAGAGCTGAGCCCCTTGAGCGCGAGGATGAAGCAGACGGCGGCGACGAGGTAGAGCCCGGCCGCCCACTCCGGCGAGAGCAGGCTCACTGGTCGCCCTCCTTCCGCCGGGCCGGCTTCGGTCGTCGCCGAACATCTGCAGCATTCGGTCGGTGACGACGAAGCCGCCGACGAGGTTCGACCGTCGACAGCAGCACGGCGAGCAGGGCGATCACCAGCACGAGCGGCTCTCGGCCTGGCCCGCGACGATGATCGCGCCGACCAGGATGATGCCGTGGATCGCGTTCGCGCCCGACATCAGCGGCGTGTGCAGGGTGCTCGACACCTTCGAGACGACCTCGAAGCCGACGAAGACCGAGAGCACCAGCACGGTGAGGGTGGTGATGGCGTCCACTAGCGGGCATCCTTTCCGTCGCGGGTCATGCAGGCGCTCGAGACGACCTCGTCGTCGAAGTCGGGTGCGACCGTGCCGTCTTCTCGGTCATGAGGGCCGACGAAGTTGGCGATGTTCTTGGCGAGCAGCCGCGATGCGTCGACCGGCATCCGGGATGCGGAGTCGCTCATCCCGACCACGGTGATCACCCCGCCGTCGACCTTGACGCTGCACGTCCTCGCCGGGCTTGCTGCCGGCGACGTTGCCGCCGGACTCGGCCGCGAGGTCGACGACCACCGATCCGGCGCGCATGCCCTTGAGCGCCGCGGTCGTGATCAGCTTCGGTGCCGGGCGCCCGGGGATGGCGGCCGTCGTGATGATGACGTCGGCGTCGGCGACGTGAGGGCGCGAGCAGTTCCTGCTGGCGCTTGGACCGGTCGGCGGCGAGCTCTTTCGCGTAGCCGCCGGCGGCATCCGCCGCAGCATCGAGGTCGATGGTGATGAACGTGCCACCCATCGATGCGACCTCGTCGGCGGATGCTGCGCGCACGTCGTACGCCGAGACCTTGGCACCGAGTCGCTTGGCGGTCGCGATCGCCTGAAGGCCGGCGACCCCGGCCCCGAGCACGAGCGCCTTCGCCGGCGGGATCGTTCCGGCGGCCGTCATGTAGAGCGGGAAGAACCGGGGGAACCGGATCGCGGCCTCGAGCACGCAGCGGTACCCGGCGACGAGCGCCTGCGAGGTGAGGGCGTCCATGGACTGCGCGCGCGAGATGCGCGGCAGCAGTTCGAGGGCGAACGTCGTGACCTTGCGGTCGCGCAGCGCGGCCGTCGCTGCCGGGTCGCTGCCGGGCGCCGCGAGCCCGACCGTGATCGTCGCCGGCCTTGAGCTTCTTGGCGAGCGCCGAGCGAGATCGGGCTCACGTGGGCGAGCACGTCGATCTTCGCGAGGTCGACCGCGCCGACTGTGGCACCCGCAGCCTTGTAGGCCGTGTCAGGGTGTCCCGCCGCCTCACCCGCTCCCGGTTCGACGGTGACGGTGAGGCCCGCGGTCGTGTACTGGGCGACCGTCTCGGGGTGATCGCCACCCGGCGTTCGCCACCTGTTCCGGCTTCATGCCTGGCTGCGACTCTCATTCGACTCCTTCGGGTCTGTGCGATCCCTACGATTGCAGAAACTTCGCGAGGCCGTCGAGCACGCGCTCGATCTCGCTGTCGTCCGTGTACGGCGCGATCCCGATGCGCAAGGCACCGTCGTCGTCGGTGCCGAGCGCGCGGAACGCCTCATACGCGTAGAAGTCGCTGGCCGGCGCGAGCACGTCGCGCGCTGCGAGGAACTCGTATGCATCCCACGGTGCGACGGCCGGGCAGGGTCATCGAGAGCGTGGGCGTCCGATCCGCGGCGCGCGAAAGCACGACGACGGCGTCGCCGAGGCCGGCGAGCCCGCCCTCAAGCGCGAGCCGCAGCCGCAACTCGTGCTCGTCGACGGCGTGAAGCGAAGCGACGAGCCGCTCGCGTCGCGTGGTCGCCGCGCCCGGTGCGATGCCGGCGAGGAAGTCGATCGCCGCCGTGACGCCGGCCATGATCTCGTAGGGCAGCGTGCCGAACTCGAACCGCTCGGGCACCTCGTTCGTCGACGGCGCGAGCTTGTCGGGCGTGATCGTCTCGAGCAGCTCGGGCGACGCGGCCAGGAACGCGCAGTGCGGGCCGAGGAACTTGTAGGGCGAGCACATGAAGAAGTCGGCGCCGAGCTCGGCCACGTCGACCAGAGCGTGCGCCGTGTAGTGCACGCCGTCGACGTAGACGAGGGCGCCGACCGCGTGGGCGCGATCGGCGATGGCGCGCACCGGCGGCTTCGTGCCGAGCAGATTGGATGCCGCGGTCACCGCCACGAGCCGGGTGCGGTCGGTGATCGCGGCCTCGACGCTCGCGGGATCGAGTTCCGCGGTCGCGCGGGTCGAGCTCGATCCAGCGAACGGTGGCGCCCGCGTGCTCGGCCGCCTGCACCCACGGCCGCACGTTGGCGTCGTGGTCGAGCCGGGTGACGACGACCTCGTCGCCGGCGCCCCAGCCCTTCGCGAGGTGCCGCGAGAAGTCGTAGGTCAGCTGGGTGGCGCTGCGCCCGTAGACGATGCCGCGCGGATCGGCGCCGAGCAGGTCGGCCGCGGCAGAGCGGAACGCGGCGACGGCGTCCTCGGCGTTCGCCTCCGACGCGGCCGCCCGTCGCCGCGGTTCGACAGCGGTCCGGTGAGGGTGCGGGCGATCGCCTCGCCGACGACGCGGGGCGTCTGCGTGCCGCCGGGTCCGTCGAAGTGGGCGATGCCCGACGCGAGTGAGGGGAACTCCGCGCGCAGCGCCGCCACGTCGAAGGTCATGCTCGTTACTGTATGGGCATGGATCCCATCACCGGCGGCATCGGCGGCGCTCATCGGCCTGGTCGTCTTCATCATCACCGTCGTGTCGATCGTCAACAACCAGAATCACGGCGTCGGTCGGCAAGTTCGCTGTGGATCCTGGTCGCGTTCTTCCTCAGCATCCTCGGCTCGATCCTGTGGCTGATCTTCGGCCGCGGGCGCGTGCGCTGAGAAGCGCGACCTACTTGGCGGTCGGCTTGCGATTCTCGGCCGAGACCATCCAGGCGAACTGCTCGAGCTTCTCGATGATCTCGTGCAGGATGTCCGAGCTGGTCGGGTCCTCCTCGTCGACCTGGTCGTGGACCTCGCGCATGGTGTGCACGACGGCCTCGAGCCGCTGAGTCACCAGGTCGATCACGTCGGTGGTCAGGATCTCGCCGTTGGGAAACTCCGGCAGCGTCGTCGTCTCCGAGACGGTATCGCTACGGCCGTCTGGGATGCCGTGCAGCGCACGCATGCGCTCGGCGACCTCATCGCTGAACTCGCGGGCGGCCTCGATGATCTCGTCGAGCATGCGGTGGGTGTCGCGGAAGTTCTTGCCCACCACGTTCCAGTGCGCCTGCTTGCCCTGACCGGCCAGCTCGATCAGGTCGACCAGCACCTTCTGAAGGTTCTCGGTCAGCGTCTTCGACGCGGTGAAGCCGTGCTCGGCATTCTGCCGGCGGGTTGTGCGGGCACCGGCGCCCGTGCTCGTCTCAGCCATGCTCCGACGCTAAGCCGATCTCACTCACGAGCGGGCCGCGTCCGCCCGACTCTCAGGGGCAGTACAGCTTCGTCGGGCGGCTCGGCATCGCGTCCGGTCGAACCGTGCTCGGTCATCGGCGCACCGCAGAGCGGGCAGGCTGCAACCTGCGACGTCCGGCACCGGTGTCTCGTCGTACGGGCCGAGCGGCGGCGGCCCGAGGTACGGGAACAGCCGCCGGTTGAGCCGGTTGAAGAACCCGCCGCCCTCGAAGTCGTTCGCGGACTGAGGCTGCATTCGTTCGTGTCACAATCATTAGTGTACTAAGCATTCTGTACGATGGCATCGTGACCGCCGACATGCTCGCCCTCGAGAACCAGGTGTGCTTCGCGCTCGCCGTCGCGACCCGCAAGGTGATCGCCGCCTACCGGCCGCTTCTCGACCCGATGGGGCTCACGCATCCGCAGTACCTCGCGATGCTCGCCGCTCTGGGAGCGCAGCCCGCGCACCGTCGGTCGACCTCTCACGCGCGCTGGCGCTCGAGCCGGCGACGCTGTCGCCGCTGCTGAAGCGCCTCGAGGCGGCCGGGCTCGTCACGCGCGCGCGCGGCACCGACGAGCGGACCCTCGACGTCGACCCTCACCGCTGCGGGTCGCGCGCTGCGCGCGAGGCCGAGACCGTGCCCCCGCGTGTCGCGGCGATGCTCGCACATGAGTGTCGCCGAGCTCGATGCGCTGCGCTCCGTGCTGCAACCGCGTGATCGCGGCGGCCGACGCGCTGCCGGCCTAGCGCCGCGCGACTCTGACGTCGAGCCGTCAGGGCGCGATCGACAGGAACACGAACGCCGCGAACACCGCGAGGTGCACGCCGCCCTGCAGGCGGGTCGCGCGCCCCGGCGCGATCGTCAGGATGCTGACCACGCACCGTCAGCACCAGCAGCACGATCTGCGTCGGGCCGAGTCCGAGCAGCAGCGGGCCCGGCAGGAAGAACGACGCGACCGCGATCGCCGGGATGGTGAGCCCGATGCTCGCCATCGCCGAGCCGAGCGCGAGGTTGATGCTGGTCTGGATGCGGTCGCGCCGCGCCGCGCGCACGGCCGCGATGCTCTCGGGCAGCAGCACGAGCAGCGCGATGACGACGCCGACGAACGAGTTCGGGAAGCCGACCGCGGCGACGCCCGCCTCGATCGACGGGCGACACGAGCTTCGCGAGCCCGACGACGGCGACCAGCGCGAGCAGCAGCATGCCCGAGGCTGACAGAGCGCAGCGCGGGTGGTCGGCGCGGTCGCGTGGTCGTCGTCGCGCACGCGTCTTGCCGTCGGCCGCGACCGGCAGGAAGAAGTCGCGGTGCTTGAGCGTCTGCGTCGTGACGAACAGCGCGTAGAGCGCGAGCGACGACGATCGCGACGAACACCAGCTGCGAGGTCGAGAACTGCGCGCTCGGGCCCGACGTGAAGGTCGGCAGCACGAAGCACAGCACGGCGAGCGTGGTCACGGTCGCGAGCAGCGCTCCGGCGCCCTCGGCGTTGAACCGGATCAGGCCGTGCCGCAGCGCTCCGACCAGCAGGCAGATGCCCGACGATGCCGTTCGTCGTGATCATGACGGCCGCGAACACGGTGTCGCGCGCGAGCGACGCGGTCTCGGGTCCGCCCGACACCACGAGCGTGATGATCAGCGCCACCTCGATGACGGTGACCGCGACGGCGAGCACGAGCGACCCGAACGGCTCGCCGACCTTGTGCGCGATCACCTCGGCGTGATGCACCGCCGCGAGCACGGTCGCCGCCAGCACGACGGCCATCGATGACGACGACCGGATGCTCGGCGTCGGCGTTCCACCCGAGCGCGAGGGTGACGACTCCCGAGGATGGGGATCGCCAATGGGTCCCGCCCTGCGGATCAGCGGGAGCAGCTTCATGCATCCATTGTCTCAAACAGAGGCTGGGCAGGTCCGCCCCCGGATATGCGAGAGCCCCGGCCCGCCGAAGCGGACCGGGGCTCTCGTCAGTATCGGTCAGACGTCAGACCCGCGAGCGTCCGCCGAGGTAGCGGACGAGCCACACGATGGCGGCGATCACCAGCAGGACGATTCCGACCCACAGCAGGAAGTTCAGCGACTGCACGAAGCCACCCGTGAAGAGCAGGATGACGGCGACGATCGCGACGATGGTGACGAGGGTGCTCATGGTGATGATCTCCTTTGGGCCCCGCTCGTAGCGGGGGCGTTCACCCACTCAACTCCGCCTGGCGGCGCTCGCCCGGCTAATCCAGGAAACGTCCAGGCGATCACCCAGCAGAACCCAGCCTCGGCGGCGGAACCCGAGCGTTTTCAGCAATTTCGCGTTCCAGGGGTGTAACATGCTCCATGGACGCACTCGCGCAACTCGTCGGCGGGTGGATGGCGCGGCAGCGCTGGTACGCCGGAAAAGGCGGCGTCCCGCGCCTGCGCACCGTCGGTGACATCCCGCTCGAGAGCCCCGATCCGGATGCGCGCATCCACATCCTGCTGCTCGCCGACGACGCCGACCCGCGCCGCGCGGTGTACCAGGTGCCCGTGGTCGAGCGGCACGGGGTGCCCGAGGGGTCGGAGTCGCACCTGATCGGCGCGAACGGCGACCGCGCCGTGTTCGACGGCCCCTACGACCCGGCCTTCGCGGCGGCCCTGCTCGACGCGATCCGTGGCGACTGCGCACCCGAGCGGTCGGCGCAGGTCACCGGCAGCGGCGTCATCTCCGGTGAGCAGTCGAACACCTCGATCGTGGTGTCGACTCGAGTCGCGGCGAGGTCATGGTCAAGGTGTTCCGGGTCGTGCAGCACGGCCAGAACCCCGATGCCGAACTGCAGGGCGCGCTCAGCTCGACCGGCGCCGCGTACGTCCCCCGCTTCGTCGGGGCGCTCGACGCCGAATGGAAGGACGCCGGCGAGGAGATCGGCGCGGGCCAGCTCGCGATCGCGCAGGAGTTCCTCCGCGGGGCCGAGGACGGCTGGCTCACGGCCCGACGAGCGGTGGACGCCGGGCGCGGACTTCTCACGGGAGGCATTCGAGCTCGGCCGCGCGACGGCGGCGCTGCACGCGACGCTGGCCGACCGGCTGCCGACCGAGGAGCCGGAGCCGGCGACCGTCGCGGCGATGACCGGCGATCTGGACCGCGCGGCTCGAGGCGGCGATCCGCGACGTGCCCAGCCTCGTCGAGCACCGCGACGCGATCCAGACCGCGTACGCCGAGGCGGCGACGACCGACTGGCCGCGCCTGCAGCGCATCCACGGCGACCTGCACCTCGGGCAGATCCTGCACGCGGACGCGGAGGGCGTCGAGCGCTGGGTGTTCATCGACTTCGAAGGCGAGCCGCTGCGCACCATCGAGGAGCGCACGCGCCCGGAGCCTCCGCTGCGCGACCTGGCCGGCATGCTGCGATCGTTCGACTACGCGGCGGCGTCGTCGACGCATCCGGATGCCGATGCATGGGCACGGCGCGCGGGCGACGCATACCTCGCGGGGTACGAGGACGGCGGCGGCAGCATCGGCGACCACGCCCTTCTCACCGCGTTCGAACTCGACAAGGCCGTCTACGAGGCGAGCTACGAGGCGCGCAACCGCCCGTCGTGGCTGACGATCCCGCTGCGGGCGATCGAACGGCTGTCGTCGAAGTCGCTGGCCTGAGGCGCCGCCCGGCCGCGGCAGGCAGACTGGACCCGTGACCGACCTTGGCGAGATCGCCGGCGAGCTCTACGGGCTCGACCTCGACGCGTTCACCGCAGAGCGCAACCGTCGCGCGAAAGAGCTGCGAGCGCGCGACCGCGAGCTGGCCGACGCGTGTGGCCGCCCTGCCGAAGCCGTCGGCTGCAGCGTGGCTCGTCGACCAGCTCGTGAGAGCCGAGCCGGATGCGGTGGCAGCCGCCCTCGCGCTCGGATCCGACCTGCGCGCGGCTCAGGCGTCGTTCGACCGCGACGCCCTGCGTGAACTCGGCCGGGAGCGCCGCGAGGCCCTCTCCGACCTGGCGGATGCGGCGCGCCGGGTCTCGGCCGACCGCGGCCGACCGCTCGGCAGTTCCGATCGCCGACGACGTCGAGCAGACCCTGCTCGCCGGGATCGCCGACGAGGCGGCCGGCGCCGCCGTGCGATCGGGCCGGCTCGTGCGGTCCCTGCTCACCGTCGGCGGAGAGGCCGTCGACCTCGAGGGTGCGGTCGCCGCTCCGGGTGAGGAGCTCGCGTCACGCGCCGGTGCGCCGGGCCCGGCCCGCGCGCCGCGAAGGCCTCCGCCGCCGACTGCAGGGCCCAGCCGCGCCGAGCGCGCACCGGGCAGAGTCGGCCGACGCACGGAAAGCTGCCGCTGCCGCCCGCGAGGCACTCGCAGAGGCCGACGCTGCTCTGGCGGCGGCCGTCGACGGCACGAGCAACTGGTCGCGGAGCGCGACGACGCGCTCGCCGAGTACGAGCGGCTCGAGCGCGAGGTCGGCGACGCCGAGCGTCAGCGACGCGAATCGATCCGCGAGCGCGACCGCGCGAACCGCCGAGTGGAGGGGGCGGATCGAGTGGTCGCCCGCGCCGAAGCGCGGCTCGAGCGGGCGGGCTAGCCCGCGTCCGCCGCCGAGATCGGCATCGGTCCGGTCGCCGTCGACTCGAAACCCGTCAGCCAGCGGAACGTCCATCGCGAGACCCGCGCCGCGGTGACGCGTGATCCGCGTCGCGAGATGCACGATGTAGGGCGCGTCGCCCGCGATGACCGATCCGTCGCGTGCCGTGACGCGGATGATCGTGGCGCCGTCGTGCGCGACCGCAGCGGCCTGCACGAACCGGTCGCGCTCATCGAGCAGCTCGTTGGCCCGCTGCGCCCACATCAGCAGGCGGCTGTCGGTCTCGGCCGGCTCGACGGTGCTGATGTCCAGCTGCTCGAGCCGGGCACGCGGCGATCACCAGTTCGCCCAGCGCCCGCAGGAACTCGTTGTTGGTCGTCGCCGCGCGCAACGTCTCGTCTGTCATGTCCTGTCTCCCAGATCCGCCCTCAGCCAGGCACTGTGAACGACACCGACGCTACCGTTCGCTGCGAATCGGGACGTACCCCTTGCGCACGGGGTGCAGTTGGTGCAAGGCACGCGGATGCCGTCGCGAGAGCGACCGGGGTTAGGCTCTCGATACCGATCGGAGGACGCCGATGACCGACGACGACCAGCGGGTCGACCCGCGCTACGACCCCGCATTCCAGCGAGGATTCGAGGGCGAGGTGACGTCCGGCCTGCGCTACCCGCACCTCGGTGCGGCGCTCGGCGCTCGTCGCGCCCGCTCCCTACCGCAGCAGCGAGCCGAGCCCGAGGTCGAGGACTACGGGGTGCAGGAGGCGGCGCAGACCCGCACCGGCGCCGACGCAGAGCCCGAGCCCGCCCCCGAGTACGTCCCGGTGCGCTCGCTCGGCATGCGCGACCTGGGCCGCAACCCGTTCCTCATCACCCTCGTCGTGCTCGGTGTCGGCCTGACCATCGGCGGCATCGCCTGGGCGAACCAGGCCCGGCAGATCGTCGCCGACCTCGCGACACCGAGCTCGACTACTGGTACCTGCAGGCGTCGGTCGTCGGCGCCCCGCTGACGATCATCACCGGCATCGCGATCCTCGCCGGCGTGCTGTTCGTCGCAGCCTCGGCCTGGAACCGCCGCTAGCGCTCAGTCGCGCTTGTCGGCGTTCGGGTCCGCTTCGGGAGCCGGGAGCCGAGCGGTCGATATCGCTCCTGCTGATCGGTGTCTGCCGCGCGGTCTGCACGAAGGCGGTGCGGAGTACCGAGAAGCAGCCAGGGCACCGAACACGAGGGCGATCACCAGCTGGACCGCGACGTCGCCGAAGTTGTTCGCGAGCGCGTGGTTGAAGACCTCCCAGAACTCGCCGCTGGTCAGGGCGGACGACGAAGTTCAGGTTGCGCTGGCTGGCGTACAGCGGGAGCACTCCGCCACCACCCGCCGAGGAACGCGAGCAGCAGCGTGACGACCGTGATGATCGTGACCCGGATCGCTCCCGTCCGGCTGATGCGCCCGCCCGATCCGATGCGGTACAGCCAGAGGGCGCCGATGGCGATCCCGAGGGCGACGATCGAGGCGATCAGGCCGAACTGCCAGAGGACGACCCAGGCGATGATGCCCGCCGGGATGATCAGCAGCGCCAGCAGGGTGCCGCGCGGCACGTTCTCGGACGGGCAGGGACGGCGTCGCGGCGCGGCGAGTCTCGCTCATCGCCGTCACGATAGGGCACTGCATCGCGACGAATACGGACATCCCGCTCTAGCGTTCCGCGCCAGATTCCGCCAATCTGGCGGGGAATTCCCGCAACCTGTCAACCGAACAGGCACCTGAGGCGTCGTAGAGATGTGAGCCCTGTCGTGAAGGAGCGTGTCGAGATGGACCTCGACACCTTCGTCGCGACCGAGTACCCGAAGGTCGTCGCGGCCGTCGGGCTCATCACCGGCAACCGGCAGGATGCCGCAGACGCCGTGCAGGATGCGATCGTCGGGTTCCTGGCCAAGCCGCCATCGCGACCGATCACGAACGTCGCCGCCTGGATCACCGTCGTCGCGAGCAATCGGGCCCGCGACCTGCAGCGATCGAAAGGCCGCGGAGGCGCGCGCGCTGGCCAAGGTCGGCGTCGACGACGAGAGCACCGACGACGTGCTCAACTCGCTCGACATCGACGTGAAAGCGGCCATCGAGAAGCTGCCCCTGCAACAGAAACAAGTGTGCGTGCTGCACTACCTGCTCGACCAATCGGTGGAGACCATCGCCGAGGGCCTCGGTGTGAGCGAGGGCACCATCAAGACCCAGCTGTTCCGGGCGCGCAAGGCGCTGGCGGCGCGACTGAGGAAGGAGGATCACCGTGGCTGACATGTCACTCGACGAGCTGCTTTCGAGCTCGCTCAAGAGCGCTGCAGAACCGGCAGCCTCCGCCGGTGTCGCCGACGCCATCCGTTCGCGGGTGGCCGCCGGCGATGCCGGCACTTCCGTCGCCGGCAGCACGGCACCCGGATGGGGCGGCGGCGCCGCCGGCATCCTGACGATCGTCGCTCCGGTCGCCCTCATCGTCGTCGCCGGAGTCGTCGGCGGCGCGCTCGGCGCGAGCGGACTGCTTCGGCCTGACGTCCGCGTCCTCCAGTGGCGAGATCCCGACCTACGTCATCACCCCCGACACGGCGCCGGTGTACACCTGCCCGGGCGGCCCGTCAGCAGGCTCGATCCCGGCCAACACCCGCGTTCTCGCAGTGGCCCGCGACGCCGACGGTGCGTTCCTCGGCGTCCGCAACCCCGACGACCTCACCAGCACGATCTGGTTCGCGACCGGAGACCTGGTGCTCGACGCCGAGAGCCCCGACATCGCAGCACTGCCGATCGAGGAGTGCCCCGAGGTGACGGTCACAGAGGTCACACCGACGCCGGACCCCGAACCGGACGCCCGACTCCGACGAACGCGCCGCAGCCCACGAACCAGCCGCAGCCGCCGAGCGACACCACGCCCCCGCAGACGACCAAGATGACCGCGAACCCGACCGTTGTGTACGAACGGCGCAGGCCTCGCAGGTTTCGATCAACGCCAGCGACAACGTCGGCGTCACCGCTGTGACACTGACCTGGTCCGGCCCGAACGGCATCACCGGAAGTGCTCCGATGGTTCTCCAGTCCGGCACGTGGCGGTACACCTGGTCCTACGCGAACCTCTCCAACGGCTTCGGCGATTGGATCTTCACCGCGCGAGCCTCTGACGCCGCGGGCAACCTGAGCTCGCCAGCACAGGTCATCGTCAACAGGCAGTACTTCGGATAGGCGCCCATGAACATTCCCCGCTGGCTCCTCCCCGTCGTGGCGGTCGTCGCCGCGCTCGCTGTCGGCGTCGCGGCCGTGTCTGATCGGGATGCGATTCGCTCCCGCCGCACCCGCGTCGGCCTTCGTGCCCCCCGAGACCGTGACCGCGCAGGTGCTCGCCCCAGTTCCCGCCGACGACGGCGACGACGGCGATGACGGGAATGGCGACGGCGATCCTGCTGACCTGCCGCCCGACTCCGATGGCGTTGACGAGGACGACGGCGACGGCGACGGCTCGGTGACGGCGTGCCGGCCGAGAGCCTGATCGTCGGCGAGCGCGAGGTCGCGGTCCCCGAAGAGGATGCGGCCGAGAGTGACACCGAGCTGCTGCGCCTGATCGACCTGATCGGCCTCTCGCCGGACCTCCTCGTCGGACTCATGGACCTCGGTGGAGGCGAGCGCGACGACGACCCGTGCGCGCCGCGCGAAGGCGACCCCGCCGACGACTGCCCGCCCGGCGCTCCCGGCGTCGTGCTGTACGACCGACGCCCTGCCGCCGCTCTGGATGAACGCGCAGGCGTTCCCGCGAGACCCACGACGAACTGCGCGACCTCCCGGACCGCGATCTCGGTCGAACTGTTCTGCGATCCCGGCACGGAGAGACCCGGACGAGGCGACTCTGCGCATCCGCGCCACTGCACCCGGCGCCTGGACCGTCCACTACTGGCCGGTCGACCGTCCGGACGAGGTGCGAGCTGGCACCCGTCACGCCCAGCCGACGAGCAGATCGCCGACTGGCAGCTCGAGGCCGACGACCTGGACCACGGCGTTCTACATCGCCGAGCAGTGCGTGCGGCTTCCGGACCTCGAACTCGACACGCGCGTACACGGCGGTCGTCAGCGGGGACGACGTCTTCGGTCGGACGCCGGCCGCCTACACGGTGCACTTCAACTCCGATGGCGCCCCGCGGCATCCCGACCTCGAGCTTCAGCCGGTCGGGCAGAACCTGCTGCTCGCGTCTGTCGCACACACTCCGGACGAGACCACCGAACTGCGCGCGTTCCTCGTGCCCTCGCGACACTGCCGCGACCTGCTCGACCGCGATCAGCGCCGGCGTCGGAACTCGCGCTGCTCACCAGGGTCGAGCACGTCACGGTGAGCAGCTCCGAGCAGCTCCGTCTGAACATCACGAGCGAGAACACCGAGAAGCTGGTGCATTCGTACCGGGTGCCCGAGGGCGCGACACTGTTGATGTGCGCTCGCTGGTTCCCGGGCGGTGACGCGCCGACCTGGGAGAGCGACAACGCGACGTTCGAGGCGTCCGCGATCGTGCAGACGGCCGATCGATACCTGCCCTCCCTCGAGTTCAGTGACTTCACCCCGCGGGACGATCGAACCGTCGACCTCGAAGTGACCGTCTCGACGCCCGAGGGAACCAGGTGCTCCCGATTCGAGTGGAACAGCGGCGAGTCCGACGTGCCGGTCACGATGTGCCATCCGGACTCGGTGGCGACGGGCGGAGTCGAGAGCACAGGTACGGCCGGATCGGAGCGCCTCTCGGACCGTGGTTTCAACGGGGACCTCGTGGTACGGGTCGACGCGACCCTGTCGAGCGGCGAGACGTCAGAGACGACGTACGTGCTTCCAGCCGGATCCGGATCCTGTGTGGGAGTGTGCTCTCCTCCCGCGCCGAGCGAGTTCGCGGTGGCGACGATCGGCGGCACGATGCACGTCAGCCAGAGCTGGGTTGCCGGACTGCAGAACGGCGGCATCGCCGAGTGGAGGATCTGGGGCGAGACCGCGAATCCGATCGACGACGTCGTGCCGGACGCCCCCCAGATCGACCGCGCCTCGGACTGGACGTTCACCGAGCCCACGTTCTCCCCCAACCTCAGCGCGAGCACCGTGATCCGGGCCGACCGGCCGGTCGACTGGGAGTTCACGACCTACAACACCGCCGGCGGTTCGGCGACGACCTGCGGCCCGACCCCGCGTCCGGTCGAGGACAGCGGGCGGGCCGAGGATGGCGAGATCCGCATCACGGTGGAGTCCTGTCTGGGCGGCAGCTACCTCGGCATCCTGCGTCTCGTCGACGATGACGGCAACGTCTCCCTCTACAGTGCTCCCGGAGCGGGTCCGAGTGCGGCCTGGTGGCCGGCGGGGTATCTTCTCGCCCCTCGGCTCGACGTGACCATCCGTTACCGGGTTGATGTCTTCGACCACTCCCAGACCTACCTTCAGCACTTCGGCCTGCTGCTCGATGGCAGTGAACGCCGCCTGAGCAACGACTACGCGGTCCCGGCCGGTTCGCGCTGCAGCGAGGACGGCGTCATCAAGAGCGAGGGCAGATTCAACTCGAGTCTGGGGCCGACGCTGACGACCGGCCTTGACGTCCTTGTCGTCGATCAACGCCCCGCGTCCGACGGTTCATGCGGAGGCGAGTTCGCCGACGAGCGGCCGGCTCCTGCCTTGACCACACTGCAGATCGAACAGTTGAGAAGCCCGGACGGCGTGCTGATCGAGACCTCGACGACGAGATTGCACATCTGGGCCGAGCGCCGATAGCGAGGGCGACGTACCGTAGAGGCATGACCGTCGTCATCGCCGGCTACGCCCGCACCCCGTTCACCAAGTTCACCGGCCAGCTCGCCACCGAGTCGTCGTCGAAGCTCGGCGCGCACGCCATCACGGCGGCGCTCGCGCGCGCGGGTGTGAAGCCCGACGAGGTGCAGCGCGTCTTCGCCGGCCAGGTCATCCTCGGCGGCGCCGGGCAGAACCCGGCGCGTCAGGCGGCGGTCGGCGCCGGCATCCCGCTGACCGTGCCCGCCATGACGATCAACATCGTCTGCCTGTCGGGCATGGAGGCCGTGGCGGCCGGCGCCGACCTGATCGACAAGGGCGACGCCGACATCGTCGTCGCGCTCGGCCAGGAGTCGATGAGCCTCGCCCCGCACGCCCTGCTCGGCTCGCGCACCGGCAAGAAGTACGGCGCCATGGAGCTCGTCGACCTGCTCGACCACGACGGACTCGTCGACTCGTTCGAGCACATCTCGATGGGCGCCTCGACCGAGCGCGGCAACGGCCGGCCTCGGCATCGACCGGCGCGGCGCAGGATGCCGTGGCGGCCGCGTCGCACCAGAACGCCGCGCGTCGCGCGACTTCCTCGCCGGCGAGATCGAGCCGTACACCGGTCGTCGCGTCGCAAGGGCGATGTCGTCGTCGCCGAGGACGACGGCGTGCGCCCCGACACCACCGTCGAGACGCTCGCCGCCCTGAAGCCCGCGTTCGCGAAGGAGAACGGCACGATCACCGCGGGCAACGCCTCGCAGATCACCGACGGCGCCGCGGCCCTCGTGCTGATGAGTGCGACGACCGCTGCCGCTCGCGGCGTGAAGCCGCTCGCCGAGATCGTCGCGCACGCCCTCGTCGCCGGTCCCGACACCTCGCTGCACTCGCAGCCGTCGAACGCGATCAACGCGGCGCTCGCGAAGGCGGGGCTGACGGCATCCGACCTCGTCGCCGTCGAGATCAACGAGGCGTTCGCATCGGTCGCCGTGCAGTCGGCGAAGGAGCTCGGCATCTCGCTCGACATCGTCAACCCGCACGGCGGCGCGATCGCCCTCGGGCACCCGATCGGCGCATCCGGTGCACGCCTGACCGGAACGCTCGCGCGTCAGCTGCAGGAGGCGGGCGCGGGCTCGGTCGGCGCGGCAGCGCTCTGCGGCGGCGGCGGCCAGGGCTCGGCGCTGGTGCTGCGCGCGCTCTAGGAGGGAGCCGCGCGCGCCTCCGCGGCGATTGACGCGGAATCTGTTCCAAATCGCGTCGGATTCCGCGTCAATCCGACCGATTCCGCGTCAGACGCCGCTGCGCGCCCTAGCGCTGGCAGCTCGGGCACCAGGTGACGGTGCGCTCCTGCAGGTCGCGGCCGAGTTCGCCGCCGAGCAAGCGGGTGCCGCAGCGACGGCACGGGCGTCCGCGACGTCCGTAGACCCACGAGGTGTTGCCGGGTCGGAGGTCGCCCGTCGTGGAACGCACCCAGCGATCCTTGTTGGCCTGCAGCATCCGCTCGGCCAGGTCGACGAACGCCGGGATGTCGTTCACCTCGCCGACCGGCCGCGTCGGCAGCACCCCGCGCAGGAAGCAGAGCTCGTTGGCGTACACGTTGCCGATGCCGGCCAGGTTGCGCTGGTCGAGGGCGGCGACGAAGATCGGGTCGTCGGGATGCAGCGCCAGACGCGACGACGGCGAGGCTCGGCGTCCCAGTCGGGGCCGAGCAGGTCGGGGCCGAGGTGGCCGACGACGGTGTCCTCGTCGGCGGTCGCCAGCAGCTCGGTGATGCCGAGCTCGAATCCGACGCTGACGACGTCGGCGGTCGTGAGCACCGCGCGCGCCTGGAACGCGGGTCGGCGCCAGTTCTCACCGGGCGCGTAGGTGCGCCAGGCGCCCTCCATCTTGAGGTGCGTGTGCAGCGTGAAGTCGCCGATGCGGTGCAGCAGGTGCTTGCCGCGCGACACGACGCTCGTGCACGGTCTCGCCGGTCAGATCCGACGTCGCGAACTTCGGCACGCGCAGGTCGAACCCGGTCAGAGTCGCCCCGGCGAGCGCCGCGTTCTGCAGCATCGCGGTCTTGTAGACGGTGTCGCCCTCTGGCACTGCCGCACCTAGCCCCGCAGCCGCAGGCCCTGCGGCGTGGGCGCGAATCCGGATGCCGTGAGGGCATCGCCGAGCGGGGTGCCGATCGCGAACAGCGCCGTCGATCTTCTCGATGCGGAGCCGCCCGCCCGTGGCCCGGATCGTCGCCGCGAGCGACGCGGCCGCCGCATCCCGCTGCTGCTGGTCGTCGGTGAAGTTGAGCACCGTCTTGCCGCCGCGCTCGACGAACAGCCCGAGGGCGCCGTCGACCAGCACGACGAGGGCGCCGGCCTTGCGGCCCGGCCGGTGGCCGCCGTGGCGCTCCTCGGCGGTCGGCGGGCCAGCCGAGCGCGGCGCCGAACGGGTTCGCGGGGTCGGTTGCGGCGAGGGTGAGCGCGATCGGAGTGCGGTCTGCGACGTCGGCCTCGGTCTCGCGGTCGGCCGACGAATGCGCGCAAGCCGGTCGACGGTGGCGGGCGTCGCGAACTGCGCGGCGCCGAGACCCTCGATGAAGTAGCCGCGACGGGTGCGGCCGGTCTCCTCGAGGCCGCTGAGCACCTTGTAGGCGGTCGGGAAACCGCCGACGACGCCCTCGGACATCACGGCGCCGCGCGTGACGATGCCGTGGCGTTCGAGCAGCTGCTCGGCCAGCGCGGTGGCGCGCACCGTCGGGCTCGACCTCGGGCGCGGGCAGCAGGCTCCAGCGTCCGGCGACCGTCGGCGGCGCTGTCGCGGCGAGACTGGCTGCCACCGAGCGGGCGGCGGATGCCCGGCCGCGGCCGCGCAGCGCACGGCTCGGCGGGGTCGCGCGCGGGCCGTGTGGTCGTGGCGCCGAGCCGGGCGCGCAGCGGCGCGAGGGTGTCGTTGCTCACCAGCCCGGCCCAGGTGAGATCCCAGAGCGCGAGGGCGAGGTCCTTGTCGTCGACCGGTCCGGTGATCGCGAGCGCGCCGTGCGAGTTGCCGGAAGAAGAACGCGCCACCGCCGGCGAGCGCGTCGATGACCCGGCCGTGCAGCTCGGTCTGGTCGGTGAGAGTCGGCTCGGCGAGGGTCAGTGGCGCCGTGTCGGCGAGGTGCAGCGCCAGCCAGCCGTCGCCGCCGGTCAGCTCGCCGCGCCCCGACCAGAGCACCTCGCCGGTGGTGGTCAGCTCGTCGAGCATCGCGGGGCTGTAGTCGCGCACGCGGCTGGGCAGCACGAGGCTCTCCCAGGTGGATGCCGGCAGCGCGACGCCGGCGAGCTGGTCGATCGCGCTGACCAGGCCGTCGATGCCGCGCAGGCCCGGCCGGAGGGCCCGGCTGCCCGACGTGCTGCCAGTCGGGCAGGAAGCGGCCGAGCGTCTGCTGCGGGACCGGCTCGACCTCGGAGCGCAGCGCGGCGAGCGACCGCGACCGCAGGCGCCGCAGCACCTCGGCGTCGACCCACTCCGAGCCGGTCGCACCGGGCGGAACTCGCCCTCGACCACGCGCCGGTCGCTCGCGAGCCGCCGCAGCGCGTCGGTCACGATCGCGACGCCGAGACCGAGGCGGGTGGCGGCATCCTGGGCGGTGAACGGGCCGTGGGTGCGCACGTAGCGGCTGACCAGGTCGCCGACCGGATCGGCCACCGGGTCGAGGAACGCGTTCGGCACCCCGATCGGCAGCGGCACGCCGAGGGCGTCGCGCAGGCGGCTCGCGTCCTCGATGACGGCCCAGCGCTCGTCGCCGGCGATCGTGGCGCGCAGGACGCGGTTGGCGCGGGCGAATCCGGTGAGGATCTGCTCGATCGCTGTGGTCTCGATACTCCGCCTTCGGCGCCACTCGACCACCGCTGCGCGAGCTCATCCGTCGACAGCGGGCCGAGAATCCGCAGCAGATCGATCAGGCCCTCGGCATCCTTGGCGTGGCGATCGGGGTCGAGCCGCTGCAGCTCGAGCTCGGTCTGCTCGATCACCGCCGGGTCGAGCAGCTCGCGCAGCTCGGCGCGGCCGAGCAGCTCGGCGAGCAGGGTCGGGTCGAGCGACAGCGCGGCCGCCCGGCGTTCGGCGAGCGGGGAGTCGCCCTCGTACATGAACGCGGCGACGTATCCGAACAGCAGCGAGCGCGCGAACGGCGACGGCGACTCGGTCTCGACCTCGACCAGACGCACCTTGCGCGCGGCGATGTCGGCGGTCAGCGACGCGAGGGCGGGCAGGTCGTAGACGTCCTGCAGCACCTCGCGCACCGTCTCGAGGATGATCGGGAAGCTCGGGTACTTGCGCGCCACCTCGAGCAGCTGGGCGCTGCGCTGCCGCTGCTGCCAGAGCGGCGAGCGACGCCCGGGGTTGTAGCGCGGCAGCAGCAGCGCGCGCGCCGCCGACTCGCGGAACCGCGCGGCGAACAGCGCAGATCCGCCGACCTCGAGGGTGACCAGCTCTTCGAGCTCCTCCTGCTCGAAGAGGAACAGGTCGGCACCCGGGGGCTCGGCGTCGGTCTCGGGGAGCCGCACGACGATGCCGTCATCGCCCGCCATCGCCGACCCGTCGACGCCGAGCCGCTCGCGGATGCGCGCCGACACCGCGAGCGCCCACGGCGCGTGCACCGGGATGCCGTACGGCGAATGCAGCACGAGCCGCCAGTCGCCGAGCTCGTCGCGGAACCGCTCGACGAGCAGCGTCGTATCGGTCGGCACCGTGCCGGTCGCCTGCTTCTGCTCGAGCACGAAGCGCTTGAGGTTGTCGACCGCCCAGGTGTCGAGGCCGGCTGCCGTGAGCCGATCGTCGATCGGCTTCTCGGCCGCCAGCTCACCCGCGAACGCGCCGATGGCCTTGCCGAGCTCGGCGGGCCGGCCGAGCCCGTCGCCCTTCCAGAACGGCACGCGCCCCGGCTGACCGAACGCGGGCGAGACGAGCACGCGATCCGAGGTGATCTCCTCGATGCGCCACGAGGTCGCGCCGAGCGCGAAGACGTCGCCGACGCGCGACTCGTAGACCATCTCCTCGTCGAGCTCGCCCACGCGGCGCGCGCCGTCTGACGTGCCGACGATGAACACGCCGAACATGCCGCGGTCGGGGATGGTGCCACCGCTCGTGACAGCCAGCCGCTGTGCTCCCGGGCGTCCGGCGATCGTGCCTGCCACGCGATCCCACACGATGCGCGGGCGCAGCTCGGCGAACTCGTCGGACGGATACCGCCCCGACAGCAGGTCGAGCGTCGCCTCGAACGCCGAGCGCGGCAGCGTCGCGAAGGGCGCCGACCGCCGCACGGTCTCCCACCAGTCCTCGACCGTCGAGCGTGTCGAGGGCGACGGCCGCGACGGTCTGCTGCGCCAGGATGTCGAGCGGGTTCTGCGGGACGGCGATCGCCTCGATGAGCCCGGTCCGCATCCGCTCGCTCGCGACCGTCGTGTGGAGCAGGTCGGCCCGGTGCTTCGGGAACAGCACGCCCTTGGAGATCTCGCCGACCTGGTGACCGGCGCGCCCGACCCGCTGCAGCCCCGACGCGACCGACGGCGGCGACTCGACCTGGATCACCAGGTCGACGGCGCCCATGTCGATGCCGAGCTCGAGGGATGAGGTCGCGACCACGCAGCGCAGGCGGCCCGACTTGAGATCGTCTTCGATGTTGGCCCGCTGCTCCTTCGACACCGAGCCGTGGTGGGCGCGCGCCAGGATCGGGGCGTCGTCGACCACCGCGGTCGATCCGGGCGCCGCCGTCACCCCCGATCCGCCGATCATCTGGGCGGGGAACTTCTCGGGCGCCACGCCGGTCTCCAGCTCGACGTAGAGCTCGTTCATGCGCCGCCGTCAGCCGCTCGGCCAGCCGCCGCGAGTTCGCGAACACGATCGTCGAGCGGTGCTGCAGCACCTCGTCGACGATGGCCCTGTCGACGTGCGGCCAGATCGATCCGGCGCTCTGCAGCCCGGTCTCCTCGGGCTCGCCGAATCCGGCGCGACCGCCTCGGTGGTGCGCACCCCGAGCTCGGTCATGTCTTCGACCGGCACGATGACCCGCAGGTCGAACGTCTTCTGCGCGGGCGGCTGCACGATCTCGACCGGCGTGCGTCCGCCGAGGAACCGGCGACCTCGTCGATCGGCCGCACCGTCGCCGACAGGCCGATGCGCTGCGCCGGCGTCTCGAGCATCGCGTCGAGCCGCTCGAGCGACACCGCGAGATGCGCGCCGCGCTTCGTCGCCGCGACCGCGTGGATCTCGTCGACGATCACCGTCTCGACGCCGGCGAGCGTCTCGCGCGCCGCGCTCGTCAGCATGAGGTACAGCGACTCGGGGGTCGTGATCAGGATGTCGGGGGGCTCCCGCTGCAGCAGTCGCCGGTCGCGCTGCGTCGTGTCACCCGAGCGCACGCCGACCGTGATGACGGGGACCTCGCACGCCGAGGCGCTGCGCGGTCTGCGTGATGCCGACGAGCGGCGAGCGCAGGTTGCGCTCGACGTCGACCCCGAGCGCCTTGAGCGGGGAGATGTAGAGCACGCGGGTGCGGTGCCGCGGATTCGTCGGATCGCGGCGTCGTCGCGAGCCGGTCGAGCGACCAGAGGAACGCGGAGAGGGTCTTGCCCGATCCGGTCGGCGCGACGACGAGCGCGTGCTTGCCCGACGAGATCGCCTCCCACGCTCCGGCCTGCGCGGGGGTCGGCGCAGCGAACGCGCCGGCGAACCACTCCCGCGTCGCCGGGGAGAAGCGCTCGAGCGCGGCGTCCATCCGACCATCTTCGCCGCAACCGCTGTCAGAGCGCCGGGAGCCTCAGGAACGCACCGACGTCATCCAGCTCGTCGCGCGAGATCGAGTGCCCGAGTCCCGGGTAGACCGTGCACCTCTGGCGTCGTGCAGGCGGCGAGCCACGGCTCGGTGCGTGTCGACGAGCTCGCGAGCTCGCCGCGGAAGAGGTCGTCGTCGGCGCCGCGCCCCCAGAACACCGGGGGCTTGCTGACCGCGAGCGCCGCATCGGCCTCCTGCTCGCCGGTGATGACGAAGCCGGCGAGGTTGACCGCGAACGCGATGCGCGCCACGTCGCGACGCAGCAGATGGGTCGCCATCGCGCCGCCCTGCGAGAAGCCGAGCGTCCCGACCGGCCGACGGCGTGAAGGGCAGCGCGTCGAGCCAGGTCGTGACGGCCGCCGCCGCATCGATCGACGTCCTCGGCGGCCGGGTCGCCGTGGACCCCGCCCGGTTCCCACCACGACCATCCGGCACCCTCGGAGATCGGCGCTCGCAGCGACGCGATCACGAACTCCGGCGGCAGCTCGGCGTGCGAGAGCGAACAGATCCTGCTCGTCGCTGCCGCGGCCGTGCATGACGACGAGCAGAGGGCGCCCCTCGCGCTCGGCGGACGGTGCGTTCCAGAGGATGGCGTCGGGATCGAGGTCGATCGTCATGCCCCCATGCTGACAGGCGCGTGGGTCGCCGCCCGACCCTTTCGCTGGCGGCAGACCGCGCGGCGATCAGAACGTCACCACGATGCGCCCGTCGCGGGCTCGGCTCGTAGGCGTCCTGGCCGCGCTCGGCCGGGAAGGTCGCCGCGACGCGGGTCGTCAGCACGCCATCCTCGGCGAGCCGGGCGACGGTCTCGAGACCGTCGCGGGACACGTTCACGCCGACCCGCGACGACCGGATGCCGCGCTCGGCCTCGGCGGGTGTCGTCACCGAGATCGCGACCCCGCCGTCGCGCACGGCCACCAGGTAGCTCGTCGGATCGGCGGAGCGACGTTGATGAGCGCGTCGAGCTCCATGCCGGCGAAATCGGCCGGCGGGGTGTCGCGGCCCGCGGGGAGCACGGTGATGCCGCGGTGCTCCGCGAGCTGCGCGACGAAGCCGCCGACACCTCCGCTCGCGCCGACGATCAGCACCGACGGCCCGGCCTCCAGTTCCGCCGCATCGAGCACCTGCAGCGCGGTCAGCCCGTTCAGCCCGAAGGTCGTCAGCTCGGCGGTCGGAATCGCGTCGCCGACGACCGCGACGTTGTCGCGGGGAAGCACGGCCAGCGATGCCTGCAGGCCCGGTCCGCCCTTGAACCACTGCGAGAACCCGAGCACGCGAGCGCCGACGAGCCCGGAATCGACGCCGTCGCCGACCGCCTGCACCGTGCCTGCGAGATCCCAGCCGAGGATCCACGGTGCGTCCCCGGCATCTTGTCGCCGTAGCCCGTGTTCACCGCGCCGCGGTCGACCGGATTGATGCTGGCGGCCTCGACGGCGATGAGAAGCTCGCCGGGGCCCGCCACGGGATCCGGCAGCTCGCGGACCTCGAGGTTGCCGGGTCCGCCGGTGCGGTGAGGACGATCGCGCGCATCAGGTGCTCATGATGGGAGGGACGATCGCCATCCCACAATGATGTCCGACTGAGCGTGATCCGGGTCACAATGGAACATGAGCTCCGTGGGAACACCCGACCCGACGCCCGAGGAGCCGAACTCCGCCTGGCTGACGGATCGAGAGCTCTCAGACGTTCGGCGCCGCATCCCGATCCTCTATGTCGAGGCGGTGCCGGTGCGGGTCGACGGGATGGGGGTGGTCACCAGCGTCGGCATGCTGCTGCGCGGCAACGCGCAGGGTGCGATCACCCGCACGCTGGTGAGCGGACGCGTGATGTTCGGCGAGACGCTGCGCGACGCGCTGTTCCGGCACCTCGAGAAGGACCTCGGGGCGATGGCGTTCCCGCTGCTGCCGGCGTCGCCGGTGCCGTTCGCGGTCGCCGAGTACTTCCCGTTTCCCGGGCTCAGCGCCTACCTCGACGAGCGGCAGCACGCGGTCTCGCTCGCCTACGTCGTCCCCGTCACGGGCACGACCGAGCCGCGTCAGGATGCCTTGGAGCTCACCTGGATGACGCCGGCCGAGGCGTCGTCACCCTCGATCCACGCCGAGATGGAAGGAGGGCGGGGCACATTGCTGCGCGCCGCCCTCGCCTCCGTCGGAGTGCTGGGGTAGGTCAGCCCTGCGCGCGACGGTTCGCCTGGCGCGGGTTACCGGTCGGGGCCGAGTGGCTCGACGACGTGTACATCGGGCGCGATCCGCCCGAGGTGCCGCCGCCGTTGCGCCCGGACGAGCCCGAGCCGGAACCCGAACGTGCCGGGCGGCCGGAGCCGGAGCCCGAGCGAGCCGGACGACCCGAGCGGTCACGGCGCGGCTGGTCCGAACGCGGCTGGCCCTGCCCCTCCCGTGCGGCGCGCTTGCGCTGGGCGTTGGCGCCCTGCGAGCGTCCGCCGCCCGTGCCACGAGGCGTCGACGCGGCCCTGGGGGCCGGCTTCACGTAATCGGCGACATCGCCCACGAGCGCGGTCACAGCATCCGACGTCGTGCGTCACGCGCTGGGTCGCCGCCTGGATGCCGGCCTTGCGCATGAGCTGCGCGAGGTCCTTCTCCTGGGCGGGGAGCACGAGCGTGACGACGTCACCCTCGCTGCCGGCGCGGGCCGTGCGACCGGAACGGTGCAGGTACGCCTTGTGCTCCATGGGCGGGTCGACGTGCACGACGAGCTCGACGTCGTCGACGTGGACGCCGCGGGCCGCGACGTCGGTCGCGACGAGCACGCGAGCCGTGCCGGCCGAGAACGCCGCGAGGTTGCGGTCGCGCTGGGGCTGGCTGAGGTTGCCGTGCAGGTCGACTGCCGGGATTCCGGATGCCGTGAGCTGCTGGGCGAGCTTCTTGGCGTGGTGCTTGGTGCGCATGAACAGGATGCGACGGCCGGTGCCCGAGGCGAGCGCGTGGATGAGCTGCTTCTTGGTCTCGGTGTCGTTCGTGCCGAACACGTGGTGGGTCATCGCGGAGACCGGCGAGTTGGCCTCGTCGACCTCGTGCAGCGCCGGGTTGTGCAGGAACTGGCGCACCAGCTTGTCGACGCCGTTGTCGAGCGTGGCGCTGAACAGCAGGCGCTGCCCGTTCTCGGGCGTCGCCTTCAGGATGCGGGTGACGCCGGGCAGGAAGCCGAGGTCGGCCATGTGGTCGGCCTCGTCGAGCACGGTGATCTCCACCGCATCCAGGAAGGCGAACTTCTGCTGCATGAGGTCTTCGAGCCGGCCGGGGCAGGCGACGATGATGTCGACGCCGGCCTTGAGCGCTGCGACCTGGCGGTTCTGGCTGACGCCGCCGAAGATCGTGGTCGTCGTCAGGCCGTACGCCTTGGCGAGCGGCTCGAGCACGGCGTTGATCTGCGTGGCGAGTTCGCGGGTCGGTGCGAGCACCATGCCGAGGGGGCGGCCGGGACGGCGGGGTCCGCCGGCGAGGCGGGTGCCGAGGCGCGCGACCATCGGGATGCTGAACGCGAGGGTCTTGCCGGAGCCGGTCTTGCCGCGGCCGAGAACGTCGCGTCCGGCGAGCGTGTCGGGCAGGGTGTCGACCTGGATCGGGAACGGGGTGGTCTTGCCGTCGGCCGCGAGGACCTCGAGCAGGGGATGCGGCACGCCGAGCGTGCGGAAGTCATGGGACATGAGTGAGTGGTGATTCTTTCGGGTTGAAAAGTGGCGAGGACGCCGATGGGCGTCAACGTTCGCCGGAGAAGATGTCAGCCGGGCCCTTGTTTCCAAGGCGGCGAGGGAGCGTTCTACGACGCAAGAAGCGCGCAATTGCGCTTGCAAGTGACTCCAGGCTAGCAGATCAGCTGTCGGCTCCGGCTTTCCAGCCCGGCGCGAGCCGCGTCAGCTGGAACGCGCGCCACTGCCAGAACGCCCACGCGCCGATCCAGACCAGCGGGGTCAGCACGCCCGCCGAGATGTCGAGCCGATCGCGGTAGAGCGTGCGGTCGCCCTCGGTGCGGGTCACCGCCATCCTGTGCCGCCAGCCGGTGACGATGCCGAGGGCGCCCGACACCGGGCCGCCCGAATCCTCGACGATGCGGGTGTCGCCGCGGTCGTGATAGCTGATGTCGATCACCTGCTCGCCGACCGGGATGAGACCCCAGAGCAGCGAGGCGCGCACAGAATGCGGTCCTTCGGGCCAGGCGCGGGGGAGTCCCCGAGGCGAGATCGGTTCGAAGGAGAAGAACGGATGCGCGACCTCGCTCAGGACGCCGGGGGAGCGCAGGGCCCACCACACGGCATCCGGGGTCGCATCGAGCACCAGCTTCAGCTGAACGCGCATGTCTCCAGTGTGCGTCAGGCTGCGCTCATGGGGAACCCGGTTGCGGCGAGGTATTGGCTCGCGGTCGTGCAGCGGTCGCACGTTCTGCACGGCGTCGCGCTCGGCATCGCGCAGACCAACCACGGGGTGCGATCCGGCATCCAGCGCATGCAGCCCGGCGACGGTCTCGTCTACTACTCGCCGAAGACCAGCTACCCCGAAGGCGATCCCCTGCGCGAGTTCACGGCCATCGGGTGCATCGCCGACGGCGACGCCTGGCAGGCTGACGACTCGATGATGAGGGCAGGCAAAGAAACGGACCGGCATCCCTGGCGCCGTCGCGTCGAGTACGACGAGGGCGCGCATGCTGTGCCGATCGCGCCGCTGCTCGAGGTGCTCGACATCACACGCGGCAACCGCAACTGGGGATTCGTGATGCGCCGCGGGCAGATCGAGTTGACGCCGCATGACTTCGGCGTCATCGCGACCGAGATGGGCGCGACTAGCCTCGTCCCGTGAGCACGCCCACCCCCGACGCGCAGGCGTCGTACCAGGTCCGTTTCGAATGGGGCGTCACCGGTGCCGCGGCCGTGGGTCAGGATGCTGACGCACTGATCTGGGTCTCACAGCTGGCCGGGGTGGCCGGTCCAGAGGGCTCGGTGGCAGGCGTCCTCGAACGCGCGGGCGAACTCGGCGACTGGGCTCTCGCTCAGCAGGAGCTGGTGGGCGGCCGCTTCCGCGTCGCCGTCGTGGCGGCGGGTGTGACCCGCTCCGATGGGTCGCTGCGGTTCGCCGTCGAGGATCTGCTGGCCGCCGGTGCAATCATCGAGGCCATCGGCGACCGCGGGATCGATCACCAGTCGCCGGAGGCAGCAGCGGCCGCCGCCGCGCATCGCGCGCTGAGCAAGGCCACGGGCCACCTGATCTCGGCGTCGGTCACGTCACGGGAATTGCGGGAGGGCTAGCCGGGTTGGTGGTTGAGTGCCGCGCTTCAGCGGTGTATCGAAACCACACTGTTGGAGACCAAGCACCCCATGCCCCAGGCAATCCTGAACGGAACCGTCATCGCCGAAGCCGATGAGGCCGATGTCTTGCACATCGAGGGGCGTGTCTACTTCCCGCCGTCGAGTGTCAACGCCGAGCTTCTGCAGGAGAGTCCGACCCCGTACACCTGCCCGTGGAAGGGCGAGTGCCAGTACTTCTCGGTGAAGGATCCGGTGACGGGCGACTGGCTGCAGGATCGCGCCTGGAGCTACCCGACCCCGTACCCGACCGCATTCGATCGGGTCGGCGCCGACTTCTCGAATTACGTGGCCTTCTGGAAAGAGGTCACCGTGCAGGAGCAGGTCGCGGCGTAGCCCGGTCGTCGAGTAGCCGCTTCGGCGGGGTATCGAGACGCGCTCACCCGAGCGACGCGATCGCCTCGATCTCGACGAGCGCCTCCGGGACGCCCGAGAGCGGCGACCTTCAGCACGCTCACGGCGGTCGGTTGCGTGCCCCACACCGGCATGACGGCGCCGTAGGCGGCGGTCGGGTCGACGGACTCGGCGAGGTAGATGGTGAGCTTGGCGACGTCCGAGGGCTTGGCGCCCGCGGCATCCAGAACCGCCATCACGTTATTCATAGCCTGCGCGCTCTGCTCGGCGGCGTCGCCGGTGATGACGCCCTCGGAGTCGGTGCCGTTCTGACCGCCCACATAGAGGGTGCGTCCGGCGGATGCGATGGTGCCCTGCGAGAACGCGGGGTTGACGTGCAGGGCCTCGGGGTTGAGGTGCTCGATGGTCATGCTCGCTCCTTCTCTTCATGGCGCCGCATGGCGGCGCGCTCGCGATGAGCGCGCACCTTGGCGCGGTTGCCGCAGTGCTCCATCGAGCACCAACGGCGGTTGTTCGTGCGGGATTCGTCGTGGTAGACCATGCGGCAGTCGTCTGCGTCGCATGCCCGCACGCGTCCCTCGTCGAGCGACGAGAAGACGTCGATGGCGTCGCGCGCCAGGGTCGAGAGCACCTGGCCGACCCGCAGCCGGCCGGCGCCGGCTTGGCGCTGCCCGCCGGTCAGCGCTGGAGGGATGTCGGGGGTCGCAGCGAAAAGGTTGACGGTGTCGATGTCGTCGGTCGGCAGCGGTTGGTGGTTCGCGGCGGCCAGGTAGAGGCCGGTGAGCGCGCCGCGCAGGTGCAGCGCGTCGGCGAGGTCGCGATCGGTGACGTCGTGCGGGTCGACCCTGTCGAGCCGCGTCGCCAGCCAGGTGCCGAGGTCGTGGGGCGCACGCAGACGCTCCCACTCGGCGACGCCCCGGCGCATGTCGCCGCTGTAGGCGAACTCGAGGCTGTCGGAGCCGGCATCGAAGAACCAGGGCACGCCATTGGACGGGTACATCATCTCGCCCGAGGTGAATCGCGCTTTCGCCATGTAACCATTATCGTTGGTTACATGGACAGGGCAACCGGACACACCACAGGACTCACGAAAGATTCAGGCTGGGAGATGGGCGCCCGCCGGACGGTGGCGGCCGACCTCGACGCCGTGTGGTCGTTCCTGACCGGGCCGGGTCTCAGCTCGTGGCTCGGCGCGGACGAGCTGCCGCAGATGCGCAGCCGCACGGAGAGGCGCCGTCTGCGATTCGACTGGACTCCGCCTGGGGCGACGAAGCCGACGATCCTGCAGGTGACGGTGCTGGAGGCGAAGACCGGCACGACGATCGCGTTCCACCAGGAGCGGCTCACCGGCCGCGCGCAGCGCAAGGAGATGCTGACGCACTGGCACGGGGTGCTGGAGCGGCTCGAGACCGAGCTCACACGCTGAGGCGCACCCAGCATTCGGATCCGGGCCAACCCGGACATCCGGGGCGAGCGGGATGGCCCCGAACGTCCGAAATGGCCCCGGATCGCGATCAGCCCAGCCCCGAATCGCGATCAGCCCCGGATCGCGATCAGCCCGCCGCTACGCCGCGGTCTGCCGCTTGATCCAGTCGATCTGGTGCCGTAGATCGAACCGGCGCGAGCACTTCGCGCACGAGACGATGCGCGTCGGCCGCTTGTACCGGTAGTGAACGTGGCCGGCGGGGCAGTGGCCGACCCAGGGTGCGAGCTCGTCGGCGATGGCACCACCGTGCAGGCGCTTGCCCTCGTATCCGAGATCGCGCGAGATGCGCTTCCACGTCGGGCCGTGGCCGGCGTCGGGGCCGGCGAGTGCGTGCGCCACCTCGTGCAGCAGCACCTGGTGGATCTCGTCGTCGTCGTACCGCGCGGCAAGGAGCCGCGACACCGAGATCCTCTTGGCCGCGTAGTTGCACAACCCCGCGCGGGTGCGCGCGTGGTCGAACGCGAACGTCCAGGAGGGATCGAGGTGCAGCGCGATGAGCGCCTGCGCCCAGTGGCGCACCCGGTCGAGCTCTGCCATCTGGCCGGTGCCCTACCCCTCGACCAGTTCGGTCAGCTCGACCTGGAGGATGCGGTCGTCGCCGTCGCGCGGACCGCCGCGGCCGTCGGTGTTGTTGGTCAGCATCCAGAGCGATCCGTCGGGGCCGGGAGTGACATCCCGGATGCGCCCGTACTCACCCGTGAACCACTCCACCGCCGAGGCGCCACCCGCGTCGTCGACGTAGATGGCCCAGAGGCGTTCGCCGCCGAGTGCCGCCATGAAGAAGGTGCCGCCGACATACGTCAGGCCGCTCGGGCTGGCGGCATCGGTGCTCCACTGCAGGACCGGGTCGATGAAGCCGTCGGCTCCCGCCTGACCCTCGACCGCCGGCCAGCCGTAATTGCCGCCGGGCTCGATGCGGTTGAACTCGTCCCAGGTGTCCTGCCCGAACTCGGCAGCCCACAGCTGTCCGTCGCCGTCCCACGCGATGCCCTGCGGGTTGCGGTGGCCCATCGAGTAGACGAGCGAGTCGGCCCGGGTTGTCGGACGGGAATGTCGCCGGTCGGGAGTCATGCGCAGGATCTTGCCGTTGAGCGACGCCGGGTCTTGC
>CAWJWQ010000010.1:0-59755 GCA_963846615.1 uncultured Actinomycetota bacterium | reverse complement strand
GTGACCACGCTCTCCGATCTCATGGTCGCCCAGGGTCGACCCACCGAGGCGGACATCGACTGGCTGCACCTGCTGGTCGCCGACGGGCAGCTGATCGCAGACCTCGCGTTCGCCGACATCGTGTTGTGGTTCCCGACCAACGAGGGCAGTTTCATCGCCGTCGCCCATTCCCGCCCGTCGAGCGCCGCGACGCTGTTCTACCGCGACTTCATCGGCCAGGAGATACAGCCGCAGTGGCGTGGCCAGGTCACCGAGGCGTTCGAGACCGCGCAGATCGTCGACACCGCGGCTCCCGACTGGTACGAAGAGACCCCGACCCGCGTGCGTGCGGTGCCGGTGCTGCGGAGGCTGAGCGCGAGCGGCTCGGCCGTTACGAACACTCCGATCGCGGTGCTCACCCGGCACAGCAACCTGAGCGAGGCCCGCACCCCCAGCCGCCAGGAGCTCACCTCCAACCAATCGGCCAACGATCTCTTCGACATGATCGCCACGGGCGACTTTCCCGACCTGGGCGCACCGTCCGGACCGCGGCGCGGTGCCCCGCGCGCATCCGACGGCCTCATCCGGCTCGACGTCGAGGGGATCGTCACGTTCGCCAGCCCCAACGCGCTGTCGGCGTTCAACCGCATCGGATTCGGCGGCGAACTGGAGGGCGAGTCGCTCGCCGAAGTCACGACCGACTTGCTGAAGGGCAAGCTGGTCGTGGATGAATCCCTCCCGCTGGTCGTGACCGGTCGCGCACCGTGGCGCACCGACATCGAAGCGCGAGGAGTCACCGTGACGCTCCGCACCATCCCGATCCGTCACCACGCCGAACGGGTCGGCGCCATCGTGCTCGTTCGCGACGTGACCGAGTTCCGCCACCAGGAGCAGGAGCTCATCACCAAGGATGCGACGATCCGCGAGATCCACCACCGCGTCAAGAACAACCTCCAGACCGTGGCGTCGCTGCTGCGGATTCAGAGCCGGCGGGCGACGAACGACGCCAGCCGCGACGCGCTCGCGCAGGCGATGCGGCGGGTCAGTGCGATCGCCGTCGTGCACGACACCCTCAGCGAGGGACTCAGCCAGAACGTCGACTTCGACGACGTATTCGATCGCGTGCTGATGCTGATCGCCGAGGTCGCATCCAGTCACAACACGACCGTGAGGCCCATCAAGACGGGCAAGTTCGGCACGCTGCCGAGCGCCTACGCGACCCCGCTGTCTCTGGCGCTGACCGAGCTGGTCACGAACGCCGTCGAACACGGGCTCGCCGGCCGCGACGGCCAGGTCGAGATCTCCGCGAAGCGCAAGAACGACGTGCTGCGAGTGCGGGTTCGGGATGACGGGGTCGGCCTGCCCGAGGGCAAGGTCGGCTCAGGCCTCGGGACTCAGATCGTGCGCACGCTCATCGAGGGCGAGCTCGGCGGCACCATCGACTGGCACACGCTCGAGGGTGAGGGCACGGAGGTCACGATCGACATCCCGCTGCTCTGGATGACGGGCGAATAGCCCCATCCGTTGCGCTGTTTGCAAACCCTGGCACGTTGTGAAACGTGCGCTGGATTGCGAGTGGCCGATTGGATGCGGTCGCAGCGGGATGCGGTCAGCACTGGGATGCAGCGGGATGCGGTCAGCAGCGGGATGCGGTCAGCTCGCGCGGCGGGCGCGGGCAGCGCGGCGCTTGAGGGCGCGACGCTCGTCTTCGCTGAGTCCGCCCCAGACGCCCGAGTCCTGGTTGGTCTCGAGGGCGTACTGAAGGCACATCTCGGTCACGGAGCAGCGGCCGCAGACCGTCTTGGCCTTCTCGATCTGGTCGACGGCCGGGCCGGTATTGCCGACCGGGAAGAACAGCTCGGGGTCGGCTGTGAGGCAAGCGGCCTTGTCACGCCAGTCCATAGTGGTGCTCCTTGATGGTGTTGCAGAGAGGTGACGTGCGCGGGTCGAGTACTTTCGCGCACGGTCGAAGAGAGAACGGAAACGTGGGGGGTGGGATTCCGGACTCACCTGCGACTCTGCAGGCGTCACATCAACCGCCTTTAGGGTTTCATACTTGTTACGACGATTCAATAGGTCTGAATGGGATATCTCTGTGAGTGATCGACAAAAGCCTGCCCTCTTCTGGGTGCTGATCGTGTTGTTGTCGGCAGAATTCCTGCTGATCGCCGGGCTCGCGGTGACGCTGCTGATCGAGCTGCTCACCGCGGTTCCCGCCTCGTTCGCGAGCGCCATCGCGCTGACCGTGCTCGCATTCGCGGCCGCCGTGTGGATGGGCGCGATCGTGGTCGGCGCCGTGCGCGGTCAGGCCTGGATCCGCGGTGCGGCGATCGTCTGGCAGGTGCTTCAGTTCGCCGTCGGAGCCAGTGCGATCTCGGGTGTCTTCAGCCAGCCGGCCTGGGGGTGGCCGCTCGTCGCCGTGGCGCTGGTCGCGTTCCTGCTGCTGTTCACGAAGCCGGTGGTGGATGCGACGTCGCGTCGCGAGGAACCCGCCGGCTCCTAGGCGGTCAGCCCGAGCTGCTTCTTGAGCATCGCGACGTGACCCGTCGCCTTCGTCGCGTAGAAGGTGTGGGTGATGACACCGTTCTCGTCGAGCACGAACGTCGAGCGGATCGCTCCGATAACCGGCTTGCCGTAGAGCAGCTTCTCGCCGTAGGTGCCGTACAGATCGTGGACCGCGTGAGCCGGATCGCTGAGGATCGGGAACGTCAGGTGATCGTTCTGCACGAACTGCGCGAGCTTCGGCACCTCGTCGCGGGACACTCCGACGACCTGGTACCCCGCTCCGTCGAGCTGGTTCAGGCTGTCGCGGAAGTCGCACGCCTGAGTCGTGCATCCGGGCGTCATCGCCTCCGGGTAGAAGTACAGGATGACCTTCTGCCCACGCAGCGACGACAGGGTGAGCGGCTCGCCGTTCTCGTCGGGGAGGGTGAAATCCGGGGCGGTCTGGCCGGGGCTGAGCTGAATCGTCACCCCTGAATCATCGCATCGGCGCGGTGGTCGGCAACGCGAGATGGTCGCCAGCGGTGAGGACGAGCGCCTTTCCGTCGTCGAGGACGACGGTGACCCGGCCGGATCCGATCACAGTGGCGTCGTCGTCGTGGATGACGAGCGCCGTGTCCTCGTCGATTCCGATGCCGAGGTGCTCGGGGGCCCGCCCAAGCCCGTCACGGAGGCGGCTCATGCGCTCCCTCTGCGAAAAGTGCTGGTCGATCAGCACGGCGGGAACGAATCCGAGGCCCAGGGAGAGCGTCACCTCCTCGGTGCCCGAGATGACGGTCTGACCGAGGGCGGACGCGCCCGCGGAGGTGCCGGCCACCAGGCCGCCTCGGCGCCAGAGGTCGCGGAGCTCCGCGTGAGCCGGGGTGTCTCGGAAGGCCTCGAGCAGCTTGGTCTGGCTTCCGCCGGTGACGAATACGCCGCCCGACGACGCAATCGCCTCGAGGACCGCCGGCGCGCTCGCGTCGCCGCGCTCGCGCAGAGCCAGCGGGCGCACGTCGCTCACCCCGATGCCCGCGAACGACTCTCGGTACATCTCGACGTACTTCTCCGGGCGCCGGGATGCGGTGGCCACGATGAGCAACGGCCGCCCATCCAGCGCGTCGGCGACAGCACGGAGGATGAGGCGGTCGCCCTCGCGGTCCTCGTGGCCGCCGATCGCGATCAGGGCACCGACCGTGTCAGGCATCCACGCGCTCCGCAGGCCGGAACGCCTGCACCTGCCGCCAGACGGCATCGACGTCGGTCACCGTCAGGGCGACCAGGTCGCTCGGCCTCGCCATCCGGAGTGCTGTGTCCATGGCGGCGGCCTCGTCGAACACGATACGGATCCGCTCGGGCGGCATGCCGGCCGCGATGGCACCCTCCTGCAGCAGGGCGACGACGCCGCCGGCGGCACGACCGCGGCCGTCGGGGAGCTCGCGGAAGACGACCTCGTCGAAGATCTCGGCCGCGAGGCGCCCGAGCTCGAGGATGTCGTCGTCGCGCCGGTCGCCCGGGGTGCTGATGACGCCGATCGTGCGCCCCGGCGCGGTCGGGGCGAGCCGCCTCAGCGCGGCGCCGAGCGCGTGGAGCGCCGCCGGGTTGTGCGCGTAGTCGACGATCGTCGTGAAGCCGGGCGCGTCGGTGACGTTGAAGCGGCCGGGGTTCTGCTCGAACGACGTGCTGAACGTGCAGAGTCCGTCGACGATCGTCTCGACCGCGATGCCGTGCCCGCGCGTCGCGGCGACGGCGGCCTGGGCGTTCGACACGTTGAACCCGGCGATGCCGCCCCAGGTCGCCGGTATGGCTGCGGCGTCGACGAGGGGGTTCGCTCTCCGCCCTCGTGCAGCACGAGCAGGCCGCCCCGGTCGGAGGGTTCGAGGGCCGTCACGGTGCCGCCCGAGTCGAGATGATTCGCGCAGCCCTGGCGGTGAGCGGTTCCACCGTGAAGAAGGCGACGCGGCCGCCGGCCCGCTCGGCCATCCGACGGTGCGCGGGTCGTCGGCGTTGAGCACGCTCGTGCCGCGCCGCCGGACGTCGCGGACGACGACCGACTTGACCCGGGCGAGCTGGCCGAGCGTGTCGACGCCCTTGAGCCCGAGGTGGTCGGCGGTCACGTTGAGCACGACGCCGACGTCGGCGCGGTCGTAGGCGAGGCCCTCGCGCAGCAGCCCGCCGCGCGCCGTCTCGAGCACCGCGACGTCGACGGTGGGGTCGGCCAGCACGAGCGCGCGCGCTGCGCGGTCCGCTGGCGTCGACCGCCTTGCACGAGGCTCCCCGCCGATGTAGATGCCGCTCGTGCGTGGTCATGCCGACCGTACCGGCCCGAGCGTCCGCAGGATGTGGGCGATCATCCGCACGGTGGTCGACTTGCCGTTGGTGCCGGTGACGGAGATGATCGGGATGCGGCTGGCGGCTCCCGGCGGGTAGAGCAGGTCGATCGACGGGCCCGGCCACGTCGCGCGGCGCGCCCGTCCGACGGCTCGAGGTGCATGCGGAAGCCGGGCGCCGCGTTGACCTCGACGATCGCGCCGCCGGTCTCGCGGAGCGGCCGGGTGATGTCGGAGCGTCGATGAGGTCGATGCCGGCGATGTCGAGCCCGACGACGCGGGCGGCGCGTTCGGCGACCGCGGCGTACGCGGGGTGGATGTCGTCGGTGCGGTCGATCGCCTCGCCGCCGGTCGAGAGGTTCGCGGTGTCGCGCAGCAACACCATCTCGGCGGACGCCGGGACGCTGTCGAGCTCCGGGCCCTGCGATGCGAGCATCGCGCGCAACGGCTCGTCGACGACGACCCGGGTCAGCGCGACTCGTGCCCGTATCCGCGCCGCGGGTCGGCGTTGAGCGCGTCGATGAGCTCGCGACGGTGCAGGTGCCGTCGCCGATCACCGTGCGCGGGGATTCGCTCGGCGACCGCGACCACCCGGCCGTCGATGACCAGGATGCGGTGGTCGCGCCCGCGATCTCCTCCTCGACGACGACGTGCGGGCCGTGCTCGGCGGCGATCGTGAACCCGCGGGCGACCTCGTCGGCGCTGCGGCAGTCCGCGCGAGACGCCGCGGCCGTGGTTGCCGCTCAGCGGCTTGGTCACGACGGCGACGCCGCAGTCGCCACGGCCGCGGCGACGGCCTCGTCGGCCGTGCGACACGACCGCGCCGTCGGGCACCGGGATGCCGGCGGCGCGCGAGCTGCTGCCTTCGTCAGCTGCTTGTCGCCGGCGGTCAGCACCGCGAGGTGCGAGGTCGCGTCGGTGATGCTCGCCCGGAAGGAGCGCTGGTTGACGCCCTGCCCGAGCAGCACGAGGCTTTGCTCGTCGAGGCGCTGAACCGGGATCCGGCGACGGCGGGCCTCCTCGACGAGGGACCGGGTGGTCGGTCCGAGAGTGCGGCGGGCGACCAGCGCGCGCAGCGCTCCCAATCCTGGGACGCGCTCATCGGCATCCCGAACTGGTTCCGCCGCGATGATGTCGAGCCCCTCGATGCGGCGGTCTGAGTTGTCGAGCAAGGACTCCACGAGCTGCGCCGCAATCCGGCCGGCCAGCCGGCCGACCTGCTCGTCCTCGTACGCGAACATCACGTTGAAGACGCCCTCGTGGCCGCGGACCGCACGGGTCTTGCCGCGGCTCGCCGACATCCCGGCCTCGACCTGCAGCTCGAGTGCGACGTGCTCGATCACGTGACCGAGGAGCGTTCCCTCGTGCAGACGCTCGACGAACCCGCCGGGGTGGCCGGTGCTGCAGTGGTGCCGGTTCAGACCGGGGAGCGCCTCCAGCAGGCCGGCGACCAGGCCGGGACGGCGGTCGGTGCCACGGCCCGCCTGTGAGCCCAGATCGACCTGGATGCGCACCATCGGCGTCCGGCTGTACAGGTGCGGACCGCGGTAGACCGCCGCCTCCAGGATTCGGATCACGGGCTGACGTTACGTCGCCCGGATGTCAGTTCGAAGGGGCTTGACGCCGCGCCCGGAACCGTCTTCTTGATCAGGCGGACGTTGAGATCCGGGCAGCGGACGCATGCTATCGTTGTCCCTCGGCCCGGCAGTTACGGGCCTGCGCACCTCTAGCTCAATTGGCAGAGCAACTGACTCTTAATCAGTGGGTTCCGGGTTCAAGTCCCGGGGGGTGTACCGAAGCCCCGCCGCCTCTCGCCAGGTGCGGGGGGTTCGCCTCCCGTATCGCCTAGACAACTCGGCCACCGCGTCCGGGGCGACTGCGTTCTGCTTGGTCGCGGTATCGGCACCGGCCAGTACGCGGGTGCTTCTGGGGACCCTCGCGCTCACCGGAGTCGCGCTCGCGGGTGGGGTTGTGGCCGCGGGTCCGCTTCACCTGACCGATAGGGTCAACGACCCCGGCCCAGGTGCCGGGTGATCCGCACGACACCTGACACGCGGGGCGCCGCTCGACGTTTGCTCATTTGACGTGGCGGTACTAGGGTCGCGGTCAAGCGAACCTTCCCGTGATTCGGGGCTGGGAAATGTTCGAGGGGAGGGGGACTTTTCGCGTGAAACGGAGGGCCTCGCAGCCGCCTTCACAGGGCGGACTTGTGAGGGTGGGGGCACGGATCGCGGTGGCGACCGCGCTCGTTGTGGCTGGTGCGCTCGCACCTTCGACGTTCGGAGGTCCGGCGTCTGCCCTTCCGGGGGTCCCGAACGCCCCGGTGGTCATCTACAGCGAGGACTTCGAGAACTCTCCCGACACGGGGACACCGCAGTTGTTGACGGCCTACACGTCGAGCAGCCCGCAATATACCGGTGGTACCTACACGGCCTCAACCTTCTGGTCCAACCCCGTCAACTGCAACGGCTTCATCCTGTCCACCACCAGTACCTATCCGCCTGGTGCGTGTTCAGGCAATGCCGGCAGCTTCAACACGCTGAGGAATCTCGGGTCGGTACTCGGCACGATCGGCGGAACCCCGCCGGCCACCAACAGCGTGGTGGGCGCCTACACGTCGGGGTCGGGGGGATCGGCGAATCAGATCGAATTCGCGACCGTAGACCCGATCAACCTGCCCACGCCATCCCGATACCTGACGTTCTCGGTGGACGCAGCCGCCCAGAATTGCCACACCACTCCGCCGCGGTTGCAGTTCTATGTCAAGAACGCCGACGGAACCGAGTCCGCGCTGGGCGGCGTGATCAATCCGTGTAACGCGTCGGATACGCGCACCACCTATCTCGTCGGCCAGACGAGGGGTGGCCGGTATGCCGCGAGCGGATCGTTCATCGCAACGGGAAACTCCGTGGGCATCGTCATGCGCAACCTCAATGGTGGAATCACTGGAAATGACGGGGCGTTCGACAACATCCAGCTTCTGGATGCGACCCCGGATCTGGACAAGTCGTTCTCCGCCACCCACCCGATCACCGGCGTATCGACACTGACTTTCACGTTGACCAACACCAGCGAGCGGGCGACCAAACTGGGATGGGGCGCGATTGACACTCTGAGCCCGGGATTGGTGGTGGCGAGCCCGAACAATGCGGCGACCACATGTACCAACGGAACGATCGCGGCCACACCAGGTGGCAATTCGATCAGCATGGGCGGGGATCTGGCGGGGGACACGGCACATCTGACCTCCTGCACGTTCACGGTCGATGTCGTGCCCGCGCCTCCCACTGCGCAGGGAGCTCCGGCGCAAGTGTTCCAGAACTGCGCTACGAACCTGACGAGCATCACCGGGCTCGACCCGCCCTCGTCATGTGCCGTGCAGAGCTTCCCGCCCGTGGCGCGGTTGTCGGTGTCGAAATCCTCGACGGCGTCGTCGTCGACGCGTGAAGGCGACACGGTGAACTACTCGGTCACGGTGACGAACACAGGTGGGAGTGATTACACCTCGGCCGTCCCCGCGACGATGACGGACGATCTGTCGGCGGTACTGGATGACGCCACCTACAACAATGATGCGGTGGCATCGGGTCCGGACGCCCCGGTGTTCGGCAGCCCGAACCTGTCCTGGTCTGGACCGTTGGCGGTGGGCGCGTCGGTCACGATCACCTACTCGATGACCGTGACGCTGGCCGGTGACGCGGTGCTGACGAACACGGCGTGCGTTCCGGCCGGGCAGGCTTCGGGGGCGCCGTGTGCGACGGAGTCGACGCCGATCACGCGGGCCCCGTCCATCGATCTGGTGAAGTCGGCGGATCCGTTGACGGTGGTGGCGGTTCCGCCGACGCCGATCACCTACACGTTCGTGGTGACGAATACGGGCAACGTGAGCCTGACCAGTCCAACGGTGATCGAGGGGCTGTTCAATGGGGCGAACCCGGCGGGGATGAGTGCCCCGGATTGTGGTGCACCCGCGCCGTCCGTCCTCGCTCCGGGAGGGCAGATGACCTGCACCGCGACATACGTTCCGGTTCAGGCGGATGTGGATGGGGCCTCCCTGTCGAACACCGCGACTGCGTCGGGGGTCGCCGCGGTGGGCGGAACCGTGGTGTCTCCGCCGCGGACAGTGACGCTGCCCGCTGTACAGGATCCGTCGATCTCTATCGTGAAGTCAGCCGGTCCTGGCGGATTCACCACGGCCGGTCAGGTGGTGACCTATAGCTTCTTGCTGACGAATACGGGGAATGTGACCTTGACCGATGTCGGTGTGGTCGACGGCCCGTTCGACGGGTCGGGGTCGATGTCGACACCCAGCTGTCCCCCTGGTGCTGCATCGATGTCACCCGGCGCCCAGGTGACGTGCATCGCGACCTACACCCTGACCCAGGACGATGTGGATGCCGGGCAGGTGACCAACTCCGCCACATCGACCGGGACCCCGCCGGCCGGGCCCGATGTGGTGTCGACGCCCGATGACGCCGTGGTCACGATCGCCCAGGCTCCGGTGATCCGGGTGGTGAAATCGGCTTCGGGGGGTCCGTTCACCCAGGCCGGCCAGGTGGTGGATTACTCCTTCGTGGTGACCAACACCGGCAACGTGACGCTCACCGATGTGGGCATCACCGACGGGCCGTTCTCGGGCTCGGCTGCGATGAGCGCGCCGGTATGCCCGGTCGCGACCTTGGCGCCGACGGAGTCGACCACCTGCAGCGCCAGCTACACCCTGTCCCAGACGGACGTGGACGCGGGGCTGGTCACGAACACCGCGACATCCCACGGAACCCCTCCGACCGGTCCCGTCGTCGACTCGACGCCATCCGACGCCCTCGTGCCGATCACGCCGACCGCTGCGATCACCTTGCTGAAGTCCGTCGACCGCACCGTGGTCGCCGGCGCGGGATCACGGGTGGTCTACTCGTTCCTGGTCACCAACACCGGGGGATCCACCCTCACCGGACTCACCGTCACCGAGAGCAGGTTCACCGGGACCGGCGCCTTCGCCACACCGGCGTGTCCGGTGACCACTCTCGCCCCCGCCGCATCCACCACCTGCACGGTCGGCTACCTCATCACCGCCCCCGACGCACGGGCCGAAGCCATCGATAACACCGCGCTCGCATCCGCGAACGCACCCTCCGGAGCGGCCACCACCAGCGACCTGTCCACGGCGCGCGTCACCATCGACCCCGCCCTGGCCGCACTCGCCCTCACCGGCACCGCGATCGTGGGCTGCGCCACTCTCGCCGCCCTCGCCGCTATCGCCGCCGGAGCGGGAATCCTCCTCCACCGCAAGAGGGTCGTCAGCTGGAGGACGTGACTTTCCTGTAGGGCTAGTTCTACTAGCCCCGCACCGGCACCAGCCGCTGGAGCTGGGTCACGTGCTTCGGCTCGAGCTCCTCGACCGAGTGCACGCCGAGCAGCTTCATCGTGCGCACGACCTCGCTCGCCAGGATCTCGATCGCGCGATCGACGCCCGCACGTCCGCCGGCCATCAGGCCGTACAGGTACGCGCGGCCGATGAGCGTGAACTTTGCTCCGAGGGCGATGGAGGCGACGACGTCCGCGCCGTTCATGATGCCGGTGTCGAGCGTGACCTCGACGTCCTTGCCGACCTGCTTCACCACATCCGGAAGCAGATGGAAGGGGATCGGCGCGCGGTCGAGCTGACGTCCGCCGTGATTCGAGAGGACGATGCCGTCGACTCCGGCCTTCGCCATGGCCTTCGCGTCCTCGACGGTCTGAACGCCCTTGATGACGAGCTTGCCCGGGAACAGCTCGCGGATGACCGTGAGGTCGGCGTACGAGATCGTCGGATCCATGGCCGAGTCGAGCAGCTCGCCGACCGTTCCGCCTGTCGACTTCAGCGACGCGAACTCGAGCTTGGGGGTGGTCAGGAAGTCCCACCACCACCACGGCCGCGGCAATGCGTCGACGATCGTGCCGACGGTCAGCGCGGGCGGGATCGAGAAGCCGTTGCGCTTGTCGCGGAGGCGGGCGCCGGCGACCGGCGTGTCGACCGTGAAGAAGAGGGTGTCGAACCCGGCCGCCGCTGCGCGGCGCGTCAGCTCGTACGAGACCTCGCGGTCGCGCATCACATAGAGCTGGAACCAGTTGCGTCCATGGGGGTTCGCCGCCTTCACGTTCTCGATCGACGTCGTGCCGAGGGTCGAGAGCGTGAACGGGATGCCGTGGGCACCCGCAGAGGACGCCCCCGCGATCTCACCCTCGGTCTGCATCAGGCGCGTGAACCCGGTCGGGGCGATCCCGAAGGGCAGTGCCGACGGTCCGCCGAAGATCGTGGTCGAGGTGTCGACGTTCGATACGTCGCGCAGCACGGAGGGGTGGAACTCGACGTCCTCGAACGCCTGCCGCGCCCGGGTCAGCGATAGCTCGCCCTCGGCCGCGCCGTCGGTGTAGTCGAACGCGGCGGTCGGGGTGCGGCGCTTCGCGATCAGGCGCAGGTCGGCGATCGTGAGCGCGCCCTGGAGCCGGCGCGTCTTGCCGCTCAGGGTCGGCGTCTTGAACCGCATCAGATCGAGGATCTCCCACGGGACGCGGGAACTGCCGCCTGACCATCTTGAGGGGTCTTGCGCGCTTGGCGGCGGAGATGTCTGGATCGACCATGTCGACTCGTTTCAGTGGTTTGCGTCGTAGTGCGCGAGCAGGCGGTCGCGCGATCCGGTGATGTGGTCTCGGGTGAGAGCGGCCGCGCGTTCGGCATCGCCGGCGGTGACCGCGTCGAGGATGCCCTGGTGCTGCGCCGCGACCTCGGCGGCGGTGATCAGGTGGTGGGCCTGCACCTGCCCGATGCAGAGCTCGATCTCGCCCATGAGCAGAGCGTGCATCCGCGGCAGGCGCGCGCTCGGAGCGCCGCCGACCATCGCGCGGTGGAAGGCGATGTCGTCGTGGGCGAAGGACTCGTCGGTCGTGTGCGCGAGCAGCGAGCGGTGTGCGGCGAGCGCCTCGGCCGGCAGATCGCCGCCGCGGGCGAGCGCCTCGACGGCTGCGGTCTCGACGATGGCGCGGGTGTCGTAGAGGTCGACGATGTCGTCGCGGGTCAGCTCGGGGACGCGTGCGGCCTGATGCGCCTCGCGCCGCAGCAGCCCGTCGGCGACGAGCCGCTCGATCGCGAGTTTCGCGGTCGGGCGGGTGACGGCGAATCGCAGGGCGACCGCCGACTCGGTCAGCGTGCTGCCGGGAGCTTGACCGTCTGATCCAGGATGCCGGCGCGCAGGCTCTCATAGATCGCCGCGGGGCGGACGGAGGGTGCGGCATCGTTGCTCATGATTGTCAGACAACATAGAGGATTGTCTAACAATCAGTCAAGGGCAGATCCGGAGCTAGCGCCACCAGTCGTCGAACGGGGTCACCGGCGTGCGTCGCTTGTGCTCGGTGGCGCGGTAACGGGCCTCGATCTTCTCGGCGACCGCCGCATCCACGTCCTTGCCCTCGAGGTAGGCGTCGATCTGCACGTAGGTCACGCCGAGCTCGGTCTCGTCGGTCTGCCCGGGCTTGTCGTCGAGCAGGTCGGCGGTCGGCACCTTCTCGTAGAGGCGGGCGGGCGCATCGAGGTGGCGGAGCAGCGCCTTGCCCTGTCCCTTGGTGAGCCCGCTGAGCGGGAGGAGGTCCGCGCCGCCGTCGCCGAACTTCGTGAAGAAGCCGGTGACCGCCTCGGCCGCGTGGTCGGTGCCGACGACGAGCAGGTTCTCGGCGCCGGCGATCGCGTACTGCGAGACCATGCGCGCTCGGGCCTTGACGTTGCCCTTCACGAAGTCCGAGAGCTCGGATCCGGTCGCCCGCGGGTACTCGGACTCGAAGCCGTCGACGCCCTCCTTGATGTTGAAGGTCGACCTCCTGGTCGGCGGCGATGAAGTCGAGAGCCAGCTGCGCATCCGCCTCGTCCGCCTGCACGCCGTACGGCAGCCGGACCGCGGTGAACGTCGCGCGCGCCCCGCTCTCGCGGACCGCCTCGACCGCGAGCTGGCACAGCCGGCCCGCGAGGGAGGAGTCCTGCCCGCCGCTGATGCCGAGCACGAAGCCGGCGGCGCGCGCGGTGTGCAGGTAGTCGATGAGGAACCGCACCCGCCGGTCGATCTCGGCAGCGGGGTCGATCTCGGGGGAGACGTGCGAGGGTCTCGATGATCTCGGCCTGGAGTTCGCGCATGCGACGACGCTAGCAAGCAGGCGAGCGCGCCGTCAGCGGATGACGGTGTCGGACGATGGGTCGAGCATCCCGAACTGGTCGCGGCGAGGGTACCCCTCCCAGTCGCCCGGACTCGTGCACGCGAATGCCCCGGTGATGACGGCGGTGGCGAGGCGGGCCTCGGCGGGCAGTCCGGCCACCAGCTCGGCGAGGTAACCGGCGACGAACGCGTCCCCGGCCCCGACGGTGTCGACCACTTGCACGGGCACAGCCGGGACCTCGTGGCGTACGCCGTCGATCAGAGCCAGGCACCCGTCACCTCCGAGCTTGATGACCACCTGGGTCGGCCCGAGCGCGGCGATGGCTTCGGCGGCGGCGGCCGCATCCAGCTCCGATCCGAGCAGCAGCCGCGCCTCGTCCAGACCCGCGAAGACGATCGTCGCAGCCGGCGGCGAGCTGCTGATAGGTCGGCACCGGGTCGCGGTCGCGCCACAGGGCGGCGCGGTGGTTGACGTCGAAGGAGACGGGGACGCCGCCATCCGAGGCGATGCCGATCGCGGCGAGCACCGTGTCGTGAGCCGTCGACGACAGGGCGGGGGTGATCCCCGTCACATGCAGCAGCGCGGCGTCGGGGATACCCAGCGCCGGCAGGTCGTCCGGCGTCAGCCGGCTGCCGGCGCTTCCGGTGCGGTAGTAGACGACGGGGCGCGTGGTGTCGGTGGCGGGGCGTTCCTTGACCATCAGGCCGGTCGGCGCGTCGGCATCGACGACGGCGATCACCTCGACGCCTTCCTCGCCCAATTCGCGGACGACTCGGTCGCCGAAACCGTCGGCGCCGATGCGGCCGAGCCAGGCGGCCTCGGCGCCGAGGCGCGCCAGCCCCACCGCGACGTTGCTCTCGGCACCGCCGATGCCGATCCGCAGCCGGTCGGCGTTCGGCGAGCGCCTCCGGTGTCGTCGGGCCGGAGGAGGGCCATGGTCTCGCCGAAGGTGACGACCCGGGCACCGCTCATCGCACGAGATCCATCGCCGCGGCACTGGCGGCCCGGATGGCGTCGAAATCGCCGGCCGAGATCGCCGCGCGGGTCGCCATCCAGCTGCCGCTGATCGCGAACACCGAGGGATGTGCAAGGTACTCGAGCGCGTTGCCGGTCGTCACACCGCCGCTCGGCATGTACCGGAGGCCCGGGAACGGCCCGCTGAGCGATTCGATCATCCCGAGCCCACCGAGTCGGTCCGCCGGGAAGAGCTTGAGCTCAGCGAGTCCGGCGCGGATTGCCCGCTGCACCTCGGTCGCGGTCGCCACGCCGGGAAGGATGCCGAGGCCGAGTTCCCGGGCGCGGGTGACCACGTCGTCGTCGAAGCCAGGGCTGACGATGAAACGGGCGCCGGCGTCCGCGCACGCCTCGACCTGCTCGGGCGTGAGCACGGTGCCGGCACCGACGATCAGCTCGCCGTTCCCGGCCATCGCCGCCATCGCATCGAGGCCGGCCGGCGTGCGGAGGGTGACCTCCACGGCCCGGATGCCGCCGTCGGCGAGCGCGGCGGCGAGGTCGGTCGCCCGGGCGGCATCATCGATCACCAGAACCGGCACGATGCGCGCCGCGATGAGGGATTCGACGACGGTCGTCATCGCCCGAGCCAGCCGCCGTCCACAGGGAGGACGATACCGGAGACGTAGTCGGACGGCGGGGGATGCCAGGAAGACGGTCGCACCGGCGAGATCGGCGGCGTCGCCCCAACGGCCGGCCGGGATGCGCGACAGGATGGCGGCCGAGCGGTCGGCATCGCCACGCAGCGCCTGGGTGTTGTCGGTCGCGATGTAGCCGGGCGCGATGGCGTTGACCGTGACCCCGCCCGCGGTCCACTCGTTGGCGAGCGCCCGCGTCAGCCCGGCGATGCCGGACTTCGCGGCCGCATACCCGGGCACGTTGATGCCGCCCTGGAAGCTGAGCAGCGACGCGGTGAAGATGATCCTGCCGCGCCCCCGCGCGAGCATCCCGCGGGCGATCGCCTGGGTGAGCACGAACTGACTGGACAGGTTCACGGCGAGGACCCGATCCCACGCGTCGAGCGGGTGGTCGGCCGCGGGGGCGCGTTCGATGGTCCCCGCGTTGTTGACGAGGACATCGACCCGGACGTCCTCGAGGCGGCGCGCGAGCGCCTCCACCGACGCGCGGTCGGCGAAGTCGGTCGCGATGCCGGTGAACGCGCGGCCGTGGCTGGTGACCGCGGCTTCGATCGCGCTCCCCGTCGCGGGAAGGGTCGCGCTGACGCCGATGATGTCGGCGCCTGCTGAGGCGAGCGCCTCTGCCATGGCGAAGCCGATGCCGCGACTCGCGCCGGTGACGACGGCCGTCGAGCCAGTCAGGTCGAACAGCCCGGTCATGCTGCGCCGCCCACGTCGACCAGGATCTTCATCGCCCGCCCGTTCTCGAGGTCGTCGAAGGCCCGCGCGGTCTCCGACATGGGCACGATCTCGCTGATCAGGAGGTCTGCCGGGATGATGCCCCGGTCGAGCAGCTCTACCGCCGTCTCGAAGTCCGTGCGCTGGTACACCCGGGCTCCGAGGATCGAGAGCTCCCTCCAGAACAGGCGCTGGAGGTCGATCTCGCGGGGCACCGGATGGATGGCGACCACCACGAGCGTGCCTCGCACCTTGGCGAGCGACGTCGCTCCGAGCACCGCCTGCGCTGCACCGGACACCTCGAAGACGACGTCCGCGCCGGCACCCGCGGTCCACTCCTCGACCCAGGCGACCTGGTCCGTCGCCACCGGGTCGATCGTCGTGAAGCCCAGGGCGTCGATCTGGGCACGACGTTTGGCGTCGAGCTCGATGACGACGACGTCGCCGCCGAACTCGCGGGCGACGCTGGCGATGAGCACCCCGATGGGACCTCCGCCGATGACGACCGCCTTCTGCCCGGGCTCCAGGCGGGCGCGTCGCACGTCGTGGACGGCGACCGCCACCGGTTCGACGAGCGCCGCATGGTCGAGCCGCAGGCCGGAGGGAAGGGCCACGAGCACATCGGAGCGCACGTTCCACAACTGCTGCAGCGAGCCGGGGGAGTCGATTCCGATGAAGTTCAGGTTCTGGCAGATGTGCGAGTTGCCGGCGAGGCAGGCGGGGCAGGTACCGTCCCAGTCGAGCGGCATGACGGTCACGGCATCTCCGGCCGACCACCCGTTCACGCCGGATCCGACCGACTCGATCGTGCCGCTCATCTCGTGCCCGAAGGTGAGCGGGGTCGTGACCCGCGCATCCATGTTGCCGTGCAGGATGTGCAGATCCGTGCCGCACAGACCGGTGTACGCGACGCGGATCTGCACCTCGTCCGCTGCGGGAGGCAGGGGCTCCGCGCGTTCGATGCTGATCTTCCGGTCTCCGGCGTATCGGGCTGTGAGCACGGGTGCATCCTCTCCTCAGGCGTTTCACCCAGCATATAGAACTGATCTATTGCCGCCTAATGAGCCTCATCGGGGCCGAATTGGCAGAGATTGGGTGAATACATCTAATGTTTACCCGTAAGATGTGAGCCACGCCCTTCCGACAGGAGCCTCTGTTCGATGACTACGATCACCGCCGTGACAGCGAGCGACGTGAGGTTTCCGACCTCGCTGACCATGGACGGCTCCGATGCGATGAACAAGGACGGCGATTACTCGGCTGCCTACATCACCCTCACGACCGACGACCCTGCTCTGTCGGGATTCGGTTTCACGTTCACCATCGGGCGCGGCAACGACCTCTGCGTGGAGGCTGCGCGGCAGCGCGCTCAGCCCCTCATCGGCCGTGACGTCGACGAGCTCGTCGGGGACCTGGGCGCCGTGTACCGGGAACTCCAGAGCGACACGCAGCTGCGCTGGCTCGGACCGGAGAAAGGCGTGATCCATCTCGCGCTCGCGGCCGTGATGAATGCCGTCTGGGATCTCGCGGCCCGTCGCGCGGGCAAGCCGCTCTGGCGGCTGCTCGTCGAGATGACCCCCGAGCAGCTCGTGGATGCCGCCGACCTGAGGTACCTCTCGGATGCGATCACGCGCGAGGAGGCGATCGCCCTGCTGCGGGAGGTCGAGCCGACGCGCCTCGCCCGCATCGCCGAGCTCGAGGTCAGTGGGTACCCCTGCTACACGACGAGCGCAGGATGGCTGGGCTACTCCGACGAGAAGCTCCGGCGGCTGTGTCAGGAGGCGGTGGACTCCGGCTACCGGCACATCAAGCTGAAGGTCGGCGCGAACCTGGATGACGACATCCGCAGGCTCGGTATCGCACGGGAGGTCGTCGGCTGGGACGCGAACCTGATGATCGACGCCAACCAGGTGTGGGACGTCCCTGAGGCGATCTCCTGGGTGCGGCAGCTCGCCCGGTTCAAGCCACTGTGGATCGAGGAGCCGACGAGCCCCGATGACGTCCTGGGCCACGCGGCGGTTCGGGAGGCCGTCTCACCGATCGGAGTGGCGACGGGTGAGCACGGCATGAATCGCGTGCTCTTCAAGCAGATGTTCCAGGCCGAGGCGATCGACTTCTGCCAGCTGGATGCGGCCCGCCTGGGGAGCGTCAACGAGATCCTCTCCGTGTACTTCATGGCACGCAAGTTCGGAATCCCGGTCTGCCCGCACGCGGGCGGCGTCGGCCTGTGCGAGCTCGTGCAGCACCTGTCGATCTTCGACTACGTCGCAGTCTCGGGAACTCTGGAGAACCGCGTGACCGAGTTCGTCGATCATCTGCACGAGCACTTCGTGGACCCGTGCGTCGTCGTCGACGGCGCCTACGTGCTACCGAAGCTGCCGGGCTACAGCGCCGAGATGCACCGCTCGTCCCTCGACGAGTTCTCCTACCCGGCAGGGCGGTACTGGAGCCGCGCCGGCCCGCCCGAGCTGACCCCGGCGGCCATGGTGGAACCGTGAAACTCATGAGGTACGGGGCAGCGGGCTCGGAGCGGCCCGTCGCTCAGGACATCGGCGGGCTGTGGGACATATCGTCGGTCGGGTCGGACATCGATGCCTCATTCTTCGCCGGCGGCGGGGTGGAATCTGTGAGGTCCGCGCTCGCCGCCGGTGAACTGAAGCCCTTCGACCCCCGCGGCAGCCGCGTCGGGGCACCGATAGCGCGGCCGGGAAAGATCGTCTGCGTCGGTCTCAACTACCGAGATCACGCCCTCGAGACCGGAGCGGCCCTCCCGTCGGAGCCGGTTCTGTTCCTCAAGGATCCGTCGACCATCGTCGGGCCGTTCGACCCGATACTCATCCCCCGCGGTTCGACGAAGACGGACTGGGAGATCGAGCTCGGGGTCGTCATCGGTGCGACCGCGCGCTACCTCTCCTCACCGAGCGAGGCGGCGGGGGTGATCGCGGGGTACGTGATCAGTCACGACGTGTCCGAGCGCGAGTTCCAGCTGGAGCGCGGAGGTCAGTGGGACAAGGGGAAGAGCTGCGAGACCTTCAACCCCCTCGGGCCGTGGCTCGTCACTCCCGACGAGCTCGCGGATCCTCAGGATCTCGGCTTGCGCCTGTGGGTGAACGGCCGGCTGACCCAGAACGGCTCGACGGCTGACATGGAGTTCGGGATCAGCCACCTCGTCTGGTACATCAGTCAGTTCATGGTCCTGCGCCCCGGCGATCTCATCAACACGGGCACGCCCGCCGGAGTCGCCGTCGGCAGTCCGGACCGGGCGTACCTGCGCTCGGGCGATGTCGTGCGCCTGCAGATCGACGGGCTCGGGCGCGCCGAGCAGGCTATGGTGGCCGCGTGACCGAGTTCGCAGGCCTGGTCTCCCTCGTCACGGGAGGCGCATCCGGGATCGGCCTCGCGACGGCTCTCGCCCTCGGCGACCGGGGATCGACTGTCGCCGTGCTCGACATCTCGGTCACGGGCCTCGACGAGCGCCTGCACGGGTTCGAAGCCGACGTCGCGGTCCGGTCGTCGGTGGATGCGGCGGTCGCTGCGATCGCGGAGCGGTTCGGCCGCATCGACATCGTCGTCAACAACGCGGGCGTGAGCGCCGTCGGCACCGTCGAGGAGAACGACGACGCGGAATGGGCGCGCATCCTGGACATCAACGTGACGGGCATGGCGCGTGTCAGCGCGGCGGCGCTTCCCTGGCTGCGCGAGTCGCCGTCGGCCGCCATCGTGAACGTCTGCTCCATCGCCGCCCTGAACGGCCTCCCACGCCGGGCGCTCTACGGAGCCTCGAAGGGGGCGGTGCTGGCGCTGACCTTCGCGATGGCGACGGATCACGTCCGCGAGGGCATCCGGGTGAACTGCGTCAGCCCCGGGACGGTCTCCAGCCCGTTCGTGGAGCGGATGCTGGCCGGCTTCGACGATCCCGTCGCGGAACGAGCCGCCCTCGATGCACGGCAGGCGACGGGCCGGATGGTGACGCCCGAAGAGGTCGCGGGCGGGATCCTGTACCTGGCCAGCCCGTCGTCCGGCTCCACGACCGGCACCGCTCTGGAGGTCGACGGCGGCATCCATCACCTCAGGGTCCGCCCGGTGGCTGAGAGCTGAACCCGCCGGGTGCCCCTAGTCGGCTTCGGGATCCTCGTCCGCATGCGCCGCACTGAACTGCTCGACGCCGAGCAGGTGCGTCGCCATTCGGATTCGCGCTCGCTCCGGGTCGCGTCGCAGCAGCTCGTCGAGGATGGCGCGATGCTCGGCCTGCGTCTCGCGGACCGAGCCGCGATGCGAGATCGCGCGCCACAGCCGCGCGCGGAAGGTGCGTCCCACCAGGGTGTCGATGATGGCGGCGAGCGGCCGGTTGCCGCTCGCCCGCGCGATGAGACGGTGGAACTCGGTGTCGGCGTGGATGAACGCCTCGAGATCCATGTCCGGCTCGCTCTCGAGGATCGTGTCGACGACGCCCAGGACCCGATCCAGTTCGGAGAGATCGTCGTCGGTCACGCGGGTCGCCGCGAGCGCGACGCTCTCGGTCTCGAGCACCCGCCGCACGGCGAGCATGTCGGCGATGTGGGCCGGCTGATGGAGGTCGGCCAGGAACCCCAGCGGGCTGAGCAGCATGCCGGGGTCGAGCGAGGTCACGTAGGTGCCGTCGCCCTGCCGGGTCTCGAGCACGCCGAGCGCCGCGAGTGCACGGACGCCCTTCGCGGAGCGAGCCACGCGACACGCCGAGCTGTGCCGCGAGGTCCTTCTCGATCGGCAGCCGCGAGCCGGGCGCGAGGTCGCCGCGGGTCAGCATCCCCTTGACGCCGTCGATCACGACATCGGTCTGGGAGCGCGGGATCTGGTCTGCTTCCTCGTCGGCCATGACGCACAGTGTACGGACGTCAGCCGGTCATTCATCCGATCACTACTGATCCGACCTATTGCGACAGATTACCGTGAGAAAACTGACCACATTGTTGCCGCAAATCGAGAGTAGACATCGGATGATTGAGCGGCTACAGTCGCAATATTCAGCGAGGAGGCTGGTCAGTGTCAGACGCACGTAACGAAGGAGCCGAGCGTGGTTGAGCCCACGCCCGATGCGGTCGCCCCCGACCCGCTCCCGCGCGGGCACCGACACGACGAGTCAGCGCGACGAGACTGCGCCTGGTCGGCGCCCTCCTGGCCCTGCTCCGCCTCGGGCCGCTGCTCATCCTGGTCGTCCTGATCCTGATCATGGCCAACCTCTCCCCGGTGTTCGCCACGACGCAGAACCTCGGCAACGTGCTCGTGCAGAGCGCCGCGATCGCGATCCTGGCGATCGGTCAGCTGCTCGTGATCCTGACGCGCGGCATCGACCTCTCGGTCGGATCGACGCTCGCGCTGTCGGCTGTCGTCGGCGCCCTGGTCTTCGCGCAGACGGACAGCGGCACCGGTGACGATCCTCGCGATGCTGCTCACCGGCGCGCTGGTCGGCGCCGTCAACGGGTTCGGCTACGTCTTCGGCAAGCTGCCGCACCCGTTCATCGTCACGCTGGCGACGCTGAGCATCGCGCGCGGTCTCGCCCTGGGCCTCTCGGGCGGGCAGCCGATCTCGGGCATGCCCGACATCGTCACCACGATCGGAGGCGGCTCCGCGACCTGGCTCGCTCCCTGGTTCCCGAATGCCGCCTTCCTCGTCGCCGGCGTGGCGATCGTGGTGGCGATCCTCCTGACCCGCGTCGGTGTGGGGTCGCTGGATCTACGCGGTCGGCGGCAGCCCGGAGGGCGCACGCCGCCTCGGCATCCCCCGCTCCTGGGTGCTCGTCTCGGTCTACGTCATGAGCGGGCTGCTCGCCGGAGTCGCGGCGATCGTCACCTCCGGCCGCCTCAACGCCGGCTCGCCGACCTTCGGTCAGCTCGCCGAGCTCGACGCGATCGCCGCCGTCGTGATCGGCGGCGCCAGCTTCCTCGGCGGCCGCGGCAACGTCGGGCACGCCCTGATCGGCGCGCTGATGATCGCCGTCATCCGCAACGGCATGAACCTGCTGAACGTCGAGGCGTACCTGCAGCTCATCGTGATCGGCGTCGTCATCTTCCTCGCCGTCGAGTCCGACGTCATCCGAGGCCGCCTCGAGGGCCGGTTCCGCGTGCTGAAGGCGGCCGCGGCATGAGCGCCTCGATGCCCACGCTCGCCGTCACCGGCGCGACCAAGCGCTTCGGCGCCGTGCTCGCGCTCGACGACGTCGACCTGCACGTCGACGGCGGCGAGATCCTCGCCCTGCTCGGCGACAACGGCGCCGGCAAGTCGACGCTCATCAAGTGCATCAGCGGTGTCCACCGCCTGGACGCCGGCACCATCGAGGTCGACGGCGTGCCCGATCCACATGTCGAACCCGGCGGTCGCCCGGTCGTCGGGCATCGAGACCGTCTACCAGGACCTCGCGCTGTTCGACAACCTCGACACGACGGCCAACTTCTTCGCCGGCCGCGAGGAGGCCGTCCCCTCGTGGCTGCCGCGCGGTCTGCGCTGGATGCGGCGGCGCGAGATGCAGCGGCAGTCGACCGAGCTGGTCGGGCGGCTCAAGATCAACCTGCCCCAGAAGGCGGCCTCGGTCGGGATGATGTCGGGCGGTCAGCGGCAGGCGATCGCGGTCGCGCGCACCGCGGCGTTCGCGTCGCGTGTCGTCATCCTCGACGAGCCGACCGCCGCCCTCGGGCTTGCGCGAATCGCGCCAGGTGCTCGACCTCATCCTGCGTCTGCGCGACGAGGGGTGCGCCGTCATCGTGATCTCGCACGCCATGGACCACGTGATGGAGATCGCCGACCGTGCCGTCGTCATGCGACGCGGCCGCGTCGTCGGCGAAGAGATGCCGCGTCCGGAGAACCGGACGCGGCTCGTCTCCCTCATCGTGGGAGGTGACGACTGACGCCACCTCTGAGCACCGTTCCACCTGATCACATCAACCCCGAACCCAAAGGAATGCGATGAAGACGAAAAGCACCTGCTTGTCGCGGCCGTCACAGCGTCACTTGCTCTGTCGATGGCCGCGTGTGCACCCACCACCCCGAGCGACGACGGCGGCGACGACGTCCTGACGATCGGTCTCATCACGAAGTTCCCCGTCGACTTCTACGACATCATGGTCGATGCCGCCAAGGAGTGGGACGCCAACGAGCCCGGAGCCGAGGTCATCTTCGCCCAGGGCAAGAGCGGCACCGACGACGAGGGCGTCATCGCCGCGATCCAGTCGATGGTCACCCAGCAGGTCGACGCGATCGCGATCACGCCGACCAGCCCGAACGTCGCGGAGGAACTGCAGAAGGCCGTCGACGCCGGGATCCCGGTCGTCCTGATCGACAACGACATCCCCGACTGGGATGGCAAGACCTCGGTCGTGGCCACCGACAACTACGCGGGCGGCCAGCTGGCCGGCACGTGGCTGGCGGAGAACCTGCCCGACGGCGCGAAGCTCGCCGTGCTGCAGGGCGTGCTCGGCAACCCGTCGCTCGACGACCGGGTCACGGGCATGCTCGAGACGCTCGGCGACAAGGCCGAGGTCGTGGCGACCACCCCGACCGACTGCGACCAGACCAAGGGTCTCGACGCCGGCCAGGACATCCTGACCGCGAACCCGGGTCTGACCGCGATCTACGCCGCCTGCGGTCCGCCGCTGCTCGGCGCGATCGAGGCGATCAAGTCGGCCGGGCATCGAAGGGCTGATCACGGTCGGCTTCGACGCGTCGCCGGACGAGGTCGCGGCCATCCTCGCCGGAACGCAGACGGCCTCGGTCGCCCAGTTCCCGGCCAAGATGGGCAGCCTCGGCGTGCAGGCCGCGTTCGACGCCGCCCAGGGCAAGGACGTCGAGCCGAACATCGACACCGGCACCGAGATGGTGACGACGGAGAACGCGGCCGACTTCCAGTAGCGCGCTCCGCTGCGACAGAGTAGACCCCGGTCGCGGCCAGGACGGCCCCGGATCATGTAGCGGTCCGGGGCCGTTCTGCGCACGCTAGCGCGGGAAGCGGCGACGCCCGCGTCGGGCGGTCGACAGTCCGCAGCCATGGATGGCCCTGGCGATTGACATCGCAGATCGTATACGATCGGTGATCGTGCTGGATCAGACCCGCATCACCGAGATCGCCGGCGAACTCGACGTCGCGCGGCGCGATCGCGCCCAGGTGCCGCTGCTGACCGCCCGCAATCCGGGGATGACGGTCGAGGACGCGTACGCCGTCCAGGGGCTCTGGGCCGACGGCCGGCTCGCCGCCGGGCGGCGTCTCGTCGGCCGCAAGATCGGGCTGACCTCGAAGGTGATGCAGGTCGCAACCGGCATCGCCGAACCCGACTACGGCGTCATCTTCGACGACATGGTCTACGAGAGCGGCGCCACGATCCCGTTCGACGCGTTCACGAACGTGCGCGTCGAGGTCGAGCTGGCGTTCGTGCTCGCGCGTCCGCTGGCGGGCGACCGGGCGTCACGGTCGACGAGGTGCTCGCCGCGACCGAGTACGTCGTCCCGGCGCTCGAGATCCTGAGCTCGCGCATCGAGCTCGAGGGCCGCACGATCGTCGACACGATCTCCGACAACGCGGCGATGGGCGCCATGGTGCTCGGCGACACCCACACCGACCCGGCGGGCGTCGACCTGCCCGTGGGTCTCCGCGATCCTGCGCCGCAACGGCGACATCGAGGAGTCGGGCGTGGCCGCCGCGGTGCTCGACCACCCGGCGACCGGCGTCGCCTGGCTCGCCGGCAAGCTCGCCCAGCACGGCGCATCGCTCGCGGCCGGCGAGACCATCCTCGCCGGATCGTTCACCCGCCCGATCTGGATCGAACGCGGCGACGACGTGCTCGCCGACTACCGAGAACTGGGGACCATCGCATGCCGATTCGAGTGACGCCCACGCTGCGCGACGACCTGGCCGCCGCCAAACGCCCGCTGATCGGGATGTGGCTGTCGACCGGCAGCCCGCTGGTCGCCGAGATCTGCGCCGGCAGCGGTCTCGACTGGGTGCTCATCGACGCCGAGCACGGGCCCAACGACCTCACGTCGATCCTCCCGCAGCTGCAGGCGCTCGCCGGCCTACCCGGTGACGACGCTGGTGCGACCGCCGATCGGCGACACCGTGCTGATCAAGCAGTACCTCGAGATCGGCGCGCAGAACCTGCTCATCCCGCTCGTGCGACACGGCCGAGCAGGCGGCCGAGCTCGTCCGCGCCGTGCGCTACCCGCCGCAGGGCGTCCGCGGAGTCGGCAGCTCCCTCGGTCGCTCCTCGCGCTGGGGCCGCGTGCCGCGACTACGTGCCGAACGCCGGCGACTCGATCTCGCTCTACCTCCAGATCGAGTCGGCCACCGCCGTCGAGCAACGCCGAGGCGATCCTCGCGGTCGACGGCGTCGACGGCATCTTCGTCGGACCGGCCGACCTGGCCGCCTCGATGGGCCACCTCGGCGAGCAGGGGCATCCGGATGTCGTGGCCGCCGTCGAGAGACTGCCTCGCCCTCGCGCGCGCGGCCGGCAAGCCCGCCGGCGTCTACGCCTCCGACCCGGACGCTCGCCGACCGCTACCTCGCGGCCGGCGTTCTCGTTCGTCTGCGTCGGCGCCGACGTGTCGCTGCTCGCCCGCGGCACCGAGGGCCTCGCGGCCCGCTTCATCACGGGGGCCGGCTCATGACCGACGCGATCGACCGCGCCCGGCAAGATCATCGCGGTCCACCTCAACTACCGATCGCGCGCCGAGCAGCGCGGTCGCACGCCCGCGAACCCGTCGTACTTCCTCAAGCCGGCGTCGTCGGTCGCCGCGAGCGGCGACGAGCTCGAGCGGCCGGCCGGCACCGAGCTGCTCGCGTTCGAGGGCGAGATCGCGCTGATCATCGGCACCCGCGCCCGCCGCGTCACGCCCGAGGAGGGCTGGGCCGCCGTCTCGGGCGTGACGGCGGCGAACGACTTCGGGCTCTACGACCTGCGTGCCGCCGACCGCGGGTCGAACGTGCGCTCGAAGGGCGGCGACGGCTTCACGCCGCTCGGCCCCGACGTGATCCCGGCCGCCGAGCTCGATCCTGCCGCGCTTCGCGTGCGCACCTGGGTCAACGGCGAGCTCGTGCAGGAGGGCACGACCGACACCCTGCTGTTCCCGTTCGGCCAGCTCGTCGCCGACCTCTCGCAGCTGCTCACGCTGGAACCCGGCGACGTCATCCTGACCGGCACCCCCGCGGGCTCGTCGGTCGTCGGTCCCGGGCGACACCGTCGAGGTCGAGGTCGACGTGCCCGGCGACGGGAAGCCGAGCACAGGCCGGCTCGTCACCCGCATCACCGAGGGCACGGTGCCGTTCTCCGACGTCGGCGCGAAGCCCGAGGTGGACGACACCCAGCGCATCGAGGCCTGGGGCGACGCGGCGGCGCCGGGCTCGAGCATCCGCCGAGCAGGCGCGTCGAGCTCCCTGAGCGACGAGCTGCTCGCCCAGCTGCGCAGCGTCGAGCGTCGCGACCCTCAGCGTGCAGCTGCGGCAGCGCGGATACGACGACGCGTCGATCGACGGCGTCGCCGCCCTGCGACCCGGCGCCCGATTCGCCGGCACCGCACGCACGCTGCGCTACGTGCCCTTCCGCCCCGACCTCTTCGCCGAGCACGGCGGCGGCTTCAACGCGCAGAAGCGGCTCGTTCGACACCGTCGGCGCCGGCGAGGTCATCGTCATCGAGGCCCGCGGCGACGCGACCGCCGGCACCGTCGGCGACGTGCTCGCGCTGCGCGCCCAGGTGCGCGGCGCCGCCGGGATCGTGACCGACGGCGCGGTGCGCGACGCCGACGTCGTCGGCGCGCTCGACATCCCGACCTTCGCGCGCGGGGCGCACCCCGCCGTGCTCGGCCGCCGTCACATCCCGTGGGAGACCGACGTCACGATCGCCTGCGGCGGCACGACGGTGCAGCCCGGCGACGTCATCGTCGGCGACGGGGACGGTGTGGTCGTGATCCCGCCGGCGCTCGTCGCCGAGGTCGTGGCCGCCGCGGTCGAGCAGGAGCGCGAGGAGGCGTTCATCGCCGAGCAGGTCGCGGCGGGCGCCTCGGTCGACGGCCTGTTCCCGATGAACGCCGAGTGGCGGGCGAAGTACGAGGCCCAGGCGGAGGCACGGGATGACCGCGCTCAGCAAGTCGCAGCTCGCCTACCGCTACCTGCGCGAGCGGATCGACGACGGCCGATTCGTGCCCGGCTACCGGCTGGTGCTCGGCGCCGATCGCCAAGGAGCTCGGCGTCAGCGTCGTGCCGGTGCGCGAGGCGATCCGGCTGCTCGAGGCCGAGGGGCTCGTGACCTTCGAGCGCAACGTCGGCGCGCAGGTCGCCCTGCTCGAGGAGCCGGAGTACCTCTACACGATGCAGACCCTCGCGCTCGTCGAGGGTGCGGCGACGGCGCTCTCCGTGCCGCCCCTCACGCCCGAGCACATCGCCCGCGCCCGCGCGATCAACGCCCGCATGATCGACTGCCTCGAGCACTTCGAGCCGCTGCGCTTCACCGAGCTCAACCTCGAGTTCCACTCCGTGCTCTTCGAGGAGTGCCCGAACCCGCACATCCTCGACCTGGTGCACCGCGGCTGGAACCGGCTGACCGTGCTGCGCGACTCCAGCTTCAGCTTCGTGCCCGGTCGCGCCCGCGAGTCGGTCGACGAGCACGAGGCGCTCCTCACGCTCATCGAGAGCGGCGCCGACCCGCTCGACATCGAACTCGCCGCACGCCGGCACCGCACCGCGACGCTCGACGCGGTGCTCGCCTCCAGGCCGGGCACAAGCATCCCACATCCGCTGCATCCTGAAAGGACCCCCGATGACCCATTTCATCCCCAAGAACCTGCCCGACCGCATCCGGCACTACATCGACGGCGCCTTCGTCGACAGCGTGGACGGCGGCACGTTCGACGTGCTCGACCCGGTGTCGAACGAGACCTACGTGCAGGCCGCGGCGGGCACGAAGGCCGACATCGACCTGGCGGTCGCGTCGGCGACGAAGGCGTTCAAGCGAGGGACCCTGGCCCCGGATGCTGCCGCGCGACCGCGCGCGCGTCCTGAACAAGATCGCCGACGCCGTCGAATCGCGCGACCGCGAGCTCGCCGAATGGGAGACCTTCGACACCGGCCTGCCGATCACGCAGGCGCTCGGCCAGGCGCAGCGCGCCGCCGAGAACTTCCGGTTCTTCGCCGACCTGATCGTCGCCCAGTCGGACGACACCTACAAGGTGCCCGGCAAGCAGGTCAACTACGTCAACCGCAAGCCGATCGGCGTCGCCGGGCTCATCACCCCGTGGAACACGCCGTTCATGCTCGAGAGCTGGAAGCTCGCGCCGGCGCTCGCCTCCGGCTGCACCGTCGTGCTGAAGCCGGCCGAGTTCACGCCGCTGTCGGCGAGCCTGTGGGCGGCGATCTTCGAGGACGCCGGGACTGCCGAAGGGCGTGTTCAACCTCGTCAACGGGCTCGGTGAGCAGGCGGGCGATGCCCTCGTCAAGCATCCCGATGTGCCCGCTCATCTCGTTCACGGGCGAGAGCAGCACCGGGCAGCTGATCTTCGGCAACGCCGCGCCGTTCCTCAAGGGGCTCTCGATGGAGCTCGGCGGCAAGTCGCCTGCGGTCGTCTTCGCCGACGCGGACCTCGAGGCGGCGATCGACTCGACGCTGTTCGGGGTGTTCTCGCTGAACGGCGAGCGCTGCACGGCGGGCAGCCGCATCCTGGTCGAGCGCTCGATCTACGACGACTTCTGCGAGCGCTACGCCGCACGGGCGGCGCGGATCGTCGTCGGCGACCCGCACGACGAGAAGACCGAGGTCGGCGCGCTCGTGCATCCCGAGCACTACGACAAGGTGATGAGCTACGTCGAGATCGGCAAGACCGAGGGCCGGCTGCTCGCCGGCGGCGGGCGACCCGAGGGACTCGAGACCGGCAACTACGTGTCACCGACGGTCTTCGCCGATGTGCCGCCGACCGCCCGCATCTTCCAGGAGGAGATCTTCGGCCCGGTCGTCACCATCACGCCCGTTCGACACCGACGCCGAGGCGCTCGAGCTCGCCAACGGCGTGAAGTACGGTCTCGCCGCCTACCTCTGGACGAGCGACCTGACCCGCGCCCACACCTTCGCGCAGGACGTCGAGGCCGGCATGGTGTGGCTGAACTCGCACAACGTCCGCGACCTGCGCACGCCGTTCGGCGGCGTCAAGGCGTCCGGCCTCGGCCACGAGGGCGGGTACCGCTCGATCGACTTCTACACCGACCAGCAGGCCGTGCACATCTCGCTCGGCAGCGTCCACACCGCGCGCTTCGGCGCCGCCTGAGTTCCGGGAGACGAGAACGATGACCACCCTGACCGCGCCGGGCGTCACCCCGCCCGACATCGTCCGCTGCGCCTATGCCGAGCTGATCGTCACCGATCTCGCCGCATCCCGAGCCTTCTACGTCGACGTGCTCGGGCTGACCGTGACCGAGGAGGACGACGGGGCCATCTACCTCCGCACGCTCGAGGAGTTCATCCACCACAACCTCGTGCTGCGGCAGGGTCCGGTCGCGGCCGCGGCCGCGCTCGCGTTCCGGGTGCGCACGCCCGAGGACGTCGACCGGGCCGAGGAGTACTACACGGCCCTCGGCTGCCGCACCGAGCGCAAGAAGAACGGGTTCGTGACCGGCATCGGCGACTCGGTGCGCGTGACCGACCCGCTCGGCTTCCCGTACGAGTTCTTCTACCAGGTCGAGCACGTCGAGCGCCTCGCCTGGCGCTACGACCTCTACACGCCCGGCGCGCTCGTGCGCCTCGACCACTTCAACCAGGTCACCCCCGACGTGCCGGCCGGCATCGAGTACCTCGAGGGTGTCGGCTTCCGCGTCACCGAGGACATCCAGGACGAGGACGGCGTCTCGTACGCGGCCTGGATGCGGCGCAAGGACACGGTGCACGACACGGCCCTCACCGGAGGCAACGGCCCGCGCCTGCACCACGTCGCGTTCTCGACGCACGAGAAGCACAACATCCTGGCCATCTGCGACAAGCTCGGCGCGCTGCGGATGTCGGACGTGATCGAGCGCGGCCCCGGACGCCACGGCGTCTCGAACGCGTTCTACCTCTACATCCTGGATCCGGACGGGCACCGCATCGAGATCTACACGCAGGACTACTACACGGGCGACCCCGACAATCCGGTGGTCACCTGGGACGTGCACGACAACCAGCGCCGCGACTGGTGGGGCAACCCGGTCGTGCCGAGCTGGTACACCGAGGCGTCGCCGGTGCTCGACCTCGACGGCGAACCGGTGCCGCTCGTCGAGCGCGCGGAGCCGAGCGAGCAGGCCGTCACCGTCGGTGCCGACGGGTTCTCGTACACGCGCAAGGGCGACGTCGACCAGGGTTTCAAGCTCGGCAACCAGGTCTAGCCCGCACTCCCGGGGCCAGGATGCCGCGGCACGCGGCTAGGTGAGCGTCGGCCCCGAGATGGGCGGCTTCGTCGGCGTGATGTCGGACGCGTCCTCGTCGAAGGGTTCGCCCATCGCGCTCGCGATCGTCTGCGGTGTCGCGGTGCCGTCGTAGACGCCCGCGGTCTTCAGCTTCTCCATGACGGCCGCGGCCTCCGCCGCGTCGGCGGCGCGACGCTTCTTGCGGCTGCGGCGCATGACCTCGAATCCGGTCACGGCGAGCACGAGCCCGATGATGCCGACGAACAGGATGCCGTCGCCGATCAGGTCGTACCAGTCTGCGATTCCGGGGATGAAGGCGCCGACGAGGTATCCGACGGCACTCGCGAGTGCGATCACGCCGCCCAGGATCATCAGCAACAGGCCGCCGAGGACACGGCCGACCTTCCCGGCCGGAGTCTCGTCGGGACCGCCCGAGAGATCGATGGTGAATGCGGCGTTGTCGTCGGTCATCCCGGCACTCTAGCGATCAGACCGGCGAGCACCGCGAGGGCGTCGATCTCGACCGCGATCTGCGGCGCCGCGAAGCCCACGACGACCGTCGTGCGCGCCGGCAGCACCCCGCTCGGCGTGTGCGCCGGCACGAACGCGTCGTAGGCGGCGTTCATCGCCGCGAAGTCGTCGCCGTCGCGCAGGTAGACCCGCAACGAGATGACGTCGTCGAACGTCGCGCCGCCCGCCTCGAGGATCGCGTTGATGTTCTGCAGCACCTGGACGGTCTGGCTGCCGACGTCGTCGCCGACGTACTCGCCGGTCACCGGATCGGTGCCGACCTGTCCCGCCACCTGCAGCAGCGGTCCCTTGCGCACGCCCTGCGAGAACTGGGGGCGCGGCGCGGGGGCGAGCGTCGTCTCGACGCGGTGCTTGAGGGTCATGCGATCACGCTATCGCGGGGCCCGGCCGGGTTAGCGTGGATGGGTGATCAGGTTCGAGGGCGTCTCCGTCGTCGACGGCACGGGCGCTCCGGGCTACGTGGCCGACGTCGCGATCGAGGGCGAGCGGATCGCGCGGATCGAGCGCGACGCGAGCCCGGCATCCGGCCTCGTCCTCGCGCCCGGGTTCATCGACATGCACGCGCACGCCGACCTGGCGCTGCTCGACCGACCCCGCGCAGGAGGCCAAGCTCGCGCAGGGCGTCACGACGCAGGTGATCGGGCAGGACGGCATCGCGCTACGCGCCCGTCGACGACGACGGGCTCGCGCTGGTCCGGCGGCAGATCGCGGGGTGGAACGGCGACCTCGCCGACGACGCGTTCGCCTGGCGCGACGTCGCCGGGTACCTCGCCGCGCTCGAGGACGCGCGCTCGGCACGAACGTCGCCTTCCTCGTGCCGCAGGGCAACCTGCGGCTGCTCGCCGTCGGCACCGCCGACCGGCCGGCGACGGACGTCCGAGCTCGACCGGATGCGCGGGCTGCTCGCCGACGGGCTCGCGGCCGGCGCCGTCGGCATGTCGAGCGGCCTCACCTACACGCCCGGCATGTACGCGAGCACCGCCGAGCTCGAGGCGCTCTGCGCCGTCGTCGCCGACGCACGGCGGGTACTGGGCGCCGCACACCCGCGGCTACGGGCGGGGCGCGCTCGACGCCTACGCCGAGGTGCATCGGCATCGGGCTGCGCACCGGGTGCGCCGTGCACCTCACCCACGCGACGATGAACTTCGCCGCGAACCGCGGCCGGGCGGCCGAGCTGCTCGACGCTCGTCGACGACGCGCTCGTCGCCGGCGCTCGACGTCACCCTCGACACCTACCCCTACCTGCCCGGATCGACGACGCTCGCCGCCCTGCTGCCGAGCTGGGCGCACGAGGGCGGACCGGACGCCACGCTCGCTCCTGCTCGACGACGCCGACGCGCGCGAGCGGATCCGCGAGGCGCTCGAGGTGACCGGCTCCGACGGCGCGCACGGCGAGACCGTCGACTGGAGCGGCGATCCAGATCTCGGGGGTCACCGGATCCCGCGCTCGAGCCGGCGCGGTCGGCCGCACCGTCGCCGAGTGGGCGGACGTGCGCGGGCCAGGATGCGACGACCGCCGCGCTGGATCTGATGCGATCCGACCGGCTCGGCACCGGCATCCTGATGCACGTCGGCGACGAGGAGAACGTGCGCGCGATCATGCGGCACCCGAACCACTGCGCCGGAAGCGACGGCATCCTGGTCGGCGGGCGCCCGCACCCGCGGGCCTGGGGCACGTTCGCCCGGTACCTCGGGCACTACTCGCGCGAACTCGGCGTGCTGTCGCTCGAGGAGTGCGTGCGGCACCTCGCCGGCACGCCCGCGCGGCGGCTCGGGCTCGCCGATCGCGGCGTCGTCCGCGAGGGTGCCGTCGCCGACCTGGTGCTGTTCGACGCGGAGACGGTCATCGACCGCGCGACGTTCGACGAGCCGCGGCTGCCCGCCGCCGGGATCGTGGACGTGCTCGTCGCGCGGCGAGTTCGCGATCCGCGATGGGGCGCGCACCGCGGTCGCGAACGGCGCGGTGCTGCGGTCCGGCGGCGCGTCGCATCGAGTTCCTGACATTCGGATCGGACGGCCTTCCCGAATGTCGGTCGAGTTGTTTACGCTGTCCACATTGTGTTGCGGGCCCACGAGGCCGACGAAGGGTGAATCGCAGATGATCGACGAACTGCGCGACGGACGAGCCGGAACGGCCGTGCTGCCGGGAGACGCGGACTGGGGCGCGAACCCGCCGATCTATCCGCCGCCCGGCGACCCGGTGGCCGTCGTGCCGTCCCGAGACGCCCGAGCAGGTCGGCGAGGCGCTGCGTTTCGCCGCCGCCGAGGGCCTCGGCGTCGGCGATCCGCAGCGGTGGTCACGGCGGCGGCCACTTCGACAACGACGGCGGGATGGTGATCGAGCTGTCGAACTTCACCGGCGATCGAGGTCGACGGCACGACGCGTGCGGATCGGCGGCGGCGCCGCTCTGGGGCGACGTCGCGGCCGCGCTCGCCGCGCACGGTCTCGCCCTCACCTCGGGCGACACGAAGAGCGTCGGCGTCGGCGGACTCACGCTCGGCGGCGGAGTCGGCTGGCTGGTGCGTCAGCACGGTCTGGCGTTCGACAGCCTGATCGGCGCGGAGGTGGTGCTCGCCGTCGGGCGAGGTCGTGACCGCGAGCGCCGACGAGAACCCCGATCTGTTCTGGGCGCTGCGCGGAGGCGGCGGCAACTTCGGCGTCGTCACCGACGTTCGTCTTCGAGGCGCACCCGCTCGACGGCGTCGTGTTCGGCACGCTCGACTTCGACGATCGACGAGCGCCGGCCGAGGTGCTGAAGGGCTGGCGCGACGTCATGCGCGACGCGCCCGAGACGTTCAACTCGACCTTCCTGGTGATGCCGGCGATGGGTCCGGGCATGGAGGCCGCGGCCCAGATCATCGTGCTGCATCCGGGTCGGGACGCTGGCGGCCGTCGAGCCGCAGCTCGCGCGGCTGCGCGCGCTGCCGGGCTATCGCAGCGACGACGTCGCCGCGAAGGACTACGCCGAAGCGCTCGACGACCCGCACCCGTTCGAGGGCGAGATGCCGACGATCACGGGCGACAACGGGTTCGCCGACGACCTCAGCGACACGGCGATCGACGCGCTCGTCGCGGCCCACGCATCCCTCGCCGCCGGAGTGCTGATGGTGCGCTACCTGCGCGGCGCGTTCAACCGGGTGCCGGCCGACGCGACGGCGTGGGCGCACCGCGACGCCGAGGCGATGGTCATGCTCGCGGCGTTCCTGCCGCCGGAGCGCGCCGCGCGAGCTGATCGACGGGGTCCACGCGAAGTGGAAGCCGGTGCTGGCCCTCACGGCGGGCACCTACGGCAACTTCGCGCAGGAGGTCGGCGACGAGATGATCGTCGCTCATCTACCCGCCGGCGACGCTCGAGCGGCTGCGCGAGGTGAAGCGCACGCTACGACCCGCAGAACCTGCTGAGCCGCAACCACAACGTGGTGCCGTAGCTCGACTAGAGCCCGAGGCGCGACTGCAGCTCCTCGACCTCGTGCTTCGCCTCGGCGAGGCCCAGGCCGGTGTATCCGCGCCACAGCCTGATCGCCTCGATCGAGGTTGCCGGCGCGCAGCGCGTCGACGACGTCGTGCGGCGGGTTCGCCGAGGTCGTCGACGCGTCGCCGTCGGGCGCGACGCCGTCGAGCCGGACGTACAGTCCCTCGACGAGTCGGCCGAGGCGCGCGACCTCGAGCTTGAGCTGGGCGATCTCTTCTGCGTCACTGGGCACGGCCTCAGTATGACGACGAGAGCCCCCGCCCGGCACCAGGCCGGACGGGGGCTCCCATTACTGCGAACTTCGGATACGTCTACTTCTTCGGGCGGCTTGCCGTCCTTGCCGAAGACCTCCGCCTCCATGGCGTCGTAGCCCTCCTTCTGCGGGTCGCCGTGCTTGCCGCCGCTGATCGCGTACTCCTCCTCGGGCGACAGCACCAGGTTGTGCCGTCCGATGAGGGCGAACAGGATGACCGCGATCACGTAGACCACCGCGATCGCGATGATCGCCGGCAGGAACGTCGGGATCAGCAGGAACCCGACGAACGTCGAGCGCGGCGATGAGGCCGGCCACGACCGCGCCGGGGATCCCGAGCGGGCTCTTGTACGGGCGCGACGCGTTCGGGAACTTCCGGCGCAGGATCACGTACGAGATCATCTGCAGCAGGTACGACAGCACCGCACCCCAGATCGCGATGTTCAGCACGATCGCGCCGGCCGGGCTTCCCGAGCCGCCCGTCGCATCCACCACCACGAGGGCGATGAACCCGATCACCGCGCCGACGATCAGCGCGATGTACGGGGTCTGGCGCTTGCCGGTGAGCGAGAGCGCCTTCGGGTAGTAGCCGGCCCGCGACAGCGAGTACATGTTGCGCCCGTAGGCGAACATGATGCCCTGCAGCGAGGCGAGCAGACCGAGCAGCGCGAACGCCGCGAGCAGTGCCGCGACCTCCGGAGGCAGGAACGCGCGGAACCCGTCGAGCAGCGGCTCGACCGAGCTGCCCATGAACTCGGCTCCGGTGACCGCCGTGTTGACGAACAGCACGACCATGCCCGAGATCACCAGGGTGATCAGGCCGACGATGCCGGCCTTCGGGATGTCCTTGGCCGGGTTGTGCGCTTCCTCGGCCGCGAGCGGCAGCTCCTCGATGCCGAGGTAGAACCACATCGCGAACGGCAGCGCGCCGATGATGGCGGTGAACCCGAACGGCAGGAACGAGGTGTTGCCCTCGGTCGGCTCGATGTTCCACAGGCTCGAGAAGTCGACCGCGTTGGCGCCGAACGCCATGATCACGAACACCGCCAGGATCGCCAGCGAGATGAACGAGATGATCAGCGCGAAGCGGAACGAGACCGCGGCACCCGCCGAGTTCAGCGCGATGAAGATCAGGTAGAGCACGACCCACCAGATCCACGCGAGACCCTGATCGACGAGGCTGAAGCCCATCAGGCCGCTGGTCACGCCGTCGAGGTACGACGCCGAGAAGTACACGATCACCGCGGTGGTCGCGACGTACTCGATCGTCTCGGCGAGGCCGGTGACGAATCCGCCGAACGGTCCCATCGCCGAACGGGCGAACGAGTACGCGCCGCCGGTGTGCGGCTGAGCGGCCGCCATCTCGCCGATCGAGAACAGCATGCCGAAGTACATGATCGTGACGATCACGAAGGCGATGATCATGCCGCCGAAGCCGGCGGACCCGATGCCGAAGTTCCATCCCGAGAAGTCGCCCGAGATGACGGCCGCGACGCCGAGGCCCCAGAGCCCCCACACTCCCGCCGTGCGCTTCAGGCTGCGCTTCTCGAAGTAGCCGGCGCCGGCGGCCGTATAGGTCGCGCCTCCGGCCTTCTTGGTGTCTGTCATTCCAGTCCTTTCCGCAGGGGGGACGGTGGACCGCAGCCAGGAACGACGGCGTCCACGCTTGAAAGAGAGAATGGCGCTCATTGGTACTCCTTGTCTACCTTTGGATGTAAACGACTCGTTACAATTGCTGGGCACTGGCGCAGCGGCATGGTGTGTAATGGTCGGGTCTCGACGAGCTCGACAACCGAAGGAGAGCACATGGGCGTCCGCTCCGGCAATCTCACCCTCGACGAGCTGAACGGCCTCATCGACAAGCGCGAGATCGACACCGTGCTGCTCGCCTTCCCCGACATGCAGGGCCGTCTGGTCGGCAAGCGGGTGTCGGCGCGGCTGTTCCAGGATGAGGTGGCCGCTCACGGCGCAGAGGCCTGCAACTACCTGATCGCCGTCGACGTCGAGATGAACACGGTCGGCGGGTACACGCTCTCCAGCTGGGAGACCGGGTACGGCGACATGGTGCTGAAGCCCGACTTCGACAGCCTCCGTCTCATCCCGTGGCTGCCCGGCACGGCGATGGTGATGGCCGACCTGACCAGCACCGAGCGACGAGCCCCTCATCCAGAGCCCGCGCGAGGTGCTGCGCACCCAGCTCGCCCGCCTCGAGAAGGCGGGCCTGACGGCGTTCGTCGGCACCGAGCTCGAGTTCATCGTCTTCGACGACACGTTCCGCGAGGCGTGGGCGAAGGGCTACACCGGCCTCACCCCGTCGTCGCGACTACAACATCGACTACGCCGTCCTGGCATCCACCCGCATGGAGCCGCTGCTGCGCGACATCCGCGCTCGGCATGGAGGGCGCCGGCATGTACTGCGAGGGCGTCAAGGGCGAGTGCAACCTCGGCCAGCAGGAGATCGCGTTCAAGTACACCGAGGCGCTCGCCACCTGCGACAACCACACGATCTACAAGAACGGCGCGAAGGAGATCGCCGACCAGCACGGCAAGGCGCTGACCTTCATGGCCAAGTACAACGAGCGCGAGGGCAACAGCTGCCACATCCACCTGTCGGTGCGCGACGCGAAGGGCAAGGCCGTCATGGCCGGCGACGGCGACCACGGCTTCTCGAAGCTCATGGAGCACTGGACCGCCGGCCTGCTCGCCACCATGCGCGAGCTGACGCTGTTCTTCGCGCCCGAACATCAACTCGTACAAGCGCTACGTCGAGGGCAGCTTCGCCCCGACCGCGGTCGCCTGGGGCCTCGACAACCGCACCTGCGCGCTGCGGGTCGTCGGTCACGGGCCGAGCCTGCGCGTCGAGAACCGGGTGCCCGGCGGAGACGTGAACCCGTACCTCGCGGTCGCCGCGATCATCGCGGGCGGGCTGCACGGCATCGAGAACAAGCTCGAACTCGAGCCGATGCTGACCGGCAACGGCTACACCGTCGAAGAGGCCGCGCGTGCCGTCGACGCTGCGCAGCGCGACCGAGCTGTTCGAGAAGTCGAAGGTCGCCAAGGCCGCGTTCGGCGACGATGTCGTCGCGCACTACCTGAACAACGCACGCGTCGAGCTGGCCGCCTACGACGCCGCCGTCACCGATTGGGAGCGGGTCCGTGGCTTCGAGCAGGTTCTAGAGCCGCGGCGGCCGACTCATCGGCCTGACCTCCTACCGGCAGCGCGCCCAGACCGGGGTCTGGGACGTGCAGGCGTCGTTCCTGCCCGCCGTCTACATCGACGCGGTGACGAAGGCCGGCGGCATCGCCGTGCTGCTGCCGCCGCAGGAGCCGGTCGACCCCGAGATCGCCGCGCAGGTCGTCGACGGCCTCGACGGCCTCATCGTCACGGGCGGCGGCGACGTCGCGCCCGAGCGGTACGGCGCGGAGCGGCACGAGAAGACGGACCCGCTCAACGCGATGCGCGACGCCTGGGAGGACGCGCTGCTCGCGGCGGCGATCGAGCGCGAGGTGCCGTTCCTCGGCATCTGCCGCGGCCTCCAGGTGCTCAACATCAATCGCGGCGGCACGCTCGTGCAGCACCTGCCCGACGTCGTCGGCGACGACCGCTACAACAAGGGCGGCGGCAACTTCGCGACGAATCGAGTCGACGGTCGATCCCGGCACGGACCTGTCGGCGCTGCTCGACGGTGACCCCGAACTGGACGTCAAGAGCTACCACCACCAGGCGGTACAGGATGTCGGGGCGGGCCTGCGCGTGACGGCCCGCTCCGACGACGGGACCATCCAGGCGCTCGAGCTGGAGGGCGTGCCCTTCGGCGTCGCGGTGCAATGGCACCCCGAGGAGGACGCCGCCGAAGACGTGCGGCTCTTCGCCGGACTCGATCGACGCCGCCAAGGCCCACCGCCGAGCGAGCCGGGCATGACGCGCGCATGAGCATCCACCACCCTCATCAACCCGTCCGACGAGACGGTGCTGCAGAAGGTCACGCACACCTCGCTCGAGCAGGTGGACGAGGCGGTCGCCCGCGCGGTCGAGGCGCAACGGGCGTGGGCCGCCCTCGCCCCCGCCGAGCGCGCCGGCGCGTTGAGGATGTTCGCGGCCGCCGTCGACGCGCACGTCGAGGAGCTCGCCCAACTCGAGGTGAGCAACTCCGGGCACCCGATCGGGTCGGCCCGGTGGGAGGCCGGGCACGTGCGCGACGTGCTGAATTACTACGCCGGCGCGCCCGAGCGGATGATCGGGCAGCAGATCCCGGTCGCCGGCGGCATGGACGTGACGTTCCACGAGCCGCTCGGCGTGGTCGGGGTCATCGTGCCGTGGAACTTCCCGATGACGATCGCGTCCTGGGGGTTCGCTCCCGCGCTCGCCGCGGGCAACGCGGTGCTGCTGAAGCCGGCCGACTGGACCCCGCTCACGGCCATGCGCCTCGGCGAGATCGCCCTCGAGTCGGGGCTGCCGAAGCACCTGTTCCAGGTTCTGCCCGGGCCGCGGTTCGGTCGTGGGGGAGCGCTTCGTCACGCACGAGCAGGTGCGCAAGATCGTGTTCACCGGGTCGACGGAGGTCGGCAAGCAGGTCGCCGCCGGATGCGCCGCGCAGGTCAAGCCGGTCACCCTCGAGCTCGGCGGCAAGAGCGCGAACGTGGTGTTCGCCGACTCGGACCTGGAGAAGGCCGCGGCATCGGCACCGGGGTCGGTGTTCGACAACGCCGGCCAGGACTGCTGTGCCCGCAGCCGCATCCTGGTCGAGCGCAGCGTGCTCGATCGGTTCCTCGAGCTGCTCGAGCCTGCCGTCCAGGCGTTCAAGGTCGGCTCGCCCGCCGACGAGACGACCGAGATGGGCCCGCTGGTCTCGAAGGCGCACCGCGAGAGCGTGCAGTCCTTCCTCGATGGCCCGGATGCCGTGGTCGCCTTCCGCGGATCGGCGCCCGAGGGTCCCGGGTTCTGGATGGCGCCCACCGTGCTGCTGCCGGCATCCCGCACGCGACCGCGTCGCGACCGAGGAGATCTTCGGGCCCGGTCGTCAGCGTGCTGCCGTTCGACGACGAGGCCGACGCGATCGCGCTCGCCAACGACAGCGTGTACGGGCTGTCGGGTTCGATCTGGACGCGCGACCTCGGCCGGGCGATCCGGGTCGCGCGCGGCATCGAGTCGCGGCACGCCTGAGCGTCAACTCCCACTCGTCCGTGCGCTACACGACCCCCTTCGGCGGCGCGAAGCAGAGCGGCCTCGGCCGCGAGCTCGGGCCCGATGCGCCGCTCGCCTTCACCGACACCAAGAACGTCTTCTTCGCCTGCTGAGTCTCGACAGGCTCGACCACCGAAAGGATTCCATGGACCTCACGCAGCGTCTCGCCGACCGGGTCGCCGTCATCACCGGCGGCGCCAGCGGCATCGGTCTCGCGACCGCGAAGCGCTTCGCCGCCGAGGGCGCGAAGATCGTGATCGGCGACGTCGTGAGCCAGAAGGCGGGCGAGGAGGCGGCCGCATCGGTCGACGGGCTGTTCGTCAAGGTCGACGTCACCGACAAGGACCAGGTCGACGGGCTGTTCGACACGGCCAAGGCGACCTACGGCTCGGTCGACATCGCGTTCAACAACGCGGGGATCTCGCCGCCCGACGACGACTCGATCGAGACCACCGAGCTCGAGGCGTGGGACCAGCGTGCAGCTGGTCAACCTGACGAGCGTCTACCTCTGCTCGCGGGCGGCGCTGCGGCACATGGTGCCCGCCGGGCGCGGCTCGATCATCAACACGGCATCGTTCGTCGCGGTGCTCGGGTCGGCGACGTCGCAGATCTCGTACACGGCGTCGAAGGGCGGCGTGCTCGCGATGACGCGCGAACTCGGCGTGCAGTTCGCGCGCCAGGGGATCCGGGTCAACGCGCTCTGCCCGGGACCGGTGAACACGCCGCTGCTCAAGGAACTCTTCGCCAAGGATCCCGAGCGCGCGCAGCGGCGGCTCATCCACGTGCCGGTCGGCCGGTTCGCCGAGCCCGAGGAGCTCGCGGCCGCGGTCGCGTTCCTCGCCAGCGACGACGCCTCGTTCATCACCGCGTCGACCTTCCTGGTCGACGGCGGCATCAGCGCCGCCTACGTCACTCCGCTCTGACCGGTGATCGAGTAGCGAAGCGAATCGAGATCACGATGTCGGATGCGGGGGCGGGCGAAGCCGGACAGGCCAGTCTCGACGACGCCGTCTTCCGCCCGGTCCGGGCCGGCAACTCGCTCGAGGACACCACCGCGCGGCTGATGCAGACCATCCGGCTCGGGGTCGTGGCGCCCGGTGACACCCTGCCGTCGGAGCGCGAGCTCGCGGTGCGGTTCTCGGTCAGCCGGGACACGGTCCGCGAGGCCATCCGCGAGCTGAGCGACACCGGATACCTGAAGTCGCGCCGCGGTCGCTACGGCGGGACCTTCGTGAGCGATCCGCTACCCGCATCCCCCGTGGCGCCGGTCTCACCCGCGACGCCGGCCGAGCTCGACGACCTGCTCGGGCTGCGCGAGATCCTCGAGGTGGGCGCCGCGCGTGCCGCCGCGACCCGCACGCTCGACGGCGAGGCCCGCGCCCTGCTCTGGACGCGTCTCGGGGAGGTCGCCGCAGCATCCGCCGCCGACTACCGGCGGCTCGACTCGCGCCTGCACCTCACGATCGGCGAGATCGTCGGAGTGCCGTCACTCGTCAGCGCGCTCGCCGACAACCGCACTCGCCTCAACGAGCTTCTCGACAGCTTCCCGCTGCTGCCCCGCAACATCGAGCACTCCAACCGCCAGCACGAGGCGATCGTGCTCGCGATCCTGTCGGGCAACGAGGAGGGCGCGGCGGAAGCGGTGCGCGAGCACCTCGAGGGTTCGGCGGCTCTGCTGCGCGGGTTCCTGGGCTAGGCGCGTGGAGGTTTCGGGGCCGGCTTCGCAGCAGGCTTCGGCGTGGGCTTCGTCACCGTCGTGGTGCGCGGAGCGGCTGTGGGCGCAGTCGGGGGGACGGGGCGCTTCGGGAAGAGCCCGGCGTCCTGTCCGTTCTGCGAGAGGTAGACCTTGGCTGCGCGTGTCGCGATCAGCAGGAAGCGGACCAGCAGGACGAGGACCGCGAGCCAGATGAGGAACCCGATGAAGGCGGTGACACTCCAGCCGATCCCCATCAGCACGCCCCACACGCCATCCGGTCGTCCGTCGCCGTAACCAAACATCAGTAGTCCTCCGCATCACGTGATCGTTCGATGACCGTCCCGATCGCGATCGCAAGCGTCGCGCCCCAGCTGAGCCAGAGCAGGATGAGACGCCAGTCGCGCGGGCCGCGTTTCGTCGTCTTCGCGAGCCCAAAGGCCCCGAAGGCGGCGCTCAGCACGCTGGTGTTGAGCAGGAACTTTCGCATCGTCGACCTCCGGACGGTTCGGGTTCCACGCTACCCCGGTCGCGTCCCGCGTGGAGCGCGTCCCCATGGCGACTCCCAGGCGGCGCGGAGCTCAGGAGACGGCGCGGCGGATCAGCCGCGCGCGGCCTTGCGCGCACGACGCGCGTCGCGACCCGAGGCACCGGCGGGTACCGGCAGCGGCTCGCGCACCGCGTGGTCCTGCTGCAGGTGCTCGCGGGCGAACGCCACGGTCTCGGTGAGCAGGGCGAGCTTCTTGCGCGGATCGCGGACCTTGTGCGTGACGACCTCAGCGACGACCGACCCCGACCATCCACTCGAGGCCAGGTACTGCAGCGTCTCGGCGACGGGCTGCGTGCCGCGGCCGGGAGCGAGGTGCTCGTCGAAGATGTTGCCCTCGTCGGCCGACTTCGTGCCGTCGCAGAGGTGGACATGGCGCAGCCGGTCGCCCATGGCCATCGCCATCTCGAGCGAGTCGCGGCCCGAGAGCGACGCGTGCGAGAAGTCGAGGGTCATGGCCGCCACGTCGAGGTCGAGCGGATCGGGGCTCGGCGCGTAGGCCTTCAGCGCCTTGCCGGCGATCTTCCACGGGAACATGTTCTCGACGCAGATCTCGACCCCGGTGGACTCGTTCACCTCGCGCACGATGCGCTCGAAGTCGGTCGCGTACGTCGACTGCCAGCGGAACGGCGGATGCACCACGACCGATCGTCGCACCGACCTCGGCGGCGAGCTCGGCCGACCTCAGGAGCTTGACCCCCGGATCCCGGCCCCAGACCGCGGTCGTCAGCAGCAGCACCGGCGCGTGGATCGCGAGGATCGGCATCGAGTACCGGTCGCTCAGGGCGAGCAGCGGGGCGGCCGTCTGGGTCGCGGGATCACCGGTCACCATGACCTCGATGCCGTCGTATCCGGCGATGTCGCCCGAGTCGGAAACCGGCTTCGAGACCGAGGGGGAAGGCGCACGAGGTGCTCATGCCGATGGAAATCATTCTGTCCAACCTAATGGGTCCGTGAGCGTGGTTCGGAGCAACCGCAACCGCCCGGGTGCGCCCTCGATTCCGGCTGATAGCGTGACGCCATGGCCGACGAGCAGCTATTCCTTCGTCGTCGTGTCCAACCGTCTCCCGATCGATCACGTGGTCGACGACGACCGGGCGATCCGGATGGAAGGCCTCCCCGGGCGGCCTCGTCACGGCGCTCGAGCCGGTCATGCGATCCACCGACGGCGCCTGGGTCGGCTGGGCCGGCCAGCCCGATCTCGAGCTCGCCCCCTTCGACAACGACGGCATCCGCATCGTGCCGGTGCCGCTCAGCCCGGACGACCTCGAGATGTACTACGAGGGCTTCAGCAACGACACCCTCTGGCCGCTGTACCACGACGTCATCGCGCAGCCCGGCTATCACCGGGTCTGGTGGGACAGCTATCTACGCGGTCAACCAGCGATTCGCGGACGCCGTGGTCGCGCATCGCCGCACGCGGCGCGACCGTCTGGGTGCAGGACTACCAGCTGCAGCTGGTGCCCCGGATGCTGCGGCTCGCCCGCCCGGACCTCACGATCGGCTTCTTCAACCACATCCCGTTCCCGGCATACGGCATCTACTCGCAGCTGCCCTGGCGCACCCAGATCATCGAGGGTCTGCTCGGCGCGGACGTCGTCGGGTTCCAGCGGGTGGCGGACGCCGGCAACTTCTCGCGTGCCGTGCGGCGCCTGCTCGGCTACTCGACGAAGAGCCCGTTCATCGAGGTGCCGGCCACCGAGACGACGCCGGCCCGGCGTGTGATGGCCCGGCCGTTCCCGATCTCGATCGACGTGGCGAGCTTCGAGGAGCTGGCGCGGCAGCCCGACGTGCAGGCGCGTGCCGCGCAGATCCGCGTCGGACCTCGGCAACCCGCAGACGATCATGCTCGGCGTCGACCGGCTCGACTACACGAAGGGCATCGGCCACCGGCTGAAGGCGTTCGGCGAGCTGCTCGAGGAGGGGCGGCTCGCGGTCGAGGACATCACGCTCGTGCAGGTCGCGAGCCCGAGCCGCGAGCGTGTCGAGGCGTACCAGCAGCTGCGCGACGAGATCGAGCTGACCGTCGGTCGCATCAACGGCGACTACGGCACGATCAGCCACCAGGCGGTGAGCTACCTGCACCACGGCTTCCCGCGCGAGGAGATGGCGGCGCTCTACCTGGCGGCCGACGTCATGCTCGTCACCGCGCTCCGCGACGGGATGAACCTGGTCGCGAAGGAGTACGTCGCGGCCCGCTCCGACGAGGACGGCGTGCTCGTGCTGAGCGAGTTCACCGGCGCGTCCGACGAGTTGAAGGCCGCGCTGCTGATCAACCCGCACGACATCGACGGCGTCAAGGACGCCGATCGTGCGTGCGGTCGCGATGCCGCGACCAGGAGCGGCGCAAGCGGATGCGATCGCTGCGCCGCCGCGTGCGCGAGAACGACGTGCAGCACTGGTCGGAGACGTTTCTCGCGTCGCTGCGAGCCGCGAGTTCCGGAGCCTCGGAAGAGAACCCGCTGGGCGACCTCGAGTGGACCGTCGACCGGCCCATGCGGCGGCGTCGAGGTAGACGGCGATGACCGAACGGATCCCGGAGCGCCTGCTCGCATCTCTGCGCGAGCTGGCGCGCCAGCGCCGGCTGCTCGTCGCGCTCGACTTCGACGGCACCCTCGCGCCCGAGGTCGATTCGCCCGAGCAGGCGCGCGCGTTGCCCGAATCGCGGCAGGCCGTGCTCCGACTCCTCGGGATGCCGAACACCCGTGTCGCGCTGGTCAGCGGACGTGCGCTGCGCAGTCTCGAAGAGGTCGCCGACCTCCCCGACGAGACCCTGCTGGTCGGCTCGCACGGCATCGAGATCCGGCTCGACCATCCCGACGACCGGGTCAGCCTCAACACGGCGGAACTCGAGCAGGTCGACATCCTGCACGAGGTGCTCGGCGAGGTCGCCGACGCCATCGATCAGGTCTGGCTGGAGGTGAAGCCCGCCGGCTTCGCTCTGCACACCCGGCTGGCGACCGATCACAACTCTCGCGTCGCCCACCTCGTCGCGCTGAGCGAGGCCAACGCCGAGATCGACGGACTCACGGTGCGCGAGGGCAAGAACGTGCTCGAGTTCTCGGTGCGCTCGACGACGAAGGGCGAGGCGGTCGAGCACCTGCGCCGCTACGTCGCGGCCGATGCGGTCTTCTACGCGGGCGACGACGTCACCGACGAGGACGCGTTCGCAGCGCTGCTGCCGCACGACGTCGGGGTGAAGAGCGGTCCGGGCGACGACCGAGGCCGCCTTCCGGGTCGCCGGGCCCGAGCGAGATCGCCGCCGTGCTGACGGCCCTCGCGACCTTCCGCGACGGCGACGTGCACGAGCAGTAGCGCGTCAGGCTACGTGTCCGAGCGGCATTCAGTCGAAGGCGGATGGGCACTACTGTGCGGTCGGCTCGCCGAAGGCGAGATCTCCCCGTTTCCGTCCGGTGACGAGATGGTGGCCTACGTGATCCAGTCGAACGGGTCCTCCGGTCCGTGGCGATTCGTCCACCACTACCGTCGGCGCCGCTCCGACTCGAATGCGGCGGTCGCGCTGATCGAAGGTGGCGACATTGGCATCGAGCCAGAGCACTGTCGTAGTGGTACGTGAACCTGATTGTGTCGGTGCCTGCGGCGAGCTCCCACCGACACGTGGCGTCGAGGGCCGGCCGGCGCGAAAGTCGGCGACGTTGGCCACCGGGTGGAGCGATGAGCTCGAACAACGAGCAGAGGGGAACTCCAGTCCTTGCAGCGCGGATCGTCGATTCGTGAGCGCAGGCTCGGTGGGTGCTTCCGACGCCTCGGCCGGTGCCGATGGCTGCGTCGACGTGCCGGCCGATCGGGTCCCGGCGAGGGGCCCGCACACGAGGTGCGCCAGCATCGACGCAGCGATGGCGGCGACGAGAACGCGACGAGCGGAGCATGAGCGCTCCTGTGGTCGGCGTGGTGCACACCGTACACTCTATGCGCGCCGGTCCGGGGCCTCAGTCCTCGAAGCCGATGGCCGATATGCCGTCGTCGACGCCGAAGCCGACGTCGATGACAGGACATTCCGGTCACGGCCCGATCCGGCCATTGCCGCGCCGTCCAGCGCGAAGCCGTTGGCCGTCTGACGCGACATCCAGCACGCCTGCTCGGGGAGCTACGACCGATCGCGCTCGAGTGCGTCGAAAGTCGTCCTCGGGTGGCCGTCGAGCCGACGAGTCGCCGTCTCCGCTGACCGGCGTAGCTCGAACGGCGAAGGCCGAGGCCAGGACGTCAGGGTAGACGTCGACGGTCGGCTCATGCTCGACACTCGTCGACGTCCAGAGGAGTAGATCGCGCATCGCGGGTTCGCCTCGTCGCAGGCGACGAACGGTGCTCGCGTGGCGACCTCCGTCTCCGATGGCGGTCCGCCGCTCGGTCGGTGTCGCCGCCGACGCGGGGATGCGCGACGCACCGTGAGGCGATAGTGGTTCCGCCAGCCAGGGCGACGACGCCGACACGATGCGAGCAGCAGGGGCTCGATGGCGCTGGCGACGTCGCAGGGCACGCGGAGCATGGCGTCACCGACTGGCCGCGACCGGGCGTCAGCGACCGCTCCGCGCGCGGCGGTACCCTCGTTCCATGCCGGAGAAGCCCGCTGCCATCGATCACAAGCCCCGCTCCCGCACGGTCACCGACGGCATCGAGGCCACCACCAGCCGCGGGATGCTGCGCGCGGTCGGCATGGGCGACGCCGACTGGGACAAGGCGCAGATCGGCATCGCGAGCTCGTGGAACGAGATCACCCCGTGCAACCTCTCGCTCGCCCGCCTCGCGCAGGCGGCGAAGGAGGGCGTGCACGCCGGCGGCGGCTACCCGCTGCAGTTCGGCACCGTCAGCGTCAGCGACGGCATCTCGATGGGCCACGAGGGCATGCACTTCTCGCTGGTGAGCCGCGAGGTCATCGCCGACTCGGTCGAGGTCGTCATGCAGGCCGAGCGCCTCGACGGCTCCGTGCTGCTCGCCGGCTGCGACAAGTCGATCCCCGGCATGCTGATGGCCGCCGCGCGGCTCGACCTGGCATCCGTCTTCCTCTACGCCGGCTCGATCGCGCCCGGCTGGGTGCGGCTCAGCGACGGCACCGAGAAGGACATCACGATCATCGACTCGTTCGAGGCGGTCGGCGGCGTCAAGGCCGGCACCATGAGCGAGGAGGACGCGCACCGCATCGAGTGCGCCTTCGCGCCGGGCGAGGGTGCCTGCGGCGGCATGTACACCGCGAACACGATGGCGAGCGTCGCCGAGGCGCTCGGGCTGAGCCTGCCGGGCTGCGCCAGCCCCGCCGCCGCCGACCGCCGCCGCGACTACTACGCGCACCGCTCGGGCGAGGCCGTCGTCAACCTGCTCAACAAGGGCATCACCGCCCGCCAGATCCTGACCAAGGAGGCGTTCGAGAACGCCATCGCCGTCGGCATGGCGCTCGGCGGCTCGACCAACATCGTGCTGCACCTGCTCGCGATCGCGCACGAGGCCGAGGTCGAGCTGACCCTCGACGACTTCAACCGCATCGGCAGCGAAGGTGCCGCACATCGGCGACCTGAAGCCGTTCGGCCGCTACGTCATGAACGACGTCGACCGCCGCGGCGGCCTCCCGGTGCTCATGAAGGCGCTGCTCGACGCCGGCCTCATGCACGGCGACGTGCTGACGGTCACCGGCAAGACCATGGCCGAGAACCTCGCCGAGATGGACATCCCGCCGCTCGACGGCGACGTGCTGCGCACGCTCGACAACCCCATCCACGAGTCCGGCGGGCTGACGATCCTCAAGGGCACGCTCGCGCCCGAGGGCGCCGTCGTCAAGACCGCCGGCTTCGACGCCGCGGTCTTCGAGGGCCCGGCCCGCGTGTTCGAGCGCGAGCGCGCCGCGATGGACGCGCTCACCGACGGCGAGATCAAGCACGGCGACGTGGTCGTCATCCGCTACGAGGGCCCGAAGGGCGGACCGGGGATGCGCGAGATGCTCGCGATCACCGCGGCCATCAAGGGCGCGGGCCTCGGAAAAGATGTCCTACTATTGACCGACGGCAGATTCTCAGGCGGCACAACCGGCCTGTGCATCGGCCACATCGCGCCGGAGGCGGTGGACCAAGGTCCTATCGCATTCCTGCGCGATGGTGATCTGATACGGGTCGATATAGCTGCCCGGTCGATCGACCTACTCGTCGATCCGGCCGAGCTGGAAGCCCGCCGCGACGGCTGGGCTCCTTTGCCTCCGCGCTATACCCGTGGCGTTCTCGCGAAGTACACCAAGCTCGTGCACTCGGCATCCGAGGGCGCGGTCACGGGGTAGTTCGCCCTCCGCTCACCATCTCGTACGAAGGACCACCATGACTGCCGCGGCAGCACCCGCACCGGCACCGGCCGCGCCGGCCGAAGCGCGCCGAACCGCCCATCCTGACCGGCTCCGGCGCAGATCCTGCGCGTCGCTCGAGAAGCTCGGCGTCACCGACGTCTTCGGCATCCCCGGCGGCGCCATCATGCCGTTCTACGACGAGCTGATGGCCTCGACCGCCATCCGCCACATCCTGGTCCGCCACGAGCAGGGCGCCGGCCACGCGGCCGAGGGCTACGCCGCCGCATCCGGGCGGGTCGGCGTCGCCATCGCCACCTCCGGCCCCGGCGCGACCAACCTCGTCACCGCGATCGCCGACGCCCACATGGACTCGGTGCCGATGATCGCGATCACCGGCCAGGTGTTCTCGACCTCGATGGGCACCGACGCGTTCCAGGAGGTCGACATCGTCGGCATCACGATGCCGATCACGAAGCACTCGTTCCTGGTCACCGACCCGGCCGAGGTGCCGGCGACGCTCGCCGCGGCGTACCAGATCGCGACGACCGGTCGTCCCGGCCCGGTGCTGGTCGACGTCACCAAGGACGCCCAGCAGAAGTCGGCGCCGTTCATCTGGCCGCCGAAGATCGACCTGCCCGGCTACCGTCCGGTCACGAAGGCGCACGGCAAGCAGATCGTCGCCGCGGCCGAGCTGCTGGTCGAGGCGGAGCGCCCCGTGCTCTACGTCGGCGGCGGCGTCATCCGGCTCGGGCGCCGAAGCCGAGCTGCTGAAGCTCGCCGAGAAGACCGGCGCGCCCGTCGTCACGACGCTGATGGCGCGCGGCGCGTTCCCCGACTCGCACCCGCAGCACCTCGGCATGCCCGGCATGCACGGCACGGTGCCCGCGGTGCTCGCGCTGCAGGAGAGCGACCTGATCATCGCGCTCGGCGCCCGCTTCGACGACCGGGTCACCGGCAAGGTCGCCGACTTCGCGCCGAACGCGAAGGTCGTGCACGTCGACATCGACCCGGCCGAGATCGGCAAGATCCGCCAGGCCGACGTGCCGATCGTGGGCGACGCGAAAGACGTCATCGTCGACCTGATCGCCGCGTTCGCCGACGCGGCCAAGAAGACGCAAGCCCGACCTCACCGACTGGTGGGCGCGCCTCGACAAGCTGCGCGCCGACTTCCCGCTCGGCTTCACCGACGACCCCGACGACGGGCTGCTCGCGCCGCAGGACGTGATCCAGCGCATCGGCGAGCTGAGCGGTCCCGAGGCGATCTACGCCGCCGGCGTCGGCCAGCACCAGATGTGGGCGGCGCAGTTCATCAAGTACGAGCGCCCGCACGCCTGGCTGAACTCCGGCGGCGCCGGCACCATGGGCTACGCGGTCCCCGCGGCGATGGGCGCCAAGGTCGCCCAGCCCGACCGCCTGGTCTGGGCGATCGACGGCGACGGCTGCTTCCAGATGACCAATCAGGAGCTCGCCACCTGCACGATCAACGACATCCCGATCAAGGTCGCGATCATCAACAACTCGTCGCTCGGCATGGTGCGGCAGTGGCAGACCCTGTTCTACGACGGCCGGCACTCGTTCACCGACCTCAACACCGGGCACAAGAGCTCGACCGAGCAGACCCGGATGGTCCCCGACTTCGTGAAGCTGGCCGAGGCGTACGGCGCGCTCGGCATCCGGGTCACGAAGCCGGAGGAGATCGACCCCGCGATCAAGCTCGCGATCGAGACCAACGACCGCCCGGTCGTCATCGACTTCGTCGTCAGCCGCGACGCGATGGTCTGGCCGATGGTGCCGCAGGGCGTCGGCAACTCGTCCGTGCAGTACGCCCGCGAGCACGCCCCCGAGTGGGAAGAGGAGTAGGCCATGTCGCGCCACGTTCTCTCCCTCCTCGTCGAGGACAAGCCCGGCCTGCTCACCCGCGTCGCGGGCCTGTTCGCCCGGCGCGGCTTCAACATCGAGTCGCTCGCCGTCGGCCACAGCGAGATCGACGGCCTCTCGCGCATCACCGTCGTGGTCGACGTCGAGGACCTGCCGCTCGAGCAGGTCACCAAGCAGCTGAACAAGCTGGTCAACGTGATCAAGATCGTCGAGCTGGATCCCGTCGCAGTCCGTGCAGCGCGAGCACCTGCTCATCAAGGTCAAGGTCGACAACGTGACCCGCTCGCAGATCCTCGAGGCGGTCAACCTGTTCCGCGCCCGCGTCGTCGACGTGGCGACCGACGCCCTCGTCATCGAGGTCACCGGCGACAGCGGCAAGATGCAGGCGTTCCTGCGCATGCTCGAGCCCTACGGCATCAAGGAGATCGCGCAGTCGGGCCTGCTCGCCATCGGCCGCGGCAGCAAGAGCATCACCGAACGAGTCTTCAAGAACTAGCACACACCCCGAACGACGAATCAAGGAACGGACATCTCGTGACCGAGATCTTCTACGACAAGGACGCCGACCTCGCCCTCATCCAGGGCAAGAAGGTCGCCGTCATCGGCTACGGCTCGCAGGGCCACGCCCACGCGCTGAACCTCCGCGACTCGGGCGTCGAGGTGAAGGTCGGGCCTCAAGGAGGGCTCGAAGTCGATGGCCAAGGCCGAGGAGGCCGGCTTCGAGGTGCTCACCGCCGCCGACGCCGCCGAGTGGGCCGACGTCATCGTCATCCTCGCGCCCGACCAGCACCAGCGCGGCATCTACGCCGACGACATCAAGGACAACCTGGACGACGGCAACGCGATCCTCTTCGGGCACGGCTTCAACATCCGCTTCGGCTACATCGAGGCGCCCGAGGGCGTCGACGTGATCATGGTCGCCCCGAAGGGCCCCGGCCACACCGTGCGCCGCGAGTACGAGGCCGGTCGCGGCGTTCCCGTGATCGTCGCCGTCGAGCAGGATGCGACCGGCGACGCCTGGAACCTCGCCTGGAGCTACGCCAAGGGCATCGGCGGCCTCCGTGCCGGCGGCATCAAGACCACCTTCACCGAGGAGACCGAGACCGACCTGTTCGGCGAGCAGGCCGTGCTCTGCGGCGGCACGTCGCAGCTCGTCCAGTACGGCTTCGAGACCCTGATCGAGGCCGGGCTACCAGCCGCAGATCGCCTACTTCGAGGTGCTGCACGAGCTGAAGCTCATCGTCGACCTGATGTGGGAGGGCGGCATCGCCAAGCAGCGCTGGAGCGTCTCCGACACCGCCGAGTACGGCGACTACGTCTCCGGCCCGCGCGTCATCGACCCGTCGGTCAAGGAGAACATGAAGGCCGTGCTCGCCGACATCACGTCGGGTGCCTTCGCCAAGCGCTTCATCGCCGACCAGGATGCCGGGGCCCCCGAGTTCCTGGAGCTGCGCGCCAAGGGCGCCGCGCACCCGATCGAGGCGACCGGCCGCGAGCTGCGCGCGCTCTTCGCGTGGAAGCAGCAGGACGCCGACTACACGGAGGGCTCGGCCGCGCGGTAGAGACGGTGGGGGTCAGCGCGGCACCTCGAGCGCGCTGACACCCGGCATGCTGATCCAGACCCGCTCGTCGCCTTGCACGATCGTGGCCAGCACGTCGTCGCATCCCGGGCAGCGCGCGACGGCGCCCATCGCATCCATGTAGACCATCGCGGTGGCGAGCATCGCGACGGTGCCGCAGCCGCCGCAGCGGGCGGACGCCGTGGTGCGCGTCGAACGCGAACAGGTCGGCGAGCGTGCCCGGCGAGGACGTTGCCGTCGAGGTGCGTGCATCAGGCAGCCTCCGAATCGCTCGGTGCGGATGGATGTCGTGGCGTGGCCGAGCTCGATCAGCCAGTCGGCGACGGTCTCGACGAACGGCGTCGGACCGCAGACGTAGATGCGCGGCGCGCGCTCCGGCGGCGAAGATCGCGGCCTCGAGCGCTGCCTTGGTGAGCCGTCCTGCGGGGGTCGGCCAGCCATCCGGGATCTCGCGCGTGTAGACGTAGTCGACGGCCATCGAGCGCAGTCGAGCTCCGCGCGGAAGAACACGTCGCCCGGCGTGCGCACCGAGTACAGCAGCCGGAACTCGGTCGCGTCGCCGGCGGCCGCGTGCGCCGACAGCATCGCGAACAGCGGCACGACGCCCGAGCCGCCCGCGATGAGCTGCACCGGGGCCGGCGTCGGCGTCCCGACGGCCGGCGGCCGCCAGACGAAGTACGCGCCGAGCGGCCCGTGCACCTCGAGCTGGTCGCCGACCGCGCAGCTCGTGCACCAGGAACGGCGACACCTCGCCGTCGGGCAGCTCGTCGACCGCGAGCACGACCCGGGTGCCCTCGCCCGACGACGCGATCGAGTACGAGCGCTGCGCCTGGTAGCCGTCGGGTGCGGTGAGCCGGATGTCGAGGTGCGAGCCCGGCGTCGTTGCCCGGCCAGGTCGGCACGTCGAGCACGAGGCGGCGCGCGCTCGGGGTCTCGGGCGCGCACCTCGGCGACCGTGCCGGTGTGCCAGGCGGCGGGCGGCGCCAGTCACCAGTAGCGCTCCTCCTGCCACGGGTCGCCGTGGAGGTGGTAGCCGGACTGCTCCCAGAAGCCGGGGTCGTCGCTCGGCATCATCGTCAGGCCGCGCACCCACTTGGCGCTCTTCCAGAAGTAGAGGTGCGGCACCAGCAGCCGCGCCGGCCCGCCGTGCTCGGGCGTCGAGCGGTTCGCCGTCGGCCTCGAACGCGATCCACGCCTTGCCGTCGAGCAGATCCTCGAGCGGCACGTTCGTCGTGTAGCCGCCGTAGCTGTGCGCCATGACGTAGTCGTACTCGGATCTCGACGTTCTCGAACAGCTTGTCGAGCGGCACGCCGCGCCACGCCATGTCGAGCTTCGACCAGTGGGTGACGCAGTGGATGTCGACGGTGACGTCCTCGAGGCCGAGCGCCTGCATCTCGTCCCAGTTCCACGTGTGCTCGGTGCCGGTCTCGTCCTTGATCTCGAACGTCCACTCGTCGGTCTCGATGCTGCGGGGTGACGCCGGCGGAGAGCACGGGCCAGTCCTCGACGAGCGTCTGGCCGGGAGGGAGGCGGGGGTCGCGCTCGCGGTTGCGGCCCGAGAATCCGCGGGTGATGAACGACATGTGCCCCTTCCCTGCCCCGACTCTAGTGACGCGCCACGTAGAGTGAAGGCATGACTCTGGCGCTCGGGATGCCGACGCTGCGGCGCGACCCGGGCGCCGCGCCGTCGATCGACGGGCGTCCGGATATCGATCGGCCTCGTCGACCGGTTCGGTCGCGTCGCGCACGACCTGCGGATCTCGATCACGGAGAAGTGCTCGCTTCGCTGCACCTACTGCATGCCGGAGGAGGGGCTGCCGGCGATCCCGCGCGACGATCTGCTGACGGCGGCCGAGATCGCCCGGCTGGTCGGGATCGGTGCGCAGCGACCTCGGCGTGCGCGAGGTGCGGTTCACCGGCGGTGAGCCGCTGACCCGCGGCGACCTCGTCGACATCGTGCGGCTGTCTGCGGAGGCCGCCCCCGGCATCCCGTTGTCGATGACGACGAACGGCATCGGCCTCGACAAGCGGGCGGCCGCCCTGCGCGACGCCGGGCTCTCGCGCATCAACGTCTCGCTCGACACCATCGACCGCGAGCACTTCGCCCGCCTCACCCGCCGCGACCGGCTGCCGCGCGTGCTCGCCGGGCTGCGCGCGGCCGCCGACGCCGGGCTCGGCCCGATCAAGGTCAACGCCGTGCTCATGCGCGAGACCCTCGCCGACGCGCCCGACCTGCTCGCGTTCGCGCTCGCGCACGGGCTGCGGCTGCGCTTCATCGAGCAGATGCCGCTCGACGCCGATGCGGCCTGGCGCCGCGACAACATGGTGCCCGCCGCCGAGCTGCTCGCGGTGCTCGGGCCGCGCTTCGCGCTGACCCCGGTCGGCCGCGGAGGACCCGTCGGCGCCCGCCGAGGAGTGGCAGGTGGATGGCGGGCCCGCCACGGTCGGCATCATCGCCTCGGTGACGCGCTCGTTCTGCGCCGCGTGCGACCGCACCCGCATCACGGCCGAGGGCACCGTGCGCTCGTGCCTGTTCGGCGACGACGAGACCGACCTGCGCGGGCTGCTGCGGGCGGGTGCGACGGACGACGAGCTCGCCGACCGCTGGCGCGCCGCGATGTGGAACAAGCAGGCCGGGCACGGCATCGACGCCGCGGGCTTCGCGCCGCCCGTGCGGTCGATGGGCGCGATCGGTGGCTGAGCGTCAGGTGCGCTACTTCGCGGCGGCCGCCGAGGCGGCGGGACGCGACGACGAGGTCGCTCGACGCGGCGACGGTCGGCGACCTGCGCGCCGAGCTCGAGGCGCGCTACGGGGAGCCGATGGCGCGCGTGCTGCGCTCGGGCTCGTTCCTCGTCGACGGGGTCGTCGTCGCGCGACCCGGCTCGCGCGCTCGGCGCTCGCGTCGACGTGCTGCCGCCGTTCTCCGGGCGGCTGACAGCGCCCGCAGCCCGACCCACTCCGTCGCGCCGTCGGCCAGGTGCTGGCGCTTCCAGATCGGGACGCGCTCCTTGATGCGGTCGACCAGCAGCGCGCACGCCGCGAACGCCTCGGCCCGGTGCGGTGCGGCGACGGCCGCGACCAGGGCGACGTCGCCGACGACGAGCGTGCCGACGCGGTGCGCCGCGGCGACCCGCAGGCCGGTCTCGGCGGCGAGCTCGGCGCACATGTCGCGCGAGGAACGCCTCGGCATCGGGGTGCGCCGAGTAGTCGAGCGAGGTCACCGCCGCGCCGTGGTCGTGGTCGCGGATGACGCCCTCGAAGACGACGAGCGCGCCGTCCGGCGTCGGTGCGGCACGAACGTCTCGAGCGCGGCGCGGTCGATCGGTCGTGCTCGGTGATCTCGGCGAAGAAGGCTCAGGCATCGGCGTCCGCGTGACCGTGCACCGCGTGGTCGCCGCCCGCGAGCTGATCGTGCAGGTGCGGCAGCAGCGGGTCGAGCACGGCGAGCCCGTCGCGCACGCCGCCGGGCGACCCGGGCAGGTTCACGACGATCGGTCGTGCCGACGACCCCGGCCAGCGGCGCGGGTGAGCGCGGCGGTCGGCGTCGGCGCCCGACCCGCCGCCCGCAGCGCCTCCGCGACGCCGGGCAGCTCGCGGTCGAGCACGGCGACGGTCGCCTCGGGGGTGCGGTCGCCGGGATGGATGCCGGTGCCGCCCGTCGTCAGGACCAGCGCGGGAGCCGCGGCCACCGCATCCCGGATCGCCGCCGCGATGTCGGCGTCGGGGCAGACGACCGGAGCCGCGATCGCGTAGCCGCGCTCGCGGCAGCCAGTCGACGATCACGGGGCCGGTTCGGTCCTCGGCGGTGCCCGCGGCCACGCTGGTCGACGAGACGATGACGATGGCGGCGCCTCGGGCGCGGGTCTCGCAGGCTCGACCACCCGAGCGTCCCGCGTCCAGTGCCCGCGCTTGCCGCCCGACTTCTCGAGCAGCCGGATGTCGGCCGAGCGTCGCCGCCGGATCGACCGCCTTGACCATGTCGTGCAGCGTGAGTCCGGCGATCGCGACGGCGGTGAGTGCCTCCATCTCGACGCCGGTCCTGGCCGGTGACCGCGACCGTCGCGCGTGATCGCGATCGATGCCTCGCCCGGCTCGAACTCGATCGTGACCGAGTCGAGCGGCAGCAGGTGCGCGAGCGGGATCAGCTCGCTCGTCCGCTTCGCGCCCGCGATGCCGGCGATGCGCGCGGTCGCGAGCACGTCGGCCTTCGGCAGGCCGTCGGCGAGCACGAGCGCGACGACCTCGGCCGTCGTGTCGAGGCGGCCCGCCGGCGACGGCGACCCGGCGGGTGACCGCCTTCGCGCCGACGTCGATCATGCGGGCGCGGCCCTGGTCGTCGAGGTGGCTCAGCTCGGTCATAGCTCCCAGGTTTCCACGGAATCGCCGGCGGCGAGGTCGACGACGTCCTCCGGCACGTCGATGATGAGGTCGGATGCCGCGAGCGCCGCGACCAGATGCGACCCCGGTCCCGACGACGGTCGCCACCCGATCGCCGTCGAGCCGGCGCCCGCGCAGGAACTGCCGCCGGCCCGGGACCGACCGCACGGCGCGCAGCCAGCCGCAGGGTCGCGTGCCGCGGCGCGGGCAGCCCGGCGAGCTCGCGCAGCAGCGGCGCGACGAACAGCTCGAAGCTGAGCTGGCTGCTCACCGGGTTGCCGGGGAAGCAGACGACCGGGCACGCCGCGGTAGGTCGCCGAGAGCCTGCGGGCCGCCCGGCTGCATCGCGAGCACGTCGACGTGGGCGCCGAGCGGCTCGAGCAGCTCGCGCACGACCTCGTGCTCGCCCATCGAGATGCCGCCGCTGGTGAGCAGCAGCTCGGCGCCGTCGCCGATGGCCTCGATCGAACGCGGCGGCGAGGGTCGGCGGGCTCGTCGTGCACGCGGCCCTGCGCGACGAGTTCGCCTCCGGCCGCGCGCACGGCCGCCGCGAGCGCGATCGCCGTTGGCGTCGGGGATCTGCCCGGGCCCGAGCGGCTCGCCCGGCGCGACGAGCTCGCTGCCGGTGCTGATCACGGCGACCCGGACGCGGTGCGCACGTCCACCGTGGCGAGCCCGGCCGCGGCCAGCGCGGCGAGGTGCCGCGAGGCGAGCCGCGTGTCCGGCGGGCAGCAGCGGTGTCGCCGGCGCGAGGTCGCTGCCCGCCTCGCGCACGTACTCGCCCGCGCCGCGAGCGCGCACGTGATCGTGACGCGGCGTCGCCGTCGACAGCGGTGTCCTCGACCGGGACCACGGCATCCGCCCCTGCCGGCACCGGCGCGCCCGTCATGATGCGGATCGCGGTGCCGCGGCTGCGAGCGTCGCCCGGCTCGCCGGGCGCGGCCGCGACCTCGCGCGCGATCGGCAGCGTCGACGGGCGCCGCGGCGACGTCGGCCGCGCGCACCGCGAACCCGTCCATCTGCGAGTTCCGGAACGGCGGCAGCGCGATCGGCGAGACGATCTCGGCGGCCGTCACCCGTCCGAGCGCGGCGAGCAGCGGCACGCCCTCGGTCTCCCGCGCCCGCAGCGGCGCGAGCAGCGCGTCGACGCGGGCGATGTGCTCGGCGACCGGGGTGCGGCGGACGCCCCATCAGTACCTCGGCACCGCGGGGTCGACCTTGACCGACCATCCGTCGAGACCGCCGGTGAGGTGCCGCGCGCGGGTGAATCCGCCCTTCTCGAGCACCTCGAGCGCGCGCGCCGACCGCACCCCGTGGTGGCAGTACACGACGATCGGGCCGTCGCTGTCGAGCTCGCCGAGGCGGTCGGGCAGCTCGCCGAGGGGGATGAGCACGGAGCCGGGGAGCGACGCGAACGACGCCTCGGGCCGTTCGCGCACGTCGAGCAGCAGGGGAGGGGTCTCGTGGATGCCGGCGGTCTCCGGCCCGGCGAGGAGCTTCGCCAGCTGCTCGGGCGTGACCGAGCGGGCGGGATCGGGCTCGGTCAGAGCGGTCCGCTCCTCGAGCGACCCGGGACGCGTGGCGCCGGGATCGCGCCGGTACTCGATCTCGCGTGTCGAGCCGGTGAGGGCGTCGTAGACGGCGACCCGCCCGATCAGCGGATCGCCTGCCCCGGTCAGCAGCTTGATCGTCTCGCTCGCCATCATCGCGCCGATCACGGCGCACACCGTCGGCAGCACTCCGGCCACCTCGCAGGTCTCGTCGTCGGCGCCGGGCTGCTCCGGGAAGAGGTCGCGGTAGTCGACGCCGCGCTCGTCCCAGGCGACGCCGACCTGCCCCGACCAGCGGAGCGCCGACCCCCACACCAGCGGGATGGCGCGGACGGCCGCCGCGTCGTTCGCCAGGTACCGGGTGGCGAGGTTGTCGCTGCCGTCGATCGAGCACGTCGGCGTCGAGCAGGAGGTCGAAGGTGGTGCCCGGGGCGAACCGGATGGCGTGGCGCACGATCGTGACGTCCGGTGCCAGGGCGGCCAGGGCATCCGCGGCCGCGTCGACCTTGGGCCGCCCGACATCGGAGGGCCCGAACATCGTCTGCCGGTGCAGGTTGCTGGCGTCGACGGTGTCGTCGTCGACGATCGCGATGGTGCCGACTCCGGCGGCCGCGAGCGCGGGGATGACCGTGCTGCCGAGGCCGCCGGCGCCGATGACGACCACATGCGCATCGGCGAGGCGCTGCTGGGCCTCGCGCCCGAATCCGGTGAGCACGCGCTGGCGGGCGTAGCGCGGGTCGTCGGGGTCGATGGGCATGCCTCGATTCTTTCGCAAAGGCGTGACCGGCGCTGCGAGCCGCATGCACGGCTACAATCGATGCATGCAAACGCAGATGCGGCGATGAACGAGTTCTCGGTCCGCGAGGCGGCGGTGCTTCTCGGCGTGAGCGACGACACGGTGCGCCGGTGGGCCGACAACGGCCGGCTGCGGATCGGCAGAGGCGCGTCGGGCCGCCAGGTGATCGCGGGCACCGAGCTGGTGCCGCTGCTCGCCGAGCTCGCGCGCGGAATCGCCGCTCGGCGGCACCTTCCCTGCGGCGAAGGCTCCGCCCGCAACCGCTTCACCGGCATCGTGACCGCGGTGACACGCGACGGCGTGATGGCCCAGGTCGAGCTGCAGGCCGGCCCGTTCCGCGTCGTGTCGCTGATGAGCCGTGAGGCCGCCGACGAGCTCGGTCTCGAGCCGGGCGTGCTGGCCTCGGCGAGCGCGAAGGCCACCGTCGTCACCATCGAAGTCCCGGAGAACGATTCATGACCCGCCCGGGCGTCGTGCTCGATCGCCGCCGCTCTCCTCCTGGCAGGCTGCGCCGGGTGCCCGGACCGGCGACGGCCCAGACGGCGACGCCCCGGCACCGAGATCCCGGATCCGGTGACCGGCACGATCACGGTCTTCGCCGCCGCATCGCTGACCGAGGTCTTCGGCGCGCTCGAGACCGAATTCGAGCAGCTGCACCCGAGCGCAGACGTGGTGCTGAACTTCGGCGGCAGCGGTGCCCTCGCGGCCCAGATCACCGAGGGCGCGCCCGCCGACGTGTTCGCCGCCGCGAGCATCGCGCCGATGACGACGGTCGACGGAGTGCCGGCGACGTCGTCGGCTCGACGATCTTCACGACGAACACCCTCGAGATCGCGGTGCCCGCCGGCAACCCGGCCGGCGTCGACGGGCTCGCGGACCTCGCCGACGCAGCCCTCACGATCGCGCTCTGCGACCCCTCGGTGCCGTGCGGCGCGGCGTCCGAGGCGCTGATGGAGCTCGCCGGCCTGACCGCGGCGCCGGACACCCTCGAGCAGGACGTGAAGGGCGTGCTGACCAAGATCGAGCTCGGGGAGGCGGACGCCGGCCTCGTCTACGTGACCGACGTCATCGCCGCCGGCAACGCCGTCGACGGCATCGTCGTGCCGGAGGCGGCCGAGGTGATCAACGCCTACCCGATCGCCGTGCTGACCGGGACACGCAACCCGGAGGGTGCCCATGACTGGGTCGACTTCGTGCTGTCGGATGCCGGTCAGAGGCGTGCTCGGCGACGCCGGTTTCGTCGCCCCGTGAACGGGAGCGCGGCACTACCGTGACCCCATACCGAACGCGCGCCCCGCGCACGGCTCAGCCCGCCGCTCGCGATCGCCGCCGGCATCGGGCTGGCGTTCCTCGTGCTGCCGCTCGTGGCGCTCGCGATCCGAGCGCCCTGGGGGAACCTGCCCCAGCTGCTGGCGAGCGACCCGGTGCTTCAGGCGCTCGGCCTCTCGCTGCTCACCGCCCTCGTCTCGACCGGCTTGTGCCTGGTGTTCGGCGTGCCCCTCGCGGTGCTGCTCTCGCACAGCGCCGCGTGGCGCCTCGTGCCGCGCCGGCTGCTGCGCGCGGCGATCACGGTTCCCCTCGTCCTGCCGCCGGTGGTCGGGGGCATCGCCCTGCTGCTCCTGCTCGGCCGCCGCGGCCTGATCGGACAGTTCTTCGCGGAAGCCGGCCTCGGCATCCCGTACACGACCGGCGCCGTGGTGCTCGCGCAGACGTTCGTGGCGATGCCGTTCCTGGTCTTCGCGGTCGAGGGGGCGCTGGGTGCCGCCGACCGGCGCACCGAGGACGCCGCGGCGACCCTGGGCGCGAGCCGGTGGCAGGTGTTCCGGCTGGTGACCGTGCCGCTCGTCGCGCCGGGTGTCGCGGCCGGCGCGGTGCTGTGCTTCA
>CAWJWQ010000009.1:0-472104 GCA_963846615.1 uncultured Actinomycetota bacterium | reverse complement strand
TCGTGCTCGAGCTGCTCGCCCGCCGGGTGCCGCTGCTCGCGGACGGCGTGCTGCGCCACCGCCTCGTGGCGGTCGCCGGGGCGACCTATCTCGCCGTCGTCGGGCTCACCGCGTGGCAGGCACTGATCGGGCAGTCGATCGTTCGAGCCGGGCGGGCCCGTGCTCGTCGCGGCGGTCGCGGTCGGCCTCGCGGCCGCTGCCGCGGCGGTGATCGCGGTCGGTGCGGCCGTGCGCCGGTAGGGCAGGAGCCCGCGGGGTCGCCGCGCCGTAGGCTTGACGGGCGATGACCTCTCTCCCCTTCTCGACCGCCACGGGCTCCGATGTGCGCGTCCGCTTCTGTCCCTCGCCCACCGGCACCCCGCATGTCGGGATGATCCGCACGGCGCTGTTCAACTGGGCGTACGCACGTCACACCGGCGGCACCATGATCTTCCGCATCGAAGACACCGATGCCGCGCGCGACAGCGAGGAGAGCTACCTCCAGCTCGTCGACGCGCTGCGCTGGCTCCACCTCGACTGGGACGAGGGCGTCGAGACGGGCGGTCCGCACGAGCCGTACCGGCAGTCGCAGCGCACCGGGATCTACTCGAGATGATCGAGAAGCTCCGGGATGCCGGCTTCCTCTACGAGAGCTTCGTCACGCCGGAGGAGATGGACGCCCGCAACGCGTCGAACGGCCGCGACAAGCAGCAGGGCTACGACAATTTCGAACGCGACCTCAGCGAAGACGAGCGCGCGGCGTTCCGCGCCGAGGGCCGCCAGCCTGCGCTGCGGTTGCGCGTTCCCGACCATGAGCTGAGCTTCGACGACCTCGTGCGCGGCCCGATCACCTTCCCGGCCGGCTCGACCACCGACTTCGTGGTGGTGCGCCCGAACGGGGCGCCGCTGTACACGTTCGTGAACCCCGTCGACGATGCGCTCATGGGCGTCACCCACGTGCTGCGTGGCGAGGACCTGCTCTCCAGCACGCCTCGGCAGATCGCCCTATACGCGGCGCTGATCGCGGTCGGCGTGACCGACTTCATCCCGCGCTTCGGCCACCTGCCGTACGTCATGGGTGAGGGCAGCAAGAAGCTGAGCAAGCGCGACCCGGAGTCGAACCTGTTCCACCACCGCGAGCGCGGCTTCGTGCCGGAGGGTCTGCTCAACTACCTGTCGCTGCTCGGCTGGTCGATCGGTCCCGACCGCGACGTCTTCAGCCAGGACGAACTGGTCGACGCCTTCGACGTCGGTCGACGTGAACCCGAACCCGGCCCGCTTCGACCTGAAGAAGGCCGAGTCGATCAACGGCGACCACATCCGTCTGCTGGCCAGCGAGGACTTCACGGCGCGCATCGTGCCCTACCTCGAGGGCCTCGTCAGCGACCCTCCGACGCAGGCGGAGCAGGCGATCCTGCGGGAGGCCGCCCCGCTCGTGCAGGAGCGGGTCAACCTGCTCGGCGAGGCGCGCGGGATGCTGGGGTTCTTCTTCTCGGCGGACGAATCGATCGAGTACGACGACGACGCGCTCCCGGCCGATGCCGACGAGGCCCGCCTGGTGCTGGATGCGTCGGAGGCCGCCCTGGAGCAGCTGAACGACTGGTCCGCCGCCGAGATCGAGGCGTCGCTGCGAGCGGCGCTGATCGACGGAGCGGGACTCAAGCCGCGCACGGCTTTCGGCCCGCTCCGCACCGCGCTCAGCGGGCGCCGGGTCAGCCCGCCACTTTTCGAGTCGATGGAGATCCTCGGCAAGGAGTCGACCCTCGCTCGGCTCGAACGGCTGCGGCGGGCGCTCCAGGACTAGCTCGCCGGCGGCATCCGCCTTACGTCATTCCGCGCGAGTTCGGCGATGCGGGTCTGCGTCGGCGGGCGCAGCAGCACCGCCGCGACGATGGTGACGACGAGCGAGGCCGCGAACACCGCTGCGCCGATCCAGGTCTGGTCGTCGCGCCCGGCATACATGTGGTTCAGGTTGGCGAGCACGCCGGTCAGGGCGACCAGCGCCACGTGCACGATCGTGAACGCGATGAAGTAGACGGCGGTGAGCCAGTGCAAAGTGCGCGCGAACCTGTCGCCGAGCAGGCCTTCGGGCCGGGCGAACTTCGCAGGCCAGACGGGGGAGAGCCGAAGCCCCACCACGACCGCAACCGGGCCGGCCGCGAACACCGTGAACCCGTACAGCAGCAGCTGGAGTGCGTTGTAGTGCGTCCAGCCGTTGTGCAGCGGCCAGTCGAGCGACACGTACTGGAGCGCCGCGGAGAGCGCGTTCGGGACGACGTCCCAGGATGCCGGCACCAGCCGTTTCCATTGCCCGGATGCGATGAGCAGCACCAGGTACACGATCCCATTGAGGGCCCACAGGCTGTCGACGACGAGGTGCCACCAGGTGTGCAGCCCGTGGCGCCGGGCTCTGGCGGCACGGCGGGTCACGAACGCGGGCGGACGATGCCCCGCCCGGATGAGGAGTCCCGAGCGCACGATGAAGAAGAGGAAGAACCCGTTGAGGAAGTGGGTCCAGCTGAGCCAGGCAGGGAAGCCGACGGGGGTGTCCGGCCACGGGGTCGCGTCGCCCGGGTAGGTGACGAAGAAGGACGCCGTCACCGGGATCTCGTGCAGGGCCCGGGCGAAGAGAACGGCCATCACGGAGACGACCAGGACTCCGGGAATGACCACCAGGACGAGGAACCACCGCGGAATGGTCGCTGCCGTCACGCCTCCACCGTACCGGCCCGCGCGACGCGCACTAGCCGCCCAGCCCGGCCACGCGGGCGACCGTCTGCCGGGCGATCTCGAGCTCCTCGTCGGTGGGCACGACCAGCACGACGACAGGCGAGCTCGGGGGCGAGATGACGCGAGCGGTGTGGCCTCGCGCCGCGTTGGCATCCGGGTCTATCGCGACTCCGAGGAATTCGAGACCGCGCACGGCACCGGCCCGCACGACATCGCTGTTCTCGCCGACGCCGGCGGTGAAGACCAGCGCGTCGATCCCGCCGAGCACGGCCGCGTAGGCGCCGATGTAGTGCCGGATGCGGTGGAGATACACCTCGAGCGCCAGCGTCGCGCGGTCGTCGCCCGCTTCGGCGGCGTCGATCACCTCGCGCATGTCCGCGTGGCCGGAGAGCCCGAGCATGCCGCTCCGCCGGTTGAGCAGATCGTCGAGCTCGTCGACCGAGAGCCCGGCGACCCGGTGCAGGTGGAACGGGATCGCGGGGTCGAGGTCGCCCGAGCGGGTGCCCATGACGAGGCCCTCGAGCGGCGTGAGCCCCATCGAGGTGTCGACGGACCGGCCCCCGTCAATCGCTGCGGCCGAGGCGCCGTTGCCCAGGTGGAGCACGATCATCCGCAGCCCGTCGAGCGGCCGGCCGAGCGTTTCCGCCGTAACACGCGACACGTACTGATACGACGTGCCGTGGAATCCATAGCGCCGGATGCCGTGGCGCGCTGCCAGCTCGGCGTCGATCGCGTAGGTGGCGGCCTCGACCGGGATCGTGGCGTGGAACGCCGTGTCGAAGACGGCGACCTGGGGCACGTCGGGGAGCGCCGCGCGGGCGGCCCGGATGCCGGCGAGTCCGGCGGGGTTGTGCAGTGGCGCGAGCTCGGTGAGCTGCTCGATGGCGGCCTCGACGTCGTCGTCGATCACGGTGGCGTCGGTGAAGCGCTCGCCGCCGTGCACGACGCGGTGGCCGACGGCGTCGATCGCGGTGTCGCCGAGCTCGGCGAGGACGGTCGCCAGCGCGGTGGCATGGTCGGGCACCCCGCCGGGCACGCCGATGCGCTCGACGATCCCGTCGGCGAGGAGCGTTCCGGCTTCGACGTCGAGCACCGTGTACTTGATGGACGACGAGCCGGCGTTCAGCACGAAGACCGTCGTCATGCGGGGGACTCGCTGCCGGCCGCCGCGCCCTGGATCGCGGTGATCGCGATCGTGTTCACGATGTCGCGCACCAGCGCGCCCCGCGACAGGTCGTTGACCGGCTTCGCGAGTCCCTGGAGCACCGGGCCGATCGCGACGGCTCCGGCGCTGCGCTGCACGGCCTTGTAGGTGTTGTTGCCCGTGTTGAGGTCGGGGAAGATGAACACGGTGGCGTGGCCCGCGACGTCGGAGTCCGGCATCTTGCTGGCCCCGACATCCGGATCCGCCGCCGCGTCGTACTGGATCGGCCCGGCCACGGGCAGCTCGGGGGCGCGCTCGCGCACCAGCGCCGTCGCCGCGCGCACCTTGTCGACCTCGGCGCCCGACCCGGAGTCGCCCGTCGAGTAGCTGAGCATCGCGACCCGCGGCTCGATGCCGAACTGCCGTGCGGTGGCCGCCGCGGAGATCGCGATGTCGGCGAGCTGGTCGGCGGTGGGCTCCGGGATGATGGCGCAATCGCCGTAGACCAGCACCCGGTCGGCGAGCGCCATGAGGAACACGCTCGAGACGACCGAGACGCCGGGGCGGGTCTTCACGATCTCGAAGGACGGCCGGATGGTGTGCGCCGTGGTGTGCTTCGCTCCCGACACCATGCCGTCGGCGAGGCCGAAGTGCACCATCATCGTGCCGAAGTACGAGACGTCGGTCACGGTCTCGGCCGCCATCTCGAGCGAGATGCCCTTGTGGCCGCGCAGCCGGTGGTACTCGGCGGCGAACTTCTCGCGCAGTGCGGGATCGAACGTCGAGATCACCGGCGTCTCGCCGAGGTCGATCCCGAGCTCGGCCGCGCGGGGGCGCACCACGGCGTCGTCGCCCAGGATCGTGAGCCGGGCGATGCCGCGCTGAAGCACGATGCCGGCGGCGTGCAGGATGCGGTCGTCGTCGCCCTCCGGCAGCACGATGTGCCGCACGTCGGCGCGGGCCCGCTGAACAAGGGAGTGCTCGAACCGCACCGGGGTCATCGCGGTCGCGGGCGCGAGCGACAGCCGGGCCACGAGGGCATCGGCGTCGACTGCCCGCTCGAACAGGGCGAGCGCCAACGCGTACTTCTGCGGCGAATCGGCGGCGAGCCGGCTGCGGGCTCCGGCCAGCGCGGTGATCGTGTCGAAGGTGCCGAGCTGGGTCCGGGCGATCGGCAGCGCCGTCGACAGTCCCTCGATCACCTTCTCGATCGACGGGCTCAGCGGGAATCCGCCGTTGAGCAGGATTCCGGCCAGCGACGGGAAGGTCTGCGACAGCTGGGCGACGAGGGTGCCCACGAGAACGTCGGACCGGTCGCCCGGCACGACGACGACCGCACCCTCGAGCAGGCGCGGCAGCACGTTCTCGAGCGACATCGCGGCGACGACGGTGTCGAGCACCGGACGCTCGAGAAGAGCGGGGTCGCCGCGCACGAGCTCTGCCCCGGCGGCGTCGAACACGGTGCGGAGCAGCGGCGCGACGAGCGTCGGCTCCTCGGGGATGACCCAGCTCGGCACGCCCTCGGGCATGCGGCTCGCGACCGCCGCCGCGTATCTCGTCGAGCTGCGCGGGATCGACGCGGTTGGCGATGACCGCGACGACCGGGGCGTGCTCGTGGGTGAGCTGCGCGAGCGCGAGGTCGGTGACGTCGGCCACGTCGTGCGCCGAGCGCGGGCCGTGGCCGCCCGGCTTCTGGCCGCCGGTGACCAGCAGCACCGACGCGGCGAGGTCGGCGGCGATGCGCCCGTTGACCGAGAGCTCGGTCGGCGTTCCGACGTCGGTGTAGTCGGACCCGACGATCACCACCGCATCGCAGCGGTCCTCGATCGCGGCGAACCGGTCGACGATCGTGGCGAGCGCAGCATCCTGATCGTCGTGGACGTGCTCGTAGCTGGTGCCGACGCTCTCCTCGTAGGTGAGCCCGGCGGTCGCGTGCTCGAGCAGCAGCTCGAGGACGTAGTCGCGGTCGCCGGACCGGGCGATCGGACGGAACACCCCGACTCGCGCCACGTTGCGCTGGAGGGCGTCGAGCAGGCCGACGACGACGGTGGACTTGCCGGTGCCGCCCTCGGCCGAGGTCACGTAGATCCGCGTGGTCACGATGTCACGCTACGCGAGGCTGCCGAATTCGTGACGTGCCCGATGTGCCGTATGCTGGTCGGCGGCCCTCGGCGCCTCGCGGCGTGGCTGGCCCGCCAGGAAAACCGGCTCTGACCGGGGTTTTTCCTTGGGGTATGGTGTAATTGGCAACACGGCTGATTCTGGTTCAGTTGTTCTTGGTTCGAGTCCAGGTACCCCAGCAGTGAACAGGTTCACGCAATCCGACCCGGTGCGCGAGCCGTATTCCGCCCGGCGCGTTCTCGCCCTTCTGCTCGCGGGACTGCTCGGCGGCACGCTCTCCGGAGCGTTCGGCGTCGGCGGCGGAACGATCATGGTCCCGCTGCTGATCTGGCTGCTCGCGTTCGATCAGCGTCGCGCCGCGGCGACCTCGCTGGCCGCGATCGTGCCGGCTGCGATCGCGGGTGCCGCGAGCTACACGTTCGCGGGGGAGACCGATCTGACGGCGGCCGTGCTCATCGCGCTCGGCGGGATCGGCGGATCGCTCATCGGCACGAAGCTGTTGCGCGCCCTGCCGCTCGGCTGGCTGCGCTGGCTGTTCATCGCGCTGCTCGTGCTGGTCGCGGTGCGCCTGTTCTTCGAGGTGCCGTCCCGCGGGGCGGAGCTCGCGCTGCACCCCGTGGACGATCGCCGCCCTCGTCCTGCTCGGACTCGTCATGGGCATCGCGGCCGGCATGTTCGGGGTGGGCGGAGGCGTGATCGCGGTGCCGGTGCTCGTGGCCTTCTTCGGCGTCAGCGACCTGGTCGCCAAGGGCACGTCGCTGATCGCGATGATCCCCACGGCGACGACGGGCACGATCGCGAACACGCGGGCCGGGCTGGTCAGGCTCGGGGACGCGCTCATCGTCGGGGCGGCGGCGGTGGTCGCGAGCTTCGGCGGCGTCGCGCTCGCGTTCCTGCTGCCGCCGCGGGTCTCCGCGGTCCTCTTCGGCATCCTGATGATCGTCGTCGCGATCGAGCTGTCCCTCCGCACGATCCGGGCGGGGCGCGCGGTTCCTCCCGGCACCGTTCCCCCGGTCACCGACTGAGCCGGGCGCCAGCGCAGCGCTAGCGCAGCACCATCCGCACGACCGCCCGGTGATCGCTCGGCCGCGCCACCGTCTCGAAGCCCGCCGCCTCGAAGGCCGAGAGCGGCCCGTGGTAGAGGTCGGCGCTCGACGTGCCGGGCCCGGCTACGACGGGGAACGCCTCGACCACCCGCGCTCCGTGGGCCCGGGCGTGCGCGACCGCGCCCTCGAGCAGTGCCGAGGCGACGCCCTTGCGGCGGTGCCCGACCCGCACGACGAAGCAGGACACGAACCAGACGTCGTCGGCCGCTGGCTCGTCGGCGCTCTCGCGTGCGAGCTGCGAATTCAGGATGCGGCGGTACGCCGTGCGCTGCTCGACCGCGCACCAGCCGACCGGCTCGTCGCCGTCGTAGGCGAGCACGCCGGGGCCGGCGCCGTGAGAGGCGCGTGCCTTCTCGGTCTGGTCGCACAGGGCTCGCTCGAAGGCGGCGACGTCCTGCGCCTTCCAGGCCTGGGCGTCGATCTTGAAGTACTGGCACCAGCATCGAGCCGGGTCGCCGCGGGTGCCGAACACTGTGCGGACGTCGTCCCACGGCGCGTCGGTGACGGGCACCACGCGCAGCGCCGCGGTCGTTGCTGGCATGGCGCAACGGTATCGAGGGCCACCGGCACGGAGAAGGGGCGGCACCGTGCGCTGGCGCCGCCCCTGTGAGGTAAGGATACCCTCAGTCAGATGTCGAGCGACTCAGCGACCTCGAGCGCGTGGAAGGCGCCCTCGCCCTGCTCGGTCGCCCACTGCAGACGCTGGACGTGAATTTCCTTGCCCGCCACCGAGAGGTGCATGTCGTGGGCGAAGAACGCGCGTTCGGGTGCGACGGCGAGCACGAAGTCCATCGCCTCTCCGATCTTCAACCAGGGTGCGCCGACCGGGGCCGCGAGGGTGCCGACCGCCACATCCGGGACCGTGAACGAATCCCCGGGGTAGTAGAGCTCGTCGTTGACCAGCACCCCGACGTTGTCGGGGACCGCGATCGACTCGTGGATCACGGCGTGCTTCTCGCCGAAGAACGTCAGGGAGAACGAGCCGACCTCGACCGTGTCGCCGGCCTTGACGACCTGGACGTCGAACTCGGCTGCGGCCTTCGCGACCCCTGCCGGGCCGAGGATCTTCGCGTCGGGGCTGCGCTCCAGGATGCGGCCGAGCTGGTCGGGGGTCCAGTGATCCTGGTGCTCGTGCGTGATCACGACGGCGAGCACCCGTGAGAAATCGGCCAGGGAGAGGAAGACCCCGGGATCGATGATCAGGTTGTCGTCGCCGATCGAGACCAGGAGCGTGGCGTGCTCGTACTTGGTGACCTTCATGTCGCCGACGATACGCTGCGGCATACCCCCAGGGGGTATAGGCTTGACAACATGATCGCCGACCTCAAGAAACGTGCCCTCCACCGCTCCCGCATCCTGCAGGGGCAGCTGCGCGGAGTGGAGAAGATGATCGAGAACGAGGAGTACTGCGTCGACATCATCACGCAGACCCTCGCCATCCAGAAGTCCCTGCGCAGCCTCAACAAGCTGCTGGTCGAGAACCACCTGCGCACGCACGTGAGCGAGATGTTCGACGAGGGCGGTGTGCGACGGGATGCGGGGGTCGCCGAGCTGCTGACCGTCTTCGAACTGCAGAACAACCGGGGATCCTGATGGATCACAGCACACGCATCACGATCACCGGCCCCGGCAGGCTCGACGCTCGCGACCGCAGGCCAGAAGCACGACCACGGCTCCACGCGCACTCCCACCACGATCCGGCGGTCTTCCGCCGCCTCTTCTGGGTGAACCTTGTCCTCACGATCCCGACGCTCGTCTTCTCGACCGGTCTCCAAGACATCCTGGGCCTGGACGGGCCGCGGTTCCCGGGCAGCGAACTCATCCCGGCGGCGTTCGGCCTGCTCATCTTCCTGATCGGCGGGCGCGTGTTCCTCCGCGGTGCCGTCGATGAGGTGCGGGCGAAGAGCCCCGGCATGATGACGCTCATCTCGCTGGCGCTGCTGGTCGCGTTCGGGTACTCGCTCGCCGTGACGCTGGGGCTCGAGGGGATGGACTTCTGGTGGGAGCTCGCCACCCTCACCACGATCATGCTGCTCGGCCACTGGATCGAGATGAGCGCCGTCATGGGCGCGCAGAACGCGCTGGGCGAACTCGCGAAGCTGATCCCCGACGAGGCCGAGGTGCAGCACGGCGATCACCGCATGACCGTGAAGGTCTCCGAGCTGAAGGTCGGCGACCACGTGATCGTCCGGCCGGGTGCGGCGATCCCCGTCGACGGGAGGTGGCGGACGGCGAGTCGGAGGTCGACGAATCGCTGCTGACCGGTGAGTCGGTGCCCGTTCGCAAGCACCCCGGAGACCCCGTCGTCGGCGGCTCGATCGCCAGCGGTGCGCTCGTCGTCGAGGTGACGAAGGTCGGCGACGACACCGCCCTGGCCGGTGTCATGAAGCTGGTCGCCGACGCCCAGGCGAGCAAGGGTCGGGCACAGCTGCTCGCCGATCGCGCGGCAGCGCTCCTCTTCTATGTCGCCTTGGGCGCGGCGGCGATCACGCTCGTGGCCTGGTTCCTGCTGAAGCCCGACGACCCCGCCTTCGTGCTCGAGCGGGTCGTGACCGTGCTGGTCATCGCCTGCCCGCACGCGCTCGGGCTCGCCATCCCGCTCGTCGCCCAGCTGTCCACCGCCATCGGGGCTCGCCGCGGCATCCTGGTGCGCGACCGCGCCGCTCTCGAGCTGGCCCGCGACGTGGATGTGGTGCTGTTCGACAAGACCGGCACGCTCACCGAGGGCCGGCAGGGTCTCGCCGGGCTGGTTGTCGCTTCGGGCGAGGGCGAGGACGATGTGCTCGCACTCGCCGCCGCCGTCGAGGACCGCTCCGAGCATCCGGTCGCGCGCGCCATCGTCGCTGCGGCCCGCGAGCGCGGTGTGACGGTTCCCGCGTCGACCGGTTTCGAGGCGCTCGCCGGCCGCGGTGCGTCGGCGACGATCGGAGGCCGGCCCCTCACGGTCGCGAGCGCTCGGCTGGTGAACGAGCGCGGCATCCGGCTCGACCCCGCCCTTGTGCGCGCCGCGACGGTGGCCGGTGCCGGCGGTTCGACTGTGGTGTACCTGATCGACGGTGAACGCGTTCTCGCCATGTTCGCGCTGGCCGACGTGGTGCGACCGGAGTCGGCGGAGGCCGTCGCCCTGCTGCGGAAGAAGGGGGTACGCGTCGCGATGCTGACCGGTGACTCGCACGAGGTCGCGGATCACGTGGCGAAGCAGCTGGGCATCGACGAGGTCTTCGCGCAGGTGCTGCCGGGACAGAAGGCGGATGTGGTGGCGCGTCTGCAACAGGAGGGCGCCAAGCGCGTCGCGATGGTCGGTGACGGCATCAACGACGCACCTGCCCTCGCACGTGCGGACCTCGGCATCGCGATCGGCGCCGGGACGGATGTCGCGATCGAGTCCGCCGGTGTCGTGCTGGCGTCGAGCGACCCCCGCGGGGTGGCGGACACGATCACGCTGTCACGTGCGAGTTACCGCAAGATGCTGCAGAACCTGATCTGGGCGACCGGGTACAACGCGATCGGCCTGCCGCTTGCGGCCGGGGTGCTCGCGGGAGTGGGTTTCCTGATGCCGCCGGCCGTCGGGGCCGCCGTGATGTCGGTGTCGACCATCGTGGTCGCGCTGAACGCGCAGCTGCTGCGACGGGTCCGGTTCGCGCGCTGACGGCGGACCCACCGCATGCGGTCGCGGCTGCGAATACTCGGCAGCCCGCGAACCACTAATCTGGGGCGACCGCAGGCGCGACGAAGGGCCCGACCGTGACAGCCAGCAACCCGAGCAAGCCCGCCAAGCCGGCCAAGCCGGCCAAGCCGAAGCGCGTCGTCGTCGCGATCAACCCCTCGGCGTCGTTCGGCGCGAAGTCGGACATCGGTCCGGCCCTCGTCCAGACCCTCCGCGCCGAGGGGCATGACGTGCAGTCGCTGACCGAGCCGAGCTGGCTCGAGCTGCTCGAATCGGCGCGCGCCGCGGTGAAGACAAAGCCCGATGCGCTCGTCGTCGTCGGCGGTGACGGCATCGTCAACCTCGGCACCAACCTTGTCGCGGGGACGAAGGTGCCGCTCGGCATCATCCCTTCGGGGACCGGCAACGACATGGCGCGCGTGCTCAACATCCCGCACGACAACACCGAGGCCGCCATCCGGGTGCTGGCCGACGCGCTGCAGAACGGTCCGCGCACGATCGACGCTGCGCGCATCTCCTACGTCGACGACGCGACCGGCAAGCCGGCGCAGCGCTGGTTCCTGTGCGCCCTCAGTGCAGGCTTCGACGCGATCGTGAACGAGCGCGCAAACAACATGCGCAATCCGAAGGGTCCGAGCCGCTACATCATCGCGCTCATGATCGAGCTGACGAAGCTGCGTCCGATCAAGTACAAGATCACCCTCGACGGCCGCGTCATCGAGACCGCCGGCGCCCTGGTCTCGATCGGCAACGGCGTCTCGCTCGGCGGCGGGATGAAGATCACGCCCGACGCGAAGGTCGACGACGGACTGCTCGACGTGCTGATCGTGAAGCCGCTCGGCCGGGTCGCCTTCATGCGGATCTTCCCGCGCGTCTTCAAGGGCGAGCACACGACCGACCCGCGCGTCTCGATCCAGCGGGCGAAGCACGTGCGGATCGAGGCCGAGAACATGGTCGCGTACGGCGACGGCGAGCGCATCGGGCCGCTGCCGATCGACGTGGAGGTCGTGCCGGGCGCGGTGCGGGTGCTGGCTCCGCTGCCCTAGCTTTCCGCTGTCCTCGGCCCCGTTCGGGGCCTGTATACTCGAACGGTTGTCGTGACGGCCCCATCGTATAGAGGCCTAGTACGCCGCCCTCTCACGGCGGTAACGCGGGTTCGAATCCCGCTGGGGTCACCAACCTCAAGCCCTCGGTCGAAGCCGGGGGCTTGGTCGTCTCAGTGAGGGATGTCCCTTCGACGAAGAGCGCCGACGGCGCCGATGAGGAGCGCGGCCGTGATCGTGAGGAAGATCACCATCGGCAGAGGGTCGACCGGCTCGAGCGGCACAGCCGGCACATGACTGAACGGGCTGAGGAATTGCAGCCACTCCGGTATTCCCAGCAGGTCGCCGAGCTGTCCCAGAGCCAGCCCGCACACGAGGAGACCCCAGCCCAGCGCGATCGTGGCACGGGGAAGCACCGCGAAGACCAACGCGGTCAATCCCACGAAGACGCTCCCCGCGGGTAGCTCCACGAACACCATTCCCATGGTGGTGCCGAGCTGCCCGACGTCGTCGTGGGCAAGACTCAGGCTGACACCGGCGGTCAAGCCGGCAATCAAGGCAACACTCAGCATGGCAACCGCGGCCGTCAGGAACTGCAATCCGAGCCATCGCGTGCGCGAGAGCCGGGCAGTCAGGAGCGCTTCGGCCCGGTCCTCTGCTTCGTCGCCGCGCATCCGCATCACCGTCTGCACCCCCGCAGAAGTGGCCAGCAAGCCGGAGATGCCGAGCAGCGCGATGGTGAACAGAGTGCCGGTGTCGACGTCGAGCCCCGGCACCAGTTGCCCGATCAGTTCAGCGAGGGCGTCGTTCGACTCGACGGCCGCCGCGACCAACGGAGCGAGGAGGCCCGCGAACGAGCCGAGGACCGCGGCTCCGACCGCCCACCCGATGATGCTCGCGCGTTGCTGGCGGAAGGCCAGGCCGATGGTCGAAGCGCGACGCCAGACGGGACGCCCCGCGACCTCGGGAACCAGGCTTGCGCCGAGATCGCGGCGCGAACGGATCGCCAGAGCGATTGCCGCCGCCACGATGCCGAGCACGACCGGCACCAGCAGCGGGACAGGATCCGCGTCGGAGAAGGGCGCGGACGACTGGGCCCAGCCGATCGGGGAGAGCCGCGAGATCCAGGAGGCCTCGACATGGGTTGCGTCGGTGGCGGTCCCAAGGGCATCGCCGATGCCGCGCACCAGGTATGCGGCACCCACGAGACCCGCGGCGAGGCCGTTGGCGCCGCGCGGACTGGGCATGATCTGGGCGGACACCGCCGTCAGCCCCGCGAACGCGAATCCGACCGAGCCGATTGCCAACGCCGTGACCACCGACGCGTTCCCGCCGAACCCGAGAGCGAGGCAGACGAGCAGACACCCGACCGCGACCACGAGATTCGCGACCGCGGCGACGGTGAGAGCGGTTGCGACCTCGGCCGTGCGCGGGATCGGCGTCGCCGCGACGAGTTCGCTCCGGCCGCGTTCCTCGTCGGCGCGCGTGTGGCGCACGATGAGGAAGACGTTCATCAGTCCGGTGAGCACCGCCAGGAATGCGAATGTCTGGAAGAACACCAGAGCACCGGCCTCGGACCCGTCGGGCAGGCCCCGCAGAAAAAGGAACGCGGGGTTGCCGGCAGCGACGGCAGCGAGTGCGAAGCGCTCCTGTTCGTCTCCGAACTCGCGCGTCACGGCTGTTCCGGCGGCCGCGAGCAATCCGATGACGCCGAGGATCCAGATGGGCAGGATCCATCGTTCGCGTCGCAACTGGAACCGCAGGAGGAGCCACGCTCCGTGCATCAGCGGCCCGACTTCTCGTAGTGGCGCAGGAACAACGTCTCCAGCGTGGGCGGCGTCGCGGTCAGCGACGTTGCGGACGCTCCGTTGAGGGCAGCGAGAACTGCGGGGAGGGAAGCGCCGGTCGCATCGAAACGTAGGGCATCCTCCGTGGACTCGATCCCGCTGACACCATCGATGCCGGCGACGGCCTCGGGCATGACCCCCGTGACCCTGAACGTCGTGGAAGCTTCCCGGATCAGGTCGGTCAACGCGGTCGTCCGTACCGTTCGTCCCTCCCGGATGATCGTGACCCGGTCACACAGCTGCTCGACCTCCGCCAGCATGTGACTGGACAGCAGCACCGTCGCCCCGGCCGAGCGCACGCGGCGGATCTCCGCACGGAACACCGACTCCATCACCGGGTCCAGCCCCGACGTCGGCTCGTCGAGCACGTACAGCTTGGCCGGCCGGGCGAACGCCGCGATCAGCGCGACCTTCTGCCGATTGCCCTTCGAGTAGGTGCGAGCCTTCTTGCGGGGGTCGAGGTCGAAGTCGGCGATCAGCCGGCTCCGCTCGCCGACCTCGCCGCCGCCGCGCAGCGACAGCAGCAGATCGATCGTCTCGCCGCCCGTGAGGTTCGGCCATAGCGCGACATCACCTGGCACGTATGCGACGTCCGCGTTGGACTTCGTCGGCTCCCTCCACGGGTCGAGTCCGAGCACCGATGCGGTACCGGAGCTTGCCTTCACCAGGCCCAGCAGAATGCGGATGGTGGTGGATTTCCCGGCACCGTTCGGCCCGAGGAACCCGTGGACTTCACCGGGGTCGACCGACAGGTCGAGCCCGTCGAGGGCGATGGAGCGGCCGAATCGCTTGTGGAGGTCGTGGACGACGATCGGCTGGGCACGCGTGGGTTCGGGCATAGCGACTCCTGGTCAGCATCAGCGCCCGAGCGGGTGCCCGCGCGCTCCGCACCTTCGCGGGCCGACCAGGCTTCCCGGCTCTCCGCCCGACAGCGTAGTCCTCGCCTGCACCTGGTGGATACGGAGAGAGTCAGCGCACAGAAACCGGCGCCCGCGTCGTTTCCCTAGACTCGGGCTCGTGCCGCCCGCGTCGTTCTCCGTCCGCGAGCATCGCGACGGCGTCGAGTATGCCGACCTGGCCACGAGCGGGTCGGCGCTCATCGAGGGCGACGCCCACGGCATCCTGCGCGCTCTGCCAGACGGGATCGCGCAGACGGTCGTGACCAGCCCGCCGTACTGGTCGCTGCGCGACTACGGCATCGACGGCCAGCTCGGGCTCGAGGCGAGCGTGCACGACTTCATCGAGGCGCTGGCCGAGCTGTTCGACGACGTGCGCAGCGTGCTCGCCCCCGACGGCACGCTCTGGCTCAACATCGGCGACTCGTACACGTCCGGCAACCGCGGCTGGCGCGCGCCCGATCGCAAGAACGTCGCCCGCGCGATGGGTACCCGTCCGCCGACCCCCGAGGGGCTGAAGCCCAAGGACCTGATCGGCGTGCCGTGGCGTCTGGCATTCGCGCTGCAGGAGCGCGGCTGGTACCTGCGCTCCGACCTGGTCTGGAACAAGCCGAACGCCCAGCCCGAGAGCGTCACCGACCGGCCGACCCGCGGCGCACGAGTACCTCTTCCTGCTGAGCGCGAACGAGAAGTACCGCTACGACGTCGACGCCGTCCGCGGTCCGAACGGTCGCCGCCTGCGCAGTGTCTGGGACCTCAACACGCAGCCGTCCCGTGAGGCAAGTGGCCACTTCGCGACGTTCCCCGAGAGCCTCGCCGAGCAGTGCATCAGGATCGCGTCGCGGCCCGGCGACCTCGTGCTCGACCCGTTCGTCGGTTCGGGTACCACCGCCGTCGCGGCGGCGGCCCTCGGCAGGCGGTTCATCGGCTGCGAACTCAATCCGGAGTACGTCGAGATGGCGCGACGCCGGCTCGAGACCACCCGCGTGGACACCGCAGTCGGCGGCGTGTCGTAATCCGCAGTACTACGCATCGCGCAGTACTGTCGCATGCATGGATACCACCCAGCTGCTCAAGGGCGTGCTCGACGTGGCGGTGCTCGCCGCTGTCCAGCACGAGGACGGCTACGGCTACGACATCGTGCGACGGTTGCGCTCCGCTGGACTCGACGAGATCGGCGACGCGTCCGTGTACGGCACGCTGCGACGGCTGTACAGCGCCGGCGCGCTGACCAGCTACGTCGTGCCGTCCGACGGGGGCCCGCACCGCAAGTACTACGGCATCAACGACCAGGGCCGCTCGATGCTCGCCGAGCAACGCGATAGCTGGACGACGTTCGCTCAGACGATGGGCGGCCTGCTGGCGCCTGCGCGCCCCGCGCACGTCGGCGCTGCTCAGAACAGACATCCCGCGCAGTCCGCACGATCGGAGAGAACGCATGACCACGACCACACTTCCCGCAACGAGGTCACCGAGTTCGCGACCGCCGTGCGCGCCGCACTCTCCGACCTGCCGCCGGACGAGCGCGACGAGCTCACCGACGGACTCGAAGCCGACCTGTCCGAGCGGCTCGACGAGGCCTCGGATGACTCGCCCGGCTTCGGCGACCCCGTCGCCTACGCTGAGGAGCTCCGTGCCGCCGCCGGCTACCCGCCGCGCGCCGCGATGCCGAAGCTGCGCACCCTGCCTCAGAAGGTTCGCGCGGGCTGGACCGCCCTCGTAGGGCGGCATGCCTGGCTGGCGAGCGTGCTGGCGTTCCTCGCCGTTCTGCGTCCGGTGTGGTGGGTGCTTCGCGGGGTCGCTGCCCACGCGATTCTCGCGAGCCTCCTGGGGGTCAGTGGCACGGCTCTGTGGTTCGTAGGCGTCGCCATGGTGGTGCTCAGCGTCCAGGTCGGTCGCGGCCGGATGCAGCACCGCACGTGGGTTCGGTGGACCACCCACGCCGTGAGCGCGATCGTGATCCTCTTCGCGCCGTTCCTGCTGGGCGCTGCCGCGACGGCGGTGAACCTGGCGATGTCGACGAGCCCGTACGAGGAGCCGTACTCCTATCCGGGGCTCAGCCAGAGCGGGCAGCAGATCGACAACATCTTCGCCTACGACGCGTCCGGGAACCCGATCGATCAGGTGCAGCTCTTCGACCAGGACGGCAATCCGCTCAACCTCGTCGGCGACACGTCAGCCGACTTCTGGGGGACGATGTCGGGCGGGATGGTCGTTCCCAGCAGCGACGTCCCCGGACGAGCCGGATGGAACGTCTTCCCTTTGGACCACGCGAACTCCTGGTCGGACTACGAGGACGACTGGGGTGCTCGACGACAGGAGATTTCGCAGTCTCCGTTCCCGGCACTGCAGGTGAAGCCCCTGTCGGGATACGGCGCAGAGCCCGCGGTCCTCGCCGAGTAAGCGCTACGCCGTCGGCGCTCCGCCGCCGCCCGACCGCCGCGTCATACGCGCGATCTCGGCGTCGACGTCCGACTCCGTGATGTGCCGACGCGTGAGGCCGTAGGCGTCGAGTCCGGCGAACACCGCCGCGATCGTCAGGCCGAGGAGCGGCCAGACGGGCCAGAAGTACCCCACGCCACCGCTCGAGACGAACCAGATCGCGACGAGCACGACGCGATGACGGCGAAGATCGCCAGCATCACCTTGAAGTCGTTGCGGGCCTTGAGATTCTTGCGCGCAGCCTTGCGCAGATCGTCATCATCGGTCATGCCGCCACCCTATCCACCACTCGCCGTCCCGACCCCGCAAAGGAGCGTCACTCCTGCCCGACGCACCTCGTGCCGCGGCCGGTTGCCGCGCCATATAGGCTGGGCGACGCGAAGGGGAGTATCCCACCTCGTCGCGGCCGTCATCACGGGCTGCATCGCTGCACCACGGAGTGCTGCAGCCCCGGTCGCGCGGTGCCGTCGTTCCCGCCCTCCGGCCCGAGCGGAGCGTACGGGAGAGACGTTCGAGTCCTACTCACGCCCCTACCCGGAAGGCATCCATGTCCCTCGAGATCCCGCTCTGGTTCGAGATCGGCTCGTACGTCGCGCTGCTGCTGATCATCGCCGCCGACGTGTTCATCGCCTACCGCCGTCCGCACGTGCCGTCGACGCGCGAGTCGGCGCTCTGGATCACGTTCTACGTGGTGCTCGCGCTGATCTTCGCGGGGCTCATGCTGGCGTTCGCCGGCACCGAGCACGCCGGCCAGTTCGTGGCGGGCTGGCTGACCGAGTACAGCCTGTCGATCGACAACCTGTTCGTCTTCCTGATCATCATGGCCAGGTTCTCGGTGCCCCGGAAATACCAGCAGGAGATCCTGATGGTGGGCATCATCCTCGCCCTGGTGTTCCGCGGGATCTTCATCCTGCTGGGCGCCGCGCTCATCTCGAACTTCAGCTGGATCTTCTACATCTTCGGCCTGTTCCTCATCTACACGGCGGCGAACCAGGCGTTCACCAGCCACGACGACGAGGAGGAGATGGAGAACCGGCTCATCAGGATGCTCCGCCGGCGCATCGCCATCACCGACGGCTACGACGGCGCGAAGCTCAAGACCACGATCGACGGCAAGCGGGTCTTCACGCCGGTGCTGATCGTCTTCATCGCGCTCGGCACGACGGACCTGGTGTTCGCACTCGACTCGATCCCGGCGATCTTCGGCATCACGCAGGAGCCGTTCATCGTCTTCACCGCGAACGTGTTCGCGCTCATGGGCCTGCGGCAGCTGTACTTCCTGCTCGGGCGACCTGGTCGAGAAGCTGGTCTACCTGAAGTACGGGATCGCCGTCATCCTGGCGTTCATCGGCGTGAAGCTGTTCTTCCACGCCCTGCACGAGAACGAGCTGCCCTTCATCAACGGCGGGCAGCACGTCGAGTGGGCGCCGGAGATCGGCACGTTCGCGTCGCTCGGGGTGATCGTGGGCGCGATGGCGGTCGCGGTGATCGCGAGCGTCATCAAGCTGCGGGTGGATCCGAGCGCGTACGGCGGGTACCGGGGCCGACACGCCCGAATAGCGGGTGTTACCCTCGACCCATGCTCGTTCGGCCCCTTCTCCTTCCTCGCCGCGACGAGGCCTAGCTCACCGGCCTGCCTCGTCGCGGAGTCTCGTCGGCGGCCGACACCTCTGAGCGAAGAAGGAACAATCCATGAGCAAGACACTGGCCGAGAAGGTCTGGGAGTCGCATCTCGTCACCAAGGGCGAGAACGGCGAGCCCGATCTGATCTACGTCGACCTGCACCTCGTGCACGAGGTGACGAGCCCGCAGGCGTTCGACGGGCTCCGCCTGGCGGGCCGGCCGGTCCGCCGTCCCGACCTGACGATCGCGACCGAGGACCACAACACTCCGACCCTCGCCATCGACAAGCCCATCGCCGATCTCACCAGCCGCACCCAGATCGAGACGCTGCGCAGGAACTGCGCCGAGTTCGGCATCCGGCTGCACCCGCTGGGGGACGTCGAGCAGGGCATCGTGCATGTCGTCGGACCGCAGCTGGGCCTGACCCAGCCCGGCATCACCGTGGTGTGCGGCGACAGCCACACCAGCACGCACGGAGCGTTCGGTGCCATGGCGTTCGGCATCGGCACCAGTGAGGTCGAGCACGTCATGGCGACCCAGACCCTGCCGCTGACGCCCTTCAAGACGATGGCGATCACGGTCGAGGGGGAGTTGCGTCCCGGCGTCACCGCCAAGGACATCATTCTGGCGGTCATCGCGAAGATCGGCACCGGCGGCGGGCAGGGCTACGTGCTCGAGTACCGCGGCAGTGCCATCCGGGCCCTCTCGATGGAGGGGCGCATGACGATCTGCAACATGTCGATCGAGGCCGGTGCCCGCGCGGGGATGGTGGCTCCCGACCAGACCACCTACGACTACCTCAAGGGCCGACCCCACGCTCCGCAGGGCGCCGACTGGGATGCGGCGCTCGCCTACTGGGAGACCCTCGCGACCGACGACGACGCGGTCTTCGACGCCGAGGTCTACCTGGACGCGAACGAGCTGGAGCCCTTCGTCACCTGGGGCACCAACCCCGGTCAGGGCGTTTCGCTGAGCGGCAGTGTGCCCGACCCGGCCGGTTACGCCGACCCCAACGATCGTGCGGCCGCCGAGCGTGCGCTTGAGTACATGGACCTCGCCGCCGGAACCCCGATGAAGGACATCCGGGTCGATGCCGTCTTCATGGGCTCGTGCACCAACAGTCGCATCGAAGACCTTCGGGCCTTCGCCTCGGTCATCAAGGGGCAGAAGAAGGCGGATCACGTGCGGGTCATGGTCGTGCCGGGCTCGGCCCGGGTGCGGATCGAGGCCGAGGCAGAGGGCATCGACAAGATCGTGGAGGAGTTCGGGGCCGAGTGGCGGTTCGCGGGCTGCTCCATGTGCCTCGGGATGAACCCCGATCAGCTCGCGCCGGGCGAGCGTTGCGCGTCCACGAGCAACCGCAACTTCGAGGGTCGCCAGGGCAAGGGCGGGCGCACCCACCTGGTGTCTCCGCTGGTCGCGGCGGCCACCGCCATCCGGGGCACCCTCTCCAGCCCGTGGGACCTGGCGAAGCGGGAGCAGGAGCAGGAGGTGAGTGCGTATGGACAAGATCACTCAGTTCACCGGCACCGCCGTCCCGCTGACGCGGTCGAACGTCGACACCGATCAGATCATCCCGGCCGTGTTCCTCAAGCGGGTCACGAAGACCGGATTCGACGACGCGCTCTTCCACGAGTGGCGCAAGGACCCGGAGTTCGTGCTCAACGACCCCGCGTACGGGGGACCAGCCACCCTCGAGCCGCTCCCGCCGGCACCGTGCCCACGCAGAAGATCCTGTTCGCCGGCCCCGACTTCGGCACCGGTTCGAGCCGCGAGCATGCCGTGTGGGCGCTGCGCGATTACGGCTTCAACGCCGTCATCTCGACGCGATTCGGCGACATCTTCCGCGGCAATTCCGGCAAGCAGGGGCTACTCACAGGAACCGTCAAGGAGCAGGAACTCGAGGCATTCTGGGCAGCGATCACGGCTCAGCCGGGAATATCCGCCACCGTCGATCTGGTTGCTCGTACGGTGGCGATCGGCGACCTCGTAGCCCGTTTCGAGATCGATGATTACACTCGATGGAGGCTCCTGGAGGGGCTCGACGACATCGGCCTCACCCTGCGCGACGAAGCGCGGATCACGGAGTTCGAAGGCCGGCGCGAAAGCTGGCGGCCACGGACTCTTCCCGTTCTCTAGCTCTTCCCCGTACGACAGGCAATAGGTGCATCAGTGGATTCAGTCGCGACGAATGCGTTGACCAAAGACGCTCAGAAGGCGGGTCTTCGCGTGGGGCTCAAATCCGACTCGATCATCATCCAGGGCGGAAAGCCCCTGCAGGGACGTGTGAAGGTGCGCGGGGCCAAGAACCTCGCGACCAAGGCCATGGTCGCCGCGCTGCTCGGTGAGACACCGAGCGTTCTGCTCGACGTGCCCAACATCAGCGACGTCGACGTAGTGCGCGGCATGCTCGGCGCCTACGGGGTCGCGGTCACGTCGCCCGAGGACGGGCAGCTCCTTCTCGACCCGACGAACGTCGAGCGCGCCCACTTCGCGGAGATCGACGCGCTCGCGGGCTCCAGCCGCATCCCGATCCTGTTCTGCGGGCCGCTGCTGCACCGCCTCGGTGAGGCCCTCATCCCGGACCTCGGCGGGTGCCGTATCGGCGACCGGCCGATCGACTTCCACATGGATGCCTTGCGTGCCTTCGGCGCGGTCGTCGACAAGTCCTACGAGGGCATCCGCATCACCGCCCCCGATGGCCTGCACGGTGCCGACATCGAGCTGCCGTACCCGAGCGTCGGGGCGACCGAGCAGGTGCTGCTCACCGCCGTCCGCGCGAAGGGCGTCACCGAGCTGAAGAACGCGGCGATCGAGCCCGAGATCCTGGACCTCATCGCGATCCTGCAGAAGATGGGCGCCGTCATCTGGATGGAGCCGAACCGCACCATCTTCATCGAGGGCGTCGACAAGCTGCACGGCTACACGCACCGCGCGATCTTCGACCGCAACGAGGCGGCATCCTGGGCATCGGCGGCGCTCGCGACCGACGGCGACATCTTCGTCGAGGGCGCGAAGCAGCTCGACCTGATGACCTTCCTCAACGTGTTCCGCAAGGCGGGCGGCGACTTCGACGTCCACGAGGACGGCATCCGCTTCTACCGCGGCGGGCCGCTCAAGCCGGTGCAGGTGGAGACCGACGTCCACCCCGGGTTCATGACCGACTGGCAGCAGCCGCTCATCGTCGCGCTCACGCAGGCGGTCGGCGTCTCGGTCGTGCACGAGACCGTCTACGAGAACCGGCTCGGGTTCACCGAGGCGCTCGTCGAGATGGGCGCCGACATCGTGGTGCACAACGACGGACTGGAATCGCTGACCCGTCGCGTCCCGCGCCGCAAGCTGGAGCAGGCCGCCGTCATCACCGGGCCGACGCCGTTGCACGGCGCCGATGTTCGCGTCCCCGACCTGCGTGGCGGGTTCAGCTACCTGATCGCGGCGCTCACGGCGGAGGGCACGTCGCGCGTCACGAACCTCGGCATCATCAGCCGCGGCTACGAGCACTTCTTCGAGAAGCTCGAGGCGCTCGGGGCGGACTTCTCCATCGAGCGCTGATGGCGCGCGAGGTCGAGCCTGCGCGCAAGCCGCAGCACCGAGAAGACCTTCGTCTGGCGTTTCCTCGCCGGCATCATCGTGCCGGTGCTGCTGATCCTCGCCCGGTTCACGTTCCGTGACGCCGAGAAGCTCCCGGCGCGCGGGGCCTTCATCCTGACCCCGAACCATTACAGCGACTTCGATCCCCTCGTGTCGGCCTACGCGGTGTGGAAGCACGGGCGCACGCCCCGGTACCTGGCCAAGGCGTCCCTGTTCAAGGTGCCGGTGCTCGGCGCCGCGATGCGCGCGACGGGGCAGATCCCGGTCGACCGGGCTTCGGGCACGACCGACCCGCTGGCTGCTGCGGCACGGCTGGTCAAGGACGAGTTCGCCCTGATCATCTACCCCGAGGGCACGCTCACACGGGATCCGGACCTGTGGCCCATGCGCGGGAAGTTCGGCGCCGCGCGTCTCGCCCTGCAACACGGTGTGCCGGTCATCCCCGCGGCGACCTGGGGAGCGCAGCGCGTGCTGCCCCGCTGGTCGCGCAGGCTGAGCGTCTTCCCGCGGAAGTCGATCGAGGTGATCATCGGCGACCCCGTCGACCTGTCGAGGTGGGCGGGCAGGCACACGGATGCGGTGGCGCTCTCCGAGGCGACGCTCGCGATCATGCAGGCGATCACCGCCCTGGTCGAGGAGCTGCGCGGCGAGCAGGCGCCGGCCGAGCGATGGGATCCGGTCGAGCACGGCCAGCCGGAAATCGGTCGCCTGGAGCCGGACTAGCCGGACCCAGCCCAACTAGCCGGACTAGCCCAGCACGCCCACCCCCTCGCGCGCCTCGAAGATGAGGTGGGTCTCGGTCTGCCGCACCACGCTGTGCACGGTGATGTGCTTGAGCACGAGGTCGCGCAGGGCTTCCGGGCTCTCGACGGCGACGTGCAGGTGGAAGTCGTCGGCACCTGCGACGTGCAGCGCGTGCAGGACGCCCGGAACCCGCACCAGGTGGTCGTAGAGGGTGTTGACGTGCTCCGCCCCGTGGCTGCCGAGCCGCACCTTGATGACGGCCTGGATCGGGAAGCCGAGCGCCGCGAGGTCGAGCCTGACGCTGGTGCCGGTGATGACTCCCGCGTCGCGCAATGAGCGGACCCGGTAGGCGCACGTCGATTCGGCGAGCCCGAGCTGTGCGGCAAGCGCCTTGTTGCTGATGTCGCTGTCGATGGCGAGTGCGCGGAGGATCGCGAGGTCGGTGCGGTCGAGATCCGATTGGCTTTTCGGCAAGGGATGCCCCTGTTCTGCTGGTCCGGATCGAGCCGGAAGCACCAACTTTGCGCCCTCGGTTGGGGATTCCGCAACCCTTCTGGAAACCAGTGACGTTCTCGTTCACTCTGGGAGCATGGAGCACCCTTACGCCGACTTCCTCGACAACGACTCCCGTGCCGTCCACGCCGGGCGCGAGGACCTCGAAGGGCTGGGCGTCCACGCCCTCCCGATCGACCTGTCGACGACCAACCCTCTGCCCGACATCGAGCACGGCGGTGACTCCTACGAGTCGATGGCGACCGGCGGCCGGCCGCTCGAGAACGGCGGCTTCGTCTACGCCCGGCTCTGGAACCCCACCGTGGCCCGCTTCGAGTCGGCGCTCGCGCAGCTCGAAGGTGCTGAGGCCGCCGTCGCGTTCTCCTCGGGCATGGCGGCGATGACCGCGGCCATCCTGGCGAACACGACCTCGGGCGCGACCGGTGCCGGTCCGATGAAGCGGCACATCGTCGCCGTCCGCCCGCTCTACGGCGGCACCGATCACCTGCTCGCCTCTGGGCTGCTCGGCGTCGAGACCACCTACTGCTCCGAGAGCGAGGTCGCGGCGTCGGTGCGACCGGACACCGGGATGGTCGTCCTCGAGTCGCCCGGCAACCCCTCGCTCGAGCTCGTCGACATCGCCGGGATCGCCGCCCAGGCGCCCGGCGTCCCGGTCGTCGTCGACAACACGTTCGCGACGCCGATCCTGCAGAACCCCCTCGCCGTCGGGGCCGCGATGTCGCTGCACAGCGGCACCAAGTACCTCGGCGGTCACGGCGACGTGATCGGCGGAGTGATCGCGTGCAGCGAGGAGCACGCCGAAGCCCTGCGCCGCGTGCGCGCCGTCACGGGCTCGCTGCTGCACCCGCTCGGCGCCTACCTGCTGCACCGCGGGCTCGCGACGCTCCCGATCCGGATCCGGCGCCCAGCAGGCGACGGCGCAGCGCGTCGCCGAGTGGCTGGCTGGTCATCCCGCCGTGGCCGAGGTGCACTATCCGGGGTTCGACGGCGATCCGCGCGGGCTGCTCGGCCGCCAGATGCGCGGCACGGGGGCGATGATCTCGATCCGCCTCGCGGGCGGTTACGACGCGGCGCGCGCGCTGACCACCGGGGTTCGGATGTTCACCCACGCGGTGTCGCTCGGCGGTGTCGAGTCGCTGCTGCAGCATCCGGCGTCGCTGACCCACCGGCCGGTCGTCGCCGACGCGAAACCCGCTGCCGATCTGGTGCGGATCTCGATCGGGCTGGAGGGCGTCGAGGACGTGATCGCCGACCTGAAGCAGGCTCTGGATGCGGTGGAGGCTCGCGGCTAGCCCTGAGCTTCCCCGAGCGCCTCGCCTGCCGGCCCGCCGATCAGGTGCCGCGCGAGATGCGTCGCACCCGCGACGGCCACCGGCATCGCCAGGATCGCGCCGCCCGGCACGAGGAAGCACAGCTGCACCGCGATGCCGAATCCGAGCACTCGCGGCCGGCGCGTGCGCAGGGCTGCGAGGCGCTCGCTGCGCGCCAGCCCGCGCGCCTCGAGCGGTCGGGTGGTGAGCTCGGTCGCGAGGATCCGGGCGGTGAAGATCACGCCGAGCACGGCCGCGAGGATCGTGCCGACCACCGGGATGAAGCTGAGGAGGACCAGCAGCAACGAGGTCAGGATCGCCCGCACGAAGAGCCGCAATCGCGTCGCCCACCCCGCGCCAGAATCCGGTCTCGTGCTCGGGCGGCATGCCGCCGAGCTCGGTCTCGACGGCTCGCCAGATGCGCTCGTAGAACCAGTCGCCGATCAGCAGAGTCAGGCCGGTGAACGTGAACGCCGCCAGCACGACGAAGCCGATGAGCAGCGAGATCGCCACGACCACCCGGAACAACCGCGCCCAGCCCGGATCCCACGCGTTCGCGAACGGGGTGACGAATCCGACGATGCCCTCGGCGCTCGCCGCGATCACGACGATCAGCGCGATGAGTGCGACGGCCACGATGAGCGCCGGCACGAGGCCGAGGAGCATGAGGGCGGGGCGGCGTTTCCACCACGAGAAGCCGCGGAACAGCGTGGCCACCCCCGAGAAGAACTCGCTCGCGACGCCGGCGGCGCGGGTGGTGGTCTGGCCGGCCGCCTGCAGGGTGGTGCGGGGCGTGGTACGGGGAGTGGTGCGCGCCATGCCGACACGCTAGCGGGACCGCTGGCCCGGCGGCAGCGTCCCCCGCCTCGCGGTAGGCAAGAATGGCCCGGTGGAGAATCCCCAGGTAGACCATCCTGCCGGCAGGGTCGCCGTGCTCGGCGCCGGGTCCTGGGGCACCACGTTCGCGAAGATCCTCGCCGACGGGGGATCCCGCGTCGCCGTCTGGGCACGTCGTCCCGAGCTGGCCCGCGAGATCATGCAGTCGCGCCGCAACTCCGACTACCTGCCGGGCATCAACCTGCCGCGCGGCATCTCGGCCTCGAGCGTGCTGCCCGAGGTGCTCGAGGGTGCGACCCAGGTCTACCTCTCCGTGCCGAGTCAGTCGCTGCGCGAGAACCTGCGCATCGTCCGCGACGTCATCCCTCCCGACGCGATCATCGTGTCGCTCATGAAGGGTGTCGAGATGGCGACCCGGATGCGCATGAGCGAGGTCATCCAGCAGGAGCTCGACTGCGATCCCGTGCGCATCGCCGTCGTCTCCGGTCCGAACCTCGCTCTCGAGATCGCGAAGGAGCAGCCCACCGCGGCGGTCGTCTCCTCGACGGTGCTGGCCACGGCATCCGAGGTCGCACGCATCGCGACCAACCCATACTTCCGCTCGTTCGTGAACACGGATGTGATCGGCACCGAGTTCGGCGGCGTCCTGAAGAACCTGATCGCCGTCGCGATCGGCATCGTCGACGGCGTCGGATACGGCGAGAACACCAAGGCGTCGATCATCACCCGCGGACTCGTCGAGATGACCGATTTCGCGGTCGCCTTCGGTGCGCTGCCCGAGACGATGAGCGGGCTGGCCGGACTCGGCGACCTGATCGCGACGTGCGAGTCGCCGCTGTCGCGGAACAACACGGCGGGCCGACTGCTCGGTCAGGGCTACGACTACCACGAGGTCATCGCGCAGATGAACCAGACCGCGGAGGGACTCGGCTCGGTCGCGCCGATCCTCGAGCTGGCGAGTCGAGAAGGGCGTCGAGATGCCGATCGTCAGCCAGGTGGCCGAGGTGCTGGCCGGTACGCTGGAACCGCGCGATCTCGCGCCCCACCTGACCACCGACAGCCGCGAGCCGCAGGGCGAGTAGCCGGGGGTCGAGTGCGGCAAAGCCGTGTATCGAGACCACCCGTACGAGGAGCCCCCGAATGATCCGCGTCGCTCTCCTCTTCGGCGGCCGGTCGAGCGAGCACTCGATCAGCTGTGCGACGGCGGGCGGTGTGCTCGGCGCTATCGACGCATCGCGGTTCGAGGTGGTGCCGATCGGCATCACGAAGGAGGGCGCGTTCACCCTGCAGGACCCGGCCGTCATCGCCGGTTTCGCCCTCGGCGCCCAGCTGCCCGCGATCAGCGACAACGGCACGCGGGTGCACTTCCCCGAGTCGGCCGAGAGCCGCGAGTTCACGGTGACGCGGAGGGAGTCGACAGGCTCGGCCACCGAGTCGCTCGGCGACTTCGATGTCGCCTTCCCCATCCTGCACGGGCCCTTCGGCGAGGACGGCACCATCCAGGGACTGCTCGAGCTGATCGGGATGCCGTACGTCGGCAACGGGGTGCTCGCGTCGGCTCTCGGCATGGACAAGCACTTCACCAAGTCGGTGCTGCGGGCCGCGGGCGTCGGTGTCGCGCCATGGGTCACCGTCAGCCGGGCACAACTGACCCGCGAACCCGACCTGTGGGATCGACGCATCCGGGCTCTCGGGCTTCCGGCGTTCGTGAAGCCGGCTCGTGCCGGATCCAGCGTCGGCGTGAGCAAGGTGCACGACTGGTCGGAGCTGGGCGCGGCGCTCGACATCGCGTTCGCCGAGGATCACACCGTGCTCGTCGAGACCGGCATCTCGGGACGCGAGGTGGAGTGCGCGGTGCTACAGGGTCGCGACGAGGGCCCGACGCGGGTGAGCGTCGCGGGGGAGATCGTGTTCACGGGCCGCGAGTTCTACGATTTCGACGCGAAGTACCGGGATGCTCCGGGCATCGAGCTCGTCTGCCCCGCCGACCTGAAGCCGGCGGAGCTGGAGGAGATGCAGCGGATCGCAGCACGCGCCTTCGACGCCATCGGCGGACGTGGGCTCGCCCGGGTCGACTTCTTCTACACGGGCAGTGAGTTCATCGTGAACGAGATCAACACGATGCCGGGGTTCACGCCGATCTCGATGTTCCCGGCGTGCTGGCTGGCGACCGGGCTGACCTACCCGGACCTGATCACCGAGCTGATCGAACTGGGGCTCGAGACCCCGCGCTAGCCTCCGGTCACCGTGATCTCGGTGTCGCTGCACTCCAGCCCGTTCTCGGGCGTGAACGACACCGCATTCTCGAGATCCTCGAGCACCACGCCGGGGCCGGACGCGATGTCGCGATCTACCACCACATCCACCGCAGGGTCCCGTCCGAAGCTGGTGAACAGCCAGTAGCCCTCGCGGCTGTCATCGCGCAGCCAGAACACGCCCTTGTCGATGCAGGGCAGCTCGGACGCCCCCGGCACCGCGACGCCGCAAGTGAGCACGACCGCGTCGGGGTCGCCCCACGCGCCGGTCCCCTGAGCATCGGTCTGCCGCGCAGCGAGCCCGCCGACCTGGTCGGGCAGGCGGACGATGACGGCGGCGCAGTCGGGGTTGTTCGCGTCGGGGGCGGGTGTCAGCGCGACGATCGGCGAGCATCCGGTGAGCACGCCTGCCAGCAGGGCCAGCAACCCCGCAGCGGACCAGGCGAGGACGGCGCGACGGCGTTGCTTCATCGCTCTCAGGCTAGCGTGGTGGACGTGACGGTCTCTGAGCACGGGAAGTCCGGGCACGAGACCCTCGGCGGACTGGGCGAGGCGGCGGTGCTGCGGCGCATCTTCCCGCGGTTGCCGGATGCCGCGGTCGCGCTCGTGGGTCCGGGTGACGATGCCGCGGTGCTCGCCGCCCCCGACGGACGGTACGTTGTCACGACCGACACGATGGTGCACGGGCCGGACTTCCGGCTCGCGTGGTCGACGCCGCACGACCTGGGGTGGAAGGCGGCGGCGAGCAACCTGTCCGACATCGCGGCGATGGGTGCGCGGCCGACGGCGCTCGTGGTCGCTGTGGCGGCACCGCGCGAGACGCCGGTGTCGCTGCTCGAGGGGCTCGCCGACGGCATGCGTGATGCCTGTGCCGCTCTGGCTCCGGGCTGCGGGGTCGTCGGGGGAGACCTGAGCGTCTCGGCGACGCTGGTGATCGCGGTGACGGCGTTCGGCGACCTGGAGGGCCGGGATGCGGTGCTGCGGTCGGGTGCGCGTGACGGGGATGTGGTGGCGGTCTCCGGATCGCTGGGTCTGGCGGCCGCGGGCCTGGGGTTGCTCTTCGAGCGCGCCGTCGATGAAGACGGTGTCCCGGATGCGGAGCGCGCCCACGCTCTGCGCGCCGAGTTCCCGGAAGAGCTCGGTGCTCAACTGACGCCGCGTCCGCCGCTCGCCGACGGGGTTGCGGCCGCGCTCGCGGGTGCGACGGCCATGCTCGACATCAGCGACGGGCTCGCCATCGATGCGCGCCGTATCGCCGATGCCAGCGGTGTCGCGATCGACCTGGACGCGGTAGCCATCGGGTCACCGCCTGCGCTCGCCGGCGGGGAGGATCACGCGTTGCTCGCCACGTTCCCGGCAGCGCTGGTGGACCGCGGCGTCCTCCCCGGCGGCTTCCGCCGCATCGGCACGGTGCGGGCCGGCGCGGGTCTCACCATCGACGGCCGCGAGTACGGCGAGCGCGGCGGGTGGGACCCCTACGAGGACTGGAACGGCGGCACCGGCTAGCCGGGCTCGGCAGCCCCCGCCTCCGCCGGGCTCAGCCAGTACAGCGACGTGTCCCCGTAGTCCTTCCGCCGGTCGAGCGCGAGCCCGTCGGGCCACTCGGGTGCCCGGTCACGCGACGAGCGCTCGACGACCACCACCGCATCCGGGTTCAGGCACCCGACCAGCGCCTCGAGATTGTGCACCAGCTCGAGCCCGCCGAGCTCGTACGGCGGGTCGAGGAACACGACGTCCCACCGGTCGCCCGCCTGCCCGGCTGCGCCGAGGAAGCTCTGGGCGGGGTGGCTCGACACCACGATCTCGGGTGCCGTCCCTCGTGGTGCCGCCGATTTCACGTGGGCCGCGTTCTGCCTGCGCGATCTTGCTGACGCCCCACGACTTGTCGACGAGGGTGACGTGCGCTGCGCCGCGCGACGCCGCCTCCAGGCCGAGGGCTCCGGACCCCGAATAGAGGTCGAGGACGCGCGCCCCGTCGATCGCCTCGCGGGCCTCGAGTGCGGAGAAGATCGCCTCCCGCACCCGGTCGCTTGTCGGGCGTGTTCCGAACTTGGGCACCTCGAGCCGCAGCGACCCGGCGAACCCGGCGATGATGCGGGTCACAGCGCCACCGCATCCCGCCCCGTCGCTTTCACGTTCCCACGGTATCGCCGTTCACACGTCGCAGCGCTGTTGGAGACATCGCACAACCGATTGGCACGGCGACCACAGCCATCCGACAATCGAGGTATGGCTCAGACCACTGCCGCATCCAGCGCCACAGCATCGGGAACCACACCCGGCACGAAGAACCCCACCAGCACGGTCGACCGCACGCCCAAGCCCAGCTTCACCAAGGGGCTCTTCCTCGGGCAGATCCAGTCCGAGCTGGTCATGCCGTTTCCGCTGCTGGGCGGCGAGGAGCGCGTGCGTGTCGACGCGGCGGTCGCGTCCGCCCGCGACTACTTGAGCACCTTCGACGTCTGGAAGGCGGAGGAGCAGGGCTGGGTCGGCGACGATGTCATCCGCGACCTGGGTGAGCGCAAGCTGACCGGCATGTTCGTCGACGAGAAGTACGGCGGCCTCGGTCTCAGCCAGTCGGGCTACTGCCGCGTCATGGAGGAGTTCGGCTACGTCGACGGCACCCTGGCCGTCGTCATGGGTGTGCACCAGTCGATCGGCACGAAGCCGCTCTACCTCTTCGGGACCGACGACCAGAAGGCGCGCTGGCTGCCCGATCTCGCGGCCGGTCGCAAGCTGGCCGCATTCGTCCTCACCGAGCCGAATGTCGGATCCGACGCCTACAACCTGGAGACCTGGGCCGAGCGGCAGGCCGACGGGTCATGGCTGCTCAACGGCGAGAAGCGCTGGATCGGCAACGGCGACAAGGATGTGCTCACGGTCTTCGCCCGGAGCGACCTCGGCCATGTCGCCCTCATCGTGGAGAAGGGCATGGACGGTCTCAGCACCGGTCCGCGATTCGACACGCTGGGGCTGCGGGCGAACAGCCTGCAGCGGGTGCACTTCAAGAACGTGCGGGTGCCCGCCGAGAACCTGCTCGGCGAGCCCGGTGACGGGTTCCGGATCGCCATGAACACGCTCAACAACGGCCGGATGTCGATGGGCACCGCGATCTCGGGCGGCATGAAACGCTTCCTGGAGCTGGCCCTCGAGCACGCGAGTTCGCGCAAGCAGTTCGACCGCCACCTCATCGACTTCGAGATGGTCGAGGAGAAGCTGGCCTGGATGGCGGCGCAGATCTACGGGCTGGAGTCCAGCAGCTACCTGACGACCGGGCTGGTGGATCGCGGCGTCGCCGACTTCTCCCTGGAGAGTGCGATGACGAAGGTGGAGGCCTCCGATCGCGGATGGTACGCGCTGAACCGGGCATTCCAGATCCTGGGTGGCGAGGCGTTCATGAACCGCCACCCGCTCGCCAAGGCGTTGCGCGACTTCCGGATCTTCCCGATCTTCGAGGGGTCGAACGATGTGATGCGGGCGTATGTGGCCCTGAACGGGATCAAGGAGCTCAGCGAAGACCTGCCGGATATCGCGAGCATCAAACTGAGCGACCCGGGCCGGGCGTTCGGCGAGCTGGCGCCCTACGTGCAGGGACGCATCAATCGCGCTCTGCGCCCCGAGAAGCTGCAGGGTGCACACCCCGCGTTCGCCGGTCAGGTCGGGAAGCTGGGGGGACAGGTCAATCGCTTGCGCGACAGCGCGGAGGCCATGCTGCGAAAGCACGGCAAGAAGATCCAGGAGAAGCAGCTGGTGCAGAAGCGACTGGCCGAGGCGGCATCAGGCATCTACTCGCAGGTGGCCGTGATCGCGCGGGCGAGTGCGGTGTTCGCGCGGGACGGGGCGCTCATCTCGGGTGCCGAGAAGACCGTCGCGATGAACTACCTGAAGAAGACCGAACGCGAGGTCGGACGCGAGTTGCGCGGGCTCGAGGCGAACGACGACAGGTTCGTCGCGCAGATCGGCCGGACGGTGCGCGACCGCGGCGGGTACCCGTTCGCACTCTGATGTGCTGACGCCTCCCGTGACGCGGCGCCGCAGTACGATTCGCAGGTGACCACGGAGAAAAAGCCCCCGCCGGACTCGGTCACCCGTCGCCCCCGCCTGCCGGGTCTCGTCAACAACGCGGTCTACGTCGACGGGGTTCGCGTCGAGAGTCCCGCCTCGCTGCAGGGCACCTTCAAGGCGCTCGACAAGCATCCCGATGCCCTCGCCTGGATCGGCCTCTACCGTCCGGCACGCGAGATGCTCGATCAGCTCGCCGAGGAGTTCGACCTGCACGAGCTCTCGATCGAGGACGCCGTCAACGCGCACCAGCGCCCCAAGATCGAGCGCTACGGCGACACCCTGTTCATGGTTCTGCGTGCGGCCAGCTACGACGATGCGCACGAGCGCGTCGATTTCGGTGAGCTCCACGTCTTCAGCAGCACGAAGTTCGTCATCACGGTGCGACACAGCGAGTCGCCAGACCTGTCCGCTGGTGCGGCAGCGGATGGAGACCACGGCCGGTGCCATGGACGAGGGCGCCGAAGCGGTGCTCTACGCGATCCTGGATGCGGTGGTCGACGGCTACAAGCCGGTCGTCGAGGGGATCGCCAACGACCTCGATGAGATCGAGACGCAGGTGTTCGACGGTGATCCGAAGGTCTCTCGCCGCGTCTACGAGCTGAACCGCGAGGTCATCGAGTTCGAGCGCGCGGTCTCGCCCCTCATCGGGATCATCGATGTGCTCTCCGCCGGGTTCGCTGACGGGTACGTGGGCGACAAGCTGCAGCAGTACCTGCGGGATGTCGCCGATCACGTCGTGCAGGCGAAGGAGCGGATCGAGGAGTTCCGGGTGCTGTTGCGCGACATCCTCGCCGTGAACGCGTCCCTCGTCGGACAGCGCCAGACCGAGGAGGCGCAGCGCCTGTCCGAGGCGAGCAATCGCCAGGCGGACCAGACACGCAAGATCTCGGGGTGGGCCGCCATCCTGTTCGCCCCGTCCCTGATCGGGTCGATCTACGGGATGAACTTCGACTACATGTGGGAGCTGCACCAGCAGTGGGGGTATCCGGCGGCGCTCGTCGCCATGCTCGCGTCGAGCGTGATCCTGTTCGTGCTCTTCAAGCGGCGCGGGTGGCTGTAGTTACGCTCGTGGTGTGACGCTCGACCAGAAGCTCTCCACCGCACTCGGCGGTCGCACCGGCCAGGCGATCACGAAGGCGTTCGGGTACCAGACGGTCGGTGAGTTCCTCTCCCACTACCCCCGACGCTATGCCCGGCGCGGCGAGCTGACCTCGCTGGCGGAACTCGAGGTGGACGAGAGCGTCACGATCGTGGCGGAGGTGCGCAGCGTCAACGAGCGGCCGATGCGCAACAAGCGGGGGTCGATCCTCGAGGTGTCGATCACGGATGGGCGCGGCTTCCTGACGCTGACCTTCTTCAACCAGAGGTGGCGGGCAGCCGATCTGCGCCCTGGTGTGCGGGGGATCTTCGCCGGCAAGGTGGGCGAGTACCGCGGTGTGCGGCAGCTGGCGCATCCGGACTACGAGCTGTTCACCTCCGCGACCCAGTCGGCGGCTGCCGGCGCGCTCGCCGGAGACGGCCAAGCTCCCCCGGTCATCTCGGTCGCCACCGACATGGTGCGGGAGTGGGCAGAGCAGCCGATCCCGATCTATCCGGCGACGTCGACGCTCGCGAGCTGGCAGCTGGGGCGGGCGATGGAGCAGGTGCTCGGCATCCTGCCGGAATCCCTCGACGATCCGGTTCCGGACGACGTGCGGGCCGCGCGGGGATTGTTGCCGTTCAGCGAGGCGTTGCGCCTCGTCCACCGGCCGGCGACGGATGTGGACTGGCAGCGCGCGCAGGACGCGTTGCGTTTTCAGGAGGCGTTCGTGCTGCAGGCGGCGCTGTTGCGTCAGCGCGCGGAGCGGCGGTCGGTGTCGGCGACGCCGCGCACGCCGGGTCGGTTCTCGGCCGAGCTGGAGGAGTCCTTGCCGTTCACCCTCACGCGCGACCAGCTGACGGTCGGGGCGGAGATCGAACGGGACCTGGCCGACGGGCATCCCGATGAACCGGCTGGTGCAGGGTGAGGTGGGATCGGGGAAGACGCTTGTCGCGCTGCGGGCGATGCTGGCGGTCGCCGACTCGGGCGGGCAATCGGCTTTCCTCGCGCCGACGGAGGTGCTCGCCGGCCAGCACCTGCGGTCGCTCGTGGCGACGCTGGGGCCGGACCTGGCCGCGCGGCTGCGTCCGACTCTGCTGACGGGGCAGCTGCCCGCGGCCGATCGCCGACGAGCGCTGCTGGCCACGGCATCCGGTGGGGCGTCGATCATCGTCGGGACACACGCGCTGCTGAGCGACCAGGTGACGTTCGCCGACCTGGGGCTCGTCGTCGTCGATGAGCAGCACCGGTTCGGGGTGGATCAGCGCGAGGCGCTGCGGCTCAAGGGTGCAGCACCGCACGTGCTGGTGCTGACGGCGACGCCGATCCCGCGAACGGTGGCGATGACGGTGTTCGGCGATCTGGACGTGTCGACCATCGCCGAACTGCCGGCGGGGCGGTCGCCGATCGTGTCGCACGTGGTCGCGCTCGCCGACCATCCCGGCTGGGAGTCGCGGATCTGGGAGCGACTGGCCGAGGAGCTGGGGGAGGGCAGACAGGGTTTCGTCGTCTGCCCGGCGATCGATGTGGCCGCGCCGGATGCAACGGCCGCCGCGAAGCGGGCGGTGTCCGAGGACGATCCGGATGCGCTGGTCGACCCCGATGCGCCGCCGGGCGCCGCTGTGCTGCCGACGCTGGCCCAGTTGCGGTCGCATCCGCTGCTGGCCGCACGGCGCATCGAGGCGTTGCACGGGCGGATGTCGTCGGACGACAAGGACTCGACGATGCGCGCGTTCGCGGCCGGGGAGATCGATGTCCTGGTCGCCACGACGGTGATCGAAGTGGGTGTGGATGTGGCCAACGCGTCGACGATGGTGGTCCTCGATGCCGACCGGTTCGGCGTGGCGCAGCTGCATCAGCTGCGGGGCCGGATCGGGCGGGGCGGTGTGCCGGGGCTGGCGTTGTTCGTGACGCGGTCGGAGCCGGCGACGCTCGCGCGTGAGCGAGTGGATGCGGTGGCGGCGACCCTCGACGGCTTCGCGCTCGCGCAGGTGGACCTCGAGCTGCGGCGCGAGGGCAACGTGCTGGGTGCGAGTCAGTCGGGTGGGCGGTCGTCGCTGAAGTTGCTGCGGGTGGTGCGCGATGGCGACCTGATCGCGGAGGCGCGGGCGGCGGCGGAGGCGGTGCTCGCCTCGGATGCGGACCTGTCGCAGCACGTGGCGCTGCGGGCGGCTCTCGATCGCCGGCTGGACGAGGCGGAACGGGCGTTCCTCGCGAAGGGGTGAGGCGGGTGCGCGCTGTCACGAACGTGTAACACCGGTCCGATAGGCTCCCGACCATGAGCCGGATCGCCGTCGTTCCCGGGTCGTTCGACCCTGTCACTCTCGGACACCTCGATGTCATCGGGAGGGCGGCTCGCATCTTCGATGAGCTTCACGTTCTGGTGGTGCATAACCCGGACAAGTCGGCGCTGCTGCCGATCGCGCAGCGGGTGTCGCTGATCCAGGATTCGATCGCCGACGCCAAGTCGGGCGACAACATCCTGGTGACCAGCTGGAGCGTGGGGCTGCTCGTGGACTACTGCACGGATGTGGGTGCGAGCGTGCTGGTGAAGGGCATCCGGTCGCAGGTGGACGTGGCGTACGAGACGCCGATGGCGATCGTGAACCGCAACCTGGCGGGGGTGGAGACGATCTTCATGCTGCCGGATCCGGCGCACGCCCACGTGTCCAGTTCGCTGGTGCGGCAGGTGGCTGCGCTCGGGGGAGATGTGGCGCCGTATGTGCCGAAGGTGGTCGCCGACTTCCTGCAGAAGGACCGCGGCTAGGCGGTTCGCGGCCAGGCCCACTGGTGCCTAGGCGCGCGGGGCCCGGCGGCGCACCGGATTCTTCGATTCGAGTCGCACGGGCTGGGTGTTCAACGCATCGCCCGGTGGAGGCTCGAGCCAGAACTCGGTTCCGCGGCGTCTGATCCGCCGCCCGCCGTTATGCACCCACATGTGGTGATGCCTGCAGAGCAGTACCCCGTTGCTCACATCGCTCGCGCCGTGGTGCCGATCCCATTCGTCGGCATGGTGGGCTTCGGTCCAGGAGGGTGGTCGGTCGCAGCCGGGGATCGCGCATCCACCCCAGATCGCGGCAAGGACGATGCGCTGCTTCTCGGAGAACAGCCGCTGCGTGCGTCCCAGGTTCAAAGCCTGGCCGCAGTCGTCGAACAGGATCGGCAGATATCCGTCGGCGCAAGCCCGCCGCTCGACGGTTGCGACTGAGATCGATGCGCCATGCCCCTCGATGTGAGCGGCACCGCGGCGGCGGTCGAGGTCGGCGACAGTGACGTGCACTCGCACGCTGGGCTTGCGGGTGGCGAACACGCGGCCCTCGTCAGCGGCGCCGGCGATGCGCACCATCTCGACCAAGGCATCCAGAGCCAGCTGGTCGGTCGTGCGTGAGTCGTTCACGACGTCGTCGGCGCGCGCCTTCTGCGTCGGGTCGACGAAGCGCGGACCCCCGCGACGTGGTGCCGTCACGAGGTCGATCGCATCGGTGACGAGCGCCGCCGACTCGGGGTCGAGCAGGCCCGACACCCGCGTCATGCCGTCGGGGAGGGGAGTCAGCCGCAGGAAGCGTTTGTCGCGCAGGAGAGCCTCGCGGTCGGCGACACCGTCGGCGTCCAGCTGATCGCGAAGTTCACGTGCCCGCCGCGCCACCTTCTCGGGCGGCAGGATCGCCGCCTCGACGACGAGGATGTGAGCTGCATCCGCCAGGTCGTCGGCGGCGACATCGGAGGAGGGAGCGCCGAGTCCCTGCTGGATCGCGGCGGCCGCCGCGACCGACACGTCGCCGGCCCCGACTCCGTCAGCGACCTCGGCGAGCCAGGGCGAGGGGGCATCCATCAACTCGCCGACCGTCACCAGGGCACGTGCCTCGGCCCCCGACGTTCCGGTCACCTGCGACACGAGCGCGTCAGCGGTGCGAGCGCCCGAGCGCTGCGCCAGCCCGTCGTGCCCGACCTCGAGCGACGAACGGGCCTTGACCTCGCCGGCAAGCCGCGACAGACCCGCGTCGATCAGCCGCCGCGCCTCACCCCACCGCCGCATCCACTCGATGATCTCGAGGTCGCCCGCGCGCTCGAGCCCCTCGAGGTCGGGGACCTCGAGGCCGATCATCGCGGTGGTGGACATGGCTCTATTCTTCCAGACGAGGGAACATCAGTTCTACAATCTCGCTGAATCTGTGGAGAAGTCATCGAACAGAAGTTCGGAAGGAGAGGAGCGCACACCGGCGCACAGGCACCACAATGGAACCCATGCCCCTCACACTCGGATACAAGGCCAGCGCCGAGCAGTTCGACCCCCGCGAGCTCGTCGAGATCGCGGTCGCGGCCGAGGCGCACGGCATGGAGAGCGTCGCCGTCAGCGATCACTTCCAGCCGTGGCGCCACGAGGGCGGGCATGCTCCCTTCTCTCTCACCTGGATGGCGGCCGTCGGTGAGCGCACGAGCACCATCAAGATCGGCACGAGCGTGATGACCCCCACGTTCAGGTACAACCCCGCAGTGATCGCGCAGGCGTTCGCGACGATGGGGGTGCTGTACCCGGGCCGCATCTTCCTCGGCGTCGGCACCGGTGAGGCGCTCAACGAGATCGCGACCGGATTCCAGGGCGCAGGCGAGCAGGACTGGCCCGAATTCAAGGAGCGGTTCGCGAGGCTGCGGGAGGCGGTCGACCTCATGCGCACCCTCTGGCGCGAGGACCGCGTCAACTTCGAGGGCGAGTACTACTCCACGCACGACGCGAGCATCTACGACCGACCCGACACCCCCATCCCGGTCTATGTCGCCGCGGGCGGCCCGGTCGTCGCGCGATACGCGGGGCGAGCTGGCGACGGTTTCATCTGCACCTCCGGCAAGGGCATGGACCTCTACACCGAGCAGCTGCTCCCCGCAGTGAGGGAAGGCGCCGAGCAGGCCGACGCCAACTACGACGACATCGATCGCATGATCGAGATCAAGGTCAGCTACGACACCGACCCCGATAAAGCGTTGCAGAACACGCGCTTCTGGGCACCGCTCGCACTGAGCAAGGAGCAGAAGCACGACATCACCGACCCCGTGGAGATGGAGAAGGCGGCCGACGCCCTCCCCATCGAGCAGATCGCAAGCCGCTGGATCGTCGGCTCAGACCCCGACAAGGTCGTCACCGACATCGCCGAGTACGTCGACGCCGGCTTCACACACCTCGTCTTCCACGGCCCGGGCGCCGATCAGCGCCGCTTCCTCGAGCTGTTCGAGAAGGACCTCGCACCCCGCCTCCGCGCGCTCTAGACACCTGCATCAAGCTCCGCCCCGGTCTGCGGACAGACAGCGCCGGGCACCCCCGCAAAGGGGGTAGACCGCCCGGACCGCCCTGACCCATGCTGAGCGTGCGGGGCGTCATCAGCCCCGCTCCGGAGGTGGGCCGGATGGCATCAAGGCTGGGGGGCCGCACCATGCATTCGTCGACGCTTCGAACTTTCTGCGCCGGGTAGATGATCACGGACTCCGGCGTCGCCGTCGGAACCCCCACCGTGGAGGCTCCTCCGGAGCTCGCGGGCTGGGCGGGAGCGGCGACCGCCGTCCACGCGTGTCAGCAGATGGCCACGCCGATGACCCTGCGTCTCGACGTGGCGGGTCACGACGTCATCGCCATCGATTTCGCCTACAACGCCTACGAGTGGTCGGTATCCCTTGACGACTTCCCGCAGGCTCCGGCGACCGTGCTGGTCGAGACACGTCCGGGCCTGGCCGACGGGCCGACCATCGAGCTCCCCGGGCTTCAGCTCGACCCGCTCCTCTGGTCGATCGGGCGCCATGCGTTCGGCGGCGACCCGGCTCCATGGCTCGTCCCTGGCAACCGGTACCGGCTGCGACGGTGGCCGAGCCTCACCGGCATCGAGATCGACCTCGACCAGGTGCGCATGATCGCGATGCTCGGCAACGCGTTCGCGACCGCCGACGAGCTCGCCGCTGCCGCAGGCGCAGCGCCGACAGAAGCCCGGCGGCTCATCAACGCCCTCAGTGTCGCCGGCCTCCTCCGCAGATCGGCGGGCGCGTCCGCTCCCGACCTGGCCGCCGCACAGAAGGCGTCCACCGCATCCGGGACCACCGGTCTGTTCGCCCGTCTCCGTCAGCGATGGGGCCACTGACGTGGAGCACATCGTCCTGTTCGCCGGACCGATGGGTGCGGGGAAGACCACCGCGATCAAGAGCCTGAGCGACATCCCGGTCATCACGACCGAGGCGGCCAACTCCGACCGCGACGCTGCCGACAAGCCGACCACGACGGTCGCGATGGACTACGGCGAGATCGGCGTGAGCGACGAGGAGAAGATCCGGATGTACGGCATCCCGGGTCAGCGCCGGTTCGACTTCATGTGGCGCATCCTTCGCGACCGCGCGGACGGCATGGTGCTGCTGGTGCACAACGACGCCCCCGACCCGGTGAACGCGATGCGCGAGTACCTGATCGAGTTCGCCGATCTGTGCGAGCGCGGCGGCGTCGCCGTCGGCGTCACGCGGATGGATGTCGGCCCCGGCCCGACGCTGACGCGCTACACGGACGTGCTCGAGCGCGAGCGACCCGACCTGATGGTGCCGGTGATGCCGGTCGACCCACGCGACCGGGGACACATGGAGCTGCTCCTGATGAGCATGATCGCGAACCTCGAGATGCGGGCCGAGTACGGCAAGGTGCTCGCATGAGCCTGCAGACCGCGACGGCGATCGCGCCTCACAAGGATCCGTTCATCATCGCGCTGGCGACGACCGCCCTGCACGACCTGACCGATCTCATCCCCTCGGTCCGCTACGCGACCGTCCTGACCGAGGACGGCTTCGAGGTGGATGGCGTGCCGGCCTACGAGGAGGACAAGCTGTCGAGCATGGCGTCGTCGCTTCAGGGGCTGAGCGAGGCCGTCGTGCGCGAGCTCACGATGGGCAGCGCGCAGTACGTGATCGTGGCCGCCGACGACGGGCATGTCGTCCAGCTTCGGGTGCCCGGGCAGCAACTGGTGCTCGCGGCCGTGTTCGACCTCGACGAGCCTCTCGGCAATGCGCTCGCCACCTGCCGGTTCGCGGTCGAACGTTTCGCGATGGCGCTCGCCGCCCGCTGACCGCGTCACGCCGAGCGCGCACGTACTCGCCGAACGTGCACTGCGCAACGTGCACGTTCGGGTGAAACGCGCACGCTCGGGGGACGGCCCTCGGATACCGTGGTGCCGTGAACGCAACCCCTCCATCCGACGGCGAGCACCGCATCCTGTTCAAGGACGGAAACCTCAGCGGTATCGAGCACTACACCGCCGGCGTGAAGACCGGCGCGTGCGAGTACTGGTACAAGAACGGACAAAAGAAGTCCGAGGGGCAGTTCGCCGACGGTGTGTTCACCGGCGACTGGATCTGGTGGCGCGAGAACGGCGAGCTCCTGCAGAAGGGCCCCTTCGTCGACGGCGAGCAGCACGGCTTCTGGCAGCGCTGGCACGACACCGGCGCGCTCATGGACGAGGGCGAGTGGGTGCACGGCAAGCGCTCCGGCGAGTGGAAGCACTACGCCAAGGACGGCTCGCTCCGAAAGACCGAGAAGCACCCGTCTCGCTAGGCGAGGGCTCGATCAGCACCAGCGGGATCTCGCGGTCGGTCCTGCGCTGGTACGCAGCGTAGTTGCGGTGGTCCTGGGTGACCTGCGGCCACAGCTCGGCGCGCTCGCCGGCATCCGCGACGTGCGCCCGCATCGGCCGTGTGCCTCTGCCCTCGAAGTCGACCTCGACGTGCGGGTCGTCGACCAGGTTGAGGAACCACGCCGGATGCGTGTCATCGCCCCCGCGGAAGCGACCACCACGATCGTCTCGCCGCGCTGCACCGGCGAGCTGAGCATCGTCGTTCGCCGCTTGCCGGTCTTGCGCCCGGTGGTGGTGAGTTCGAGCATCGGCATCCCGTAGGCGTGCCAGCCGTACCGCCCGCGCGTCAGCCACAGGATGCTGCGGTGCGCCGCGTTCATCAGGTGCAGTGTGCGGTCGGTGGGCATGGTGACAGTCTGCGTCATGAGCACGTCCCTGCCGCGAGCGCGTCACAATGTACCCATGCCCTCAGCCGCGAAGCACGCAGCCGCAGATCGGCTACGCCGCGATGCTGGAGCAGTTCCACCCGACCGAGGTCCTCGAGCTGGCCGCCGCTGCGGAGACAGCACGGCTTCTCCGGCGTCATGGCCGCCGACCACTTCCAGCCCTGGATCCCGCAGCAGGGCCAGGCGTCCTTCGTCTGGAACGTCCTGTCAGCGCTCGGTCAGAAGACAACGGGCGACCTCGGCACCGGCGTCACCGCGCCGACGTTCCGCATGCACCCCGCGATGGTCGCTCAGGCATCCGCGACCCTCGCCGCGATGTACCCGCAACGGCACTGGCTCGGTCTCGGCAGCGGCGAGGCGCTCAACGAGCACGTCGTCGGCGCAATACTGGCCCGACGCCCCCGAGCGCATCAACCGCATGTTCGAGGCCGTCGACATCATCAAGAAGCTGTTCGCGTCCGGCCACAGCGGCAAGGACGTCCGCCACGAGGGCCAGTACTACCGCCTCGAATCCACCCGCCTCTGGACGATGCCCGAGCACACCCCCGACATCCTGGTCGCCGCATCCGGTCCCGTCACCGCGAAGCGCGCCGGCCGCACCGTCGACGGGCTCATCACCGAGGCCGCCCCGCGCGACAAGCTCGACACCCTGCTCACCCGCTTCGCCGAGGGCGCCAAGGAGGCCGGCCGCGACGCCGAGCACGATGCCGAAGGTGCTGCGCCTGCACCTGAGCTGGGCCGCCACCGACGAGGAGGCGATGCAGAACGCCCTCACCGAGTGGCCGAACCTCGGCATGCGGTTCAGCAAGAGCGACATCCGCTCGCCGCAGGAGCTCGAGCAGATGGCGCGCATGGTCCGCCCCGAGGACTTCGAGGGCCGGATGCTGGTGAGCGCCGATCCGGACGTCCACCGCGCCCACATCCAGACCTTCGCCGACCTCGGATTCGACCGCATCTACCTCCACAACGTCGGACGCAACCAGCGCGAGTGGCTCGAGGTCTTCGGCCGCGACGTGCTGCCGAAGCTGGTGCGATGACCGCGCGATCGAGGTGTGGGGCGTCGAGGGCATCCCCGAGATCGCGGCGGGTGACGACCTGGCGGTGATGATCACGGATGCGGTGGGCGACTACCCTGCGAGGACGGCGACATCGTCGCCATCACCTCCAAGATCGTCAGCAAGGCCGAGGGCCGTCAGGTCGCGGCCGCAGACCGCGAGGACGCGATCACCGAGCAGACGGTGCGGGTCGTCGCGACCCGCGAGCACGCCCGCGGCACCACGCGCATCGTCGAGAATCCGCAGGGCCTGGTCATGGCGGCGGCGGGCGTCGACTCGTCGAACGCGCCGGAGGGCGACGGTGCTGCTGCTTCCCGAGGATCCCGATGCCAGCGCCCTGGCGATCGCCACCGCCCTCCGCGCCAGCACGGGCAAGCAGATCGGCGTGATCCTCAGCGACACCCTCGGCCGCCCGTGGCGCGAGGGGCAGACCGACGCCGCGATCGGGGCCGCCGGCCTGCGCGTCGTCGACGATCTGCGGGGGACGACCGACGCATCCGGTCACCTGCTCGAGGCCACGATCGCCGCCGTCGCCGACGAGATCGCCGGCGCCGCCGATCTCGTGAAGCGCAAGGCGAGCGGGATGCCGGTGGCGATCGTCCGCGGCCTCGGCCACCTGGTCGGCGACCTCGATCTTCCGGGAGCGCGGGCCCTGATCCGTCCTGCCGATCAGGACATGTTCCGGCTGGGCAGCGACGAGGCCTGGCGCGAGGGCTACGAAGCCGGACTGCGTGCCGCGGCCGAGTTCGAATCCCGCATCAGCTCACAACTCGTAGTCAGGCTGCGACGGGAGCCGATCACGCGATGGCCAAGCTCGCCTTCGCATCCCCGGCAGTCGGCCGTCACCGATGGTCCTCGCCCCTCGCCGAGCGGACCGGTCACCCAGCGCAGCGTCCAGTTGCCCGTGATCTGCGCCGCCCCCTCGGTGAGCTCTGCCGTCAAGCGTGGCGCCTGACCGCCGCACCTCGAGGGTTGCCGTTGGTGCCCCGTGCAGGTCATGCAGCGTGGCGGTGCCGACGCCGCCGTCGCCGAGGCCGAATACCTCGAACACCGGCGACGCGAGGTGATCGGCGTCCGGTCGCTCGTCGTCTGACGACATCGGCAGCACGGTGCCCGGCCGTACCGAGCACCGGGATCGAGTCGAAGGCATGGTAACTCGTGGTGCCAACGCGCAGCCTGGCGAGGCGACGCCGTCGAGAAGTCCGATCCAGGTACCCTCTGGCACGTAAAAGTAGCACTTCGCCCTCGTCCTCGAACACCGGCGCCACCAGCAAGTCGCTCGCCGAGCATGTACTGCCGGTCGAGCGGAGCGCAGGTCTGGTCGTCCGGGAACTCGAGCACCATCGGGCCGCATCATCGGGATGCCGTGTTTCGTGCGCCTCGACGGCTGACGCCCAGAAGTACGGCGCCAGCTCGTTGCGGAACCGGGTGAACCTCCGCGCGATGTCCACCGATTCCTGATCAAACGCCCAAGGCAACGCGGTACGACTCGGATCCGTGTAGACGGGCGTGCGATGAGAACATTCCGAAGAGGAACCAGCGCTTGAACATCTCTGGCGAGGGCGGGCCCTCGAAGCCTCCGATGTCGTGGCTCCAGAAGCCGAAACCGCTGAGTCCAAGTGAGAGCCCGCCGCGCAGCGACTCGGCCATCGATACGTACGTCGATTCGCAGTCCCCACCCCAGTGCACCGGGAATTTCTGGCCGCCGACGGTGGCCGACCGCGCGAACAGAACCGCCTCCCCGACACCGCGCTCCTGTTCCACGGCTTCGAAGACGGTTCGGTTGTAGAGAAACGAGTAGTAGTTGTGCATCAGCGCCGGGTCTGAGCCGTCATGCCAGACCACGTCTAGCGGAACTCGCTCGCCGAAATCGGCCTTGATCGCGTGCACGCCCTGGCGCAGCAGCCCGCGCACTTTCTCGCGGAACCAGTCCCGCGCGGCCGGATTGGTGAAGTCGATCATGGCCATGCCCGCGACCCACATGTCCCATTGCCACACCGATCCGTCGGGGCGGCGCAGCAGATATCCCTCACGCGCCGCCTCCTCGAAGAGGCGCGAGCGCTGTCCGACGTAGGAGTTGATCCAGACGGATGGGTGCAGGCCGCGCTTGATCAGACGGCCGAGGAGACCCTGCGGATCGGGGAACGTTTCGGGATCCCACTCGAAGTCGCACCAGTTGAGCGGCTTCATCCAGTAGCAGTCGAAGTGGAAGACGCTGAGCGGGATCTCGCGCTCGGCCATTCCGTCGACGAAGCCCATGACGGTCTGCTCATCGTAGTCAGTCGTGAACGACGTTGACAGCCAGAGGCCGAACGACCAGAGCGGCGGCAACGCGGGGCGACCGGTCATCGCGGTGTAGGTCGTGAGAATCTCTTTGGGAGTTCCCCGAATGAAGTGGTACGTCATCGCTGTCGCCCGGGACCGCGAATTGAACCGAGGAGACGACCTCGGAGCCGACCTCAAACGAGACTCGGCCTGGTGAGTCGACGAAAACGCCGAATCCGGCGTCGGTTATCAGGAACGGAATTGCCTTGTACGCGTGCTCGCTTGTTGTGCCGCCATCCTCATTCCAGGTGTCGACGACCTGCCCGTTCTTCACAAACGCTGTGAAGCGCTCCCCGAGTCCATAGACGTTGGCTCCGACCGGAAGTTGCAACCGCTGCACCATGAAGTTCTTGTCTTCACCCGTCCCGCTGCGCGACAGTCATGGATGCGGTCGCACGAAACCCAGCCGAGGAAAGCGCGTCGCGCGTTCTCGTTCTCGAACGTGAGATCGAACGGGCCAGCGGTCCTCATGGACGCTGACAGGCGCCCGGATGTGAGCGAGACCCGCTCGTCGTCCTGTTTCACAGTGACTTCGGTGGCGAGCTTCGGCGACCTCGAACGCGACCGACGGCGCCGTCGTCAATGCGCGACGACTGAGGGTCACGCTGACTGTGTCGGGCGCGGTCGAGCCCAGGTCGACGGTCACGGTGGCGGTATTGAGATGCGATCCCCGGTCTTCGACCCGGCGCGCGAGCGCGGCGACCGAGACCGTCGACGCCGTGTGCTGCACGTCGAACGCCTCCGTTGCGTAGACCGCCGTAACGCCGTCGCGGAGCTTCCAGAAGCCGTCGTTGAACTTCATGTATCCATTTCCATCGGGTTGGTGCTGACGCCTTCAGGCGCGCGCGAACTTTCGCGCTGCACCAGCTCGGGGCTGACCAGACGCGTCTCGGCCGTGACCTTGCCCTGCAGTTGCTGCATCAGCATCTCGACCGCGCTGGTTCCGATTCGTTCGGCCTGCACGTCGATGCTGGTGAGCGGCACTCGCTGGTTGACCGCCAGGTCCGTCGGGCCCACGGCGACGAGCGACAGGTCTTCAGGCACCCGAATATGTCGGCGCTCGAGCACAGTGAGGACCGCTCCGAGCGCGGCCTCGTTCTGCACGATGAGCGCCGTGGGCGACGGTTGAGCGGCGAGTAGCCGCTCGACTGCCGACTGGATCGCCTCGAAGTTCGGCTCGACCGGGAGCCAGTTGGCAGAAACGCCGCGCTTGGCGGCCGCGGCCTCGAAGCCCTCGATGAATCGGAGGGCGTACGCGCTGTGACGTTCGTATACAGCCTGAGGGGCACCCACCATCCCGATGGCGTGGTGTCCGAGCGCTGCGAGATGTTCGATAGCGAGCACGGCCGCCTGGCGCCGGTCGAGATCGACGCACGACAAGCCGTTGGGTTCGTCGGGCACCCCGATGAGAACGCTGGGCAGTCCTGAGTTGACGGAGCATCGGAAGGCGTGAGTCGTCGGCCTCGACATCCATTACCAGCACTGCATCGACGAGCGAAGTATGGCTGACTCGTCGAAGGCCCTCTTCGCCTTCCTCCTGGGTGACCAACAACACGTCGTGGTCGTACTCCCGCGCGGCTGCGGCGATGGCGGCGACGAACTGGATCAGAACCGGGACGTTGTTGTCGGCGCGGAACGGCGCGACCAGCCCAATCGCGCCTGACCTCTTACTTGCCAGTGCTCGAGCGCTGGCGTTGGGCCGATACCCCAGCTTCGAGACACTACGTGAGACCTTGTCGCGCGTCTGGGGGGATATGGTGCGCTTGCCCGAGAGGACGTAGCTGACAGTGCTGGCGGACACACCCGCGTGACGAGCGACGTCGTCGATGGTAACCATCAATCAGCCGGCTCGACGAGTGCGCGGTGCTCGCGGATCAGGTCCCGATACCAGCCAGCGCTGTCCTTCGGCACCCGTTTCTGGGTGCCGAAGTCGATCCAGAACAACCCGAAACGGATCGAGTAACCGAGCTCCCACTCGAGGTTGTCGAGCAGTGACCAGACGTACAGTCCGCGAACATCCACCCCACTCTCGATCGCGCCCGAAATCGCTACAACGACACTGCGCAGATAGTCGCTTCGTGCCGTGTCACGCACTCGCCCAGTCGGATCGACATAGTCGTGCAACGATATGCCCATCTCGGTCACGTACATCGGTAGGGCACGGTAGTCGCGGTGCACGCGAGTGAGGTGCTCCTGGATGGCAGACGGTACTGCCGTGATCGATGCACTCATCATCGGTCCAGGAGGGTCCATGATGCGGGCGCCCAGGACGGGGACAAGAGGGTCCGCTTTCACGATGTGGTTGAGGTAGTAGTTGACGCCCAAGTAGTCGAGCGGCGCACTGATCCTGGAAAGATCGCCGTCGCGCACGACCTCCGAGTCGAAGAGAGTCGGGAACAGCTGCGACATGTCCTCGGGGTAGGACCCGTGAAACAGCGGATCGAGGTAGACCCGATTCTGCTCGCCGTCGAGCAGGCGGGTGGCCGCGACGTCCTTCTCACTTGGCGACCAGGGCCGCACCGAGGCCATACAGAGCGTGATCCCGATCTCGGCGCTCGCGGGGGCGAGTTCGCGGAAGCGAGCAAGCCCCTCCCCGTGCGCGAGCAGCAGGTGATGGAGCGCGGTGCCGGCAGCGTGGTAGTCGGCGTACCCGGGTGCGTGGAGCCCGCGCGAGTAACCCTGGCTGACGACAGTCCACGGCTCGTTGAGGGTGAGCCACTTCGGAACCCGGTCGGCCAGCGCCGCCAGAACAACCTCGGCATAGTCTGCGAATCGCATCGCGGTATCGCGGTTGTACCAGCCGCCCGCATCCTCGAGCGCCTGCGGCAGATCCCAGTGGAAAAGAGTCGCCATCGGCTCGATGTCACGTTCGAGCATGGTGTCGACCATGCGTGAGTAGTGGTCGATCCCGGCGGAGTTGGCCTGGCCACTGCCCTTCGGCATGATCCGTGGCCAGGCGATCGAGAATCGGTAGGCGTTCATGGCGTGATCGGACGCGAGTGTGAGGTCTTCCGGATACCGGTGATAATGGTCCGCCGCGATGTCGCCTGTATCTCCATTGAGCGACTTGCCGGGCGTGTGACTGAACGTGTCCCAGTTGGACGGACCGCGTCCATCCTCGTTGACCGCGCCCTCAACCTGATATGCCGCAGTCGCGGCTCCCCAGCGGAAGTCGGCCGGAAGGCGACGCAGTTCGTCTGGTGTGACGCCGGACGCGACGGATGCTATCCGGTTGGTCATCGAAGGCCTCCAAAGGGTCGGCGCCCGCGAGCGACCATGTCGAGGGTGACCGCGGCCAACAGAATCAAGCCAGTCGTGATGACCTGTGTCGCCGCCGGCTGACCGAGCAGGGCGAGCCCATTCTGCACGCTGCTGATTACCAGCGCGCCGAGCAGCGCGCCGATGATCGTGCCGCGCCCGCCAAACAGGCTGGTGCCGCCGATTACCGCGGCAGCGATCGCGTTCAGTGCCGTGTTACCGCCGCCGGTGTTGACAGACACCGAGTATCCTCGCGCGGCGCTCAGCACACCGGCGATTGCTGCGAGCGCTGCGACGATCGTGAAGATCACGACCCGCAGAGACGCTACCCGAATTCCGGTGCGCCGCGCCGCCTCGATGTTGCCGCCGACTGCGTATATATGGCGACCGAACACGGTCGAGCCCGTGACGACGGCCAGGATGCCGGTGATGGCGAGCACGATGAGAAGAAGATATGGAACGCCGAAGTAGCCGTCGAGGATCACCATTATTGCGATCGGCACGCCCACGCCAAGCCCGATGCGCAGGATGTCCCGGGGCAGGGCGTCTACCGGGTAACCGGATCTAGACGTCAATAGGCGGCGGACGACGATCAATCCAGCGGTGCCGACCGCGATGAGAATGGCGATCGCCCAACCTGCGGGGCGAGGAAGGTATTCGCTGGCGATCCCGGTGATAAACGGATCACTGATACGCAGTTGTCCACTCTGCGGGGTCAGAAGCAGGAGCTGCAGCCCCTGCCACACCAACATGCCTGCGAGGCTGACGATGAACGATGGGGCACGGAAGAGCACGATCCAACTTCCCTGCGCCAGGCCGATCGCCGCGCCGAGCAGAATCGCGCTCAGGATCGCTGCCCAGGCCGGCCAGCCTGCCAGAGCCGAGAGTGCTCCCATGATCGCTGCGGTAAGTCCGCTGACCGCCCCGATCGAGAGGTCGATCTCGCCGAGCAACAGAACGAGCATGACACCGAGCGTCAGGATGGCCAGTACCGCCGTCTGCAGGATCATGTTCGACAAGTTGCGTGACGAGAGGAACGCGTCATTCGCGAGCTGAAAACCGATCGCTATGACGATAAGGCCGATGATCACCGGCCAGAGTCCGAGGTCGCGGCGAAGGAAATCGAGTCTCCGGTGAGTGGCCGGAACGGTGGCGCTCATCGCAGTCCTTCCGCGGTACTGATGGCGTCCGAGCCGGTGATGGCGGCGATGACGTCGATGGGATTGCTGATCGAGGTATCGAAGACTCCCGCGTTTGCGCCCAGTCGCAGGACGGTAACGCGGTCGGCGACCTCAAAGACGTCGACCATGTTGTGGGAAATGAGGATCACCGACATCCCTCGGTCGCGGAGAGTTCGGATGAGACCGTAGACCATCGCCGTCTGCTGGACGCCCAACGCGGCGGTTGGCTCGTCGAGGACGACGATTCGGGAGCCCCACAGAACGGCACGGCCGACCGCGATGGCCTGTCGCTGGCCGCCGGAGAGGGTTGCGACCTGTGCGCGCAGCGACGGCAGCGTGACTGCGAGATCGTGAAGAATTCGCGTGGCCTCGAAACTCATGCGCTTGCCGGCAAGGAAGCGGGCAAGCGGACCATGGGCGGGCGATCGCAGTTCCCGACCGAGGTAGAGGTTCGCAACAACATCGAGATTGTCGCAGAGGGCGAGGTCCTGGTAGACGGTCTCGATGCCGGCGCTCACGGCGTCTTGAGGGGTCGCAATCACGGTGGTCACACCGTCGACCTCTATGGTCCCTTGGTCAGCGACGTGTACGCCGGCGAGGGTTTTCACGAGGGTCGATTTGCCCGCGCCGTTGTCGCCGACGAGCGCCATGATCTCGCCGGGAAGTACCGACAGGTCGACGCCACGGAGAGCCTCGACGTTGCCGAAGGATTTGCGGATGGAGCGCATCTGCAGGAGGGGCGCCGCGCCGTCGACGCGACGCCCCTCCGGGTTCAGCGCTTCTGCGTCAGAAGTCACACTTATCGGCGACGTCGCCGGCGCACAGGTCGTCGCGGGTGACGAACCCGTCGTCCACGACCTGCTTGATGGTGGACAGGTCGATCACCAGTGGGTCGAGGAACAATGACGCCACCGTGAACCCGCCGTTGTCGTAGCTGTCGATCAGGTTGTCGGCCTTCTCGCCCTTTGCGAGCTTGACCGCCGCCTCGGCAGCCGCGGCAGCCTGCTGCGTGAGGGCCTTGTAGACGGTCATGGTCTGATCTCCGGCAAGGATCGATTGCAGTCCGGCCAGCGTCGCGTCCTGTCCTGTGACGACGACCGTACCGTTGAGTTGCCGTGCCTTGAGGGCCGCAACAACACCGGACGCAAGCCCGTCGTTGGCGGCGAGAATGCCCTGGACGTCGTCGTTCAGCGAGGTGAGAGCCTGGTCGGTCTGCGTCTGAGCGTTTTCAGCGAGCCAGTCTGGCGTGTCCGCCTCATAGCCGATCGTGATCTCACCGGAGTCGGCCAAAGGGTCGAACACCTTGTGGGCACCGGTCTTGAAGGCGATGCACGCGGTGCAGACCTGGGCGCCGTTCATGATGGCGATTGTTGCTCCCGGGTCCACGTGATCGACGATGTACTGGGCTTGCAGCTCACCGACCTTCTCATTGTTGAAGGTGATGTATCCGTCGAGCTGTGCGCCCTCGATCAGGCCCTCGTAGGCGACGACCGGGATGTTCTCGCGCTGTGCGAGGTCGACGACGGGAAGGGAGCCGTCCGCTGTGATCGGGTTGATCACGATGACCTGGGCGCCCTGGGTGACGGCTGCTTCGGCCTGCTGGAGCATCTCCTCGTCCGTGGATGCCGTGCTGGCGATGATCTCGGTGCCGGGAGCGAGTTCCTCGACCTTGAGTTTGAAGGCCGGGAGGTCTTGCGTCTCCCAGCGGGCGGACGTTGTGGCGTCGGGTGAGATCCAGGCGATCTTGAGCGCGTCGTCACCTCCGCCACCTCCGTCTCCGCCGGCCGAACATCCTGTGAGTCCAAGTGCAGCCGCAGCTGTGGCGGCAATCAACAATCGCTTCATTACAACTCCATCGTTGTGGTGTAAGGGGTCGAGGCGAATCGCGGTTTTGTCGAAGCGCTTCAACACGGGGTACCCAGATATTAGATCGCGTTTCGGCGCAGAGTCAACCCCGTTCTGTCGATGCACTTCGATACTTGCGTCATCGCACCCCATCGCCCAAATGGTCATTCGAGGCTACCTTCCCCGGTGCGCTGACGGCGGGGGATGGCAGACTGCCGTGATGAACGCCTACCGCAGCGACGCGGAGCAGAAGACGGGCACAGCCTCATCGGGCACAGATGCCGCCGGTTCCGCCGAGTCGCTCCCCATCGCCGAGTTCCTTCTCGACAGCCGCGCCGTCATGGCAGCGGTCGAGACCGTCATCGACGGCAAGCGGGAGGCGGTCGAGATCGCGACCACGGTGCTGCTGGCCGAGGGCCACCTGCTCGTCGAGGACGTTCCGGGCGTCGGCAAGACGATGCTGGCCAAGGCGCTCGCCAAGAGCGTCGACTGCTCGGTCAGCCGCATCCAGTTCACGCCCGACCTGCTGCCCGCCGACATCACCGGCGTCAGCATCTACAACCAGGCCGACCGCGCGTTCGAGTTCAAGCCGGGCCCGGTGTTCGCGAACATCGTCATCGGCGACGAGATCAACCGCGCCAGCCCGAAGACCCAGTCCGCCCTGCTCGAGAGCATGGAGGAGCGCCAGGTCAGCGTCGACGGCACGACGTACCAGCTGCCGGTGCCGTTCACCGTCATCGCGACGCAGAACCCGATCGAGATGGAGGGCACCTACGCCCTCCCCGAGGCCCAGCGCGACCGGTTCATGGCGCGCATCTCGATGGGGTACCCGGATGCTGCGAACGAGGCCGCGATGCTGCGCAGCCGCGAAAGCGGCAGCCCGCTCGACGCGTTGGCCCCGGTCGTCACGCTGGAGCGCCTCGGGCGGATGATCGCCACCGTCCGCGCCGTCTACGTCAGCCCCGCCGTCGAGCACTACGCCGTCGCGATCGCCGCGGCCACCCGCGTCGACCGCGAGCTGCGGCTCGGCGCGAGCCCCCGCGCGACCCTGCAGCTGGTGCGCGCGGCCAAGGCCCGTGCGGCACTCGACGGACGCGACTTCGTGCTGCCCGACGACATCGACGCGCTCGCCGTGCCGGTGCTCGCGCACCGTCTCATGACGACCCGGTCCGGCGGTCGGCTCGAACCCGCTCGGGGTCGAGGCGCTCGCCGACATCACCGCGCGCATCGTGGCTTCGACGCCCGTGCCGCTGGGAGCCGCCGGACCCGCCTGATGGCGCGCCCGATCCGGCGCCGGAGAGAGGGCGAGACGCTCCTCCGCAAGCGCACCTCCCACCTCACGCCTCGGGGAATCGTCACGCTCATCCTGGGCGTGACCTGCCTGGCGATCGGCTACATCGCCGGCCGCGACGAGGTGCTCGTCATCGCCGGATTCTGCCTGCTGCTCGTGATCATCGCGGCGATCGTCGTGCGGGTACGCAAGCCGAAGTTCGAGGTGATCCGCCTGTTCGCGCCCCCGGTGGTGTCGGCGGGCGGCCTGACGCGGGTGACGGTGCGCATCCGCAACGTCGCGTCGAGCGCCAGCACGCCTCTGCTCTGGAACGACGCGATCCCGTGGGCGCAGCCGATGGAGCCGCAGGTGCTCGACGAGCATCCCGATCGGCTCGGCCGCTCCGCCGCGCGCGCGCGGTCGACTACGAGCTGCTGCCGCCGCGCCGCGGGCTGTACCCGATCGGCCCGTTCGTGGTCGAGTACGAGGACCCGTTCGGCATGGTCAACGCGGTGCTCGCCGTCGGCGAGGCCGACCGGCTGATCGTGGTCGTCCCGGAGGTGGTGGAGCTTCCGCCCGGCGGACCGACGCTGGCCGACGGCGAGGGCACCGCGCAGCTGGTGCAGCGCCGCGTCACCGGCAACGACGACGACCTGACGACCCGCGAATACCGGCCGGGCGATGCCCTGCGCCGCGTGCACTGGCGCGCGTCGGCGCGGCACGGCGAGCTGATGGTGCGCCAGGAGGAGCACCGCAGCCACCCCGACGCCCGCATCGTCATCGACACCCGGCAGAGCGGCTACCCCGACGCCGTGCCCGACCCCGGCGACAGCTGGTCGCCGACGGCGCACAGCGAGGCGTTCGAGTGGGTGGTGCGGATGACCGCATCCCTCGGCTCGCACCTCGAGGCGTCGGGCTTCCGCGTGCTGATCGAGGAGACCGCGGTGCCGCAGGTCGAGCCGCTCGGCGAGCGCTGGCAGGGCGGCCGCCGGTCGGAGGGCTTCCTGACGAGCCTCGCCGCGGTGCGGCTCGTCGACCGGCGAGCAGGATGCCGTGGGCACCTCGGTCACGGCCGACCCCGAGGGTCCGGTCTTCGCGCTGCTGTGCGACCCGGACGAGGCGACCGTCACCTGGCTGCTCAAGCGGCGCCGGGGCGGCCAGGCCGCGATCGCGTTCCTGATGAGCCCGCACCCGCGCGTGCACGGAGCGCCTCACCAAGGGCGGCTGGGAGTGCGTCAACGTGCACGACGAGACGCGAGCCCGGCGATGCCTGGCGCTCCGCCGGTCATGACGCGGGGGTGCCGGTATGACCGCCCTCCGCGACGCGGCCGACGCCCGCCGCGCTGCGCGCGGCCCGAGCGGGCAGCCGCTCGTGCCGCAGTACCGGCCGCCGTCCCGCCTCCGGCCGAACGCGCACTGGCCGCCGCAGCCTGCTCGTGCTCGCCGCCCTGCTCTCCGCCTACGCAGGAATGCACGTCGTGCTGCAGGATCTCAGCTGGTGGTTCGTGGGCGGCCTGTTCGCGGCACTCGTGCTCGCCGCGACCACCATCACGAGGTTCTTCACGAGCGCCGCGCTGGATCCCGCCGCTCGTCGCGATCGGCGTCTCGGTGCTCGGCGTCACGATCGGGTTCGGCGGCGACACCCCCTGGCTCGGCATCCTGCCGACGTTCGAGACGGGCGATCGCATCAACGGCGTGATCAACTCCGGCTGGCAGTCGATCGCCGAGCAGCGCGTGCCCGCGACGCCCGAGCTCGGCATCGTGCTGCTGCTGGTGCTCCTGATGATCGCGAGCGCGTTCGTCGCGGACGCCGCCGTGTCGATCATCGACTCCCCGGCGCTGATGGCGCCCCCGCTGCTGACGCTGCTCGCGCTGCCGGTCGCCGTCCGTCCCGAGATCGCCGACCCGCTCTGGTTCCTGGTCACCGCCATCCTGTTCCTCGTCATCCTGCGGCTCGGCCGACGCCCGGCCTCGACGGCGGTGCTCGGGCTGATGAGCACGATCGTCATCGGCGGGAGCCTGGTCACGCCCACGTTCCTGCCCGCGGTCGAGGAGTCGCAGGGCCCGATCGGCGGCGGCATCGCGACCGGCATCAACCCCCTCATCAACCTCGGCGACGACCTGCGGCGCGGCGACCCGGTCACCGCGTTGACCTACACGACCACGGCCGACGCGGGTCTGTACCTGCGTCTCGCGACCCTCGACTCGTTCAACGGACGCAGCTGGTCGCCCACCCTCGTGCAGACGGATCCCGACAACGTGGTCGCCGAGTTCCCGCGCCCGGTCGGACTCGCGGACCAGATCGTGCCGGGAGAACTTCGCCGCGACCGTTCAGGTCGGCGACGTCTCGGGCCGGTGGCTCCCGCTGCCGTATCCGAGCGAGACGGTGACCGGGCTCGTCGGTGACTGGTACTGGGAGCCGAACGGCCTCTCCGCCCGCAGCGGCAACGCCGGCGTGCGCAACCAGCAGTACGACGTGACCTTCCTCGACGTCAAGCCGAACATCGAGCAGGTGCGCGTGTCGGTGCCCGACCCCGAGGGCGAGAGCCCCTGGCTCGCAGCTGCCGGCGCGCCTGCCCGAGGTCGATCGGCGAGACCGCCGCGGAGGTCACCGCCGAGGCCACGACGAGCTACGACAAGGCGATCGCGCTGCAGACCTACTTCACCGGCGGCACCTTCGAGTATTCCGAGGACGCCCCGGTCGAGGAGGGCTACGACGGGACCGGCGGCGAGATCCTCGCCACGTTCCTCGAGAAGAAGGCCGGATACTGCGTCCACTTCGCGTCGGCGATGGCGGTCATGGCGCGCGAGCTCGGCATCCCGTCGCGCGTCGCGGTCGGGTTCCAGCCGGGCATCGCGTCGACGCTGACCGGCGTCACCACCTACACGGTCAGCTCGCACGACATGCACGCCTGGCCCGAGCTGTACTTCGACGGGATCGGCTGGCTCCGGTTCGAGCCGACTCCCGGCCGTGGCATCACACCCGACTACTCGGCCCCGGTCGCCGTCGACGACCCGCTGACGCCGGAGGACGAGGGCGCGACCCCTGCCCCGACCTCCACCGCCGACGCCGGGCGCCGCGCCCGAACGGCCCGACGAGGCGGGAGTCGACCCGGTGCCGCCGGCGGTGCCGGCGCCGCGTCGAATCCGCTGCCGATCGTGCTCGGCGTGCTCGGCGGCATCCTGCTGCTCGGCGGCATCGCGCCGGGCGTGATCCGCGCCATCGTGCGCTCGCGGCGATTGCGGGCTATTCGATCCGGACCGGGATCCGGCGGCCGCCGCCTGGGCGGAGCTGCGCGACACCGCCCGCGACTACGGCTGGGCCGCGCCGGACAGCGAGACCCCGCGCGACTTCGCCGACCGCCTCGCGGTCGTGCTGAGCTCGGATCAGGAGACGATCGCCGGGCTGCGCTCGGACGTCGAGGAGTCCGCATTCGCCCCGCCGGGCCGCGGTGTCCCGTCGGTCGACGAACTGCGCTCGGTGCGCACGGCGATCGCACGCACCGTGGGGCCCCGAGACCGCCTGCGCGCGGTGTTCCTGCCGGCTTCGCTGCTCGCGCGGTTCCGCTGGGAACCAGATACGACCCCGCCAGCACGAGCGCGAACCCGATCAGGGTCCAGACGGTGATGCGCTCACCCAGGATGAGTGCGCCGGCGGCGATCGCGACGGCCGGGTTGAGATAGGTGACGGTCGTCATCCGCATCGGACCGACCTCGGCGATGAGCGCGAACATCACGATGAACGCGAGCGCGCTGCAGACCGCGCCCAGCAGGACGATCGACACGATGACGGACACCGACGGCACCTCGGTCGGCCACGCCGCCGGTGAACGTCACGAACGGGATGTAGAGGATCGCGGTGATCGCGAGCGACAACGCGACGACGCCGATGCCCGGAAGATCGCTCATCCACGCGACAGGATCGCCGGACCGACCGCGTAGCAGACCACGACGACGCCCATCTGGGCGACGCTGATGAGATCGGATCCGGCGACGTCGAACCCGACGAGCGCGACGACGCCGAGGGTGCCGGCCAGGATGCCGACCCAGTTGATGCCGGTCAGCTTCGCCGGGCGCCCGAAGAAGAACGCGACCGCGACGCCGACGACCGGGATGATCGCCAGCAGCAGGCCCGCGGTCGAGCTGGGCAGACGCACCTCGGCCGTGCTGAGGAAGTACCACGGGATGACGATCTCGATGATCGTGTACGCCAGCAGCGGCCACCACCGGCGCAGCACCTGCAGCACCTGCCGTCGGGCGAGCGCGAGCGGCAGCAGCAGGAGGGCGCCGATCACGCTGCGGCCGAAGACCACCATCGCGGGATCGAGCTCGCCGACCGCGATCTTGATCAGCAGATACGGGATGCCCCAGACGACTCCGAGAACGGCGAACAGGAAGATGGCGTATCGATTCGATGATCCGCGCCCACCTGCGGGGAGCGAGCGCCGCGACATGTGCCATCTCCTCAATGCAGCCGAGGAGCAGGAAAGCCGGGGGCGAACGAAATACATCCGAAAGGATCTCCGCGGGAAGTGACGCCAGAGCCGGAGGATTCCAACGGGGGGCCCGATCCCTGTCGACCAGCATCGCGCGGATGCCCTCCGGCAGGTCGTCTTGAGTCGTCGCGAACCACATGGCCAGCCGGTACTCTTGCTGGAGCACTTCACGTAGATTGTCGATGTCACGCGCGCGACGCACGGACTCGAGAGTGACGGCAAGAGAGGCGGGCGATAAACGCGCAAGAATCTGGGCTGTCTCACCGGCTTCGGGCTCCGGGGATGCGAGCAGGCGCTCGTAGATCTCGGGGACGCTGGCGGCAGAGAAGGCTAGGTCAATCCACCCGCGCGCTTCGTCGAGATCGTCTTTCGGCAATGTGGATGGGGCGAGTGCACCGCCCAGCGCCTCACCGATCCCGATGCCCGACTCGAGCTCAAGCAACAGAGGTGTTAGCGCAGTCGAGTCCACGATGTGGTCGGCAAGACCGATGGAAACAGCGTCCACTGCGTTCACGGATCGACCGGTGAGCGCGAGGTACTCACCGAGGTGGCCCGGAGCCCGCGCGAGCAACAGGCTCCCACCGACATCGGGCGTGAAGCCGATGGCCGTCTCCGGCATCGCCAAAGCGGATCGTTCGGTCACGACACGCACCTGCGCGTGCCCGGCCAGCCCGATGCCGCCACCCATCGTCACGCCGTCTGCGATCGCGATCACACTCTTCGGGTACTCGGCGATGAGCGCGTTGACTTCATACTCCTCCTGGAAGAACGATGCGACGGAGGCGAGGTTGCCAGCCAGGATGTGCTCCCGAAGCACGCGAACGTCTCCACCAGAGCAGAATCCGCGATCGCCCGCGCCGTCCAGCACGACTGCGCGCACGCTGCTGTCCACTGCCCACGTGTCGAGCGAATGGCGGATGGCTCGGATCATGCCGATGTCGAGGGCATTGATTTCGAGCAGATCGGCGTCCGGCGAGCCTGAGATCGGCAGCACGTCCTTCGCGCGGACCTGTGTGGAGTGAGTCATTGTTTCGGGGAGCCAAGGTCGATGCCGCGGTGCGCAGCGGAGTCGAGCCAGAGGGGGGTGATCGCCTTCTCGCGGCTGAAGTAAACGCACAGAACGACATCTCTTGTCCCGGTACCAACTGCGGGGTCGTAGGCCGGTGCGATGCGCGGGGAGGACTCAAACGTCGCACCGTCGATCCAGTGCGTGGCCGGCACGGTGTCAACGGCGGGCGCGACGGGGATGCTCATGGTCTAGCTTTCTGTGGATGACTCGGAACTGGGCATGACGACCGATGGCGCGACCGCCGATGCGGCCCGACGCGAGATCGCGGTAGGCAGCATCGGCTTGAGTGAGCGGGTAGGTTCGCGTTACAGCGCCGCGAACATCAAACCCGCCGTCGAGGGCGAGATTCACCACGATTGGCAGGTCACGCCTGGTGCGGGCGCCGAAGGAGCCTCGGATGGTCTGTCCGCGCCGTACCAGCTGTGTGATCGGAACGGCTGCCGTTGCGCCACCTTGCGCAATCCCCACGGCGACCATGCGACCGCCGTCCGCGAGCAGCGCATGGGCGAGCTCGAAGGTCTCGGGCCGCCCCAGTGCCTACAAAGACGACGTCGACACCGCCTGGCACGGTCTCTCGGACTGCGGCGACGGCGTCCTGCTGGGCGGGGGTTCCGCGTCACGGACGCACCGAGCTTGCGTGCGCCTCGGAGCTTGTCGTCTGTGATGTCCAGGGCGACGATCGGCGAGGCGCCCAGGTGAGCGCCGAGCTGCACAATGCTCGATCCGACCCGCCGACGGCCACGACGGCCATCGACTCGCCCGGTTCCAGACCCGCGGCGGCGATCGCTCCGTATGCGGTGAAGGCCGCACAGCCCAGGACGCACGCCTGCTCGAGCGGCAATGAGGCTGGCAGGTGCGCGATGGCGGTGACTGGTACGACCGCATACTCCGCCATCCGCATCGAGTACCATCGACAGCGGTACATCCCCACGCGGCTCGCGGCGTGCCATCCAGCAACTGCCTGATCTCTCTGGCCGAAGAACGATCCAGTCGTCACCGCCTATCTACCGCATGGACACATGTTCCCTGCGCATGATGAAATCTTCAGCAACCCGGTGCCTTCGGCAACAATGCGATCTTGCGCGCCGACTTACACGATGATACCCTGGCTGGTGGCGAATGACGGCTGGCGCGGGGAACGCGACTTCGCCCTTCATGACGTGAAGATCGGTGTGGCAGACTCCGCACGCTGCGATCCGAACCAGTACCTCATTCGCGAGCGGTCGTGGGGTGGGGATCTCCTCAATGGTCAGCGACGCGGACTTGCCGTACCATATCCACAGGTTTGCATGGTTGCCGGCAATGTCTGCGTTGACATGTACCTGCCCGACCTCCGGATCCGCCGTCATTGGCCCGTCCGGGGCTACACGCCGCCCGCGGGTTTCGTTGAAAAGTCTCTCTGCACTCTTGCTCATCGGCAATGCCCAGAATTGCAAGAGAGCGTGCAGCTTGCACATCTGCTGGACGTCATGATTTACGGCGGATGACCTGGGCTACTTTCTGGAAGTTGCACGCACCGGCAAGCTCGTAGCGGCGGCTCAAGGGCTTGGCGTCGATCACACGACAGTCGGGAGGCGGCTAACTCGACTTGAGCGCGCGACTGGAAGTCGGCTCTTCGACCGGTCCACCGGTCGCTGGAGGCTCACGGAGGCCCGGAGAGCGCCTGCGGATCCATGCCGAGAGCGTCGAGTCAGCGCTGGCCGCGGCAGCCGAAGAGCTCAGGTCGACGCCGGGGCGGCTGTCGGGCACGCTGCGTATCACGGCACCCGACGGTTTCGGCGCGTTCGTTATCAGCCCCGGGCTGGGCCGGCTGCGACGAAAGCACCGGGAATCACGATTGAACTCGTCACGGCCACTCGGCTCAACCTCCTCGACTCCAAGGAGTTCGATGTGGGCATCTCGCTGACCCCACCGACCATTCGGGGTGTGACAGCAGACCATTTGCCACATACCCGCTGGGGCTGTACGCATCGGAGACCTACTTGGCGAGCACCCCATCGATCACCGCCCTGACCGACCTGCGCGAGCACGCCATGATCGGCTACGTGGACTCGGTTCTGGACATTCCCGACCTTCACTTCTGCATCGACGACCTGCCCGGGGTGCTGCCGGTGATTCAGACCAACAATATTGCGGGTCAGTGGATGGCGGCCGCGGCGTCGCTCGGCGTCGCGATTCTCCCGCTGTATATCGGTGAACCTGACCTCCGCCTAGTCCGCGTTCTCGCGGCCGAGGTGAACATCAAGCGAACCTATTGGCTCACGATTCCGAGGGCGATGGAGGCGCTCGGCCGCATGCGAGCAGCCCGCAGCGAGCTCCAAGCGTTGGTGGCCGCGCATCCATATCTCGAGGCTCTCGCGTGACACGTGCACGGCGAAAACTCCATCAACGTCGTGTTGACAACCGCCGGTTCTATCACTAGCGTCCGTCGGGACAGGCCGCTCTATATTCCCGAGTCATGCACCCGATGTCGGGGACGACCCGAACTCTCACCTGGTGGGCGGCGCCCAAACAATGACGATTGGACATGAACGTGATGAGAATCTCCGCAATTGGTATCAGCGCGCTCGCAGCGGTGACAATGCTCACCCTGACCAGCTGCGCCGGTGGGAGCGACGAGGCAGAGGGGGATGTCGAAGCGGTGAAGATCACCGTCACCACCCGACGCGAGTGGACCAACGGTCGCCACGCAGGTGCCCTTCCGGGAGGGCGTGGAGGCGTTCTTCGAGAACTACAACGCGAACCTCAGCGAGGGACAGCATGAGATCGAGGTCCAATATGTCGATGACAAGTACGATGCAGCGCAGGGCGTGGCGTCCTACCGAACTGCGATCTCAAACGGGTCAGTCGCACTGATCGGACCAGCCGGTTCGGGCCAGCTGGCGGCGCTCGCTGAGCTCGGAATCGAGATCCCGGTTATCTCCCCCGTCACCGCGTCGATTCTCGACAACCCGTACCTGTGGAATATCGCACCTTCATTCGTAGATCAGGGCAAAGAGATGATCGAATACGCATCGTCTCAGGTTGATGAACCGCTTCGGGTGGCCGGGTTGGTGATGGACATCCCCGCGGGCCATCAGCTCGCAGAATCTCTCAAGAAAAACACTGAAGCCAACGGCGGCACCTACCTCGGCGACGTCACGATTCCCATCGCGGAGATATCAGGGGACTGGCGCGCTCAGGCGCAGAAGCTCGCTGAACTCAAGCCCAATGTGATCGGCGCTCTGAGCGCCGCCGCCAACGCCCAGACATTCCTTCCTGCAATAGCAAACGCCGGACTCGAGGATAGTTTCGTCGGCGGTATCACGCTCATGGGCGCTGACGCGCAAAACTGGCTCGTCGCACCAGAGTCGCTCCACTATTTTGCCATCTCGTCGACGTATGTCCTGGACACCGTGCCGGACCCGACACTGCCACCCGCATCAAAGATCTGGCGGCAAGCGCAAGCGATTCGGGTGCCGCCAACAACCAGAACTTCGTTCAAGGAATCGTCGCCGCGAACCTCGTGGCAGATGCGATCAATGCCACTACCGGCGACGAGATCACCGCGGAGTCGGTCAACGAGGCCCTTGCTTCGCTGGGGGCCTGGAATGCAGGCGGCCTGAGCGCGCCCATGTGCTTCGGCCCCGGCGACACCTACGGCCCTACCGCACTGTGGTCAGTCGAACTGAATCCCAAGAATTCCAAGTTCGAGATCGTCGGTGAGGCTCCAACCGGCGATCAAACCTGTAGCTGATCCGTATATGAGTATGCCGCTGCTCAGCGGCCCGGAGCCGCTGAGCAGCGGCAAGAGACGGATGCGATCGTGGAAAACTTTCTCCAACTCACTGTAGGCGGCCTCGCCGTCGGCGGTATCTACGCTGTCGCCGCCCTGGGTTTCGTGATCATCTTCAAATCCACGCGAGTGATCAACTTCGCTCAAGGTGCAATGATGGCGCTGGGTGGATACGTCGGGTTCGCGGCGATCACCTTACTGTCGCTGCCTCTTCCCATCGCGATCGCAGTGAGCGCGGTCGTGACGGCCGCGGTGGTGGGACTGATCTACGTCTCCACGATCGCTCCCGTCGCTGCTCGCGGCAATAGCACCGAGTTCGCCCAGGTCATCATCACCATGGGGTGGTCTATCGTCCTCCTCTCGCTGATCGAGTTGATGTTCGGACCGCTCGTCAAGTCAATGCCGCGAATATTTCCGACGGGAACGTTCAGCGTAGGGACAATCCGAATTCCCTATCAGGACGTTGGCACTATCAGCGTGGCGGCGGTCATCATCACGGTGTTCGCGGTGATATTCACATGGACCCGCTTCGGCCTTGTGCTGCGCGGCCTGTCGGACAACCGTCAGGCCGCAGTAGCACTCGGAGCGAATGCAGTCCGGGTGGGCTTCGGGGCATGGGCACTCGGTGGCGCGGCAGCGGCACTCGCGGCTCACACTGACCAGCTACGTTCCGCTCAGCCTCACGTTCGGCGAGATCGCACTTCTTGCGTTCCCAGCCGTGGTGCTGGGAGGAATCGACTCCATTCCAGGGGCGCTCTTCGGAGGTGTCGTCATCGGGCTGGTCCAGCAATACGCGAGTGGGTACGTCGATACTGGGTTCGGAACCGTCGCGGGCTTCATGGTGATGCTGATTGTCCTGCTCGTACGTCCCAATGGATTGCTCGGCTCAAGGAGGTCGTTCGACTGTGAATCGAAAGTTGATCCGCCGACTCATCGTCCTTGCCGTCCTGCTGGTCGTGGTAGCGGTGATACCCAGCCTCGTCAGCGCTCCGTGGCTGGTGATTTTGGTACAGGTGCTCATCATTTCGATCGCGACGCTGGCACTGACGGTCCTTGCCGGCTATGGCGGCCAGTTCTCGATCGCCTCCGCCGGCCTCTTCGCAACAGGCGCCGGTGTGCTCGGATGGCTCATCAACACGGTTCAGCTGCCCACCCCGCTTGCGTTGCTCGGAGCGATTCTCGGTGGCGCGCTGGTTGGCCTGCTCGTCGGTCTGCCCGCACTGCGGCTCCGCGGTCTGTATCTCATGCTCTCCACGCTGGCGGCAAACTTCATCCTGATCTTCTTATTTTCCAAGTACGCCTCGAACTTCGGAGAGTATGGCTTGACCTTCGCCCCGCTGGAGTTTCTCGGCGCAGCGGTCGAGACAGACACCCAATGGTTCTACCTGTTGAGCGTCGTTGTAATCCTCGTTGGGATCTTCGTGACCAACTTGAGGGAGACCGGATTCGGAAGGAGCCTGCTAGCGATAAAACAGAATGAGGTGTCCGCCGCCGCTGCCGGCATCGAGTGGCCCGGCTGAAACCCCCAACCTTCGTCGCTACATCGGCCCTGACCGCCCTCGTGGGAGCCATTTACGGTCTGTACTTCCGGGTTCTGGCGGCCGACTTCTTCACGCTGCACATGGTGATCCTGCTCTACGTCGCCCTTGTCATCGGGGGTCAACTCTCGGCCGTCGGAGCGGTGATCGGAGCCTTCATCGTCGTAGCGGCGCCGACGGCGTTGGCTGCGCTCGCCCAGGGTTTGGGGGGCGGCTAACCCGCTCCCACGCAGGTGCTACGGCGAACCTCATCTTTGGCGCGATCGTCGTCCTCCTTCTGATCTTCCAACCTCGCGGCGCTTCCGGCGCCCTGCAATGACTCGGTCGGTACATCATCCAACTAGTGGGCCGCCGACTCGGAGCCCGCGCATCCGCGGACCAGGGCGCGACCAGATGAAAGTCCCGAGTGAAGCGACAGTGCGCCACCCCGCTATGATCCCGAGCGGGCCAGCCGATTTGCAACTGGAAGGGTTGACGCTGTCATACGGCGGTGCCTCGCGTGCCCTTGAGAACGTGAGCCTTCGGGTGCCCGCTGGCGGTCGAGTCGCCCTACTCGGAGCCAACGGAGCGGGTAAGACGACCGTGGTCCGCTCGATTGCGGGAATGACCTCGTTCCACGGAATTCGGACGACATCGGGGACTGTGACCTTTGGTGGCGTCTCGGTGACGGGTCGCGTCCGCCGCCCGCACCACCCGCCTCGGTATCGCCCACGTGCAGGAGGGTCGGCAGATGTGCGGTCACCTGACGGTCGAGGAGAACTTGCGGCTGGGCGGGATGACTCGCCCGCGTCGGGCCTTGAGGCACGACGTGAGAGACGACACTGGACTTCTTTCCCGCTCTGCAGCCACTACGCAAGACGCGCGCAGGGCTGCTGTCTGGCGGGGAGCAGCAGATGGTAGCGCTGGGTCGCGCCGTCATTGCCCAACCGCGTCTATTCGTGATCGACGAACTGACGTTGGGGCTGAGTCCCGTTGCGATTGAGGCCATTGTGGTGAAGCTCTTCGAAGTCCTCGACGCGACAGGCGCGGGACTTCTTCTCGTCGAACAGAATGCACGGCTTGCACTGGACATCTGCGACTACGGCTACGTCCTAGATCAGGGTCGCCTGTTCGCCGAAGGCTCGACCGCTGAACTCGCGGCAGACGTACGGGTCCAGCACGCCTACCTCGGCAACTCGGGTCACCTTGCGGTAGCGCGATCAGAAGGCGATAATTTCGAAGGAAAGAAGCGATGAGCATTACCGCCTCGGCCCACGAACCGGCTGGCAAAGGCGCTGTCGGAGGCGCCCGCTTGCGAGTGACGGACCTCACTGTTCGGTTCGGGGGAGTGACGGCAGTTTCGGCGCTGAGCTTCGAGGTGTCCCCAGGAGAGCTGGTAGGCGTCATCGGCCCCAACGGGGCCGGCAAGACCAGCATGTTCAATTGTCTGTCGGGTGCGTACCTTCCGACATCCGGAAGCATCATGATGGACGACAAAGACATCACCACGGCCCGACCACACAAGAGGTCCGAGTTGGGGTTGGCCCGGACCTTCCAGAACCTCGCCAGCTACTCGGAGCTGAATGTGATGGAGAACCTGCTGCTCGGTGCTCAGGTCCAACTCACGAAGAGCTTCATGCTCTCGGGTCTGCGGACCCGAGGTGTCCGGCGTGAGGAGAGCGAGCTCCGCGCCCGCGCCGAGGAGATCGCGGGAGGGCTGGGGCTGGCGCAGTACCTGCACGGGCCGGTGACGGACATGCCGTTCGGCTTGCAGAAGTGCCTCGACATCGCGCGCATTCTCTTGCGACGACCGCGGCTGATCCTGCTCGACGAGCCGCTGGTGGGAATGAATGCGACCGAGAAGATCAGGCTGACGCAGCTGATCCGAGGACTGCGGGAGGAGCTCCGACCGACGATCTTGATCGTGGAGCACGATGTCGACGTCGTGATGGACCTTGCCGACCGGGTGCTGGTGATGGACTTCGGTCGCCTGCTCGCTTCGGGCCTACCCCAGGAGGTGCGACAGAATCCGGCGGTCATCGAGGCCTACCTCGGTGGCTCTCCCAGCTCTCATAAGAAGACCGGTGCGATTCCAGAGCAGTCACTCCTGGGCGAATAGCCGGATCAGGGGCTGAACTCTGCGGTCGAGAAAGTCGCTGAGGATGAGGCCGAAAGCATTGTTGTCGTCGCCGGCGACCATGTGGTGCGCATCAGCGACGTCCACGAACTCGGAATGAGGCACGAACTCGAGAAAGCGGCGCGCGTCCTCTCGCGTCACGACATCTGAACGCCCACCTCGATGAGCATCGTCGGGAGGCGCAGCGTTCCCGCGGCTGCGCCGAGTCGCACAGGCTCCATCAGCGGGTCGGGCTCGCTCGGGTCATCGCTGCTTCGCGCCAGGAGAGCGGGATCCCAGTGCCAGAAGTACGCCCGTCCCTGAGGCGCAGATTCTTGAGCAGGCCGTCCAGCGACTGCGGCCGCGGGCGGTGGGGAAGAAACTGCGCGATCGCGGCAGCGACTTCGTCGAGCGAGTGGAACCCATCGGGTTGAGCGGTCATGAAGTCGCGAATGCGGCGCGCGCCGCGGGCTTGAAGGAACGGCGACACATCAACGAGCACCACACCCGACGCAATCTCGGGGTTCCGCCCCACAGCTGCCAGCGCAGCAATGCCGCCTAGCGAGGCGCCCACGAGAGTCGGGCGCTGCCCCAGCTGCTCAGCGGCCGCCGTGATATCGCGGGCGAATCGGCTCAGGTCGTACATCCGATCCGGGAGACCAGCTGCTTTCACCGTGACCCCGAAGATCCATCGTCACGGCGCGCCACCCCTGCTGACCGAGATGGCGACCGGTCGTGTGCCATGAGTGGCGCGTCTGACCGCCGCCATGGTGGAGCAGGACGGCTGGTGCGTTCTGGGGGCCGAATTGGTCGGCGATCAGCGTGACATCGTCGGCGCGGATCTCCAAGCGGATCGGGTCTGGCAATCTCGGCTCCATTCGTGTGGCGCGGGCGCGTCAGCGAGCATCCACAAGCGCCTAGGTGGGGAGGTGTCTGACGTCGTCGCTCTGCGCCAGTTCCCCAGCCAGCTCGGGAACGACCCCCCACCGCTCCAACACCTCCAGAAGTGCCGTCGGCCGGGCGGGTCGCAATGGTGTCCTCGCGAGTCGAGGCGCGGGCGCGGGCGCGGGCGATCGGGTGTCGCCCGAATCGATGAACGTTGCTCGCGCCCGAATGTGAGGATCGGATACCACCTCGGAGAGTGTGAGAACCGGAGTCACGCAGGCGTCCACCCCCACGAACGCCTCAATCCACTCGGCTTGGCTGCGAGTGCGGAATCGCCCCGCTACCAACTCTTTCTGAGCTGGCCATGAGCTCCGATCCCACTGGTCGGGGGCTGGTCGGGGTCAAGGCCGACGTTTTGGACGCAGCGTCGCCAAAACTGCGGCTCGACAGCGCCTACGGCCATGAACTTGTCATCGGAGGTTGCGTACACATCGTAGAAGGGTGCCCCGGAGTCGAAGTCGTTCGTTCCGGCTTCAGGGACCAGCGACCTTGGCCGTATCGATCCCAGATCTCCGCCATCAGTACGCTGACGCCATCGATCATCGCGGCATCCACCACCTGGCCCTTGCCGCTACGCTCACGCTCCACAAGGGCCGCAAGGATGCCAAAGACGAGGAACATCGCACCGCCGCCGTAGTCGCCTACCAGGTTCAGCGGTGGGACGGGAGCATGACCGAACCTGCCGATGGCGCCTAGCGCGCCGCTCAACCGAGAGATAGTTGATGTCGTGGCCCGCTTCGTGCCGCCGTGGCCCCTCCTGTCCCCAGCCCGTCATTCGCGCGTAGATCAGGCGAGGATTCAGCGCCATGCATCGTCGGGGCCCCAACCCCAGCCGCTCCATCACGCCGGGCCGAAACCCCTCGACCAGGATGTCGGCTTCGCGAACGAGAGCCAGCGCGTCGTGCAAGCCGCTCCTGGACTTCAGGTCCAGCGGCAGCCGGGCGCGGCCCTCATCTATCGCGCTCGCCACCGGCGTGCCCGGCCGGTCGACGGCGATGACGTCCGCACCGGCCTGCACCAGGAGCATGGTCGCGAAAGGCGCCGGGCCGAGAGTGGCGAACTCGACGACCTTGAATGATTCCAGTGGGCCGCCGCCTCGATTCTCGGGCATCATGCCCGGCACCACCTCGCGATGCGTGCGATTTCTTCGTCGGCGGCGGCGGAGTTCCCAGCCGTGAGGGGATACACATGCTGCTCTCCGTCACCGATGCTCAGAGTCGAATCCACCCCGTGTGCGAGAGCGCGCTCGTGGAGGCGCAGCGCATCATCGAGGAGCACTTCATCCGAACCCACGGCGATGTACAGACGTGGGAAGCCGACGAAATCACGCTGGAGCGGAAGCGCGCTCGGTGGAGGAGGAGTGTCACGGCCGAAGAGCAACCGAACCGTCGCTTGCAAGCCCTGACGCTGAATCGCCAGGTCTCGTTCGGCGTTTGTCTCCAGACTCTTGCCGGTCATCTCAAAATCCACCCAGGGCGAAAGGGCGATGACCGAGCCCGGTCGCGGCGACCCTGATTCGAGGATCGCGAACGCGGCTGCAATTGCCAGGTACGCCCCGGCGCTGTCGCCCGCCAGTGTGACGCCCTCTGCGCCCTCATCGATCAGCCCACCATAGGTCGCAACGACGTCCTCAAGCGGTGCGGGGAAACGTTCCTCAGGGCCGAGGCGATACTTCGGCACGAACGCGCGTACCTGCATCGATCGAGCCAGGTGGCCGGCGAGCTTGCGATAGCTGGCCGGGGAGCCGAGCGCGAATCCGCCACCGTGCAGGTAGATGAGGGCCGGAGACCCGGGTGCGGCGGCGGCGCCCAGCGGCAGACACCAGATACCTTCGATGCCCCCGACTGTTCCTTCGGCGTAGGTGACGGATTCCGGCTCTGCGGTGAGGTGATGTGTGTCTTCGTACAGCGAGCGACGATCCCGGAGGCTGAGCGTCGGCGAGTCCGACAGTCGCTGCGTCCAATCGCGGTAGAAGGTGCCGAGGTCTGCCGGCTCGGTCGGTGTGGTCATGACTCTCCGCTCATTCAGCCCGAGCGATCTGCTCATCGATTGTGGAGAGGACCGGGGTTGAGGCGCGCACCGTCGAAGTGCCGGTCGACCGGTATCGCAGCCGCGAGATCACGAGCTCGAGAAGGAACGGCTCTGGTCGCGGGTCTGGCAGTGGGCGTGCCGCGAGGAGGAACTGACTCGACTCGGCGACACCGCGGTCTACGACATCTGCGGAAAGTCGATTGTCCTGGTGCGTGCGGCTCTGGAGGGCCCGAACAGATCCGTGGCTTCTACAACGCTTGCCTCCATCGAGGCCGAAGGCTTTGCGACGCAGCGTCAACGGTGACCGAGATTCGCTGCACGTTCCATGGGTTCACGTGGACGCTGGAGGGACAGTGCGGAAGAAGGTCCCGTCTGCCTGGGACTTCCCTCAGATCGAGAACCGCGGCGATGAGTACAGCCTGCCCGAGGTCCGCGTCGATACGTGGGGCGGATTCGTATTCGTGAACATGGACCCTGACTGCGAGCCGCTGGGTGCCTTCCTGGGAGATCTGCAGGCGCACTTCGAACCCTGGCACCTTGAGGATCGATACACCGAGGTGCACGTCGGCAAGGTCATCAACGCGAACTGGAAGATCGTTCAGGAAGCCTTCATGGAGTCCTTCCATATATCGAGCACGCATCCGCAGGCCACGATGTCGTTCGGCGACGTCAATTCGCAATACGACGCTTTTGAAAATTTCAATCGCGGCATCACTGCGAAGGGCGTGGCCAGCCCACTCCTGGGCGGCGAACCGTCCGAGCAGGATATTGTCGACTCGGTGGCCGACCGCAGACTCGATGAGGAGATCCGCCTCGCGGTTACGCCTGGCGACACGGCACGCAAGACCAATGCCGACCGAGTGCGGCAGTCGTACCGCCGACGCATCGGCGATCTGGTCGATATGTACTCCGATGCCGAAATCATCGACAGCAACTTCTACTCGGTCTTCCCGAACTTCCACCCGTGGGGCGGGCTCTCCAGGATCGCCTTCAGGTACCGCCCATACGGTGATAGCCACACGCAGTCACTCATGGAGGCGATTCTGCTCACTCCATTCCAGGGCGAGCGGCCGGCCCCGGCGAAACCGATCTGGATTGGCGTGGAGGATGCTTGGAGCGATGTCCCCGAACGGGTCGCTCGGAAACATCATGGACCAGGACGTCCTCAACTCGAAGCCGCCCAGGAAGCTCTCGCATCCGTGACGCGTGAGAACTTCTTCTTCTCCGACTATCAGGAACTGAAGATTCGGCACTTTCATGACCTATTGGAACGTTGGGTCGGGCAGTGACGAGAACTCAGCAGTAACTCCCAGCGGGTCAGATTGGAAGGCACATGGACGTACGCACACTGATGCGCCAGTCCGCGGAGATCAACAAGAACCGTGAGGCTGTGGTCTATGGCGACCGCCGCCTCACGTACCGGGAGGCTTGGAACCGGGGGCTTCGATTCGCCAACGGTCTATTGGCGATGGGGCTCAAGCCCGGTGACCACGTTGGCGTTCTGGAGAACAATTCGCTGCAGGCGCAGGACACGATCGCAGGCACCACCGTAGCCGGCATCGTCCGTGTTCCGCTCTATGCGAGGAACACCACCTCGAGCCATCTCCACATGCTTCGAAATACGAGCTGCCGTGGTCTGATTGTGGCTGCTGAGCTCGAAGCCGAAGTCAGCGGCATCCTCGATGAGCTTCCCGATCTCGAGGTCGTGCTGTTGAAGGGCGACGACTACGAACAGTGGCTCGCGCTACAGAGCGACGAGGATCCCGACGTCGTTTTGTCGCCGGACGATCTCTACATCATCCGGCACTCGGGCGGCACAACGGGTGTGCCCAAGGGAGTGGCGTCCACGCACCGAATGTGGATATGAGCGCGACCCGCGACTGGTTCTACAATTTCCCACCCATGGCGGCGGGCGATGCGTTGCTTCACGTCACGCCAATTTCGCACGGCGCGGGATACCTCTACCTTCCGACCTGGTGCGCGGGAGGGATTAATGTCCTCGTCGATCACTTCGACGCCGGTGAGACCCTGGAGATATTTGAGCGTGAACGCATCGCCTACGTGCTGGCGGTGCCTACGATGCTGAATCTGATGGTGCGACATCCGGACGCCCGCACGAGAGACTTCTCGGCACTGAAGGTTCTGCAGATCGGCGGTGCGCCGGTGCAGGAGCGAACAGCGGAACTCGCCTACGAGATATTCGGCAAGGTGTTGTACCAGCAATATGGGCAGACGGAGGCGCTTCCAGCGACAATGATGCTGCCCGAGGAGTGGTTCGGGGACCTGACCGACAAGAAGCGTCTACAGGCCGCCGGCCGTCCATTTCCCTTCGCGATCGTCGAGATCAGGGATCCTGATGATCCGATGAGGAAGCTCCCCCAGGGTGAAGAAGGGGAGATCGCGGTCCACAAAGACGGGCAGATGACCGGCTACTGGAACGATCCTGAGGCCACTGCACGGAAGCTGACAGCCGACGGTTTCGTCCTCAGCGGCGACGTCGGACGGTTCGACGAAGACGGTTTCCTGTACGTGCTCGACCGCACGGATGACATGATCGTCTCCGGTGGATTCAACATCTGGCCGCTCGAACTTGAGAACGTGATCCTCACGCATCCCGACGTCATCGAGGTTGCGGTGTTCGCCGCTCCCCACGAGAAATGGGGCGAGACCCCCGTCGCTGTCTGCTATCGCAACGGGCGGCGCGACGATGACCTGATGATCAGCGAGATTCTCGCGCTGTGCCTGGCCAGGCTCGGCTCGTACAAGAAGCCGACGACGATAATCCTGCAGGACGAGCCGCTGCCGCGAAGCGCGGTCGGCAAGATCAGCCGGAAAACCCTTCGGGAACCCTACTGGGTCAATCACTCCCGGCGTATTGCCGGGTAAGACCTCCGTGACTGGGAAGTTGGAGCACCTCAATGCGTGAAGTTGTTATTGCCGGCGTCGGGATGACGCGCTTTGCGAAGTCCCCAGAGCGGAGCTTCTCGTCTCTTGTCACGGAAGCCACTGGTTCGGCGCTCGCTGATGCCGGTGCCTCGCCTGGCGATGTCGAGTTCATTTACTACGCCAACAGCAGCGCCGGCGTAATCCACGGACAGGAGGCCATTCGTGGCCAGCACGCTGTGCGTGGGAGCGGTTTGGAGGGAATTCCCCTGGTGAACGTCGAGAACGCGTGTGCGTCGGGCTCCACCGCCGTCAATCAGGCGTGGCTGGCCGTTGCATCTGGACAAGTGGACGTCGCGGTCGCGGTCGGTGCTGAGAAGCTGATTCATGAAGATCGTTCGCTCGCGTTCAAGGCGATGGCTGCTGCCCTCGATCAGGATCGCCTCGCCGAGATCGAAGCCGATCTCGGCTCGAGCGGCACCGGGTCCATCTTCATGGATATCTATGCTCGGTTCGCGCGATGGTACGCCGATCGCACTGACGCGACGCCGGCGGACTTCGCCCAGATAGCGGTGAAGAATCATGCTCACGGTGCGCTGAACCCCAAAGCCCAGTACGGCGCCATCCTCACAGTGGAGGAAGTGCTCTCCGCGCGGAAGATCAGCGGCGATCTGACCCTGCTGATGTGTGCGCCGATGTCGGACGGCGCTGCCGCGGCCGTCATCACCACGCCTGAGATCGCCGCCCGCTGGGGAGCTGACCCCGTCAAAGTGCTGGCCACGGTGCTCGGGGCGGGCCGGGCGGCATCTACGGGGAAGTGGTGCCCGAGACTGCGAGGCGAGCGTACGAGATAGCTGGGCTCGGCCCGTCGGATATAGACGTGATCGAGTGCCATGATGCTGCTTCTCCGGCGGAGTTGATCGTGGCCGAGGAGCTCGGTCTTTGTGCGCCTGGGGGAGCAACAGGGCTTTTGCGCTCGGGCGCGACGACCCTTGGAGGTCGGATTCCCTTCAACCCGAGTGGCGGACTTGGGAGCAAGGGCCACCCAGTTGGCGCGACCGGAATCGGTCAACTCGTGGAGCTCGCCGATCAGTTGCGCGGTCGTTGCGGCGACCGTCAGGTCGTGGGGGCGAAGGTCGGCTTGGCGGAGAACGCCGGTGGATATGTCGGCCCGGACGTGGCGGTCGCATCCATCACCATTCTGGGTGTGTGAAGAACCCGTATCGGGTTATCGCAAGACGTCAAGCTGTGGCGGAAACAGGACAGCATGGAAGCGGTACAGTGTTGGACATCGATCAGCAGCTCTTCCGCCACGCTCTCGGCGATCATCCGTCGGGTGTCGTCGCCCCCCATGGACGAGTCGGCTCGGCCGATCGGGATGACGATCGACTCTTTCGTGTCCGCGTCCCTCGATCCGCCTATGACGATGTTCCTGGCTGGCAAGGGGCTCCGCAAGTCACCTCCCTACTCAGGGACGAGCGCTGTCTGACTGGTCCGAAGGCAACAGACCGTTCAGCGCAAGTTCGGCGAAGATGGCGCCGAATCTCGTCCGCTGGCACGGGTGACGTCTGCGGTCGACCAGCGTGCCGACCAGGAGATCAGCCCGAAGAGTGCAAACGACGCCAAACGCGGCGAAGCGACGTCTCTGAGCGTTCCGCGTCGAGCGCCCTCGGCGATAATCTCGGTCAACGCGTCCTCGTAGCGTTGGCTGATCTCGCGAGCACGGGTGACCCAGCTGGGTTCGCCGTCGGCCACTTGCGAGAGGTCCTCTTGCAGGTACACGTAGAGGAAGGGATAGTTGCGTCCGAACGAAATCATGATCTCGATGAGCAGCTTCTCGATTTTCTGCGGCGCGGATAGGTCAGAATCTCGGATCCCTCTCCGCCGCCAAAGTATTCTCTTCGACAGCGGGGCCGACCACGTCAGCAAACAGGTCCTCCTTGCTCTTGACGTAGTAATACAGGGTCGCGCGATCGATGTCGATCTCACCTGCGACGTCGCTGAGTACCGTTCCCCGATACCCTTTGCGCTTAATACCTGTGCTGCAGCCGCGAGGATTTCTTTGCGCCTATGCAAATAGAGCTCTGAGCCCTCGGCGGCCGCGGCGGCGCGCCTCTTGCCGATCTGGCTGTTTGCCACGTTTCACCTCCGCCGCGCTGCTCGTTGAGCAATTCAAGCATGTTTCAGACCTTCGAGCGCCTCGACCGTCCTCCGAGGTGAACGGCATTGCCCGGGTTGCGGCGGTCAATTGGCACAGGTGCACCCCGTCCAGTCAAAGGACCCTCCCGCCCCTGAAGGACGACTAGTTGTAGTGCCAGTAACTAGTCCGTCGTCCGCGCGACCGCCAGCAGCGGCTTGCCCGTGAGCGGGTTGTCGATCCAGCGCGCGTCGACGCCGTAGACGTCGCGCACGAGTTTCGGGGTCAGCGTCTTCGCGGTCGGCCCGCTCGCGACGACCCGGCCGTGCGACGAGCACGACCACCGTATCCGCGTGCGCGGCGGCGAGAGTCAGGTCGTGCAGCGCCGCGACGACCGTCGTGCCGGCGGCAGCGAGCTCGCCGAGCAGGTCGAGCACGTCGAGCTGCGCCGCGATGTCGAGGTGGTTGGTCGGCTCGTCGAGCAGCAGGATGCGGGGCTGCTGCGCCAGTACGCGGGCGAGCATCACGCGCTGGCGTTCGCCGCCGGAGAGGGTCGTGAACTCGCGCTCGGCGAACCCGGCCACGCCGGCGGTCTGCATCGCGTCCTCGATGGTCTCCGCCGCATCCGGATCGCGGCCGCCGAGCAACGACTCGTGCGGCGTGCGCCCGAGCGCGACGACCGAGCGCACGGTCAGCGGCAGCTCGGTGCCGGCCTCCTGCTCGACGAGGGCGAGTCGCCGGCGCGCTCGCGCCGGGGCAGCGCGAGCAGGTCGTCGCCGTCGAACACGACGGTCCCGGCGGCTGGCCGCTCGATGCCCGCGACCGCCCGCAGCAGGGTCGACTTGCCGGCGCCGTTCGGTCCGAGGAGTGCGGTCAGCGACCCGGCGGGCGCCGTGAAGCCGGCCTCGTCGACCAGAGTGGCCGTTCCCGGCCCGGACGGTCACGCCCGGACGACGAGCCCGGCGCTCATGCCTCGCTCCGTCGGCGGGCGAGCAGCAGGGCGAAGACCGGCGCGCCGATGAGCGCGGTCACGATGCCGACCGGCAGCTCGCGCGGGTCGAACAGCGTGCGCGCGAGAGTGTCCGCCCAGACGAGGAACACGCGCCGACCAGAGCCGACAGCGGCAGCAGCGCGCGATGCCCCGGCCCGACGACGAGCCGCACGGCGTGCGGCAGCACCAGGCCGACGAAGCCGATCGAGCCGCTCACCGAGACCATCGCGCCGGTCAGCAGCGCCGTCGCGGTCAGCAGGATCCACCGCGCACCCTGCACGGGCACCCCGAGCGACGCGGCGGTCGTGTCGCCGAACGCGAACGCGTCGAGGACGCGGCCGCTGAGCGCGAGCGGGATGCCGACCACGATCAGCGCGATGCCGGCGATCGCGACGGCGGGCCAGCGCGCACCGCTCAGCGAGCCGAGCAGCCAGCCGAGGATCTCGCGGTACGAGTCGCCCGTCACGGTCCAGAAGATGACGAAGCTCGTGATGGCGCCGGCGAGCGACGACACCGCGACCCCGGCGAGCACCGTGCGGGTCGGAGTGATGCGACCGAGCGCGCTGGCGAGCCCGAGCGTCAGCGCCGAGCGCGGCGAGCGCCCCGGCGAACGCGGCGACCGGCAGCAGCACCGCGACGCCGAGCAGCAGCACGCTCACGGCGCCGAGCGACGCGCCGGACGACAGCCCGAGCAGGTACGGATCGGCCAGCTGATTGCGCGTGACGGCCTGCATCACGGCGCCGCGACAGCGCGAGGCCGGCGCCGACGGCCGCGGCGGTCAGGACGCGGGGGAGCCGCAGCTCCCACACGATCCCGTCGCGCAGCGGGTTCAGCGGGTTCTCGCCGATCCCGAGGTGCGCCGCGATCGAGCCCCACACCTCGTCGACCCGCAGGTCGGCGGGGCCGATCGTCACGGCGACCGTGATCGAGGCGACGAGCAGCGACGACCAGCCCGGCGCCGACGACCACGGCGCGGTCACGGCAGCTCGAGCTCCCTCGCCTGCTCGGCGACGGACGCGGCGGCCTCGACCGACCGCACGCCGGCCTCGCCGGCGGCGAACGGCACGATCACGTAGCGGTCGTTCTTGACCGCGTCGAGCTCGGCCGTGGCCGGGTTGCCCTCGCAGGTAGGCGATCTTCTTGTCGGCGGTGTTCCAGGCGGCGTCGACCAGCACGATCACGTCGGGGTTCGGCGTCGATGACGGCCTCCCAGTTGAGCGGCGTCCAGGTCGCGTTCACGCCGGTCGACGATGTTCGTGAGGCCGGCCGTCTCGAGCACGAGCTGCGGGCTGCCGATGTCGCCGCCCGAGTACGGGGTGTCGCTGCCGGACGAGAACCAGAACGCCGTGTGGTCGCCCGGCACCGGCTCGATCGCGGCCGAGCGTCGCCTGCTGCTCGGCGACAAGCTCGGCGGCGGCGTCGTCCACCCGGAAGATCGCCCCGACCTCCGCGATCTCGCGGAACACCTCGTCGAAGTCGAGCTTCGCCGGCTGATCCGCCGACTGGCAGGCGGCGGGGGAGACGTAGCGTCGTGACCCCGAACGTCGCGAGCTCGGCGCGCTCGCCGGCGCCGTCGGCGGAGAAGTTCGACTCCCAGCCGGCGTAGACGAAGTCGGGCTCGAGCCCGAGCACGACCTCTTCGCTCGGGCACCTTGTCCGAGATCGAGACGAGGCCCGCGGCATCGGCGGCCCACGCATCCGGAACCGGCCCGTCCTGGAACGCGGTGCCGACGATGCGGTCGCCGAGCCCGAGCGCGAGCAGCATCTCGGTCGAGGTCGACTTGATGGTGACGACGCGCTCGGGGGCGGCTGCGATGTCGAGGGCGACACCGCAGTTGGTGATCGCAAGCGCGGTGGGGGTGGATGCCGGGGCCGGCGTCGCGGCGCAGCCCGAGAGCAGCGTGGCGGCCAGGCCTGCGGCGGCGAGACCGCTGCCGAGCGCGAGGGGCGTAGGACGGGACGGATGACGGGACATGGGACCTCCGGGAGTCTGGCGGCTGCGGGAGAGCAGCATCGAGCGGCGTTTCGCGGCGCGAGAGGCGCGCGGAGGGCCGTGCCGTTCCAGAGGAGAAGCGGTCGCACCGGGCCACACGCGGCTCGGGGGTCCGCTGTTCCACGATAGCGAGTCAGGCGTGCGTTGCCGCCGCCAGTGCCGCCGCGATCCCCGGCACCTCGTCGCGCGCGACGCCCACCGTCACGCGCACGAATCCGCCCGGCTCATCCGGCTCCCCGAGCAGGAACGGCGTCCCCGGTGCGACCCGGATCCCGGATGCCGTCGAGCTGCACGATCGCGCCGCGCTCGTCCGTCGACCTGCAGCCAGCGCGTTGATGCCGTCGCCTCCCGTGTACGGGATCCGGTGTCCCTGCAGCGCCGTCGCCATCGTCGCCTGCCGCGCCGCGTAGGTGTCGCGCGCCCGCGCCGATGTCGGCGACGGAGTCCTCGTCGGTCAGCAGCTCGTAGAGCAGCGCCTGTGTCATGCGCGATGTCCACCCGGGCCCGAGCAGCCGCCGGGCGACGACGCGATCGACGAGCGCTCGCGGCCCGCCGAGCGCGCCGATGCGCAGGTCGGGCCCGTGCGACTTCGAGAAGCTGCGCACGTGCAGCACGCGTTCGGGCAGCCAGGTGGCCAGCGTCACATCCGGGGCGGTGCTGATCGCGCCCGAGTGGTCGTCCTCGATCACGATCGCGTTCTCGCCGTTGCGACGGCGGGCCAGGATGACGGCGAGATGCTCGGCGCGCGCGTGCGTCATCGAGACGCCCGTGGGGTTGTGCGCACGCGGCTGCATCAGCACGACCGCCGGACCCCGTCCCGAGCGCGGCCGCGAACGCCTCGGGCCGCATGCCCTCGTCGTCGAGCGGGACGCCGATCGCCTCGAGCCCGTAGTGCTCCAGCAGGTCCATGAACGGCGGGAACGTCGGGTTCTCGACGAGCACCCGGTCGCCGAAGCGGACAAGGGCCGCAAGTGTGCGGTCGATGGCGTCGAGCGCCCCGTTGGTGACCGTGATCGACTCGACCGGCGACGGCCAGGTCTCGCGCAGCAGGTCGTGCAGCTCCGGGATGTCGGGCTTGGCCATGTACGAAGTGGGCACCGCCGTCGACGGCGTTGGCGCGGGCGGACACCCGGGCGAGGGCGGGGCCGAGCGTCGGCAGGAGCTCGGGATCCGGGGTCCCGCGCGACAGGTCGAGGCGGGCCTCGAGGGTGCCGTCGAGTCCGCGGTAGCGCCGCGGCATCCACTCTGCGCGGCTTCGAGCGCACGAACGATCCGCTGCGCCCGCGGCTCATGATGAGGCCCGTCGAGGCGAGGGTCTGCCACGCGTGGCTGACGGTCGCGGGGCTGACGCCGAGGTCGGATGCGAGCTCGCGCACGGTCGGCAGCCGGTCGCCCGGCGCGAGGTCCCCGGTCGTGATGAGGCGCGCGATGCCGCTGGCGATCCCCTGGGGCGACCGCTCCTCGATCGAGAGGGCTACCGACTTCATGAGAACCGCCGTAGGTTTCGTACGCCGGTCGCGTCGTCCCCGGGTTTACGCCGACGTCACAGTACGTAACGTCGAAGAAATGTTTACGGCCAAGAATAACAAAAAGCCCCTCGATGCTGACGGGGCCGAGAACGAGGAGAGCCCATGACCGTCGTCCGCGCCGCGATCACCCAGACCACCTGGACGGGTGACAAGGAGTCGATGCTCGACAAGCACGAGCAGTTCGCGCGCGATGCGGCCAAGGACGGCGCGCAGATCATCTGCTTCCAGGAGCTCTTCTACGGCCCGTACTTCGGCATCACCGAGGACAAGAAGTACTACGCCTACGCCGAGCCGGCCGACGGCCCCATCGTGCAGCGCTTCGCCAAGCTCGCCAAGGAGCTGAAGATGGTGATGATCCTCCCGATCTACGAGGAGGACATGACCGGCGTGTACTACAACACCGCGGTCGTCGTCGACAACGACGGCACGATTCTCGGGCAAGTACCGCAAGCACCACATCCCGCACCTCGACCGGTTCTGGGAGAAGTTCTACTTCCGTCCCGGCAACCATGGGCTACCCGGTCTTCGACACCGCGGTCGGCAAGATCGGCGTCTACATCTGCTACGACCGGCACTTCCCGGAGGGCTGGCGCGAGCTCGGCCTGAACGGCGCCCACATGGTCTTCAACCCGAACGCCACCAAGCCGGGCCTGTCGCAACCGGCTGTGGGAGGTCGAGGGGCCGTGCGCGGCCGTGGCCAACGGCTACTTCGTGCTGCAGCCCAACCGGGTCGGCAAGGAGGACAACGAGTACGGCGACCTGGCCGTCGACTTCTACGGGACCAGCCAGGTCATCGATCCGCGTGGCAACTTCGTCGGCGAGAAGGGGTCGGGCTCGAACGGAGGAGATCCTGGTGCGCGACATCGATTTGGACATGGTCCAGCAGATGCGCGACGACTGGCAGTTCTACCGCGACCGCCGACCGGAGTCGTACACCAGCATCCCGAAGCCGTAAGGAGCGGCGGATGGCTACAACACTCATCAAGGGCGGCACCGTGGTGTCGGCCACCGGACGCACCGAGGCGGACGTGCTCATCGACGGCGAGAAGATCGTCGCCCTGGTCAGCCCCGGCAGCACGGCGCTCGGCAGCGACCTGTCGAAGTCCGCCGACACGGTCGTGGATGCGACGGGCAAGTACGTCATCCCCGGCGGGATCGACGCGCACACCCACTTCGAGCTACCGTTCGGCGGCACCGAGGCGAGCGACACCTTCGAGACCGGCACCCGCGCCGCGGCGTGGGGCGGCACGACGACGGTCGTCGACTTCGCCGTGCAGACCGCCGGCACGAAGGTGCAGGACGGCCTCGCGAAGTGGCACGAGAAGGCCGCGGGCAACTGCGCGATCGACTACGGGTTCCACCAGATCGTCGGAGGGGTCGACGAGGACTCGCTGAAGGCGATGGAGGGGTTCGTCGACGAGGGCATCACCAGCTACAAGATGTTCATGGCCTACCCCGGCGTCTTCTACGCCGACGACGGCCAGATCGTCCGGGCGATGCAGAAGGCCGCCGACCTCGGGCTGCTGACGATGATGCACGCCGAGAACGGTCCAGCGATCGACGTGCTGGCCGAGCAGCTCGTGGCGGCCGGCAAGACCTCTCCCTACTACCACGGCATCGCACGCGCCTGGCAGATGGAGGAGGAGGCCACCCACCGCGCCATCATGCTCGGCAACCTGACGGGCGCGCCGCTCTACGTGGTGCACGTCAGCGCGAAGCAGGCCGTCGAGCAGCTCGCCTGGGCCCGTGACAAGGGCCAGAACGTCTTCGGCGAGACCTGCCCGCAGTATCTCTACCTGTCGCTCGAAGACCAGCTCGGAGCCAACAGCAAGGAGTGGGGTGACTTCGAGGGCGCGAAGTGGGTGTGCTCGACTCCGCTGCGCAGCCGCGAGGAGGGCCATCAGGACCACATGTGGCAGGCGCTTCGCACCAATGACCTGCAGATGGTGTCGACAGACCACTGCCCGTTCTGCATGAAGGGTCAGAAGGAGCTCGGCAAGGAGGAGTTCCGCAAGATCCCCAACGGGATCGGCTCGGTGGAGCACCGCATGGACCTGCTCTACCAGGGCGTCGTCACCGGCGAACTCACCCTCGAGCGGTGGGTGGAGCTGACCAGCACCACCCCCGCTCGCATGTTCGGGATGTACGGCCAGAAGGGCGTCATCGCGCCCGGCGCCGACGGTGACGTGGTGATCTACGACCCGAAGGGGCACACGAAGATCAGCCAGGCGACCCACCACATGAACATGGACTACTCGGCGTGGGAGGGCTTCGAGATCGATGGCCACGTCGACACCGTGCTCAGCCGCGGCAAGGTCGTCATCGACAAGGGCGAGTACCACGGCGCCAAGGGCGACGGGAAGTTCCTCAAGCGCGGCCTCACGCAGTACCTCATCTGAGACAGGACGGAACAACTACATGGACTTCGGGGCCGTTCTACAGACCAACCCCCCTGCCTCTCGCACCATCGCATTGGCGAAGCTGGCAGAGCAACACGGCTTCAGCCACGTGTGGACCTTCGACTCGCACCTGCTCTGGCAGGAGCCCTATGTGATCTACAGCCAGATCCTCGCCGAGACCCGGCGCGTGAAGGTCGGCCCGTTCGTCACCAACCCGGCGACGCGCGACTGGACCGTCACGGCATCCGTGTTCGCGACCCTCAACGAGATGTACGGCAACCGCACCGTTGTCGGCATCGGCCGCGGCGACTCGGCGGTGCGCGTCACCAACGGCAAGCCGACGACGCTCGCCGAGCTGCGCGAGGCGATCCACGTCATCCGCGAGCTCGGCAACTCTCGCGAGGTCGAGTACAACGGCTCGATGCTGCGCTTCCCCTGGTCGGAGGGCAGCGAGCTGGAGGTGTGGGTCGCCGCGTACGGTCCGCTCGCGCTCAAGCTGACCGGCGAGGTCGGCGACGGCTTCATCCTGCAGCTCGCCGATGTCGACATCGCCAAGTGGATGATCAAGACGGTGCGCGACTCGGCCGAGAAGGCCGGGCGCAACCCCGACGAGATCACCTTCTGCGTCGCCGCCCCGATGTACATCGGCGACAGCTCTGACAAGAAGCAGATGGCGCACATGCGCGACCAGTGCCGCTGGTTCGGCGGGATGGTCGGCAACCACGTGGCCGACATCGTGGCCAAATACGGCGACGACGGCACGGTGCCGAAGGCGCTCACCGACTACATCAAGAACCGCGAGGGATACGACTACAACGAGCACGGGAAGGCCGGCAACACGCACACCGACTTCGTGCCCGACGAGATCGTCGACCGGTTCTGCGTGCTCGGGACCGCCGAGGAGCACATCCAGAAACTCGAGGAACTGAAAGGCCTCGGCATGCACCAGTTCGCCGGCTACCTCCAGCACGACAACAAGGAGGAGACGCTGCGCGTCTACGGCGAGACCGTCATCCCGGCCCTGAGCGATCACCTGACGGCGAAGGCGTAGCCCGCGTGTCGGTGTCGGATGCGATCCCCGAGATCCGCAGGAGACGCGCGCCCGGCCGTCGCCTGCAGGCCTTCGCCTGGGGCGCCGCCGGCATCCTGCTCGTCGGCCTGGTCTGGGAGGCCTACAAGGCGTTCGGTCCCGCAGAGGGACTGCTGGTCGGCGCGGTAGCCGGCGAGACCGGGTCCGGGTTCCTGCTGTTTCCCCGCACCAACGACCGGGCGATGCCGCACATCTGGGAGATGTTCGCTCGTCTGTTCCAGGCGACCAGCGGCGGAAGCACTCCGCCCCTCATCGTCACCGTCGTGAACGCCGCGGCCCTCACCCTCGGGATCGCGGCCGTCGGCTGGGTGATCGGCGTCGCTGTCGGGATGCTGCTGGGCCTCGTCATGCAGCGCTGGCGCCTCGCGGAGTGGGGCATCCTCCCCTGGATCGTGGTGAGCCAGACGGTGCCGCTGATCGCCTTCGCCCCGGTCGTGAACGCCATCGGAACCCAGGCGTCGCGCGGCGGCGCCCCCTGGCCGCAGTGGCTGTCGGTGGCGATCATCGCGTCGTACCTCGCATTCTTCCCGGTCGCCGTCGGCGCGCTGCGGGGGCTGGGGGCGCCCGACCGCATCCATCTCGATCTCATGCGCTCGTACGCCGCCGGCTACCTCCCCTCGCTGCTGCGACTGCGGCTGCCCGCCGCGGTGCCGTACCTGCTGCCCGCCCTGCGGCTGGCGGCAGCGAATGCCGTCGTCGGCGCGGTGGTCGCCGAGGTCTCGATCGGCATGCGCGGCGGGATCGGGCGCATGCTCATCCAGCTCGCCGGCCAGGGATCGAGCGACCCGTCTGCGCCCTGGGGCCCGACCTTCGGATCCATCGCCATGGGTCTCGTGGCCGCGGGATCTGTCGCCATCCTGGGCCTGGTGCTCGCCAATTACCGACGAGGAGAAGCCCAGTCATGACCCCTCGACAGGCTCAGGACGGCGCGGCCGGCGCCACCGCCGTCGCCGTCCGTGCCGCCGGGATCGGCAAGACCTTCCCGACGAAGGCCGGCGATGTGATCGCGCTGACCGACGTCGACCTCGAGGTCGCCGCGGGCGAGTTCGTCTCGCTCATCGGCCCGTCGGGGTGCGGCAAGTCGACGCTGCTGCGCCTCATCGCCGACCTCGACCAGTCGACGACGGGCACGCTCGAGATCTTCGGCAAGTCCCCGGAGAAGGCGCGGATCGATCAGGACTACGGGATCGCGTTCCAGCAGGCCGGGCTGCTGCCGTGGCGCACCGTGGCGGGCAACATCGCCCTGCCGCTCGAGCTGCACGGCGTCGGACGGGCGGCCCGCGCCGCACGCGTGTCCGAGCTCGCCGAGCTCGTGGGCCTCCCGGACTTCGTCGACCGCTACCCCGACCAGCTGTCCGGCGGCATGCAGCAGCGGGTGGCGATCGCCCGCGCGTTCGCCGAGCACCCGCGCCTGCTGCTCATGGACGAGCCGTTCGGCGCCCTCGACGAGATGACCCGCGAGTACCTCCAGACCGAGCTCGCCCGGATCGCCGCCGAGACCGGCGCGGCTGTCGTCTTCGTCACCCACTCGATCCCGGAGGCGGTGTTCCTCTCGGACCGCGTCGTCGTGATGAGCCCTCGGCCGGGCCGCATCACCGACGTCATCACCACCGGCTTCGGCGACTCCCGGGGCGAGGCGCTCCGCGAGTCGAAGGACTACTTCGCCCGCGTCACCGAGGTGCGCGAGGCGCTCCACGGCACCCCGGTGGAGAGGGCGAACGAGCGATGAGCACCGACTCGACCACCGGGCGCCCATTGCCCAACTGGGTGCGCTTCGCAGCGCCGGTCGTCGTCGGCCTGATCATCGTCGCGCTCTGGCTGCTCGTCGTCGACGTTCTGCAGGCGGCTCCGCGCGCGCTGCCGAGCCCGGTGGCGATCGGCAACGAGATCGCGCTGCACGGGGACATCATCGGCGAAGACATGCTGATCACCGGGACCAACGCCCTCCTTGGCCTGCTCGCGGGGTCGCTCGCCGGCATCCTGCTCGCCGGGCTTGCCGCTGCGGCACGCCCCATCGACGGCATGCTCGCCCCGCTGGTGGCGGCGATCGCGGTGGTGCCGATCGTCGCGGTGACGCCGATCCTGAACACGATGTTCGGTGCGTCGAGTCAGTTCGGGCGGGTCGCTGTCGCTGCGATCGCGTCGTTCGTGCCGGTGTTCGTCAACGTGCTTCGCGGGCTGCGGCAGACGCGACCGGTGCATCGCGATCTGCTGCGCTCGTCGGGCGCGACCGGCCTCCAGACCTTCCGGGTGCTCACCCTGCCGACTGCGCTCCCGTATCTCCTGACCGGCCTGCGGATCGCCGCATCGCTCGCCGTCATCTCCGCTCTCGTCGCCGAGTACTTCGGGGGGCCGAGCGACGGCATCGGCACGGCGATCGCCACCTACGCCAAGTCGGGCAGAGCCGCCCTGGCCTGGGCCTACGTCGCCGGCGGCATCGCCATCGGTCTCGTCTTCTTCCTCGTCACGTCGCTGCTCGAGCGGCTCGTGACGAGGCGCTCGCCGGGCTGACCGGCAAACCCGCCCCCGCACCATCCAAAGAAAGGGAACAGCATGAGACACAGCATCAGGCGCGGCCTCCTCGGAGCCGCTGCCGTCACCACCGCCATCGCTCTGGCGGCGTGCACCTCGCCGGCACCGGACCCGAACGACGGCGGTGACTTCGAACCGCTCACGTCGATCAAGCTGCAGTTGCAGTGGCTGCCGCAGGCGCAGTTCGCCGGGTACTACATCGCGCAGGACCAGGGCTACTTCGAGGAGGAGGGCTTCACCGACGTCGAGATCATCCCGTCGGGTGGAGACATCGTCCCGCAGGACGCACTGGTCGCCGGCGACGTGGACTTCGCGATCGCGTGGGTCCCGAAGGTGCTCGGCACCCTCGAGGCCACGGCGTCGAGCTGACCGACATCGCGCAGGTCTTCCAGAAGTCGGGCACCCTCCAGGTGTCCTACAAGGGCGACGGCATCACATCGCCCGCCGACTTCGAGGGCAAGCGCATCGGCTCGTGGGGCTTCGGCAACGAGTGGGAGATCTTCGCCGCCATGGCGGCGGAGGGCCTCGACGCGACCACCGTCTCGATCACGACGCAGGACTTCAGCATGAACGCCCTGCTCGACCGGGATGTCGACGCCGCCCAGGCGATGACCTACAACGAGTGGGCGCAGATCCTCGAGGTGGTCAACTCGGACACGGGTGAGCTCTACCAGCCCGAGGACTTCGACGTCGTCTCGTACGAGGACACCGACGGAGCCATGCTCCAGGATGCGATCTGGGCAGACACCGCCCGGCTCGACTCCGACCCGGCCTACGCCGATGCAGCCGTCCGCTTCCTGAAGGCCATCACCAAGGGCTGGATCTTCGCGCGGGACAACCCCGAGGACGCGGCCGCGATCGTCTTCGACGTCGCAGCCAACGCCGAGGCGGCCTTCCCGGTCGGTCCGGTGCACCAGCTGTGGCAGATGAACGAGATCAACAAGCTCATCTGGGCCGGCGGCGACTTCGGCGTCGTCGACCAGGGCGCCTGGGACCAGACGGTCGCGGGCGCGCTCGCGGCGGTCAACCAGGACGGCCTCAACCTGATCACCACGGAGCCCGCCGACTCGGCGTTCTCCAACGAGTATCTCGAGCAGGCTCTCGCCGAGCTCGAGGAGGAGGGTGTCATCGTCGACGGCGAGTACACCCCGATCGAGGTGACCCTCACCGAGGGCGGCCAATAACGCAACCGTCGGTCGAGTAGCCGCGCAGCGGCGTATCGAGACCACCCGTGGCCTCGATACGCCCTGCGGGCTACTCGACCACCGACACAGAAAGCAGCACCATGAGCGAGTCGCTCGCCTACGAGCTCGATCGAGCCCACGTCTTTCATTCCTGGTCCGCCCAGGGCGCGCTGAAGCCCTTCGTCATCGCCGGCGCACTCGGCTGCGAGGTCTGGGACGACGAGGGCACGCACTACCTCGACTTCTCGAGCCAGCTCGTGAACACCAACATCGGGCACGGCCACCCCAAGGTCGTGAAGGCGATCCAGGATCAGGCGGCCCTGCTGCCGACGGTCGCGCCTGCACACGCGAACCTCGCCCGTGGCGAGGCCGCGAAGCGCATCCTGGCCAAGGCCGGTCCCGCGTTCGGCAAGGTCTTCTTCACGAACGGCGGCGCAGACGCGAACGAGAACGCCATCCGCATGGCCCGTCTCGTCACCGGACGGGACAAGGTACTGAGCACCTATCGCAGCTACCACGGCAACACCGGCGCTGCGGTCGTCGCGACCGGCGACTGGCGCCGGGTCCCCAACGAGTTCGCCCGAGGGCACGCCCACTTCTTCGGGCCTTTCCTCTATCGCACCGAGTTCTGGGCGACCACGCCCGAGCAGGAGAGCGAGCGCGCACTGCATCACCTCGAGCGCGTGATCATGTCCGAGGGCGCGAACTCGATCGCGGCGATCATCCTCGAGGGCGTCCCCGGAACGGCCGGCGTCCTCATCCCGCCGCCCGGCTACCTGACCGGCGTGCGTGCGCTGTGCGACCAGCACGGCATCCAGCTCATCCTCGACGAGGTCATGTCGGGCTTCGGCCGCACGGGCGACTGGTTCGCCTGGCAGAACAAGGTCGTGAATCCGGATGGTGTGGTGCCCGACCTGATCACCTTCGCCAAGGGGGTGAACTCGGGCTACGTTCCCGCGGGCGGCGTCATCATCTCCGAGTCGAACGCGGCCGCGTTCGACGACCAGATCTTCCCCGGCGGGCTCACCTACTCTGGTCACCCGCTCGCGATGGCCTCGATCGTCGCGGCGATCGACGCGATGGAGGACGAGAAGATCCTCGAGAACGCGACGCGGATCGGAGCCGATGTGCTGGGTCCCGGCCTGGCCGCGCTGGCGAAGAAGCACCCCATGATCGGCGAGGTCAGGGGCCTCGGCGTGTTCTGGGCGCTCGATCTGGTCCAGGATGCGAAGACCCGCGAGCCGGTCGCCGCCGCGACGGTCGGCCTGCTGAAGGCCGAGCTGCTGAAGCGCGGGCTGCTGCCCTTCGTGGTCGACAACCGCATCCACGTCGTGCCGCCGTGCACGGTCTCCGATGCCGAGGTGAAGAAGGCGCTGAAGATCTACGACGAGGCGTTCACGGTGGTGGAGGCCGTCTGAGCGGTGGCCGAGCCTGTCGAGACCCGCCGGAGCGCGTAAGATCGTCCCTCGTGCCTGCCGCAACATCGCCTTTCGACCTCAACGTGCGCGACCTCGTTCATCGCCCCGGTGAGATGCGCGAGCGTACCCTCGACCTGGCCGCGCCCGACCAGTTCGGTGCGGGTGCCGCGGTCGTCAAGGACGGCACCCCGCTGCAGATCGATCTCAAGCTCGAGGGACTGCACGAGGGAATCCTGGTCACCGGCGAGATCGAAACCGAGGCGACGGGCGAGTGCGTCCGCTGCCTCGACCCGGTGACCATCCCGCTCCAAGTCGAATTCCAGGAGCTTTTCGCGTATTCTCTCGATGAAGCTTTCGACTTCGCGGTTCGAGATGATCACGTGGATCTCGAACCCGTCGTGCGGGATGCGGTGGTGCTGGCACTACCGTTCCAGCCGGTCTGCCGGCCGGATTGCGCAGGCCTCGACCCCGAGACGGGCGAGCGACTGGAGGACAATCCGGATCGGTCTCCGCGCGAGGTGCTGGACCCCCGATGGGCGGCCCTCGAAGGCTTTCAGGCAGACACCGACAAGAACTGACTTTCCGAAAAGAGACAACCATGGCCGTTCCCAAGCGCAAGCAGTCGCGAGCGAACACGCACGCCCGACGCTCGCAGTGGAAGGCGACTCCCGTGCAGCTCGTCAAGACGATCGAGAACGGCAAGACCGTCTACAGCCTCCCGCACCGCGCGAAGGTGGTCGAGGACTCGGCCGGCACCCCCCTGTACATGGAGTACAAGGGGCGGAAGGTCGCCGACGTCTGAGCCGGTGGCTGAGCGCGCTGAACTCAGCAGGCAGCTCGGGATCGACATCGATCCGGAGCTGCTGCAGCTCGCCCTGACCCACCGTTCGTACGCGTACGAGAACGGCGGCCTCGCCCACAACGAGCGCCTCGAGTTCCTCGGTGACTCCATCCTCGGGCAGGCCGTGACGGTCATGCTCTACCGCGAGAACCCGACCCTCGACGAAGGCGAGCTCGCCAAGCGCCGCGCCAGCCTGGTCTCCAGTGTCGCGCTCGCCGAGATCGCCGTTCACATCGGGCTCGGCGCGCACCTGCTGCTGGGCCGCGGCGAGGAGTTGACCGGCGGGCGCCAGAAGGCATCGATCCTCGCAGACGCCGTGGAGGCGCTCATCGGGGCGACCTACCTCTCCGAGGGCGCCGACGAGGCGACAGCGATGGTGCTGCGGCTCATCGCCCCGCTTCTCGCCGACCCCGACCGCTTCGGCGCGTCCATGGATCCGAAGACCAGCCTGCAGGAGCTTTCGACCCGCCTCGGCAAGGGCCTGCCCCAGTACTCGGTGACCGACAGCGGTCCCGACCACTCGAAGCGCTTCCACGCGACGGTGCTGCTCGCCGGGGAGCCGGTCGCCGACGGCGACGGTACGAGCAAGAAGCAGGCCGAGATGGCCGCCGCCCTGGCGGCGTGGGCCCTCCTCCAGCGGCCCAAGCGCTGAGCCGCGGACTCACTCATGCCTGAACTGCCCGAGGTCGAGGTAGTGCGCGCGGGGCTCGAACCCGCAGCCACGGGTGCGACGGTCGACCGCGTCGAGGTGCTCGAGCCGCGCTCGCTGCGCAGGCACCAGGGTCCGAGCGAGGACTTCGTCGCCCGGCTGACCGGCGCGACGTTCGCCACACCCGAGCGGCGCGGCAAGTTCCTCTGGGTGCCCCTCGTGTCGAAAACGAAGGAGAATCTCTTGGGCGTCCGGCCTGTCGCGACCCCTGCATCCGGCGTGTCGTCCTTTTCTCCTTCATTTTCGGCGGAGGCACTCATCGTTCACCTCGGCATGAGCGGGCAGGTACTGCTCCGCGATCGCGACGCACCGCGCGACAGACTGACGCGCATCGTGATAGATGTGACGCATCCGGATGCCGGTCCGCTCCGGATCGACTTCGTCGACCAGCGCATCTTCGGCTCCATGGCCCTCGACGACCTGGTGCCGGCCGCGGACGAGCCGGCCCAGCGCATCCCGAGCCAGGTGGCACACATCGCCCGCGACCCGATGGACCCGCTTTTCGACGACCGCCGTTTCCTCGCCGCGCTCGCGCGCAAGGACACCACGATCAAGCGCGCGCTCCTCGATCAGACCCTGGTGAGCGGGATCGGCAACATCTACGCCGACGAGGCTCTCTGGGCGGCGCGGGTGCACTACGACCAGCCGACGCGCTCCCTGTCTCGCGCACGCGCAACGACCCTGCTGGCGGAGGTCCGGCTCGTGCTCGGCAAGGCGCTTGCGGAGGGCGGGACGAGCTTCGACTATCAGTACGTGAACGTCAACGGGGGATCGGGGTACTTCTCCCAGTCGCTCAACGCCTACGGACAGGCCGGCCTCCCGTGCCCGCGCTGCGGCCGCCCGATCGTGCGCGAGAGCTTCATGAACCGCGGATCGCATTTCTGTGCCCGCTGCCAGAAGGTGCGAGCCGCGAGAACCCGCTAGAGGTCCTTGCGCCACGCGCCTTCGTAGCCGATCGGCACGAATCCGACCGCCTCGTTGACGTCGAGCATCGCGCGGTTCTCCTCGGCGTTCCAGGTCAGCACGCACGGGTGACCGGGTGCCACCTGCTCGAGGAACTGCAGATTCGCGACCTTGAGCAGCATCCCGAGCCGGTGGCCGCGGTGCTCGCGCAGCACAAGGGTGTCCTCCTGCGTCACCGGCCGGGTGAGGTCGGCAGGGGCGCCCAGCTGCGTGAAACCGGCGAGCGTGCCCGTGGGTACGTGCTCGGCGACGGCGGTGAGCAGGGTGCGCGGCCCGGACATCCTGCAGCGTGTCGTACTCGCGCACCCGGTCGGCGTCCCACGGGTCCTCCGGCTCTTCGAGCCCGGCCGAGGGTGCTTCCGTGCTCATCCGGGTGTTGAGCACGGCCTGGTCGGCGAGCCAGCGCTCGGGGGTCGGGCCCGCCCAGGTGTGGATGCGGTAGGCGTCACCCGCGTGCGCCTCGGCGTCCGCGCGCCGGGTCGCGATATCGGCCTGGTCGAACGGCAGCGGGAAGCGGCTTCCCCGCGCGATCTGCTCGAGGCGCCAGCCCCGGGCGAGCAGGAAGCGGACGTCGCGGTTGTGGAGCGGTACGGAGCCCGCACCGGTGGGAGGGATGAGCCGTTCGCCTGGCTCGTCGGCCGCGACCCCGTAGGTGATCATCCGGCTGCGGCCCTGCTCCCGCGCGTGCTCCTCGATGGTGTCGGCGAGCGCCCGCCCGATTCCGCGGTGACGGAAGTCGGGGTGCACCTGCAGGTCCATCCAGCCGACCATGCCGTCGTCCGGCTGCCACTCGTGCACGGCGCGCGCCACGATCCGGCCGTCGACGCGCGCGCCCCACAGCACCTTCGGCTCGTTCGGATCGTGCCAATAGGGCAGCAGCTCGGCCGGCGGGTACGCGACCTCCGGGGTGCCGTATCCGGCTATCTCGGACGCGTTCCGCGCCTCGACGCTGTCGGCGAAGTCCTCCCCGCCCTCACCGTCGAGAGTGTCGGGGATGTGCAGCTGTTCGATCGTGAAATCGGCCACCGGGCTCAGCCCTGGCCGACCGACAGGTCGAGCACCGTGCCGTCCGCCGCCTCGGTGAAGGCCTGCCCGTCGCCGTCGATGAAGACCAGCACCGAAACGCTGTACGTCCGGTTGAGGTACTTCGACGACCAGTTCATGAACTCGGGGTCCTTCTGCTTGTAGCCCGCCTCCTTGAGCCGCTCCTTGATGAGCTGAGTGAGTTCCTCGTCGTAGTGGAGGTAGAAGCTCTCGATCGTGAACACGTCGCCGGCCACGACAGCGGGATCGGGACGGACCTCGAACGCGCAGGTCGGGCGAGGGATCGTGAACCGATTCATCTCGGGCAGCGCCGTGGGGTCCAGTTCCGTGAGCGTCGAGTCGGGCCACGCGATGTCGTAGAACTCGCGGACGGCGTCCTTCAGATCGGCGCACGCCTCGGTCGGCGTCTTCGGAGTCGGAGCAGGGGCCGGGGCGGGCGCGCATGCGGCCAGAAGCACCAGGACCGGTAGCCCCAGCAGCGCCGTGCGAACGCGCCACTCCATGAGACTTCCTCCGACCGATAGGTGCCCAGGGTATCGGGGCGCGGGAGAACGTGTCAAAGCGCATCCGGTACCGTAGAACGTTCGCTGCGACCGTGATTTTGGGAGTTCTGTGTACCTGAAGAGCCTGACCCTCAAGGGGTTCAAGTCCTTCGCGCAACCCACCACGTTCGCCTTCGAGCCGGGTGTGACCTGCGTTGTGGGACCGAACGGGTCCGGCAAGTCCAACGTCGTCGACGCACTGGCCTGGGTCATGGGCGAGCAGGGTGCGAAGACCCTCCGCGGCGGCAAGATGGAGGACGTCATCTTCGCGGGCACCGCCACCCGCGGCCCGCTCGGCCGCGCCGAGGTGCTGTTGACCATCGACAACTCCGACGGTGCGCTCCCGATCGAGTACACCGAGGTCACGATCTCGCGCACCCTGTTCCGCAACGGCGGCAGCGAATACGCGATCAACGGAGAGCAGTGCCGTCTCCTCGACGTGCAGGAGCTCCTCTCCGACTCCGGCCTCGGCCGCGAGATGCACGTCATCGTCGGGCAGGGCCAGCTCGATCAGGTACTGCATGCCACGGCAGAGGAGCGACGCGGGTTCATCGAGGAGGCCGCCGGCATCCTGAAGCACCGCCGCCGCAAGGAGAAGACCCTGCGCAAGCTGGAGGCGATGCAGGCGAACCTGACGCGGCTGAGCGACCTGGCGGGCGAGATCCGCCGCCAGCTGAAGCCGCTGGGACACCAGGCCGAGATCGCCCGCGAGGCGCAGACCATCGCCGCGATCGTCCGCGACGCGAAGGCGAGACTGCTCGCCGACGAGGTCGTCGAGCTGCGCGGCTCGATCGACGTGGTGAGCCGTGGAGAGAGCGAGCGCAAGACCGAGCGGCTGGTGCTGCAGGAGCAGCTCGACCAGGCGAAGCTGCGCCAGAGCCGGCTCGAGCAGACGATGTCGGGGGACGCGGTGGACGACGCCCGCCGTGTCGCCTTCGGTCTCGAGCAGGTGCAGGATCACCTGCGCTCGCTGTACACGCTCGCGAACCAGCGCCTCGCCCTGCTGGGCCAGCAGTCGGAACTGCCCGGCATGACCACGACGATCTCTCCGCGCATGATCGAGGAGGCTCGCGAGGAGGCGGTCCGGCTCGTCGCCGGCGTCGGCGAGGCGGAGGACGCGCTCGGCCGCACCTCGGCCGCGATGGCGACGGCGAAGGGCAGCCTCGACTCGCTCGACGAGGAGATCAGCGCGCAGAGCGCCCTCGTCTCCCAGCACGATCTCGAGCTGGGCAGGCTCGACGGCCTGGTGAACGCGGCGGAGTCGCGCCGCGCGGCCACCCACGTCGAGCTCGAGCGATCGCGCACCTCCCTGGAGCAGGCCGAGCAGCGCCGCGAGCAGGCGCGGGCCGAGCTGCTCGCACTCGAGGGTGAAGACGGCGCGGTCTCGGAGGACGGCGCGCTCGCGGCAGCCGTCGACGCTGCCGAGATCGCCGTGCGCGACCTGCAGGCGGAGGTCGAGGTGCTGCGCGACGAGCTGCACGCCTCCGAACGCGAACGCGACGCGCTTGCCGCCCGCACGGGCGCCCTCTCGCTCGCCGTCGATCAGAAGGACGGATCGGGCACGATCATCGGTGCCCGCGGCATCCGAGGCCTGGTTGCCGAGCACATGCAGGTGAAGGCCGGATACGAGGCGGCTATCGCTGCGGCGCTCGGCTCTCTAGCCGACGCCGTGCTGGCCGACGACCGGGATGCGGCGATCTCGGCGCTGTCGTCGGTGCGCTCCGGCGACGCCGGCCGGGTCGAGATCGTGGTGGCGGATGCCGCCGCTGCCGAGCCCCTCAAAGGACTTCCGGCCGGCGCCGAGGCCGCGGCCTCGCTCATCACCGCCCCCGACGGCGTGCGCGGGCTGCTGGCGCGGGTCGTCGTCGTCGACGACCTCGACGCCGCGCGGGCGGCCTGGCCGGCGCTGAAGCTCAATTGCCAGGCGGGACGACCTCACCGTCATCACGCGTGAGGGCGATGTGCTCACCGAGCACGTGCTGCGCGGCGGTTCCGGCGCGGGGCGCAGCAAGCTCGAACTGGTCGCAGAACGGGATGCCGCGCAGGAGCGGCTCGTGGAGGTCACGACCGCGATCGAACGGCAGCGATTCGCGCTCGCCGAGAAGCGCGAGGCCCTCGATCTGGCGCAGATCGATTCGGCGCAGGCGATCGCGGCACTGAAGGAGTTCGACAGCCGACTGGCCGAGCGGAGCGAAGCCCTCGGGCGCTCCCGCGTCTCCCTGGAGGCGGCCTCTGCAGAGGGCGAGCGGCTCGCGGAGGCGGTTCGCGCACTGACGGAAGCCATCGAGGAGGCCGATGCCGCGGTCGAGCACGCCACCTCGGAGCGCGACGCGCACGCCTCGAAGCCGCGCCCCATCCTGGATGTCTCGTCGCGTGATGCCCTGCTGCTCGAGCTCGAGAATGCCCGGGCCGCCGAGCTGCAGACGCGCATCGACCTGGAGACCGCTCGCGAGCGGGTCCGCGCCCAGCATGCGCAGGCCGACGCGCTCGAACGCCAGCTCGAAGCCGAGCGGACGGCCGCCGAGGAGGCGGCGCGGCTCGCCGTGCTGCGTCAGCACCAGATCGATGCGGCGAAGAACGTGCTCACCGCCCTGCCCGCAGTTCTGGATGCCGCCGACCGCTCGGTGTCCGAGGCCCGCGTCGCGCTGGCCGCCGCCGAAGCCGACCGCTCGAAGCAGAACGAGGAACTCGGCGAACTGCGCCGCAACGAGAGCACCCTGCGCGACCGCCTCGCGGCGCTCAACGAGAACGTGCACGGACTCGAGATGCAGGCGTACGAGAAGACGGCTGCACCTGTCGACGCTGCTCGAGCGAGCCGCGGAGGAGCTCGGTCTCGACGAGGAGGTGCTCATCGCCGAGTACGGCCCCGACGTGCCGGTGCCCGCAGGATGCCGACCTGCTGGAGCCGCTTCGCGACCAGATTCGAAGGAGCGAAAGCGTCGGCACGCCGGACGCAGCGAGCGACACGCCGAGCCGACCGACGACGTCCTCTTTTCGTCGGATGCAGCGGTCGCGCACCCGACGAAGCCCTACGTGCGCGCGCAGCAGCAGGCGCGCCTCGCCAGCGCCGAGCGCAAGTACGTGCAGCTCGGCCGCGTGAACCCGCTCGCGCTCGAGGAGTTCGCCGCGCTCGAGCAGCGGCACAAGTTCCTCACCGAGCAGCTCGCCGACCTCACCGCGACCCGCAAGGACCTGCTCACGATCATCGACGAGATCGACGAGAAGATGCAGGACATCTTCGCGTCGGCGTTCGAGGACACCAAGGCCGCCTTCAACCAGGTGTTCCCGGTGCTGTTCCCCGGCGGCACCGGCAGCCTGCACCTCACCGATCCCGACGAGCTGCTCACCACCGGCATCGAGGTGACGGTGCGCCCCGCCGGCAAGAAGATCGAGCGCCTCTCGCTGCTCTCCGGCGGCGAGCGCTCGCTGGCCGCCGTCGCCCTCCTGATCGCCATCTTCAAGGCCCGCCCGAGCCCGTTCTACATCCTGGATGAGGTGGAGGCGGCCCTGGACGACGCCAACCTGGGACGGCTGCTCTCGATCCTCCGCGACCTGCGCACCAACTCGCAGCTCATCGTCATCACCCACCAGAAGCGCACGATGGAGATCGCCGACGCCCTCTACGGCGTCTCGATGCGCCAGGACGGCGTCAGCGCCGTCGTCGGGCAGCGGGTCGTCGCAGCGGAGGACGCCGCGAGCTAGGTCAGCCGCTGGTCTCCCGGCCGCAGGACCCGGAGCCAGCGGAAGCCGTACCCCTCGATCTCGAGCGTCACGTGCCCGCGCGCGGAGAGTTCCGTCGTCCCGTTCTCGAGCAGATCGCTCAGCACCGATCCCTCCGGCTCATCTGCGACGCGGGTCCTGATGCTCGTGGATTCGGAGGAGAAATTGTGCACCGCGATCATGCGCCCGGTGTCGGCCCGCAAGGAGTGCGCGAGCACGGCGTTCGCGTCGTGCTCCAGCACCTCGGCCACACCCCAGCCCATCTCTGACGACGCCCGGTACCACCGGACGAGTCGCGTGATGAAGCGCAGGAGCGAATCGGGATCGTGGCGCTGATCGATCACGTTCACGTGCTCGGGCGCGTACCCGCCCTCTGGCGGCTTGGCGACGAGCCGCGAGGGGATCGCCTCCGAGAAGCCACCGTTGCGACCGCCGTTCCACTGCATCGGACTGCGGACCGAATGGCGGCCGCCGATCTCGGGGTTCTCGCCCATCCCGATCTCCTCGCCGTAGAACAGCACCGGGGTGCCGGGCAGCGAGAAGAGCAGGCTGTAGACCATGCGGATGCGGCGCGGATCGCCGTCGAGCATCGGCGGGAGGCGGCGGATGATGCCGCGGTCGTAGATCCGCTGCGATTCGTCGGGCGCGAACGCCTCGAAGACCTCGTCGCGCTCGGCGTCGGTCAGCTTGTCGAGGGTGAGTTCGTCATGGTTGCGAACGAAGTTTGCCCACTGGGACTCCGGCGCGATCGCGGGCCTCTCGCGGAGCGCCTTGGCGAGGGGTCGGGCGTCCGCCCTGGCGAGGGAGAGATAGAGGCGCTGCATGCCGATGAAGTCGAACTGCATGCTCAGCTCGGTCGCATCCGGACCACCGAAGAACTTCGCCTGGTCTGTGTAGGGCAGGTTCACCTCGCCGAGCAGGATCGCGTCGCTCGAGCGCCGCTGCAGGAACCGCCGCAGGTCGCGCAGGTACTCGTGCGGATCGCCGATGTCCACGCCCTCCGGCGGTTCGATGAGGAAGGGCACGGCATCGACGCGGAAGCCGCTGATGCCGAGCTCGAGCCAGAACCCGATGACCTTGGCGATCTCGTCCCGGACTCGCGGGTTGGCGATGTTGAGGTCGGGCTGCTGCCGGTAGAAACTGTGCAGGTAGTACTGCCCGGTCTTCTCGTCCTTCTCCCAGACGCCGATTCCTCCCCGGGGAAGACGGTCGCCGGCCTGTTTGGCGGGCGGCTTGTCCCGCCACACGTAGAAGTCGCGGAACGGGTTGTCCTTGCTCGAGCGTGCCGCGACGAACCAGGGGTGCTTCTCCGACGTGTGGTTGACGACGAGGTCGACGATGACCCGCATCCCACGGTCCTTCGCGGTGCGGATGAACTCGACGAAGTCGCCGTGCGATCCGAGACGGTCATCCACCCCGTAAAAGTCGGTGATGTCGTATCCGTCGTCGCGCTCGTTGGTGGGGAAGAACGGCATCAGCCACAAGCATGTGACGCCGAGGTCGGAGAGGTAGTCGAGGCGATGGGAGAGTCCCTCGAAGTCGCCGCACCCGTCGCCGGACCAGTCCATGAACGTCTCGACGTCGAGGCAATAGATGACGGCGGACTTCCACCACAGGTCGCTGGTATCGGTGATCTTCATCCGGCACCTCGCAGTTGTCCGACGAGCTCGGATCCCGCCATGTCGATGAACGCGTCCTGCTCGGTGCCGACGTGGTGCAGGTAGACGCTGTCGAATCCGAGGTCGACGAGGGCCGCGATCCGCGCGGCCAGCTCGCTCGGATCCGATGACACCATGACGGCCGCCCGGATGTCGTCCTCGGTCGCGTCGGCGCTCGCGGCCTCGAAGGCGTCAGGGTTGTCGAGGTCCCAGGCGAGAGGCGGCGCGACGACCCCGGCGCGCCACTGCTCCGACGCGATGCGCAGGGCCTCGGCGTCCGATCCGGCGTAGCTCAGATGCACCTGGAGCGCTATCGGGCCGCGGCCGCCTGCCGAACGGTAGGCGTCCACGACACGGGCCAGGGCATCCGGGGTCTGCGCGACGGTGATGAGTCCGTCGGACCATTCGGCGACCCGGCCGGCAGTGCCGGCGCTGACCGCGGCAGCCATCAGGGCTGGGGGATGTGAGGGCAGGGTCCACAGGCGCGCGCGGTCCACGGCGATGAGCCCCGTGTGCGTGACCTCCTCGCCGGCGAGCAGAGCGCGGATCACGTCGGCGCATTCGCGCAGCCTCGCGTCCCGGACATCCTTCGCCGGCCAGCCGTCGCCGGTGATGTGCTCGTTCATCGCCTCGCCGCTGCCGAGGGCGGTCCAGAACCGGCCGGGGAACATCTCGCCGAGCGTCGCGATCGCCTGCGCGGTGATCGCCGGGTGATAGCGCTGTCCCGGAGCGGTGACGACGCCGAACGGGAGCGCGGTGGACGCGAGCGCCGCGCCGAGCCACGACCAGGCGAACCCCGACTCGCCCTGAGCGTCCGTCCACGGTGCGAAGTGGTCGGAGCACATCGCGGCGTCGAAGCCCGCCGCCTCGGCGCGGGTCACGGCACGAAGCAGTGCGCCGGGAGGGATCTGCTCGTGCGAGGCGTGGAATCCGACCGTCGTCACCATTCGAGCCTCGCCGAGCGCGCCCGAAAGCGGCAAGCGCTTGCAGGACGCTCCCAGGCCGCACACAGGGCCCGGGCGGACTAGCGGGTGACGGTGTCTCCCTCATTCGGTCGCTCGTCCGGCGGGATCGGCACGTCCGCGAGCGGCATCCCGTTGACGGTCACGACTTCCCAGTCGCCGTCGACGAACTCGAACATCGAGCAGGAGCCGTTCACGATGCCGGGCAGGCGGCGTCCGGCGAGCGCCGCCAGCGTGTAGCGGATGATCGTGCCGTGGCACACGATGATCGTGTTGCGGTCGCCGACGTCGTCGGCGATGTGCACGAGTCCCGCCCGGCCGCGCTCAACGACCGACTGCAGCGGCTCGGCACCGGGGTAGTCGCGATTCGGATGGCGGGCAACCATCTCGCTCGACGACTCGCCCTCGAGCACGCCGTAGTCGCGCTCCAGGAGCTCCGGATAGCTCGCGCCCAGGACGATGCCGAGGTCGTCGGCGATGATCTGCGCGGTCTCGCGCGCTCGCTGGAGCGGTGAGCTCACGATGACCTCCCAGCCGAGGTCGCGGAGCAGCTCCGCCGCCTCGTGCGCCTGCGCGCGGCCGGTGTCGTTCAGCGGGATGTCGCTCGATCCCTGCAGGCGGTCGTCGCGGTTCCAGTCGGTCTGACCGTGGCGGATGAAGGCGAACACGGCTCCAACATTAGGCTGACGGCATGGCAGAGTCGTGGTCGCTCGGTTCCGCGCTCCGCGGCATGTTCTCGCGCAAGACCATCGACGACGAGACCTGGGACGACCTCGAGGACGCCCTGATCGGCGCCGACTTCGGCCCCGACCTGACCGACGTCATCGTCGGCGAGCTGCGCGGCAAGGTGCAGCAGTACCGCACCACCGATCCCGCCGACCTTCAGCGGATGCTGCGCGAGGTCATCGAGGAGCGTCTGGCGCTCCTCGATCCGACCCTCACCCTGTCCAACAGGCCCGCCGTCGTGCTGGTCGTCGGCGTGAACGGGGTCGGCAAGACGACGACCATCGGCAAGTTCGCCAAGTTCCTGCGCAACTACGACAAGACGGTCCTGGTCGGAGCGGCGGACACCTTCCGCGCGGCCGCGGTGGAGCAGCTGGTCACCTGGGTCGAACGTGCGGGGGCGCAGGTCGTGCGTCCCCAGCAGCCGGGTCAGGATCCCGCTTCCGTGGCCTTCCAGACCGTCGAGCAGGCCCAGCGCGACGGCATCGAGATCGTCCTCATCGACACCGCCGGACGCCTGCAGACGAAGACCGGCCTGATGGATGAACTGACCAAGGTGCGCAAGGTCATCGAGAAGCTTGCGCCGATCGCCGAGGTCCTGCTCGTGCTCGACGCGACCACCGGTCAGAACGGCCTCGCCCAGGCGGAGGCCTTCATCGAGCACGCGGGTGTCACCGGTCTCGTCCTGACCAAGCTCGACGGCTCCGCCAAGGGCGGATTCGTGCTCGCGGTGCAGGAGAAGACCGGCATCCCGATCAAGCTCGTCGGCCAGGGCGAGGGCATCGGCGACCTGACGGGTTTCACCCCGCACGTGTTCGCCCAGCAGCTGGTCGGCTGATGGCCGGCCGCACCGTCGCGACCGTCACGATCGAGGGCGATCGCGGGGTCATGTACTGAGTCGATCCGCTGCGATGCGGCAAGGGGATCGCGTCCGCCGCGCCGGAGGCGATCCTCGAGCAGGATCCGGTGCGTCCGATCATGGCTCGCGCAGCATCCGCGAATGCCGGCTCGGTCGCCGTCCTGCGGAAGGCGGGATTCGTCGACATCGGCCGGGACGTTGGCCTCGCCGAGGGCGTCGGCGCCGAGATCGAGGAGACGGTCTTCGAGCTCCGCTAGGGGCGCGGCCCCCGAAAAGGTCACTGGTTAGGGGGATGAGAGCGCTGCTACCGTTCGGCCAACGTCTGGGGGGACGCACATGATCGAGGATTCGTCTGGATCGAGCCGATTCCGCCTGATCGCCTTCGGCACGGCCGCCGCCGTCATCGTCGGGTCGCTCTCGATCGTCGGGGTCGCCTACGCCGAGAGCAACGGCGGCCTGTTCGCGCCGCTCGGCGGCACCCCGGCCGCCCTGGACGGTACGAGCACCGGCAAGCCCAGCACGCCGAGCTCTCCCGTGGCTGGGAAGCCGACCCCCGACCCGGCACCCAGCAAGACGAAGGCGCCCAGACCCGGAATCCGCCGATCCGACGGCCAAGCCGTCGTCTCCGCCCAAAGACAAGCCCCAAGAGCCGAAGACGCCGGTCGAATGGACGCCCGAGTCGCTCGACCAGATCATGGTCGCGGTCAACGCCTATCGTGCCGGTCAGGGCCTCGCCGACTACGGACCGCTCGGGGACAACTGCGAGAAGGTCGACTACGCGTGGTCAGACGCACTGCCGGGCGGTCGCATCTCGACGAACCTGATCGCCGAAAACCCAGGACCGCTTGCGCGCACGGTGGGCGCTCCGCATTGGATGGCCGCCTACCCGTACTGGACCGACGACGGCAAGTCGGGCGGTATCCCGGCGGTCAAGATCAAGGTCTACCAGTGCATCGGGAAGGTCCCATCGACCCCGCCGGCCGATCCGAGCCCGTCGCCGAGCGGCGAACCGACGTCGTAGTGACAGCCGGCGCGCGTCGAAGTCATGCGCCGCGTACCGTGCGCCGCGCTCGACGTAGGTGTCGGCGTTGAGCTTCATCGCGGCGACCTCCTCGTCGACCAGCTTGCGCCGCACCTTCGCCGGAACGCCGGCGACGAGAGAGCGGGGCGGGATCACCGTGCCCTCGAGCACCACCGAGCCCGCGGCGACGAGCGACTCGGCGCCGATCACGGCGCCGTTCAAGACCGTCGCGTTCATGCCGATGAGGCATCCGTCCTCGATGCGGCAGCCGTGGATGACCGCTCCGTGCCCGACGCTCACGCCAGCGCCGATGATGGCGGGAGAGCCGGGGTCGGCATGCACGACGACGTTGTCCTGCAGGTTGCTGCCCTCGCCGAGCTCGAGGTCGTCGGTGTCGCCGCGCATGACAGCGCCGAACCAGACGGTCGCGCCCGCGCGCACCGTGACCCGCCCGACCAGGGTGGCAGTGTCCGCGATCCAGGCGGTCGGGTCGACGACAGGGGCGGCGCTTTCGAAGGGCAGCAACGGCATGGGCTCAGGCTACCCGGGCCTCTAGACTCCGAACCATGTCCGAGACCCCGCACCACACCGCGGGCGACAGCCGCTCCGCCGCCCCGGCCGTCATCGCCATCCTCTTGGCCGTCGGCGCCGTCGCGCTCATGCTGTTCAGCTTCATCAACGGCGTGACCGCCGCCCTCGACGGAAGCGGCGACGGAGCGGGCATCTACATCCCCCTGTTCTTCGTCGGGCGCCGGCGTCGCAGTCCTCGCCGCCGTCATCGGCATCGTCGGAATCGTGCGACGCGACCACCGCATCCTGTCATCGATCGCCGTCCTGATCGCCCTGATCCCCGGCATCGGGATCCTGGTGCTCCGACTCGCCAACAGCTAGCCCGCGCGCACCAGCGATTAGGCTGGTTCGCACCATGGCAGCATTCGGCACCCTCTCGGATCGCCTCACCGCGACCTTCCGCAACCTCCGCACCAAGGGCAAGCTCACCCCGGCGGACGTCGACGGGACCGTCCGCGAGATCCGTCGTGCCCTGCTCGACGCCGACGTCGCTCTCGAGGTCGTGAAGGACTTCACCGGCAAGGTGCGCGAGCGGGCCCTCAGCGACGAGGTGAACAAGGCTCTCAACCCGGCCCAGCAGGTCGTGCAGATCGTCAACGAGGAGCTGATCGGCATCCTCGGCGGGAAGCAGCGCCGCCTCGAGTTCGCGAAGAAGCCGCCGACCGTCATCATGCTCGCCGGCCTCCAGGGCGCCGGAAAGACGACCCTGGCGGGCAAGCTCGCGAAGTGGCTCGCCAAGGAGGGGCACACGCCGCTGCTGGTCGCGGCCGACCTCCAGCGCCCGAACGCCGTCACGCAGCTGCAGATCGTCGGCGAGCAGGCCGGCGTGCCGGTCTGGGCGCCCGAGCCGGGCAACGGCGTCGGCAACCCGGTCAAGGTCGCGAAGGACGGCGTGAAAGAGGCCGAGCGCCGCCAGTACGACACCGTCGTCGTCGACACCGCCGGCCGCCTCGGCATCGACGCCGAACTCATGAAGCAGGCGTCCGACATCCGCAAGGCCGTGGATCCCGACGAGGTGCTGTTCGTCATCGACGCGATGATCGGTCAGGACGCGGTCACGACCGCCCGCGCGTTCCAGGACGGCGTCGACTTCACCGGCGTCGTGCTCACCAAGCTCGACGGCGACGCGCGCGGTGGTGCGGCGCTGTCCGTGGCATCCATCACCGGGCGCCCGATCATGTTCGCCTCGACCGGTGAGGGTCTCGACGACTTCGAGCCGTTCCATCCGGATCGCATGGCCAGCCGCATCCTGGACCTCGGCGACATCCTGACCCTGATCGAGCAGGCGCAGGAGGCCTTCGACGAGGAGGAGTCACGCAAGACCGCCGAGAAGTTCGCGACCGACACCTTCACGCTCGACGACTTCCTCAAGCAGATGCAGCAGCTCAAGAACATGGGCTCGATCAAGGGGATGCTGGGCATGCTCCCCGGCGCGCGCGGCATGAAGGAGCAGCTCGACAACTTCGACGAGAGCGAGATCACGCGCACCGAGGCGATCATCCAGTCGATGACGCTGCAGGAGCGCACGCTGCCGAAGTTGCTCAACGGATCGCGTCGGCTGCGCATCGCGAAGGGCTCGGGCACCACGGTGACCGAGGTGAACCAGCTCGTGCAGCGCTTCGAGCAGGCGGCGAAGATGATGAAGACCGTCGCCAAGGGCGGTGTGCCGCAGATCCCGGGCATGGGGCCGATGCCCGGCGCCTCGTTCGGATCGAAGAAGAAGCCGCCAGGCGAAGAAGGGCTCGAAGTCGGGCAACCCGGCGAAGCGGGCGGCCGAGAACGCGGCGCTGTCGGCGCGGGCGAAGGCCGCGGCGCGGGCGGCTCGGGTTTCGGGCTCGGCGGTGGGCCCGCGGCGGCGGGACCGAGGGCGGCCCGACCGAGGAAGAGCTCGCCGCGCTGCAGAAGATGCTCGGGCGCTAGCGCCGCTCGCAGCCGGCCGCCAGGAGCTGATAGCCTCAGCCGACCTCTGTCCCGTGTCCCGACAGGCGTCCGATGACGACCGTGCCGCGCTCCGCGCCGCGCTCACGCTGATTCGCTTGCCTGGATGCTCGCGCTGCGCTCGCGGGCGGTCGTCGGCGGTCCCCGCGTCCGGCCGCAGCGCCGGCGGGTTCTGATCCACGGGCTACGTGTTCGAGCTCGACGGCGCGACCCGATCGTCGGCGTCGACCGTCGCGCTTCGACGCACGGCTCGGTCCCGCCCGCGTGCGGTGACCACGACGACGGACGTCGCTGGGTACTACTTCTTCACGCCCCCACCGGTGGACGACGAGCGAGTTCGACGTCGACGTGTACGTCGGAACGATCGCCACGACTGGGCACGATCGCAGGTCTACGATCGTCGGTTCCCGACGTCACGGCGCGATGCTCGGCGACGTCCCTGCTCGACGACGGCGACCCGCGATCACCGGGCACGTCACCATCGATGACGGCGACGCCACCGCTCCCGCTCGGCGCCGTCGCCGGCATCGCGGTCAGCGGTCACGACCAGCGGACCCCGACTTCGACGCGCTGGACGAGACCGGCGCGACGGGCGAGTTCCGCATCGCCGCCCCGCCCGGCCAGTACTACGCACGTCGTTCGCACTCGCTGCGGACCGAGCGACTACGACCCCGAGATCTACGACCTCGTGACCGTCTCGATCCTCGCCTTCTCCGAGTGCGGCGGTGTCTCGACTTCGACGAGGTCACGAGCCCGTCCACGGACATCGACTTCGCGCTTCTGCGCGTACGACGACTGGACCTGGTTCTCGGTCTCGCGGAGCGCTGCACATCGACCGCGCGACGACGTACCCCGACGTCTGCGTGTGCGCCTGTACAAGTTCGACGGTCTCGGGCACTGGCTGCCAGGTCGACGACGGCGATCACCGACGACGACGGATTCGCCGACCTGTTCGGATTCGGCGACGGGCCTACCGCCGTGACCTCCGTACTCGCCGTCGGGAGCGGCGTCTGGCCGGCAGGTCGTGAGCTACGACGACTACGGGTACGGCGATTCGCCGTTCGCCGGTCTCGAAGAGGGCCCTGAGTTCAACGTCGTGCTGGCCGCGGGCAGCGGCGGCAGCACCTGCGGCGTGCGGGTGCGTCCCGTTCGACCGAGCCGGATGTCGACATCACGCTGACCTCGGCGCACCGACCGGCGGAGCGAGCGCCCCGCCGACACTCCGCGACCAGGCGCGCGTTCGAACGCGGCGCCGACCGGCCTCGTCGCTCGACCCCGACCCCCACGCCCACGCCGCACCCCGACATCCAGCCCGACCCCGTCGTCGAGCCCGCCACGGAACCGAGCCCGAGCCGAGCGCCACCACGACCGCCGGACCCGTGACGACGACCGCGCCGAGTTCCCCTGGTGGATCAGTCCTGATCATCCTTCTGGTGCTCGGCATCATCATCCTGATCATCGTCCTCGTCCGCCGGCGCTAGCCGCCAGCCTGCACGCGGACTCGCGCCTAGGCTGAGGAGCTGTCAACGAACGTCCGCTGCGCGTCGGCGTGCAGATCGCCCCGCAGCACGCCTCCTACGCCGAGCTGCGCGACTGCGTCGCCCGCCTCGAAGACATGGGCGTCGACATCATCTTCAACTGGGACCACTTCTTCCCGCTCGTCGGGCGACCGCGACGGCCGGCACTACGAGGCCTGGACGATGCTCGCCGCCATGGCCGAGCAGACCTCGCGCGTCGAGTTCGGCCCGCTCGTGAACTGCAACAGCTATCGCAACCCCGACCTGCAGGCCGACATGGCGCGCACCATCGACCACATCAGCGCTCGGGATGGGGTGGGCCGCTTCATCTTCGGCACCGGTTCCGGCTGGGCGCAGCGCGACTACGACGAGTACGGCTACGAGTTCGGCACCGCCGGATCGCGGCTCGACGCGCTCGCCGACGACCTGCCGCGCATCCGGGCCCGCTGGGAGGAGCTGAACCCCGTCGCCGACCCGCCGCATCCCGATCCTCATCGGCGGCGGCGGCGAGCGCAAGACGCTGCGCGATCGTCGCCGAGCACGCCGACATCTGGCACTCGTTCGCCGACCCCGAGACGCTCGCCCACAAGATCGGGGTGCTGCAGACCTGGTGCGCCGAGGTCGGGCGCGACCCCGACGAGATCGAGCTGTCGACCGGGCGTCAGCGTGCGCGGGCTCGGCACCGACCGGGTCGCGATCCTCGAGCAGCACTACGAGCTCGGCGTCCGGCTCGTGCAGGCCGCGATCACCGGCCCCGACGTTCGACTACGAGCCGGTCGCAGCGGCTGCTCGCCTGGCGCGACTCGCAGGAGCCTGAGCACTGCGGCGGCAACCGCAGCGGTGCCGTGTCCGTTTCTCGCTGTCGCCGTGTCCGCCGGCCGGGCCTAGCGTGAACACGTGACCGCACTCGCAGCGCCCCCGTCACCGTCCGCCACGCGCAAGCGCGTCCTGCTGCTCGGCGCCGATCGCGTTCACCGTGCTCGCCTGGGCGAGCGCGTTCGTCGTCATCCGCGGCGTCGCTCCGCACGTCGGCGGCGGCGCCCTCGCGCTGGGTCGGCTCGCTGGTCGGCGCGGTCGCGCTCGGCATCCTGGTGCCGTGCAGCGCCGCTGGGTGTGGCCGACCCGCAGCGACTGGGTGCGGCTCGTCGTCTACGGCGTCGGCTGGTTCGGCGCCTACAACGTGGCGCTCAACCTCGCCGAGCACACCCTCGACGCCGGGCACGACCGCGATGATCGTCAACATCGGGCCGATCCTGATCGCGCTCGGCGCGGGGCTCTTCCTCGGCGAGGGCATCCCGCGCTGGCTCGCGATCGGCGCCGGCGTCGCGTTCCTCGGCGTGCTGCTGATCGGCATCGGCACGAGTCTCGTCGTCGGACGAGCGGGCGCCCGATCGACCCGGTCGGGGTGCTCTGGTGCCTCGCGGCCGCGATCACCTACGCGATCGGCGTGCTCGCGCAGAAGCCGATGGCCGGGCGCCTGCCGGCCAGCCAGATCACCCTCATCGGATGCGTCATCGGCGCTGATCGCCTGCCTGCCGTTCGCCGGCCAGCTTGCCTCGCGAGCTCGCGGCCGCGCCCTCGGGAGCCTGGCTCGGCATCGCTGTACCTCGGCGTCGTGCCGACCGCGCTCGCCTTCACGACCTGGGGCTACGCGCTCGGCCGCATGCCCGCCGGGCAGCTCGGCGTCACGACCTACATCGTGCCGCCGCTGGCGATCCTCATGGGCCTGATCTTCTTCGGCGAGGTGCCGGCGCCGCTCGCGATCGTCGGCGGCGTGCATCTGCCTGGCCGGCGTCGCCCTGTCGCGCCGAAAGGGCCGCGGTTCCCGTCGCGGCCGAAAATCTGCCAGAATAGTTCGTTGGAACGCCGCCGCCCGACCCTCTATCAGGCGCGTGCGATCCCCCTCAGAGCTTTCTGCCGAGTGTGCCCCCACGCGCACGGTTGCAGTTCGACCACAACATGCAGGCTCGTGACGGCCTGTCGAGATCCAGGAGAATTGTGGCTGTCAAGATCCGCCTCAAGCGGCTCGGCAAGATCCGTGCCCCGTACTACCGCATCGTCGTCGCCGACTCGCGCACCAAGCGCGACGGTCGCGTGATCGAAGAGATCGGCAAGTACCACCCCACCGAGGAGCCCTCGTTCATCGAGATCGACTCCGCGCGCGCGCAGTACTGGCTCGGCGTCGGCGCGCAGCCGACCGAGCAGGTCGCCGCGCTGCTGAAGCTCAGCGGCGACTGGGGCACCTTCAAGGGCGAGAAGGGTGCCAAGAGCACCATCCGCACCAAGGCGGAGCCCGAGGCGTTCGTCGCCGACGAGAAGAAGAAGCCCGTGCTGAAGCCGAAGGCCGAGAAGAGCCGCCGAAGGCCGAGGCCGCCGAGGCGCCGCCGAGGCTGAGGCTCCCGCCGACGCGCGGCCGAGGCTGCCGAGGACGCGGCCGCCGAGGCCGCCGCCGAGGCTCCGGCCGAGGCCGCTGCCGAGCCGGCAGCCGAGGCCGCTGCCGAGGAGCCGCCGAGCCGCAGCCGCCGCCGAGGCCGCGCCGCAGAGCCGGCAGCCGAGGCCGAGGCTCCCGCCGACGAGGCTGCTGAGCCGACGCGGACGCCGAGGCGCCCGCCGCCGACAAGGCCTAATCATGCTGGCATCCGCCCTCGAGCACCTCGTCAAGGGGATCGTCGATCACCCGGACGACGTGAAGGTGGATTCGCTCGACGTCCTCGCGCGGCGAGGTCCTCGAGGTGCGCGTGCACCCCGACGACCTCGGCCGCGTGATCGGCCGCGCCGGCCGCACCGCGAAGGCGCTGCGCACGCTCGTCACCGCGCTCGCCGACGGGCGGCGCGTGCGCGTCGACGTCGTCGACACCGACGAGGCGTGAACGCGAGCGCTCCGCGCGGCAAGGCGTCCGCCTCGCCCCGGCACGACGCAGCTGCGCGTCGGGCGCCTGACCAAGGCGCACGGGCTCAAGGGCGCGCTCAAGCTCGAGCTCTACACCGACGACCCCGATCGCCGCTTCACGCCGGGCGCGACGTTCACGCTGCAGGTGCCGACGTCGTCGCCGTGGCACGGCAAGACGCTCGAGCTCACCGAGCTGCGCTGGTACAACGGCCACGCCGTCGGGTTCTTCGTGGGCGTCGACCGACCGCACCGCGGCCGAGGCGCTCGTCAAGGCGATCCTCTGGGTCGACCAGGACGCCGACCGAGCTGCCCGAGGAGCCGGACGCCTGGTACGACCACCAGCTGGTCGGCCTGCGCGCGCTGCGCGACGGCGTCGAGGTCGGCCGCGTCGCCCGCGTCGAGCACCTCCCCGCGCAGGATCTGCTCGTCGATCGCAGACCGGCGACCGGCGAGGTGCTCGTGCCCGTTCGTGGCGGCCATCGTGCCCGACGGTCGACATCGCCGCCGGCACCGTCACGCTCACCCCGCCGCCCGGCCTCTTCGAGGACCTCCCCGACGACCCGACACCGGCAGCTCCGGCCGATACGAATCCCAGCGCCGACAGCTCCGACGCAATAGGTCCCGGCGAGCCTCCTGCGCAGATGCCCCTCCGATTCCGCTGAGGTTATCGACCGGGATCGCCCGCGCGCCACCGGTGCTCCCGCCGCCGCACGATCGCGCAGGATCTGCTCCTCGATGACCGTCCACTCGCTCATCACCTGCCCGTAGCTCGCCCGAATGCACGAGGTAGCCCGCTGCCACGAGTCCTCGGTCGCGCCGCCGGTCGTGCTCGAAATCGCCTGGGCGGTCGTGCCACGCCTGCGCCGTCGAGTTCGAGGACGAGCCGATCGCCGACCAGCAGGTCGACCCGGCCGATCGCTCCGATCGGCACCTGGGTGCGCACGGCGATGACCCGGCGGCGCAAGCCGCAGCCGCGCGAGCGTCTCGATCCCGGACTCGCTCGCGGAGTCGAGCGCGGCCGCAGAGCCGGCGTCCGCGCGACGACTGCGTCGTGCAGATCGCCTCGACCTCGCAGCGGCTGATCAGGTCGCCGGTTCATCGCCGAATCGATCGCGACGACGGCGGCGTCGGCGCTCCAGGCAGCGCATCGCCGGCAGCGATCGCGATCGGCGCGTCGACGATCACCGCCGTGCCGCGACAGGTCGGCCCAGTGCAGTGCGGGCGCCTCCGCCGACGGCGGTGCCGCGCGCGCGACGCGCACGTGCGACTCGGGCATCGGGCATCGTCCACGCGCCGTGCAGCGCCAGCGCCGACACGCAGCGTCAGCGCACCGCCGGCCTCGACCGCGCGCCTCGACCTGCCGGTGCGCCTCGGATGCGCGTACCACCCGCGACGAACCCGCCGGATCCGGCCGTCTCGCAGAGCTCGCCGGATCGCTCGCTCACGTCGAACCCCGATGCTCGCAGCGACCGGAACGACGCGAGCCCCAGGCACCGTCCACGTCGATGACGGTCGTGCCATCGGCGCGGCGAACGTGCTCGCTCGCTCGCCGATCGGCGAGGAAGCCGTGGACAGCCTGCCTCGTCACGGGGAGGAGCGAACTCCTCATGCACGCGCCGCGCGGAGGTAGCCGAGCGCGACGCCGATACGCTGAACCCGTGCGCATCGACATCGTCACGATCTTCCCGGAGTTCTTCTCCGTGCTCGACGTGTCGCTGCTCGGCAGGGCGCGGCAGACCGGGGTGCTCGACATCCGCGTGCACGACCTGCGCGACTTCACGCACGACCGGCACCGCACCGTCGACGACACCCCGGCGGGCGGCGGCGCCGGCATGGTGATGAAGCCCGAGCCGTGGGGCGAGGCGCTGGATGCCGTGCTCGACCGAGCCGAGACGCCGCGCGGTCGTCTTCCCGACGCCGGCCGGGTCGCTGTTCACGCAGGCGCACGCACGCGACCTCAGCACGCGCGAGCACCTCGTGTTCTGCTGCGGCCGCTACGAGGGCATCGACCAGCGCGTGATCGAGCACACCGCCGACCGGCCCGGCGTCGAGGTGCTCGAGCTCAGCCTCGGCGACTACGTGCTCAACGGCGGAGAGGTCGCGGCGATGGCGATGATCGAGGCGGTCGGGACGGCTCGTCCCGGGCGTCGTCGGCAACCCCGAGAGCCTCGTCGAGGAGAGTCACGAGGACGGCCTGCTCGAGTACCCGAGCTACACGAAGCCCGCGGTCTGGCGCGGCCTCGAGACGCCGGCCGTGCTGCTCGGCGGCAACCACGCCGCGATCGCCGCCTGGCGTCGCGAGCAGCAGCTCGAGCGCACCCGCCGGGTGCGCCCCGACCTGCTCGACCGGACGACGGCTGACCGAAGGAGACACCGGATGAGTGCTCGGGCGCAGCTGATCGGCGTCGGGAGCGCCCTGATCGCCGATACCTCGACGGCGCTAGGCCGTCGCGCGCTGAGCACGATCGGCCCGTCGTCGGTGACCGCGACCGTGTGCTCGAAGTGCGCGCCGCGCGAGCCGTCGCGCTGCGCAGCGTCCAGCCGTCGGCGTCGGTGTAGATCTCGTCGGTGCCGAGCATGAACCACGGCTCGATCGCGAACACGAGTCCGGCGCGCAGCGGCAGCCCGCGCTTGCGCCGGCCGTCGTTCGGGATGTGGGGGTCGCCGTGCATGATGCGTCCGACGCCGTGGCCGCCGAAGTCGGTGTTGACGCGTGAGGCCGGCGGCGTGCGCGACGTCGCCGATCGCGGCCGAGATGTCGCCGATCTTGTTGCCGACCACGGCGGCGGCGATGCCGGCGTCGAGGGCGTCGCGCCGTCACCTCCATGAGCCGCACGTCCTCGGGTCGCGGCGGTGCCGACGACGATCGACGAGCGCCGAGTCGGCGACCCAGCCGTCGACCGACGCGGCGAAGTCGAGCGACAGCAGGTCGCCATCCTGCAGCGCGTAGTCGTGGGGGAGCCCGTGCAGCACGGCGTCGTTGACCGAGGTGCAGATGACCTTGCCGAACGGCGATCCGCCGAACGACGGGTGGTAGTCGATGTAGCAGCTCTCGGCACCCTCGGCGCGGATCATGTCGTGGGCGAGCGCGTCGAGCTCGAGCAGGTTGACGCCGACGTCGGCGGCGTCGCGGGTCGCCTCGAGCACGCGGGCGACGAAGGCGCCGGCGGCGCGCATCTGCTCGATCTCGGCGGGGGTGCGCAGTTCGATCACCGGACGAGCCTAACGGTGCCTCCGCGTCGCGCGGCTGGGCCGGCACGCTGTGGCAGAATGGACGATTGTGCCCGGCACGGCTCTGCCACAGGGGGAGCCTCGCGATCGTCATCGGCACCACATCCACTTCGTAGCAACACCTGAACCGCGTTCGACCTGTGGCGGTCGCAGAGAGCGAAAACTCCATGCACATCCTCGACTCCGTCGACGCGGCCTCCCTCCGTTCCGACATCCCGGACTTCCGTCCCGGCGACACCGTCAAGGTGCACGTCAACATCATCGAAGGCACCCGCTCCCGCATCCAGGTCTTCCAGGGTGTCGTCATCGGCCGCACCGGCGAGGGCGTCCGCGAGACCTTCACGGTCCGCAAGGTCAGCTTCCAGGTCGGCGTCGAGCGCACCTTCCCGGTGCACTCGCCGGTCATCGACCACATCGAGATCGTGACCCGCGGTGACGTGCGTCGCGCCAAGCTCTACTACCTGCGCGACCTGCGCGGCAAGAAGGCCAAGATCAAGGAGAAGCGCGACGCCTGAGTCGCTCGCTGAGCTCACCGGAACCCGGTGCCGCGCACGGCGCCGGGTCTTCGTCCGTCTGCGTGCGGCGCCAGGATTCGGCGCTTATGCTGTCCTAGACCCAGGGGTGTGATGACGAACTACGAGGCGCTCGACCGTCGCGACGGCGCACGACCCGGTCGACCCCGAGACGACGGCGCCGGCGAGGCGTCCGCGCGCCGCGCAAGCGTCGAAGCGCGGCGGCGTCGGCCGTTTCCTGCGCGACGTGCTCATCATCCTGGTCGCGGCGATCGTCATCTCGTTCCTCATCAAGACGTTCCTGATCCGCTCGTTCTACATCCCGTCGGAGTCGATGGAGGCGACGCTCATCAAGAACGACCGCATCATCGTGAACGAGCTGGTCCCGAACGTCGTCGCCGATCGAGCGCGGCGACGTCGTCGTCTTCAAGGATCCGGGCGGCTGGCTGACGCCGGCCGCGGTGCCCGAGCAGAATCCGGTGGTCGGCTTCTTCGACTGGCTGCTGTCGTTCGTCGGGCTGACCGCCCCCGACAGCAACGATCACCTCATCAAGCGCGTCATCGGGCTGCCCGGCGACCGGTCGCGTGCTGCAACGAGTTCGGCCAGATGACGGTCAACGGCGTGCCGCTCGAGGAGCCGTACGTGCAGCTGCCGCCGAACGTGACCGCGGTCTCGCGCGACGACTTCGAGGTCACCGTGCCCGACGACTCGCTCTGGGTGATGGGCGACAACCGCTACAACTCGCGGGACTCCCGCTACAACCGCGACGACGCCGAGCGAGGGCTTCGTGCCCGTTCGACAACGTCGTCGGCCGCGCCATCCTGATCTCGCTGGCCGATCGATCGCTGGACCTGGCTCGACAACTACGAGTTCGTCGTTCACCGGGCGTCGACGACGGAGGGCGGCTGAGCGATGACCGAGCCGTCCCCGACCCTGCGACACGAGCGTCAGCTGCTGCGCGAGGGCGCGCGTCTCGTGATCGGCTGCGACGAGGTGGGTCGCGGCGCGATCGCCGGGCCGGTCGGGGTGGGCCTGAGCGTCGTGTCGACGGGCACCCGCAGCGCGCCGGTCGGGCTGCGCGACTCGAAGCTGCTGAGCGAGCCGCGCCGCGAAGAGCTGCACCCGGCCGTCGCAGCGCTGGAGCCGCAACGCGGTCGGCCTGGCCACGCAACGAAGAGGTCGAGCGGATCGGCATCATCGCGGCGCTCGGGCTCGCGGCGGCGCGGGCGATCGAGGCGCTGCGCGCGAGCGGGCGTGGCGATCCAGGATGCCGTGGTGCTGCTCGACGGATCGCACGACTGGCTGACGCCGGCGCTGCGACCGCGACGACCGCGCCCTCGGCCTGCGCGTGACCACGAAGGTGAAGGCCGACCGCACCTGCGCGGCGGTCGCCGCGGCATCCGTTCTGGCGAAGGTGCATCGCGACCGGCTCATGATCGCGTCGGACGCCGTGCACCCCGGCTACCTCTGGGCGTCGAACAAGGGCTACGCGTCGGCCGAGCACTACGCGGCGATCGACCGGCTCGGCCCGAGCGCCGCTGCACCGGTGGAGCTGGCTGCGGCAGCCCGGGTCTGTTCGATCTGGCGACGGCTTGCGACGAGTCGGCGCGGTATCGAGCAGTCGGCCTAGACTCGTCCGAATGGATGAGGACGAGTTCGAGGACTACGACCGCGAGGTCGAACTGGCTCTCTACCGCGAGTACCGCGACGTCGTGGGGCAGTTCACGTACGTGGTCGAGACCGAGCGACGGTTCTACCTCGCCAACGATGTGACGCTCGAGCGCCACGACACCGAGCACGACTTCTACTTCGAGCTCACGATGAACGACGTGTGGGTGTGGGATGTCTACCGCTCCGACCGGTTCGTCAAGAGCGTGCGCGTGCTGACCTTCAAAGACGTCAACGTCGAGGTGCGCGGCGACAAGGACCTCGAGCTGCCGAAGGAACTCGCGCTCGACGAGTAGCCGGTCGGCTACTTCGTTCTTCGGCGTGCGCGCACGTAGGGCGGCAGCTCGAACGCGAGCCCCTCCGGGCCGGTCGAGATGTTCAGGTGCGCGAGCACGGCGCGAAGCGCGAGGACCGCACCGAGGATCTCGAGGCTCTCCTCGATGAGGATCGCGATCGCCGTGGACGGTGTCCGCGCGTGCGCTGTCCTGACCCAACGTCGACCTTCTGACGATGAGCCCGCCGAGCACCTCCGCCGCCGACGGCGCCGGCGAGGAACACGGTCCCCGCCATGAGCAGGCCGCGGCGCAGGCCGGGTCGATGGCCGCGCGCGATGCCACAGCAGCACGAACCCGACGACGATCGCCGAGCGGCACGGCGACCAGCAGCCATTGATAGACGAACGGCGGAGCTGAGGCCGAGCGCGCTGGCGAAGTTCGCGAGACGCTCGTGCAGGATACGCGGCCTCGTCGGCCGAGAGCAGGAACGCGATCGCCGCCCATGACGATGAACGGCCAGATCGAGCGGCCGGCTGCCGCGTGTCGCGGCGGCGATGAGGAGGAACCCGACGCCGATGGCGGCGAGCACGATGGTCGAGTACCAGGCGAAGACGTTTCCCTCGGCGTTGGGGTAGGTCAGGTTGCGGATCCCGTCGACCGCGAGTCGTGCCGCCGTCCGCGAGGTAGCGGTCGAGCACGATGCCGAGCAAGGGGAATGAGCACGCCGACGAGCGGCGAGCCACAGGATGAGGGGGCGGGTTGTCGGAGCGCGCCGAGCGTCCTCGGGCGGGTGCATGCCCCATGGTTGCACGCTGCAGGGCGGTCTGCGACAGATGCGTACCCGGTGTCAGACACTGGCGGTCAGCTGTCCAGTCCTCCCCTGCCAATGTCCTCGCGCGGCGTGATCCACCGGCACGGGATCGGTGCGTCTCGCCAGTGCCGCGCCCCGGACATCCTCGACCCATGGCAGCAAAGGATCGACTCGGCATCCGGGGCGAGCGCATCGCCGAACGGCACCTGGTCGCACGCGGCATGACGGTCGTCGATCGCAACTGGCGGTGCCCGCAGGGCGAGATCGACCTCGTGCTGCGCGACGGCGACGAGACCGTGTTCGTCGAGGTGAAGACGCGGTCGAGCGTCGCGTACGGGCATCCGCTCGAGGCGATCACGGTCGCCAAGCTCGCTCGGCTGCGTCGGCTCGCGGCGGCCTGGTGCGCGGCGCACCCCGGCGTCGGGCGCATCCGCATCGATGCGGTCGCCGTCGTCGCTCCTCGCGACGCGCCGGCGACCGTCGAGCACCTCGAGCGGGTGTTCTGATGCCGATCGGGCGTGCGCACGCAGTCGCGCTTCTCGGCATCGACGGGGCGGTCGTCGAGATCGAGGCCGACATCTCGGCCCAGCTGCCGCACTTCGTGCTGATCGGCCTCCCCGACGCGGCGCTCGGCGAGGCTCGGGATCGGGTGCGCGCCGCGGCGGGCAACGCCGGCATTCCGCTCACCTCGCGCAAGCTGACCGTCAACCTGTCGCCTGCGTCGCTGCCGAAGCACGGTTCGGGATTCGACCTCGGCATCGCGATGGCGGCCTACGCCGCCGACGGCAAGGTCTCCGCGACGTCGGTGGCGGAGGTCGTGCACCTCGGCGAGCTGGGACTCGACGGGCAGGCTGCGGCCGGTTACCGGGCATCCTCCCGGCGGCGCTCGCGGCGGTGCGCGCCGGGTTCCGCACGGTGCTGGTGCCGACCGGCAACGCGCCCGAGGCGGCGCTGGTGCCCGAGCTGCGCGTGGTCCCCGTCGCGTCCCTCCGCGACGCCGCGATCTTTCACGGAGCGGAACTCGCGCCGGAGCCCGTGGTGCCCCTGCTGCCGGTCGCCGCTCTCACTCCCGGTCGACGAGACCGGCGACCTCGCCGATGTGATCGGCAACCCGGATGCGGTGGAGGCGATGCAGGTCGCCGCCGCCGGTGGCCACCACGTCTTCCTTCTCGGTCCGCCCGGTGCGGGCAAGACGATGCTCGCGTCGCGACTGCCCTCGCTGCTTCCCGACCTCGATCCGGTATCCGGGCTCGAGGTCAGCTCGATCCGTTCGCTCGTCGGCATGCCGGTCGGCGGCGGAGCTCGCGCGCCGACCGCCGCTCGAGGCGCCGCATCACACGGCGAGCGCAGCGGCGATCGTGGGCGGCGGAAGCGGGCTGATCCGGCCGGGGGCTGCGGCACGGGCGGCACACGGCGTGCTCTTCCTCGACGAGGCTCCCGAGTTCAGTCCCGCGGCGCTCGACGCGCTGCGGCAACCGCTCGAATCCGGGCGTGATCACGATCTCGCGAGCAAGCGGGTCCGCGCGGTTCCCCGCCCGATTCCAGCTCGTCCTCGCTGCCAACCCGTGCCCGTGCGGCAACTTCGGCGCTCGCGACACCGACTGCACGTGCGTCCCCGTCGACGCGGCGGCGGTACCTCGGACGGCTCAGCGGCCCGCTGCTCGATCGGGTCGACATCCGGCTGAACGTGCGGCGCATCACCGCGGCGCAGGTGCGGATGGCGCGACGAGACGATCGACCGACTTCTGCGTCCGCGCGGGTTCGGATCGATGCAGCACGCGCCCGCGCCGCGCGACCGGCTGCAGCGGCACGCCGTGGCGGCTCAACGGGCACGTGCCCGGGCTCGTGGCTGCGCTCACCCGCCGGGGTTCCGCTCGCGGGTGCGACGTCGTGCTCGACCGAGCGCTGGAGCGCGGCGGCATCACGATGCGCGGCTACGACCGCGTGCTCCGGCTCGCGTGGACGCTCGCCGACCTCGACGGCGTCGATCGACCCGGCGCACGATCAGGTCGGCCGCGCTCTCCTTCTCCGGCAGGCGGCGGTCGCATGAGCGTCGTCGGAGTCGCCGGAGGCGCAGTTCGCGCCGCTCGTGCGCGCGTTCGCCGGCGAGGAACTGGATCGCGGCCAGGTCGCGGAGCGATTCGCCCGCGCGGCGTGGACGACGATCGCCGAGCCGGGAGATCGCGACGCCGGGGTGCTGATCGAGGCACTGGGACCGGTCGGCGCTCTCGAACGTGTCGCCTGCGGGAGTAGAGGCCGACGCGCTCGCCGCCGAGCTCGCCGAGACGCTGGCGGCGGCCGACGTCGACCGTCGACCACTGGACCGAGGCGTTCAAACGATGGGGGCCGCGGGTCGGGATCGGCCGCGACGCTGCTGGCGCTGCGGCAGGCGGCGCGGTTCGGGATGCGCATGCTCGTCCCGGGCGACGCCGCGTGGCCGGACGCAGCTCGACGACCTCGGAGCGCACGCGCCATTCGCACTGTGGGTCCGCGGCGATCCCGAGCCGTCTCGGCCGCACTCGACCGCTCGATCGCGCTCGTCGGCGCCCGTGCCGCCACCGGCTACGGCGAGCACGTCACGATCGAGGCGGCCAGCGGGCTCGTCGACCGCGGATTCGCGATCGTCTCGGGCGCCGCCTACGGGATCGACGGCGCCGCGCACCGGGCGGCCCTCGCGAGCCGCGGCACGACCGTCGCGGTGCTCGCCGGCGGACTCGATCGCTTCTACCCGAGCGGACACGAGCAGCTCCTCGCGCGCATCGTCGACCGCGGAGTCGTCGTCGCCGAGGTGCCGCCCGGTACGACGCCGACCAAATGGCGGTTCCTGCTGCGCAACCGACTGATCGCCGCCCTGAGCGGACGCGACGGTGGTGGTCGAGGCGGGCTGGCGGTCCGGATCGCTCAACACGGCCGGGCATGCGGCCACCCTCGGCCGGCCGCTCGGTGCGGTGCCCGGACCGGTCACGAGCGCGGCGAGCGCCGGATGCCATCGCCTGCTGCGCGAGTTCGCGGCGACCTGCGTCACGACTCCCGACGAGATGGCCGAGCTCGTGCCGGCGCGACCGGACTCGCGTGCAGACGAGTCGGCGCCGCGCTCCGAGTCGTGCGCTCACGCCGACCGACCCGACCGGGTCGCGTCTCCGGGTGCTCGACGCGGTCAGCGACCGCGCGCCGCGCCGGGTCGAGCGGATCGCCGCAGCTCTCCGGCCTCGCGATCGACCGGGTGCGCGCCGAACTCGGGCTGCTCGAGCTCGAGGGCTTCGTGCTCGAACGGCCGAGCGGGTGGATGCGGCGGAAGCCGCAGAGCGATGATCGGCGTCAGCGCAGTTCGATGCAGACCTCAGCGAACCGCTGCAAGAAACGCGGCTCGTCCAGGCGCTTCATCCGCATCCAGCGGGTCACCTCCTGGTTGCTCTTGCTCGCGTTGCACGAGCGGCACGCGGGCACGACGTTGTCGACGGTGTACCGGCCGCCCCGCGAGAGAGGCAGCACGCAGTCCCGCTGCAAGGACTCGGACAGTTCGCCGCAGTACGCGCACAGCTCATTCCAGGCCAGGCGAATCGCCAGCCACTGTTCGCGCGTCAGGTCGTTGTCTGCCGCCAGGTACCGTTTGCGGCGGCGCCGAGCCGCGCGCGCCCTGCGGCTCTGGTCGATCGTCATGCCCTGCACGGTAGACCCGGTGCCGATGGATCACCGGTACCGGCGCGCCGCAACGTCAGGAGGCGCGGCGTAGAGTTCGCGTGTGATCCAACTCGGCCAGTATGCGCCCCCGGCGCACGTCATCGCGCACATCAGCGACACGCATTTCCTCGGTGGAAAGCGCCCGCTCTACGGCAAGGTCGACACCGATCGCACCCTGATCAGCGCGCTCGAGCAGCTCGAGCGCTCGGGTGCTCGCCCGAGGCGATCGTGTTCACGGGCGACCTCGCCGATCTCGCCGAGCCGGACGCCTACGAGCGCCTCAAGGGGATCGTCGAGCCGGCGGCCGCGCGCATGGGCGCCGAGATCATCTGGGTGATGGGCAACCACGACGAGCGCCCGCCCTACTCGGCCGCGCTCTTCGGTGCCGAGAGCGATGCGCCGCAGGATCGCGTCTACGACGTTCGGCGGGCTCCGCATCGTCGCGCTCGACTCGACGGTGCCCGGATACCACCACGGCCGCATCCTCGATTCCCAGCTCGAGTGGCTGCGCGACGTGCTCGCGAAGCCCGCCGCCGACGGCACCCTGATCGCGCTGCACCACCCGCCGATCCCGTCGCCGATCGAGATCATGGCGATCCTCGAACTCGAGGAGCAGCACCGGCTCGCCGACGTCATCCGGGGCACCGACGTGCGGGCGATCCTCGCGGGCCACCTGCACTACTCGACGTCCGGCACCTTCGCGGGCATCCCGGTCTCGGTCGCCGCAGCCACCTGCTACGTGATCGACACCAGCGCCGCCGCTGGCAGCCTGGTCGGGATCGACGGCGGGCAGTCGATCAACCTCGTGCACGTCTACGACGACTCGGTCGTGCACTCGATCATCCCGGTGCTCGAGGCTCCGCAGGTCGCGGGATTCTCGGGCGTCGTGCTCGACCGGCTCGCGGAGATGACGCCCGAAGAGCGCCGCGAGGCCTTCTCCAACAAGCAGTCGACCTTCAACGTCGCCGAGGCGGCGAGCAGCGCGCTGATCGAGTAGGCGCAGCGCGCCGGTCGGATGATCGTCTCCGGATGGCGCACCATGGTGCCATGCAGTGGGATGCCGCCATCGCCGGTTACGCGCGCCACCTGGCGAGCGACCGCGGGTTCAGCGAGCACACTCTCCGGGCCTATCAGGGCGACCTGATCGATCTGGCACGATTCGCCGAGCTCACCGGAGCCGAGGACATCACCGCGATCGACCTCGAGCTGCTGCGTGACTGGCTCTGGCGGGGCTCAGGATCCGGGCTCGCCGCCTCCACCCTCGGGCGCCACGCGGCAGCGGCGCGCGGATTCACGAAGTGGCTCGTAGCCACGGGTGCGCTCGCGGCCGACCCCGGCGCACGGCTGAAGGCGCCCCGGCCCGACCAGCACCTCCCGAGAGTGCTGACGCGCTCACAGATGGACGGCATCTTCGACGGGCTCGCCGCGCTCGCCGCGACCGGCGATCCGGTGGCCATCCGCGACCTCGCCGTCATCGAGTTGCTCTACGCGAGTGCCATCCGGGTGAGCGAGCTGGCGGGCCTCAAGCTCGGTGACCTCGACCGCGCGCGGCTGACGGTCCGGGTTCTCGGCAAGGGCAACAAGGAGCGCATCGTCCCCTACGGGGTCCCGGCCGCCCGCGCGCTCGACGACTACCTCGATCGCGCTCGCCCCGGCCTGCTGGCGACCAACGTCGACACCGGCCGGATGTTCCTCGGCGCCCGCGGCGGCGCCATCACGACCCGGACGGTGTACGAACTCGTGGCCACCCTGCTCCGCGAGCTGCCCGGCAGCGGGCCGTCGGGTCCGCACGCCCTCCGCCACACCGCGGCGACCCACCTGCTCGACGGCGGCGCCGACCTCCGCGCCGTCCAGGAGTTGCTCGGGCACGCCAGCCTGTCGACGACGCAGATCTACACGCACGTCTCCGCAGAGCGGCTGAAGCAGAGCTACGCGACGGCACACCCCCGCGCCTAGCCAGGCGCCGAGCACCCGCGCGCCTGCAGGCGCCGATCACCGCGCCAGCAGCACGGCAGCAGCACCGCCCGCGGCACGCCGCCGAGGAACAGCAGCGGGTTCACGTACTGCCCGTCGATCCGCGCGCCGAGATGCAGGCACGACGCCGAGCAGTGCCCGGCGAGCAGCACGCCGACGACCTGGCCGCGGCGCACGTGGTCTCCGGCGGCCACGCTGGCAACCACGGGCTCGAAGCTGGAGAGCAGCCCGCCCGCGTGCGCGATCGACAGGACCGGGCGATCGACCACGAAGCCGGCGAAGTGCACGAACCCATCGGCAGGCGCGCGGACGACCGAACCGGCCGGCGCTCGGATGTCGACGCCGCGGTGGCCGGGGCCGTACTGGGTCGGCGGCGCGACGTACGGCCGTGCGATCGGATGCGGCGGTGCGACCGGCCAGGACCAGCGCGCGGCCGGCACCCGCGGGGGATCGGGTGCGCGCCGCCGTCAGCGCGCAGCAGCACGCGCGGTCGCGGCAGCGATCACCCGCACACCCGCGACCAACCCGCCACCGACTGTCATCCCTCGAGGATGCGCGACCCGCCCGCCCGCCGACGCGACCCGGCGGAATCGGTGCGCCCAGCATCCGGAGCCCCGCGAGGGGAGGACAGGACACCCGCTCGACCCCCGGTGGTACACTGATCGACGCACCCGCTCCGGCGGGTGACTTCGCGTGTCCACCAGCGGCACACATTCCCTTCAGTCAACTTCGCGCACAGCGAAGAAGTGGGATGTGCCAGGGCACCAGGGCCGCATCACACGATGCGGCACAACTGAGAACTGCAGGCGCAGACCGCCTGCCAGAAAGAAGAGAGCCATCATGGCCGTCGTCACCATTCGCCAGCTGCTCGACAGCGGCGTGCACTTCGGGCACCAGACCCGCCGTTGGAACCCGAAGGTCAAGCGCTTCATCCTGACCGAGCGTTCCGGCATCCACATCATCGACCTGCAGCAGTCGCTGGCCTACATCGACAAGGCCTACGACTTCGTCAAGGAGACGGTCGCCCACGGCGGCAGCGTCCTCTTCGTCGGCACCAAGAAGCAGGCTCAGGAGGCCGTGGCCGAGCAGGCGACGCGCGTCGGCCAGCCGTACGTCAACCAGCGCTGGCTCGGTGGTCTGCTGACCAACTTCCAGACGGTGTCGAAGCGCCTCGCGCGCATGAAGGAGCTCGAGGAGATCGACTTCGACGACACCACGAAGGGCTTCACCAAGAAGGAGCTCCTCATCAAGAAGCGCGAGCTCATCAAGCTGCAGAAGACCCTCGGTGGTATCCGCAACCTGACGAAGACCCCGAGCGCGATCTGGATCGTCGACGCCAAGCGCGAGCACCTGGCCGTCAACGAGGCGACCAAGCTCGGCATCCCGATCATCGGCATCCTCGACACGAACGCCGACCCGGACGAGCTCCAGTACCCGATCCCGGGCAACGACGACGCGATCCGCTCGGTCGGCCTGCTGACCCGCATCATCGCCGACGCCGCTGCCGAGGGCCTCGTGCAGCGTCACTCGAAGCCCGACGCCGAGGGCAACGTGTCGCGCCGTCGAGCCGCTCGCCGAGTGGGAGGCCGAGCTGCTGCACGCCTCCGAGGGTGCGACGACCGAGGAGAACGACGCGGATGCCGTGGTCGCCGAGCACGAGGCCGCCGCCGACGCGACGATCGTCCCGGAGCACGCTCCCGAGTCCGACGCCGAGACGGAGGCCAAGATCGAGGCCGCCGCCACCGACGCCGAGAAGAAGCCCGCGAAGGCCGCCAGGCGAAGAAGCCGGCCGGCCAAGAAGGCCGACAGCCGACGCGGAGAAGGCCGAGAAGCCGGCCGCGAAGAAGCCCGCCGCAAAGGCCAAGCCCGCCGCCAAGAAGCCCGCCGCCAAGTCAACCGGCGACAAGCCAAGTAAGGAACACATCCATGGCCAACTTCAGCCTGGAAGACGTCAAGGCCCTGCGCGAGCGCCTCGGGCACCGGCATGGTCGACACCAAGAACGCCCTCGTCGAGGCCGACGGCGACGTCGAGAAGGCGGTCGAGATCCTGCGCCTCAAGGGTGCGAAGGGCAACGCGAAGCGTGCCGATCGCTCCACGAGCGAAGGCCTCGTCGCCGTCGTCGAGAGCGCGACCGCGGTCACGATGATCGAGCTCGCCTGCGAGACCGACTTCGTCGCCAAGAACGAGAAGTTCGTGGCGCTCGCCGACACCGTCGTGCAGGCGCTCGCCGACTCGGGTGCCGAGACCGTGGATGCGGCGCTCGCCGTGCCCGCGGACGGCGGCACCGTCGGCAGCGTCATCGAGGACCAGGCCGCCATCATCGGCGAGAAGGTCGAACTGCGCCGCGTGGTGCGGCTGACCGGCGACAAGTTCGCCGTCTACCTGCACCGCACGAGCAAGGACCTGCCGCCGCAGATCGGCGTCGTGGTCTCGTACACGGGCGACGACGCCGAGACGGCGCGCAGCATCGCGCAGCACATCTCGTTCGCCGACCCGCAGTACCTGACGCGCGACGAGGTGCCCGCGGACGAGGTCGAGAACGAGCGCCGCATCGTCGAGCAGATCAGCCGCGACGAGGGCAAGCCCGAGGCGGCTCTGCCCAAGATCGTCGAGGGTCGCGTCGGCGCGTTCTTCAAGCAGGTCGCCCTGCTCGAGCAGGACTACGCCCGCGACAACAAGCTGCGTCGTGCAGAACGTGCTGAAGGATGCCGGGCTCGGCATCACCGGCTTCGCGCGTTTCAAGGTCGGCGCGTAGCACGCACCGAGCAACTGCGTCGAGCGAGCACGGCAACCGAGCACGTCGCGCATGCGTGCAGCTCCGGCTAACCTGAGACCCATGCCGAAGCGCCGTCGCGTCCTGCTCAAACTGTCGGGTGAGGCGTTCGGCGGTGGCTCCCTCGGGGTCAACCCCGACATCGTCAGCGGCATCGCGCGCGAGATCGCCGAGGCGGCGCCCGAAGGCCCCGAACGACACGGGCGGCGTCGAGATCGCCGTCGTCGTCGGCGGCGGCAACTTCTTCCGCGGCGCAGAGCTCAGCCAGCGCGGCATGGACCGCGGCCGCGCCGACTACATGGGCATGCTCGGCACCGTCATGAACGCGCTCGCCCTCCAGGACTTCCTCGAGCAGGCCGGCGCCCAGGTGCGCGTGCAGTCGGCGATCGCGATGACCCAGGTCGCCGAGCCGTACATCCCGCTGCGCGCCGAGCGTCACCTCGAGAAGGGCCGCATCGTGATCTTCGGTGCCGGCGCCGGTCTGCCCGTACTTCTCCACCGACACCGTCAGCGCCCAGCGTGCGCTCGAGATCGGCGCCGACGCCGTGCTGGTGGCCAAGAACGGCGTCGACGGCGTCTACGACTCCGACCCGCGCACCAACCCCAAGGCCAAGAAGCTCGACGAGGTCAGCTACCAGGACGCCCTCGTGCAGGGCCTCAAGGTCGTCGACTCGACCGCCTTCAGCCTGTGCATGGACAACGGGATGCCGATGGTCGTCTTCGGCATGGAGCCCGCCGGCAACATCACCAAGGCTCTCAAGGGCGAGAAGATCGGCACCCTGGTCACCGCGTGAGCGGCGAGGATCCCCAGCCGCTCAAGCCGGTGGTGCTGCGGCCCGGCGAGGGCGGCCCGAAGCCTGCCAAGAGCTCCGGGGTCGAGCGCACCGACATCCCGGCGACCGCGCCGCGCCGGGAGCGCGCGGTATGGGACGTCGCCCTCTCGATCATCCTGCTGTTCCTCTCGCTCGGCGCCTTCCTCACCGGCGCCGTCATCGCCTTGCTCGGCACCGCGCTCTTCGGCAACTGCACCGCCGGCGATTGCACCGGCGACGCCGTCACGACGACCGGGCTCGTGCTGCTCATCGTCCTGATCGTGGGCTTCGTCGCCACGATTCTGGCGATCCGGCTCCGCTTCCGTGGCTGGTGGATCGCCGCCGTGATGCTGGGCACGATCCTCGTGGGCTGGTTCCTGAGCTACGTGCTCTCGGCCTTCGGTGTCTGAAGCCGCGGCAAACTAAGCTGGACCGACCGATCATCGAAGGGATCCGCCGTGATCAGTGACGTTCTCGCCGAGGCCAAAGACAAGATGAACAAGGCCGTCGAGGTCTGCCAAAGACGACTTCGCGACCGTGCGCACCGGCCGCGCGAACCCGGCACTGTTCCAGAAGATCCAGGTCGAGTACTACGGCACCCCGACCCCGCTCGACCAGCTCGCGAGCCTGCAGAACCCCGAGGCGCGCACGCTGATCATCACCCCGTACGACAAGTCCGCGCTGAAAGAGATCGAGAAGGCGATCGTCGCTTCCCGAACCTCGGAGCGAGCCCGTCGAACGACGGCAACATCATCCGCGTGACGATGCCCGAGCTGACCGAGGATCGTCGCAAAGAGTACGTCAAGATCGTGCGCGCCAAGGGCGAAGACGCCAAGGTCGTGATCCGCAACGTGCGACGCAAGGCCAAGGACGACCTCGACGCCACCAAAGAGGTCGGCGAAGACGAGATCGGCCGCGGCGAGAAAGAGCTCGACGCCACTGACCAAGAGCCACGTCGACGCGATCGACGACGCCCTGAAGCGCAAAGAAGCCGAGCTGCTCGAGGTCTGATGGCGAAGCGCTCGCATCCGCCCACCCGCGCCGAGATCGAGGCGCGTGCGCAGGCGACCCGTGCCGACATCGAGGCGGGGGTGCGCGAAGCGCAAGACGCAGTTCGACGCGACCAACGAGAAGATCCAGGCCCGCACCGGCCGCAACCTGTTCGCCGCGATCGGAATCGGCCTCGGGCCTCGGCGGCCTGCTGCTGGTGAGCCTGCTCGTCTGGAAGCCGCTGTTCATCGTCTTCGCCGGCGTCCTGGTCGGATTCACCGACGTTCGAGCTGGCGAGCGCGCTGCGCTACGCGGGTCGCAACGTGCCCGCGGGTCGCGTCGACCGTCGTCGGCGTCGCCACGATTCCGGTCGCGTTCTTCTTCCACGTCGAGGGCCTCTGGCTCGCCCTGCTCGCCGGCTGCCTGCTCATCACGCTGTACCGGCTCGTCGAGCTGCTGCGTCCGAGCCACCGCACCGGCACCCGCGAGGTGCTCCTGGATGTCGGCGGCGGCGCGTTCGTGCAGGTCTACGTCGCGTTCATGGCCGGCTTCTATGTCGCCCTGACCGGATCCGAGAACGGCCAGTGGTGGACGCTGGCCGTCGCTCATCATCGTGGTCTTCACCGACGTCGGCGCGTACGCCGTCGGGCCTCGAACTTCGGCAAGCACAAGATGGCCCCGATCATCAGCCCCGGCAAGACCTGGGAGGGTTTCGCCGGCTCGCATCGTCGTCGCGATCGCGTTCGGCGCCGTGCTCGCCCCCGCTCATGCTCCAGCAGCCGTGGTGGGTCGGTGCGATCATGGGCGTGCTCCTCGCCCTGGTCGGCACCGCGGGCGACCTCACCGAGTCGCTCATCAAGCGCGACCTGGGCATCAAGGACATCTCCACCTGGCTTCCGGGCCACGGCGGGTTCCTCGACCGGCTCGACTCGATCCTGCCGAGTGCCGCCGTCGCGTACGTGATCTACCTCATCGCCACCTGACCCACGCTCCCGCCACCGAGCACGACCCGAAAGGCATTCCCATGCAGTACTTCGCCGATCTCCACATCGACGGCACCTGGCGGGCGGGCTCCACCGGCGATCGCTTCCCGGTCACCGACCCCTCCGACGACAGCACGATCGCCGAGTTCGCGATCGCGAGCGAAGCGGACTGCCTGGCGGCGGTCGACGCGGCAGAGAGGGCGCTTCCCGGATGGGCGGCGACCGCTCCGCGCGCACGCGGCGAGATCCTGCGCAAGGCCTTCGAGATCCTGACGGCGGAGAAGGAGACCTTCGCCGAGATCATGGTGCGCGAGAACGGAAAGTCGTGGACCGACGCGATGGCCGAGGCCGGCTATGCGACCGAGTTCTTCCGCTGGTTCTCCGAAGAGGCCGTGCGGATCCCCGGCGAGTACGGGCTCTCGCCCGCCGGTGACAAGCGCATCTTCGTGACGCACCAGCCGATCGGCGTCTCGCTGCTCATCACGCCCTGGAACTTCCCGGCCGCGATGGCCACCCGCAAGCTCGCCCCGGCGCTGGCCGCCGGCTGCACGATGGTCCTCAAGCCGGCGTCGGAGACGCCGCTCACCGCGGCCTACATGGTCGACGTGCTCACTCGCGCCGGGGTGCCGGCCGGCGTGGTCAACCTGGTGACCCCGGTGCCGACCGGGCCGGCCGTCGCGGCGATGATGAAGCATCCGGCTGTGCGCAAGCTGTCGTTCACCGGGTCGACCGAGGTCGGTCGCGTGCTGCTCGCGCAGGCGGCCGAGACGCATCATGAACACCTCGATGGAGCTCGGCGGCAACGCCCCGCTGGTCGTACTCCCCGGCGCCGATCTCGACCTCGCGGTCGAGGGCACGATGCTCGCGAAGATGCGCAACGGCGGTTCGGCCTGCACGGCCGCAAACCGGATCTACGTGCACAGCTCGCTGCACGACGAGTTCGTCACGAAGCTGACGGCGAATCTCACGGAGTACAAGACCGGGTCGGGCCTGGAGCGCGACAACGACCTCGGCGCGCTCGTCTCGCTGAAGGAGCGCGACAAGGTCGCCGAGCTGGTCGACACCGCCGTCTCCGAGGGTGCGACGGTGCGACTCGGCGGCGAGAAGATCGAGCCGGGCGCGTTCTACCCGCCGACGGTTCTGACCGATGTCGCCCACGGCTCCACGATCAACCAGACCGAGATCTTCGGGCCGGTCTCGGCGATCGTGACGTTCGACGACGTCGACGAGGCGGTCCGCATGGCGAACGACACGATCTACGGTCTGATCGCCTACGTGTTCGGCGAGGAGGCGCTCGCGCTGCGCGTCGCGGGCCGCATCGACGCCGGGATGGTCGCCGTCAACCGCGGCGTCATCAGCGACCCTGCTGCGCCGTTCGGCGGCATGAAGCAGAGCGGCCTCGGGCGCGAGGGCGGCTCGGAGGGCATCCTCGAGTTCCTCGAGGTGAAGTACATCGGCGTCAGCGCCTGACCGGCCGCGGCCGATGGGGGCCACCTGGCCGACCGCCCGGCGGCTCGCAGGTAGCATTACTCAGGTGAGTACGACCTTTCCGCGAGCGCGCAAGCTCGGCTACGACGTCGATCAGGTCGAGGACTTCCTCGAAGACGCCCGTCGCGCGTACCACGCAGCAGCCGGGCGAGACGACGATCGTGACGGCCGAGAGCATCCGGCAGCAGGCCTTCGGCATGAAGAAGCGCGGCTACTCGCCGACGCACGTGGATGCCGCGCTCGAGCGGCTCGAAGACGCATTCGCGGTCAAAGAGCGCGACAGCGCGTTCCGCGACGCCGGGCGATCAGGCCTGGTACTCGCAGGCGCGCGGGCTGGCCCAGGTGATCCTGGATCGCGTGGTGCGACCGCGCGGACATCGCTTCAAGCGCGTCGGGCTGGTTCACCCTCGGCTACTCGGTGCGCGACGTCGACCTGCTGACGGACCGCGTGGCCGCGTACTTCCAGGCCGGACGACCGCTCAGCGTCGACGAGATGCGCACGGCGGCCTTCACGGGCCAGCGCGGCGGATACCAGGAGACGCAGGTCGATACCGTTCTCGACAGCGTCGTGCACGTGATGCTGGCGGTTCGCTAGATCTCGACAGGCTCGATCACCGGTTCGCCACGCCGAAGCCCCGTTCGTGGGTTCTGGGGAATTGACAGGGACCGCGGCTACACTGTGGCAACTGTGAGCGCGTATCGACGTCGGGGGACGCCAGCAGAGCCGCGCACGCAGGTAGCCGTTGTCGAACGGCACGTGCGGGCGCCATGGTCGCTGCCCGTTTTCGCGTCGCTCACGACCCTCGCTTTCGTCCTTGTCTCGGCGATGCCGCCGATCTCCAGCGCCGAGGCCGAGGTGCTCGCTCCGGCGGATCCGGCTTCCGGCGGGCAGTCCCTCGTCGTCGCCGGGGAGCGCACCGGCACCGCCGGTCGCGGTGACTACACGGTGACCGAGGCGCCGAAGAACACGGCGCCGGCGTCCGGCATCCCCGACCCCGGAACCGCCCAGGCGATCGCCTACGAGATGGTCATGGCGCGCGGGTGGGACACGAACGAGTACGACTGCCTCGTCGCCCTCTGGAACCGCGAATCGCACTGGAACGTCTACGCGCACAACCCGTCGAGCGGTGCCTACGGCATCCCGCAGTCGCTCCCCGGCGACAAGATGGCGTCGGCCGGCGCCGACTGGAAGACCAACCCGAAGACCCAGATCACCTGGGGTCTCGGCTACATCGACGGCCGCTACGGCACCCCGTGCGGCGCGTGGGATCACTCGGAGCGCGTGGGCTGGTACTGAGCCGCAGGTAGCCTGGAGCATGGACTACGCCCTGGTCGCCGTTCTCGGGATCGTCGTCGTGGTCGTCGCCGCCGCGTTCTCGCGGCGACTCGGCATCGCCGCGCCGCTCCTCCTCGTCGTGGTCGGGGTCGGGTACAGCTTCATCCCCGGCGTTCCCGAGATCCACATCGAGCCCGACATCATCCTCATGGGCGTGCTGCCGCCGCTGCTCTACGCCGCGGCCATCAACGTTCCCGTGGTCGACTTCCGCCGCAACTTCGCGAGCATCTCCGCGCTGTCGGTGCTGCTCGTCGTCGTCAGCGCGCTCGTCACCGGCTTCGTCCTCTTCGCTCTGCTCGAGGACCTCAACCTCGGCGCGGCGATCGCGCTGGGCGCGGTCATCAGTCCGACCGACGTGGTCGCCGCAACGTCCATCGCCAAGAAGCTCGGCCTGCCGCCGCGGCTGGTCTCGATCCTCGAGGGGGAGGGACTCGTCAACGACGCGACCGCGCTCGTGCTGCTGCGCACCGCGATCGCAGCCTCGGCCCTCGCAGCATCCGGTGAATTCAACGCCTGGGGCGTCGTGGGTGACTTCGTCTACGCGCTCATCGTCGCCCTCGCGATCGGGCTTGATCGTCGGCATCGTGTCGGTGTTCGTTCGGCGCAAGCTCGACGAGCCGATGCTCGACACCGCGATCTCGTTCGCGGTGCCGTTCATCGCCTACATTCCGGCGGAGCAGATCGGAGCGTCGGGCGTGATCGCCGTCGTCACGGCGGGTCTCTACAGCGGGCACAGCAGTGCGCACTTCTCCCCGCAGTCCCGCATCTCGGAACGCTTCAACTGGCGCACCCTGCAGTTCGTGCTCGAGAACGGCGTCTTCCTGCTGATGGGGGCGCAGCTCGCGGGAATCGTTCGCGGACGTGCACCCCGAGGAGCTGAGCGTCGAGCGCGCTGTACTGCTCGGGCTGCTGGCGGCGGGCATCCTGATGGTGATGCGCTTCATCTTCGTGTGGCCGCTGCCTCGCGGTGATCCGGCGCGGGCGAACAGCGTCTGGAGCGTCCGTCGCGCATCCTGTCGCTGGTCGAGCGGGGGCGCGTCCGCATATCGCGCAACGCGCGCTCGAAGCGGCGCATGGAGTTGGTCGAGCGGGCCGTCGACCGGCGCGAGAACGACCTCCAGCACCTGCGGGACGAGGGGCTCGGTCCGCGCGGCGCGATCATCGTCGGGTGGGCCGGCATGCGCGGCGTGGTCACGCTCGCCGCCGCCCAGTCGCTGCCGAAGGAGACTCCGTACTACGAGCAGCTCGTGCTCATCGCCTTCACGGTCGCGATCGTCACCCTGCTGGTGCAGGGCGGCACGCTGCCGCTCCTGATCCGGCTGACGAGCATCCGGGGCAGCGACCGCGCGGCCGACCGCCGCGAGCTCGCCGGGCTGCTCGACGAGATGGCGTCGGCCGGCATCGAGGTGCTCGAGAACCCGGAGTTCGAGCTGCCGAAGGGGCAGAAGGTCGACTGGGCGGTGCTCGAGCGGGTGCGGCAGGACACCCTGCTCGCGTCGCAGGCCGCGTGGGAGCGGGCGGAGCACGCCGACAGCGACGACGGCATCCTGGAGTCGCCGCACCAGCAGTACCGCGACCTGCGCCGCGAGGTGCTGCAGGCCGAGCGCGACCGTGCTGCTCGAGGCGCGGTCGCGCGGCTCGTACCCGTCGCGCATCCTGACGCGGGCGCAGGCGCTGCTCGACCTCGAGGAGGCGCGGCTCGAGCAGATGGACACCGGCGGGCGCCTGGACTAGCGCCGTAGGCTGGAACCATGCCCCGCTCCAACCGCCCGCGCCGCCGCGGGGCGGGCGACGAGGCTCCCGAGCTCGATCTCGAGCGCGCGCTGCTCGGCCGGTCGCGCACCGAGGTCGAAGCGCGACGGCCTCTGGAACGTGCAGCCGCACGGCGCCGGCGCGGCCACGAAGGTCTACACCTGCCCCGGATGCGGCCTCGAGATCGCGCCCGGCACGGCCCACCTGGTGGCCTGGCGCGCCGACGGCCTGATGGGCGAGGCCGACGACCTGGCCGGCCGGCGGCACTGGCACACGCACTGCTGGAGGATCCGCACATGAGCGACATCGAGATCGCCGGCAGCGTCGAGCTGCCCGCCCGGCGCGAGGACATCGAGCTGCACACCGAGCGACGGGCTCACCCTCGTCGGCGAGCTCGCGCCTGCCCGCTCGACGCGCCCGCCGGTCGCGACCCTGGTCTGCCTGCACCCGCTGCCGACGCACGGCGGCTTCATGGACTCGCACATCCTGCGCAAGGCGGCCGCGCGCCTGCCCGCCGCTCGCCGACCTCGCCGTGCTGCGGTTCAACACCCGCGGCACGACGTCGCCGCGCGGCACGTCGCAGGGCGCCTTCGACGACGGCGTCGACGAGCGGCTCGACGTGGCCGCCGCGATGGCGTTCGTCGCCGAGCGGGGGCTGCCGCAGCCGTGGCTGCTCGGCTGGTCGTTCGGCACCGAGCTCGTCGCTCAAGTACGGGCGGCAGCATCCGATCGCCGGCGCCATCCTGCTGTCGCCGCCGCTGCACCGTGCGACGGCCGACGATGTCGCGGCGCTGGGCGGGAGCGGGCGTCCCGCTCGTCGTGATCGTGCCCGAGTTCGACGACTACCTGCGCCCGCCGAGGCCGCCGCAGCGGTTCGCGTCGGTGCCGAACGCCGAGCTGGTCGCCGTCGAGGGCGGCAAGCACCTCTGGGTCGGCGAGAAGCAGACCGGCCGCGTGCTGACCGAGATCGTCGCGCGGGTCAACCCGGCCGCGTTGCCGCTGCCCACGGTCTGGGAGAGCCTGACCCATGAAGTCCGTCACCCCGCAGGAGTTCGCCGCCCTCGACCGGCCGTCGCCCTGATCGACGTGCGCGAGCCCGCCGAACTGGCGACCGTGCGCACCGATCGTCGCGCAGCCGCTGCCGATGAGCACGCTTCCGGAGCACCTCGACGAGCTGCCCGGCCAGCCGATCTACGTGCTCTGCCACTCGGGCGCACGCAGCGCGCGGGTCGTCGAGTTCCTCGAGCAGCAGGGCTACGACGCGGTCAACATCGAGGGCGGCATCATCGAATGGGAGGCCGTCGGCCTGCCCGTCGTCCGTCCGGTGGTCGAGTAGCGCGAAGCGCGTATCGAGATCCGGCCTACAGCTCGTTCTGCCGCGGCACGATGACCTGCTTGATGATGAGCAGGATCGCCGCGGCGACCGGGATGGCGATGAGGGCTCCCAGGATGCCGAGCAGCGTGCCGCCCGCGAGGGCCGCGACCACGACGACGACGCCCGGCACCTTGACCGCGCGCTTCATGATCGTCGGGCTGATCACGTACGCCTCGACCTGCATGTAGACCAGGTAGTAGATGCCGACGATGAGCACGGCGGGCCAGCCGCTCGAACAGCCAGATGCCCAGGGTGATGAGCACGGCGCCCGAGATCGTTCCGACGAGCGGAACCAGCGAGAACAGGAACGCGAGGAACGCGAACAGGGCCGCGTACTCGATCGGGTCGCCGAGGATCAGCCCGAGCACGGTCATGAAGATGCAGGGTCAGGACGCCGTTGGCGAGTCCCAGGACGACCTGGCCGACGACGTACTTGCCGACCGACTCCGAGATCTGCTCGGCGATGTCGATGAACTTCTCGCGCTTGGTCGCCGGGATCAGCTGGTACAGGCCGCGCTTGATGCTCGCGAGCGAGGCGACGAAGTAGAGGGTCAGGATCAGCACGATGACGCCGCCGAAGGCGCCGCTCGCGATCGTCAGAACGGTGGTGAAGACGCCGGTGGTGATGTTGCTCGAGGTTGTCGTTGAAGAAGTCGCGTGACGTTCTGCACCACGTCGTCGTAGGGCGAGCCAGGCGAGGTTGTTCTCCCACCAGCTCTCGACGCGCCGTCGTTGATGACCGCGTCGATGATGTCGGGCGCCTGCGTGATCAGGTTGCCGACCTGGTCGGCGATGACCGGGATGATCGCGAGCACGAGGCCCGCGAAGACCGCCAGGATGCCGACCAGCACGATCAGGATGGCGAGCCAGCGCGGCAGCTTGTGACGCTCGAGCCACGAGACGGCCGGGTCGATGCCGAGCGCGAGGAACAGCGCGGCGCCGACGTAGGTGATGATCGGGCCGAGCACCGTGATGCCGCCGCCGATCGCGACGGCGACGAGCACGCCGAGCCCTCCGAAGAGGCCGAGCCGGAACGCGTTCTGAATCTTCACCGCTGCGATGCCCCTTCGATCAGCTGGTACCGACAGCGCTACCGGCTGCGCGGGCCGCGACGAGCGTCAGTTGGCGTGCTCGCGGCTCGCGTCGCCTCGGCTCGTCGTCGGCGGAGGCCGTCGGGCTGCTGCGCCGTCGGGCTCGTCGGGCGCGCTCGCCGGGAATCCGTGGTCGGCGGCGACGCGCTTCGGCCTGCGCGAGCACGCCGCGCAGGTTCTCGATGTAGCCGGCGACCGACTCGCGCTCGGCGCGGATCTGCGCGAGACGCGCTCTCGGCGTCGCCCAGCAGCGCGGCGGCACGTGCCTCGGCCTCGGAGACGAGCGCCTTCGCGCGGCTCTCGGCGTTGCCGAGCACCTCCTTCGCGGTGGCCTTGCGCATCGGCGACGAGCGCCTTCGCGTCGGCCTTCGCGTTGGTGCCGATCGAGTCGGCCTCGGCGCGCTTGTCGGCGGCGCGCTTGCGTCGCGGCCTCGAGCTGCGCCTGCGCCTCGTCGAGGAACTTCTGCGTGCGTGGCCGACGCCTCGGCGTGCTTGGCCGCGTACTCCTTCTCGGCCTCGTCGCGGCGGGCGGTGAGCTCGAGTTCGAGGTCGGTCTTGGCCTGCTCGGCCGTGGTCGCGAGGCGCGCGGCGAGCTCGTCGGTGTCGCGCTCGATGCGGGCGCGGGTCGACTCGAGCTCTTCGGCGAGCTGCGCCTTCTTGCGAGCGACCTCGCGGTCGATGTCGTTGCGCTTCTTGTCGATGTCGGAGGCGAGCGTGGCGCGAGCCTGCGCGATCTCGTTGTCGACGTCGGAGCGACGGTGGGCCAGCTCGGCCTCGAGCGTCTCGCGGGCTCCGGTCAGCTCGGCCTCCCACGATCTCGCGGGCCCCGGCCGAGCTCGGCCTCGAGCGATCGCGCGGCCGGCTGGACGAGCTCGGCCTCGAGCTCGGCGCGGGCGCGGGTGGTCTCGGCCTCGAGTTCGGCGCGGGCCTTGCGCGGTCGCGGCCTGCAGCTCGGCGTTGGCCGTGCGGGTCGCGGCCTCGAGTTCGGCGCGGGCGCGCTCGGTGTCGGCGTCGAGGGCGGCGTTCGCGGCGGCGGTGTCGTTCTCGAGCGCGACGCGGGCGTCGTTGGTCTCGCGCGCGAGGTCGGTGCGACCCTGCTCGAGGTCGTGCGTGCAGCTCGGCGCGCAGGCGCGTGGCCTCGGCCTCGAACTCGGCGCGCGGCCGCTGCGTGTCTCGCGAGCGAGCGCGGCGGCCTCCTCGCGGGCGGCGGCCAGCTCCTGCTGCGCGGCGGCGCGGGCCTCGGCGACCTCGCGCTCGGCCTCGGCGCGGGCCGCGGCGGCGTCGCGCTTGCCGGCGGATCGGGTCTCGGCGGCCTCGGCCTGTGACGCGGCCGCGGATCGCGGCGGCCTCGCGGGTGGCGTCGGCGACGGCGGTCTCGGCCTCTTCGCGGCGCGCGGGCGAGCAGTCTCGGTGGCGCGCTCGTTCGCGTCGCCCAGGATGGCATCCACCTGGGCCTGCGCGTCGCCGACGAGCTGGGCGGCGTGCGCTTCGACCTCGGCGCGCTGCTGCGCGAGCTCGGCCTGCACGCTGGCGCGCAGCTTCTCGGCGTCGATGTCGGCCTGGCTGATGAGGCGCAGCGACTGCTCTTCGGCGACGCGCAGCGTGTTCTCGAGCTTGGTGCCGAGGCCCGAGTAGGTGGGGCTGCCGACCTCGTCGAGCTCGGCCTGCAGGTCTTCGGCGACCGCCTGGAGCCGCTTGATCTCCTTGGCCTGCTCCGCCTTCTCGGCGTTGGTCTTGGCGAGGTCGCCGCGCAGGTCGCGACGACCTTGTCGACTTCGTCCTTCTTGTATCCGCGCAGTTCTGTACTGAACGCGTCTTCTGCCGCCACCGGTTCGCTCCTTCAGAACAGAAAGGATGTATTCGGGAAGGGTTTGTCGCCCCGACCAGGAAGGGAACCTGGAGAGTCTAACCGCGTGACCGCGAATGCCGCCTCCGGCGGTGGTCCGACCGACGCGCCGCATGGAGCCGGCGCCCAGTCGTCCTCCCAGGCCTCGTGGCAGCTGGTCCGGTAGCCTGGGATGTCTTTTGCCCGATCCCGGAGATTCCTCCGTGCGCTTCGTGATTGCGATCGTGCTGTTCGTCGTAGCCTTCGTCGCCATCGGGTTCGGCATCGCTCAGCGCACCGTCCTCGCGGGACCCGACTCGTTCAGCACGGCGGTGACGACGGGCGATGCGCCGATCACCGTCGTCGACGGCGCGGCGCTGAACGCGCTGCCGGGCACCCAGACCGTGTCGGTGACGGGTCAGGGCGACATCTTCCTCGCCTACGGACGCACGAGCGACGTGCTCGCGCTGGATCGACGACCTGTCCTACAACCACGTGACCTTCGAACCGGACGCGACCGAGCTGACGCACCGAGACGGTCGGCGGCGCCGCACCGGTCGAGCCGAGCGCCACCCCGAGCCGCACCGCCGACTCCGCACGCCGACTCCGACGCGACGGACGGGCACCGAGGCCGGCAACCCGAGCGCGTTCACGCGGCGACGTGCCCGATCCCCGCGAGCTCCGACCTCTGGGTGCAGGAGTTCGACGGCACCGACGAGCTGATCCGCAAGATCAACGCCCCGCAGGACATCTCGCTCATCATCATGTCGGACGGCGTCGACGCCGCGCCCGCCGAGCTCGAGCATCGCCTGGCCGCTCGACAACTCGGCGCCGCTGTCCGGCCCGCTGATCATCGGCGGCATCCTGTCGCTGCTCGCCGGTCTCGCCGCGTTCCTGTGGGCCCTCGTGCACGCTCGCCGTCGCCGCGGCCCGCGCCGCAAGCAGCCCCGTCTGCCGAAGGCGCCGCAGCCGAAGCGGCTGAAGCGCGCTCCGCAGCGCAAGGCGCTCCCCGCCGGTTCCTCACGTGTCGCCGCCGGGAGCGTACGGCGGCGATCCCGCCGGCGCCCCGGCAGCCCCGAGACCCGTCGCGGTCGTCGCAGCAGGATGGTCGCGTGAGCGGCATCCTGACCGCGGGCTGCTGCTCTCCGGCTGCTCGACCGGATCCGGCGTGCTCGGCTCGGGGCTCGCGCCGACGCCGACGCCCTCGAGCAGCGACATCGCGACCGCCAACGACCTCAAGCCGCCCGCCGTCACCAAGCAGCAGCTCGGCCGGATCGTCGACAAGATCGCCGACACGATCGACGCCGCCGACGAGGCCAAGGACGCGACGCTCGCCGCCACGCGCCTCGACGGCCCCGCGCTCGCCGCTGCGCGCCGCCAACTACACGATCACCACGAAGGACTCGTCGCTCGCCGCCGGTCGCCGGCGTTCCCGACGGCGACGTCGAGGTCGTGCTGCCGCAGCAGAACGACGAGTGGGCGCGATCGGTGTTCGCGATCGTCCAGCCGACCGACACGACGCTCGCCCCGGTCGCGATGATGCTCGTGCAGGACGCGCCGCGCGAGAACTACAAGGTGCACTACCTGATCACGCTCGAGCCCGGCCTCGTCGCTGCCGCCGGTCGCGCCCGCCCAGATCGGCTCGGTCGCCCTCGACGCCGACAACGGCCTCGGGCTGCTGCAGCCGAGCCAGCTCGCGCAGGCCTACGGCGACATCCTCATCCAGGGCGAGGAGGCCGACGACTTCGACCTGTTCGAGGCCGAGGGCGACACCCTGCGCGTCGACATCGGCTTCGACGCGAAGGCAGAAGCGCAAGGCGCGACTTCCCGGCCGACGCGCGAAGATCGAGTTCACGAACGGCGCGAACGCCGAGGCGCCGATCTCGTTCCCGACCAACGACTCCGGGCAGATCGTCGCCGTCGCGCTCGACGACACCGAGACGGTCACCCCGACCGAGGCCGGCGCCGCGATCAACTCGCCGGCCGCCGTCAAGGCGCTGTCGGGCATCGGCCGCACGCACGAAGGGCATCACCGCGACCTACGGCGTGCAGCTGCTGTTCTACGTGCCGCGCTGTCGGCAGACGCGTCGGACGCCAAGATCCAGCTGCTCGGCTTCAGCCAGGGTCTCATCGCGGCCAAGGAAGTGAATTGAGCAACGTCCCCCCCGGACCGAGTCTGCGCGGCGCCGTCGACCTCTCGGCTCTCGTCCGGCGTGCGAACGCGCCCCAGCGGCCGGATGCCGTGGCGGCAGCCGACGCGACGGCCGCGGGTGCGGCGGGCATCGTCTTCCCGGCGACCGACGCCACGTTCGAGAGCGTGCTCGAGCTGTCGTCCCGCGTCCCCGTCGTCGTCGAGTTCTACGCGCCCGGCCTCGAGCCGGCGCTCGGGCGCCTCGTCGAGTCCTACGGCGGCCGCCTCGTGCTGGCGACCGTCGACGGGCAGGCGAACCCGCAGCTCGCGCAGGCGTTCCAGGTGCGCGAGGTGCCCGCGGTCGCCGCGGTGATCGCCGGGCGTCCGGTGAACCTGTTCCTCGGCATGCCCGTCGGACGACGAGGTCCGGCGGGTGCTCGACGAGCTGCTGGCGCTCGCGACCCAGAACGGCGTCACCGGGAAGCTCGAGGTCGGTGCGCCCGACCCCGACGCGGAGGCCGCCGAGGTGCCGAGCCGAGCACCGCCGGAGCCCGTCGAAGAGCCGCTGCCGCCGCACCACCAGGAGGCGTACGACGCGATCGCCGCGGGCGACTTCGCGACCGCGATCGCCGAGTACCGCAAGGCGATCGCCGAGAACCCGCGCGACGCGCTCGCCGTCGCCGGTCTCGCCCAGGTGCTCGCTGCTGCAGCGCCTCGACGGTGCGGTCGCCGCGGACGTGCGGGCGGCCGCCGCCGACACGCCCGCCGATCGTCGCCGCCCAGCTCGCCGTCGCCGACCTCGACGTCAGCGGCGGACACCTCGACGACGCGTTCGCCCGGCTGCTCGACCTGTTCCCGACGCTCGACGCGGACGGCAAGAACGCCGTGCGCACGCGGCTGCTCGAGTACTTCGAGATCGCCGGTCCCGACGACCCGCGCGTGCTCGACGCGCGCCGCCGGCTGACGACGCTGCTCTACTAGCGCCCGTCACGGGCCGCGGACGCGGAAACGCCGCGACGACCCTCGACGGGCCGCGCGGCGTCTCACATCCGGCTCGCTACTTCGCGGGGAAGAACGTCCCGGCGTTGAGCGCCTTCTGCAGCGCCTTCACCGAGTTCGGTCCGAAGACGCCGTCGGCGGTGACCTTGAGGTGCTTCTGCAGGGCCGTGTTGCTGCCCTTGCCGAACAGGCCGTCGGCCGTGACGCCGAGCTTCTTCTGCAGCACCTTCGCGTCGGAGTTGTTGATCCACGCGTCGCCGGTCACCGGCTGGCCGAGCGCCTTCTGGATCGCCTTCGTCGTGGCGGCGCCCCACTTGCCGTCGACGGTCAGGTTCGGGCTGACGAACTTGGCCCCCATCTGCTTCTCCTGCTTGGGCTTGTTCGGGATGCGCCCGTCATCCTTCTTGCCCTGAGCCTTGGCCGCGGCCTTGGCCCGCTCGTCTGCTTCTGCCTTCTGCTTCGCCTTCGCCTTCGCGACTGCGTCGTCCTCTTTTCTTGTCCTTCTTGCCGAAGAGATCTCCGAAAATTCCGCCTGCTTTTGCCACTGTGGGCTCCTCTCGAGGTTGATCTGAACGCTAGCAGCGTTCAGGGCGCCCTCGGGAGGCGCTCAGCCTTGGGGGTCACCTTTCAGCCAGAGCGCGGCGAGCGGAGGGAGCGTCAGTTCGGCCGATGCCGGGCGTCCCTGCCACGGGTCGTCGGTCGCGCGCACGGCTCCGAAGTTGCCGACGCCCGAGCCGCCGAACTCCTCGGCGTCGGAGTTGACGATCTCGCTCCAGGTGCCCGCGATACGGCAGCCCGATCCGGTACGGACCGACGGGATTGCCGCCGAAGTTCACGACGCAGGCGAGCGCCTCGCCGCCGGCCGACCAGCGCAGGAACGCGACGACGTTGTTCTCGGAGTCCGAGGCGAGCAGCTCGAAGCCGCGCTCGGAGTTGTCCTGCTCCCAGAGCGCCGGCTGCTCGCGGTAGACCCGGTTGAGCTGCCGCACGAGCCGGTGCAGGCCCTGGTGCGCGGGCTGCTCGAGGATCCACCAGTCGAGTCCGCGCTGCTCGCTCCACTCCGACGGCTGGCCGAACTCCGAGCCCATGAAGAGCAGCTGCTTGCCCGGATGCGCCCACATGTAGGAGAGGAACGCGCGCACGTTCGCGAGCTTCTGCCACTGGTCGCCCGGCATCTTCGCGAGCAGCGATCCCTTGCCGTGCACGACCTCGTCGTGGCTGATCGGCAGCAGGAAGTTCTCGCTGAACGCGTACACGAAGCTGAAGGTGATGTCGTTGTGGTGGTGCGAGCGCCACATCGGGTTCTCGTGGATGTACTGCAGCGCGTCGTGCATCCAGCCCATGTTCCATTTGATGCCGAAGCCGAGCCCGCCGCCGTCCGAGGGGCGCGTGACGCCCGGGATACGACGTCGACTCCTCGGCGATCATCACGATGCCGGGGTTGCGCTTGTAGGTCGGTCGCGTTGATCTCCTGGAGGAACGAGATCGCCTCGAGGTTCTCGCGGCCGCCGTCCTTGTTGGGCAGCCACTCGCCCTCTTTGCGGGAGTAGTCGAGGTAGAGCATCGACGCCACCGCGTCCACCCGCAGCCCGTCGATGTGGAACTCCTCGAGCCAGTACAGGGCGTTCGCGACGAGGAAGTTGCGCACCTGCGACTGCCCGAAGTTGAAGATCAGCGTTCCCCAGTCGGGGTGCTCGCCGACGCGCGGGTCGGAGTGCTCGTAGAGCGGCTCGCCGTCGAACTTCGCGAGCGCCCACTCGTCTTTCGGGAAGTGCGCGGGCACCCAGTCCATGATCACGCCGATGCCGGCCTGGTGCAGCCGGTCGATCAGGTACTTGAGGTCGTCGGGATGCCCGAAGCGGCTGGTCGGGGCGTAGTACCCGGTCACCTGGTAGCCCCACGACGGGCCGTAGGGGTGCTCGGCGAGGGGGAGGAACTCGACGTGGGTGAAGCCGAGCTCGTGCACGTACTCGATGAGCTGGTCGGCGAGCTCGCGGTAGCCGAGTCCGGGCCGCCACGAGCCGACGTGCAGCTCGTACACGCTCATCGCCGAGTTGTGCGGATCGGTCGCGGCGCGATGATCCATCCAGCCGTCGTCGCCCCACTCGAACAGCGTCTGCGCCGACGACGGACGCCGTCTCGGGCGGCACCTGCGTGTAGCGGGCCATCGGGTCGGCGCGCTTGACCCACTCGCCGGCCGGCGTCAGCAGCTCGAACTTGTACGTCGTGCCGGGGTGCAGCCCGGGGATGAAGAGCTCCCAGACGCCGTTGTCGTCGAGCCGGCGCATCGCGTGCCGGTGGCCGTCCCACCGGTTGAAGTCGCCGACCACCCGCACGGCCTGCGCGTGCGGCGCCCAGACCGAGAAGCTGGTGCCCGCGACGTCCTCGTGCGGCCGGTAGTGCGCGCCGAGCACCTGCCAGATCTGCTCGTGGCGTCCCTCGCCCCAGAGATAGAGGTCCGATCTCGCCGACGCTCGGAACGAAACGGTACGGGTCGCCGGACACCCAGTCAGGCGCGTCGTCGTAGCGTGCCTCCGAGCTCGTACGCCTGACCGGGCCCCGGTGCGACGCCCTGCCACAGCCCGCGGTCGACGTGCTTCGAGTGCGACCCGCGTGCCGTCGGCCCGGATGGCCGTGACCGACTTCGCGAGCGGACGCACCGCCCGGATGACGAAGTCGTCGCCGACGGGATGCTGGCCGAGCGCGTCGTGCGGGCGCGGGTGGCGCCCTTCGACGAGCGCGGCGATGTGGTCGGGATGCAGGGCCTCGGTGGCCGACGCCGGGCTTCTTCGCCGCGGGGCCTCCTGGGTCGCCAGGCTTGCTTCTTCGGCTCGGCCATCAGGGTGCCTTCCGGTAGTCGACCGCGAGAACGTGCACCGGGTTCGGTGAACGCATCGAGGCGCACGTAGTTGGAGTCGGTCCAGATCCAGTTGGCCCCCGTGATCAGGTCGCGCACGCTGAACGTCGCACCCGGCTCGAGGCCGAGTGCGCTCAGGTCGAGGTGCACGGTCGTCTCGCGCACCGAGTGCGGGTCGACGTTGGCGACGACGATCAGGCCGTCGGGCTGACCCGACTCGGTGAACGCGCCGTCGAGGTACTTGGTGAACACGAGGATCGACTCGTCGTCGCTCCAGTGCACGCGCAGGTTGCGCAGTTGCGCGAGCGCGGGGTGAGCGCGCCGGATGCCGTTGAGCACCGTCAGATACGGCGCGAGCGAGGCGCCCGCGGCCTCCGCCTTCTCCCAGTCGCGTTGCTTGTACTCGTACTTCTCGTTGTCGATGTTCTCTTCGCTGCCCGGTCGCGCGACGTCCTCGAACAGCTCGTACCCCGCGTACACGCCCCAGAGCGGCGAGGCGGTCGCGGCGAGCGCCGCGCGCAGCTTGTAGGCCGGGCGCCCGCCGAACTGCAGGTACTCGGTCAGGATGTCGGGGGTGTTCACGAACAGGTTCGGGTGCAGGTAGTCGGCGTCAGGGCCCGAGATCTCGCGTGAAGAACTCCTCGAGCTCCGGCTTCGTGTTGCGCCAGGTGAAGTACGAGTACGACTGCTGGAATCCGGCGCCGGCGAGCGAGTGCAGCATCGCCGGGCCGGGTGAACGCCTCGGCGAGGAAGACGACGTCGGGATGCCGTCCGTTGACGTCGGCGAGCAGCCACTCCCAGAAGTCGAGCGGCTTGGTGTGCGGGTTGTCGACCCGGAAGATCTTGACGCCGCGCGAGATCCAGAGCTCGACGATCCGCAGCACCTCGGCGCGGATGCCCTCGGGGTCGTTGTCGAAGTTGAGCGGGTAGATGTCCTGGTACTTCTTCGGCGGGTTCTCGGCGTAGGCGATCGAGCCGTCCGGGCGCTGGGTGAACCAGTCGGGGTGCTCCGTCACCCAGGGGTGGTCGGGTGCGCACTGCAGGGCGAGGTCGAGCGCGACCTCGAGCCCGGCCGTCTCGGCTTCCTTGACGAAGAACGCGAAGTCGGCCACCGTGCCGAGATCGGGATGGATGGCGTCGTGCCCGCCCTCGGCCGAGCCGATCGCCCACGGGCTGCCGGGGTCGGCCGGTGCCGGCCGTCGTCGAGTTGTTCGGACCCTTGCGGAACTCGTGGCCGATCGGGTGGATCGGCGGCAGGTAGATCACGTCGAACCCCATCGCCGCGACGCCGGGCAGGCGCTTGGCCGCGGTGCGCAGGGTGCCCGACTTCCAGGTGCCGTCGCGTGCCTTCTTCGCGCCCTCCGAGCGCGGGAAGAACTCGTACCAGGCGCCGACGGCGGCGGCGGCGCGCTCGACGCGCAGGGGCGACGGGTCGCTGAGCGGTCTCGAGCGAGATCAGCGGTGCGGCGGCGATCGCGGATGCCAGTCGTGCGTCGTGCGCGACCTTCATGCGTGACGCGGGGGTGAGCTTGCGATCGAGGAGAGCCGTGCGCGCCTGCGCGAAGATGGCCGGCGAGGCCGACCTCTGTCCAGGATCGCGGCACCCATCGCGAAGACGAGCTCGACATCCTGGCCCGCCTCGATCTTGATGTCGGCGGTGTGGAGCCACGACGCCCAGTCGTCGGCGGCGGCCCGGATGCGGAAGCTCCAGCCGCCGGTGCGCGTGATGAGCACGTCGGCGCGCCAGCGATCGGTGCCGGAGCCGACGAGCCGCATCCGGTGCCGCGTCTCCGCTCCGTCCGGGTCGGTGAGGATCACCTCGGCGAACAGCTCGCCGTGACCCTCGCGGAAGATCGTCGCCTCGAAGGGGACGACTTCTCCGACGAATGACTTGGCAGGCCACCGGTCTTCCGGCTGGCGCGGAGCGATCCCGCGGATGGGGATCCGCCCGATGCGCGGAACGTGCGGAGTGGCCACGATCCTGACCGTATCGTGTCGCCGGAAGCGGGACGAGGGCAGCCCCGGGTCTCGGAGAAGGTTCGGAGGAGTGTCCACGAAAAGGGGGACCGATGGGGTACGGGTTGCGGTTGTACCCCGAATCATCGGGGTGAAATCCGGGACACGTTTCAGGGTTCTGGAAAAAATCCCAGGTCAGAGGCATTTTTGACCCGGTCTACCCCCCATAGGGTGGGCACCCGCAGTGGGGCACGGCGTCCCCTTTGTCCGCACTATGGGGGACCGTAATGTCTTTTGGGGGGAACACATACCTCGGCGTCACCAGCCCCTGTGGCGCGTCAACCCGAACGCCACCAAGCGTCGAACCGGCTCGGTCACCCTGATCCCGACGGACCTCGACAGGCGGGCATCGCGAGATGCCGCGAAAGGACTACCGCAATGAACAAGTTCACCAAGGCGTCCATCGCCACCGGTGCGGGGATCGCCCTCCTGCTCGGCGGCGCTGGCACACTTGCCTACTGGAACGACTCGGCCACCACCGACGCCGGCACCATCACCGCCGGCACGCTCACGATCGACTCGGAGAGCGACGGCGCCTGGTTCGAGACCTCGGACCTCCTCACCGAGATCGACACGGGCGACTTCCTCGTCGTCCCCGGCGACTCGCTCACCTACGTCGAGACCTTCGAAGTCGGCGCGACCGGTGACAACCTCCAGGCGACCGTCTCGGCCAACGCCGCGTCGATCGTCAAGGGCGCATGGGGCGACGAGCTCGATGTGACCGTCGTGGTCGAGGAAAGCGGATTGCCGATCGCCACGATCGACTCCACCAACGACGGCGACATCATCACGGTGCTGGTCACCCTCGACTTCGCGTTCGACGGAGACGTGAGCACGGGACCGGACGACGTCGACAACACCACGCAGAGCACGGTCGTCGACCTGACTGCTCTCGCGATCACTCTGACGCAGATCCCGTAAAGCGCCACCTCGGGGGCGCGTCGCACATCTGGCGGCGCGTCCCCATCGGCACATCCAGCCACGATTCACCCGAAGGGAGCGATGACATGCCCGCACATCTTGCGGCACCCGCTCCCGTCAATGGCCTCCGGCGCACCGTGCTCGCGATCCTCGCATCGTGCGCGGCATTCGGTGCGGCGATCGTCATCGCTCTCGCCGCCGCAGGCGGAACCTTCGCCTACTTCAGCAGCACCACCCCGCTGAGCGCGGGTACCGTCACGGCCGGCACCTCGGGTCTCACCATTCAGAACGTCACCAGCTACCCGATCACGGGGCTCGACGCCACCGCGCTGATGCCCGGAGCCTCGGTCTTCACGAGCACGCCGCTCACGGTCGCCAACACGGGAACGGCCACGCTCTCCGTCACGCAGGGCGCCGCGAGCTTCGGCGCGGTCGACGAGATCAACGGCCACCTCGTGATCTCCGTCGGGCGCGTCTCGAATGCCACGACCACCTGCACCGCGGGTGCGGGCACGGCGCTCGGTTCCGGCTACACCCTCCCTCCGATGGCCACGATGAAGGTGTGCGTCACAGTGACGCTCTCGGTGAGCTCGCCCGGCACGGTCGCGGGGCAGACCACGAGCTTCACCATCCCCCTCGACGGCGCGCAGGTGAGCTCCATGATCAAGCGCATCGCCGCCGCACTCGGCGCCATCGTCTTCCTCGTCGCCGCGGGCACGAGTCTTTCCTATGCCTACTGGGTCTCCTCGGCGACGACGACGGCGACCGTCGCTTCGGCAAACCCCGTGGTGACGAACTGCAGCAGCATCGTCGCCCTGCAGAATGGCGGGTTCGAGACTGCCTCTCCCGCGCTCCCCGACAACTCCTGGACGCACGCGTCGACCCTGGCGAACTGGACCTCACGGGTGCCAGGCACGACCACCGCGCGGCCCGCCGAGGTGTGGCGCGGCAGCGTCGTCAGCCCGATCCTGCCGGCGTCGGGGGCCCAGAACATCGAGCTCAACAGCACGGACGCGACAACCCTGTACCAGGAGGTCGCCACGGTGCCCGGCCAGGTGCTGCGCTGGGGTTTCTGGCATCGCGGCCGGGACAGCGCAACGGTCGGGGACACGGTCAAGCTCACGCTCGGCGCCCCCACCGCCAACGCGGCCGACACCTCGACGACGACGAGCACCTCGCCGACCCTCGCCCAGATCTTCACGACGACCAGGTCGGCGTGGGTGTATTACACGGTACCTACACGGTGCCCGCCGGCCAGACGACGACTCGCCTCAGCCTGACCTCGATCAGCGCGGGCGGCGGCAACATCTCGCAGGCCAACCTCATCGACGACGTGAGCCTCGGCACCGGCCCGTGCGTCACTGCGTCCTCGACGATCTCGAACGTCACGACCGGCGGCGGCACCTACCGCGTCGGCGACACGGTGCGTTACGTCACGACCATCAGCAACGGCGGCGGTGCCTCCGCTGCGTCCGCGGTGGCGAACATCGTGCTTCCGGCAAACCTCACGATCGTGAGCGGATCGATCAAGGTCGGCACCGCGACGCAGACGAACGCGACAGGCGACGACCTGGCCGAGTACGTCTCGGGATCCCGCCAGGTCGTGGCGCGCATCGGAGTAGGCGCCACCACGAGCGCGGGCGGTCGCGTGACCAACGGCGCCCCGGTCACCGTCACCTATGACGCCGTGATCGGCGTAGGTGCCGCGGGTGGCAGCATCACTCACACGCCCTCGGTCGAATTCATCGACGAGGCGATTCCGACCTGGACACTGAGTGTGACGGGCAACACACTGTCGAACGCGGTCGCGGCGGCAGCGGATCTCTCGGTGGCCGTGCTCAGCCAGCCCACGATCACGGCCAACGGGGCCGCGACCTGGAGCTTCCGCATCACCAACAACGGCCCGTCGACCGCTGCCGGAGGCTCGGTCGCCCTCGCCCTCACGTCGGGACCGACCTACGGCACCGCCACCTACACCACGAGCAACGCCGGGCCCGGGACGGCCAACTGCACCGGCGCCGGCACGAGCCGGACGTGTGCCATCGGAACCATCCCGTCGGGCGAGGGGCGCACGGTCACGGTCACCGCGACGTTGCCCGGCAGCCCGTCGAGCCTCTACCCGGTGACGGCCACTGCGTCGGCGACGACCCACGACCACGTGAGTGCGAACAACTCGGCGACCAGCACCGGCGTCGACGGTGTTGCTCCCAACGCGCCGACGGGAGTCACCGCCGAGCGGGCCTCGAGCACCTCGATCACGGTGGCGTGGAACGCGGCAACGGATCCGGCAGGGACAGTCGCCGGATACCTGCTCTACCGGAACGGCACGCTGGTCAACTCGCTGGGCACGCTCATCGCCGCGACGACCTACACCGACACGGTGACCACGAACAGCCTCAACTGGTACTGGGTGGTAGCCGTCGATGCCGCAGGCAATGTGTCGCCCGCCTCGAGCGGCGCCGGCGCTGCGGCCTACGTCACGGGTACGACGAACGTGCGCATCGTCTACCCCGGCGGCACCAACCTGTGCCTTGGTGCAAGTGGGACTGGCAACAACGCGGATGTCGAGATCCGCACCGGCTGCACGAGCACGAGTTCGCCGAACGTCGAATGGGCCTTCAACTCTTCGGCGACGGCGAACAGCGTGGAGATCCAGCGGAGCACCGCGACGAACCGGCGCTGGGAGAACGCGACCTCCGGCGACATCGACCTGACGAACACCTCCGACCTGTGGAAGCTCGACGTGCAGTGGACTGGCAGCGCGCCGTACCTGCGCTTCATGTACGACGCCGCCACCGACTATTGCGCGACCGTCACCGGGACCACCGACGGCACCGACCTCGAGATGGCGACGTGCAGCACGGCGCTGACCACTCAGCGGTTCACGCTTGGGAGCCTGGTGATGGGCCGCATCGTCCGTGCGGTCATCGCGCTCGCGGCCCTCGCGCTGGCGAGCGTGATGATCCTGCCCGCCGCGCCCGCTCAGGCCGCGCCGCCGGAGATCCTCCTCAGTACCGACGGGGTCACTTTCGTGCCCGTGACGTCCGTCGACATCTTCGACGACCTCGATCTCCTCGTGCCGGGCGATTCGACGGCCGGGCAGCTCTGGGTGCGCAACGACAGCTCGACCCCTGCACTCGTGCGGGTCGCCGTGAACGACCTCATCGTGTCTTCTCCGGCCCACCGTTCCGTCCTCACCCTGTCTTCCACGATGAACGGCGTCACTTTCGCCTCGTCGTTCGCAAGCCTCTCCAACTGCCAGGTCGTCGTTCGGGCGCAGACCTTCGCGGCGGGCGAAACGAGGCGGGTCGACCTCCAGGTCAGCATGAACAGCTCCGCGAGCGGCAGCACGGCACAGGGCGCGACGGCGGACGTCGGGTTCATCGTGACCGCCCATGACTCGGCGGCGGGTGCGTTCCCGGATGCGAACGGCTGCTCCTCGGCCGCGTCCGGCGGGAGCCCAGGCCCGTCCCTCGCCTTCACCGGCCGCGAGGTGCTGCCGACCGTCTTCGTGGCCCTCGGGCTTCTGGTCGTAGGCGCCTTCTTCGCGGTGTTGCGTCGCCGGCGTCTGGACGACGATACTCAGCACTCGTGACCGACGAAACGATTCAGGAGGCGGCCGCACCGCACAAGAAGGAGGCCAGCCTCTGGGCCTACCTGCGGGTGTCCCTGAGCGTCGCCGTGCTGCTCGCGCTGTTCGCGCTCGGAGCCGCCGTGATCGTGGTCCCCGCGGTGACGGGGTCCACGCCCCTCACGGTCCTGACGAGTTCGATGGAGCCGACGCTGCCGCCGGGCACGCTGATCGTCGTCCGTCCGGTCGACCCGAGCGACATCCGCATCGGTGACGTCGCCACGTATCAACTCCGCAGCGGCGACCCGACGGTGGTCACCCACCGTGTCATCGCGGTCAGCAAGACCGCCGGAGACGAATACTCGTTCACGTTCAAGGGCGACAACAGCTCCCAACCGGATCCGGCCGAGGTGCGGGAGGTCCAGCTGCAGGGTCGGCTCTGGTACTCGGTGCCCTATATCGGCTGGGTGAGCACCTGGGTCAACGGCGAGGCGCGCGGCTACGTGGTGCCCGTCCTCGCAGGGGGACTGTTCGCCTTCGCCCTCTGGATGGTGATCTCGGGACTCCGCGACAGGGCCAGGAAGCGCAAACGCGCCGCTGCGGGCGGCAAGGTATCCGGTCGCCGGAGGGCCGGCACACCCGTTTAGGTCGCGCTCGCGTGATGCAACCGGGCGTGGCTCCGCGTAACCTGCCGGTCACATCGCTGACTTAGGGTTGGCGGGTGAAAGCCATCCGCCGGTTCACCGTCCGCACCGTTCTTCCCGAGTCGCTGGGCGCGCTCGAGGAGCTCGCCGCCAACCTCCGCTGGTCGTGGCACCAGCCGACGCTTGAGCTGTTCCGGGATGTTGCGCCCGACCTGTGGGCCGAGCAGGGCAAGGACCCGGTCGGCCTCCTCGGTGAGGTGCCGAGCGCCCGGCTGGCCGAGCTCGCTGCCGACAAGGCGTTCGTCGGCCGGGTCGACGCGCTGCGCGACGAGCTGCGTGCGTACCTCGCCGAACCGCGGTGGTACCAGTCGCTTGAACGGCGATGCGCCCGGCACGATCGCCTACTTCTCGCCAGAGTTCGGGATCGCGGCCGCGCTTCCGCAGTACAGCGGCGGCCTCGGCATCCTGGCCGGCGATCACCTGAAGAGCGCGTCCGACCTCGGCGTGCCCATCGTCGGAGTCGGCCTGTTCTACCGTGCCGGCTACTTCCGCCAGGCGATCTCGCGCGAGGGCTGGCAGGAGGAGAGCTATCCCGTGCTCGACCCCGACGGCCTGCCGATGGGAGTCCTCCGGCATGCCGACGGCTCGGCGGCGAACGTCGTGCTCGCGCTCCCCGGCGGCGAGGCGCTCACCGCCCGCATCTGGCAGCTCTCGGTCGGCCGGGTCAGCCTCCTGCTGCTCGACACCGACGTCCCCGAGAACTCCGAGGGGCTGCGCGGAGTCACCGACCGGCTCTACGGCGGAGGCGGAGAGCACCGCCTGCTCCAGGAGCTGCTGCTCGGCATCGGCGGCGCCCGCGCCGTGAAGACCTACACCGAGCTCGCCGGCGTTCCCGCAGCGGAGGTGTTCCACACCAACGAGGGGCACGCCGGATTCCAGGGGCTCGAGCGCATCAGCGACATGATCGGCGAGGGGCTGAGCTTCGACGAGGCGCTCGAGGCGGTGCGCGCCGCGACGGTCTTCACGACCCACACACCCGTCCCGGCCGGAATCGACCGGTTCGACGCGACCCTCATCGAGCGCTACTTCTCGACCGACCTGCTGCCGGGCGTCGCGGTCGCCGACATCCTCGCGCTCGGCACCGAGGACTATGAGGGCGGCGATCCGGCCGTCTTCAACATGGCCGTCATGGGACTGCGGCTCGCGCAGCGGGCCAACGGCGTCTCGAAGCTGCACGGGGACGTCAGCCGGCACATGTTCGGCGCTCTGTGGCCGGGCTTCGACGCCGACGACGTTCCGATCGCCTCGGTGACCAACGGGGTGCACGCGCCGACCTGGACCGACCCGCAGGTGAGCGGGCTCGCCGAGTCGAAGCTCGGCACCTCCGACACGACCGCCGCCGACTGGGCGAGCCCGAAGGTGACGGATGCCGAGCTCTGGGCACTGCGCGGGCGGCTGCGGCAGCAGCTCGTCGCCGATGCGCGGGCCCGCACCGCCGATGCGTGGGCCGAGAACAACCCGGGCATCGGCTCACCGAAGTGGTTCGGCGAGCTGCTCGACCCCGAGGTGCTGACGATCGGGTTCGCGCGTCGCGTTCCGACCTACAAGCGCCTGACGCTCATGCTCCACGACCCGGAGCGGCTGCGCGCCCTGCTGACCGACCCGGACCGTCCGGTACAGCTGGTCATCGCCGGCAAGTCGCACCCGGCCGACGACGAGGGCAAGCGCCTCATCCAGAAGCTCGTCGAGTTCTCGCAGGAGAAGGACGTGCGCCAGCGCATCGTCTTCCTGCCGAACTACGACATCGGCATGGCCCAGCTGCTCTACCCGGGCACCGACATCTGGCTGAACAACCCGTTGCGTCCCCTGGAGGCCTGCGGGACCTCCGGCATGAAGGCGGCGCTGAACGGGTCGCTGAACCTGTCGATCCTCGACGGCTGGTGGGCCGAGTACTTCGACGACCACAACGGCTGGGCGATCCCGTCGGCCGACAGCGCCGGCGACGCCGCGGAGCGCGACGCACTCGAAGCGGCGTCGATGTACGACCTGATCGAGCACCAGATCGCGCCGCGGTTCTACGACGACCGTGGATCGGACGGAGTGCCCGCACGGTGGGTCGCCGACATCCGGCACACCCTCGCCACGCTGAGCCCCGAGCTCTCGGCCGACCGCATGGTGCGGGAGTACGTCGAGCGGCTCTACCTGCCCGCGGCGCACGCCGGACGGGGCTCGGTCGCGTCGTCGTACCAGGCCGCCCGTGAGCTCGCCGGCTGGAAGGCGCGGGTGCGCGCGGCCTGGCCGGGCGTGCACGTCGCCCACGTCGAATCGGGCGGTGTCGACGCTACGCCGCAGGTCGGCGAGGAGCTGCACGTGCGCGCGTTCGTCGAACTCGGTGAGCTGACGCCCGACGACGTCGCCGTCGAACTGGTGCACGGCCGGGCTCGCGCGGGCGACGCGCTGAGCGAGGTCGAGCATGAGCCGCTGGCGCTCGAGTCGAACGAGCTGGGGCAGGCAGCGGTCTTCGCGGGCCAGGTCTCGCTCGCGCGCTCGGGCAGCTTCGGGTACACGGTGCGGGTCGTGCCGAAGAACCCGTCGCTGGCGTCCTCGGCCGAGCTCGGCCTGGTGTCGGTCGCGCAGTAGCCCCCTCGCGCCGGCTCCCGTCTGCGAGTTCCCACGCGGATTCGGAGATCTGTTCGACACGCCGGCTGCAGCCGGACCGCCGAGCGGCGAGTCACGCAGATCTCCGAATCGCGACAGGGGGAGAGCCTTCCTTCCCAGGCAAGCTCCCGGGTCACACATCCACCAAGCCGCGGGACTCCCTCACGATGCGACGCGGCGCGGCGCAACCTTTCCAGGTGGAGACTTCCGCCGTGGTCGCTTCGCTCGGTGGGATCGCCCGCACCCGGGAAATCCGCGCTCGTGGGTGCACGCCCAGCATGATCGCCTCTGCCGTTCATCGTGGAGCGGTCCAGCGACTCCGAATCGGCTGGTTCGGGATGCCGTCCCTCCCCGAGCATGTCGTGCGATCGCACCGAGTCGGCGGTCGGCCAGCATGCGCGACGGTCGCCGAGGCACGTGGACTCTGGATGCTGCGCCCGCCTTCCTTGCACGTCGAGGTCGGTCGATCCGACAGCCGATTCCGCAGTCCTTCCGATGCATCTCGGGTTCTCCGGCTCAGCGGGCAGAACGACGTGGTAGCGCATTGGGTTGCGCAGTCGACAGGAACCCGGATGGGGCAACCGCTCCACCTCGCGCTTGCGCACATGGTCGGATGCCTGTCCGAGCTGGAGACGGTGTGTGCGATCGACTCCGCGCTGCACTCAGGTGCGACGACGCTCGCCGAGATAGCGCAGCACTTGAGCTCGCGGGCGCGGCCCCTTCTCCTCCTCTGCGACAGAAGGGCCGAAAGTGGTGTCGAGACGGTGTTCCGGTTGAGAGCGCAGAGTTCAGGATTCGAGTTCCGCGTGCAGCAACCGCTCCCCGGTGGGCGAGTCGACTTCGTCTTCGGCGAGCGGTTGCTCGTCGAGGTCGACGGCTCGGAGCACCATTCCGGCCACGATGAGTTCGTGCGCGACCGCGAGCGCGATGCCTTGCACAAGGCGCTCGGCTACAGCGTCATCCGCTTCACATATGACCAGGTCATCAACCGCTGGCACGAGGTCGAGTCGGTGGTGTCCCTGATGCTCGGTCGCGGCGAGCACTTCTGGCCACCGCGGATTCGGAAATCTGCACGACACGCCGGATGAGGGTTGTCGATGTACGGCGAGTCACGCAGATGTCCGAATCCGCGAGAGTGTCGGACATGACTTCCACCGACTCCGTAAGCATCCCGGCAGCGCTGGAACACCGGCGACGCCGGCGGCGAGCGCACCGCCGAGCTGCGTGAGCTCGGCTAGCTGAGGTTCGAGTTCTGCGATCTGGGTCGTCAGCGTGTTGATCCAGTCGGTGAACCAGAAGAACGCGAACACCGAAAGCACGACGAGCGCGGCCGTCACGACGATGTGCGCGATGCCGGTGATGAGTCCCGCCAGTGCCAGGGAGCGTCCGGTCTGCTCGTGGCCCGCGGCGGCGAGACGGCGGGCCTCGCGCAGTCCGAGGATCGAGAAGATCATGCCGACGACGCCGTTGACGCCGACGTTGAAGATGAAGCCGCTCACCGAGACGAGCAGGCCGGTCCACGCCATGTAATTGACCGGCGCACGGCCCATGCCGAGGCGGGGAGCCACGTTGTTCGGGGTCCAGTAGCCCGGAGCGGGCTGCGGGGCAGGCGGTGCGGGTCGTCATGGACGAATCGTAGGCTCAGGCGGCGATATCGGCGAGCGTCGCGTTCGTCGCGCGTACGAGATCGGCGGGTGCGAGCTCGAGGTCGAGCCCCCGCCGACCGCCGCTGACGTAGACGGTGTCCCACAGTTCGGCGGTCTCGTCGATCACAGTAGGGTGCGCCGTCTTCTGCCCGATCGGGCTGATGCCGCCGACGACGTACCCGGTCTTGCGCTCGGCGACCGCGGGATCCGCCATCGCCGCCCGCTTGCCGCCGACCGCCGCCGCGAGCCGCTTCAGGTCGAGCTTGCCGGTCACCGGCACGATGCCGACGACGAGCTTGCCGTCGACGTCGGCGAGCAGCGTCTTGAACACCCGGTCGGGGTCGAGCCCGAGGGCGCTCGCCGCCTCCAGGCCGAAGTTCGTGTTCGCCGGATCGTGCGTGTAGGCGTGCTCGGTGAACGGGATGCCGGCGGCGCGGAGCGCGACCGTCGCCGGTGTGCTCATCTCAGGAGAACTGGAACGGCGAGAACACCGCGAAGTAGAACAGGTCCCAGAGCAGCGCGCCCGCGAAACCGGAGACGATGCCCACGATCGCGTAGCCGCGCCCGTGCCCGGTCGTCACGCCCGACGCGATGAGGCGGTTCGCCTTCAGCAGGCCGATGATCGAGATGATCCCGCCGACGATGCCGGGGAGGCCGAACAGGATGAAGTTGAAGAGCAGGGCGCAGAGCGATGTGATCATGCCCGCGAACGCCGGGACGTTCGCCATCGGGGTGCGGGGCGCGTAGTTGTAGGCGTAGGGCGGGGCGTACGGCGCGCGACCGGGGCGCCCGTGTAGTTCTGGACGCCGGCCGGAGCGCGGTGCCCGCGTACGGGTTGGGGCGGTCGGCACCCGGCGCGACAGGGGGCACCGGGATGGCGGGGTCGGCGGGCGCGGCAGCCGCCGCCTTCTTGCCCTTCGCCGGCACGGTGGCGGGCTCGCGCTCGGCAGGCGCCCAGCCCGGCCCGGCGTTGCGGGCGCGGCGGTGGTCCGACCAGGTCGCCCCGTTCCACCAGCGGTCTCCGGCCTCGTTCTCGGGGTCGGGATACCACCCGGCGATCGGTGCTGCGTTCGGATCCGACATGTGTGCAACTTTACCCGCGGGCGCGTGGCCTCGATACGCGCTGCGCGCTACTCGACCACCGGTCAGTGGGCCCGGAACAGCCGCATCGAGGTCGGGCCGAGCACGAGCTCCTCGCCCGGCGCGTGCTCCGCCTCGACCTCGGAGATGTCGTCGTGCGACGAATCCCAGAGCAGCGTGTAGCCCGACACCCCCTCGTGCTCGGGGAGCGTGACCGTCACCGTCGTCTCGAGCCCGTGGACGACGAGCAGGATGCGGTTGAACTCCTCGAACTCGGGCGTCGACGCCGCGAGGTACTGCAGCGTGCGCTCGGCGGGGGAGTCCCAGTCGTCGAGCGACATCGACCGGCCCTGCTTGTTGTACCAGTCCATCTGCGAGGCGCTCGGGATGTGCTCGCCGAACCTCCCGTACCGCACCGGCCGCAGCGCCGGGTTCTCCCGACGCAGCCGGATCAGCTGCCGCACCACCGCGAACAGCTCGCGCTGCCAGTCCTCGCGGTCCCACGACACCCAGGTCAGCTCGCTGTCGACGCAGTACGCGTTGTTGTTGCCGCGCTGGGTGCGGCCGAACTCGTCTCCGGCGGTGAGCATCGGCACCCCGGCGCTCAGCAGAAGCGTGCCCAGCAGGTTGCGGATCGCGCGGCGCCTCGTCTGCAGCACCGCGTCATCCTGGGTCTCGCCCTCGACGCCGTGGTTGTACGACTTGTTGTCGTTGGAGCCGTCGTTGTTGTGCTCGCCGTTTCCGAGGTTGTGCTTGTCGTCGTAGGCGACCAGGTCGGCAGCCGTGAAACCGTCGTGGGCGGTGATGAAGTTGACGCTCGCGAGAGGTCCGCGCTCGAGGGTGAAGACGTGGTTCGAGCCGGCCAGCCGGCGGGCGAGCGATCCGATGCCCTCGCTCGGGATGCCGTCGGAGCGCGCCGCGGGCGATGTCGCGCAGCCAGAAGTTGCGCATGCGATCGCGGTAGCCGTCGTTCCACTCCGACCAGCCGCTCGGGAACGCGCCGACCTGCCAGCCGCCGTCGCCGACGTCCCACGGCTCGGCGATCATCTTGACGCCCGCGAGCTCGGGGTCGCTGACGATCGCCTCGAGCAGCGGATGCTGCGGGTCGAACTCGCCCCGCTCGTCGCGTCCCAGCGTCGCGGTCAGGTCGAACCGGAATCCGTCGATCTGCACGTCGTTCGCCCAGTACCGCAGCGAATCGAGGACGAGCCGCTGGGTCGCGGCCTGCGAGAAGTCGACGGTGTTGCCGCATCCGGTGACGTCGACGTACTCGCCGGTCTCGTCGTGACGGTAGTAGTTCGCGTCGTCGAGCCCGCGGAAGCTGGTGGTCGGCCCGCCGCGCCCCTCCTCCGAGGTGTGGTTGTAGACGACGTCGAGGATGACCTCGAGGCCGGCCTCGTGCAGCAGCCGCACCATCCCCTTGAACTCGCGCAGCACCGCGCCGGTGCCGCCGTGCTGGGCGCCGCGGCTCGCGTACCCGCCATGCGGGGTGAAGAAGTTCAGCGTGTTGTAGCCCCAGTAGTTGACGAGGCCCATCTGCTGGAGCCGCTGCTCGTCGACGTGCTGGTGCACGGGCAGCAGCTCGACCGTCGTGACCCCGAGGTTCTTGAGGTACGCGATCGTCGAGGGGTGCGCCAGGCCGGCGTACGTGCCGCGGAGTTCGTCCGGGATGTCGGGGTTCAGCTTCGTGAGTCCGGTGACGTGAGCCTCGTAGACGACGGTGTGGTCGAGCGGGACGCGCGGCTTCTGCACCCCGCCCCAGTCGAACCAGCCGTCCTGCACGTAGCCGCGCCACTCGCCGTCGGGGGTGCGGGCGAGGCCGCGTGCGTAGGGGTCGAGCAGATTGCGGTCGGGCTCGAACGCGTGCATCGGCCCGGTCGGGCCCTCGGCGCGCAGCGCGTAGTAGGTGCCGGGGGAGAGCGCGCCGGTGGTCGCGCTCCAGACGTCGTGCGCGTCGCGGCTGAGCGGCACGGTCTTCGACACCCAGGCCGGGTCCTTGCCGTCGAAGATGCAGAGGTCGAGGGCGGTCGCGCTGGCGCTCCAGACCCGGATCTCGCCGCCGCGACCCGTCACCTGGACGCCGAGATTCCTCAGCGGGTCCACGGGCGACATGGGTTCTAGGTTAGGACCACGATGATCTACCTCGATTACGCCGCCACCGCGCCGATCCGGCCCGAGGTGCTGCGCGCGTACACCGAGGCGCTCGGCGTCGTCGGAAACCCGTCGTCGATCCACGGCGCGGGGCAGGCCGCGCGGGCGCTGCTCGAGGACGGGCGGGAGCAGATCGCGGCGTCGCTGGGGGCGGATGCCGTGGAGGTCGTGCTGACCGGCGGCGGCACCGAGGCGGTCAACCTCGGCATCAAGGGGCTGTTCTGGGCGCGCAACGGTGGTCGAGGAGCGGCAAGGCCGCCGTTCGAGACCACGCATCCTCGTCCCGATGGCCGAGCACCACGCCACCATCGACAGCGTCGAGTGGCTGGCCGCCCACGAGGGCGCGATCCTCGACTGGATCGAGGTCGATTCCGTCGGACGCATCCGGCTCGACGCGCTCGAGGCCGGCGCTGCGCGACCCGGCGGCGACGAGGTCGCGCTGGTCACCGCGCTCTGGGCGAACAACGAGGTCGGCACGATCCAGCCGGTCGCCGAGATCGTCGCGGCGGCGACGCGGTTCGACGTGCCGGTGCATCTCGACGCGATCGCCGCCTACGGCTCGGTGCCGATCGACTTCCACGCGTCGGGCGCCGCAGCGCTCAGCGTCTCGGCGCACAAGATCGGCGGTCCGGTCGGCGTCGGTGCCCTTCTCGTCGCGCGGTCGGCGTCCGTCGAGCCGCTGCTGCACGGCGGCAACCAGCAGCGCGCCGCGCTCGGGCACCCAGGATGCGGCGGGCGCCGCGGCGTTCGGCGTCGCGGCCGCGCTGCTGCCGGCGATCGAGCCTGTCGAGACCGGGACTGCGGCCCTCCGCGACCGGCTCGTGCACGGCATCCGGAGCACGGTGCCCGGTGCGACCCTGCGCGGCGACCCCGACCTGCCGGCCGCCTGCCCGGCAACGCGCATTTCACGTTCGAGGGCTGCGAGGGCGACTCGCTGCTCTACCTGCTCGACGTGGCGGGCTTCGCCGTCTCGACCGGCTCCGCCTGCCAGGCCGGCGTGCCCGAGGCCTCGCACGTGCTGCTCGCGATGGGTCTGACCGAGGCCGACGCCCGCGGCGCCCTGCGCTTCACGCTCGGGCAGGACACGACCGAGGCCGAGGTCGACGCGCTGCTCGCCGTGCTGCCCGGCGTCGTCGAGCAGGCGCGCACGGCCGGCTTCGCGGCACGAGAGCCGTCGCTGGGCCGTTATGCCCGACTGACGTCGTACCGACCGCGGTACCCTGGTTCCATGCGGGTTCTGGCAGCGATGAGCGGTGGCGTCGACAGCGCCGTGGCCGCCGCGCGCGCGGTCGACGCGGGCCACGACGTCGTCGGCGTGCACCTCGCGCTGAGCCGCAACCCCGGCACCCTCCGCACCGGCGCTCGCGGATGCTGCACGATCGAGGACTCGATGGACGCCCGCCGCGCCGCGACGCTCCTCGGCATCCCGTTCTACGTGTGGGACTTCAGCGAGCGCTTCGCGGCCGACGTCGTCGACGACTTCGTGGCCGAGTACGCCGCCGGCCGCACCCCGAACCCCTGCATGCGCTGCAACGAGCGGATCAAGTTCGCGGCGCTCCTCGAGAAGGCGCTCGCGCTCGGGTTCGACGCCGTCGCGACCGGCCACTACGCCACGATCCTCACCGACGCCGACGGCAATCGCGAGCTGCACCGCAGCGCCGCCTGGGCGAAGGACCAGTCCTACGTGCTCGGAGTCCTCACCGCCGAGCAGCTCGCGCACGCGATGTTCCCGCTCGGCGCGACCCCGTCGAAGGCCGAGGTGCGTGCCGAGGCCGCCGCCCGCGGGCTGACCGTCGCCCAGAAGCCCGACAGTCACGACATCTGCTTCATCCCGGACGGCGACACCCGCGGCTGGCTCGCGAGTCGCGTCGGTGCGGAGGAAGGCGCGATCCTCGACCGCGACGGCGAGCGCATCGGCACCCACGACGGAGCGGCCGCGTTCACCGTCGGCCAGCGCAAGGGCCTCAACGTCGGCTTCCCGACCGACGACGGCAAGCCGCGTTTCGTGCTCGAGGTGCGCCCGAAGACCAACGAGGTCGTCGTCGGGCCCGAAGGAGGCGCTCGCGATCTCCGAGCTCGCCGGTTCCCGCTTCAGCTGGGCCGGGATGCCGCCCGCCGACCCCGAGACCCCCTTCGACTGCGACGTGCAGGTCCGCGCCCACGGGGACCCGGTCCCGGCGACGGCGGTGATCGAGCCCGTCGAGATCCACGACCGGGTCTCGACAGGCTCGACCCGAGATGCGCGTCACGCTCCGCGAACCCCTCGTCGGCGTCGCCCCCGGCCAGACCGCCGTGATCTACGTCGGAACCCGCGTGCTCGGCCAGTGCACGATCGACCGCACCGTGAGCGCGGTGCCGGCTCGGCCGCATCTCCGCCGAGGCGCGGTAGCGCCGAGCGCGATAGACTGACCGCATGCTGCGCCGGAGGCTGCTCGCCACATCCATCGCACTGGTCGTCCTCGCGACCGCCCTCGTCGGGTGCGTCCGCAACCAGACGACGGGCGGCGTCGAGTGGCTCGCACGAGCGGGACGGCATCGTCGAGGCGACGGTCCTGGCCGACAACACGGGCCCCTGGTCGAGCAGCGGCCTGGTGCGCGGCGAGCTCGAGCCCGACATCGACGACGCCGGCATCGCGCGGCTGATCGACGAGATCCAGGGATACTGGCGCAACAATCCCGCGGTCGCCTTCCGCCTCGGCTGGAACGGCGTCGACTTCGCGGTGAGTGCCGAAGACGGCGCGAGCGAGGCCGCCGCGCAACTCTGGCACGCCGTCGTCGAGATGCCGGAAGTGAAGGCCGCCATCACCTTCGCCGACGAGATCATCGCCTACAGCCTGCGCGACGGCACGGTCGAGGCGCTCGACCAGCTCGACGACCTCGGCGTGCAGATCTCGCTCGAGTCGTTCGCGACCGAGGCCGACCTCGTCGCCGACACCGAGGCCGACGCCGACATCGGCGGCGTCACCAACCCGCTCGCCTACCTGTACCTGGCTCTCCGGCCGACTGCGACCCGGATCCCGCGGTGCGCGAGTTCGCCGAGTCGCTTGTCGAGCGCGACGACATCGAAGGCGGAACCGATCGAGCCCTGCACCGAGATCTCGCTCGGCCTGCCGTCCGGGGCGTCCCTCGCTGCCGCGGCGCTCGAGCTGCGTGCCGAACTCGACGAGCGCGGGCTGGACTGGTTCTCCGTCACCCTGACGACCGCGCTCACCGGGTCGTACGACACGCACACCGCCGCCGTGACCCCCGGGCGACGCCGGCGCGCTCGCCGTGCTCTCGGTGTTCGAGCAGGAAGGTGCGCCCGCGACCGTCTACGAGCTCGACGCAGAGCGCACGCTCTCGATCACCTCGTTCGAGACCCCGACGACCGACCTGATCGCGCTCATCAGCGGCGCTCCCGCGGCGTCCACGCTTGCCCGAGATCCACCTCGAGGGCACGCCCGTCACGATCTACGGGCCGCTCTCGGCGCTCTCCGGACTGCACGCCGAGGCGGTCGCGCTCGACGCCGCGAGTGAGGCGTTCGGATCGATCGAGCTCGGCGTCGACTCCGGTGCCGCGTACTTCGACTACGAGGTCGGCAGCGCGCCCGACGTCGAGACCGCCGCCGCCGACCTGCGCGCGTCGGGAGCGACGACAGGGCCGCGTCTTCACCCTGAGGCAGCAGAACTTCGAGCTGTACATCATCGACGGCGTGGCCGAGATCGGCGACCCGAACTACACCGGAGCCGACTGGATGCTCGCCTTCGTCGAGCGTCGGTGGAGAGCGCGGCCCAACTGAACCACCTCCGCGCGGCGTCAGACGTCGGCCGTAGGCTGGCAGCATGCCGCGCGGTTCGAAAGCCTCCGACTCGTCAGCTGCCGTCGATCAGGTCCCCGACCAGACATCCGGTGATCTCGCCGCCGCGAAGGTCGAGGCCGACGGCCTGACGACCCGCATCCTCGAGCTGCGCGACGCGTACTACGAGCGCGACACGACCCTCGTCTCCGACGAGCGAGTACGACCGCATGATGCGCCGGCTCGAAGAGCTCGAGCGGCTCTTCCCCGAGCTGCAGAGCCAGGACTCGCCGACCCAGACCGTCGGCGGCCGCGCCGAGACGACGCTGTTCGCGCCGGTCCGGCACGCCGAGCGGATGCTGAGCCTCGACAACGTCTTCAGCCGCGACGAGTTCCTGGCCTGGGCCGCCAAGGTCGAGCGCGACTCCGGCCGAGCCGGTGCACTACCTCTGCGAGCTCAAGATCGACGGGCTCGCCATGAACCTCCGCTACGAGAACGGCACGCTGGTCAGCGCGGCCACTCGCGGCGACGGCGTCGTCGGCGAAGACGTGACCGAGAACGTGAACCTGATCGCGGGCATCCCGAAGAAGCTCGACACCGAGAATCCGCCCCCGATCGTCGAGGTGCGCGGCGAGGTGTTCTTCAACGAGGACGCGTTCGAGCGCCTCAACGCCGTGCAGGCCGAGGCCGGCGACCGGCTGTTCGCGAACCCGCGCAACGCCGCGTCGGGCTCGCTGCGCCAGAAGCGCGAGAACAAGAACGCCGACGCGGTCGCGCGCATGGAGAACCGCATCACGCGGCCTGCGGATGCTCGTGCACGGCATCGGCGCGTGGGCGGACCCGCGGGACGAATCCGGGGCCTCGATCGAATCGCAAAGCGAGGTCTACGAGCTGCTCGCAGCGCTGGGGACTGCCCACCGCATCCAGTTTCACAGTCGTTGACGCGCGCCGAAGCGGCCGCAGGAGTTCATCGAGTACTACGGCTAGCACCGCCACGACGTCGAACACGAGATCGACGGCATCGTGCTCAAGGTCGACGAGCTCGCGCTGCACGACGAGCTCGGCGCGACCAGCCGTGCGCCGCGCTGGGCGATCGCCTACAAGTACCCGCCCGAGCAGGTGCAGACGAAGCTGCTCGACATCGTGGTGTCGATCGGGCGCACCGGCCGCGCGACGCCGTTCGCGGTGATGGAGAAGGTGCGGGTCGCGGGCTCCGAGGTGCGGCAGGCGACGCTGCACAACCAGGACGTCGTGAAGGCCAAGGGCGTGCTCATCGGCGACACCGTGGTGCTGCGCAAGGCGGGCGACGTGATCCCCGAGGTGCTCGGGCCGGTCGTCGAGCTGCGCGACGGCAGCGAGCGCGAGTTCGTGATGCCGACGAACTGCCCGGTGTGCGGCACGCCGCTCGCCCCCGCCAAGGAGGGCGACGCCGACCTGCGCTGCCCGAACGCGCGGTCGTGCCCGGCCCAGCTGCGCGGGCGCGTCGAGCACATCGGCGGTCGCGGGGCTCTGGATGTCGAGGGACTCGGCGAGGTCGGTGCGGCCGCGCTGACCCGGCCGGTGTCCCCGGTGCCGCCGCCGCTCGTGACCGAGGCCGGACTGTTCGGGCTGACGCTGCGCGACCTGTTCGACATCCAGGTGCGGGTGTGGGGCAGCGACAGCGATCGAGACCGCCGTACAAGCGCAGGCGGCAGAAGAAAGACGGCGACGCCGTTCGACCCGGCGGCGACCGCGTTCGCGCGGCGACGAGCGAGTTCGTGCCGTCGATCGCCGCGCTCAAGCTCATCGACGAGCTCGAGAAGGCGAAGTCGAAGGACCTGTGGCGGTTCCTCGTCGGACTGTCGATCCGGCACGTCGGGCCGGTCGCCGCGCGGGCGCTCGCCGGATACTTCGGGTCGCTCGACGCGATCCGCGCGGCCTCGCGCGACGAGCTCGCCGCCGTCGAGGGGGTCGGCGGCATCATCGCCGACGCCGTGCTCGACTGGTTCGACGTCGACTGGCACCGCGAGATCGTCGAGCAGTGGGCGGCGGACGGCGTGCCGTGGCGCGTCGCCGGGCCACGGCGGTCCGGGGTCGAACGTCGCGGCCGACGGTCCGCTCGCCGGGCTGACGGTGGTCGCGACCGGGTCGCTCGAGGGGTACTCGCGCGAGGAGGCGCAGGAGGCGATCCTGCGCGCCGGGGGCAAGGCGGCATCCAGCGTCTCGAAGAAGACCGACTACGTCGCCGCCGGTCCGGGCGCCGGCTCGAAGCTCGGCAAGGCCGAGGAGCTCGGGCTGCGCATCATCGACGCGGCGCAGTTCAAGCTGCTGGTCGAGGGCGGGCCCGCGGCGCTCGGCGACTGAGTAGCGCGCCTCGGGCTCGCGTATCGAAACCCGATCGGCCCGGCGATCGCGCACGGTTCACGGCCACTCGACGCCGCTAGGCCGCCGGACGGATCGGGCCGTCCGAGGCGTCGCGCGACTCGAGCACCTCGACCTCGTCGCCGACGCGCAGCTCGGCGCCCGGGGTGTCCGGCAGCAGGTTCGCGGCGAACCAGGTCTTGCCGTCCCAGCGGCGGTGCCGCGCCAGGGACGTGATCGGCTCCATCTGCTTCTCGCCCGTGTCCGGGTCGAGCGTCGTCAGCACGCACCGGTCGCAGCCCTTCGCGACCCGGAAGGTCGCCTCGCCGATCCGGATGCGCGTCCAGCCGTCCTCGGCGAACGGCTCCGCACCCCGCACGACCAGGTTCGGGCGGAACCGGCGCATGTCGAGCGGACCCTCGTCGGGCCGCGGACCCTCGGCGATCCAGTCGTTCAGCAGGTTCAGCGAGTTCTCCGACGCGAGCAGCACCGGATAGCCGTCGGCGAACGACACGACGTCGCCGCGACTGCGAGAACGTCGGGGTTGGTGCGTCGGCGGGTCGGGTCGTCGAGGTACACGAGCCGCACCGGCTGCTGCAGCACGTCGCTGAACCAGGCGTCGGCCTCCGCGCCGCCGGATGCCGGCAGCGACGGTGCTCTTCCAGATCTGCACGTCGCCGGTCGGCGTCCGACGGGGTTCGGCACGAAGAGCGGGGCGCGTCGGGTGCCTCGAGCCGGAGCCCGCTGCCCGCCGCGTCGACGGCGCCGACGAGCTCGGGACGCACGCGCAGCATCCGGTGCACCTCGCGTGCGGTGACGACCACGGCATCCCGGTCGATGACCATCCAGCGCCGGTCGCCGCGCAGTCCCCAGGGGTCGACGATCGCCGTCTCGAGGTCCTCGCCGCGGCACGATTTGACCGGGTAGCGGCGCACGCGGGTGAGGGTGATCGTCACCCCCTCACCCTAGGGAGTCGACACGCCGGAGCGGCCGGATCCGGGGTACACATCGTGGAATGTTGCACGATCCGGGAAGCCCGGATTCTTCCGGTCGCGATACCCGCCCGTTCTATCCCCACAACGCGGGACACGTCCCCCATTCGGGGGACAATTTCGTGAAATCGGCTCCAAATGCGGCCGAAACGGGTCACGATCCTGGTTCTACCCCCTTTCGGGTGTCGCCGACGGGTACGATTCCAAGCGGTACCGAGCGTCGCACTGGGAGACGTTTCGGGCCGGCTGGGCGAAGGGGATACCCGACGTGCTGGTGGACGTCACAGCAATTCTCTCCACCTCGGCGACCTGAATTCGGTCGCCGAGGCGTTCAGCGTGCCCGAGCACTCCACGACGCTCACGCGTGGTCGCCCCGGCCTGGACCTCGCCGGAGCAGACCGCCGTGGTCGAGCGCCGCTCGACGCCGACGACGCTGCCGCGCGGAGCAGCCGACCCCCAGCTGCGTCCCCGAGCAGTTCGACGTCCGCAGCACCGCTCGCCGACCTGGTCTCGCACGCAGCGCCGCCGCGACCGACGTCGCCGACTGGTGGGCGTCGACCGAGCGCCGCCCAGCAGCGTCGCGCTGATCGCCTCCTCGCCCGAGGCGCTCGGCAACCTCGAGGGCGTTCCGTATGAGGTTCGCGATGCGGCGAACCGGTCGTTCCTGACCGCCACGATCGCGAGCCTCGAGTCGCGAACTCGCGAGCGGATCGGTCGGCCGTGCCGCACCGAGGATCTGCAGGCCGCAGCTGCACATGCTGCAGCAGGTGGCCGGCGGCCGTCGAGACCGGCGAGTCGGGCCTGCATCGCTCGCTCATCAACCTCGACATCGCGCGACGGCGGCCGCGCCGTCATCGCGGTCGGCGACCTGGCGACCGCCGACTACGTCAGCTACCTGGTCCCCGGCATGTTCTACAGCGTCGACAGCGAGATCGGCAGCTGGGCCGGCGCCGCCGACCAGCTCGCCGCCGACCAGGCCGCCTGGCTCGCCCGCCTCGCCCCGAACCAGTACGCCGGCGACACCCAGACCGTCGCCACCGTCGCCTGGATCGGGTACCAGACCCCGACGGTCGTCAACGTCGCCTCGCTCGACCTCGCCCGCGAGGGACGCGACGCGCTGACCGAGTCGCTGCGCGGCCTCGACGCGATCCGCGCCGCGGCGGTGCGAGCGCAGCAGCCGTACCTCTCGATCCTCGCCCACTCGTACGGCGCGACCGCCGCCCTGCTCGCCCTGCAGGAGAACGACGTCACCGTCGACGCGCTCGCGATGGTCGGCTCGCCCGGCAGCCCGGCCGAGATCGGTCGGCCAGCTGAAGGTGCGCGACGGCAACGTGTGGGTCGCCGACGCGTCCTGGGACCCGGTCGTCGAGCACCGGAGTGTTCGGCTGCCAGCCGCTCAGTGCCGAGTACGGCGCGCACCACTTCGGCGTCGACGGCGCCGTCGACCCGCTGACCGGCGCGTCGCTCGCCGGCTCGGTCGGCCACGTCGACTACTTCACGAACGGCAGCGAGTCGTTCCGCAACATGGCGCTGATCGGCATCGGCCGCGGCGGTTTCGTGCTCGACCCGCACGGCGTCGTGGACGCCGCCCCGCGCGCGCACCGCGCGCTGCCGCGCTGGTTGAGCAGCGCCGCAGGCGCGCGTATCGAAACCCCCTAGACTTGGACATATGTCCGAGATCACCCCTGACGTCGTCAGCCATCTGGCGAACCTCGCCCGCATCGCGCTCACGCCCGACGAGATCGACGAAGCTGACCGGCGAGCTCGGCGTGATCGTCGACTCGGTGGCGAAGGTGACCGAGGTCGCGACGCCCGACGTCCCGGCGACCAGCCACCCCATCCCGCTCGGAACCGTGACGCGACCCGACGTCGTCGGCGAGACGCTCACCCCGGCGCAGGCCCTCGCCGGTGCCCCCGAGCACGAGCTCGACCAGTTCAAGGTGTCGTCGATCCTGGGGGAGGAGCAGTGAGCGGTCGGCCGACCTCACCCGGCTCGACGCCTCCGACCTCGCGGCGCAAGCTCGCGGCGGGCGACGTCTCGAGTGTCGAGGCGACCCAGGCGCACCTGGACCGGATCGCGGCGGTCGACGGCGACATCCACGCGTTCCTGCACCTGAACGCCGACGCGCTCGACGACCGCCGCCGCGATCGACAAGCAGCGCGCCGCGGGCGAGAAGCTCGGCCCGCTCGCGGGCGTGCCGGTCGCGATCAAGGACGTGCTCTGCACGCTCGGCATGCCGTCGACGGCCGGGTCGAGGATCCTCGAGGGCTGGATCCCGCCGTACGACGCGACCGTCGTCGCCCGGATGCGCGACGGCCGGCCTGGTGCCGCTCGGCAAGACCAACATGGACGAGTTCGCGATGGGCTCGTCGACCGAGCACTCGGCGTACGGCGCGACGCACAACCCGTGGGACCTCGACCGCATCCCCGGCGGCTCGGGCGGCGGCTCGGCGGCCGCGGTCGTCGTCGTTCGAGGCGCCGCTCGCCCTCGGCTCGGACACCGGCGGCTCGATCCGCCAGCCCGCCGCCGTCACCGGCTCGGTCGGCATGAAGCCGACCTACGGCGGGGTCTCGCGCTACGGCGCGATCGCGCTCGCCTCGTCGCTCGACCAGGTCGGTCCGGTCACCCGCACCGTGCTCGACGCCGGCCTGCTGCACGACGTGATCGGCGGGCACGACCCGCGCGACTCGACCTCGATCCCGGACGCCTGGCCGTCGTTCGCGGATGCCGCGCGGGCCGGGCAGCGCGACGGCGCGGTCAAGGGGCTGCGCATCGGCGTCGTGAAGGAGATGTCGCAGGAGAGCCAGGGCTTCCAGCCCGGCGTGCTGCAGCGGTTCAACGAGTCGCTCGCGCTGCTCGAGGCGCAGGGCGCCGAGCTCGTCGAGGTTAGCGCGCCGAGCTTCGACTACGCGATCGCGGCGTACTACCTGATCCTCCCGGCCGAGGCGTCGAGCAACCTGGCCAAGTTCGACTCGGTGCGGTTCGGCCTGCGGGTCGCCGTGCCCGGCGGCACGGTCGAGGATGTGATGGCCGCCTCGCGCGAGGCCGGCTTCGGCGACGAGGTGAAGCGCCGCATCATCCTGGGCACGTATGCCCTGTCGGCCGGCTACTACGACGCGTACTACGGCTCGGCGCAGAAGGTGCGCACGCTGATCCAGCGCGACTTCGACGCCGCGTTCGCGCAGTGCGACGTGCTGGCGACGCCGGCCGCGCCGACGACGGCGTTCAAGCTCGGCGAGAAGATCGACGACCCGCTGGCGATGTACCTGAACGACCTGACGACGATCCCGGCGAACCTGGCCGGCGTGCCCGGAATCGCGCTGCCCTCGGGTCTCGCGCCCGAGGACGGGCTGCCCGCCGGCATCCAGTTCATGGCTCCCGCCCGCGAGGACGCGCGCCTCTACACCGTCGGCGCGGCGCTCGAGCAGCTGCTCGTCGCCGCGTGGGGCGGCCCGCTGCTCGCGAAGGCCCCCGCCCTCGCCTAGCGCCGAGCGAGCACTCTTGCGCCGAGCGAGCATCGCCGGGCGTGCACGCTCGACGCAAACGTCCTCGCTCGCGCCGCCCGACATCCGGGTGGTCACACCCGAACCGATCGGCGCCGGGCCCTCGCCCTGATGACCGAGATCCGGTGAAGTGCGCTGATGTGCACTACTTTCGCGCCCCGACGTAGCGCGCGAGAGGCGCCGCTGCACCCCTCCTAGGATTGAGTCATGGCCAAGCCAGAACTCATGGACTTCGACAAGGCGCTCGAGCTGTTCGAGCCGGTGCTCGGGTTCGAGGTGCACGTCGAGCTCAGCACGCAGACGAAGATGTTCAGCGACGCCCCCAACCCGGCCGCCGCGGGCGCCCCGGCCAGCGCCCCGCCGAACACGACGATCACCCCGGTCGACCTCGGCCTGCCCGGCAGCCTGCCGGTCGTCAACGAGAAGGCCGTCGAGTACGCCATCAGCCTCGGCCTCGCGCTCGGCTGCGAGATCGCGCCGCGCAGCACGTTCAGCCGCAAGAACTACTTCTACCCCGACCTCGCCAAGAACTACCAGATCAGCCAGTACGACGAGCCGATCGCGTTCGAGGGCTCCGTCGAGATCGAGCTCGAGGACGGCACGCTCATCAGCGTCCCGATCGAGCGCGCGCACATGGAGGAGGACGCCGGCAAGCTCACCCACCTCGGAGGCGCAACCGGCCGCATCCAGGGCGCCGACGCATCCCTCGTCGACTACAACCGCGCGGGCGTGCCGCTGGTCGAGATCGTGACGAAGCCGATCTACGGCACCGAACACAAGGCCCCGGATGTCGGCAAGGCCTACGTGGGGACGATCCGCGACATCGTGCGCGCCCTCGGCATCAGCGAGGCCCGCATGGAGCGCGGCAACCTCCGCTGCGACGCGAACGTCTCGCTGCGCCCCCGCGGGCAGGAGAAGCTCGGCACCCGCACCGAGACCAAGAACGTGAACTCGATGCGCTCGGTCGAGCGGGCGGTGCGCTACGAGATCCAGCGGCAGGCGGCGATCCTCGCCAAGGGCGGCACGATCACGCAGGAGACCCGCCACTGGCACGAGGACACCGGCGTCACCTCCGCCGGCCGCCCCAAGTCGGACGCCGACGACTACCGCTACTTCCCCGAGCCCGACCTGCTGCCGATCGAGCCGTCGGCCGAGCTCATCGAGAAGCTGCGCGCCGCGCTGCCCGAGGCGCCCGCGGTCATGCGTCGCCGGCTCAAGAGCCGACTGGGGCTTCACCGACGCGGAGTTCCGCGACGTCGCAGAACTCGGGCCTGCTGGTCGAGCTCGTCGAGACCGTCGCCGCCGGCGCGTCACCGGCTGCCGGCCCGCAAGTGGTGGACCGGCGAGATCGCCCGCCTCGCCAACGCTCAGGATGTCGAGCCGGCTTCGCTGATCACGCCGGCTGCCGTGTCGCAGCGGTGGTCGAGCTCGTCGAGACCGGAGTGCATCAACGACAAGCTCGCCCGCCAGGTCATCGAGGGCGTCATCGCGGGCGAGGGCACTCCCGACGGAGGTCGTCGCCGCGCGCGGCCTCAAGGTCGTCTCCGACGACGGAGCCCTCATCGCGGCGATCGACGCCGCGCTCGCGGAGCAGCCCGACGTGCTCGAGAAGATCCGCGACGGCAAGGTGCAGGCGGCCGGCGCGATCATCGGTGCCGTCATGAAGGCGATGGGCGGGTCGGCGGACGCGGGGCGCGTGCGCGAGCTGGTGCTGGAGCGGGCCGGGATCTAAGCAGTCGCACCAACATCTCATGAGGAAAGCACGAATGCACGCGCGCGCCGAGATTGCGGAGTCATTGGCCGGTAGTACAGTGCACCAACCAGACAAGGAGCGTGCGTGGTCACCTTCGTGCTCCGTCTCGTCAGAGGAGATCGCGGCCCGACTCGTTTGGGGTGTGGTCCGTCGGGTCAGATGGCGATCTGGTTGAAGACTTGGCCGATGTGGTCCGCGAACTCATTTGCCATTAGACGAACTCACTTCAACTCTGCGGCGAACGGCGAGCGGACTGGTACCGAAGTATCCGAAGGTCTCTTTTCTGAGATTCTCGTTCGGCTCGCCGAAGCGGCTATCCCCGTGCCCACAGGAACTGAGCCTCCCGGTCTCGGGCTTGCCCGGAACGAGATCGCGGAGGTACTGGCCCTTTCAGCGCTCGAAGAGATTCATGGGTACGTGGTCCCGGCATCGCGAATCAAGCACAAGGAAGCGGGCTCGCAGCCGTCGCGTGGCGTCGACGTTCTTGCGCTCGACAGCGAGAGCCGCGTTGTTATCTGCGAGGTAAAGCTTTCGACCTCCCATTCGTCGCCACCCAGCGTCATTTCCACCGGCGCGCTGAGCATGCATGGCGAGATGACCAAAAGGCTAGGGAGCCCTAACGCAATCCTCGCGGAACTTGTGTGGGCAATGAAGCACTCGTCAGAGCCGAAGCAAATCCTTGTTCTGAAGGCGATGCTGAGGCGCATTGAGCAGCCGTCGTCGATACCCATCCGCGCCAGTGCTTGTTCGCCCTCGACCGCTACCGGCCACGATCCCTCACCGCGCCGCATGCGCTCGCAGGCAGGCGCATCGCCTGCGCGCCGAGAACGCGCGTGGCGCCCATGTCCGAGGCAGTTCGACTCGCGCAGAACACGCAGACCGTCACGACTCGTATCTGTTGTCTTGTGCACCTGGCGTGCGACGGCTACATCGCCGGTCGTTCGGCCGAGACGACAATGATCCTCAGAGACGCGCAGTTGCCGGTGCAGCCGCCATTCTCCGGACAGAGTTCAGACTTTCCGGGTGAACTCCCGGGCGCACTCTCCGCGCATTCGTTCTTCTCGGGGAAACGCTCGGGCGGGTGGGAGGACATCCGCGAGGCTTCCCTTGAAATTGAGCGACTTCGTACCCTCAACTCAGAGCTGTCCATTGATTCGCTGGAGGACGACCTAGGGGCTGCTGCAGGCGAGTTGCTCGTAGGCTTCAATCTCGGCTCGTATTGTCGAGATCGTGGCGACCTATACGTCCAGCGGGGTGCCGCAGAACCCCAAACTTCAGATCGATCGCCACGCAGACAACCTCGCTCGATTGGACTCCCTCGGAGCGGCTCGAGAATGGTCGCTTACTACTCGACTGGTAGTTCAGGCGGCTGAGGTTCTGATCGCTTCGAGTATCTGGCAAGGTACGTCATCGCTTGGCGAGGGGGTGCGAGATTTTGTCGCCTCGCTAGCATCGTCGCAGCGCGATGATCCGATCCTCGAACTTTGGCCCAGCCAGCGCCAGGCTCTTCAATCTCATTTGCTGGACCCGGCACGTCGTCCTCGTCGTCGAAATGCCGACCTCTGCGGGCAAGACCTTGCTCGCCGAGTTCTCCGCCATCCAGGCGAAGGCGTTGAACCCGTCATCCACGATCGCGTATGTCGTACCGACTCGGGCGCTCGTGAATCAGGTCACCCAACGACTTCGAGCCGATCTCGGACCGCTGGGCCTGGTCGTTGAGGCCGCAATCCCCGTGTTCGACCGACCCAGACGCGTTCTTGCGTCAGCCTCTCGACGTCCTGGTCTGCACGACGGAGAAGCTCGACCTGCTGATGAAGTCGGGCCATCCTTCGGAGCGAGGTCCCTTGTTGTGGTCGACGAGGCTCACAACATCGGCGAGGGCTCGCGGGGCGCGCGAACCGAGCTGCTACTTGCCACTATGAAACGAGAGCGGTCCGGCACCCGATTCCTATTGCTCACTCCGTTCATCCCGAATGCTGGCGATCTCGCTGCCTGGCTCGACAATTCCGATTCCGTGATCAGTGTGAACGCCCGCGAACCCGTCGCGCGTCCCGTTTCTCAAGGCGTCCCTTGACGGTTTCGTGGCGCTCCGGCGCGCTGTCGAGGCCCTTCGGCAGAGCAGTCGTGGAGTTCGCGCGGGCAGAGTTGGGGACGCCCATCCGATCGGCGACTTGCTGAACACGCGTGGCTTATCACCACGCGGGCCTGTCGAACGATTCGATATCTCGTCGAGTTGCCAGTTTCGAGGGGGAGATTCAGGTGGTCGTCGGGACCACCACCCTCGCCCAAGGTGTGAACTTTCCAATCCGGACTGTGATTGTCGAGACGCTTAGCAAGTCGCTCGGATACGGCAACGGCTATGCACATTGACCTACTCGGAATTCTACCGCCGAACTTGATGAGATCCTTCGCGCAAGCCTTGTCTTCTCTCAGCTGAGCGAGTCAGTCCCGAATTTCGCGTGGTGGAGGCGTCGAGACGCTACGTCGATTCGCTCCTCGTAAAATCGAGGATTCATGTCTCTGGTCGACGGGACCGGATTCAGCCTGGTTTCTGCGAAGTACTTGGCGTGAATGCGCCTCGATTGCTGGACCGCGATTTGGTTCACTGATTCGCCGACATCACTCACCGTGCGTTCTCTGGCACTCCCCTCGGATCAGCCGCCGCCGAGCGAGCGTTCTCGTTGCAGAGTGCCGTGGGGGATCGGCGCTCTTCAGATGCTCACAATCGGCGACTCTGTTTCAGAGGGTTCAACGGCGGCGTCCATTCCGTCGATGGTGTATTACGGCGTGTCTACTCCTGAAGCAGCGGTAATGCGAATGGCTGGAATGCCCCGAACGGGCGCCGAGATGATGTCCTGGCACGGCTCGCGGCCGGACGAACCGAGTCGACCTTTGCCGAAGTGCGCTCCTGGCTCTGCAAACCAGCGCGTCGAGACATGGGCGAGTGCCCGCTACGGTGAGAGGCCCCTGACCAGGTCGCACCCTTTCCCTCGTTTGGAGAGCGCTCGCGGGGGACATGAGCGCCGTACGTGGGCATGGCGCCACTCAGTACAAACAGGAGTTGCTACGCCGCCGCCCGCCAAACGCCGACGGCATCGGGCTTGAGCGGTTAGGGCGCCTCGAATGCCTTCTCCATGAGGGATGCCAGCCGCTCAGCGTCAGACTTCGATGCTCCGTTCACTAGTGCAATCGAATACGCGACTGTCCAGGAGTGGCCCCATCGTGAGGCGGCTATCATTACTCTATCGTCTCAGCGAGACAGCGGAGCACTCGGCTCCGACGACTTCAAGGTTTGGTGGGATCCCAGTCGGAGCGCTCAGGGCGAGATGCGATTCCGCAGGTCTAGCGCGGCTCGGCATAGCCATGATCATCATGCTTGCCGATTTCGTCGGCAGCCAGGCGACGCAATCAAGTGGCGCTGCGAGCCTGTCTCCAGCAACCTTGCGTCGTCGAACGGCGACGGGCGTTGGCGAGGCAGCGAGGGTCCAGGCTCGCCAACTGCGTCGAATGTTGGCGCGGGCCACGGGCGCCGAGCATACAACGCCGGACGCGGAAGCGTTCCTGCGGTGCTGTGGTCTTGAGGCACGTGTTGCGCAATGACTTGCTACGCTTGCGCGCGGTGACGTCCCGCGCGGCGTAGGATTTGGATTGTTCAAACAAGTTGCTCGACGAGGCCGTTAAAGGAGAGCGTGCCGATTCGAGTCGACTCGTGATCGAACTTGCCGAGCGGCAATGACCACCGAGGTTCGTACTCTTGAAGCGAACCGTCGCTCGAAGAGTTGAGCCAGCGGAGTCCTGGTAACTCAGGAGACCCGCATGGCCGAAACTAATCCCCCCACCAATGAACACGACGTCGAGACGCATCGCCCACGTGCTCGCGCCGCGTCGGCGCTATTGGGCTGATGGTCGCCGCGCTGCTGAGCCATCTGGCCGGGCTAGTTTGGGGAACTGATCGTCGTCGACTCGCGCGAGCTAGACCCTTACGCCGCCGCCCGCCGCGCGAACGCCAGCCACCCCGCCAGCCCGATCAGCACCGCGCCGCACACGCGATCGATCCACACCGCACCGCGCGCTCGCAGCAGCCGCATCGCCTGCGACCCGAGCAGCGCGTACGCGAACATGATCGTGAAGTCGATCGCGCAGAACACGAGGCCGATCACGACGTACTGCAGCACCTGCGGCTGCGACGGCACGATGAACTGCGGCAGCAGGGCGCCGACGAAGAGGTAGCCCTTCGGGTTCGTCACCGCCACGAGGAACGCGCGCATGAACACCGAACGCCGCGATCCGCGCGGATCGGAGTCCGCATCCACGTGCGCGAGCTTGCCCTTCGAGAGCAGCAGCCGGATCCCGAGGTAGGCCAGGTACGCGACGCCGATCCACTTGACGATCGAGAACGCGAGCTCCGACGCCAGCAGCAGAGCGCCGAGGCCGAGGGCGACCGCCGTGACGAGGACGACGTCCGACGCGACGGCGCCCAGCATCCCGAACACCGAGCGTCGCAACCCGAAGCGCGAGCCGTTCGAGAGGGCGAGCAGCACGGTCGGGCCGGGGATCGCGATCGCGACGGCGGCGACGATGGCGAAGGCGGCGATGGTGGCGAGCTCCATCGGTTCAGTATGCCTTTAGCGCGCAGCCCGATCAGTCCGACTCATCGGGAACCCTCAGCCGCAAAGCCATCGGCTCGATGCGGCACTCGAAAGAGACGGCGTGCCCGAACGGGTCGCCGTCGAGTTCGACCAGCTCCGGGCGGCTGAGCTTCACCTGGAGCAGCTTGACCTGGTGGTAGTCGACCGCATCCACGTCGAGGCCGGTCTCGTCCCGTCCGATCCCGAGACGTTTGACGATTCCGTTCTCGAGGAAGATCTTGACGAAAAGCCCGATCCACCCCCGAATGCTCTCCGGGGTGAGCACGACGACATCCAGTAGTCCGTCATCGACCGTCGCATCGGGCAGCAACAGGATATTGGCGGGCAGCGAACCGCAATTGCCGACGACGATCCCCTCGGCTCTGGTCGAACGCGTGCCGCCCGCATCGAGGCGATACCGTACGCGCAGCGGATTGCGCGTGCGAAGCGTCGCAACGAGCGCCTGCGCATAGGCGAGCCAGCCCACCTTCGCTTTGAGCTCCTCGTCGGTGTTGGACATGATCTTGGCGTCCAGTCCGACCCCACCCATCACCAGGAAAGCGAGCTCGTCGACGGAGCCGTCGTCACGATGGATGCTCATCACGGCGACGTCCACCATCCGTTCCGTGCCGGCGTATGCGGTGTGAAGCGAGTGCTCCATGTCATCGAGCGTGAGCTTGAGGTTGCGGGCGAGGAGGTTTCCGGTGCCAGACGGGAGCAGGCACAGCGCGGCATCCGTTCCTCTGACCACCTCTGCGACCTCGCGGACCGTGCCGTCGCCGCCCGCGGCGATCACGATGGTCGCACCGGCGTCGAGCGCCTCCCGCGCCTGGCCGCCACCCGGGTCGTCCTCGGTCGTCTCGAACCACAACGTGGTCCAGCCACGTGCCGCACGTTCCTGGGCGACGGCGGCCTTCAGATCAGCAGCCTCGACCTTCACCGGGTTGTAGATGACGGCGGCGATGCCAGACGAAGACGGGGCCATGTCGCGATGCTATCCACGTCGGCGAAAACGGCGGCAGGGTTGACATTCGCGCCGTGCGGCACCTATTGCCTCGTCCGGGCGAAGTACGCGCGGCTCTAGTGCCCGGTCACCGACCGGTCAATGTCGGGGCCTTCGTTTCCGTGGGTGGATCGCTCTCGCCCTTCACGCGCGTCGTCCGCCAGGTGTCGACAGCGACCACCGTGCCGAGGACCGCCAGCGATAGCGACATCGACGCCATCGCGTCGGTGGCCCAGTGGTAGCCGAGATAGATGCGGCTCACCGCAGCGACCAGGATGAGCACCGTCGCTCCGAAGAATGACAGCACCGCGAGCGCCGGCTTCTGCCGGCGGGAGAACACCAGGTAGGCGATGAGCAGCAGGAAGTCCGACGCACCCATCACGTGACCGGAGGGGAACGAGGGCGTGTAATCCGTCCCGAAGAGCATCCCGTCGACGGGAGGGCGTTCCCTGCCGACGAGCCGCGTCAGAACCTGGATGGCGATGAGACCGAGGAGCAGACCTCCCGCCAGGAGCAGTGGGCGCCAGGCATGCTTGGAGAAGAATGACCACGCGACGGTGACAGCGAGCGAGACGATCGGCAACACCACCGGGCCGAAGATGACGGCCAACCAGATCATCACCGTTGTGAGGGTGTCGGAACGCAGTGTGCCCATGAAGTCCGCGAAGGGCCGGTCGACGGCCGCGAGGTCTTCGGTGCCGAGCACGTCGAAGAGGACCAGCAGGAATGCTGTGATCCCGACCACGAACAGCGCGCCCGCCCACACGTAGAGCCCTCGCTTGGTGGCTGCAGGAACCTCGCGCACCTCCACGATGAACTTCTCGTGGAATCTCCGCATCCGTTCGCGCGACCGGGTTCGGGTCTGCGTCGATGCTTTCGGGGCGGCCACGGTTTCGGATACTAGCTGAGGCGGGGGCTCGCGTCATCGGGTCGTGATCGGCGCCTCGCCCAGGTAGCGTCGACTGGGTGACTCAGATCTCCCCCCCGACAGCTCGAAGGGTTACCCATCTCTGGCCATTGATCAGCGGCGCGGCAGTGGTTGCCCTCGCAGTAGCCCTTGGTTTCCTCATCGCGCTGCGAGCAACGCCCGACGCCTTCGATGTTGCCTGGATGGAGCAGATCGTCGCGCACCGTGGCCCGGGGCTGGATGTCACGGCATTCGTGTTCAACTACCTCGGCGGCGGGTGGGTTGCCGTCTTCCTGATTCCGATCGGTGGGGGACTTCTGCTCTGGTGGCTGCGCGGAAAGTGGACGGGGATCTACTTCTTCGCCGCGAGCGCGATGGGCGGGCTGATCGTGCAGATCCTCAAGAACGCATTCGGCCGCGCTCGACCGGATGATTTTCTGCTGGAGATCGGTTCGGCCTCGTTTCCCTCGGGTCACACGGCCAACGCTGCGACTCTCGCGGTCGCGCTGGGGCTCGTCGTCGGTCGCTGGTGGGTGTGGAGTCTCGGCGCCCTATACACAATCGCCATGGCTCTGAGTCGCACCTATCTCGGAGTCCACTGGGCGACCGACACATTGGGCGGGATCCTGGTCGGTGCCGGCGCGGCCTTCATCGTATGGGCGCCCCTGGCCAGCCGGATCAAGGCGGAGTGGTCGACCAGGCATCCGAGCGAAGCTGTCGAGCAAACCAAGAAGCATGCGGTCAAGAACGGTGAGATGCCGCTCGGGAGCTAGCTCGACAGCGAGTGGACGAGCCTGTCGCACGGGCGAGCACGAGATGCAACCCCTAGGGTCCGATTCCGCCGGGCATCTACGGTGAACCGATGACCGACGCCACAGCCGACGATGAGAACCGTCCTAGCCAACCCACCGCCGCACCACGCGACGCCGATCACCGCGAGCAGACAGCGTGAGCCGCCACGGCAAGCGGGTGCCCAAGAAGGTTTACCGGAAGGAGCTGGCGCGACTCCAAGTGGAACTCGTGACGATGCAGAGATGGATCTCCGAGTCGGGGGCACGCGTTGTCGTCATCTTCGAAGGGCGGGACGCCGCCGGCAAGGGCGGCGCGATCAAGCGGATCGTCCAATTCCTGAACCCCAGGAGCGCACGCGTCGTGGCGCTTCCCCAGCCCAGCGAACGGGAGAAGGGCCAGTGGTATTTCCAGCGGTACCTCGAACGGCTTCCGACCTCTGGCGAGATCGTGCTCATGGACCGTTCCTGGTACAACCGGGCCGGAGTCGAACGCGTTATGGGCTATTGCGATGATGCCGAGTACGAGCGGTTCCTCGAACAGGCACCGATCGTCGAGAAGATGCTTGTCGACGACGGGATCGTCCTGATCAAGTACTGGTTCTCGGTCTCCGACAAGGAACAGCAGAAGCGGTTCACGTCGCGTCTCAAAGACCCGATGCGGCGTTGGAAGCTGTCCGACACCGACCTCCAATCGATCACCCGCTGGGAGGACTACTCCCGCGCGAAAGACGCCATGTTCGATGCAACGGACACCGACGTATCGCCCTGGTGGACCATCGACAGTGACGACAAGCGCGCGGCCCGGCTCAACGTCATCCATCACCTGCTTTCGCAGGTGGAGTACGCGGCGAGCGAGCCGGATCCGGTCGAGATACCGAACCGACCGAAGGCGGAGGATTACGTGCGCCCGCCCGTCGACCAGCAGCGTTTCGTCCCAGACCACGCTGGGAGCCTCGCCACCTAATGCTCGAATCCCCGTCGGTAACCCCGCACCGATGGGCGCACCTCTTATCGGTGGGAGGTCACAGGTGGGATGTCATGTCGTCTGAACCTGGCAGGCTTGACGAGTGAGCGCCTCCGACCCGCCGAGCGATCGCGGCCGCACGCGCACCGCGATCCGCGCGGGAGTGCGCGACGGGTTCCTGCTCGAGCTCGGGTACATTCCGTTCGATCTCGCGGCCGGAGCCGTCATGGCGCAGACGCATCGTCGACCCGGCGGTCTCCATCGCATCCGGGCCCATCATCTTCGCGGGGGCGGCGCAGCTCGTCGCGATCCAGTTGCTCGACTCGGGCGCCGCCATCCCGCTCATCGTCCTGGCGGTGTTCATCGTCAACGCGCGGCACCTTCTCTACAGCGCGTCGCTCGAACCGCACCTCAGCGAGTGGAGTCGCCCGCAGCGGCTCGCCGGCGCGTTCTTCCTCTCCGACCCGACGTACGCGCTGGCGATCACGCGCTTCGAGCGTCCGGGCGGCGCCGGGTCGAAGAGCGAGCAGCTCGGCTACTACTTCTCCGCGTCAGCATCGTGCTGTGGGTCGGCTGGTCCATCCTGTTGGCGGTCGGGGTGCTGTTCGGCGGACTCATCCCGCCGTGGGTGCCGCTCGAGCTCGCGATCCCGCTCACGTTCCTGCTGCTCGTGCTCCCGCTGCTCAAAAACCACGCGGGAGTCGTCGCGGCCGCCGTCGGCGGGCTGGCAGCGCTCGCCGCACAGCCGCTGCCCTACGGCTCCGGCCTGATCATCGGGGCGATCGCTGGCCTCGTCGCCGGCGGGATCGTGCTTGCGCGGACGACTCCGGCGGAGGTGGCATCCGATGCTTGACCTCCTCGCCATCGTCCTCGGCGGCGTCGCCACCTACGTGACGCGCGTCGCATTCCTCGTGACGAAGAAGGTGCGTCCGCCGCGCCGATCGCTGCGCTACCTACCACTGGTCGGCCCGGCCGTCCTCGGCGCGATCGCCGTGCCCGGCATCCTCGCGCCGCGCGGTGAGGTGTCGCTGGTCGAGACGCTGCCTGCCGTCGTGGCGGCCGTGCTCAGCTGGTTGCTGTTCCGTAAGACCAAGCAACTTGTCATCGCCCTGGTCGGCGGACTTGGCCTCTGGTGGGGGATCGTGTTCGTGCTGAGCGTCGTCGGGCTGCGCGGCTAGCGCAGACGACAGAGCAACGCGGCCGCGCAACCCGGGGGAGTGTTGCGCGACCGCGTCTGGTTGAGTCAGCTGTGGGTCGTCCCGCCCGTTGACATGTCCTCGCCGTGCTCGGACTCGGTCCCCGACTGGCCCGCCTTCGCGCCTTCGGGCTCCGGCGGCATGCCACCCTGGCCTCGGTTGTCCGACATTCCGGCGTGGTCGCCGCTCAGGTCGGGGTCCTTGTCGGTTCCGCCCATGTTCTGGTCGCTCATGTCTGCTCCTCACTTGTGGTGGACGGGCGCCCCGTACGACGGGGCGCCCTGCAGACACGGTAAGCACGTCCCCACAAATGACGCTGAGGCTTGACAGCAGACGAGAAGGTCGTTCTCGCGGAGCGCGGCCGAGGCGCAGGATGTCGTTGACAACCGCCCGGCGCGGGAGCAATCATCTCCTATCCATTCCGGCGAGGAGGCATCATGCCGAACTCCAACGAGGCACAGGTCGAACGGCTGATCGCCTGCATCAACGGCCGCGACATCCAGGTCATGGACGAGCTCTTCCACGACGATGCGCTCATGGATTGGCCGCAGTCGGGCGAGCGGGTTCGAGGGGCCGAGAACCGCCGCGCGATCTACGGCTCGTTTCCGGAGTTGCCCACGATCACCCCTCACCGCATGACGAGTTCGGGCGATCTAGTGGTCCTGGAGGCGACGCTCGACTACTCGGGAACGGCCTACGAGACCGTGTTCATGTTCGAGTTCCGCGATGGCAAGATCGCCCGAGAGACGGCTTACTGGAGCGACGCGTTCGAGGCGCCCGCATGGCGCGCCGAGTGGGTTGAACCGCTCGAGCGCTGAGGAAGCGGCCTAGCGCAGCTTCAGCCGCCGGTCGTTCGCCTTCGACTTCGGCTGGATCTCGATCACGTCACCATCGCGCGAGTTGAGGAACTCGGTGAACGACTTGAAGCCGAGCGACTTCTCCTTGAACGCCGGGTTCAGCCGGATCATCTGCGACTTCACCTCGCCGTTCGTCTGCCACTCCTCGTCGTTCTTCGCGTCGATGAGCTGCAGCGCGCGTCGCAGCAGGTCGGTCGCCTCGGCCTGGTCGGTGGGGGAGTCCTGCGGGGTGGGAGAAGGTGGGGTGGTTGGACGGTTCGTCCGGCGGGATGGTCTCGATACGCGGCTTTGCCGCCACTCGACCAGCGGGTTTGCGGTTCTCGCCGACCGGCTCGACCGTCGGCCGCACCACGCCTGGCACCTCGTCGTAGTCGGTGAACTCATCGCACGCCGCGACCAGGGCTCGGGATGTGGCCCCGGCCACCCCGATCCCGACCACGAACCGGCCGAGACGCTTGGCGCGCTGCGCGAGTGCGATGTAGTCGGAGTCTCCGGCCACGATCACCACATGCGTGATGTCGTCGAGCCTGAACAGGTCATCCACCACATCCACCGCCAGCCGGATGTCGCCGCCGTTCTTCGTCCCCGCCGTGTTGAAGAGCTGGGTGAGGTCGACGGCCCGGTCGATCAGCTGACGCGAGTAGCTCGAGTTCGCCGGCGCCGACCAGTCGGCGTAGGCGCGATTGACGACGATCGACCCGAAACTGGACGCGTAATCGAGAATCGCGCCGATATCCACCCGCGCCTGTTCGAGCTTGGCCGGGATGCCGTCGGCAGCCGCCGCGGCGCCGCGGCCCCCAGCGCCGGTGGTCCCGCCCGCCATGGCGAAGTTGCGGGCGGAGTCGTTGGTCCAGGCGGCGCGTCCGTACAGCTGGTTGTAGCGCGACACCACGATGTTGTCGAAGTCGATGTAGACGGCGACGCGCGGATTGCTGAGGTCGGCCATGTGCCTGAGCCTACGCGGACGGCAAGGGGCTACCATCCGGGTATGACCGACGCGATCACACCCGCGGACCTCTCGAGAGAACTCGGCGTATCGCAGAAGCGGATTCGGCACGTCCTTCGAACCTGGTACGGCACGCTCCACGCACCCGAGTCTCGCTGGCGACTCACCGAAAGCCAGGCGCGCGCGGTGCGCGACCTCTTCCGGTCCGGGAACTGAGACCAGCAGCCCGGCCATTCGGCTTAGGCGAAGTCCGTACTTTCGCCCGATGCCCCCGCCGTCGAGCGCCGCCAGCCTGAGTAGGTGACCACACAGCAGACCGCGCCCACCACATCCACGCGCCCGCCCCGCAACAAGCGCCCTGCATGGCTCCTCCCGGCCGGCTTCATCCTGCTCAGCCTGGTGCCCGTCATCGGCGGAGTTCTCCGGCTCACCGAACTGGCCGGGGCGGTGCCGAACGAGGGCAACGCTCGGTTCCTCGCGTTCCCCCTCCCCGTGATCCTGCACATCGTGGGCGCCACCGTGTACAGCCTGCTCGGCGCATTCCAGTTCGTTCCGAGCCTGCGTCGGGGCCGGGGTCGGCTCAGTTGGCACCGCATCTCCGGTCGGATCCTCGTTCCCGCCGGAGTCCTTGCCGGGCTGTCGGGGATGTGGCTGGCGGTGTCGATCCCGCGACCCGAAGCGGACGTCGTGCTCCGGCTGGTGTTCGCGACTCTGATGGTCGGAAGCATCCTGCTGGGCCTTCGGGCGATCCTTCGACGTGACGTGCGCACCCATCGGGCGTGGATGATGCGCGGCTACGCGATCGGCATGGGCGCCGGCACGCAGTTCCTCGTGTTCGTGACCTTCGGGCTCATCGCGGGTGAACCAGGCGTCACCACCACGATCGTGCTGATGGGTGCCGCCTGGGTCATCAACCTCGCCGTGGCCGAGGTCGCGATCCGCAGGTCCGTAGCATGAGGGGCATGATCCGGCGGCTGCGTTCGCTGTGGGACGCGCCCCCCGCATCACCCGCGCCGCCGAAGCGTGTCTGGCGCGACTGGGTTCTGGTCATCGTGCTTCCCCTGGTGGCCATCTTCGAAGGTCTCGTTCGCACCGATATCCCGAACGCCCTCGGGACCTCCTTCATCGTGGTCGCCCTGGTGCCGGCGCTGCTCTGGCGGCGCTCCCGGCCCCTTCTCATGCTCATCATCACCTTCGGCGTGACGAGCCTCTTCCACCTGATCACCGGACACGAGATCGGGCTCTACTCGAGTGCCTTCCTGCTGCTGATCATCTATTCCGTGTTCCGATGGGGATCGGGGCGTGCCATCGTGATCGGCGCCGCCATCATGATCGCGTCGGCCCTCGCGTCCACGCTCGCGCCGCCGTTCGACATCGCCGACCTCATCGGCGGATTCGCGTTCCTCATCGTCACCGGCATGCTCGGGTTGCTCCTCCGCTTCCGGGCGGGCAACCGGATGCGGGAGCTCGACCGCGCGAAATCGCACGAACGCGAGGAGCTGGCCCGCGACCTCCACGACACCGTCGCACACCACGTGTCGGCGATCGCGATCCAGGCGCAGGCGGGTCTCGCGACCGTCGGCACGAATCCGGATGCGGCGACCGCGGCGCTCCGAGTGATCGAGGCCGAGGCCTCCCGCACGCTGACCGAGATGCGCACGATGGTGCGGGTCCTGCGCGACGGACGACGCTGCCGACGCTCGCGCCGGCACCGAGGATCGCCGACCTGCGGCAGCTGGCGAGCAGCAACGGCGGCGGACCGGTCGTCGACGTGCAGGTCACCGGCGACGTCGACGCCCTGCCGGCCCCGGTCGCCTCCGCCGTCTACCGGATCGCCCAGGAGTCCGTCACCAACGCCCGGCGTCACGCCCGCAACGCGACCCGCATCGACGTGCGTGTCGACGTCGACGACGCGCGAGTGCGCCTCACCGTGCACGACGACGGCGCGGCGGGCACGGCCGGCGAACCGGGCTACGGCATCACGGGCATGACCGAGCGCGCGGCGCTGCTCGGCGGCACCTGCACCGTCGGCCGCGACCCCGAGGGCGGCTGGACCGTCACCGCCGACCTGCCGCGGGCGGGAGCCGCCGATGACGCAGGATCCGCGTGCTCATCGCCGACGATCAGGAGCTCGTGCGGACCGGGCTCCGCATGATCCTCGACGCGCAGGACGGCATCGAGGTCGTCGGCGAGGCCGTCGACGGATCGGAGGCCGTCGAACTCGCTCAGTCGCTGCGTCCCGACGTGTGTCTCTTCGACATCCGGATGCCGAAGCTCGACGGGATCGAGGCGACCCGCATCCTCGCGGGGCCGGGCGTCGAGAACCCGATGGCCGTCGTCGTGATCACGACGTTCGACCTCGACGAGTACGTGTACGCCGCGCTGCGAGCCGGCGCCCGCGGGTTCCTGCTCAAGGACGCGGGATCCGCGCTGCTCGGCCAGGCGATCCGCGCCGCGGCAGACGGCGAGGCGCTCATCGCCCCGAACGTCACCGTGCGGCTGCTCGAGGCGTTCGCCGACCAGACGCAGCCGGATGCCGCGCCGTCGGCCGAGCCGATCGAGCCGCTGACCGCCCGCGAGGAGGACGTCGCGGCCACCGTCGCCCGCGGCCTCAGCAACAGCGAGATCGCGGCCGAGCTGCACATCACCCTCAGCACCGTGAAGACGCACCTCGCGAGCCTCATGACCAAGCTCGGCGTGCGCAATCGCGTCGAGATCGCGATCTGGGCGCTCGGAAGGAAGACGACATGACCACGACCTCCAGCAAGCCACCGACCTTGCCCCCGCGCTGGTTCATCCGCGCGGCGTGGGTCGTGCATCGCGCGATCTACAAGGTCACCCGGCGCGGGATCTGGCTCCCGAAGCCCGGCAAGTGGGGCACCATGCGTGTCACCACGATCGGGCGCAAGACCGGCCAGGAGCGCAGCGTCATCCTGGGCTACTACGAGGACGGCCCGAACCTCATCACCATGGCGATGAACGGCTGGGGCGAGGGCGAGCCCGCCTGGTGGCTGAACCTGCTGGCGAATCCGGATGCGACCGTGATCCTCAAGAACGGCACGCGCGAGGTGCACGCATCGGCTGCGACCGGCACGGAGCGCGAGCGCCTCTGGGCGCGGTGGAGTGAGTTCGGCGACAACCCCGACGACTACGCGCACCTGCGGTCGACCGAGACCGCGGTCGTGGTGCTCGCGCCGCGCTGATCAGCCGGTCAGCCAGCGCTCGAAGTCCTCGATCGGGTCGTACCAGCCCATCTCGAGCACGAAGGCCTGGAAGGCCTTGTCGAGCCCGAAGATGACGGCGAGCCCCACCACGACCAGCAGCACGCCGATGATGCGCCGGAACCATCCGCCTGGGTTCGCCAGCCAGCCGACCCGGCGCGCGAACGCCTGCCCGAGGAACGCCACCAGCAGCAGCATCAGCGCCAGCCCGAGGGCATACGCGACGATGTAGACGACGCCCTCGGCGAACGACACCGGCAGCACGGTCGCGATGATCAGCGCGTAGGTCGGTGAGCAGCTGCTGAAGGTCGGTCCGAGCGCCGCGCCGAGCAGCAGGTCGCCCCAGAATCCGCCCCTACGGTACGACCGGTCGAGGGCGGCATTGGCGCGGTTCTGCAGGCCGGTCGCCTCCATGACCTTCTCCCACATCCGCGGGAACACCAGCGTGAGTCCGAACACCACCAGGATCACGCCGGCGATGATCTGCCAGACCAGCTGGGGAACTCCAAGCAGGGCCGTCGTGGCCTTCAGCGCGAGCGTGAAGACGATGATCGACAACGCGAGGCCCAGCGCGATCACCACGGGGCGGAACCACTGCCGGGCGGCAACCGTCGCATCAGAGTCGCTACGGACGATCGACCCGCCCACGATCACCGGAAGCAGAGGCAGCACGCACGGCGCGAGGATCGTGATGACTCCCGCGACGAAGGAGACCAGCAGCAGCCCGAGCACGCCGGCCTACAGCATCGCCGCGATGACGGCGTCGAGGTGCGGATCGTCATAGGCGACGTGGCTCTGCAGCCCGTCGCCGTCGGGGTTCACCTCGACGAATGTCGTCTGCAGGGTGACCCCGTACTCCTGCCGCAGTGATTGGTTGCTGTCGTAGTCGACCTTGATGATGGTGACGCCGTCGGGAACGCCCTGCGCATCGATGTCCGACTCGATCGACCGGCACTGCGGGCACCAGGGTGCGTGGAAGAACAGGAGCACTCGACCCTCAGCGGCCGCGATCGCGTCGCCGTCGTAGTCGACGTACACGCCGGGGCTGGATGCGGGCTCCGGTTCGCCGGGATCGGTCGACTCGGCCGGGTCGGGGGTTTCGATGACCGCGGGGGGCGTCGACTCGCCCGCCGTCGGAGCGCTGAGGCGGCTCGCCGCGAGAGCGACACCGGCACCGCCGATCAGCAGCACGAGCACGACGATGACGGCGACGATCCGCTTGTTCATCTGGCGAGTCTGCCATGGCAGCCTGAGGAACTCCGGCTTGTCCGGACGAGGTTATCTGACTAGAGTCAGAGAATGGCGCGCGCCTTCGACCCGACTCCGATCGCCACCGTGCGCCGGTTCAACCGCACCGTCACGCAACGCGTCGGCGCGCTCGACGACAGCTTCCTCAGCCGCACCCGCCCGCTCGCGCAGGCCCGCATCCTGTTCGAGATCGACAACGGGCACAACGAGGTCCGGCAACTGCGCGCGCATCTCGACCTCGACTCCGGATACCTCACCCGCCTGCTCCAGGCGCTCGAACGCGAGGGGCTGATCGCCATCGAGGAGGATCCCGCCGATCGCCGCGTCCGTCGGGCGACGCTCACGGCCGCCGGCAGGGCCGAGCGCGCCGAGTACGAGCGTCTCTCCGACGAGCACGCCGCGGGCATCCTCTCGGCGCTCGACGAGAAGCAGCAGACAGCGCTCCTGGATGCGATGGCCACCGTCGACCGGCTGCTCACCGCCTCGATGATCGAGTTCGCCGTCGTCGATCCGGCCCACCCGGCCGCGCGCGAGGCGACCGACCGCTACCTCGCGGAGCTCGACGTCCGCTTCACGAACGGCCTCATCACCCAGGGCACGATCAGCGCGACCGACGACGAGGTGCGCCTCCCGCGCGGCATCACGCTGCTCGCGACCCTGCACGGCGAGCCCGCCGCGCTCGGGCTGCTCAAGTTCGCCCCGGACGGCACCACCCACCTCAAGCGCATGTGGGTCTCGCCCGATCTGCGCGGACTCGGACTCGGGCGCCGCCTGCTCACCACGCTCGAAGCGCACGCGGCCGAGCACCGCATCCACACCGTCCAGCTCGAGACGAACTTCGCCCTCACCGAGGCGATCGCGCTGTACCGCGCAGCGGGCTACGTCGAGGTGCCCGCGTTCAACGACGAGCCGAACGGCGACCTCTGGTTCGAGAAGAGAATAAGGACATGACCGATCTCGTCGCCCGCTTCGCTCAGCTCACGACCGCGCATGTCGCCGATGGATGCGTGCGAGCCGGCCAGTCGGTGCGGTGCGGACCCGCGGGGTCGGCCGCGGTCTCGCCGGGATCGCGCCTCGCCGGGCGCGCACTGCCGGTGCGACACTCCGGAAGCGTCGACATCTTCCTCGAGGCGCTCTCGGGCGCTTCGGCCGGCGACGTACTCGTCGTCGACAACGAGGGCCGCCTCGACGAAGCCTGCGTCGGCGACCTCATGACCCTCGAAGCCGCCGGTGCCGGGCTGGCGGGCATCGTGATCTGGGGGCTGCACCGCGACTCGGTGGAGATCCGCGAGATCGGCCTCCCGGTCTTCAGCCTCGGCTCGATGCCGACCGGGCCGCTGCGGCTCGATCCGCGGGCCGCCCGATGCTCTGGATGCCGCCCAGTTCGGTTCGTGGACGATCACGCGCGACGACATCGTCTTCGCCGACGACGACGGGGTGCTCTTCGTGCCGGCCGCCGCGGTCGATGAGGTGCTGACCGCCGCCGAAGGGGTGCGCGACACCGAGTACGCCCAGGGCGAGAAGTCTCGGGCCGGCAGTCTCGCTGCGCGACCAGCTGCAGTTCGCCGCGTACCTCGAGGCGCGGGCCGCCGACCCCACCCTGACCCTGCGCCAGCACCTCGCGAACATCGGCGGAGCGATCGAGGTCTGATCGCGCGTCACCAGCTGACGGTCTATCGGCTGAGAACCGTTACCGCGAGAGCGAGCAGGGCGATGCCCCAGCTGAGGCCGCTGCCGATCAGGAAGTACTCGGCGGTCTTGCCGCCGTCGTTGCTCTTGGAGATCTCCGGGTAGCGGATGATGCTCTTCGCGCCCACGACGGCCGCGATGGCGCCGAACTGACCAGCGAGACCGAGGCCGAGGATCATGATCCGCTCGATGGGACCGAGGAACCGGCCACCCTTCAGGGCGACCTTCTTCTTCGCGCCGGGCGCGACATCCGCGTCGTCCGCCGCGACCTCGACGCCGGTGAGGTCCACCACGATGCGCACCACCAAGTTCGCCGAGTTGAGCAGGAACAGGAAGGCGGCGATGGCCGTCGCGAACGCTGTGAAGCTCATGCCGGTGAGGAACTCTGGCGCCGCCTGATCGAACCAGCTGGAGAACGGCCCCGAGGGCGTTGCCAGCATGGGGTCGAACGCGAACAGGGTCAGAACCACCACGACGACGAGTCCGCCTAGCGCCCACGGGCTGCCGCGGCGAACCGGCGTGAACAGCAGCCACAACCCGACGATCGCGGCTCCGGCGAGGGCGATCCAGGGCGAGAGCCCCAGCCCCCACCCGAGCACGGCGACCGCCGCCATGCCGGCGAACCAGGAACGGGCGCGCCGCTGCTTGCGTGGGAGGCGCGTCGCTCGGTCTCAGCAGATCGGTGACGGCCAGCGCAGCGAGAAGGCCTGCGAGCAGGGTCATGGTCGGCTCCCCGTGTCGATCAGGTCCATGCCCTCCAGGAGGACGTAGGCACCGTTCCGTCGGAGGTTACGCGACACCGCCGACTGTCCGATGCCTTCCCGGCGGGCGAGTTCGATCTGGGTCTGGCCCTGGATGATGCCGAGCAGCAGGCGGCGGCTGCGGGCATCCAGCTGAGAGACCAGGTGATCGCGAGCAAGGAGGTACGCGTTGGTGGGGACCTCGTCGAGTGCCATTGACAGACCCTGGTAGGCCTCATAGCGGTACCAGGTGCGCAGGGTCGGCTGCCGGCCCGACTCCTGCTCCTTGGCCGTGACGATGGCGGCGCGTGCCGACCACCAGGCCGCACCGGCCTGGATGTTGATGGGCAGGATGCCCTCGCCGATCTCCGTGTAGAACCCGACCCCGACGCCGAACCGGCAATCGAGTTCCGTGATCGTCGTCGGTTCCGAGTTCGAGGCGGACGAGCAGGGTCGCGCGCAGTGCGCAGCCGCGGTGGTGTAGAGCCCCTGGAACTCGTCGCCCACCGTCGCGGCGAGTGGCTGCACCGCGGGCACCTGCGTGTTCACGCGATCGAGTGCCGCCACGAGATCCCGATGCCAGATGTGATCGCGGCTCTTCTCCCGCGATCCGACGACATCTCCGATCACGGCAGCGCCAGAAGGGTCGGTGTCCATGAGTATGAGTATATACGTAATATTGGAAGAATATGACCGTCAGCAGTCATTTCACGCCGATATGACGCATTGCGGAATTACCGGATCTACGGCGGGTAGACCACCCACAGCCAGAAGATCGCGAACGCCTGCACCGGCAGCGCCCCGATGAGCAGCACGGTCCAGCGGCGTCGCGGCGTTCGTGACAGCGCAGGGTGCCCCAACAGCGGCGACAGCGGCAGCAGCATCCTGATCAGGCTTTGAGTCGGGAGGAAGACCGCCGTCAGGTACGCGATGTACATCACGGTGAAGGTCCAGAGGTCGACGCCGATCTTGTGGGTCGAGGGGCGGCTGAGCCAGAAGATCACCGCCGCGAGCACGAACGCCACGAGCAGGATGCCCCAGATGCCCCAGAGCGAACCGTAGAGGAGGAAGAACGGCGTCCACGGGACGAAGATCACGCGACCCAGGTACTGCCGCCACCAGCCGAGCTCGGTGTCGAAGTAGCCCGACGGGTCGCCGGTCAGCTGCGCGATCAGCACCGGCCAGAACAGTGCCGCCGCCGTGATCGCGAAGATCGCGAAGCCCACCGTCAGCCACTCGTGCCAGCGGATCGGCTGCCTGCGCACCAGCCGGAAGATGCCCTGCAGCCCGAGCGCGGCCGCCAGTGCCAGCGTGCCCGGATGCGTGAACGACGCCACGAGCGCGAACGGGATCATGATCAGGTACCGCCGCGACACCATCGCCGCCATCGCGCAGAACAGGAAGAAGAGGAAGGCGCTCTCGGCGTAGGCGAGCTGCAGTATCCACGACATCGGGCCGAACGCGAAGAACAGCGCCCCCCAGAGCGCCTGGGTCGGAGCGAAGTGCTGCACGAGCAGCCGGTGCAGGGCGAGGGTCGCGAGCAGCCCGAACACCGTCGCGACGATCGTCGCCACCACGAAGTAGTCGCCGCCCGTGACCGTCATCAGCCCGCGCACGATCGCCGGGAACACCGGGAAGAACGCCCAGGTGTTCTGCTTCACGTCGCCGTTCGCGTCGATCGGCAGCTCGAGCGGGTACCACTCGAAGGCGACCCGCTGGTACCAGAGCACGTCCCACGACTGGAGGTAGCCCCAGAAGTCCGAGCCGCCGTCGTAGTGCGCGAACCACTGGCCCTGCGTCGTCGCCCAGAGCAGCGCGAGCAGTCCCGTCGACACGAGCCGGGAGAGCGCGAACGCCGCGACGAGGACCACCCACACCGGCAGGTGAGCGTCCGCCGATCCGGAACCCGCGGCGCCCGGATCCACCCGAGTCGCGGGTGCTCGTGCTCGCGCACGGGCGCGCGGAACTGCTCGGGCCCGTGATCCTCGGGCACGATGGCGACCTTGGCGACGGCCGTCACGCGGAACTCCGCTCTCGTCGGGGGGCGATGAGGGGGTAGACAACCCATCCTGTCACGAGGCCGGGCGGGCGATCATCCGCGAGCGGGTTATGACACCGGTGTGTCCCGCCGTCCGTGAAGGTGATCCGGGTCTCGATACGCGGCTTTGCCGCTACTCGACCGCCGGGTCGATGGGCTTGCCGCTACTCGACCACCGGGTCTCGCCGCTACTCGACCACCGGGGTCTCGCCGAGAAACTCCAGCGCCCGATCCCGGAACTCCCGCGACACCGGCGCGTTGAAGTGATTGCGGCGCGGGATCTCGAAGAACTCGCCGAGCGGGGTCGCCGACGCCAGGGCTCGCGACTTCTCCAGGATGCGGTCCTCGCTTCCGGTCGCGAACAGCACCGGTTGCGGCGGCGGATTCGCCGGATCCGGCTGCGCGCCCCCGCGCATCCCCTCGACCAGCGCCACGAGTGCCGTCAGATCGTTGCCCGGCAGCGATCCGGCCATCTTCACGTACGCGCCGGTCAGCGGATCCGCGACCGACGGCCCGCCGTCCAGGAAGGCCTGCGCCTCATCCACCCGGAACCGCGTCAGCGGGTCTCCGTCGGGGATGCCGCCGAGCACGAGCCGCGTCACGCGGTGCTGCAGCTCGAGGGCCGAATGCCAGCCGACCCGGGCGCCGAGCGAGTAGCCGACGAAGGCGAGGTCGTCGATGAGGTAGGTCTCGATGACGATCGCGACATCCGAGACCAGCGCCTCCATCGAGTACGCCGACGGATCGTGCGGCTTCGCGCTCGCACCGTGGCCGCGCTGGTCGAGGGCGATCACGCGGCACCCCGCTCGGGTCAGCTCGCCGAACCCACCCGGTCGCCTGCCAGTTCGCGATCGCGGACGAGGCGAATCCGTGCACCGCGAGCACCACCGGGGCGTCGTCGGCGAGACCCGCGCCCTCGCCGAAATCGTAGGTCGCGATGTGCAGGCCGTCGGCCGACATCACGGCCCGCGACTCGGGTGCAAGGGGGATCACGCGACGATCGTATTCCGTGCCATAGTGGCGCCAGCCGTTCGGCATGGCCATCGTGGTGATGGCACACCGTCGGTGAGGTGCCCGCCGCCGTCATTCCCTGATCAACTGCGGCGGGCACCGCCCTTTTCCTCTGCGAGAACCGAGAACTCGTCTCGATTACGGAAGGATTCTGCTACCCCTAGTCAGAACCCCAATCCGCGAGACCGAGCGTCGCGCAGAAGTCTTTGTCGGATGCCTCGCTGCCTTCGCGCGGGAACACGGCGACGATGCCGTCCGATCCCGGTGCAGGCGACGAGGGGCGGCACCGGATGGTCGCCGCCGTCGGGGTCGTACTCCTTCGGCGATCCACATGTCGTTGCTCCAGAACCACGAGCACAGGGCGATCGCCTCGTCGGAGGTGCTCCGGCTCGCCGCCGATGTACTGCGGCTCTTCTGAGAGCGACGCGGTCGGGTAGCACGTGACGGTGCCGGCGATGACGTCCGGAGTCGCCTGCGAGAGCGACGATGGCACCGGCGGTGAGGGCGGCGATCGCCGCGCCCGCGATGATGAGGTTGCGGGTCGTGCGGTACCGCGTGGAGCGCTTCGGGCTGCGCACGTGGTGCGTCGCCTCGATGACCGAGGCGCGCACCGACATCAGCTGCCTGGACACGTCGAGATCGGTGGGGAGCGTCGGTCATGTCGTCGCCTCCGCATCCTCGTCATCGCGCAGTCTTCGGAGCTTCGCCCGGGTGCGCTCGACCCGCTTGGTGACGCCGGTGACACGTCAGGCCGAGCTGCAGCGCCGCCTCTTTGTAGCTGCGCCCCTCGTAGAGGCACAGCTCGACGATGCGCTGGTCGGTCTCGCTCAGCTCGCGCACGGCGGCGAAGACCCACTCGAGCTCTTCGCGGTGCGCGATGTGGTCGGCGTTCACCGCATCGGCGCCGTGGTTCAGGATGTGCTCGTCGAGCGGGAGGGTGTCGGTGCGTCGCTGCTTGCGGCGCAGGTTCTGCGCGTGCAGGCGGGTCACGACGATCAGCCACGGCAGCATCGAGTCGCCGACCAGACGGATGTCTGCCAGCTTCTTCCATGCGGTGACGAAGGTCTCTTGCACCAGCTCCTGCGCTTCCGTGACGTCGTGAGTGAGGCTGTACGCGAAGCGGTAGACCGCTGTCGCGTGACGATCGAACAGGTCGCCGAAGGCGCGCTCGTCGCGCGCGATACTCCTGGCGATCAGCTCGACGTCGGGGTTCACGTCTTGCACCTCCACCTATGTACTGTCACGAATCGCCGGAATCTGACATCCGGCCGGAAATCAGTTCGAGGACGGAGAGGGGACCGCCGCGGTTACACGACGATCCCCTCCGCTGTGATCACTGCACTCGGTACGACGACGCTTCGTCGTTCAACGCCCCGACGCTCGAGGCGTTGACGAAGTAGCCGTACGACGGCTCCTCCCTGGGCGAAGTTCTCGGCCAGCCGGGTCGTACACGAGAAGTACGACCTGAACGACGAGACGCGGTCGACCCAGCCTGCCGGCAGGTTCCCCTGCAGCCCGGCGCCCGTCGTGCAGGTCGCGGAGCTGGAGCTGGACACGACGAACGCCGTGCCGCCGTAGCTCGCGTCCTCATAGAGGCGCGCGAGCACGTAGGTCGCCAGGACGCCGGCCTGGCCGCGTGCCGCGAGGTCAGACCCTTCGACGATCAGGACGGTTCCGGTCTGATCGAGTACCGCCTCGGCCAGTTCGGCATCGCCGTCGAAGCACTGCACGACCTTGGATCCGGGTGCCGACCAGCAGACATCACCTCCGGAGTCGGCTCGAGCGGTTGATGCGGACGGTGCGGCCTGTGACGGACCGCCTGCGAGGAGGAGCGCGCCGGTGGTGACGGCGAAGATCGCCGCGAGCGTGCGAATACGGGTGGTGCTGGACATGTTGGGTTCCCTTCCCAGCGGGTAGGGGGCGCGGGTCGCCCCCGCGCGACTGATCCTGGCAGCGGGCGGAACGGTATGTCTACCCGTCCGGAGCTTCTGTCAGGTCAGGCGACGCCGACCCAGAGGCCATCGCGGGCGCGGGTCATGGCGACGTAGAGCTCGCGCCGCTGAAGGAGGCGACGCTCGGCGGCGGCCTCGTCGGGGTCGACGACGTCCGCCTGCACCAGGTGCGGGGGAGTGCGCACGACCAGCACCTCTTTGAACTCGAGCCCCTTCGAGCGCTTGATCGTCCCGACCTTGACCGCGTCGACCGAGTGGCCGTCGTACTTCTCCAGCTCGACGGTCGGGATGCCGGCCTCGGTCAGTGCCTCGGCGGCCTCGCGCGCGTGCCAGGAGTACAGCGCGAGAACTCCGATGTCGCCGAAGTTGGTGTCCTCGCTCTCGGCGATGACGCGGCGGATGCGCTCCACGAGCGACTTGTCGTGCACCGAGCGGGACGAGAACACGGTGTACACCGGGCGCGAACCGTGGCGAAGCACCTCGGGAGCCTCGTCGGCAGCGGCGGTCCCCTCGATATCCGGAGCCTGATCGCCGATCACGAGGGACTTCGCGAACTCGACGATCTCGGCGGTGTTGCGGTAGTTGTTGCCCAGCACGACGCCGCGACCCTGGATGGCGACGCCCGCCTCCGCGAGGGTGTAGCCGCCCGGGTAGATGGTCTGCTGGCCATCGCTGATCAGGGTCAGGCCGTCGGGGCGGTCCCCGGTGAGCCCGTGCAGCATCCGGATCATGGCGCACGACAGGTCCTGCGCCTCGTCGACGATGACGGCGGTGTATCCCTTGAGCGGCTGCTCGGCGAGCGACGCCTCGGCCTCGAGGATCACGTCCTCCCAGTCGAAGATCTCGCGTTCCTGCAGGCCGATCTCGTAGTCGCGGTACAGGTTCCAGACCAGCGCGCGCTGCTCGGCGTTCAGCGGGCGGAAGCGCCCGAGCCGCGGCAGACTGCGCGTACTCGTGGAAGTCGGTCAGACCGCGGCCCTTGAGCACGTAGCGGATCTCGTCCTGCCAGTACCCGGGCGCCGGGTCGATCTTGCCGAGAGGCCGAGTCCTTGCCCTCGCGGTCCCAGAGGTCCTTGAACAGCCGGTCGGCGGTCTCGGCCTCGATCGCGATCGGTCCGCGACGGCTGGTGAGCACGTCGTAGGCGAACCCGTGCACGCTGCGGAAGTCGATGCGGTCGGCGACGTCGGGTGCGAGCCGCTGCATCAGCGCCTCCAGGACCTTCGGCAGGGTGCGCACGTACGTGGTGACGAGCACGCGGCCGCCGGTGGTGCGGGCGACGTGGGCGGCGCGGTGCAGTGCGACGACGGTCTTGCCGGTGCCGGCGGCGCCGCGGATGCGGCCGGGCCCGGTGAAGGTGCGTCGCACGATGCGCGCCTGCTCGGGGTGCAGGAACGCCATCCACTCCTCGATCGGCGCGCGGCGGAGGCCCTCGGCCAGTGCGGTGCGGATCTGCTCGGACGAGAGCTTCTCGGGCTCGGCCGCCGTCGATGGCCAGGGCGTCCGGGATGCCGGCGCGCGCGATCTCCCTCGCGGTGACCGGGGGTCGGGTGGTGGCGTCGATCTCGGTCGGGTCGGTCGACATCGGCGGGAAGAGCGCGTCGATGGCGCCGCGCACCTTGGCGACCTGCTGCTGCGTGAGCCGGGAGCCGAGGCGGGCGATCTCGGTGACTGTCGCCGCCTCGCTGAGGAGCGTGACGCCGTAGATGTCGGTGCGGACGACGCCCTTGTTGGTGAAGGCGGCGAAGGCGCGCACCTCCCCGGCCGCGAGGCCGATCTCGGCGAGCGAGCGCTGGGTCGTGTAGACGAGGTCGGCGAGCTGCGGCGACCTCCTCGGTGACGTCTTCGGTGCCGCGGTACAGGTGCCCGCCGGTGATCGATCACGTCGCGCCACGACTTCGCGTCGACGATCATGACGCCGCCCGGGCCGATCAGGATGAGGTCGACATTCGCGAACTTCGACCCCGGCCAGCGGCGGTCGGTGAGCAACGTGTAGCCGAGCGGCTCGAGCTCGAGGAGGGTCTGTGCGAGCCGGTTCTCGCTGCGTGCGGCCGCGTCGAAGTTGCGCGCCATCTCTGTCGCGATCCCTGCGCGGCGTGCCAGCTCGTCCGCCAGATCGCGCTGCCGAGCTGCCTCGCGTGCGGCCGAATCCCCGGCTGCCACGATTCCCCTCTCGGTGCGCCTTCCTGTGAGCGCACTCCACCATCAAGTGTGTCGAGAGGGGGCTGCACGGGGTATGCCCCGTTGTGGGGCAAAAGGGGGACAGCGGCTTTCAACCTCAGGCTTAACCCCGCCCGGGTGGAACGGTCGTGCGCTATCGTGGGCGACTTCGTAATGAACAAGGAGTCCTCCTGTGAAGAACCCCCTCCTGATCGTCGCCTTCCTCGCACTCGCGGTATTCGTGGTGCTGTGGGGGTGGATCGGCTTCTACATTCAGAACTTCGAGGTGTCGACGACCGAGGCGGCGCCGGTGATCCCGGTCGCCACCGGCATCCTGGCTGCGCTGTTCGGCGGCGGTGTCGCCACCGCCACCGCAGCCGTCCTGGGCATCGAGCTCAAGACCCGGCTGGCGCAGAACAACAACAAGGTCGGCACCGCGGTCAGCTCGCTGAGCCGTCCGGTCTGGATCGCCGTCGTCGTCTACCTCGTCGTCGGCGTCTTCGTCGGCATCGTCTGGCTGACGCACCAGGACATCGCGCCGCCGATCATGCAGGTGTTCGCGCTGATGACCGTCGGCTGGCTCGTCGGCATCCTGGTCGCAGCCCTCAAGGCCGCGTCGAACGACTGACGTCAGCGGTCCCGGATGCGGGCGTCGCCTCTTCGAGGTGGCGCCCGCTTCTGCGTGTGCCCTATTCGTACTGCTGACGGGTCGGGTACTTGTCGCTGATGTTCTGGTTGAAGAACGCGCCGGGGCTCTCGGCCTCGATCAGCGCGCGATGCAGCGACGGCGGGATCGCGAAGTAGCGGTACACGTCACCGCTGGCGAACTCGAGCTCGAGCATCGCGGTCGACGGATCGTAGCCCGCCGAACTCAGGACGGAGGATCTGAGAGGCTGCCGCTTCATCCATCCCGACGCTACCCGCGAGGGATGAAGTTGTCGATGGCGACCGGCAGCAGCAGGATCAGCGACGACGGCACGAGGCCGAGGATGATCGCGAGGATGCCCTGCAGCTTGCGACGGCCCTTCAGGAAGAGGCTGACGATCCCGAGTACGACGCCGACGATGGCGATCGGCGCGATCAGCGCCGACGCGACCGGGATGAAGAAGAACGCCCCGAGGATCGCGTAGCCGAGGTTGTCGCCCTCCGCGCCCTCGATGGAGGCCGCGATCACGAACACGATGAACCCGACGATCGGCAGCGCGACCGTGATCAGCACGAGCACGAGCGCGGCGATGCCGAGCTTGTTCCGCTCCGGCGCAGCGCGCGTGGGCGCCGGGACGACGGGTGCGGTCATGGCCAGATATTAGTGCCGATCAGCGCGATAGCCTCGCAGCATGGCGGAAGCACGCATCGAAACCCTGGTCATCCTGGGTGCCGGGGGCGACCTGACCTCCCGCCTGCTGCTGCCGGGGCTGGCTTCGCTCCTGGCGTCATCGCGGGGCGAGCGCATCCGGCTGATCGGCGTCGACCGGGACGCGATGACGGATGAGCGCTGGCGCGCACGGGTGAACGCTGCGTTCAGCACCTTCCGTTCCGACCTGGGGGAGCGGGTCGCGCGGGACTCCTTCTATCTGCGAGCCGATGCCACCAGTGCCGACGATCTCGCGGCGGTGCTCGCCGCATCCACCGGCCGAACCGCGGTCTACTTCGCGCTGCCGCCGGCGATCACCGAGAAGGCGTGCACGACGCTCGCGACCATGGACCTGCCGCCCGGCATCGTGCTGGCGCTCGAGAAGCCGTTCGGCGAGGACGTCCGCACCGCGCGCGCCCTCAACCGGCTGCTCCAGAAGATGGTTCCCGAGGAGCACGTGTTCCGCGTCGACCACTTACCTCGGCAAGTCGACGATCCTCAACCTGATCGGGCTCCGGTTCGCGAACCGCATCTTCGAGCCGCTGCTCTCCGCCGAGAACATCGCCCGCATCGAGATCATCGTCGAGGAGTCGATCGGCCTCGAGGGCCGCGCCGGGTACTACGACCATGCCGGCGCGCTGACCGACATGATCCAGAGCCACCTGCTGCTGGTGCTCGCCCTCGCCACGATGGAGGCGCCGTCGAGTGTCGGCTCGGAGGACCTGCGCGGTGCGATGGCGCAGGTGCTGCGCGCCACGCGGCCGTGGAAGCGGGACGGCACCGCGAGCCGCCGCGCCCGCTACAACGCCGGCACCGTCGGCCGCCGCAAGCTGCCGCCGTACACCGCCGAGCCGGGAGTGGTCGCGTCCCGGCGCACCGAGACCTTGGCCGAGATGACGGTCGCGATCGACACCTGGCGCTGGGCGGGCGTCCCGATCGTCCTGCGCACCGGCAAGGCGATCGGGCAGCCGCGGCAGGAGATCCTCTTCACCTTTCGCGAGGTCCCGCACCTGCCGACCGGGTTCACCGGGCCCGGCCTCGCGCGCGCAGCTGCGCATCGGCGTCAATCCCGCGATCCTCGACATCGACCTGATCACCAACGGACGCGACGACCCGTTCAACCTCGAGAACGACGTGCTGCACGCCGAGTTCGGGCCGAGCGAGTTGAGCGCGTACGGCGAGGTGCTCGCCGAACTGCTCGAGGGCGACCCCACTCTGTCCGTGCGGGGCGACATCGCGGAGGAGTGCTGGCGTATCGTCTCTCCCGTACTCGCAGCGTGGCGCAGCAACAAGGTTCGACTCGACACCTACCCGGCCGGCACCCGCGGCCCGACATCCTGGAAGGCACCCGAATGACGGATGCGCTCGGCTCCCGCTCCCATCCCGGACGTCGCCCTGCGGCGGCGACGATCGCCGACCTGAACCTGCTCGCGAGCGACCGCGCGGCATCGTCTCGGCTCGTCGCGCATCGGCGATCGTGGCGCGCGTTCGCCCGGCGGCGGCTGCCGTCGGCCGGCGGATTCCGCCGGAGGCCGGTCGGGTCGTCCGGCTACGAGGCCCTCGGCTTCGGACCACCACGAGGCCGGCCGTCGTCCAGTTGCGGTAGCTGTAGCCGCCGTTCAGGGTGATGACCACCGGGATCCGCTTACCGCCCAGCTCGGCGACCACCGCCTCCGGGATCACGATGCCGACGTTGTTGCCGCGTCTGCAGCAGTTCGGTGGTGAACGTCGGCATCAGCTCGCGCCCTTCTGGTCGATCGCCTTGGCCGCCTGAATCCAGCCACGCAGTGCGTCCTCATCGAGGTCGGCGGCGCTCGCCAGCTTGACCGAGGCCATCTCGAACGAGCCCGACGCGACCAGGTCGCCCGTGGCATCCGCGATCCGCTGCCCTCGGAAGAACAACACGCTCAGGTGCGCCTTCGCCGGCTTGAGCCCGATGGTCGGCTCATTGCCGACGCACCAGACCGGGATGCCGTGGTACAGCTTCGTCGCTCGCCTCGGGTAGCTCGCCGTCGAGAATGCCGGTCACTGCGGCCTGCAGCTCGGTCACGGTGCTCATGCGAAGAACCCACGATCTCGGGGCGGAGCGCGTCTGGCGTCACGTTGTGCGTCTGGCCCTCCAGGATGCGGTGCTCCGCGCCCGGGATCGCCGCCGCGATCGCCGCGTTGGCCTTCGACATCTCGGGCTTCGCCTTGCTGCCCCAGATCGCCAGCGCCGGAACCTTGATGTCCTTCAGCTCGGCGGTCGGCACCTCGAAGTCGCCGCCCATCACGCGGGCGTCGTAGCGCAGCGTCGGCGCGATCTGTCTTCATCTGCGTCCAGGCCTTGCCCATCAGCCGGAACATCACCGGGCACGAAGAACGGAGCGCCGACCATCTTCACCATGAAGTAGTCGACGGCCTTGCCGTCCTGCCCGTCGGCGATGAGGCGGTCGAGGTCGCTGACGTAGTCGCGGCCGCCGCGGCGGCCGACGTACGGCGCCTCGTAGCCGATCGAGCTTCGCCATCGGCACGCCCGCCGCGGCCGCGCGGTAGGCGAGCCCGGCGCCGGAGGAGAACCCGAGCACGTACGGCTTGCCGCCGACGGCGTCGATCACGGCCCGCAGGTCGTCGAACTCGAGCTCGGGACGGTACGTCGACGAGTCGCCGCTCTCTCCGCGACCGCGACGGTCGTACGTGACGACCGTGTAGGCGTCGCCGAGAGCCGCGGTGAACGGCTCGGCGGGGCCGAACCTGCGGTAGCACATCGCCCCGTCGACCAGCACGAGGACCGGCCCGGAGCCGTTGCTCTCGAACGCGATGCGGGTGCCGTCGGACGACTTCGCGTACTCGGTCGTCACTTCTGCGCCTCGAGGATGGCGTCGATCTTGACGAACGACGACTCCCAGCCGTCGCGGGTCATGTCGCGGAACTCCGGCGTGAACGGCCCCTGGTGCAGCGTCATCCGGGTCTTCGTCGTCCGTGGTCGTGGAACCAGATCCGCAGCGTGATCGCTGTCGGCCGGGCTCATCGACGTCGGCGCCGGAGACCTCTCCGCCTTCGAGGTACTCGGGCGGGATGACGACGTTCAGCTGCGAGCGGATCGGGTAGTGTTCGCCGGTCTCGTTGTCGACCATGTCCATGTCCCACCGGCCGCCGGGGTGCAGCTGCACGTTCACGGTCGAGGGATCGACGTGCACCGTCTCGGGGCCGAACCACTGCGCGAGCAGCTCCGGCTCTGTGAAGAACTTCCAGACGACCTCGCGGGGTGCGTTGAACGCGCGCGTGATGAACACGTCGGTGTCGAGCGCCTCGGGGATCTCGGGGATCGTGTATTCAGTCATTGCTCTCTTCTTCCTGTTTCATGTACTCGGCGAGGGCCGCGTCCAGGCGGTCGAAGCTCTCGTTCCAGAACGTCTTGTACTTCTGCATCCACTCGTTCGCCTCCTTCAGAGGCTGTGCCTCGAGGTGGCTGTACCGGGAGGTCGCGACGCGACTGCGCGAGATGAGCCCGGCGCCCTCGAGCACCTTGAGGTGCTTGCTGACGGCCGGCTGGCTCATCGCGAACGGCTCGGCCAGCTCGGCGACGCTCGCGTCGCCGGCCATGAGACGCATCAGGATGCTGCGCCGGGTCGGGTCGGCGAGGGCCGAGAACACCGCCGTGAGGTCGTCCACCTCCGCCTGCCCCGACATCGCTGACGCGATCATTTCATAACCTCCCGGTTAGATAACCAATGGGTTAGATAGTAACCGCCGGCGGCGGATGTCAACTCCGGCGCAAAGAGGCGCGGATTCGGAGAGTTGCGCGACGCGCCGGGCGGCCCGCAGCATCGACCCCGCCGCTAGGGTGAAGCCATGAAGATCTTCGCCTTCCTGGTGTGTCTCGGGTTGTTCGTCGGATCGTTCGCCCTCTTCGGCTACGCGTTCGCGGTGACCGAGGCGTGGCAGCAGATCGGGCTGTTCTCGGCCGGCCTGCTCGCCGTCTCGGCGTCGCTGATGATCCCGTTCCACCTCCTCGAGAAGTTCGACTAGCCGCCGACCCGCGGCACGGCTCCGAACCCCCGACATGGCCACCTCAGCCCGCGCCGAAGGCTTCGCGACAGCGAAACCCGATCGCACTTTCGCGATCCTGACGACGAGCGATCCGACGCGCTTCTACCCGAAGTCCGGTCCGCTTCCGGCGGTCGTCGCCGTTCGACGACCAGACCGGGGCCTGGGACGCGCCGGGCCAGAGCCGTACGCTCGAGCTGTCCGACGGCAGCACGGTGGTCGAGCGACTGACCGATGTCACGTCGCCGCGCCGGTTCGCCTACCGGCTCTCCGACTTCACCAAGACCTTCGGCACCCTCGTCGCCTTCGCGGAGGCGGAATGGGACTTCGACGCCGCAGCCGAGGGCACCCGCATCCGGTGGTCGTACTCGTACCACGCGCAGCCGAAGCGCGGGTGGATCGTTCGCTTCATCGTGCGCGTCTTCTGGGCGCGCTACATGAAGAAGGTGCTGCCCGGTCTCATCGCCGAGGTCGACCGGGTCGCGGCGGCGAAGCCCTAGACCGGCCTGCGGCCTAGGCGGCGTCCTGCAGGACGCGCCCGACGAACGCGTCCAGTCGGGCCTGCAGCCCGGCTGCGCGCGCGGCGACGACCTCCTCGGGCGACGGCTGCATCTCGTACTGCGGGGGAGCGATCCGGATCAGCAGCGAGCACGCGAGGTCGGCGCAGATGTAGGTGCCGACGCTGTCGCCGCGCCTGCCGGCGTCGCCGGCCCGGACGGCGCTGAACATCGTCACCTGTCCGGCCGGCTGCGGAGTGTTGCAGAGCGAGCAGATCGCCGAGCCGACCTGGAGGCGCGCTTCCGCCGCGCGCAGCACGATGCCGATCGCGCGGCCGTCCTGCCACGACACGACGTATCCGCGCTGCGGCGAAGCCGGGATCGCGCCATCCGAGGTATTCGCGATCGTCCCAGAGCATCTCGTGCAGGCCCGGCATCGGCATCCTGAGCGCCTCACCCGGGCGGCGTTGACGAACGAGTCCCGGATGTCGGCTTCGGTGAGCGCTTTCATGCTGCGTTCCAGCCTAACGTCAGAGCCCCCGGTCGACCATGTCGATCAGCTGCTGGCCGGCGCGGAGGAGGGTCGCCTCGTCGAGGTCGCGCAGCGGTCCCTCGAGCACGAGCATCGCGAGCCCGTGCACCGCCGACCATGCGCAGCAGCTCCGCGCCGGGTCGGCGTTCGGCGGGCAGGAGCCCGGCGGCGACCATCTCGTCGAGCGCGATCGGTCGAGCAGCTGGAACGGTGTGCGGCCGCTCGGACCCGCCTTGAGCCGGACTGAACGCCTGCTCGAGGTTGGAGGGCACGGTGTAGGCGGCGCGGAACAGCCCGGGCTCGTCGCGGGCGAAGCGCAGATAGCCGATCCCGACTGCGCGGAGGTGCGCGTGCGCGGTCGCGGCGGCGGATCGGTCGCGGCGACGGCGTCCCACTCGGCTTCGATGGCGGCGGCGGATGCGGCGGATGCCGCGTCGCTCACGGCGGCGACGAGCGCGTCGCGATCGGAGAAGTGCCGGTAGGCGGCGTTGGGCGAGACGCCGGTACGCCGGGTCGCCTCGCGCAGGACGACCGCATCCGGGCCGCCCTCGCGAGCCATGTCGATTCCGGCGTCGAGAAGCGCCTGTCGGAGGTCACCGTGACGATATGTGGAGCGCTGTGCGATGCTCACGGTGCCCCCTCGGGTGGACGGCCACAGACGGGTGTGGCATTGTGGACAGTGTACACAACTGCGGAGGCGATTCTCATGCTCACCACCACCAGCGGATTCACCGGATTCTCGGTGAACGACCTCCCGGCCGCGCTCGCGTTCTACGGTGACACCCTCGGCCTCGACGTCGCGCGACACCGGCATGGGCCTCGAGCTGCACCTCGGAGAAACGCACGTGTTCGTCTACCCGAAGGACGACCACACGCCGGCGACCTACACGGTCTTCAACTTCGAGGTCGCCGACATCGACGCGGCGGTCGACGAGCTCGTGGCCGCGGGCGTCACGCTCGAGCGTTACGAGGGATCTCACCAGGACGAGAAAGGGATCGCCCGCGGCAAGGCCGCGAACATGGGTCCCGACATCGCCTGGTTCACGGATCCGGCCGGCAACATCCTCTCCGTTCTCAACGGATGACGGCGGCGGGCCTCTACCCGATCGGCGCCTCGGGGCTAGCCCCCTGCCTTTCGCCGCCGCGTCCCGCAGGATGGATTCATGGCTGAACTTCGACGACCCCGCAATGGACGCCTCATCGGCGGCGTCTGCGCCGCCCTCGCCGACCGCTTCGGCTGGAACGTGTCCCTCGTCCGCCTCCTCGCCGTGCTCTCGATCCTGATCCCCGGACCGCAGGTCATCTTCTACATCGTCGCCTGGATCCTGATCCCGAGCGAACCGACCGCACAGGTCGCGCAGCCGGTACACGCCGACGGCCTGACCTTCCGCGCGCACCCCCAGGTGCTGCCCAGCAGCCGCACAGTTGCCGCGTTTAGCGTGAGCGACGGAGGCAACACACCATGGGATTCCTGGATCGTCTGTTCGGTACGGAAGAGGCCGCCGCACCCGCGGCCCCGCGCGCGCGAAGCGCGCGACGATGACCAGCGCGCCGTCGAGCGCTACCGCTACCTGCTGCGCACCGCGCCGCCCGAGACCATCGAGCAGGTGCACGCCGAGGCCTTCGCGAAGCTCGACCGACGAGCAGCGTGCCGTCATCTACGAAGAGCTGAGCAAGGGAGCGGGCACCGGCGAGCGTCCGCTGTCCAGCGAGCCCGCCACTCTCGCCCGCGCGGCGACCCGCGCCGAGATGCGCCAGCCCGGCACCCTCGAGCGCTCGTTCTCGAACCCCGCCTACCGGGTCCCGGATTCGGCAGCATGATCGCGAGTTCGCTGATCGGCACCGTCGCCGGGTACGTGATCGGATCGGCGCTGGTCAGCGCGTTCCTTCCGTGGGACGGCGGGACGACGGATGCCTCGGCGGCCGACACTGGCTCGGACAGCGGATCCGCGCGACGCCGGTGCGTGACTGCCGGTGGAGACTTCGGCGGCGGCGACTTCGGTGGGGCCGACTTCGAGCGGCTTCTAGGCCGCAGCAGCACCTTGATCGCGCGACGCTCGTCCATCGCGGCGATAGGCCTCGGCGACCTCGGACAGCGGCAGCTCCAGGTCGAAGACCTTGCCTGGCTGCATGGTGCCGTCGAGCACCGCGGCCAGCAGCTCGGGGATGTAGGTGCGCGCCGGCGCCATCCCGCCGCCCGACGGTGATGTTGCCCGATCGAAGAGTCTCGCGGATCGCAGGTTGACCCGGTCGCCGGGAACCCCGACGAAACCGACGCGGCCACCGCCGCGCACCGAGTCCGAGGGCCTGCTCCATCGACTTCTTCGTCCCGACGCATTCGAGCGCAGCGTCGGCCAGGCTCGCCGTCGAGCAGCGCACGCAGCGCGACGATCGCATCCGCGCCGCGCTCCTCGATGATGTCGGTCGCGCCGAACTCGCGCGCCACCGCCTGGCGGTCGGCGTGGCGGCTCATCGCGATGATGCGCGACGCTCCGAGCCGCGAGGCAGCGAGCACCGCCGACAGGCCGACGGCGCCGTCACCGACCACGACGACGACATCGCCGGGTCCGACCTGCGCCGAGACCGCGGCGTGATGCCCGGTCGACGCGACGTCGGAGAGCGCCAGCAGGTGCGGGATGAGCGCATCGTCCACGGGACCGGGAACGACGACGAGCGAACTCTCGCCGAACGGCATCCGGATGAGCTCGCCCTGTGCGCCGTCGACGGGATGCCGGTCTGCGTCCCGCGAGCCGAAGAACGTGACGTGGTCGCAGACCGACGGTCGATCCGGCGAGGCACGACTGGCAGCTGCCGTCGCTCAGCGAGAACGGGCGAGATCACGAAGTCGCCGACCTTGAGAGCCGTGACCTCGTCGCCGACCTGCTCGATGGTGCCGATCATCTCGTGGCCCATGAGCCGCTCGCGACCGTTGCCGAAGTCGCGGTAGCCCCAGAGGTCCGATCCGCAGACGCACGCGGCGACGACACGCACGATGACGTCCCGGGTGCGAGGATCACCGGATCCGGGCCGCTCTTCGACTCGGATGTCGCGGGTGCCGGCCATGATCGTCGCTTTCACGACGTCCAGCCTACGAGCGGGTCGGTGCGGCCGCTTGCGCCTCGTCCTAGGCGCGGCCGCTGCCGAGCGCCCCAGCGCCCCAGGATCAGGATGGCGATCCCGAACGTGATCGCTCCCGCGACGGCCAGCGCGAAGTCGAGGCCGAGCGGGATCATGATCGTCGGGACAGCGACGACCAGGCAGTCGAGCCACGGCCACGACGGCGACCGGCGGCGTCGGGCCGGGCTCGCGCGGCTGCTCGAACCGGCCGACGAGGAACGACAGGGCGAACAGCAGCGCGAGCAGGATCACGTACTCGATCGGCCGCGACCACCACCATTCGGCGCTGCCCGGACGCGGGCTGGCGCCGGGGATCAGCAGGGCGAGCCCGGCGACCAGCACGATCATCGGCACGTGCCAGAGGTAGATCGTGATGAGACGGGTGCCCGCGACGAACACGATCGCCTTCGCCGCGTCGCGTGCGCATCAGGGCCGAAAGCGGCCGCTTGAGCAGCGCGCAGGAGCGCCGCCTGCGACAGCCCGATGAACACGAGGGGCAGGGTCGGCGGGTTCTGATTGACCAGCATGTCGACGGAGTACGGGCCGAACGTCGTGAGCGGCCACAGCATCCCGAGCGCGGCGAGCGAGATCAGCACCAGCTGCCACCACGGCCGGTCGAAGAACCCGTCGGCGTACCAGAAGCCGAATCTGCTGGATGAGCGGCCAGACGAAGAGCAGGTTCAGCAGGCCGAGCCAGAAGCTGATCGCGCCGAGGTCGAGTGTCGCGAACCGCAACATGTCGACGAGGATCACGCCGAGCAGCAGCACCAGGACGGTGCGTTTCGGCGCGACCTCGTGGCAGGCGCGCCAGGACGGGGAGGAACGCCTGGCTGATCGCGTACGCCGCGATGAACCAGAGCGGCGATCCGGCCCCGATGATCACGGCGTCGAGCACTCTGAATCCGAGGAGACCCGTCGTCATGATGATGATCAGAGCCGACCCCGATCGCCACGACGTAGAAGACGAAGAGCGGGAACGCCGGTCGCGCCAACCGCAGCACGCGGCTCATGACGTAGCCGGGGGCATCGCCGCCGCGACGCTGGAGGCTCCGCCAGGCGGTCAGGCCGACGAACGCCGCCGATCACGAAGAACAGGGGCATGATCTGCCCGACCCAGGTGGCGTGCGGGTACCACGGCTGCGCCTCGAGCGTGCGCTCCAGCCCGATGCCGCTCCGGTCGACGATCACGCCGGTCATGAGCAGGTGGATCACGACCACCAGCAACACGCAGAACACGCGCGCGAGGTCGAGCGTCAGATCGCGCTTCGAAAGGTCGATCGACGCTCGCTCGCGGGGCTTCGTAGCGTCGCTCATGGCGTCAGCCTATTGACGGAACCCCCGTTGACGCCCCCATTTCGGGGGATAAACTCGTCCAGTCAACGCGCCACACGACGGTGCACGAACGAGAACGAGGAAAACACGTGATCGACAAGACCAAGCGCCGGGCAATCCCGGCAATCGCCCTCTCCTCCGCAGCGCTACTCGCGCTCGCGGTGGCGACACCGGCAAATGCCGCAAATCCGACCAACACCTCAGCGCTGAGGAACGCGGTCACCGCGGAGAACATCGTCACCCACCTGGAAGCGCTTCAGGCGGTCGCGGATGCCAACGACGATAACCGCGGCGCAGGCACGGGCGGCCATGCGGCATCCGCCGAATACATCGAGGCTCAACTGCAGGGTGCCGGCTACACGACGACGCGGCAGGAGTTCACCTACACCAAGGTCGTCGTGGACGAGGCGGCGCTCGACGTGATCTCGCCGGACCCTGAGTCGTACGCCTTCTTCAACGACTTCTACCCCATGGACTACACCGGCCAGGGAGACGTCACGGATGATGTCACCGCCGTCGATGTGAACCTCGCCGGGGACCGGGCATCGACCAGTGGGTGCGAGGCCGCGGACTTCGTCGGCTTCCCCGTGGGCGAGATCGCCCTCATCCAGCGCGGCTCGTGCGACTTCGCGGTGAAGGCAGCCAATGCCGAAGCTGCCGGAGCGACCGCTGTTGTCATCTTCAACCAAGGCAACGTGAACCCGGATGACGACCGTTTCGGCGTCGTGTTCGGAACGCTCGGCGCCCCCGGAATCACGATCCCGGTCGTCGGCACGAGCTTCGCCATCGGCGAGGCGCTCGTCGGCACCGCGAATCTCGTGCTGCGCGTCGCTCTGGTGACGCACGACGAGGAGATCGACACCTTCAACGTGCTCGCCGACACGAGCGGTCGGGCTGACCGCACCGTCGTCGTGGGTGCACACCTCGACAGCGTGCGCGAGGGTCCCGGCATCAATGACAACGGATCCGGCAGCGCCGCGATCCTCGAGACCGCCCTGCAGATCGCGGAACTCGGCATCCAGCCGACCAACCGCATCCGCTTCGCGTGGTGGAGCGGTGAGGAGGACGGTTTGATCGGGTCGGCCTACTACGTCTCCCAGTTGAGCAAGAAGGACATCCTGAAGACCTCCGTAAACCTCAACTTCGACATGGTGGCGTCGCCGAACCCGGTGCGCTTCGTGTATGACGGTGACGGTGGCGCCTTCGGCACCGATGGCCCGAACGGCTCGAGTGTCGTAGAGAAGGTCTTCCTCGACTACTTCGCCTCGCAGGGTCTCGCGACCGAACCGACCGCCTTCGACGGCCGGAGCGACTACTTCGACTTCATCGAAAACGGCATCCCTGCAGGCGGCCTGTTCACCGGAGCCGAGGGCATCAAGAGCGCGGAGGAAGCCGGGATCTACGGCGGCACCGCGGGTGAAGCGTACGACCCGTGCTACCACGCGGCGTGCGATGACATCGACAACCTCGACGAGACCGTGCTCGAGCAGATGGCGGATGCGATCGCACACGTCACGCTGACGTTCGGCATGACCGGCTCGGCGGTGAACGGCACGGAGAAGGGCCAGAAGGGCGGGTCGAGCGACCTGCTCTACAAGGGCAACCTGCTGCGCAAGTAACACCTGATCCGATGGGCGCGGTCGGCGACGGTCGCGCCCATCGGCGTGTCCAGAGCGAGAGGCGCGGGTCAGGTCGCGTCGATGACCGCTGCGACCGCCGTGTCGAGACTCAGCGACTGCGCCACTTCGAAGGAGGTGTTGTAGACACTCCCGCAGAGGGCGACGTAGACCTTCCCTCTTTCTGCACGTACCCGACGGTCTTGTCGTCGAGTTCCACACGGTGAACTCCGGGGACGGCTTCCGTCACCCGGACGTCGTGTGCGATGGCCTGCTTCATCGAACACCTCCAGGGGATCAGCTCGGGTAGTGCTCATCCCACACCCGCACCGCCCGCATGACAAGAGGCGACGCCGAACCTTCAGGTGATGTTCGGACTGCGGTCAGTCGCGGCAGCAGCAGCGCGACCGGGATAGCGCGAGAGGACATCGGCACCGCGGACTCGCCGCCCGCGAAGCCGCTCGCCGGTGAGGGCGTCGCGGTACGGCCGGTCGGGCAGGGCGATCGTCGTGCCGCGCCAGCCGCCGGTGGCGGACAGCCGGACGGGCAGACGGGTCGCGACCGAGATCGCGCCGCCGCGGTCGGCGAGCGACGAGGTGGCCGGCGGCCGGGCCCGTCGCCGGCAGCGGGGTGTAGCCGGCGAACAGCTCGGGCCGGTCACGACGGGCGCGCAGGGCTCGGGATGTGACGAGCAGCTTGGCAGCGCCGGTCGCGTCGACCGGCGGCGGCTCCCGCATCGAGGTCGGCCAGCATCCGGCGGCGCTGGTCGTAGTCGACCGGACGCCGGTTGTCGGGGTCGACGAGCGAGAAGTCCCAGAGCTCGGTTCCCTGGTACACGTCGGGCACGCCGGGCGCCGGTCAGCTGCAGCAGCTTCGCGCCGAGCGCGTTCGACCAGCCCGGCGTGCGTGATGCGGGCGACGAACGCCTCGACGTCGGCGCGCGGTCTCCGGGTCGTCGAAGGCGGTGTCGACCAGAGCGCCGCAGCGCGATCCTCGAACGCGGCGTCGGGATCCGTCCAGGTCGTCGCGCCCGCCGGCTTCGCGAGCCGCCTTGATCGACGTACCCGTGGAGCGCCTCGCGCTCGCGGGGCCAGCATGCCGACGATCGACTGCCAGAGCAGGTTCTCGAGCGCGCCGTCGCACAGGCGCGCCGACGCCGGCGGCCGATGAACGCCGCCCACTCGCCGGGCAGCTCGGCGAGCACGCTGATGCGCGCGCGGGTGTCTTCGCCGCGCTTCGTGTCGTGGGTGGTGAGGGTCGTCATCCCGTCGGGTGGGTGGCGAGCCGGGCCGCCTGAGCCGCGTGGAACTCGTCGACCGACATCGCGAACTGGTCCGGGGTCGCCGCCGACCTCGGTCAGGGTCGCGAGCCGGGAGTCCCGGTAGAACGCGGTGTCCTCGACGCCCTTCGCCATCACCATCCCGCTGGTCTGCTGGAAGCGGATCGCGGCCGGGTGCCGCGGGATCGCGCGAGCACGCGACGAGTCTGCTCGAGGGTGCGGGCGAGGTCGGGGCGACGCGTGCCGGCGTCGCTGCGACCGCGCGCGTCGAGGTGCTCGCGCCCGAACGGTAGGTAGCTGCGGTACACCGGGAAAGCAGGCGAGCAGCTCGGCGAGCGCGTCGACGCCAGTCTCGGGCGCCGCTCGGCCCGCGCATCGGCTGCGCGAGTCCCGAGCGAGTCGGCGCACCTCGGCGTGGAGGATGCCGTCGGCGACCGCCGCGGGTGTCGTGGGTGAGGTCCGCCCAAGCGAGCGGGCCGCCGGGCGCAGCGACGCATCCAGCGCCTCGAGCGTCGCGCTGCCCAGCGGGGTCGACGAAGCACGCGGTCGATCTCGGCGAGCGCGTCGTAGCCGGTCGTGCCGGCGGTCGCCCAGTCGGCGGCAGCTCCTCGCCGTGCTGGAGGATCTTCTCGACGACCAGGTAGGCGCCCCCGGTCGCCTCCGCGAGCGCATCGAGGTAGCCGCCGGGGTCGGCGAGCCCATCCGGGTGGTCGACCCGCAGGCCGACGGGGACGCCCGCGCCGAGGCCGTCGCGTCACCCACGCACGATCTCCCCGTGTGTGGCCGCGAACACCTCGGGCCGCTCGACCCGCAGCCCGGCGAGCTCGTTGATCGCGAAGAACCGCCGGTAGTTCAGATCGGTGCCCGCCGGCGCCAATCGATCAGCTCGTAGTGCTGGCGCGCGTGCACGACGTCGAGGGCAGAGCCGTCGCTCGGCGCTGCCGGCCGCCAGCGGGAACCGGTGCTCGTGATACCGCAAGCTCCCCGCCTGTCGACCCGCACGGCACCGGATGCCGCGGCCGCCTCGATCGCTTCACCGAGAACCGGGATGCGCACCCTGCCCCGCCGCGGCATCCCAGTCGATGTCGAAGTACTCGGCCCACGCCGAATCCCGGCCGACTCGAGCACGTCCCACCACCACGCGTTGTCCGCCGGATCGCCGACGCCCATGTGGTTCGGCACGATGTCGACCAGCACGCCCATGCCCGTCGAAGGCGCTGCCGCCGCCGAGCGCGTCGAGACCCGCCTCGCCGCCGCGCGCCGCATCCACCCGCGTGTGTTCGACGACGTCGTAGCCGTGCGTCGAGCCGGCACCGGACTGCAGAACGGGGGAGAGGTAGAACCAGTCGGCACCGAGATCGCGCAGGTATCCCGCCAGCGCTGCCGCGTCGTGCAGCGTGAACTCGGCCGTCAGCTGCAGCCGGTAGGTCGACCGGGTGCGGCGGTCACCGGCTCGGCCGCTCCGTGGCCGGCGCGCTGACGGCCGTCGTCGACGGGACCTCGATGTGCTCGCGCAGCACCGCGAGGGCGTGAGCGCCCAGCGAGAAGACGGCTCCCGGCTCGATCGGATCCCCGCCGACGTCGCCGCCGTTGGTGTCGACGACGAGATCCCAGAGCGGGGAGCGCTCCTCGGCCGGGATGAGGATGTCGACGGCCTCGGTGTGCGCGTTGAAGTAGACGAGGAAGTGGCTGTCGACGATCCGCTCGCCGCGCGAGGTCACGCCCTGGATGCCCTGCCCGTTCAGGAACACGCCGATGGTGCGGCCGAAGCCGGCCTCCCAGTCCTCGGGCTGCATCGCGGTTCCGTCGGGGCGCAGCCAGACCAGGTCGGGCAGCGGCTCGCCCTCGCCGCGGCGGACCGGATGCCCGTCGAAGAACCGGCTGCGCCGGAAGGTCGGGTGCTCGCGCCGTAGCCGGGTGAGGGCGGCGGTGTACTCGATCAGGGCCTCGTCGGCCTGATCCCAGTTCACCCACGCGATCTCGGAATCCTGCGCGTACACGTTGTTGTTGCCGTGCTGGGTGCGGCCGAGCTCGTCGCCGTGCGCGATCATCGGCACGCCCTGCGAGAGCAGCAGCGTCGCGAGGAAGTTGCGCTGCTGCCGCGCGCGCAGCATCTTCACCACCGGGTCGTCGGTCTCGCCCTCGACGCCCATGTTGAACGAGCGGTTGTCGTCACTTCCGTCGTTTCCGTCCTCGCCGTTCGCCTCGTTGTGCTTCTCGTTGTACGAGACCAGGTCGCGCAGGGTGAAGCCGTCGTGGGCCGTGACGAAGTTGATCGACGCCACCGGCCGGCGTCCGGTGTTCTCGTACAGGTCGCTCGATCCGGTGATCCGGGATGCGAACTCGCCCAGGGTGGCCGGCTCGCCCCTCCAGAAGTCGCGCACGGTATCCCGGTACTGGCCGTTCCACTCGGTCCACTGCGGCGGGAAGTTGCCGACCTGGTAGCCGCCTGGCCCGAGGTCCCACGGCTCGGCGATGAGCTTCACCTGCGACACGATCGGGTCCTGCTGCACCAGTTCGAAGAAGGCCGACAGGCGGTCGACCTCGTAGAACTCGCGCGCCAGCGTCGCGGCCAGGTCGAAACGGAACCCGTCGACGTGCATCTCGGTCACCCAGTAGCGCAGCGAGTCCATGATCAGCTGGAGCGTGTGCGGGTGGCCGACGTTGAGCGAGTTGCCGGTGCCCGTGTAGTCCATGTAGTGCTGCTCGTCGTCCTCGACGAGGCGGTAGTACGCGGCGTTGTCGATCCCGCGCATCGAGACCGTCGGCCCCTGGTGGTTGCCTTCCGCCGTGTGGTTGTAGACCACATCCAGGATCACTTCGATGCCGGCGGCATGGAGGGCGAGCACCATGCTCTTGAACTCCTCGCACCTGCTCGCCGAGCTGGCCGCTCGATGCGTAGTCGGCATGCGGGGCGAGGAACGCGATCGTGTTGTAGCCCCAGTAGTTGCGCAGCCCCTTCTCCTCCAGCACCGAGTCGTGCAGGAACTGGTGCACCGGCATCAGCTCGATCGCGGTGACGCCGATGCGCTTCAGGTGGTCGATCACCGCGGGGTGCCCGATCGCGGCGTAGGTGCCGCGCAGCTTCTCCGGGATGTCGGGGTGCAGCTTGGTGAGGCCCTTGACGTGCGCTTCGTAGATGACGCTCTCGGCGTACGGGATCTTGGGGGCGCGGTCACCGGTCCAGTCGAAGAACGGGTTCACGACGACGCCGAGCAGCATGCTCGCGGCGGAGTCGTCGTCGTTGCGCTCGTCGGGATCGCCGAACTGGTACGAGAACATCGCCTGGCCCCACCGGATGTCGTCGCAGGTCGCCTTCGCGTACGGATCGAGCAGCAGCTTGTTCGGGTTGCAGCGCAGACCCTCGTCGGGATCCCACGGCCCGTGGACGCGGTAGCCGTACCGCTGACCCGGCTGCACCTCGGGCAGGTAGACGTGCCAGACGTAGCCGTCCACCTCGGTCAACTCGATGCGCGACTCGACGCGGGCGTCGTCGAACAGGCACAGCTCGACCTTCTCGGCCACCTCGCTGAAGAGCGCGAAGTTGGTGCCGGTGCCGTCGAAGGTCGCGCCCGAGCGGGTAGGCGCTGCCGGGCCAGACCTGCATGTGCGTCCTTTGCTGTCGGGGCGTGAGTCTGAGGCTACTGGGCGTGTTTCGCCGGTCGCGTCCAGGTTCTGCCCAGGGCGAGTGTTGCAGGATCGTTACCGGCCTCGCGAACTCCGTGGACTGGATCCGCCGCTCGCAACTCGTCGCAGAGGGCCCCTACCCCGATCTGACGCGCGTTCGTGCGTCCTGTGCGCGTTCGCGTGCGCCCGACCAGGAAGTTCATTTTTATCGTGCCTCAGAGCAAAACCGCTGTTTCCGCCCGGCTCGACCTCGACCAGTCACGACGACCGCAGCTACGCCGGCGCCTTCCGGAAGAGGCGCACGATCGCCATCGGTGCCGCGACGCTCGTGTTCCTCACCGTCACCGTGCACGACCTGCCCGCGCAGGCCGTCACCATGAAGGAGGAGGCGTACGCCGCCGCATCCCAGACGCATGGTCGTCGGGGAGACGTTCGCGCCCTCCGCGGTGCGCGAGCGACACGTACGTGATCTCGCAGTTCACCCCGATCCAGTGGCCCATCGCCCCGTCGAGCGACGTGAGCAGCGGCTTCGGCTGGCGCTTCGCGCCGTGCTCGTGGGGCTGCTCGTCCGATCACCAGGGCGTCGACTTCGATCCCGGCTATGGGACCGCCATCCACGTCATCGCCGACGGCGTCGTCGTCCAGTCCGTCGATCGACGGCGGCCTCGGCCAGCACGTCATCGTCGAGCACACGATCGACGGCCAGAAGGTGCAGAGCGTCTACGGCCACCTGATCTTCGGCTCGCAGACCGTCAACGTCGGGCGACAAGGTGACGCGCGGCGAGGTGCTCGGAAACGTCGGCAGCACCGGCGCCAGCACCGGCCGCACCTGCACTTCGAGATCCGCCCCGGCGGCGGCGAGGCCGTCGAGCCGCTCGGCTGGCTCGCCAAGAACGTGACCGAGGACTGGGTGTCCTGACGCAAGTGCGGCGGTAGGGTGTCGGCATGCCGTCCCCGGACGTCCCCACGGTCTCCATCGTCATCCCGGCCTACAACGAGCAGAGCACGATCCGCGCCTGCGTCGTCGCCGCGATCGAGCAGACCGAGCCCGCAGACGAGATCCTCGTCGTCGACAACCGGTCGACCGACGCGACCCTCCGCATCCTGAACGATCTGAAGACCGAGTTCCCCGACCGCACCCCTCGTCTGGTCTTCTCGCAGAACGACGAGCAGGGGCTCGTGCCGACCCGCAACTTCGGGCTGGACCGGGCGATGGGCGAGGTGCTCGGGCGCATCGACGCCGACACCGTGCTCGAGCCGACCTGGGTGCACGAGGTGCGCCGGATGTTCGCCGACCCGACGGTCGGGGCGGCCACCGGGCCGATGATCTACTACGACATGCCGCTGCGCCGCTTCGGAGCTCGCGCCGACGACACGTTGCGCCGCGCGGTGCTCATGCTGGCCCGCGAGTACCCTTCGTGTTCGGCAGCAACATGGCGGTGCGGGCGCGCGCGTGGCGTGACATCCGCAAGGTCGTGTGCCGGGACGAGGCGGACGAATTCCACGAGGACATCGACCTCAGCATCCATCTCTTCGAGCGCGGACATCGCGTGATCTACGGACCAAAGATGGTGGCCGGGATGTCGGCCCGGCGCATCGACGACAATCCGCGAGAGTTCCTGAGCTACGTCTGGCGCTACCAGCGCACCTACGACGCGCACGGTATCGACAACCCCGCCCTGCGCGCGCCGATGGTCGTATGGTCGGCTCTTTATCCGGCGCTCAAGGGGATGCGATGGCAGCAGTTGCGAAAGGCCGCGTCGTCATAGAGTTCTCCTTATCCCCGATGAAGAGGAGAAACCCCAATGAGCTACGCCGTCGTCAACCCCGCGACCGGTGAGTCACTCGCCACCTACCCGACCATCTCCGACGCCGACCTCGCGAAGGCCGTCGACGCGGCCGCCGCGGCGCACGACGGATGGTCGCGCTCGACGCACCGTCGCCGAGCGCGCCGCGCTGATCCAGAAGGTCGCCGACCTGCACACCGAGCGCCGCCAGGAGCTCGCCGAACCTCATCGTGCGCGAGATGGGCAAGCCGATCGAGCAGGCGCTCGGCGAGGTCGACTTCGCCGCCGACATCTACGCGTACTACGCCGAGAACGCGCCGAAGTTCCTCGAGGACGAGAAGATCGAGCTGCGCGACGGCGAGGGTTCGGCGTTCATCCGCCGCAACTCGCTGGGCGTGCTGCTCGGCATCATGCCGTGGAACTTCCCGTACTACCAGGTCGCCCGCTTCGCCGGACCGAACCTGATCATCGGCAACACGATCATCCTCAAGCACGCGTCGCAGTGCCCAGAGTCGGCAGCGGCGATGGAGAAGATCTTCCTCGACGCCGGCTTCCCGGAGGGCGCCTACGTCAACGTCTACGCCGTCGAGCAGCCAGATGGAGTCGGTCATCGCCGACCCGCGCGTGCAGGGCGTCTCGCTCACCGGTTCCGAGGCCGCCGGCGCGGCCGTCGCCGAGATCGCGGGCCGCCACCTCAAGAAGGTCGTCCTCGAGCTGGGCGGGTCGGACCCCTTCATCCTGCTCAGCACCGACGACCTGGATGGCGCGGTCGAGGCCGCGGTCGGCGCACGTCTCGACAACAGCGGTCAGTCCTGCAACGCGGCGAAGCGCTTCATCGTGATGGACGACCTGTACGAGCCGTTCCTCGAGAAGTTCACCGCCGGGCTGACGAAGGATGCGCCCGGAGACCCGACGTCGGCCGACACCGCGCTCGGCCCGCTGTCGTCGCTCGCGGCGGCCGAGGGGCTGCAGGATCAGCTCGACCGCGCGGTCGAGCAGGGCGCACGGCTGGTCGCGGGCGGCAAGCGCGACGGCGCGTTCTTCCCGGCCGCCGTGCTCGCCGACGTGACGCCCGACAACAGACGCGCACCACGAGGAGTTCTTCGGCCCGGTCGGCATCGTCTACAAGGTGTCGTCCGAAGACGAGGCCGTGAAGCTGGCCAACGACACCCCGTTCGGTCTCGGCTCCTACCTGTTCACGACGGACGAGAAGCAGGCCCTGCGCGTCGCCGACAAGATCGACGCCGGCATGGTCTGGGTCAACATCGTGCTCGGCGACGGCGCGGAGCTGCCGTTCGGCGGCGTGAAGCGCTCCGGTTCGGGACGCGAGCTCGGCCGCTTCGGCGCCGACGAGTTCGTCAACAAGAAGCTGGTGAGGATCGGCGGCTAGTTGCGCGTCCGTTGCGCCGAGCGTGCACCTTTGCGCCGAGCGAGCGTAGCGCACTGTGCACCCTCAGCGCGTAAGTGCACGCTCGGCGAAGCGTCGCGCCGGGGCCGCTCCGGCGGCGTCGATACCGTGCCTTCTTATGTGATCGACTCGTCGATCACCAGGATCAGGGACGTGGTGCCGCACGCGACGATGCGGCGCCCGTCCGATCCCGGCTCGGAGTCGAGGGAGTCGGCGCGCTCGCGCAGGTCGGGGATCCGCAGCAGCGATCCCGTCGGGCGCGAGCTGTCGGTCGCCACGACGACGCGTCCGGATGCGTTGACGAGCGCCGCGCTCCGACCGGCTCGGCGCACGGCGGGCAGCAACGCGCGCTCGATGTCGTTGACGTAGAGGTCGGCGCCGACGACGCCGATCATCTCGCCATCGCGGAACGCGGGCATGGTCAGCGTGAGCGTGTAGTCGTCGGTGCAGAGGTAGTCGACGTACGGTCCCGTGATGTGCCGGGAGTGCGTGGTCGACGGCACCCGCCACCATTCGAGCGTCGTGTAGTCGCGGAAGCTCTCGGAGTGCTCGTCCTCCACGGCGACCAGGCGCCGCAGCTCGGGGAGCGCCGGGCCGGTCACCCCGAAGGTGTTCGCGTGCCCGAGCCACCAGGCGAGGTGCCAGGGCGCGTCCGGGATGAAGCCCGGCTGCGCGACGAAGCCGGCGCCGATGATGAGGGCGCCGTCCTTCGAGAGGTCGGGGACCACCAGCGTCTCGACGAGGTCGTCGATCCCGGCCACGTCGACCGCGGACGTCGCCACGTACTGCTCGATGACCTCGCGCCAGCCGTCGATCAGGCGGAAGACGTCGCCGAACGTGGTGTCGACGACCGCGACGAAGTCCAGATCGCTCGTCGTGGGTGCGCTCATGCTCTCTCCTCGAGTTCGGCCTTCGTGTCGAGCAGCCAGTCGATGGCGGCGCTGACGTTCGCGACGGTGTCGCTCGCGGGCCGCCTCTGCGTCGCCGTCGGCGATCGCGTCCAGCACGTCCGCGCGCGCGTCGAGATTGCGCCGACGATACTCCGGCTCGCGCAGCCACAACCAGAGCAGCGGAGCGAATTCGGCCTGAAGGCGCAACTCCTCCCGCACCAGCCGGGCCGACTGCGAGAGCGCCGCGATCTCGAGCTGAACCACGCCCTGCCGGCGTCGCGCCGCGGTCTCGTCGTCGTCCGCGACGAGTGCGATTCCGCGCAGGCGGTCGAGGTCGTCGTCGGTCGCCCGGTCCGCCGCGAGAGACGCGCAGCTTCCGGCGATCGACGCGTAGTAGGTGCCCATGTCGCGGAGCTCGACGCGCGAGAGCGACCGGACCCTCGCATCCAGCACCGCCCGGGTCTTGTCGCGCCCGGCCGTCACGAAGCTGCCGCCGTCGCGTCCGCGGCGCGTGTCGACCAGCCCCTTGTCGCGCAGCGCCTCGAGCGCCTCGCGCGCGGTGACCGTCGCGACGCCGAAGCGCTTCGCCATCTCGGTCTCGCTCGGCAGGCGCTCGCCGTCCGCGAGCAGGCCCAGCACGATCGCGTCGGTCAGGCGCCGCTCGACCAGTTCCGCTCGGCCCGCACCGTCGAGCGGGGCGAAAACTACCGCCCCAGCGCTCGTCGACGTGCGGATCGATTGAGGCATCCTGATCCCTCCCATGGGATGTGACACGAACGTAACACGCAGAACACTTGCATGACATCTGGTTCCATATGATTTGATTCAGAAGGGCGAGGAGGCTCGATTTGGAAGATGCACCCGCGATCCGGCTGCGATCGCTGACCAAGGCGTTCGGGAACGTGACGGCTGTCGACCAGCTCGACCTCGACATCCGGCCCGGGGAGTTCTTCTCCATGCTCGGTCCGTCGGGTTCCGGCAAGACCACGGTGCTGCGTCTCATCGCCGGATTCGAGCAGCCGACCTCGGGCACGATCGAGCTCTTCGGGGAGGACGTCACCAAGCGCGCGCCGTTCGACCGCGACGTGAACACGGTGTTCCAGGACTACGCGCTCTTCCCGCACATGAACGTCATCGACAACATCGCCTACGGCCTCCGGGTGCGCGGGGTGGGACGCGTCGAGCGCCGCAAGCGCGCGATGGAGGCCCTGGCATCCGTGCGTCTGGAGGACTACGCGACCCGCAAGCCCTCGCAGCTCTCGGGCGGTCAGCGCCAGCGGGTCGCCCTCGCCCGCGCGACCGTCGTCGAGCCCAAGGCGCTCCTGCTCGACGAGCCGCTCGGCGCCCTCGACCTCAAGCTGCGGCAGGGTATGCAGGTCGAGCTCAAGGAGATGCAGCGCGAACTCGGCATCACCTTCATCTTCGTCACGCACGACCAGGAGGAGGCGCTCACGCTGAGCGACCGCATCGCCGTGTTCAACGAGGGGCGCATCGAGCAGCTCGGCACGCCGCAGGAGATCTACGAGACCCCGCAGTCGCCGTTCGTCGCCGATTTCGTCGGCACCTCGAACCTCTTCACCGCCGAGGAAGCGAAGCGGATGCTGAAGCTCGACGGCGCGCGATCGTTGCGCCCCGAGAAGATCACCCTCGCACGAACCGGGAACGAAGGCCGCCGCCGGAACGGTCTCGCTGCCCGGAAAGGTCAGCGAGGTCATCTACCTCGGCACCAGCACCCGGCTGCTCGTCGACCTCGACCACGGCTACCGCCTCAACGTGCTGGAGCAGAACGTCAGCACCCAGGGCGGCCCCGCCGACCACGACCGACGCGGCGCCGCCGTTGAGGCCCGCTGGTCGCCGGCGGACATCGTCTCGCTCGCGCCCTCGGCGTGAACGGGTCCACCAGAGAAACGGAGAACTGTATGAATCGCCTCTTCACAGCACGGCGCTCGACGGCATTCGCCGGAGCCGCCCTGCTCTCAGCAACGCTCCTCCTCACGGCCTGTGGCACGACCGGTGGCGGCGGGGGCGGCGACGACAGCGGATTGCCGACCGAGCTCGGCGAGATGGAAGGCCAGGTCTCGCTCCTGGCCTGGCCCGGATACGTCGAGGACGGCAGCAACGACCCGGCGGTCGACTGGGTATCGGCCTTCGAGGAAGACACCGGATGCGAGGTCACGAGCAAGAGCTACGGCACCTCCGACGAGGCGTTCAACCTCTTCAAGTCGGGCGAGTACGACGTGATCGCCGCATCCGGCGACGCATCGCTGCGGCTCGTGGCAGCCGGCGACGTGACCGGGGTCAACACCGACCTGCTCGAGAACTACGACGGCATCTTCGACTTCCTGAAGATGCAGTCGTGGAACAGTGTGGATGGCGTCAGCTACGGCATCCCGCACGGGTACGGCGCCAACCTGCTGATGTACAACACGGACGTGTTCCCCGGCGGCCTCGACTCGTGGAGCGCCGTGTTCGACGACGCCGCCGCGAACTCGGGCGCGGTGACCGCGTACGATTCGCCGATCTACATCGCGGACGCCGCGGTGTACCTCATGGCGACGCAGCCCGACCTCGGGATCGAGAACCCCTACGCGCTGGATGAGACCCAGCTCGCAGCGGCAGTCGACCTGCTGAAGGCGCAGCGCGAGCACATCGGCGAGTACTGGTCGGACTACCTCAAGGAGATCCAGGCCTTCGAGACCGGTGACTCGGTCGTCGGAACCACCTGGCAGGTCATCCAGAACTCCATCACGACCGGCAACACCGAGGTGGTCCTCCCCAAGGAGGGCACCACCGGATGGTCGGACACCTGGATGATCTCGTCGCAGGCAGCGAACCCGAACTGCGCGTACGCGTGGCTCGACTACATCGCGAGCCCCGAGGCGAACGCTCAGGCGACCGGCTACTTCGGCGAAGCGCCGTCCAGCGAGGCGGCGTGCGACTTCCGCGAGGACTGCGAGGCCTTCCACGCCGGTGACGCGGAGTACGCGTCGCAGATCTGGTACTGGTCGACGCCGATCGCCGACTGCCTGGACGGGCGCACCGATGTCGAGTGCACCGACTACTCGCAGTGGACGACCGCCTGGCAGGAGATCAAGGGCTAGTGAGCACCAGCGGCGGGCAGTCCGTCCGGACCGCGGTTCCCCTTCCACGGGGGACCGCGGCCCGGCGGCTGTCCGTCGCGCTCAGCTCCCGTCCGCGGGCGCGCCTCGCTCTGCTGCTCAGTACACCGCTGGCCTGGCTTGGTCTCGTCTACATCGCGGCGCTCGCGGCCCTTCTCGTCACCGCGTTCTGGACGACCGACGCGTTCACCGGCCAGGTTCGCACCGAGTGGACGCTCGACAACATCATCACCGTCATCACCGGCTCGCTGTATCAGACGGTGACGCTGCGCACCCTCGGCATCGCGGTGCTCGTCACGGTGATCGACATCGTCATCGCCCTGCCGATCGCGTTCTTCATGGCGAAGGTCGCGTCGCCGCGGCTGCGGTACGCCCTCGTCATCGCGGTGCTCATGCCGCTCTGGGCGTCGTACCTCGTCAAGGCGTACGCCTGGCGGTCGGTCCTCTCGGAGGGCGGCATCGTCGACTGGTCGCTGCAGCCCGTTCGGGATCGAGGGTCCCGGATATGGCCTGCCGGCCGTCGATCATGACGCTGGCCTACCTGTGGCTGCCCTACGTCATCCTGCCCATCTATGCCGGGCTCGAGCGCGTTCCCGACTCGCTGCTCGAAGCATCCGGAGATCTCGGCGGCAAGTCGGGGCGCACCTTCTTCTCGGTCGTGCTGCCCTTGCTCTGGCCGTCGATCATCGCGGGCGCGATCTTCAGCTTCTCGCTGTCGCTCGGCGACTACATCACCGTCAACATCGTCGGAGGAGCGAACCAGCTGCTCGGCAACCTCGTCTACACGAACGTCGGCGCGGCCAACAACCTGCCGCTTGCCGCCGCGATCGCCCTCATCCCGGTCGCGATCATGTCGGTGTTCCTGCTCTCCGTGCGACGGACCGGAGCGCTGGACAACCTATGAGCCGGACATCGCATGAGACTGTCGCACCCCGCCCGCATCGCGCTCGGCTCGGTGACCGCCGTCATCCTGGCCCTCATCTACCTGCCGCTGATGGTCGTGTTCGTCAACTCGTTCTCGACGTCGAAGACGCTTCCTGTGGCCGCCTCCCGGTTTCACTCTCGAATGGTGGCAGCGGGCGTTCACGAACGCCGGGGCTCTGGAGGCGATCGCCACGAGCGTGCTCGTCGCGTCACTGGCAACGCTGGTGGCGCTCGTGCTGGGGACTCTCGTGTCGCTCGCGCTTCAGAGATACAACTTCTTCGGGCGGGATGCGGTGTCGCTGCTCGTGATCCTCCCGATCGCGCTTCCCGGCATCGTGACCGGAATCGCGCTGAACAACGCGTTCCGCACCGTGCTCGACCTGCGGCTCGGGCTGCTGACGATCGTCGTCGCGCACGCGACGTTCTGCATCGTCACGGTGTTCAACAACGTGATCGCGCGCCTACGGCGGATGGGCGGATCGCTCGAGGAGGCGTCGGCCGACCTCGGCGCGGGGCTGTGGACGACGTTCCGGCTGGTGACCTTCCCGCAGCTGCGATCGGCGCTGCTGGCCGGCGGACTGCTCGCGTTCGCGCTGTCGTTCGACGAGATCATCGTGACGACGTTCACGACCGGGTCGGGTGTCAACACCCTGCCGATCTGGATTCTCGACAACCTGTTCCGGCCGAATCAGGCGCCGATCGTGAACGTGATCGCGGTGGTGCTGGTGATCGTGTCGATCATCCCGATCTGGATCGCGCAGCGGGTTGCCGGCGCGGAGGCCGTGCAGCGCTAGCCGGTGCCGCATCCGCTTGATCGTTTGCAATCCGTGTGCGCGTTGGCAAACGTGATCGGATTGCGAAGGCTCCATCGGATCGTCGGGCGCTCGCCCAGGGGAGGTTGGGTGGCGTCGTCGGGGCAGGGGCATAGACTGGTAGCGAACACGGGAGTCCGGTAGGCCGGGCTGAGAGGGAGCGAACCACGCTCCGACCGTCGAACCTGATCCGGATCATGCCGGCGCAGGGAGGCCTCTTGAAACCCGTGCCGTTTCTCACGAAAGGCACGACTGTGACTGCAACAACCGCACATCCACCACCGCCAAGCCGAAGCGCTCGCTGCGCTGGCGCGTCGTCGACATCGTCGTGGCCGCCGTCATCGGCGTCGCCGCGGGACTCGTCTTCGTCGGCTGGAACATCGGCACCGAGGTGCCGCGTCACGCCCTCGAGGCCGTGCTTCCCGGACTGCAGGGCCTCTTCAACGGCGGCTGGCTGTTCGCCGGAGTGCTCGGCGGCATCATCATCCGCAAGCCGGGCGCCGCACTGTTCGTCGCGCTCGTCGCCGCGCTGCTGTCCGCCCTCGTCGGCAACCAGTGGGGTCCGCTCACGCTCGTCTCGGGTGCTGGCCCAGGGGCTCGGTGCCGAGCTCGATCCTGCTCGCGTTCCTGTACGCGAACTGGCGCCTCTACGTCGCGATCCTCGTCGGGCGCGGCAGCGGGACTCGCCACGGCGATCAACGACCTCGTGCTCTGGTACGCGGGCGCGGACGTGACGTTCGCCACGATCTACGTCGTCACGTCGATCATCTCGGGTGCGGTCATCGCGGGTGTCGGGTCGTGGGCGCTCGCCCGCGCGCTCGCCGCGACCGGGGCGCTCAACCGCTTCGCCGCCGGACGCGAGGGGCGCGCCGACGTCTGATCGCAGCCCGGCCGCGCGCACCGCACCCGCCGCGGTGCGGGCGCGCGGCTGGGGATGGCGACACGCGGGCCGGCGGGCCTGGGCGCTGCGCGACCTCGACCTGCGTCATCGAACCGGGCGAGCGCGTGCTGCTGCTCGGACCGTCGGGGTCCGGCAAGTCGACGCTGCTGCACGCGCTCGCCGGCGTGCTCGGCGGCGACGACGAGGGCGAGCATTCGGGTGAGCTGACGGTCGACGGCGTCGCGCCCGACGCTGCACGTGGTCACGCGGGGCTCGTCCTGCAGGACCCCGAGTCGCAGACCGTCATGGCCCGTGTCGGCGACGACGTGGCGTTCGGGTGCGAGAACCTGGGCGTCCCGCGCGCCGAGATCTGGGAGCGGGTGCCCGCCGCGCTCGACGCCGTCGGTCTCACGGTGCCGCTGTCGCATCCGACGGCGGAGCTCTCGGGCGGGCAGAAGCAGCGCCTCGCGCTCGCCGGAGCGCTCGCCATGCGGCCGGGCCTGCTGCTGCTCGACGAGCCGACCGCCAACCTCGACCCGGCCGGCGTCGCTCGAGGTCCGGGATGCGGTGGCGCGCGTGCTGCAGACGCACCGGCGCGACGGCCGTGATCGTCGAGCACCGCGTCGAGGTCTGGCTGGAGGTCGCGACCCGCATCGTCGTGCTCGGCGCCGACGGTCGCATCGTCGCCGACGGCGACCCGGCCGAGGTGCTCGCCCGCGAGGGTGCGGCGCTCGCGGCCGCCGGAGTCTGGGTGCCTGGCCACGAGCCTGCTGCCGAACGTCGCGGCCCCGCCTGCCGCCGGGTCGGTGCTGCTCACCGCCGAGAGCCTGTCGATCGCGCGCCTGACGGGTCGCATCCTGCAGACGGACCTGGACCTCACACTCTCCGCCGGCGAGGTGCTCGCCGTCACCGGGCCGAACGGCTCGGGCAAGTCGACCCTCGCACTCACCCTCGGCGGACTGCTGCCGCCGGCCGACGGCAAGGTCCTCGCGCACCCGGAGCTCGCCGACGGCGCGGACCGCGAGCCGATCCGCTGGAAGTCGCGGCAGCTGCTCCCGCGGATCGGCTCGGTCTTCCAGGCGCCCGAGCACCAGTTCCTCGCGACGACCGTGCGCGACGAGCTCGCCGTCGGTCCGCGCGCGCTGGAACTCCCGGATGCCGAGGTCGCCGCGATCGTCGACCCGCTGCTCGAGCGGCTCGGCCTCGCCGACCTCGCCGCGCGCGCATCCCTTCACCCTGTCGGGCGGGCAGAAGCGCCGCCTCTCGGTCGGCACCGCCCTCGCGACCCGACCGCGCGTGCTGCTGCTCGACGAGCCGACCTTCGGGCAGGACGCGCTGACCTGGGCCGCGCTGGTCGAGCTGCTCGATGCCGAGCGGCGCGACGGTCGCGGCGTCGTCGCGGTCACCCACGACGAGCGGTTCCTCGCAGCGCTCGGCGCGCGTCGGTTCGCGCTGTCGGCACCCGTCGCAGAGGAGGGCACCGCATGAGCCGCGTCAACCCGGTCGCCAAGCTGCTCGCGGCCCTCCTGCTCGCGATCATCCTGGTGCTCACGATCGACCCGGTCTCGGCCGGCGTCGCCGTCGTGCTCGAGCTGCTCCTCTTCCCGTTCGCCGGCATCGGCTGGAGCGAGTTCTGGCGCCGCACCGCGATCGTCTGGATCGCCGCGCCGCTCACCGGGCCTGACGATCGTGCTCTACGGGCAGCGCTCCGGCCGGGTGCACGTCGAGTGGCTGCTCGTGCAGGTCAGCGACGGGTCGCTCTGGCTCGGGCTCGCGACGCTGCTGCGGGTGCTCGCCATCGGGCTGCCGGCGGTCGTGCTGTTCGCGCAGGTCGACCCGACCGATTTCGCCGACGGGCTCGCGCAGGTGCTGCACCTTCCCGCGCGATTCGTGCTCGGCGCGTTCGCCGGCATCCGGCTCGCGGGGCTGTTCGCCGACGACCGCCGCGCGCTCGAGCTCGCCCGCCGGGCGCGAGGAGTCGCGGATCGCGGCCGGCTGCGACGCCTGGCGGGGCTCGCCTTCGCGCTGTTCGTGCTGTCGATCCGGCGGGGGAGCGCGCTCGCGACCGCGATGGAGGCGCGCGGGTTCGGCGGCGATGTCCGCCGCACGTGGGCTCGCCCGTCGCGGTTCGGTCTGCCGCGAGTTCGGCCTCATCGCGCTCGGTGCCGCCATCGCGGGCGCTGCCACCGTCGCTGCGGTCGCCACCGGATCCTGGAACTTCATCGTCGGATGACCATCGACCTCGCCTCCCTCGCAGCCCGCGCCGCCGCATCCGGCCCGCGGCCCGTCGTGCTGATCGACGGACGCTCGGGCGCCGGCAAGACGACGCTCGCGCGCGACCTCGCGCCGATGCTCGGCGCGCAGCTGGTCAGCCTCGACGACATCTATCCCGGATGGGCCGGGCTCGAGGCAGGGAGCGCCGCGGTTGCACGAGACGGTGCTGCGCGATCGGGATCCTGGCTGGCGCCGCTGGGACTGGGTGGCTCAGGCGCCGGCCGAGTGGCATCCGGTCGACCCTGCCCGCGCCGATCGTCATCGAGGGGTGCGGCGCCCTGAGCCGGGCGAACCGCGCGCTCGCGACCTTCGGAATCTGGGTCGACCTGCCGGCCCCGGAGCGGCGTCGCCGCGCGCTCGAGCGCGAGCCTGATTTCGCGCCGCACTGGCGGGAGTGGGCGGCGCAGGAGCGCGCGTTCGCGGCACGTGAGCACCCACGTGCCCTAGCCGACGTGATCGTCGGCGACTGACTCCTCGCACTCCGAAACTCGCGCTGTCACGTGGTCGTGTCCCGCCCGAAATCTGGCGGAAACCTGCCTCGTTACTGTGGGCGCCATGGCAGGCAACGGGGGAGCGAGAACGAGCGCGGTGCTGGCCGAGCGGATACGTGCGACCGGGTCCGGCCGGGTGGTCGTGCTCATCGACGGCGGTGCCGCGGCGGGCAAGACCACACTCGCGGGCGAGTTGGCGTATGCCCTCGGGGCTCAGCACGTATGCATGGACGATTTCTACCCGGGGTGGGGAGGGCTGGAGGTAGGAAGCGCGATCGTCCGCGGATCGGTGCTGGACCCGGTGAAGCCCGGGTGGAACCGATGGGACTGGAAGAAGCACAAGGCCGCCGAGTTCCATCGGGTCAACCCTCGGCGCGGGATCGTGATCGAGGGTTCGGGCGCGCTCAGCGCCGCGAATCGTGAGCTGGCGACGTTCGGGATCTGGATCGGACTCGACCCTGCGACCCGGCTCCGCCGTAAGCGCGGACGGGATGGCGAGGTCGACATCAAGCAGTGGGACCGCTGGGCGATGCAGGAGTCGCGCTTCTTCGCGCGCGAACGCCCCGACCTGTTGGCCGACGCGGTCATCGACGGGATGACGGGGAGGCTGGTCGAGGCGTCCTGAGTCAGGCCCAGCCCAGCCGGTGCAGCTCGTCGTCGTCGATGCCGTAGAAGTGCGCGATCTCGTGCACCAGGGTCACGTGGATCTCGTCGCGCAGCTGGTCGTCGTCGTCGCAGATCGCGAGCAGCGGCTCGCGGAACAGCACGATGCGGTCGGGCAGTTCGCCGAATCCGTAGCGGTCGCGTTCGGTGAGCGCGACGCCCTCGTACTCGCCGAGCAGGTCGAGGAGCCGTCCTCGGGCCGGTCCTCGACGACGAACACGAGGTTCTCGAGGCCGTCGACCATCTCGTCGGGCAGCTCGTCGAGTTCGTCGACGACGATCTTCTCGAACTCGTCGGCGTCGAGCTCGAGTGTCACTCCAGCGCCTCGATCGCGTCGATGAGGTACGCCTGCAGCTGCCCGAGCCAGTGGTAGACCTCGCCCAGCGAGTCGTCGGGCACCGGGTCGTCGTCGGCCCGGATGCCGAGACGCTCGGCGACGATGAGGCGGAGGTCGGTGAGCACCGGCAGCCAGCGTTCGGCCTCGTCGTCGGCGAGGTCGATGGTGCCGCCGTCGTCGTCCGTTCCGGCGAGGAGCGCGGCCGCGACGGCTCCGGCCTTGGCGGTCTTGGTGTCGACCAGCCCGGAGCGCGTGTACTGCCGGAACTCGGCCGCCGCATCCGGATCATCGCGGTAGGCGATCGGGAACAGCCGCTCGAGCGCCGGGTCGTCGCTCGTCGACCTGCACGAGCTCCTCGTACTGAGCGAGCAGGGTCTGCAGCAGCTCGAGCTCGGTCGGCGACAGTTGGAGCCGGATCACGCGCCGCACCACCGTCGCCCACAGCCCGTACTCGTGCATCGCCTCGGTGTGCCGCTCCATCTCCTCGCGCGGTCCGGTCGCGACGACGGCGCGACCCTCGTTGTGGACGAGCAGCATCAGGCGCTCGGCCTCGGCCTTCGGGTAGCCGAAGTAGGTGCGGAACACGTGCGTCACGTAGGACATCAGGTTCACCGGGTCGTTCCAGACCGTCGTCGTCCACGGGACGTCGGGCGCGATCTCGACGCGTCCGTCGCAGTCCGATCGGACTCTGTCAGGAGTTCAGTATTCGAAGGGTGGATGACGGGACTCGAACCCGCGACATCCGGCACCACAAGCCAGCGCTCTACCAACTGAGCTACAACCACCATGTGTCGATGCGGCGTCGAGACGCCGAGCAACCGGACCATTCTACGGCACGCGCGGCGACCACGCCTCCACCGTCGCGGTGGACGCGGCCTGTGCCTCGTCGCTGCGAGGGGCCGGGCGGGGCAACGAAAACGATCGAGCGGTAGTAGTCGAGTTCGCGGATGGACTCGAGGATGTCGGCGAGCGCGCGGTGCCCGCCGTTCTTCGCCGGCGACTGGAAGTAGGCGCGCGGATACCAGCGTCGCGACAGCTCCTTGATGCTCGATACGTCGACGTTGCGGTAGTGCAGGTGGGCGTCGACGCGCGGCATGTACTTGGCGAGGAATGCGCGATCGGTGCCGATCGTGTTGCCGGCCAGCGGCGCCGTGTTGTGCTCGGGCACGAACCGCAGGATGTACTCGAGCACCTCGTACTCGGCCTCGGCCAGCGTCTTGCCGTTCGGGATCTCGTCGAGCAGCCCGCTCTCGGCGTGCATGTTCGTGACGAAGTCGCCCATGTTGTCGAGGGCGGTCTTGTCGGGCTTGATGACGACGGTGAAGCCGTCGTCGAGCGGCTTCAGGTCGTAGTCGGTGATGACGACGGCGACCTCGACGAGTTCATCCACCGCGAGATCGAGACCGGTCATCTCGCAGTCGATCCAGACCAGCACGTCGGGAGCAGCCACATCCCGAGTCTATCTAGGCGGGCCGACGGGGGCTTTTCCGTCGACCTCCACTGCTCCGCACCCGGCAGGATTCGAACCTGCGGCACAGCGGGTAGAAACCGTCTGCTCTGTCCTCTGAGCTACGGGGGGAGGACTACTGCGCGAGAGTATCCTGCACCGCTCCGTGCCGCAACGATCCATCGTGCCCATGCGCAGGATTCCCATGGCCGCCGCCGCGGATCGTCGTGGTCGTGACGCTGGCCGGCTGCGTTCCGCAGAAGAACCCGGTCGCCACGTTCCAGGTGGTGGACGAGACCTACAAGATCGAGCTGGCGACACCCGAGCTCGTGCAGCACGCGCGGGACCTGCTCGACGGCGAGGAGGTGGCGGCGATCCCGAACGGGATGGTCGTGCGCGACGATCCCGGCGTCAACGCACCGTGGTCGTGGCACATCGACCCGGCGACGCTGGAGTTCGCCGACATGACGATCGAGGTGTGCGACGGGCTGCCCTCGTACGTCGAGGACGGCACCGTCACGAGCGATCAGTTCTGCCCGTGGAGCGCGAAGATCGTCAGCGATCGACTGACGCGGACCGCTGCTCGTCAGCGACTTGGACGTCGAGATCGGCCCGGAGAGCGGGAGCTCGGGAGCGTGCTCGGGCTGCCTCGTGGTTCGTCGGCGAGGAACTGCTCCTCGGCCCAGCGCTGCTGCTCGATCGCGACCGGGTCGGGCTGGCTGTTGTCGTAGCGCCAGCGGTCGAGGTCGTCGGCGAACAGCTTCTTCGCCTTGCGCGGGCTTGTGCAGCCAGCGGACGAGACGGTCCCGGTACTCGTCGAGAGTCTGGTCGGCCTGGAACGAGTAGTTGACCGAGTTGGCGCGCATGTCGGACGAGCTGGTGCTCTGCCCAGTCGGCGGCGAGGTCGGCTCCGGCGATCGGCAGCAGCCGCACAGAGATGTCGGCGGCGCTCGCGAGCGTCTCGGAGTGCTCCTTCGCGGCGGGGGAGAGGCTGTGCCACGTGGCGGCCGACTTGCCCGCGGTGACGAGCGCCGCGACGGCGGACGACCGCGTCTCGTGGTCGCGCTGCCGGACGAGGCGGCGCGGTCGATCCGCGCCCGATGAGCGCGCCGATGATGCCGGCGACGAGGATCGCGACGAACGGGAGGACGGCACCGGTGATGATGCGCCAGCCGTCGTCGGAGGTGAGCCAGTCCACGAAATCGTTCCACCACTGCATGGCGGCACCATACGTCGCGATTCCGGGTATCGGCGGGAAGGCGGGCCGTTTCCCGCCAATCCCCAAGGAACGTCACCAGTAGCGCAGTGCCTCCACCGCGTCGTCGGCGGCGCCGAAGTCGCCGATGACCGCGAAACCGGCCGCGCGGCCGATCATGCGCTTGCTGCGGTATCGAGCGCCGCCGTCGTCGTCGACACGCTCGACGTAGCCGAGCACCAGCCCGTCGGAACGGGCGACCCGCCACAGCGCTCCGCGTCGTGGCACGATGTCGAGACCGCGCGGCGTCGCGCGGAGCGGAAGCGGTGCAGGTAGCTCGAGCAGGTCCATGATTCGAACATACGTTCGACCACCGACATTCCAGACTCAGGGCGTCGGGATGCTGCCCGTCCGAATCGCCAGGTCGGCATCCACGACGGTCTTCGTGGAGCGCGCGGTCTGGGCCAGCACGATCCCGATCAGCACGACCGCGGCGCCAGCGATCTGCAACGACGTCGAGCTGCTCGCCGAGCCACAGCCATGCGACGAGGAACGCGAAGATCACCTCGGCCGACGCCACGATCCCGGCCGCCGTCGCGCTCAGGTGCTTGAGCGCGTAGAACGACAGCAGGAAGGGAGCGAACGACCCGAGCACGACCGTCACGATCAGCGGGAGCACGCAGCGGCAGCTGGAGGTCGCCGACCGCGCCGCCCGAGCTGGACGGGTGTCGTGAAGGTCTCGGGCCGCAGATCCCACCAGCCGCTGAACAGCGCCCAGAACGCGGTCGCGAAGGTCATGGTCCAGAAGGCGACGATCAGGGGCGACGTCGCGCCGACCTGCTTCTCACCGACGAGGAAGTAGAACGCGAGCGTCACGGCGGCGATCGATGCGAAGAGCACGCCGAGCGGGTCGAGGCTCGCTGTCCCAGACTCGCGCGACGACCGCCAGGCCCACGAGCACGAGCGCGATCGCGATCCATAGCCGCGCCTTCACCTTCTCTCTGAAAGACGAAGAACGCGAACAGCGCGACCATCAGCACGGCGGTGTACTCGAGCAGCAGCGTGATCCCGACCGGCATCAGCGACAGCGCGAACGCGTAGCTCGCCTGCAGGAACGCCACGCCGAACACGCCGAGCACCGCCATCACGAACAGCTGACGCCGCGTCAGGCGGAACCCGCGCCGGTTCGTGATCAGCAGCAGGGCGCCCGCGATGATCGCGGTCCCGAGCGTGCGGAACTGCGTCAGCTGGGTCGCGGTCAGGCCCGCTTCGACGATCTCCTTGGTGAGGCTGCCGTTGGCTCCGAAGAGCAGTGACGCGGCGAGCGCGAACAGGTACCCCACTCAGCGGTTCTCGGTGCCGTCGACAGCATGCGGCTCGATCGCGGCCAGCTCGGCCTTGGTCAGCTCGGGGAAGTCGAGAGCACCGAGGCTGCTCTCCAGCTGCGCGACGCTCGAGGCGCCGATCAGCGCGCTGGTGACCTGCGGGTGCCGCAGCACCCAGGTCAGCGCGAGCTGCGCGAGCGACTGCCCGCGCTCGCAGCGCGATCGCGTTGAGAGCCGTGACGTGCTTCAGGTAGGTCGCGTCGATGTTCTTCTCGCTGATCCAGCGCCCCTCGGCGGCGCGCGAATCGCTCGGGATGCCGTCCAGGTATCGGTCGGTCAGCATGCCCTGCGCGAGCGGGGAGAACACGATCCCGCCGGCGCCCACCTCGTCGAGCACGGGCAGCAGGCCCTGCTCCATCCTGCGGTCGAACATGTTGTAGCGGGGCTGGTGGATGAGAAGCGGGATGCCTTCCGCATTCGAGTGCGGCGGCCGCGGCGACGGTCTGGTCGGCGTCGTAGTTCGAGATTCCGGCGTAGAGCGCCTTGCCGCTCTTGACGGCCGTGGCGAGCGCGCCCATCGTCTCCTCGATCGGCGTCTCGGGATCCGGCCGGTGCGAGTAGAAGATGTCGACGTAGTCGAGGCCCATGCGCGCCGAGCGACTGGTCGAGGCTCGAGAGCAGGTACTTGCGCGATCCCCATTCGCCGTACGGACCGGGCCACATGTCGAAGCCGGCCTTGGTCGAGATGATCAGCTCGTCACGGTACGGCAGGAAGTCGTCGTGCAGGATGAGGCCGAAGTTGCGCTCGGCCGCCCCGTTGACCGGCCCGTAGTTGTTGGCCAGGTCGAAATGCGTGACACCGAGGTCGAACGCACGACGCAGGATGGCGCGCTGGGTGTCGAGCGGACGGTCGCTGCCGAAGTTGTTCCAGAGCCCCAGCGAGATGCGGGGGAGCTGGAGGCCGCTGCGACCCGAGCGGACGTACTGCATCGATTCATAGCGGTCATGGGCGGCGTTGTACGGGGGGCGATCCAAAGGCATACTCCCAGCGTAAGGGCGGTAGGTCGAGTGGCCGCCCGGCGGCGCATCGAGACCAGCATCCGGGGCTCTATGCCGCGGGCCAGATCGCTCCCGACCCGGAGGCGGAGGGCGGGCCCGAGCTCGCGCGGTCGGCTGCCGACGCGGTCGCGCTGATGGCGGCGGTGCTGCGCGGATTCGGCCTGCCCGACGAGCGCGCAGTCGATGCGATCCGGACGGCTCGTTCGGCGCTGCACGGTTTCGTGATGCTCGAGGCAGGCGGCGGATTCGGGATGCCGGACAGTGTCGATCGGAGCTTCGATACCCTGCTCGACACGCTCGTCGCGGGCATTCACGCCCTCGCTCGCGGCTGAGGGTCCTCTGCACGTTTCTCGACATGGTGGGCGGCTCGGCGTAGCGTCGAGACGATAGAAAAGGAGCTCGACGATGAGCGACAGAGAGACCGTCACCGACCAGCGCTGGGTGGCTTTCGGGCCCGCCGGAGCGGTCGGATCCATCCACCGGACCGATGACGGATTCGCCGTCCGGCTGATGGACGCCGCGGAACCGCGCGGCGTGTATCCCACCCTGGACGTCGCCAAGAGCGCCCTTCACGCGAGCATGCTCCCGGGATCGGAGTGGCCTGACTTCCGCGAGCACTGATCGCGGAGGACGCACTCCTTCACAGCACGCAGACGCCGCCCGTCTCCACATCGGAGGCCGGGCGGCGCCTCACGTTCGAGCTGCTCGCGCAGCATGGGGGCATCGGATGCCGGGGCGGCTTCCCGGCACGAGCGCCGGTCCCGGCATCCGACCTTTCCCACGATCGAACTCGAGGAGCGTCATGACCGACACCATCAGCCTCACCGGACTGGTCGCCACCACCCCCAAGCACGTCGTCACTACCACCGGACTGACGATCACGTCGTTTCGATTCGCCTCGACCCAGCGGCGCTTCGACCGCGGCGAACAGAAGTGGGTCGACGGCGAGACCAACTGGTACACCGTCGCGACGTTCCGGCAACTTGCCACGAACGTCAACGCGTCGCTGCAGAAGGGGCAGCGGGTGATCGTCACCGGTCGGCTGCGGGTGCGGGACTGGGCGACGGACGACAAGCACGGCACGAACGTCGAGATCGACGCAGACGCGGTCGGCCACGACCTCAGCTGGGGCACCACGATCTTCACGCGGTCGACTGCGACGGCAGTCGCCGAGGCGGACGCGGCGGCAGACGCGGCGTCGGACGGCGAGGCGGGAGCCGCGGGCGACGGTGCGACCGACGAGGTCGGGCCCACGGAAGACGATGAGGCGGACGCGGATGCTCCCGCCCGGCTCGAAGAACCGGTCGCGTCGGCGCTGCCGTTCTAGAATCGTCCCGACCCGGCAGTTGCGCGGGCGGATGAGGGGATCGGCATGCGAGGCACCGACGCCAGGGGCAGGGTGCTCGTCGTGCTGGCCCTGTTCTCAGCCCTCGCCGCCGGTCTGACCGGCTGCACCGGCGGGCCGCCGATGCCGACCCCGACCGCTGCGTCCCCGAGTCCCGGCGAGACGGCTCCGGCGGAACCCGAGATCAACCTCGCCGGCACTGCCACCGAGAACAAGCCGTTCTTCGATCAGGTCAACGCTGCAACGTTCCAGGCCGGCGGCCGCGACGGGCGCTCGTTCATCGACGGTCTCGTCGCCGCGGGATACTCGAAGGAGCTGATGGAGGTCACCCCCGACCGCACTTCCATCAATGCCCAGGCCGACACCTTCCAGTTCTCGGTGCGGCTCAACGGCACGTGCCTCCTCGGGCAATTCGGAGGCGCCGGCTACGCGAGCTTCGCCGGCCCGGTGCTCGCCGACGGCAAGTGCCTCGTCGGCACCACACTTCCCATCGACTGGTAGCAGGGGCCAAGCGGCCGTCTGCCCGGTGCGAGCGGGAAACGTAGACTCGTACCCATGGCCGAATACATTTACTCGATGGTCCGCGCCCGCAAGGCGGTCGGCGAGAAGCTCATCCTCGATGACGTGACCATGGCGTTCCTGCCGGGCGCGAAGATCGGCATGGTCGGCCCCAACGGCGCCGGAAAGTCCACGATCCTGAAGATCATGGCGGGGCTCGACACCCCTTCGAACGGCGAGGCGAAGCTCACCGACGGATTCAGCGTCGGCATCCTGATGCAGGAGCCCGAGCTCGACGAGACGAAGACCGTGCTCGAGAACGTCCAGGAGGGCGTCGGCCCGATCATGGGCAAGCTCGCGCGCTTCAACGAGATCTCGCTCGCGATGGCCGAGCCCGACGCCGACTTCGACACGCTTCTCGCCGAGATGGGGCGCCTGCAGGAAGAGATCGACGCCGCCGACGCCTGGGACCTCGACTCCCAGCTCGAGCAGGCGATGGACGCCCTCCGCACGCCGCCCGGCGACGCGAGCGTCAAGAACCTCTCCGGAGGTGAGAAGCGCCGGGTCGCGCTCACCAAGCTGCTGCTCTCGAAGCCCGACCTGCTGCTCCTCGACGAGCCCACCAACCACCTCGACGCCGAGAGCGTGCTCTGGCTCGAGCAGCACCTCAGCTCCTACCCCGGCGCCGTCATCGCCATCACCCACGACAGGTACTTCCTCGACAACGTCGCCGAGTGGATCGCCGAGGTCGACCGGGGACGCCTCATCGGCTACGAGGGCAACTACTCGACCTACCTCGAGAAGAAGGCCGAGCGCCTCGACGTGCAGGGCAAGAAGGACGCGAAGCTCGCCAAGCGCCTGAAGGACGAGCTGGAGTGGGTCCGCAGCAGCGCGAAGGGCCGGCAGACCAAGTCGAAGGCACGCCTGGCGCGCTACGAGGAGATGGCCGCCGAGGCGGACAAGACCCGCAAGCTCGACTTCGACGAGATCCAGATCCCGCCGGGACCGCGGCTCGGGCAGATCGTGATCGAGGCAAAGAAGCTCGAGAAGGGGTTCGACGGCCGCGACCTGATCAACAACCTCAGCTTCACGCTCCCGCCGAACGGCATCGTCGGCGTCATCGGCCCCAACGGCGTCGGCAAGACCACGCTGTTCAAGACGATCGTCGGACTCGAACCGCTCGACGGCGGCGAACTGAAGATCGGCGAGACGGTCAAGATCAGCTACGTCGACCAGACCCGGTCCAACCTCGATCCGAACAAGAACCTCTGGGAGGTCGTCTCCGACGGGCTCGACATCATCACGATCGGCAAGACCGAGATCCCGTCACGCGCCTACGTGTCCAAGTTCGGATTCAAGGGACCGGACCAGCAGAAGAAGGCTGGCGTGCTGTCGGGCGGCGAACGCAACCGGCTCAACCTGGCGCTCACCCTGAAAGAGGGCGGCAACCTGCTGCTGCTCGACGAGCCGACCAACGACCTCGACATCGAGACCCTCTCCAGCCTCGAGAACGCGCTGCTCGAGTTCCCCGGATGCGCGGTGGTCATCACCCACGATCGGTGGTTCCTCGACCGCATCGCGACGCACATCCTGGCGTACGAAGGCACCGAAGAGGATCCCGCCAACTGGTACTGGTTCGAGGGCAACTTCGATTCCTACGAGCAGAACAAGATCGAGCGCCTCGGCCCCGACGCTGCCAAGCCGCACCGCTCGGTGCACCGCAAGCTGCACGCGCAGCTGATCGATGCGTCTCCACGTTCCGATCAAGCTCCGCTGGAGCGACCTCGACGCGTACGGCCACGTCAACAATGCGGCGATGCTCACGCTGCTCGAGGAGTCGCGCATCTCCGTGTTCTGGCACGGCGACCTCGGCGTCGACGGGGTCCAGGATGCTGCGGCGCCTACGGAGGGAGGGCCCGGCGGCGACACGCTCACCCTGATCGCCCGGCAGGAGGTCGAGTACCTCGCCCCGATCCCGTATCTGCGCGAGCCGCTCGACGTGCAGCTCTGGATCGGCCGGATGGGCGGTGCGAGTCTCGACGTCTGCTACGAGGTGTGCTCGCCGCAGGGGAGTCGAGCCGGTCGTGCTCTACGCGCGAGCCCAATCCGCGATCGTGCTGGTCGACTCGGCGACGCTGCGCCCGCGCCGGATGACCGACGGCGAACGCGAGCGCTGGGGCGTCTACCTCGACGAACCGGTGGTGTTCACAAAGCGCTCGTAGCCTGCACTTCGATGTGCGGTTGGGCTCGCTGTGCTTGAGATGGTCTTCGCGATCGTCCTCTACCGCGCCCGCCGCTGGACGCCTCGGCAACCTGGGCAAGCGCTAGCGGGCGCTCTCCTTGCCGGTCGCCGCCTCGAAGGCGGGCCTCACAGCCACCGTGTCGTAGATGATGCGGATGCTGCTGATGAGCCCGCCTTCGTCGAGCTCGGCGACGTCGACCACGTCGAACGGCGCTGCCTGTTCCGTCCGGCAGCCGCCAGTCGAAGTGGAACAGGAACGACAGCAGCGCGCGGCCCTCCACCGAGGTACCGCGCATGGTGCCGAGAAGGGTGAGCTTGCGCGGAAGAGGTGTCCGCGAACAGCGCCGGGTAGAACTCGGTCGCCGGCAAGGTGCCGTAGAGCGGGGAGTGAACGATGGCGCCATCGGCGAAGAGGGCGAGCATCGCCTCCCGATCGGCCGTTTCGACGGCCCGCAGATACGCGGCGACGATCGGGTGGTCGTCGGGTGTCGTCACGACGTCAGCCTACGGAAGATGGGGCGGAGCGTGCTCTCGTCACGCACCCGCCCCATCGGTCCGGCTACTTCTTGGACTTGGCCTTCGTGTCCATGTACGCGCGCCAGCCACCGTGCTTGGTGATGTCCGGGTGCTTCTTGGCCGCCTGCTCGTCGAACAGGATGCCCGGAACGACCCGGCCATCGGCGAGCTCGACCGGACCACGGTAGAGCCCGGGCGGCTCCCCTTCGATCACCGCGCAGCAGCACGCCCATCGGGACGGAGTACAGCTCTCCTGCGATCGACGCACCGTCTGACTCGACCTTGTACATGCCGGGGTGGACATCGCCGATCGAGTGGACGCGGTACTTCGGTGCTGTGCTGACCTCCTCGAGGAACTCGGCGCCATTGAGGTTGTCGTGCAGGCCGTAGCCCCTGCATCAGCGTGCCGTTGACGTACAGCATGCTGTCGTCGAGCGGTCGTTCCTTGTCGTCACGGCTGCCGAGTGCGAACGCGATCATGATCACCGTGAAGAACAGATAACCCAGCGTCACCGGCGAACGAGGCGTTGATCCCGACCTCGGTCGCGTTGATGATGCCGAAGAACGACAGCACCGCCGCGATGCCGGATGTGACCGCCGCGGCCCAGAACCGGTGATCGATGATGAACACCGTGATCGCGCCGAGGAGCACGCCCGCGAGCACCGCACCCGACCCGAACAGGTACGAGTCCGTCGTAGACGACGCCGCCGGCGATCAGGTTGTCGACGCCGACATCGTTGGCGTTCGTACCGGCCGCGCCGAGCGCATTGTCGATCAACCCGGTCGCCCATTGCGCCAGGCTCGGCAGCATCGCGATGATGATCGCCGGTGCGTACCGCAGAGCACTCACGTTGAACGCCTGAGCGCCGATCACGAGACCGATGTACAGCAGGATCGGCACGAGCGCCTGCATCGGGAAGATCCCGAGCAGGATGCCGACGGTCCCGCTGAAGCACAGGATCGCGACGACGATGCCGGTGACGAGCGAGTATCCGATTCGTCCGCCGGCCTGCTTCCAGCCCGGGTGACCGATGTAGACGGCGGGCGGGAACGGCGAGCCGAGGAACGATCCGACGACCGCGCCGAGGCCGTCGGCCGTCAGCACCGCGCGGGGCGAGTACCGGTCGCCGGCCGCTGCCGCCGACTCGACGTTGCTCATCGCCTCGGTGAAGTTGTAGATACCGAGCGGGATGGCGGTCGCGAGCAGCGGCGCGATGCCTTGCAGGCCGGTGAGGACGTCGCCTGTCGGGAACGGGAGGTACAGCGCGACCTGTGCGACGGCGTCCGAGACGGCGCTCGGCTGCAGGACGTCGGACCAGCCGAGTGCCACGGCGATCCACGCGACGGCCGTCGAGATGGCGACCGCGAGCAGTCCGACCGGGGCGCCGAACGGCATCCGCTTCCCGGCGAGCCATCCCACGAGCACGAAGGCGAGCGCGATGAAGGCGATCCACGGCACCTGCCACATCTGGGCGGCCGGGCTCATCGAGATGAACGTGATCGAGATACCGGCCAGGGCACCGAGCAGCGCTGCGCGCGGGGTGATCTTGCGCAGCCACGGACCGAAGATCGCGCCGAGCAGCACGATCACGCCGATGATGAACGCCCACGCGAGACCCGCCCGCCACGCTGCGAGCGGGTCACCGGTGTTGATGAGCACCGGCAGCATGACGACGAAGACCACGATGAACATGTGCGGCACGGACGGCCCGTAGGGCAGCGCCGTCACATCGGTGCGACGCTCACGCTGCGCGAGGCGCCGAGCCAGGATCGCGTACCAGATGTTGCCGAGCGGCAAGGCGATCCCGAGCGCGGGCAGGATGCGCGCGAAGACGACATCGTCGGGCAGCTGCACGACGAACAGCACGAGCCCGGTGAGCACGATGACGTTGAGCAGAACGTTCGTGCCGAGGCCGAACAGCCCGTTCCAGTCGCCTTTCACCCACCATTGGACCTTGAACTTCTCGGTCGTGGTGGATCTGCGGTCATTGCGGACATTGCTGATCTCCGTTTCTTCTTCGAAGGGACTTTCAGCCGAGCGACCGGAGGAGGTCGCTCGAGGTGGCGACCCAGCCGACGATTCCGCCTTGGGCCTTGAACATGTCGAGGGCCGACTGGTGGAACTCCGGAAAGTAGGAGCCCGGTGCAGTCGGAGAGGATGAGGCATTCGTAGCCGCGGTCATTGGCCTCGCGCACGGTGGACTGCACGCAGACCTCGGTCGTGACGCCGGTGACGACGAGATGGGTGATCCCGGCGGCGTCGGAGAACGGTGTCGAGGTCCGTCGAGTAGAACGATCCCTTTCCCGGCTTGTCGATCACGGTCTCGCCCGGCAAGCGGCGCGAGCTCCGGAATGATCTCGTGGCCGGCCGACCCGCGCACGAGCAGCCGTCCCATCGGACCCTCGTCGCCGATCCGCAGGCTGGGCTTGCCGCGGTTCTGCTTGGCGGGGAAGAGGTCGCCGAGATCGTCGCGGTGACCCTCGCGCGTGTGGATGACCGTCCAGCCGCGCTCGCGGAACGCGGCGAGCACCGCCTGCGTCGGCTCGATGGCTTGGCGCAGGGTCGAGACGTCGTTGCCGAGCGACTCGCCGAATCCGCCCGGCTCCATGAAGTCGCGCTGGAAGTCGATGCACATGAGTGCGCTGGTCGCCGGGTCGAACGTGAACTCGTAGGGTTCCGCGGGGACCGTGACGGTGGCCATTGCTACTCCTTCTGGTCTCGGATGATGATGGGTGCCGCCGTGTCCGGCGAGCGCGTCGCGCAGGCCAGGCAACGAGGTGATCACGGCGTGCTCTCCGCCCGCTTCGACGAACGAGATGGCGGAGTCGACCTTCGGGCCCATCGAGCCGGCCGGGAACTGGCCGTCGGCGAGGTGGCGCTCGCATCTCGTCGATCCCGACCCGGTCGAGTGCCCGCTGGGTGGGCTTGTTGAAGTCGACGTACACCTGGTCGACCCCGGTGACGAGCACGAGCGTGCCGAGATCGATCTCGGCGGCCAGCAGAGCCGATGCGCGATCCTTGTCGATCACGGCATCGACCGGATGCCAGCCCGCGTCGTCGCGCACGACGGGGATTCCGCCGCCGCCCGGCCGCGATCACGACGGCGCCGCTGCGCGACGAGCGTGCGGATCGGGTCGGCCTCGATGATCGTGCGGGGCGTCGGGCTCGGGACGACCCGGCGGAAGACATCGGGCTCGATCTCGGTGACGACCCAGCCCTCCTCGGCGACGCGCAGCCGGGCGACCTCCGCGCTGATCTGGCCGCCGATCGGCTTGGTCGGGTTCTCGAAACGCCGGGTCGTCGAGCGCCACCTCGGCGTGAGTGAGCACCGCCACGGCCCGCGAGACTGAGGCCTGCGCGATCGAGCGCGGTGTCGAGGGCGACCGCGAGCATGTGGCCGATGCCGCCCTTGCGAGTCGGCGACCGCGAGCCACAGCGGAAGGTCGGGCAGCCCCTCGACCGTCGCGTCGGGGGCGACGAGTTCGCCGCGACGAAGGATGAATCCGACCTGCGGGCCGTTGCCGTGGGTCACGACGACCGTCCACCCGTCGCGCACGAGCTCGGCGACCGTCTCGGCGAACGACGCCGCTCGCTCGAGCTGGCGATCGACCGATCCGGGCTCGCCGTCCAGCACGAGTGCGTTGCCGCCGATGGCGATCAGCACCGCGCTCATGCGGCTCCCCCGCTGTCGATGCCCCGGAGTTCGGCCAGTCGGTGCACGGCGGCGGCGAACACCGCTGAGGGCGCCCGCACGATACCGGCACCGATCTGGCCGATCCCGGGTTCTTTGTGCGCGATGCCCGTGTTGATCATGGGCAGTTCGCCGGTCTCGATGACGGCGAGCACGTCGATGCCGGACGGGGTGCCGGCGAAGTTCATGGGGCGGCAGCGGGAACGCGGGATGCGGCGCGAGCGTGATCCGTCGCATCGACCGTGTGGCCTCGAGAGCGTCGTCCGGCGTTCCGCCGACGAATCGGGTGATGGCGGGAGATGCCGCCATCGCGAACCCGCCGAGCCCGAGGGTCTCGGTGATCGCCGAGTCGCCGAGGTCGGGGTTCGCGTCGTCGGGCCCGAAGCCCGGGAAGAACAGCCCGTCGGCGGGACCGACCGGGGTCGTGAACCACTCGTCGCCGGTCGCCGCCACCCGCAGCCCGAACTCGACGCCGTTGCGCGCCATCGTCGTCACGAGGGTGGAGTTCTCGACCCCGACCGCCGCGTCCATGGCGAGCTTGGCGCCCGCCATCGAGATGTTGAGGGCGAAGTGGTCGTTGCCGGCGAGAAAGTTCAGGGTCGACTCGATCGCCGTCGCGTCGGCTTGCGCGGCGATGAACGGGGCGAGTCGACGCGCGAGCAGCGACGTCGAGGCCAGGTTGCGATTGTGGCCCTCGTCGCCCATCGCGAGCGCCTGGCTGATCAGCGACGTGGTGTCGATCGGGCCCGGACGCCTCGATCGCGGCGTTCACGGTCGGGCCGAGCACGTCGCGCATCCAGGCGAGTCGGTCGAGCACCTCGCTGTCGTAGGCGCCGAAGCGCAGCACCTTGCCGAGACCCTCGTTGAGCGATGCGTACGCGCGGCGCCCGCTCGTCCCGGTGGACTCCTCGGCGACGAACACCGGCATCGAGGGCGAGAGCACCCCGGCCATCGGTCCGACGGCGTCGTGATGGTGGCACGGGTCGAGTGTGATCGCGCCGCGACTCAGCAGCGCGTGGCGGCGTCGTCGTCGTCGGCCCAGCCCTCGAAGATGCGTCGCGCCGATGAGCGCACCGCGCATCGGACCGCACATCCGCTCGAACTCGATCGGGGGCCCGGCGTGCAGCAGCGTGCGGCCGTCGGCGATGCCGGGTACGACCTCTGCGGCGGGGCGGATCCCGGTGACGCAGCGGCCGGGACGCGTGCACGAGCTCGATCGCGGTCGCGGTTCGCGTCGGCGGTCACGTCGTCGTCGAGCCGCAGCCCGAGTCGGGCAACGTCGGCGTCGCCGAATCCCGGGCGGGCGCCAGTCGAGCTGCACGACGTCGGCGGCGGGACCGCCTCGACGATGAGGGGCAGGCCCGCGTTGACGATGCGGAGTCCGCCGGCGATCATGCGCGTCACCCCGGTCGCGAGTGAGGCGCAGCGAGTCGCGCGGCGGCCGCGTTGGTCGGCGCGAGCACGATGCCCGCGCCGGTCGAGCAGGTCGGTCTGTCTGGCGAGTCCCTGCGGGTCGCCCGGCGTGCCGCACACCGAGCCGATGACGAGCAACTCGCGCCCGTCGGCGGCGGCGGTCGTTCGTGCCGCGGTCACCGCCGTCGACCACGGGCGTCGCCGGGTCGGGGGACGACCCGTAGCCCAGTACGACGTCGAGCAGCAGGATGCCGACGGTCGGCATCGGCGCCGGCGGCCTCGATCCGCGTCGGCCCGCGCCTCGGGATCGATCATCGGGTGCGGCTTGCCGGCCGTGTACTCGTCGTCGCCGAGGTCGAGCACCTCGACGTCCGTCGACCCCCGCCCGCTTGAGCAGCAGCTTCGCCTCGGACGCCAGGGTGCCGCCGGTGTAGAGGCCGAGCATCCGGCCGGGAGGTGCCGCTCGCGGGTGGTGGACCGCCCCCGTCGACGTCCAGTTCGTGACCGGCGGCAGCGGCCGCGGCGATAGCGCCGCCCTCGAGCGTGCCGCGCACGACGACGTCCGCGTCGGAGTCGTCGGCGCCGAGGAAGCACGCGACCGTCGGGTGCCCGTCTTCGCGATCGCGGCGAGCCTCGCGAGCAGTCGCTTCGCGACCGCGTCGGCCGGTGGCTTCGACACCACCACGATGACCTCGGTTTCTGGATCCGCCTCGAGAAGGTCGAGGGCCAGGTCGGTCATGAGGCCGTCGACCTCGGGGGAGAGGTCGCGTCCGCCGACACCGATCAGCTGGGAGACGCCGGCGCCGGCGAGGTCGAGCAGGCGCGAGACCTCCTGGGCTCCGGTACCGCTGGCGGCGACGATGCCGACCGGTCCTCGGCGGACGACGTTCGCGAAGCCGAACGGGATGCCGTCGATGATCGCCGTGCCGCAGTCCGGGCCCATGTGCAGCAGGCGCCGATCGCGGGCGATCCGCTTGACCCGCACCTCGTCGTCGAGATCGGCACGTTGTCGGAGAAGCAGAACACATGCAGGCCGTCGCGGAGCGCACGCTCGGCGACGACGGCGGCGTAGCTGCCCGGGATCGAGATCGTGGCCATCGTCGCCGGGCGCTCGGGGTCCTCGGCGCTCATGGCGGCGATGCCCTCGCCGATCGTCGCGGCGGCCCGCTCGGCCTGGCGACGGGCCGACTCGACCGTGGTGAGGGACGTTCTCCGCCGCGTCCAGCGCGCTGGCGACGACCTCGTCCGTCGTGCCGCGCACGACGATGACGAGGTCGTCGGGCGCGGCCGAGAGCTGGTCGGGCAGCATGTTCGACTCGCGCAGGATCTCGAGATTCGCCGGTGTCGCCATGACGGCACCGACGCGCGCGACGCCGTCGATCGACTCGGTGCGTGGATGCGATCGCCATGAGAGCGACCGAGTCGCGATAGAGCCGGGGAAGCACGCGAGCGGCGAGGGACGGGGCGTCGGCGGTCATGCGATCCTTCGGGCGCGAGCGATGTCGTCGACGGCGAAGTATCGACGGCGGCGACGATCCCCGCGAGCAGGTCGAGTCCGGATGTCGCACCCCACGCGGACGCTGCGTCGGCCGCGGCCCGAGCGGTGCTCTCGGCTCCGAGCCCGCGCACGACCTGGTGCACGCGTTCGGCGAACCGACCCTCGGTCGCGGCAGAGAGGTAGTGGCGGGATGCCGAGGTCGTGCGGTCGAGGAGCGGGAGGACCGCGCGGCCGATCGCCATGGCCGAGTCCAGGTCGCCGAGCGCGCGCAGGGCCGCGAGCACGCCGACCACGACGTCGTCGCCCGCCGGAGTGCTGCCGGGACCGGCACCGATCAAGCGGAGCAACGGCCCTTCCGACGGCTCCCCGGCCAGTGCCGCTCCGACGAGGGCGGGTGCGGTCGAGCGCTGACGCCTGCGGGTCGAGCGCACCGGCGTGCTGGCGGACATCCAGGGCGTCGCGGAGCAGTCGCACCGCGGCCGGGTCGACGGTCACCGACTCGCATCCTGCAGGTCGACGGACTCCACGACGTCGGGAGTCCAGTGAGCGAGTCCGGTACGTCCGGCCGCGAGCTCGGAACGCAGCCGCGCCAAGTCCGAGCGGACGAGTCGGATGCCGCCCGGAGCGAGGCCGAAGGACTGCGATGACACCACGAGGTGGCCGCGCCGATCAGCGAGATACCAGCGCGGACTGTCCAAGATGGACGACGCTCAGATCGCCGTGGGTCACCACGGCGTCGGCGACGGCGGCATCGACCCACACGTTTCGGGGGATTGTGGTCCGAGACGACGCCGTCATACTGGGAATAGTAGGGACGCCGACGAGGTCGCGGGTAAGTCCGCATCGGACGGCAAATTCGCCGCTCGGATTGTCCGAATCGACAAGGAGGCCCAGTGGCTGCCGTGACGGTTCGTGAGATTCTCACCCTGCCGGTGCTTGCCGGCAGCACCGTCGTCGCCGGACGCCGGCTGGAGTGGGCAGGGCCGTCTCGGGCGTCAACGTCATGGAGGTGCCTGACATCGAATCGTTCGTCAGGTCGGGCGAGCTCATGCTGACCACGGCGTACCCGCTGCGCGATCATCCCGAGGACCTCGGCGACCTCGTCCGGACGCTGTCCCGACTCGGCCTCGCCGCGCTTGCGGTGAAGTCGGGGCGGTACCTCGAGAGCATCCCGCGAGTCGATGATCGAGGTCGCCGACGAGCTGTCGTTCCCGCTGATCGCGCTCACCGGCAACACCTCGTTCAACGACGTCATCGGCGCGGTGCTCGCCGTCGTGCTGAGCGAGTACGGCGCAGAGCCGGCCGGCGCCGAGGCGATCCGTGAGCGACTCACCGCGGTCGCGCTCTCGGGCGGGGGCCTCGACGAGATTGCGCGGACGCTCGCAGGCGCGCTCGACCGGCAGGTGCGGATCATCGACGACGCGGGGGTGTCGTTGGTGCACGGCGGGCACGAGTCGCCCGAGCAGCACGAGGAGCAGCCGTGGGAGTTCCCCATCAGCGTGGCCGGTACCGAACGTGGCAGGCTGCTCGTCCACGGTCACGATGAGCCGACGCTCGGGCAGCGACGTCTCATCCGCCAGGCGTGCTTCGCCGCAGGCATGCACATCGCCCAGGCGGTGGCCGGCCTCGAACTCGATCGCCGCATGCGGGTGCTGCACTTCGAGGAGCTCGTGAGCGGGCGCACCGCTCGACTCGGCGCTGCTGCGTCAGCGATCCCGGCTCTTCGGTTTCGATCCCGACGTGAGCGCGTGCCGTCATGATCGCCCGCTGCAGCAGCGAGCTGCCCGACGGCGCCGCGGTGCGCATCGACAGGGGCCTTCCCGACCGTCTCTCGTGTGGTCGCGAGGATCCGAGTCTCGTCGCCCTCGTCCCGGCCGACGGCGCCGATCTTGTCGAGGCGGCGACGGCATGGCGCGACGGGCTCAGCACCGCCGGCGGCGGCGACGTGATCGTCGCCGTCGGCCCACCGAGCGACGACCTCGACGATCTCGCCCGATCGCACGCGGCCGCCCGTGAATCGCTGACGATCGCCGAGGTCACGGGGCAGCCCGTGGTGCGCTACGAGTTGCTCGCCGTCGAACGCGCGATCCTCGCACTTCCGAAAGAGCACCTTGCCGAACTCGTCCGGCACGAACTCGGGCCCCTGATCGAGGCCGACGCGGTGTCCGACGGCCAGCTCTGCTCGACGCTCGAGATGTACCTCGGGACCGGCAACGCTGCCGAGGCGTCGCGGCGCCTGTTCATCCACTACAACACGATGAAGCACCGGCTCGGTCGCGTGGTCGAGCTGCTCGGGGACGTGCTGGAGGAACCCCGCAAGCGCCTATCCCTCGCGTTTGCGCTGCACGCGCGCAAGTTCCTCTGAGGCCTAGGACGGGACGCGGATCATGCCCTCCTGCGCGACGCTCGCGAGCAGGCGGCCGGCGCGATCGTAGATGCGGCCGAACGACAGCCCGCGGCCGCCGATCGAGTTCGGCGAGTCCTGCACGTACAGCAGCCACTCGTCGGCGCGGCCGTCGCGGTGCCACCACATGGCGTGGTCGAGGCTCGCGACCTTGAGGCCGGGCGTCGACCCAGGCGACGCCGTGCCCGCGCAGGACCGGTTCGAGGATCGTGTGGTCGCTCGCGTACGCGATCGCGGCCCGGTGCAGGTTGGGGTCGTCGGGCAGGGTGCCGACCGCCTTCATCCAGACCGCCTGATGCGGCGACGTGGTCGCCGTCGACGCGTGCAGGTAGAGCGGGCTGCCGATGTGCCGGATGTCGAACGCCCGCTCGGTCGCCCAGAACCGCGCGACCGGATGGTCGATGCCGGCCAGGATGTCGGCGGTGCTCGGCAGCGACTCGGGATCGGGGAGGTCGTCGGGCATCTCGATCTGGTGCTCGAGGCCCGTCGTCGACGTCCTGGAACGACGCGATCATCGACAGGATCGGCAGGCCGTCCTGGTACGCCTGGGTGCGCCGCGTCGAGAACGAGCGGCCGTCGTGGATGCGGTCGACCGAGAACGTGATCGGCTGGTCGACGCTGCCCGGACGCAGGAAGTAGCCGTGCATCGAGTGCACGAAGCGGTCGGTCGGCGTCGGTGCGAATCGCGGCGACGAGCGACTGCGCGAGCACCTGCCCGCCGAAGACCCGGCCCCCCGGCATCCACTGGCTCGGACCGGTGAAGATGTCCTCGCTCGTGCGAGCTCCGGTGTCGGTCAGGTCGAGTGCGGCCATCAGTCCCGACAAGGGGTCGCTCATGGGTTGTAGTTTAGGAGCAGATGAGCCGCACCTTCACTCTCGCCGACTCTCAGACCCTCGATGATCTGCAGGTCTTCCTTGCGCGCGCCGCCCGCATCGAGGAGGGCTCGGTGCGCCTGATCGCCGGCAGCGGCGTGCTCGCGGTCTACATCGCGGTCTTCTACCCGGTCGGGCCTGCTCGACGAGAGCCCGACGGTGCTCGGCCTGCGCACGATCGCGCTCGCGCCCGGCGCCGACGGCGCGCGCCGACACGTTCGACGTCGTCGTGCCGATCCGCTCGCTGCTGACGCGGCATCGAGACAGCGCAGGCGGGCGGCCGACGACGACACGGCGACCGTCACGATCTCGCTGCCGATGGAGGTCAACACCGTCACCTGGGCCGCGATCTCCCCGCCGCGCGGCGGCTGGCAGCGCGATCGCGGCGACGACCGCGCGCGCTGCTCGACGCCGCGGCGCGGTCGGGCATCGACGAGGTCGCGGCCGCGATCCCCGACGGGGCGGGCGAGCAGATCGTGCGGCGGGTGCGCTCCGAGGTCTGGGCGCGACCGATCCCCGGCCTCGAGCACGTGCCGGCCGGCGCGGGGTTCGCGGCGCTCGGCCTCGGGTTCCTCGGCGACGACGAGGTGCGCATCTTCGAGACCGGCCCGTGGACGCGCCTCACGACGCAGCGCGGTCACGTGCTCGTGAAGCGCAAGGCCTGGACGCTCGCCGCGCGTAGCGCGCTAGCATCGCTACAGCGTGCCGGCGATCGCCCGCCCGGCCTGACGGCCGGTGAACAGGCAGCCGCCGAGGAACGTGCCCTCGAGCGCGCGGTAGCCGTGGATGCCGCCGCCGCCGAACCCGCTCGCCTCGCCGACCGCGTACAGGCCCGGGATCGGCGTGCCGTCGGGTGCCAGCGCCTGCGCAGGACAGATCGGTGCGGATGCCGCCGAGGCTCTTGCGCGTGAGCGACGTGCAGCTTGACGGCGATGAGCGGGCGGTGCGCGGGGTCGAGGATCTTGTGCGGCTTCGCCACGCGGATCAGCTTGTCGCCGCGGTAGTTGCGGGCGCCGCGCATCGCGGTGACCTGCGCGTCCTTGGTGAAGTCGTTGTCGAGCTCGCGGTCGCGCGCCTCGATCTCGCGGCGGATCTCCTGCGTGTCGAGCTCGACGCCCTTCGGCGTGCAGCTTGCGCATGCCCGGCGAACAGCTCGTCGAGCGTGTCGGCGACCACGAAGTCGGCGCCCTTCGATCTTGAACGCCTCGACGGGCTCGGTGGCGCCCTTGCCGAGGCGCTGCTTCAGCAGCTCGCGGATGCTCTTGCCGGTCAGGTCGGGGTTCTGCTCGCTGCCCGAGAGCGCGAACTCCTTCTCGATGATCGCTCTGCGTGAGCACGAACCAGGAGTGGTCGTGGCCGACCGAGCGCAGGTAGCTGAGCGTGCCGAGCGTGTCGAATCCGGGGAACAGCGGCACCGGCAGCCGCTTGCCGGTCGCGTCGAACCACAGGCTCGACGGGCCGGGCAGGATGCGGATGCCGTGCTTGTCCCACACGGGCGAGTGGTTCTCGATGCCCTCGACGTAGTGCCACATCCGGTCGCCGTTGATCAGGTGGGCGCCGGCCTTCTCGGCGATGCCGAGCATGCGGCCGTCGACGTGCGCGGGCACGCCGCTGAGCATCTTCTTCGGCGGCGTGCCGAGCCATTCCGGCCAGTTCTTGCGCACCAGGTCGTGGTTGCCGCCGATGCCGCCGCTCGCCACGATCACGGCAGGGGCCTCGAGCGAGAAGTCGCCCTCGTCATCCCGGTTGCTCGGCTCGCCGCGCGCCGGCGTCATCGGGAGCGAGGATCGCGCCCTTCGCACCGACGACGGCGCCCTTGCGCACGATCAGCTCGTCGACGCGGTGGCGGAACTTCAGCTCGACGAGGCCCTGCTGCGACGCCTTCGCGCACGGTCTTGATGAACGGCTCCAGGATGGCCGGGCCGGTTCCCCAGACGATGTGGAAGCGGGGGACCGAGTTGCCGTGCCCGGTCGCGGTGTATCCGCCGCGCTCGGCCCAGCCGACGACGGGGAAGAACTTGATGCCCTTCGAGCGCAGCCAGTCGCGCTTCTCGCCGGCGGCGAACGCGAGGTAGGCCTCGGCCCACTCGCGGGCGTTCTCGTCCTCGTCGCGGTCGAACTCGGCGCTCGCGTACCAGTCCTGGCGGGCCAGGTCGTGGCTGTCCTTGATGCCCATGCGGCGCTGCTCGGGCGAGTCGACGAGGAACAGGCCGCCGAACGACCAGTGGGCCTGCCCGCCGAGGCTCGCCTCCGGCTCCTGCTCGAGCACGATGACGTGCTGGCCGGCCTCGACGAGTTCGGCGACGGCGACGAGGCCGGCGAGTCCGGCTCCGATGACGATGACGTCGGCGTTCTGGGGCATCGAACCTCCTGAGGTTGTCGATACTGAGGCTAGCTGTTCACCATCGCGTGGGCGGCGCGCTCGAGGTAGTCCCAGAGCATCGCCTCGTGCAGCGGGCGAGAGCTCGAGAGTGTCGACGGCGGCGCGCATGTGGCGCAGCCAGCGGTCGCGGGCGTCGGCGGTCACCGCGAACGGCATGTGCCGCATCCGCAGCCGCGGGTGTCCGCGCTCCTCGCTGTAGGTTCCCGGCCCGCCCCAGTACTGCTCGAGGAACCCGGTGAGGCGCTGGATCGCGCCCTCGAGATCGGGCTGCTCCGGGTACATCGGCAGCAGCACCTCGTCGGTGCGGACGCCGTCGTAGAACGCCCGCACGAGCTTCTCGAACGTCGGGCGCCCGCCGACCTGCTCCCAGAACGATGCCGCCGACCGGCTCGCCGCCCTGCGCCCATGCGCAGATGTGAGATTGCTCATCGAGTCACTCATCCGGATCGCCGAAGTCGCGCTGCTTGGGGGTCTCGGATGTCGGCGTCCGCGTCGAGACCCGTCGCGGCCTTCGCCGCCTTCTGCTTGCGCGCCGACTCCTTCGCCGGCTTCAGCGCGACCGGCACGTTGGCGGTCTTCGGCGGGCGGGCGCCGCGCACCGAGGCCGCGCCCTCGTATCCGCTGAGCACGATCGAGTTCAGCTTCGGGCAGCTTGACGCCGATGTCGTCGAGCGCGCGCTTCAGCCGCGCGCGCAGCTCGCGCGCGACATCGTCCTTGCTGCCGGCGCGCGTCTTCACGACCAGGCGGATGACGACGGCCTCCGCCGACACCGACTCGATGCCCCAGATCTCGGGCCGCTCGAGGATGAGGCGCTTCCACTTCGACTCGTCGCGCATCGTCGACGGCGGTGTCGAGCATCCGGTCCTGCACCGCGTCGACGTCGGAGTCGTACGGCACGGAGAGGTCGATGATGACGCGCGCCCAGCCCTGCGACAGGTTGCCGACGCGCAGGATCTCGCCGTTGCGCACGAACCACAGCGTCCCGTTGACGTCGCGGATCTGCGTGATCCGGATGCCGACCGCCTCGACGACGCCGGTCGCGGGACCGAGGTCGACGACGTCGCCGACGCCGAGCTGGTCTTCGCGAGACCATGAACAGGCCGTTCAGGATGTCCTTGACGACGTTCTGCGCGCCGAAGCCGAGCCCGGCGCCGAGCGCCGCGGTGATCAGCGAGAACGCGGCCGGTCGCCTCGGGTGCGACCACCGAGATGATGAGGATGATCGGCGGTGATGACGACGACCGTGGTGACGACGCTGTTGAGCACGCCGCCGAGCGCGCGGGTGCGCTGAACGACGCGCGCAGCGTGGACGGGCGACGCCAGCAGCGCCTGGGTGTCGTCGACGTTCTGCTTGCTTCTTGACGCCCGTTGACGACGCGGTTGACGATGCGCCGGATGCACGAACTGCAGGACGACGCGGATGATCACCGAGATGACGATGATGAGCAGCACCTGGAGGGGGATGCCCCACGGACCGGTCAGGAACTCCGCGACCGTCGTCCAGAAGGCGTCCCAGTTCATGGCCGGCGGGGACGAGCCTTCGAACGCTGCTGACCGAGGCCGTCGATGCCGACCTCGACGACGTCACCCGCGACGAGGTAGGGGAACTTGCCGCCGAGCGCGACGCCCTGCGGGGTCCCGGTGTTGATGAGGTCGCCTGGCTCCAGCACCATCACCTGCGACAGGTCGTAGAGCAGCGTCGGCGACCGAGAAGATCATGTCGGCCGTCGACGAATCCTGACGCGATTCGCCGTTGACGCGCGACCAGAGGTGGAGCGCCTGCGGGTCCACCTCGTCGGCGGGGACGAGGGCCGGGCCGAGCGGGTTGAAGGTCTCGGAGTTCTTGCCCTTCGACCACTGGCCGCCCGAGATGTCCCGCTGGAAGATCCGCTCCGATACGTCGTTGCTGACGACATATCCGGCGACGTGCTGGAGGGCGTCCGCGGGGGAGTCGAGATAGCGCACCCGCGTGCCGATCACCACGCCGAGCTCGACCTCCCAGTCGACCTGGGTCGCGTTCCGAGGGACGCGGACGTCGTCGTTCGGCCCGACGAGCGTGTTCGGGTGCTTGTGGAACAGGATGGGGTGCTCCGGAGGCGGGCTGCCCGACTCGGCCGCATGGGCGACGTAGTTCTGCCCGATGCAGAGGATCGCCGGGGGGCGCGCGATCGGTGCGCCGATGCGGACTCCGTCGGCCTCGAACGACGGCCAGCGACCCGGCCGCGACGGCGTCGCGCACTTTGGCGATGCCGCCTCCCTCGAGGAAAGCGCCGTCGATGTCATCCGTCAGTGACGCGATCGAGTACGTCGCGCCGTCGACCCGGACGACCGGGGTCTCGGCGCCGGCATCCCCCAGCCTCATCAGCTCCATCAACCCTGGCGGTCCCGTTCCTGTGCGACCAGCGCGCGCTCGACGCCGGCGAGGTTCTCGATGACGAGACGGCGCAGCGCCGGCACGTCGGGGTTCGGCGTCGAGCCAGGCGTTCGTCGCGTCGACGAGACTCTGCGAGGCGAGCGGCCCGGGGTAGAAGAACTGCAGGATGTAGCTCGCGATGGAGTAGCTGCGGTCCTTCCAGATCGTGGCGATCGCGTCGAAGTACGCGCGCGACCGTCGCCTCGAGCGACGCCGGCGTCGTTGACGTGCTGGAATCCGAGTCCCATGTTGCGCAGGACGACGTTCGGGATCGACGCGTCGGTGAGCGCAGCATCCAGCGCCGCCAGCTTGCCCTCGGGCGTCGCGATCGTCGCGCGGGCGCGCGCAGCCGCCTGCTGGCCGTTCGAGGTGTCGTCGGCCGCGAGCGCCGCGGCGATCTCGGTCTTCGCCGGCCTGGCCGACGAGCACGAGGCCCTCGAGCAGCTCCCACGACAGGTCGGTGTCGATCTCGAGGCCCGGCAGGCGTGGTCGATCCCGACCGCAGCGCCGCGAGCACGTCGCCGTGCTCGGTCGTCGAGGCGAGGTTGGCGAAGAACTTCACGAACTGGAACTGCGCGTCCGAGCCGGCCTCGGCCTCCTGGGCCAGCTGCCCAGAGCGCGTCGCCCACGCGGCGGACCGTCGCATCCTGCTTCTCGGGCGCCACGTAGGTGCGGGCCACCTGCAGCCAGCTGGGTGAGGGAGAGGCGGATCGTCGTCGACTCGGTCTCGGTCGCGATGTTGCCGAGCACGAGGTCGACGTAGTCGCTCGGGGCGACCTCGCGCGTCGCGGGTCGAGTCCCACGCCGAGCCCCAGACCAGCGCCCGGGCCAGCGGGTCCTCGATGTCGGCGAGGTGCGCGACCGCGGTGTCGAAGCTCTCGTCGTCCATCCGGATCTTGGCGTAGGCCAGGTCGTCGTCGTTGAGCAGCACGAGGTTCGGCTTCGCGAGTCCGAGCAGCGCGTCGACCTCGGTCGACCTCGCCGTCGATGTCGAGCTCGACGCGGTGCGTGCGGACGAGCTTCGGCGCGAGGTCGCCGTCGTCGTCCGGATGCTCGGTCGAACTCGTAGAACCCGATCGCGAGACGGTGCGGGCGGATCGTCGGGTAGTCGGGGTGCGCCGACTGCAGCGATGCGGAACGACGGTGATGATGCCGCCCTCGTCGGTCTCGATCTCGGGCTTCAGCGTGTTGACGCCCGGCGGTCTCGAGCCACTGGGCGCCCCATCCGCTGAGGTCGCGGCCGCTCGTCGCCTCGAGCTCGGTGAGCAGGTCCTTCAGCTCGGTGTTGCCGTACTCGTGCTTGCGGAAGTACGCGCCGACGCCGGCGAAGAACGCCTCGATGCCGACCCAGGCGGCCAGCTGCTTCAGCACCGACCCGCCCTTGGCGTAGGTGATGCCGTCGAAGTTGACCTGCACGTCTTCGAGGTCGTTGATCGTGGCGACGATCGGGTGGGTGCGACGGCAGCTGATCCTGCCGGTAGGCCCAGCTCTTCTCCATCGACTGGAACGTCGCCCACGCCTCGGTCCACTCGGTGGCCTCGGCGGTCGCGATCGTCGACGCCCACTCGGCGAACGACTCGTTCAGCCACAGGTCGTTCCACCAGCGCATCGTGACCAGGTCGCCGAACCACATGTGCGCGAGCTCGTGCAGGATCGTGACGACCCGGCGCTCCTTGATCGCGTCGGTCACCTTCGAGCGGAACACGTAGGTCTCGGTGAAGGTGACGGCGCCGGCGTTCTCCATGGCGCCCGCGTTGAACTCGGGCACGAACAGCTGGTCGTACTTGGCGAACGGGTACGGGTAGCCGAACTTCTCCTCGTAGTACTCGAACCCCTTGCGGGTGATGTCGAAGATGTAGTCGGCGTCGAGGTACTGGAAGAGCGACTTGCGCGCGTAGATGCCGAGCGGGATGACGCGGCCGCTCGAGCTCGTGAGCTCGGAGTGCACCGACTGGTACGGGCCGGCGACGAGCGCGGTGATGTAGCTCGAGATGCGCGGCGTCGGCTCGAACGTCCAGGTGGCGACGCCCTCGGCCGCCGGCGTCGACCGGCTCGGGCGTCGGCGAGTTCGACACGACGACCCAGTCGACGGGCGCGGTCACCGTGAACTGGAACGTCGCCTTGAGGTCGGGCTGCTCGAACACGGCGAACACGCGCCGGCTGTCGGGCACCTCGAACTGCGTGTAGAGGTACACCTCCTGGTCGACGGGGTCGACGAAGCGGTGCAGGCCCTCGCCGGTGTTCGTGTAGGCGAAGTCGGCGACGACGATGAGCTCGTTCTGCTGCCTGCGAGGCCGTCGAGCTGGATGCGGAGGCCGTCGCTCACCGCGTTCGGGTCGAGCGCTGCGCCGTTCAGCGTGACGCTGTGCACCGTCGCGGTGATCGCGTCGATGAACGTCGTGGTTCCGCCGTCCGCCGTGAATCGCACGGTCGTCGTCGAGCGGAACGTCTCGGCGCCCGTGGTCAGGTCGAGCGCGACGGCATACGACTCCACGGCGAGGAACGCGGCGCGCTCCTGGGCTTCGAGACGGGTGAGGTTCTCTCCGGGCACGCGGCGGCTCCTTTGGGTGCGGTGCGGTGATGGTCCGGGTCCGTTGTTCGGCCCCGGCCTTCCACCCTAATCGCGCCGTCGGCGCTGAGTCAGCCGCTGATGAGTCAGCTGGCGCGAGCTGCCGCTCCGCCGGTGCCTCGGCCGCCGATCGGCGAGCACGGCTCGACGTCGTCGATCGCGTCGTGCAGGGTCGCGATGAGCAGCGCGTCCGGGTCGTCGATGCACGCCTGCCGCGATGCCGGCCGTCGAGATCCGGGTGATGGCCTCGGCTGCGGTCCGGTGCAGATCGCGGGCCCGCGTCGTCTGAGCGTCGACGTAGGTGTCGCCGCCCAGGCCACGGCATCCGGAACGTCGCGCGAGCGCACGGTCGGCGTGCGCGTCCAGCTCGGGCGGCGTCGACGCCGCGCTCCGCGAGCGCGCGACGCAGGGCCAGGATGCCGATGGCCAGCGACCGCTGTCGCTCCATGCTCGCGACGGGCAGGGCTGCGATCGCGGCGCGGAGCGCCACCACGAGCCCGACCGACGGAGTCGTCGCCGCGCAGCCCGATCACCCGCGGGATGTCGACGACGAGCTCGTCGCGTCGGGCGTCGCTCAGGTTGTCGTTGACGCCGCGCGCGAGCGCGGCGAGCACCGGGTCGGTGCACGTCGGGATGGTCGCTCCAGCGCTCGCCGGCCAGGTAGGACGCGAACTCCATGAAGCAGGCGCCGCGTCGCGGGGAGCGGTGGGCTCCCGCGGACAGGTGCGGCATGAGGGTCGGGACGTTCGAATGCGCGCGCATGGCGACCTCCCGAACGAGCGTGTCGTCGATCATCCTCCCGACCGCTGACGACGACAAGGGTCACCGGCGACACGGCCGCCGCCTAGACTGGCGCGCGTGCGCATCCACATCGCCACCGACCACGCGGGCACTCGAGTTCAGCACCGACCTGCAGCACCACCTGGCGGAACGGGGCTACGAGGTCATCGACCACGGACCGACGAACTACGACCCGCTCGACGACTACCCGAGCTTCTGCATCAACGCCGCGAAGGCGGTCGTGCGCGACCAGCAGGCGGGCATCGAGGCGCTCGGCGTCGTGTTCGGCGGGTCGGGCAACGGCGAGGCGATGGCCGCGAACAAGGTGGCCGGAGCCCGTGCCGCCCTGGTCTGGAGCATCGCGACCGCCGAACTCGCCCGCGAGCACAACGACGCCAACCTGATCTCGATCGGGGCGCGGCAGCATTCGCTCGACGAGGCGATCGGGTTCATCGACACGTTCCTCGCGACGCCGTTCAGCGACGAGGAGCGGCACGCCCGCCGGATCGCCCAGCTCGCCGAGTTCGAGGCGACGGGGACGATCGCGGGCCACGAGATCGACTGAGCGGCCGATGCCCGAGGGTCATTCCGTCCACCGCATCGCGCGGCAGTTCGCGCGCCATTTCCTGAACGTGCCCGGTCGCCGTCGTCATCGCCGCAGGGCCGGTTCGCCGCCGACGCCGCGCTGCTCGACGGGCACGCGATCGTGCAGGCGAAGGCCGTCGGCAAGCAGATGTTCCTCGAGTTCGATCACGGGCTGTGGCTGCGCGTGCACCTCGGCCTCTACGGGGCGTGGGACTTCGCGGGCGACATCGCGGGCGGCGGTGACGGGCGAGGCGTCGCTGTCCTCGATCGGTGCCCCGCGGCTCGACCCGGCTGCGCATGTCGGAGACGGAGAAGTTCGGCGACGAGCTGCGAGACGCTTCCCGCCCGAGCCGATCGGGCAGGTGCGCGTGCGGCTGCTGACTCCGACAGCGGTCGCCGACCTGCGCGGACCGACCGCGTGCGAGGTGCAGACGGCCGACGAGGTGCAGGCGATCATCGACAAGCTCGGGCCCGATCCGCTGGTCGACGACCTCGGCGCTCGGCGAGGAGCGATTCGTCGCGACCGTGCGCAAGAAGCCGACGCCGATCGCGCTGCTGCTGATGGACCAGGCCGTGGTCAGCGGCATCGGCAACGTCTACCGGGCCGAGATGCTGTTCCGCGCGCGGCAGAACCCGTTCACGCCCGGGACGCGAGGTGCGCGAAGAGGTGGTGCGCGCGCTCTGGCGCGACTGGGTGCACCTGCTGCGGCATCGGGTTCGACACCGGCCTGATGTACACGATGGACGACGAGGCGGCGGGCGACCCGAAGCCCGAGCACTGGGTCTACCAGCGCACCGGCGAGCCGTGCCGGGTGTGCGGCACCCCGATCGCGATGGAGGAGCTCGGCGGGCGCAAGCTCTACTGGTGCCCGACCGATCAGGCATAGTCGTCGTCATGCGTCACACGCCCGCACTACATCCTCGACGACGAGGCCGAGATCAAGCGGCTGGTGCGCGAGAACCCGTGGGTCACCTTCGTGTCCGAGCCCGACCGGCGGGATGGTCGCCTCGCACTACCCGACGCTGCTCGACGAGGACGCCGACGGCATCGTGCTGCTGACCCACTTCGGTCGGCCCGACGAGAAGCTGCACGGCGGTCGGCAGCGGCGCGCGAGATGCTCGCGATCGTGCAGGGCGCCGCACGGCTACGTCTCGCCGAGCTGGTACGCGCCGGGAGACATGGTTCCGACCTGGAACCACGTCACCGCACACCTCTACGGCGTGCCCGAGATCCTCAGCGACGACGAGAACCTCGCCGTGCTCGAGAAGCTCGTCGACCACTTCGAAGAGGGGATGCCGGATGCGCGTTCGCTGCGGATCGACCCGGTGAAGGCGGCCCGGATCGCCAAGGGGACGATCGGGCTCCGCATCCCGATCACGCGCGATCGAGGCGCGCAAGAAGCTCAGCCAGAGCCGCACCGACGCCGATCGCGACAGCGTCGATCGAGCACCTCTCGGGCGACGGGCGCTACACGCCACCCCGAGCTCGCCGCCGAGATGGCCGCCGTCGAGGGCCGCCACCCGCGCGGAGAACGAGGAGTGAGCGCCGACCTGCTGCGGCAACGCCCGGATCGTCGGCGGCGCCGACGCGCCGCGCGACCTGCTCGTGGTCGACGGCGTGCATCCGGTCGCTCGGACGTCGCGAAGCACGATCTGCTCGGCCTCGACGACCTCGACATCGGTCGACCTCGAGGGCCGCTACGTCGGGCCCGGGCTCTGGGACGCGCACGTGCACGTCGGCCAGTGGGCGCTGCAGTCGTCGCGGCTCGACGTGTCGTCGGCCGGCTCGGCGGCCGAGACGGTCGACACTCGTGCGGCGAGCATGTCGACGCCGCATCCGCATGCCGGCGGGCACGGTCCTCGTGGGCAACGGATTCCGCGACGGTCTCTGGCCCGACGCGCCGACCGCCGAGCTGCTCGACGTCGGCGACGTCCCGGTCGCGCTGGTCAGCGGCGACGTGCACACCGTGTGGTCGAACGCGCGGCGCTCCTGCGCATGGTCGGGCTGCCCGAGACGGACTGGTTCCTGCGCGAGCAGCCGGCGTTCGACCTCAACGTGCGCCTGAGCGACGTGCCGGTCGCCGCAGCTCGACGCGTGGGTGCTCGAGGCGGCCGGCTCGCGCCGCGGCACGCGGGGTCGTCGGCATCAGCGACTTCGAGTTCGACGACGCGCTCGGCGCGTGGGTGCGGCGGTTCGGCGCCGGCTTCCGCGGCCTGCGGGTGCGGGCGCATGGTCTACCCGCCGCACCTCGATGCGGCGATCGCGGCCGGCATCCGGACCGGCGCTGCCGTCGACGGCACCGGACGGGCTGCTCGTCGGCGGGCCGTTCAAGCTGTTCACCGACGGCTCGCTCAACACCCGCACCGCGTGGTGCGACGATCCGTACCCCGGTCTGACGGGCGCTGAGGCGGTCGGCCTGCCGACCTATCGAGCCACGACGACCTGCTCGAGCTCGCGCGGTCGGCGTACCGGCGCGGCATCGTTCCGACGATCCACGCGATCGGCGACCGTGCGACCGCCGCTCGCGCTCGACACGTTCGAGGCGCTGGCGATTCCCCCGCCGGGCCGGGACGTCCCGATCCGGATCGCGGCAGCATCCAGCACGCGCAGCTGGTGCGGGCACGCCGACCTGCCGCGCTTCGCGAAGCTCGGGCGTGCGGGCGAGCGTGCAGCCCGAGCAGGCGATGGACGACCGCGACGTCGCCGACCACTACTGGGCCGGGCGCACCGATCGGGCGTTCCCGTACCGCGCGCTGCTCGACGCCGGTGCCGAACTGGAGTTCGGCAGCGACGCCCCGGTCGCCCCGCTCGACCCGTGGATCACGATGGCGGCGGCCGTGACCGCGGTCGCGCGACGGGCGCGAGCCGTGGCATCCCGAGCAGTGCGTGCCGGTGGCGGACGCGCTCGCGCGCCTCGCAGGGTGGCGTCGACGCGCTCGCGGAGGGCGGCGCCGGCCGACCTCGTGGTCACCGATGCCGACCCGCTCACCGCGGACGGCGACGCCCTGCGCGACGATGCCCGTCTGGGGCACGATGGTCGCGGGTCGCTGGACCTTCGGTGGGTGAGTAGCGGCGCGCAGCCTACTTCGTCGCGATGTGGGCGAAGAGGAACCAGCGGTCCTTCTCGAGCCCGCGCGCGATCTCGATCACGACATCCTGACTCGGGGCGTCGAGCTCGGCCAGCTCGTCGATCGCGGTGCGCACGCTCTTCAGCGTCGCGTCGATCGACGGCGATGACCTGGGCGATCGTGGCGTCCGACTGCTGGAAGCCCTCCTTGAGCGCCGGGGTCGTGGTCTTTGCGGCGACGGTCGCGATGCGCGCGTCGATCGGCAGGCCGAGGGCGACGACGCGCTCCGCGGCGGTGTCGGCGTAGTCCTGCGCGTGGTCGACGACCACGTCGAGCAGCTCGTGCACGGCCTGGAAGTTGGCGCCGCGCACGTGCCAGTGCGCCTGCTTGCCGTCGACGGCGAGCGCCTGCAGGTCGATGACGACGGGAGCGAGGAACTGGGCGACGCCCGTCGCGACGTCGGGGTCGATGGAGGTCTGCGGGACGGCTTTCACATCGGTCATGGTTCCACGGTACTCACGGGTTCCGACGGCGCAAGCAAGCTGAGGCTGGGCTAAGACGTGTCGCGCTCGGGGGATATCCCCACCGCGTTCCGGGTCGTCACCCGCATGCCGCGCAGAGCGGCAGCCGACGACGCTGGGTTTACCGGAACAATGGAGACACGATCATGACGACTGACACCACGGCGCGACCCCGCCTCACCTACGGCCGACTGTGGCGCGGGCGTCCCCCGCGAGCTCGGCTTCCTGCTGCCGCTCCTGCCGATCGTCGTGATCGGCATCTCGGTCGCTCGCATCGGTGTTCTTCACCGGCGTCGGCATGATCTTCATCGTCGTCGGCATCTTCATCGTCGTCGCGGCGCTGTTCATCGCACGCGGCTTCGGGATGTTCGAGCTGCTGCGCCTGCGCGCCGCCGGCTTCCCGCCGATCACGGCTCCCAAGTGGGACCGTGTCGCGCCGTCGGGCGGCTGGTTCACCAAGCTCGATCGCCCCGACGATCGACGGCCACTACTGGCTGTACCTGCTGCACGGGATGATCGTGAACCCGATCGTCGGCATCATCACCTGGACGATCACGATCGTCTGGACCTCGATCGCCCTCGGCGGGCTCACCTACTGGTTCTGGGGACGGTATCTCCCGGACGGCGACCGCGAGTGGACGTTCTTCGGCGCCGCGATCGCGGTTCTTCACCGGCAGGGTCATCGACGTCGACCGGTACACCGGCGACAGCATCCTGTTCCTGGTCATCGGCGTGCATCTTCACCCTGACCCTCCCGTTCGTCACGCGCGGCCTGACCTGGGTGCACTACGGCATCGCCCGCGGGATGCTGTCCGCCTTCCTCAGCGAGGAGCTGCGTCAGCAGGTGACCGGCCTCGCGTCGTCGCGGAGCGCCGCCGTCGCCGCGGAGGGCACCGCGCTCCGCCGGCTCGAGCGCGACATCCACGACGGACCGCAGCAGCGGCTCGTGCGCCTGCAGATGGATCTCGCGGCCGCCGACCGCAAGCTCGACAAGGACCCGAAGGCGGCTCGCGTGCTCTCGAGGAGGCGCTGCAGCAGTCGAAGGACGCCCTCGACGAACTGCGGGCCCTGTCGCGCGGGTTCGCGCCGCCGATCCTGATGGACCGCGGACTCGTCGCCGCGCTCGAGTCGCTCGCCGTGCGCGCCGCCGTGCCGACGACCATCGATCGACGAGCTGCCGAGCGGCGCCGACCCTGCCGCCCGAGATCGAACGCAACGCGTACTTCATCGCCGCCGAGGCGCTCACCAACGCCGCCAAGCACGCCGAGGCGAAGACGGCCGCCGTGACGGTGTCGGTGCAGTCGGTGAAGGCGCCGAGCGCAGCCTGGATGTCGTGGTCACCGACGACGGCAAGGGCGGCGCCGTCAGCGATCGAGGGTCACGGCATCGCCGGGCTCGAGGAGCGCGTGCACGGCCTCGGCGGGACGTTCGAGGTCACCAGTCCCGACGGCGGCCCCACCGTCGGTCACCGCGCACCTGCCATATCTTGGAGGCGTGACCTCACTCCGCGTCGTCGTCGCCGACGACTCAGTACTCCTGCGCGAGGGTCTCGTGCGCGTCCTCGTCGAGGCCGGGCACGAGATCGTCGGCGCGTACGGCGACGCCGACTCGCTGCTGGCGGCGGCTCCGGCTCTCGCGCCGGATCTCGCCGTGCTCGACGTGCGGATGCCGCCGACGTTCCGGGATGAGGGGGTGCGCGCGGCGATCCGGCTGCGATCCGAACTGCCGGGCACCGGCATCCTGCTGCTGTCGCAGTACGTCGAGGTCGCCTACGCGCAGGAGCTGCTCGGCGCCGGCAGCGGTGGCGTCGGCTACCTGCTGAAGGACCGCGTCGCGTCGCTCGCCGAGCTGGTCGACGCGATCGACCGGATCGCCGACGGCGGCACCGTGCTCGACCCGGAGGTCGTCACGCAGCTGCTCGGGCGGCGCAACGATCCGCTCGCCTCGCTGACCCCGCGCGAGCGCGAGGTCCTTCAGCTGATGGCCGAGGGGCGCACGAACGCCGCCATCGGACAAGCCGCTCTTCATCGGCGTGGGTGCGGTCGAGAAGAACGTGACCGCGATCTTCGGCAAGCTCGGGCTCGAGGATTCGGGCACCGATCATCGCCGCGTGCTGGCCGTGCTGGCCTGGATGCAGCGCTGACGGTGGTCGACGGTGGTCGAGCCTGTCGAGACCTACGCCGTGAGCGACAGCGTGTGCGAACCGGTGTCCCAGGAGTGGAGCTCGGTGCGCTCTTCCTGGATGTGGTTCGTCCAGCCGATGCCGTTCCACCAGCGCAGCTGCGGGATGCCGAGCGGGTCGCGGTACCAGCCGGCGGGCGCGGCAGATGCGGACGGGTTGACAGTCATGGGGGTGACTCCGGGTTAGGGGGTTGAGAGGACGTCACTCGGGGGGCGGGTGACAAGTTCTTGAGGTTAGTCCTCCTTAAGGGGGACACGCGGCCCCCTTATGGGGGGTCGAGCGGGTGAAACGAGCTTTTAACCCTCTCGATGGCGTCATAAGCGGAGAGGGTCTGCGTCTCTCTAGGTAGAGGAAAACGTACCCGGGGGAAGAAGTATCGGGGCGCTCGGGTCGGCCGCCGGGGGGCGGCCGCCCGAGCCATCCTTCAGCGCGCCCATCGGCTGGGATCTCCGCGTCGTCGAGCGTGGTCGCTTGGCGGTCCTGATGTGCATGCCCGATCGGCCGTGGAGGGGATGACGGGAATCGAACCCGCGTAATCAGTTTGGAAGACTGAGGCTCTACCATTGAGCTACATCCCCGAAGTGCTCGTGAAGTCTATCCGAGCACCGGGGATGCGCCGTTCACACGGTGGTGCCGTGTGGTCTCGATGCGCGGCTTCGCCGCTGCTCGAGCGACGACTAGCTCGCGGCGGCGAGCTCGGCGGCGTCCGCGTCGATGCGGATCGCCGCGCATTCGTGTGCCTCTTCCCACACCATCGCGAAGAACGCACTGGACTCGATCGGGCCGGTCTCACCGCACTCGAGGCAGCGCGCCTCGAACGCGCGCACCTCCAGGATCTCGATGTCTGCCATGCCAACAGTGTGAGCACCCGCACCGACATTCGCGGCCTTCGGCCCGTGAGGCCGTCAGAACACGTTGACGGTATCGCGTAGCCAGCAACGCCCGATTCTGTCGGCTCACGAGCACATCGGCGGGACGGCTAGACTGTGCCGAGGCCAATTTCGCGACGTTCCGCCACATCCGGAACCGTTGCGCTGGCCGCGAAACCTAGGCACCTCCGGGGCGTAGCTCAGCTTGGCTAGAGTGCCCGCTTTGGGAGCGGGAGGTCGCAGGTTCAAATCCTGTCGCCCCGACTGCATCGATCACCAACCACACCAGGAGTACGACCCCATGGTCAGCACGACCGTCGAGAAGCTCAGCCCGACCCGCGTGAAGCTCAGCATCACCGTCACGCCAGAAGAGCTCAAGCCGAGCATCACGCACGCGTATGAGCACATCGCCGAGTCGGTGAACATCCCCGGCTTCCGCAAGGGCAAGGTGCCGCCGCCCATCATCGACCAGCGCGTCGGCCGGGCCGAGGTGCTGAACCACGCCGTCAGCGACGGTCTCGACAAGTTCTACCGCGAGGCCGCGGACACCGAGAAGCTGCGCGCGCTCGGCCGTCCCGAGGCCGATGTCACCCAGTGGCCGAACGAGAAGGACTTCACCGGCGACCTGCAGTTCACCGTCGAGGTGGACGTCCGCCCCGACTTCACGCTCCCGAACTACGACGGGCTGAAGCTCGAGGTCGACCCCGTCGAGGTGACCCCGGATGAGGTGGAGACCGAGCTGGAGAACCTGCGTACCCGCTTCGGCACGCTCGTCACCGTCGACCGCCCCGCCAAGACCGGCGACTTCGTCAGCCTCGACCTGGTGGCGACCATCGGCGGCGAAGAGGTCGACACCGCGGCGAACATCTCGTACGAGCTCGGCTCCGGCGAGCTGATCGACGGCATCGACGACGCGCTCGACACCCTCACCGCGGGGGAGTCGACGACGTTCGAGGCACCGCTGCTCGGCGGCGACCACGAGGGCGAGAACGCCCAGATCGCGGTGACCGTGCTCGGCGTCAAGGAGCGCGAGCTGCCGGCCGCCGATGACGACTTCGCCCAGATCGCCAGCCAGTTCGACACGATCGGCGAGCTCCGCGCCGACCTGCGCGAGCAGCTCGGCAAGTCGAAGCAGTTCGGCCAGGGCGTGCAGGCGCGCGACAAGATCGTCGACGTGCTGCTCGAGAAGGTCGAGATCCCCGTTCCGCAGAAGCTGATCGACGACGAGGTGAACCGCCACCTCGAGGGCGAGAACCGCCTCGACGACGACGAGCACCGCGCCGAGGTCGCCGTCTCGAGCGAGAAGACCTTCCGGTCGCAGATCCTGCTCGACTCGATCGCCGAGGCCGAGGACATCAAGGTCGGCCAGAACGAGCTCACCTCCTACCTCGTGCAGGCCTCCGCCCAGTACGGCATGGAGCCCGGCGAGTTCATCCAGGTGCTGCAGCAGAACAACCAGCTGCCGGCCATGATCGGCGAGGTCGCCCGCTCGAAGGCGCTCGCCTGGGTTCTCAGCAAGTCGAAGGTCGTCGACACCAAGGGCAAAGACGTGGACGTCAGCGCGTTCACCGCGTCAGCCCTCGGCGACGGCGACGACAGCTCCGATGCGAACGACCTGATCGTCGACGCCGGCGCCCACGGCACCGCTGCCGGCGGCAAGGATTCCCACGGCCGCAAGCCGGGCAACGAGCACTACGGGCACGACCACAAGTAGGTCACGCCCTAAGCCCCACCGAAGCGGATGGCCGCGGTGAGCACCCGTGGATCGGGCCAGTCCTCGCAGTACTGGTAGCGATACGCGAGCTGCACGATGCCACCTCGTCCGATGACGAACTCCCCGGGAAGCTGCCAGGGGCTGTCCACTGCGGCACGCTCGGTACCGTGCCGTGATGCTGCGAGCGATTCGCCGGCCGCAGCGTCGCAGCGAAGAAGGTCGTCCGGGGCATCGAAGAGTATCTGTGCGGTCGTGCCCTCGAGCAGGTCGTACGCCTGATAGGCGGTTCGATCCGGGTCGGACAGAACCGGGCAGGGGATTCCGGTGCGCGCACGGTACTCGGCCGAGCGGGCGGGTTCACCCTGCCCGATGATGACGACCGAAGCCCCCGCATCGGTGTACGTCGCATACTCCGCCGTGAGCCTCGCGGCACGTTCGTATCCGCAACTGCATCCGAAATGGCGCCAGAACAGCACCAACGCAGGGGACTCTGCCCACAGCGACGACAGGCTCACCATCTCGCCGGTGTGGTCCGGCAGTCGGATGTCCGGCGCTGCGTCACCCACTTGCAGCGGCACGTGGTCCCACCGCACGCGCTGCGGGCCGCGATGCCAGGCATCGAGCCATTCCTGTTCGGCTGCGTGCTGTTCTTCGACGTTGCTCATCGTGGCCTCCCATTCGGAGCGTGTGGGCTGACGCTACAGGCTGACTAGGGTGACCGCATGACCAGGTATGTCGCGCTGCTCCGTGGAGTCAACGTCGGCGGCGTGAACATGAAGATGGCCGACCTCGCCGATGTCGTCCGCGCGCTGGGCTACGACGACGTCACGACGGTGCTGGCCAGCGGCAACGTGCTGTTCTCGACCCCGGATGCTGCCGCAGCATCCAAGGACAAGCTCGAGGCGGCACTGCGCACGCGCTTCGGCTACGAGGCGTGGGTCCACGTGCTCACCGTGGACGCCGTGCAGAAGATCATCGACGCCTACCCGTATCCGCGCAGCGCCGACCGGCACGCGTACGTCGTGTTCATCCTGAGGCCCGAGGTGCGCGACGAGCTGCTCGCCGTCGAACTCGACCCGGAGGTCGAGAAGGCGAAGGCGGGCGACGGCGTCGTCTACTGGACGGTGCCCAAGGGCGTCACTCTCGAGAGTGCGATGGGCAAGGCGCAGAGCGCGTCGAAGCACAAGCCGTGGCTGACGACGCGCAATCTCAACACGCTGGAGAAGCTCACGCGCTAGTCGCGCAGTTCATCCGCGTAGGCGTGCACCGAGCGCTGATAGCGGGGGAGCGTCGGCGCCAGCGCGTGCAGGGCCAGCGACAGGCCCTCCGCCGGGCGTCCGAGGCTCGCGAGCGTCAGCGACATGAAGGCGGCGGCCGCACCGGCATAGGGGTGATCGGGCTGGCCGTCGAACTCGGCGTGCAGCAGGGCGAGCGACTCGTCGGCCCGGCCCAGGTTCCGGATCGTCGACGCGAGCTGGATGGTGCACTGGGCGCGCTCGTCGTCCGGCAGGCCGAGGGAGAGGGCTTCGCGGTAGAGCGGCTCGGCCTCCTCCGGACGTCCGCCGGAGTCCCTCGACCCTCCGCGCTCGAAAAGCGCCAGGGCCGGGATCGGGGGCGTCCGCAGCCAGCGCGTCCATCGCATCCATCACGCCCTGATCGCCGAGTTCATCGGCACGGTCCCAGACCGCATCCACCTCGTCTTGCCAACTCATGGTGCCGAGCCTACGAAATCGGGTCGCCGTGCAATGCGGATTCGGAGATCTGGTCGACTCGCCGCATTTCTGGACGGCCAGGCGGCGAGTCGTGCGAATGTCCGAAACCGCATCTCGCGGGCGGCTCTGCCGCCAGCGAACACGTCAATCCGGACCAACGCACCCCGGTAGATTCGTTCACGAACCTCACGACAGGAGTCTCACCCCATGGCCGAACCGACATTCCAGCCGAGTGTCTTCGATCGTCTGCTCAAGGAGCGCATCATCTGGCTCGGGTCGGAGGTGCGCGACGACAACTCGAACGAGATCGCGGCGAAGCTGCTGCTGCTCGCGGCCGATGATGACAAGAAGGACATCTACCTCTACATCAACAGCCCCGGCGGATCGATCACGGCCGGCATGGCGATCTACGACACCATGCAGTACGTGCCCAACGACATCGTGACCGTCGGCATCGGCATGGCCGCGTCGATGGGTCAGCTGCTGCTCACCGCGGGCACCAAGGGCAAGCGCTACATCACCCCGAACGCTCGCGTGCTGCTGCACCAGCCGCACGGTGGATTCGGCGGCACGTCGTCCGACATCCAGACCCAGGCCGCGCTGATCCTCGACATGAAGAAGCGCCTCGCCGAGATCACCGCTGCGCAGACCGGCAAGACGGTCGAGCAGATCAACGAAGACGGCGACCGCGACCGCTGGTTCAACGCCCAGGAGGCGCTCGACTACGGCTTCGTCGATCACATCCGCGAGCTCGCCAGCGACGTCGTCGGTGGCGGCGGAACCACCGACAAGTAGAGGGACACGACACATGGAAACCCCCACGTTCATGGCCGGTGGCAACCTCGCAGACCGGATGCCGGGCTCGCGCTACATCCTGCCGAGCTTCGAGGAGCGCACGGCCTACGGCTTCAAGCGTCAGGACCCGTACGCGAAGCTCTTCGAGGACCGCATCATCTTCCTCGGCGTGCAGGTCGACGACGCCAGCGCCGACGACGTCATGGCCCAGCTGCTCGTGCTCGAGAGCATGGACCCCGACCGCGACATCGTCATGTACATCAACAGCCCTGGCGGCTCGTTCACGGCCATGACCGCGATCTACGACACGATGCAGTACATCCGCCCGCAGATCCAGACGACCGTGCTCGGTCAGGCGGCTTCGGCCGCGGCGGTCATCGCGGCAGCCGGCACGCCGGGCAAGCGCCTCGCCCTGCAGAACGCGCGCATTCTCATCCACCAGCCCTCGACCGGCGACGCCGGGCGCGGGCAGGCGTCGGACATCGAGATCCAGGCCGCCGAGGTGCTGCGCATGCGCACCTGGCTCGAGCAGACGCTCGCCCTGCACTCGAACATCACGCAGGAGCAGATCAACCGCGACATCGAGCGCGACAAGATCCTGTCGGCCGAGGAGGCCCTCGAGTACGGCCTCATCGATCAGGTGCTCACCAGCCGCAAGACCGTGACGGCGGCGATCACCGCGAAGTCCTAGCGGCTCAGGTCTTGCGGCGGCCTGCGATCGCGATCGCGACGGCCACCGCGATTCCGAGCGCCAGCAGTCCGCCGCCGATCCACAGCACGGTGACGAGGTCGATCCCGGATCCCGTGGCCGGCTCCTCGCTCGGCTCACTCGGCGCGGGGGTCGCGCTCGCCGTCGCGGCAGGGGTCGGCGACGTGGCCTGACCGCAGACCGGCGGCGTCGACGATCCCGCGCTCGGCGTCGACATCGGACTCCGGGGCCCAGCTGAACGCGATCTCGCCGTCGATCGCATGCCCGTCGCTCGAGACGGCCTGCCACAGCATCGTGTAATCGCCGGGGGCCCCGAGGGCGGGGGTGGCCCACATCGTGGCGTCCACCACCTCGACGCAGCCGTCCCCGTAGTAGTCGCCCGCAGCATCCCGGATCTGCAGGACGAAGCCTTGGCCTGTCGGGCAGCGCGAGCATCGGCTCGTTGGTCGTGACGCTGAACTCGGGCGGGAGCTCGGCGAGCGTCTCGCCAGCGGCGGGCGTCGATGCGATCAGCACGTTGTGCGCGTAGGCAGGGCTGACGAAACCGACGGGGCCGACGATCGCGGCCGCGATGACGATCGCCGCGATGGCGACGCGGTTCTTGGTCAACTCGAGTCCTCCCACGCTCCCAGTTCGGTGCGCGGACCCCGGAACGATTGCTTTCAGCCTACTTCTGGGGGCGGCGCGAAACGCCGAGACACCGAAGGCTGAGGTGACTGGCGCTGTCGCTTCGACGGGTTAGGCTCGGATGAACCGCCGAGAGGAGTCGGGCATGGCACGCATCGGAGAGAGCGCCGACCTGCTCAAGTGCTCCTTCTGTGGCAAGAGCCAGAAGCAGGTCCAGCAGCTGATCGCCGGGCCGGGCGTCTACATCTGCGACGAATGCGTCGAGCTCTGCAACGAGATCATCGAAGAGCGTCTCGCCGAAGCCGGCGAAGAGGCCTCGAGCGAGTTCGAGCTGCCGAAGCCGAAAGAGATCTTCGCCTTCCTCGAGGAGTACGTCATCGGCCAGGAGCCGGCCAAGAAGGCCCTCTCCGTCGCCGTCTACAACCACTACAAGCGCATCCGCGCCCGCTCGACTCTCTCGTCGGCCGACGCCGTCATCGACGACGTCGACATCCAGAAGAGCAACATCCTGCTCATCGGCCCGACGGGCTGCGGCAAGACCTACCTCGCGCAGACCCTCGCGAAGCGCCTCAACGTGCCGTTCGCCGTCGCCGATGCGACCGCGCTCACCGAGGCCGGATACGTCGGCGAAGACGTCGAGAACATCCTCCTCAAGCTGATCCAGGCCGCCGACTACGACGTCAAGCGCGCCGAGACCGGCATCATCTACATCGACGAGGTCGACAAGATCGCCCGCAAGGCCGAGAACCCGTCGATCACGCGCGACGTCTCCGGTGAGGGCGTGCAGCAGGCGCTCCTGAAGATCCTCGAGGGCACGGTCGCCTCCGTTCCTCCGCAGGGCGGCCGCAAGCACCCGCACCAGGAGTTCATCCAGATCGACACGACGAACGTGCTGTTCATCGTCGCCGGCGCGTTCGCCGGGCTCGAAGAGATCATCTCCGCCCGCGTCGGCAAGCGCGGCATCGGCTTCGGCGCCCCGTTGCACTCGAAGCGCGACGAGGCCGCCCTCTTCAGCGAGGTGCTGCCCGAAGACCTGCACAAGTTCGGGCTCATCCCCGAGTTCATCGGCCGGCTCCCCGTCGTCACGACCGTCACCCCGCTCGACCAGGACGCGCTGATGCAGATCCTCACCGAGCCGAAGAACGCACTCGTCCGCCAGTACCAGCGCATGTTCGAGATCGACGGCGTCGAGCTCGAGTTCGACAAAGACGCGCTCGAGGCGATCGCCGACCTCGCGAAGCTGCGTCAGACCGGTGCCCGCGGTCTGCGCGCGATCCTCGAAGAGGTGCTCGGGCCGATCATGTTCGAGGTGCCATCGAGCGACGAGGTCGCCCGGGTCGTCGTCACCCGCGAGGCCGTGCTCGACAACGCCGCCGCGACGATCGTGCCGCGGGCTGCTCCCCGCCGCACGGAGAAATCGCGCGATCGAGCCGCACGCTCGTGACCGCCCGACCCTCGCTCTGCCGCCGTCGGAGCGCTCGCGCTCCTCACGGTGCTCCCCGGCCCCGACTTCGCGATCACCGTGCGCTGGGCGATCGCCGGTGGCCGCCGCGCCGGGTTCCTGGCGATCCTCGGCATCCAGGTCGGCATCCTGATCTGGGGTGCGCTCGCCGTCGTCGGCCTCGCGGCGCTCTTCGCCGCCTCGCCGGTCGCGTACACGATCGTGCGGATCGCCGGCGCCGGCTACCTGGTCTGGATGGCGGCCCGGCTGATCGGGCGCAGCTTCCGCCGGGACTACGCGACGTCCGATCGACGTGGCGCCGTCGGGCGCGCGTCGCGTTCCGGCAGGGGCTGCTGACGAACCTGCTCAATCCGAAGATCGCCGCGTTCTACGTGGGCGTCCTGCCGGCCCTCGTTCCGATCGGGGCGCCGCCCGCGCCGACGATGGCGGCGCTCGTGCTGTGCCACGTCATCCTCGGTGTCATCTGGCTGGGCATCTGCACGCTGGCCGTCGCCGGCGGCGCGAGCGTCCTCGGCCGCCCGTCGGTACGTCGCTGGCTCGACCGCGTGACCGGTGCCGTGCTGCTCGGCTTCGCGGCCCGGCTCGCGCTCGACGCCGCGCTCGGCCCGGGCGGAGTCTCCCCGCGCGGCGTCAACCGCCGGACGCGCGACGCACCAGGGCGACCGCCCTGAGCGAGGTTCGGGCCGCCACCGGAGCGGATTGGCTGCCCTCACGCGATGCGCCCGAGCGACCCTAGGCTGGGAGCCCCATGGCCAGCCCGCCGCCGAGCCCCGCGTCTCCATCGCGCAGCCGATCGCCGCCGGGATCGTCGGCGTCGCTCACCGGGTTCGCCAGCTCGTTCGCCCTGCTCATCGCCGGGCTGCAGGCCGTCGGCGCGACGTCCGGCCGAGGCGGCCTCGGGGCTGCTCGTCCTCTGCGTGTTCCAGGGCATCCTCGCGATCGGGTTCAGCCTGCGCTACCGGATGCCGCTCTCGTTCGCGTGGTCGACGCCGGGTGCCGCGCTGCTGGTCGCCGCGAAGGGGCTGACCGACGACTTCTCGGCCGCGGTCGGCGCGTTCCTGCTGTGCGGCGTGCTGCTGCTCGCCACCGGACTGTGGTCGTGGCTGGCGCGGGCGATGACCCGCATCCCGAAGCCGATCGCGAGCGCGATGCTGGCCGGCATCCTGTTCCCCATCTGCCTCGCGCCGGTGTTCGCGCGTCACGGGCGAGACCTGGGCGCAGGCGATCCCGGTCGTCGTGGTCTGGCTGATCCTCGCGCGCCTCGCGCCGCGCTGGGCCGTGCCCGCCGCGGTCGTGGCGACGGCGGTGGTGGTGGCGATCTCCGCCGGCGGCAACCCGCTCGCCGGGCAGTCGGTCGTCCCGACGATCCGGTTCGTCGCTGCCGAGCTTCGACCCGGCCGTCCTGGTGTCGCTCGGCATCCCGCTCTACGTCGTCACGATGGCCGGGCAGAACGTCCCGGGCTTCGCGGTGCTGAGCACGTTCGGCTACGACCACCCGCCGGCGCGGGCGATGCTCGCCGGCACGGGCATCGCGACCATGTCGGGGCGGTGTTCGGCGGCTACACGCTGAACCTCTCCGCGATCACGGCCGCGATGATGGCCGGACCCGACGCGCACCCCGACCGCTCGAAGCGCTGGATCGCGACCGTCACATCCGGGGCCTTCTACTATCCTGGGCCTGGCCGCGAGTGCGGCGACCGCGCTCGTGTCGGCCAGCCCGCCCATCCTGATCACCGCGATCGCCGGCCTCGCGCTGTTCGGCGCGCTGGTCAGCGCGGTGACGAGCGCCCTCGAGCAGCCCGAGCACCGCCTCGTGGCGATCATCACGTTCCTGGTGGTGGCGGCGGGCGTGCCGTCGTCGGCATCGGCTCGGCGCTCTGGGGCCTCGTGGTCGGCGGGATCGTGATGCTGTGGCTCGGCTGGCGGCGCGGCCGAAGCCGGATGCCGCGGCGGTCGAGGCGGCCGGTTAGCCGCTGAGCGCGTCGGCCCGCGCCTGCGCGTCTGCGGCCGCCGCCTGGTTGCCCGTCTGCTCGTACAGGAACGCCAGCGTCAGCCAGGGGTCCGGCCGGTCGGGATCGAGCTCTGTCGCGAGGGTGAGCAGGCTCTCCGCTCCGGAGATGTCGCCGAGACCCAGCGCGACGGCTCCCGCGCGGTGCGCCACCCACGGGTCGAGCGGGTAGCGGCTGCGCAGGTCGTCGAGCACCTCGGCGGCCCGCCCGAGGTTGCCGGATGCCAGTGCGGCGGCCGTCGCCGACTTGCCGGCAGCGAGGGAGCCCGGAGCGGCGACGAGGGCGCGCTCGGCCCAGTCGTTCGCCGAGTCGAGCGCCGTCGAATCTCCGCCGGAAGCGCGGGCGGTCAGTGCCTCGGCTGGATGGGGGGTGTCCCGGTCCCACGGCCGCAGCTGGACCGCGGGCCGAACGCGGCCTCGGCCACGGCCACGCGTCCCGCGTTCGCCGCCGCGACCCCGGAGGCCAGAGCGGACTCTGCGGCGAGAGTCACGGACACCAGCGCGATCCACGCCAGGACCGGCGCGGCGAGCGCCACCTTGACGCGCCGCCGTTCCACGCCCGGATCGACGGCGACGGAGGCGCCGATGAGAAGGGCCGCCGGAATGATCGTCGCCGGCGCCGACACGTGGGTCAGCAGCACGAGCAGCAGCACCCCGCCCCGAGCGCGGCAGGCAAGATCGCCGCCGGCCGGTCGGCATCGGCAGCGCGGAACCGACTCGCGATCGTCACCGCGAGAATCACCAGCACGGCGAGCAGGCCGAGCAGGGCGAGCGGCCCTCCGATCACCAGGGCCTGAAGCAGCACGTCATGGGGTGAGTCGAGCACCGAGGTGTCGCCCGCCGAGGTGAACCACCTGAAGTCGTGCACTGCGGCCACCGCGTCGAGGAAGCCGCTCGGGCCGACCCCGAGGACGGGATGCGCGGCGGCCACCCTCAGGGTCTCGCTCCAGATGACGATGCGGTCGCCGATGGTGTCGCCGGCGAGCGGGCTGAAGCCGAGGAGGCGGGGTCCCATGGTCGGGATGAGGAGTGCGAGCACGGCAACCGAGCCGATTGCGCCGGCGCCGATCGCGACGCGCATGCGGCGAGCGCCGGTCGCGAGAACGGTCGCCACCACGATTCCCGCGACGAGGGCGAGCAGTGCCGCCCGCGAGCCGCTCAGGATGACGGTGAGAGCCGCCAGCGCCGCCGCGGCACCCAGCAGCAGGGTCTCGATCCGTCCGTGCTGCGTGCGCAGCACGCGGGCCAGCAGCACGACCGCGATCGCAGCAGCCACCGCGCCCTGGTCGGTGGCATTGCCGAGCAGGGCGCCAGGGCGTGCGAGATCCGACGGCAGCGGCCGCAGGCCGAACGCCTCGAGCAGCGAGATCGCCGCGAGCACGGTGGCAACGATCGCGAGAACCCGAACCAGCATTCGGGCGTCGCGCGGTCCGGATGCCGGCCCGAGCAGCCGGGCGCCGAGCAGCAGCGCGAGCAGGTATGCAGTGGCCGACACGAGCCCCTCGTAGCGCGGCCACCGGCCGAGCAGCGCCGCGAGCGGCTGTCCGCCCACAAGCGCCGACACGATCAGCAGCGCAGCGCCCCCGGCTACGACGAGGAGGAGCCAGCGGGGGAGTCGCCCGGCAGGCGACGGCACCAGGGCGAGAAGCATCGCGATGCCGAGCACCAGCACCTTCGGCAGCACCCACCGGTCGAGCGCCGGCGGCCAGAACGCGAGCGTGCTGAGCAGCGCGAGTGACAGGGCGACTCCCCGGACACGGAACCGGTCCGTTCCGGAGGGATTCGCCATGCTGCGCAGACTAGCGGTCAGCCGCCCGGCATCAGGAGGCGGCGCGAGTGGGGGCCGCCTCCTGAGCCTTGGGGGGTCAGCCGAAGAAGGGCAGGCTCAGCACGAACGCTTCGACGGGAAGCTGAGTGGCCAGGACGGCGAGTCCGCCGACGATGCTCGTGCAGAACAGAGCAAGCGGCAGATAGAGGAGGGGGCGAACGCGAGTCCGGCGGAGATAGCGACTCGAGCGGGCGGCGATGACGTAGGGCACGGGGAAACTCCATTGGATCGACCTGCACACGAGGGGTCCGTGTGCCGCCCTCGTCGACCCAGCGCGGGAGAGCAGGTCAAGTACAGCCCAGACCTGGGGTACAGCGCGTGTCCCCCTTGGGGGGTAGAACGGCGTGTCTGCTACGCGATCGGCAACTGGCGACGACCCCGTTGTGAAGTCGTCGCCAGCGCGTGCTACGGGATGATCGCGACCGCCGACGAGGTCGCGTTCGGGCCCTCCAGGTAGCCAACGCGCTCCGCCGAAACCACGACCCGGTACTTGTAGCCGATGTCGAAATCGCGGTCGAACCCGCTGGCGTCATCGCGGTAATAGCCGTCCGGGTCGATGAACAGCGTCTTGGTGTTGGCATCGAAGAGATCGACGAAGCCGTTGCCATCGAGCCGGTCGACCTGCCATTGGTATTCGAGGCTCAAAGCCGCGACCGGCCAGGTTGCCTGCGGTCGTGGCGACCGTCTGACCCAGCTTCACCGTCGTCGTCGCCTTGGCCAGCACGCTGAGCTTCGGCACCGCACTGGCCGAGATTGCCGCGCCGGGTTCGACCGTCGCCGACGCAGAATGCGCCGGAGAGCTGTCGGGGAACCCTGTCTTCTTGGCGGTCACCGCCACGCTGATCTCCTCACCCACGTCGCCGATGATCGGCGTGTAGGAGGAGGCGGTCGCCCCGCCGATCGGAACCCCGTTGAGGTACCAGCTGGTAGAGGTAGCTCGTCGGAGGAAGCAGCCAGCTGCCGCTCGTCGCGGTCAGCTTGACGCCCACCCGTGCGACGGTGCCGATCGATGGCGCCGTCACGATGGTCGTCGGCAGCGCCGCGCCGATGGTGACGAAGGCCTCGCTGAAGGCGTTCGGCAGCCCCGCCTTGATGCCTGTGGTGCGCACCGTCAGGACTTTGCCGTTGTCGGCCGCTGCCACGACGTAGGTCGCCTTCGTCGCCCCGGAGATCGGGGTCGTACCACGGAACCACTGGTAGGTGAAGGTGGTCGGTGCCGGCGTCCACGCTCCCGGAGTCGCGGTCAGCATCTGACCCACGTTGGGATCGCCCGTGATCGTCGGCAGTTCCGTGTCGAACGGGACCGCTCCGGTCACCGGGATCGCATCGGGGGACACGATCGCACGGGAGACCAGCCCCGACTTCGACCCGGTGACGCGGACGGTGATGTTCTTGCCGTTGTCGGCCGCTGCGAGCACGTAGGTCGCTTTGGTCGCGCCGGGGATGGCCACTGCATTGCGCAGCCACTGGTACGCGAACGTCGTCGGCGCCGGATCCCAGGTGCCCGGAACGACGGTGAGCGTGCTGCCGACCGTGCTGCCCCCCGTGATGAGCGGGTCAGGTGCGGTGAACAGCTGAGCCGGCTGCGTCGTCGTCCCGAACACGACCCGCCATTGTGGCGCGGTGGGCAACGCCCGGCCTGTCGCCTTGAGCGTGATCGCAACCGAGACGTACTTGTTCACGTCGAGCGCCACCGGCGTGTAGCTGGTGGTCGTCGCACCGGCGATCGCCGTGAACGGACCTGCGTACGCCGCGGACCGCGACCACTGGTAGCTGTACACACCGTTGGCCGGCTTCGGGTCCATCGCAAGCGCGCCGTCGAGCGTGATCGGATAGCCCACCTGCGCTGCTCCGTCCGGACCCGTGCTCACGAGTTGCGCGGCGGACGTGTTCGCGAAGCTCGGCACCGGGCCGAGACGCACGGGCACTTCGATCGTGGTGGTGGTATACCCGGCCTTGGCGGCGGTGATGAGCACCGTCACGCGATCGGTGCTCGCCTTGACACCCGCGGGAGCGATCGTGTCGTCGACGAACTGCGACGTGCCCCGGGTAGTCCGTGAAGGCACCCGCGTCGTCGTAGACCCGCCAGACGTAGCTGAAGGTCGTAGGTGCGGGGACCCACGTCCCCGTCGCGGCCTTCCACCCCGTGAGCGTCGCAGTGATCGCGCCGGCCACGGTGCGGGTCATCGCGGCGGCCGGCTGGATCGGCGATACCGCGACGTCGTACGTCGCCGGGACGAAGCCGGCCCCGGGTGGCGGTGACGCGCACCGAGAGGGCGGCTCCGACATCCAGGGCGACCGGCTTGTAGGTAGCCGCCGTCGCCGCTGCGATCGGCGTGCCTCCGCGCAGCCACTGGTACGCGAACGTCAGGCCGGGCAGATTCCAGTTGCCCTTCGAGACGGTCAGCACCTGACCGACCCGCAACGTGCCCGTCACGATGGGCACATCGATCGGGAACGCAGCGTCGCCGGGGGCAACGGTACCCGCGATGCTCGCCAGGGTCCCGGGGAACGGGTTGTAGGTAGGAGTCTCCAATGAGGGGCGAGACGCGGACCGAGATTGATGCGCCGGCGTCACCGGGGGCGAGCAGATAGTCCTCGCCTGCGGCACCGGGGATCGCGTGACCGTTGCGCAGCCACCGGTAGTCGAATCCGGTGGGCGAGCCCGTCCACGTGCCGGGGTCGGCGTGCAGCATGCCACCGACCTGTAGGGCCGACGTCACCAGCTGAAGGCTCGGCTCTGAACCGGAGACCGGCTCAGAATAGGAGTCGTCCCATTCGACCGTCGCTCCGAGGTCCAGGTCGCCGAGCTCGAAGGTCTCACCCGCCACAACGTGGACGTCCTCGATCACCAGCGCGTCGTACCCCTCGCTGTAAACGCCCAGGGGGCGTGCCGTAACGGTAACGCGGTAGTCGCCTTCGGGGACATTGGCGAGTGTGAACCCGGCGCCGATCCACTGCTCGGCACCCATACGCGGCTCGCGCACCCCAGTATTCGGTGCTCACCACGTCGCCGCCGACGATGCGCTCGCAGCTTCACGGACCCTGTCGGATTCGGGTCATTGGTTCCGGACACGGAGTTGGCCTGGATGCTGCTCGTGGCCGTCGGCAGGCGTGAGGTTCGCCACTACGGCCGCCTTCACCAGGGTGATCTGGGTCGCCGTGTCCGGGGTGAAGCCACCGCCGGAGAACACGCCGGAACCCTGGCGGAAGTAGTCGAAGCCGTGCAGGATCCACTTGCCCGGAGGCAGGTAGAACACGTAAGCGCCGTTCTGGTCCGCCGTGATTGTTCACGGGCTGGGCCGCGTTGCCGGCGACCGGGTAGGCGGTGATGTCGGCGAAAGGCACGACGGCATTGGTGTCGTCGCGGATCACGCCGCTCAGCTTGATCCCGGCGGTCAGCGCAATGCTCGCCGAGACGCTCGCGCGCTCGGGCACGAAGACGGTCTTGTGGGCTGGGCTGAAAGGGTCGCCCGCGAGACCGGGTCCGGTCGCGCGCTTGCTGTAGCTGACCGAATAGCTCCCAGGCTCCATGCCGGGCAGCGAGAATGCGCCCTTCGTATTGGTCTGGCGGTAGTTGCCGTACCACGTGCTGCCGATCGTGTTGGTGAGGATGGCCTCCACGTCGACGCCGGGGATTCCGGCGCCGGTGGCCTTGTTGGTGACCACGCCGCTGATGATCGCGCCGCTGAGAAGCCTCGCCTCGACGAAGGCCTTCGTGCCCGCGACGGGGAGCGGGATGGACTCCGACAGAGCCCAGTCGAAGTTGCCGCCGAGGAACTGGTCGCTGTACGAGAACGCGCCCGTCGGCCCGTTGGGGTAGAACTCGAGGAACACCGGCTCGCTCGGCAGCCGGTCTAGCTCGAATCGGCCGCTGGAGTCGGTGCCCGCGTCGCCGAGGCGGTGCAGCAGGTTGTCGGCGCCCTGCTTCCAGGCAGTGACGGAGACGTTGCGCAGAGCCTTGCCGTCGACGCCGATGACGATACCCGACACGACAGAGCCGTTCTCGAGCACCAGGTCGCCTACGTCGACAGGCAGCGCGTTGACGGTGGTGGCGGGACCCGCCACGTCCACGTCCTGGACGTAACTCGCTACCCTCGGGTGCCTCGACCGTGAGGGTGTGGGCGCCGGGAATGCAGCTGGCGAAGCGAGAAGTACCCGTCTGAGTCCGTGGTGCAGTCGATGTAGTACGCGCAGAGGCTCCCAGCTCTCGCCGGCGGTCGACCTTCGCCCCGACACCGGGAGCGCCGTTCTCGTCGACGACGTGACCGACGTACGAGCCCGCGCGATCCAGTGCGACGTTCGCCGTCGCGGTGTCACCGGCGGCGAGGTCCAGTCGCGTCGCGTTCAGCGGATCGACGCCGGTGCCGCCATAGAACCGGGCGAGGGTGTTCGCCGAGATGTTCTCGCCCACGCCGACGGCGTACTGTCCGGGCGGGAGCTGAGTGATGAGGTACTCGCCGTTGCCGAACATGGTGCGGTTGGCTTCCTCGAACACGCGGTGGTCGTCGTCGCCCGGGTTCGTGAAGCGGTACACGTTGACGTCGGAATAGCCCGCATCGAGGCCGTCGTCGACCGTCGTGACCTGGCCCGAGATCGAGGCTCCCGTCTCGAGGTCGAAGTCCGCACCGGTGGCCGTACTGCCGCCCGTCGCGGCGACGACGCGTGCCAGCTTCGAGGTCGTAGACGCCGTTGCTCCACTGCCAGGCGAGGGTACCGGTCGGCTCAGCGCGCAGCGAGTAGGTGCCGTCGTCGAGGCCCGTGACCGTGTACGAGCCCGACGGGTTGCTGATCGCGGTGCGAATCGGGTCGCCATTGCCGGCCATAGGGCCCGCGTCATAGACGCCCACGCGCACCCCCGCCCGAGGGGTGCCGTCAGCGAGGACCTGGCCGCTGATGGTCGCGCCGTGGTCGAGCTGGATGTTCTTGCCGGTGACGCTCGCGCTCGCCGCAACCACGACCGGCGTGGGCTGATCGTTGCGGTGGGCGTCGTTGAAGCTCTCGGACCGGAAGTTGGCGGCACCGAGGTACTGCACATGCAGCGTGAAGCGACCAGCAGGCAGGGGACCTACCGGGAATGCACCGGTGGCCTGGTTGTAGGTGCTGACCCCGTAGGACTCGCTCCAGTGTGGTACGTTCCCGTACTCAGCGCAGACGCGGATATCGACGTCCGACGCCGGGGAACCCGCCGCCTTCGAGCGAGATCACGCCAGAGATGCTGGCGCCCTTGGTCATGGTCACGTTGACGCCGGCCTTGGTCGCACCGGTGCCGAGCGTGAAGGACGCGCCGTCCTCGAGTGGCCGCAGCCGGTCCAGTACCGGTCGATGTACTTGACGCTCGCCGACTCGGGGGACGCAAAGCCGACCCGGTAGGTGCCGGCGGGCAGACCGCCTGATGTTGTACGCCCCCGTTGACGCGGTCGCGGCGCTGGCGAACGGCCTGGTGCTCGAAGTCGTCACCGAGGATGTACGCGGTCGCGACGATGTCGCGCAGCGGCTGGCCGCTGGTGTTCTTGACCGTGCCGGTGGTTCGGCCGCCCAGGCCGAGCACGGAGGTGCGCTCACGGTGCCGCCACCGGTCGCCACGCCGAAGGTGTCGGCCTCTTCGGCGGTCGCGACGAGCTTGTCCTCCCAGAATTCGGGGATGTAGTTGTTCGCGCCGCCGACGCGCACGGTGTAGGTCCCGCCGGGCAACGAGCTGAAGAGGTAGTCGCCGAGGCTGTCGGTGGTCGCGTCGAACCCGGGGTCCGGCACCCAGAGGGTGGAGGCGTCTGCGTCGACGGACTGGCGCCACAGCCCGACGGGCTGGCCCGCCAGGTTCGCGCCCGAGGCCGTCTGGGCGTGGCCGTCGATGCATGCCGCCGACCGCCATGTCGAAGTCGAGCGAGACCGAGCCGTCTTCGATGATCTCGGTGAAGGAGCCGGAGTAGTCGCCGAGCGCCTCGTCGAGGGTGACCTTGCCGCTGGTGAAACTGTTGACGACGTTGATCGTGCCGCCGCCGCGGTAGGCGTACTCGAACGCGTACTTGCCGGCGGGCAGCGGCTCGAACGTCACCTACCCGTCGGCTCGGTGGTCTCGCGCCCTGGACCGTCGCGGTTCGCGGAAGCCGGAGTCGTCGAGCAGGTACGCCGTGACCATCACGTCGTCGAGTCCCGCAGGCTCGAGCATCCCGTTCTCGTCGGGGGATCTGCACCTCGCCGGTGAGTTCGAGCGTCAGCCCGGTCGTTGCGAATGGCCGGCGTGCTGGTCGCGACGATTCCGGTGACGGTGAGAGCCGCGACGGCGAGAGTCGCGACCGCTGCGGCGATGCCGCGTCGGATCGTGTGATCTCGTTGTGGTGACGCGGTGGCGACGGCGGCGGTAAGCGGCATTGAGCATCCTCGGGCCGTGCGGTGTCGGGTCCCTCCGGGCTCGAGGGTGGCACAACTATAGCGACTGCCGGGGAACTCTCAGGAACGGAGTTTTCAGTCCAGCCCGCGGCGCTTCAGCAGCGGCGCGATCACCGCGTCCCGCCCGCGGAACTCGCGGTACGCCTCGAGCGGATCCTTCGACCCGCCGACGCCGAGCAGCAGCGAGCGGAACCGGTCGCCGTTCTCACGTGTCAGTCCGCCGTTCTCGGTGAACCATTCGACGGTGTCGGCGTCGAGCACCTCGCTCCAGATGTAGGAGTAGTACCCCGCGTCGTATCCGCCGGAGAAGATGTGGGCGAAGTACGTGCTGGAGTACCGGGTGGGGACGGCCGGGTTGTCCAGTCCGACGGCGGCGAGGGCGGCCGCCTCGAAAGCGGCGACGTCCGTGACAGCTGCTGCAGCATCCGGGGTCAGCGTGTGCCAGGCCTGGTCGAGCAGGGCGGCGGCCAGGTACTCGCTGGTGGCGAAGCCCTCGTTGAACGTCTCGGATGCACGGATCCGCTCGACGACACCGGGGTCGAGCGGTTCGCCCGTGACGTGGTGCTTCGCGTAGTTGCCGAGCACCTCCGGCCACAGCATCCACATCTCGTTCACCTGGCTGGGGAACTCGACGAAGTCCCGGTACACGTTCGTGCCCGGCGAGCTTCGGGTAGGTGACGCGCGCGAACAGCCCGTGCAGGGCGTGCCCGAACTCGTGGAAGAACGTCGACACCTCGTCGAACGTCAGCAGGGTCGGCTCGCCCGCGGCGGGTTTCGGCACGTTGAGGTTGTTGACGACGACCACCGGATGCTGCAGCAGGTGGCTCTGCGAGATCAGCGGGTTCATCCAGGCCCCGCCGCGCTTGGAGTCGCGCGTGTACAGGTCGAGCACGTAGAGCCCGACCCCCGTGCCGTCGGCGTCGGTGACCTCGAAGATGCGAGCGTCCGGGTGGTAGGCGACCAGGTCGCGACGCTCGGTGAACGTGACCCCGTAGAGCTCGGTCGCCGCGAAGAAGACGCCGTCCTGCAGGACGCGCTCGGCCTCGAACCACGGGCGGAGCGCAGCGGTGTCGACGTCGAACTTCGCCTGCCGCACCTTCTCGGTGTAGAACGCCCAGTCGGACGCCTCGAGCACCTCGTCCGGATTCATCGCGTCGAGGTCGGCCTGCTCCTCGCGGGCGTTCTTCGCGGCCGAGGCCGCGAGCGGGGTCAGCATCTCGGCGACGGCCTCCGGCGTGCCGGCGGTCTCGTCGGCGGTGACGGCGGCCGCGTGGCTGGCGAAGCCCAGCAGCGCGGCGCGATCCGCCCGCAGCCGCGCGATCTCGAGGACGAGCTCGCGGTTGTCGAAGTCGCCCCCGTGGGATCCGCGGGCACGCGACGCCGCCATGAGGCGCCGCCGAAGCTCGCGATGAGTCAGCGCCGCGAGGTACGGATGCCCGGTCGGCAGCACGAGCGTGAGCAGCCAGCCCTCGAGTTCACGGTCGGCGGCCGCCTGCGCGGTCGCCGAGAGCTCTCCCGCGTCGAGGCCGTCGAGCTCGGCGACGTCGGTGACGTGCACGGCCAGCTCGTTCGTGTCGGACAGCAGATTCTTCTCGAACTTGGTGGTCAGGGTCGAGATGCGCTGGTTGAGGTCCTTGAGCGTCTCCTTCTCGGCGTCGTCGAGCCCGGCGCCTGCCAGGGTCATCTCGGTGTGCCAGCGCTCGACCAGGTACTCCTGCTCGGCCGTGAGGCTCGCTCGTCTCCAGCTGATCGAACACCGTCTTCACGCGCCAGTACAGCTGGCTGTCGAGCAGGATGGCGTCGCGGTGCGCTGCCAGCTTCGGCGCGAGCTTCTCTTCGAGGTCGTTGGTGAAGTCGTTGGAGTCGGCCGAGCTCTTGTTGAAGAACACGTGGCTGACGCGCTCGAGCAGCTGACCGCTCCGCTCCAGCGGGTCGAAGGTGTTCTCGAAGATCGGGAAGTCCCGCTTGCGGACGATCGCCTGCACCTCGCTGAGCTGCTCCGCCATCCCGGCCTCGAACGCCGCCTCGAAATGCTCGTCGCGGATGTCGGCGAACGGGGGCAGTCCGTAGGGCAGGGTGCTGGGGGAGGCGAAGGGATTGGAGGCGTCGAGCTCGGTCACTCAATCAGCCTAGGACCGGCCCATCGAAGCTAAGTTGTCGCCCATGGGCATGCTCACCAACACCCGCATCGAGATCGCGGCCCCGGCAACCGAAGTGTTCGCCTGGCTGACCGAACCGGCCAAGTTGACCGCCTGGCTCGGGGGAGCGGGCGGGATGCCGGAGGACTCGTCTGTTCTCGAGCCGGGCTGGACGACGACGACCGACAACCCGCCGGTCGGCAAGACGACCATCGAGATCGTGACCTGGGATCCGCCGACGCGGCTCGACTACCTGACCACCTACGCCGGCGGCGATGCGCACACGAGCTACCAGCTCGCCGAGGGCGACGGCGTCACGACCCTGGTGTGCGAGAGCGACACCGACTGGGCGCGTCCGGCAGGGATGTGGGACTCGGCAGTGGATGCGGCGGTCGCCGGCCAGTCCGAGGAGGTGCGCGACGCCGTCGAGCACCAGCTGGACCAGATGGAGGACAAGCTCGACGCCGGCATGTTCGACGGGATGGCGCAGGGGCAGATGCAGAGCGCGCTCGAAGCATCGATGCAGAAGCTCAAGGGGCTCATCGAGGCAGCCTCGCCGCCCGCCGCATCGCTGAGCGCCTGATCGCAGCGAACTGATTGCAAAGATACTCCTTGCAAAGAAATGTTTGCAAAGGTATCTTTGCAGTATGACCGACGAGCCGACGAGCAGTACGCAGCATCCGGGGCGCGATCACCGCCTCGGCATGGATGCGATGCGCGCGCTCGCGCATCCGCTCCGCATCCGCATCCTCGAAGAGCTCTCGATGTACGGGCCGCTCACCGCGAGCGGCCTGGGGGAGCGGCTCGGCGAATCGAGCGGGTCCACCAGCTACCACCTTCGTCAGCTCGAGAAGCACGGGCTGGTGCGCGAGGTCACCGGCAAGGGCAACGCGCGCGAACGCTGGTGGGAGCGCCGGCCGGGCGGGATCGCGACTCCCGACGCATGGGAGTTCGCACCCGGCAGCACCGAGCGGCTCGTGACGCAGATGATCGAGGACGAGTGGAATCGCGCCCGCGAGGGCAACTTCCACGAGTTCGTGAACGCCGGGCGAGGCCGTCTTCGGTCGCGAATGGCTCGACGTCGCGACCGTCGACACGATCAACCTGCGCCTCACGCCCGAGCAGCTCCACGCAGCTCGTCGCCGACATCGACGTCGTGCTCTGGAAGTACATCGAGGCCTACAAGACCACGCCGACCGCGGGTTCGCGGCCGGTCCAGATCCACCTCAACGCGTTCCCGCTGGTGCGCGGCGAGGAGACCGCCGGAGAGCCGGGGAGACCCCCGGAAATGTCGGTGGTACCGAGAAGAATTCCTGATGAGAGAGGGAGTATGACGATGAGTGCTGCAACGATGACGGCTCCACGATGACGCAGAACGGGCACGTCGCAGCGTCGCAGATCCACGGGATCGCGGGTGTCGCCGTGCGGCTCGGCCGGGCTCTCGAGCTCTGGGGGCGGCGGGCGGCGCAGCCGCTGACGCGCGAGCAGCAGCAGCACCGCATCGCGATCGAACGCGAGGCGCGCGAGGCCATCGAGGCGCGACGCGACGCGCACAACGGCATGTCACCAGCTGCTCCGCTAGCCGATGCCGGCCTTCACGATCGACGTCGCCGACGACGGTGCTCGACGACCTGCGGTCGCGGCTCGCCCGCACCCGGTTCGCCGAGCCGAGCTCGCCCGAGTTCTGGAAGGCCGGCGTCGATCCCGGCGTACCTGCGCTCGCTGGTCGCGTACTGGGCCCACGACTTCGACTGGCGCGCCGCCGAGGCGAGGCTCAACGCGTACCCGCAGTTCATCGAGCGCGGCATGCATTTCGTGCACATCCGCCGTGACTCGAGCCAGGCCGCCGGTGCTGCTGACCCATGGCTGGCCGAGCACCTTCCTCGAGCTGCTGCCGCTCGCCGACCTGCTCGACGTCGATGTCGTCATCCCGTCGCTGCCCGGCTACCTCTACTCCGAGCTCCTCGACGTGCCGATGACCCGCAAGGCCATCGGCGAGAGCTTCCATGTCCTCATGAACGAGACCCTCGGCTACGAGCGCTACTTCGCGTTCGGCGGCGACATCGGCGGCTCGGCGTGCGGCTGGCTCGCGACGATGTATCCCGACGAGGTCGCCGGGCTGCACGTCATCCACGGCCCGTTCCCGGCCGACTACACCGAGCCGATCACGCCGGCCGAGCAGATCTGGCTCGACTCCGAAGACGAGCGCGACGAGACGGACGGCGGCTACAGCGCCATCCTCGGCACCCGGCCCGACACCATCGCGGCGGCGCTCATCGACTCGCCCGCCGGAATGGCGGCGTTCATCATCGACAAGCTCCGCGACTGGGCGGACTGCGGCGGCGACCTCGAGTCGCGCTTCAGCAAAGACAGCCTCTGCGAGCTGCTGACGCTCTACTGGGTGACCGATTCGATCGGCTCGTCGTTCCGGCAGGACCTCGACGCCGCGCTCAGCACCAAGCGGCCGACGATCCCGGTGCCTGTCGCGGTGACGCAGAGCCACGAATGGAACATGCCGCTCTTCCCGCGCTCGATCGCCGAACGGGCGGCCAGCGACATCCGGCGCTACTCGGCGGCCGCCAGCGGCGGGCACTTCATGGCGTTCGAAGAGCCGCAGCTCGTGGCCGGCGAACTGACGGCGTTCATGCGCGACGTCGGCTAGGACGCGTCCGAGCGGCTCACCGAATCGCTCGACGGGTCGTACCGCAGGGTCGTGCCGTCATCGAGCTCGACGACCGGACGGCCCTCCAGCCACGTCAGCGTCCACCGCCAGGCCGACGTGTCGAGGTCGGCGACCTCCGCCTCCACCTCGGCGACCGCGGCGAGCATCGCCGGCGGGAGGCGGTCGGGCGGGGTCGCTCCGACGGACCAGCGCGTTCCGAGTTGCATCAGCCGAGCTCCCGCTCGTAGACGACCCAGCCGGTCCGGGTGGCGATCCGGTCGTAGAGCTTCTGCGCTCCCGTGTTGTCGGCCGCGGTGATCCACCGCAACGTGCCGCCGCCGGCCGCCGCCCCATCCCGAGCCACCGCCTCGATGAGATCGCGGGCGATGCCCTGCCCGCGCCGCTCCGGCACCACGTAGAGGTCGTCGAGGAACCAGCCCGGACCGGCCGTGAACGTGTCGCTCTGGCGCCGGATGTGGGCGAACCCCACGAGCTCGCCGGCGTCGTCCGCGACCAGCGCCGACACCTCGTGCGCCGGGTCGATCAGCCATGGCCACACCCCGTCGAACACGTCGTCGCCGAACTCGGTCTCGTAGAAGACCCCGTAGGCGCGGAACAGCTCCTGCCACGCGGCGCGGTCGCCTGACGCGATGGGACGGATCTCAGTCATCTCTCTCCTTCTCGCGGGCGACCAGAACCCGCTGCAGCTCGACGGCGTGGTACGCGGCATCGGCCGCTTCGCTCGGGGCGCCGCAGCCGTCGCGGGGCGCGTACACGGGCGTGATCTGCTCGCCGGCGTGCAGCCAGACGATCAACGGGTCGCGGAGCGCCGAGTCGCACGCGTCGCCGGTCGGTCCGGCGTCGGCGACCGCGTACGCGCGTGAGCAGGGGAGCGATGTCGTCGTCTGCGACGCGGTCGACGTACTGGACGAGCTGCGGCGTGCCGTCGGGAGCGGGCGTCCAGGGCTCCGCGGTGCACACCCAGGCGCTGTCCACGTCGCCCGGCGGGATCGCCGCGGGGTCGTAGTGCACGGCCGAGATCACCGGGCAGCGCAGCTGCACGTGCGGATGCGTCGCGGGCAGCAGAGAGTAGACCGGGCTGCTGCACCCGGACAGCATGCCGATGGCGACCGCGGCGACGGCGAGAGCGCGGAACGTCATGGTCACTCAATGCTCGGCCGGGGTGTCGCGCTCGTCGAGGGGCTTCCCCTGGTCGAACTCGACCAGCACCCGGCGATCGGCCGTCGCGTAGGCGGTCACCGCGTCGTCGCGCGGGAACCCGCACTCGTCGACCGGAGCGTAGATCGCCTCGATCGTCCCCTGACCATGAACCCACAGGATGAGGGGGTCGGCCAGGTAGGTCGGGCATGGCCCGACGCTGCGCGTGTCATTCGGGATCGCGTAGACGGTGAGCAGCTCATGCGGATCGGCGATGCGATACGCCACCTCCCACGAACCGTACGTCGTCACCCCGTCGGTCGCCCGGTGCTCGCCGGCGCGACAGGCGTAGACGAACTCATAGGTGCCGACGAACGTGTCGAGGTGCTCCGCCTCCATCGCGGGGCAGAAGTCGAGCACGGCGGGCTCGGTGATCGGGTCGAGCGGCAGGCGCTGCTGCGGCTCGGCGGGGAAGGACGGCCCGGGGTCGGGCGCGGGGCTCGGCCAGCAGGCGCTGAGCCCGAGGGCGGCCATGGCGAGCAGGCTCGCAGCGGCGACGATCGCCCACCGCCGCGAGCCGGGCATCACGCGTCCTCTGCTGCAGAATCCGCCGGTACAGCCTCGGCCAGCACGATGTCGGTGACCGCGATCTCGCCGGCTTCGACGACGGTGAGGTCGGCGATCCGGCCGACCGCCTTCAGGTCGTCGGCCGCCTCGGCCAGCATCGCCGGGCCCGCGAGTGTCGCGGACACGACCTCCGTCTTCTGCGACGCCTTCGCGTCGGTCTTGGCGCGCCGGATGCTGATGAGCGCCTCGCTCACCGCCGGCAGCAGGCCGCTCGGCTCCACCGTCTCGAGCACCGGCCACGGCGCCCGGTGGATCGAGTCGTCGTGTGTCCAGCGCCAGACCTCCTCCGTCGCGAACGGAATCACCGGGGCGAGCAGCCGCAGGATGATGTCGAGCGCGGTGCGGAGGGAGTAGATCGCGCTCGCGTCGCCGGCATAGGCGCGTTCCTTCACGAGCTCCAGGTAGTCGTCGCAGAACGTCCAGAAGAACTGCTCGGTCACCTCGAGGGCACGCGCGTGGTCGTACTCCTCATACGCCGTCGTCGCCAGAGCGACGACCTGCCCGAGCTCGGCCAGCATGTCGGCATCGAGCGCCGAGACCACGGGGAGGACGTCGAGTCGGGTCGATTCTGGCCCCCGGTCGGCCGGCTCGAATCCGTAGACGAACTTGGCCGCGTTCAGCACCTTGATCGCCAGCCGACGACCGATCTTGATCTGCTTCGGGTTCTGCGGATCGAAGGCCGCGTCCGTTCCGAGACGCGACGACGCCGCCCAGTACCGCACCGCATCCGACCCGTGCTCGTCGAGCATCGCGCCCGGGGTGACCACGTTGCCCTTCGACTTCGACATCTTCTTGCGGTCGGGATCGACGATGAAGCCCGAGATGCCCGCGTGCTGCCACGGGATGCTTCCGTGCTCGAGCTGGGCGCGCAGCACCGTCGAGAACAGCCAGGTGCGGATGATGTCCTGCCCCTGCGAACGCAGCGAGTACGGGAACACCAGGTCGAACAGCTCGTCGTCGACGGCCCAGCCGCCGACGATCTGCGGGGTGAGGCTCGAGGTCGCCCAGGTGTCCATGATGTCGAGCTCGCCGACGAACCCGTTCGGCTCGCCGCGCTGCGCCTCGTCGTATCCGGGAGCGGCAGCCGACGAGGGGTCGACGGGCAGCAGGTCCTCGCCCGGGATGATGGGCTGCTCGCGAAGCGGCTCGCCCTCGGCGTCGAGCGGATACCAGACCGGGATCGGCACGCCGAAGAACCGCTGGCGCGAGATCAGCCAGTCGCCGGTCAGACCGCCGACCCAGTTCTCGTAGCGCACGCGCATGAAGTCGGGGTGGAAGTCGATCTCGCGCCCTGCCGCCACCAGCTTCTCGCGCAGCGCCTCGTCGCGCGCGCCGTTGGCGATGTACCACTGGCGGGTGGTGACGATCTCGAGCGGCTTGTCGCCCTTCTCGAAGAACTTGACCGCGTGCGTGGTCGGCTTCGGGTCGCCGATGAGGTCCCCGGAATCGCGCAGCAGTTCGACCACCCGCGCCTTCGCGCTGAACACGGTCTTGCCGGCCAGCTCGGCGTACGCGGCGCGGCCCTCGTCGGTGAACAGGTCGGCGGCGGGCGCGTCGGCGAGCAGGCGGCCGTCCTTGCCGATCACGGCGCGGGTCGGCAGGTCGAGCTCGCGCCACCACACCACGTCGGTCACGTCGCCGAAGGTGCAGATCATCGCGATGCCAGAGCCCTTGTCCTGCTGGGCGAGGTGGTGCGCGACGACCGGCACCTCGACGCCGAAGAGCGGGGTCGTGACGGTGGTGCCGAAGTAGGGCTGGTAGCGCTCGTCATCCGGATGCGCGACGAGGGCCACGCACGCGGGCAGCAGCTCCGGCCGCGTGGTCTCGATGTCGATCGTCCCGCCGTCCGGCTTGTGGAAGCTCACGCGGTGGAACGCGGCCGGCTGGTCCTTGTCCTCGAGCTCGGCCTGCGCGACCGCGGTGCGGAACGTCACATCCCACAGCGTCGGCGCATCCGCCTGGTACGCCTCACCGCGCGCGAGGTTGCGCACGAACGCCCGCTGCGCCGCGAGCTGGGCCTCTGGGCCGATGGTGCGGTAGGTGAGCGACCAGTCGACGCTCAGGCCGAGGGCGCGGAAGAGGTCCTCGAACTGCATCTCGTCTTCGGCGGTCAGCTTCTCGCAGAGCTCGATGAAGTTGCGACGCGAGATCGGCACCTGGTCGGCCGCCTTGCTGCTGGCGTTGTCGCCGCCCTCGAGGGGCGGCGTGAACGCCGGCGTCGTACGGAAGCGTCGGGTCGCAGCGCACGCCGTAGTAGTTCTGCACCCGCCGCTCGGTCGGGAGCCCGTTGTCGTCCCACCCCATCGGATAGAAGAGGTGCTTGCCGCGCATGCGCTGGAACCGGGCCGCCAGATCCATGTGCGTGAAGCTGAAGACGTGCCCGATGTGCAGGCTTCCGGATGCGGTCGGCGGCGGGGTGTCGATGCTGAACACGGAGTCGCGGCCGCCGTCGAGGGCGGCGACGCGGTCGAACCGGTGGGTGCCCTCGCGACTCCCAGGCCTCGCCCCACTTGGCTTCGAGCCCTTCGAGGGCCGGCTTGTCGGGAATCGACGCGTCAGACATGGATGCTGCTCCGGTTCGCTATGTGCGGCACCGTGTCGATGGTGAGGTGCCTGAGTATGCAGGCCGATTCTACAGCCCCCTCTAGTGGGGCAGGCGGGACGGGGGATCGGCCCGCATCCTTGGAGGGTGTCTGCGAGCGGTGGTGCTCGCCGTCGGGGATGGTCCGTGCGATCCCGCATCCTGGCGGCGATCCTCGTCGTGTCGGCACTCGGGATGATCGGAGCCGGATCCACCGCGTACCTGGTCGGCCGGCAGGGCATTCTGGCGGATGTCGATCAGCGGCTCGTCGAGCAGGTGACCGCCGCGCGCATCCTGGCTCTCGAGGGCGACGCCACCGGGGTTCGGTTCGCGACGACCCGCGACGCGCTGGAGGCGATCGTCTCGACTGTCATACCCGATCGTGACGGGGCTTCCCTGGGCATCCTGGGCGGCCGCGCCGCCTTCGTGCCGGGCGTCGATGTCGCATTCGACCTGCCGGCCGATCCGGCGTTCATCGACCGCGTGCTCGCCGAGGTCGCGGACGGTACGGTGCGCCTGGGGACGGCCACCACCTCGCTCGGCGAACTGCGCTACATCGCCGCTCCGGTGGCCATCGACGACGAGCGGGGCGTCTTCCTCATCGCCGTCGATCTGCGCGCCGTGCTCGCCGACTTCAACGGGGCCTTCGGCACCTACGCGCTGGTCGCCGCGGGCGCGCTGGCCATCATCGGGCTCGTGGGCTTCGCGACGACGGGGCGGCTGCTTGCCCCGATCCGCCGGCTGCGCCTCGCGGCCGAGGAGATCACGGCGACGCAGCGCGAGCACGCGCATCCCGGTGGTCGGTCGCGACGACGTGTCCGAGCTCACGATCACCGTGAACGACATGCTCGACCGCCTCGATTCGGCCCTGACCAACCAACGGCGGCTGCTCGACGACGTGCAGCACGAGCTGAAGACGCCGATCACGATCGTGCGCGGGCACCTCGAACTGCTGGATCCGTCCGATCCGTCCGACACCCAGGCGACACGGGCGATCGCCCTCGACGAACTCGACCGGATGTCGGGGCTGATCGACGAGATCGGCGTCCTCGCCGAGAGCCGGATGCTCGTGATGCGCCGGGACGGGATCCTGTCCGCCGAGCTCACCGCGGAGGTGCTCGCCAAGGCGCAGGGGATCCGGGGCCACGACTGGCGGGGCGGCGGGACGGCCGAGGCGCGCGTATCAGTCGATCGGCAGAAGATCGTTCAGGCCTGGCTGCAGCTCGCCGACAACGCAGCGAAGTACTCGCCGTCCGGCACTCCCATCTTCATCGGCTCGACCGATCTTCGCCGGCGAGGTGGAGTTCTGGGTACGGGACGGCGGCCCCGGCATCCCGGCGGGTGCGGAGGACCGCATTCTCGAACGATTCGGCCGAGCCGACACGAGCGGCGCCGCCGGCTCCGGACTGGGGCTGTCCATCGTGCAGTCGATCGTGCGCGCCCACGGCGGACGCATGGTCGTAGCGTCGTCGGCGAACGGCAGCCGGATCGGGTTCGCCTTGCCGCTGTTGCGCGAGCGCTCCCGGATCGCGATGTCGGCATGACCGCCATCCTGATCGCCGAGGACGAGCAGCGGATCTCGAGCTTCGTGGCCAAGGGGCTGCGATCGGCGGGATTCGAGACCACCGCAGTCGGCGACGGCCGGGACGCGCTGACCCATGCGCTGAGCGGCCGGTACGACCTCGTCCTGCTGGATGTCGGGCTGCCCGGCCTGGACGGCTTCCAGGTGCTCGAGAAGCTGCGATCCATCGACGAGGAGCTTCCGGTCATCATGCTCACCGCGCGGACGTCGACGGCTGACACCGTCACGGGCCTCACCGGCGGAGCAGTCGACTACATCCCGAAACCGTTCCGCTTCGACGAGTTGCTCGCACGGGTGCAGCTGCGGATCCGGCGGCGTGATCCGGTGGCGGCCACCGCCATCTCATTCGGGGGGCTCACGCTCGATCTGCGGACCCGCCGAGCGCTCGTGGACGGCCGGCAGGTCGAGCTGTCGTCGCGCGAGTTCGCGCTCGCCGAGGAGCTGCTGCGGCATCCGGATCAGGTGCTCAGCCGCGAGCAGCTGCTGAGCCGGGTCTGGGGATTCGACTTCGATCCCGGTTCGAACGTCGTGGACGTGTACATCCGGTACCTCCGGGCGAAGCTCGGGGCCGATCGGATCGAGACGGTACGAGGATCGGGCTACCGACTGGTCTGAGCAGCCGCAGCGCGGCGCGGCGCGTAGAGAATTGAGGGGGCGCGGCCCCCCGGCCGCGCCCCCTTCTTCTCCGGGAATTTCATGAGCGCGTATACGCGCGTCATGCCCCCTCCCGGGAGTCTCTCGTTATCCCACCCTCCAAGTGGCTTGCGGAGATCACGTGGCCGTCTCTCGGGCGGCCTTCTTGTCCTTCTTGGCCTGTTCGTCGGCGGCCTTCTTGTCTTTCTTGGCCTGTTCGTCGGCGGCCTTCTTGTCTTTCTTGGCCTGTTCGTCGGCGGCCTTCTTGTCTTTCTTGGCCTGTTCGTCGGCGGCCTTCTTGTCTTTCTTGGCCTGTTCGTCGGCGGCCTTCTTGTCCTTCTTGGCCTGCTCCTTCGCGGCCTTGTCCTCGGCCTTGCCGGAGTCCTGGCTCGTCGTCGGCGGCTCGGTCGCGACCTCAGGGGATGCGGTCGCGGACCGGTCGCCGCTCCGGCCATCGACGACGACGGTCGGCACCTTCAGAACGGCCGGTTCGCCGTTCGAGAAGGTCGAGCTCGCCCCCTCCGCGGGATCCTGGGACGTCGAAGCGATCGCTCCGACATGCTGCTCGCTGCCCGACTGGTCGCCCGGCACGAAGGCGACTGCAAGAGCGGACGTGCCGACACCGGCCACCAGGCCGACAGTCAGGGTCGTCGCGAGAATCGCGCTACGGGTACGCATGGCTCCATGGTGCCGCGGAGCCGACCTATCCAGCCCGAGAATGAGAGAGATCTCATCTGCACACGTGAAAGCGGGGCCGCGCCTGAGCGCGACCCCGCCATCCTGAACGGGCTAGTCGTCCTCGTCGTCCCCGCCGGCACCCCAGTTGATGTCGGTGAAGGTCACCGACTTGCTGACCTTCTGGCCGTTTGCAGCCGACCAGAGTGATGGTGGTGTCGAACGTCTGGTCGTGGTTGCAGGGGAACTCGTAGCGCTCACCCTCACCCTTCGACGTGGACATGTCGTGCTGGTTGCCGCTCAGCGGGACCTGGTACCCGTTCTCGGAGTTGGCCTCGCGGTTGTTCGGCGTCCAGTAGACCTTGACCGCGTTGGCGCTCGCCCAGGAGATCGGACGGCTGCGCCTTCTCTTCGGCCTGGCCGGTCGGGTCGCACTCGACCGTCAGATCGGCGTTGAAGCTGGTGAAGCGCAGCGAGTTGTCGACCGGCGTCTGTCCGCCGTCGCCGCCGTCGTCGCCGCCGTCTTCGGGTTCGGCGGTCGGTGTGGCCGGGGTCTCGGAGATCGTCGGCGTCGGGGTCTGGTCGCCGGCCGTGATGGGGTCGGCGCCGTTCGAGTTCTGCCCGATGAGCAGGAACACGATCGCCACGACGGCGAGCAGGAGCACGCCGCCGACGGCGATGAGGGCGATGAGGAGCTTGCTGGGGGCGGCTGCCCCGGTGGGGGTGGGGCCGGTGGGAATCGGTGTGGTTGTCATTGCTTTGCCTTTCGGAGGAGTTCTTGGGTGCTGCGTCACTATCGCGACGCTCGAGGTGGGTGATGAGGTTGACGCTCAATCTAGATTTCTCGACCTGCGCGGACATCGGTCAGTCGACCTACTGTGTGTCGCCGTTGTTCAGCACGGTGACGGTCTCGCTGCGCTTGTGCCCGGCGGCGTCGACGACGGTGAGCGTGTAGCTGTGACTCGCTGCCGGGCAGTTGTACTCGAAGTCGTTGTACCCGGCGGGAAAGTCGCTCTGGCTGTCGCCGGTCGGCGGCAGGTTGTCGAAGAACGGGCTCGTCGATGCGTCGTTCGTGTCGATCCCGAAGTAGACGCGTGTGGACCCGCGATGTCGCCCACGAGAACGAGATGTACTGATGGCTGGGGACCGGCGACTGCGTGTTGCAGAACACCGTCTCGTTCGAGACTTCGAAGCTCGAGATCGTGGGTCCGCGCCGGCGGCGGGGGAGGCGCGGCTCGTCCGTCTCGGTCGGCTCGGGCGTCGGAGTATCGCTCGGGGCAGCGAGAGTCGCTCGGCAGGGGAGTCGTCGTCTCGACGGTCTGCGGCACTCCGGAGGCGCGACCCAGGAAGATCGCCACGATCGCGATGATCGCGACCAGAAGCAGGGCACCCGCGACGATCAGGCCGATGAGCAGCCCCTTCGACTTCTGCTTCTCTTCCTGCAGGTCTTCCTGGACTTCCCCGGTGTCGATCCGCTGGGTGGGCAGGTCGTCACCGGTGCTCGGGAACCGCTGGGTCGGAGTGTCGTCGCTCATGGTCGGCTGCCTTCGGTCGTCTGATGGATGGTCGCTTGTGCGACGTGTGAGCGGGCCTGCGCGGTTGACGTCGCCCCGAACTGAACGGCCACAGCCTAGGACCCGGCGTCGCAGGCTTCAATAGGACTGACAGCATTGTGCTAGTTGAAATAGAACAATAGGATGCAGCCATGCTCTTCCGAATCGACCCGGCATCCGGCGTCCCGATCTTCGATCAGCTCGCCGCCTCGGTGCGCGGCGAGCTCGCGCGCGGGATCCCTGCGCGCGGGCGACCGGCTGCCACCGGCGCGGGAGGTCGCCGCGGCGCTCGAGATCAACATCCACACCGTGCTGCAGGCCTACCAGGAGCTGCGCGACGAGGGTCTCGTCGACCTGCGGCGCGGACGCGGCGCCGTCGTCACCGAGAACGCCGGGCTGTCTCGCCCAGCTGCTGACCGCCGTCCGCGACCTGGTCGCCGAGGCCCGTCGCCTCGGCGTCGGCGCCGGCACCCTGACCGCCCTCCTCCGAGAGGAATACGCCGCATGACCCGGTTATCCCTCCGCATCGCCCTCGTCGCCGTGATCGTCCCGTTCGCGTTCGCCGTCCTCGGTGTCGCACTTCAACTCGCCTGGCTGCCCGACCTGCCGGAGACCGTCGCCACGCACTGGGGCTTCAACGGCGAACCCGACGCCTTCGGGCCGTCCTGGACGATGCCGCTGCTCCTCGTGGTGCTCGGCCTGGTCTTCCCCGCGTGTTCGGCGTGCTGCTCGCCCGGACGGTGCGGAGCGACGGTCCGACCGCGACCCAGAAGCTGCTCGCCGTGGCGTCGCTGTTCGCGGTGACGCTGCTGAGCATCGTCGTCACGGCATCGGTCGCGATCCAGCGCGGACTGCCGGTGGGCTCGTCGTCTCCGACCATCCTGCCGGTGCTCGGCATCGCTCTCGGCGGTCGGGGCTGATCTCGGCCGCCGCCTGGTTCGTCCTGCCGCGGGCGATTCCCGGATCGTCCAAGCGCGGAGCCTCGATCCCGGCGATTCCGGTCGCCCCCGGCGAGGTGGTCGTGTGGGTCGGCCAGGCCCGTTTCGCAACCTGGATCATCGTTCTGCTTTCGGGTGTCGTCGCCGTGGCGAGCGCCGCAGTCGTCTTCGTGATCGCCACTCGCGGCATCTGGCCGCTCGCGATCGTGCCGGTCGTGCTGCTGCTGTCGGTGCTCGGCACGTCGAGCTGGCGAGTGCGCGTCGATGCGGCGGGACTCACCGTCCGACCGCTCCTGGGCTGGCCGCTCTACCGCGTCGCGATCGCCGATGTGCAAAGAGCGGCGACCACCGAGGTCGTGCCGCTCGGCGAGTTCGGCGGCTACGGCATCCGGTGGGGACTCGGGCGCCGGCTCGGCATCATCACGCGCGGGGGCGAAGCCCTCGAGGTGCTCCGCCGCGACGGCCGCGCGATCGTCGTCACGGTGGACGACGCCGCGACGGCCGCCGGGCTGCTGACGGCTCTCGCCGCCCGCGGCGAAGGGCTAGATCGCGTCGATCGGCTCGACGCGCTTGCGGGCGAGGAACGCCGAGACCGCGGTGATCAGCGACATCACGGCCAGCACGATCGCCGGGTGCCACCACGGGTACCCGGTCGCCTCGCCGAACGTCGAGCGTGATCGCCGGCACGAAGCCGCTGATGATCGCCGCCACCGCGTACGCGAACGAGATCGCCGCGTAGCGGAAGCGGCCCTCGAACAGCTCCGACAGCAGCCCGCCGAGAGCGGCCCAGCTCATCGTCGGCAGGATGCCGCCGATGATCATCATCCCGACCAGCACGCCGAAGCTCGCCGTCTGCAGCAGGTAGTAGATCGGGAACGCGACCAGCAGCGTGCCGATCGCACCGATCAGCACGACCCGCGCACGACCCGATGCGATTCGCCCACGCCCCGAACAGCGGGATGGTGACCAGCTGCAGCAGAGCACCGATCGTCGTCGCGAGCAGCAACTGGTTGTAGTCGTAGCCGAGTTGCACGAAGCCGTACTCGAGCGTGTAGGTGTTCATCAGCGAGTACGAGCCGATCCCGAGCAGCGCGGCGCCGGTCGCGAGCAGCAGGGCGACGGGACGCTTGCGGAACGCCGTCAGCAGCGGGATGCGCTCGCGGCGCTCCTCGGCGAGCACGTGCTCGAAGACGGGCGTCTCGGTCGCCGCGAACCGCAGCCAGAGCGAGACCGCGAGCAGCGGGAACGCGACGAGGAACGGGATGCGCCAGCCCCACGCCAGCAGATCTCCTCGGTCGACAGCAGCACCGGCAGCGCGAGGTAGAGCGCCGCGGTGAGGATCGAACCGATCGGCGAGCCGAGCTGCGGGATCGCGCGTAGAAGCCGTGACGCTTGGGGCCGCCGTGCTCGGAGGCGAGCAGAACGGCTCCGCCCCACTCGCCGGCCAGCGACAGGCCCTGCAGCAGACGCAGCGACACCAGCAGGACCGCACCGAGGTATCCGGCCGTCGCGTAGTCGGGCAGCACGCCGATGAGGCCGGTCGCGACGCCCATCATCGTGATCGTGACGATCAGCGTCTTGCGCCGGCCGATGCGGTCGCCGAGCTGCCCGAACACGATCGCGCCGAGCGGACGAGCGACGAATCCGAGCGCGTTCGTGAGGAACGCGGCGAGGAACCCGCCGAAGACGCCGAGCGGCTCGAAGAACAGCGGGCCGAGGAAGAACGCCGACAGGTAGCTGAAGACGTAGAAGTCGTAGGACTCGAGTGAGGTTCCGACGAGCGATGCCCAGAGCACCTTGATGCGAGGAGTCCGGACCGTGGGAGACGTGGTTGGCACTTTGCCACTCTCAGTGATGGTCACGAGTACCAGAGCCTATCCGCGGCCCGATTCATTCCCGATCAGCGGATCCCGGATACCAGTCCGGTCAGCTGCTCGGTGGGCTCGAGGTCGAGCGCGTCCCGCAGCGCGGTCCGGTAGTCCTCGAAGACGCGGAGCGCCTCGGACTGGTTGCCGTCGGCGAGGTGGATGCGGATGAGCGCGCTGTGCGGAGTCTCACGAAGAGGATCGACCCGCATCGCCGCGCGGGCCGCACCCTCGGCCTCGGCGAACCGGCCGGCCTTCAGCAGGCGGACGGCCAATGCCTCGACCGCCGTCGCCCGGAGGTGACGCCAGTCGTCGCTCTCGGCGAGGATCCACTCGTCGTACCAGTCGGGCAGCAGTTCGCGCGACAGGGTCGCGATCGCGGCCGACGCCAGATCGCCGTCGAAGATCGGGGTGTCGGAGTCCAGGAGCCGGTGTGCCAGCGCCTTCGCCTGGATGTAGTCGACGGTCACCGTCGTCGGTGAGCGAGAGGGTCGCGGATGCCGAGACGACGGCCTCCCGGCCCAGCGCCTCCAGCCTGGCGAGCGACGACCGCAGGCTGACGCCAGCCCGCTCCGGCCGACACGGTCGGCCAGATCGCGGCGGCGATCGCCGCCCGCGACACGGTGCGGTCGTGCAGCGCGAGGAAGACGAGGAGACGCTGCGATCCGACCGGGAGGCCGGTCACCGGTCGTCCGTCGATCGCGACCGAGAACCCGCCGAGCACTCCGATGTCGATGCGCATGCTCAGTGAGGTCGGAGGCGCGGCTGGCCAGCGTTCATGCCAGCCGGCGAGGGCGGCGAGCGTGGCCTCGACGTCCTGACCGGGGTCGAGCCCCAGCGCAGCGCGGAATTCCGCCGCTCGCGCCAACTCGTCGTTCGTGACATCCGTCACGTCGTCCGAGTCGCGTTTTTCCTGATCCATGCGATCACGTCCCCACGTGATCGAAAAGCCTACGCTCCCACCGATTCGGCACCCCCGGACGGGGGGTGCCGACCGGCTGGGGTCAGGTCAGTCGATGTGCGCCGCGCGGGTTGCAGCCTGCGGCCCAGTGCGACGGCTGCGATTCCGATCGCGAAGAGCGATGCGGCCCAGATCAAGCCGGGCGCCGCATCCGTGCCGGAGAGAGCGAGCGCGCCCGCACCCGGTGCGGCGGTGACTCCGCCGACTCCGTCCGCCGGTGCCGCCGGTTCCGCCGGTTCCGCCGGTGCCCCCGGTTCCGCCAGTGCCGCCGGTGACCGAACCCGTCAGGCAGGTCGCCGGGCGCGTGATGACGTTGGTGTCGAGGCTGACCATGCCGTTCCTGGCCAGAAGACGACCGTTGATGGTCGCACCGGTGTTCGCCGTGATCGAGGTGAGCGCAAGGACGGTGCCCGCGAATGCCACGCCGGACTCAATGGTCGCCGAGCTCGTCACCTGCCAGTACACGTTGCAGGCCTGCGCGCCGTTGATCAGCGAGACCACGGCTGCCGGTGCCGGTGATGAGAGAGCTTGAGGACTTGAACACCCAGACCGAGTCGTAGCTGCCGCCTCCATCGAGCGTGATCGTGCCCGTCAGGTTGAGACCGGCTCCGCTGTCGTTGTAGGCGCCGGGCACGGGAGCGGTGTTGCCGAGCTGCGTCGCGACCGGCGTCGAGACCATGTTCGCCGCCTGGTCGTATGCGGTGGTCAGGTCGAGCTTCGCGCCATCGACGGCGGCTCCGGCGAGCTGGGCACCGATGACGGTTCCGTCCGGCGGGCCGGTCAGCCCGATGAGGGCGAGCGCGGGGCTCACCCCGACGTCACCCGTGATCACCGATGGCCCGGTGTTCGTGACGTGCGGCGTGCCGGCGAGCACGGCGTAGCTTTCGGCAGTGCCCAGCAGCACCGGCACAGCCGCGTCGGCGCGCAACGCGCCGAACGGCCCGGCCGTCAGCAGGACCGCTCCCAGGACAACGCCAGAGACCAGCACCCCCCGGTGCCCCCATGTGTTCCTCTTGCCGACGTATGACGCCGGGATTTCGATGTTCTTGTTCATCTGATTCCCCCAGATGCCGATGATTCATCAGGGTCCGTGACGAGACTGTGACCGCGCGGTGACGGTCCTAGACAGTGCGGTCTACTCGTGGCCCATGCTCGGCCCGCGGGCACCCCGCCCGCCCGCTAGAATCGTGGCAACGACATCGATCCGGCCATCACCGGGGAGTCCTCGGAAGAATGCGTACGGCGCCGAAATCGCACCGGAGCGTTACTAGAACCGAGCGGGTCAGCCCGTCACAGCGATGGACGAGAGTGGGCCGAGCTTCGAGCGCCGCAATCGAGGTGGTACCGCGGCGAAAGTCGTCCTCATGTGAACAGATCCCATGAGGAGACCGATGTACCCGTCCATCCCCGCATCGCCGGACTTCCCGGAGATCGAGCGCGGCATCCTGGCGTTCTGGAAGAAGGACGACACCTTCCGCGCCAGCGTCGAGCAGCGCGACGGCTGCGAGGAGTGGGTCTTCTACGACGGCCCGCCGTTCGCCAACGGCCTGCCGCACTACGGGCACCTGCTGACCGGGTACGCCAAGGACCTCTTCCCGCGCTTCCAGACCATGCGCGGCAAGCAGGTGGTGCGCCGCTTCGGCTGGGACACCCACGGCCTGCCCGCCGAGCTCGAGGCGATGCGCCAGCTCGGCATCACCCAGAAGCACGAGATCGAAGACATGGGGATCGGCGCCGTTCAACGCGAAGGCGCGCGAGAGCGGTGCTGCACTACACGGACGAGTGGGAGGAGTACGTCACCCGCCAGGCGCGCTGGGTCGACTTCGAGAACGACTACAAGACGCTCGACGTCACCTTCATGGAGAGCGTGATCTGGGCGTTCAAGCAGCTCTACGACAAGGGCCTCGCCTACGAGGGCTTCCGCGTGCTGCCGTACTGCTGGAACGACGAGACCCCGCTCAGCAACCACGAGCTGCGCATGGACGACGACGTCTACAAGATGCGCCAGGACCAGTCGGTCACCGTCACCTTCCCGCTCGTCGGCGAGACGGCCGAGGCGCTCGGGCTCACCGGCGTCGAGGCGCTCGCCTGGACGACGACGCCGTGGACCCTGCCCGACCAACCTCGCGCTCGCCGTCGGCCCCGACATCGAGTACGCGGTCGTGCGCTCGGCGGACGGCGTGCACGAGTACCTGCTCGCCGACCGACACGATCGGCGCGTACGTGAAGGAGCTCGGCTACGAGACGACGCAGGATGTCGTGGTCGCCTCCGTCGTGCGCGGCGCCGAGCTCGACGGGCGTGCGCTACGACCGGCTCTGGGACTACTTCGCCGACACCGAGGAGTGCGGCACCGAGCAACGCCTGGCAGATCCTCGTCGCCGACTACGTCGCCACCGGCGAGGGCACCGGCATCGTGCACCAGGCGCCCGCCTACGGCGAGGACGACCAGGTCGTCTGCGGCGCGGCCGGCATCCCGGTCATCCTGTCCTCGACGACGGCGGACGCTTCCTGCCGAGCGTGCCCGAGGTCGCCGGTCAGCACTGGTTCGACGCGAACAAGCCGCTCACCGCAGCTGCTGAGCGACGGCGGCCGGCTGTTCCAGCAGAAGTCGTACGAGCACAGCTACCCGCACTGCTGGCGCTGCCGCAATCCGCTCATCTACAAGGCGGTGTCGAGCTGGTTCGTGCGCGTGCCCGAGATCCGCGACCGCATGGGCGAGCTCAACCAGCAGATCACCTGGGTGCCCGAGAACGTCAAGGACGGCCAGTTCGGCAAGTGGCTCTCGAACGCCCGCGACTGGTCGATCAGCCGCAACCGCTACTGGGGCTCGCCGATCCCGGTCTGGAAGAGCGACGACCCCGAGTACCCGCGCGTCGACGTCTACGGCTCGCTCGACGAGCTCGAGCGCGACTTCGGCGTGCGGCCCGACCGACCTGCACCGCCCGGTCATCGACGAGCTGACCCGCCCGAACCCGGACGACCCGACCGGCAAGATCGACGATGCGCCGCATCGAGGACGTGCTCGACGTCTGGTTCGACTCGGGCTCGATGCCGTTCGCGCAGGTGCACTACCCGTTCGAGAACCGCGACTGGTTCGACTCGCCACAGCCCCGCCGACTTCATCGTCGAGTACATCGGGCAGACGCGCGGCTGGTTCTACACTGATGCACGTGCTGTCGACGGCGCTGTTCGACCGGCCGGCGTTACCAGAGCGTGCTCAGCCACGGCATCGTGCTCGGCAACGACGGGCAGAAGATGTCGAAGTCGCTGCGCAACTACCCCGACGTGAGCGAGGTCTTCGACCGCGACGGCGCGGATGCGATGCGCTGGTTCCTGATGTCGTCCTCCGTCATCCGCGGCGGCAACCTCGTCGTCACCGAGGAGGGCATCCGCGCGGGCGTGCGCGAACTGCTGCTGCCGCTCTGGAGCACCTACTACTTCTTCACCCTCTACGCGAACACGGCCACGCGGCGAGCTGCGGACCGGCTACACCGCCCAGCGCCGCACCGACAGCACCAACGTGCTCGACCGCTACCTGCTCGCCAAGACCGGCGAGGTGCTCGACCAGGTCACCCAGCACCTCGACGACCTCGACAGTCCGTTCGCCGCCGAACGCCCTGCGCGACTTCGGCGACGTGCTGACCAACTGGTACGTGCGGCGCAGCCGCGACCGCTTCTGGGCGGGCGACGACCAGGACGCGTTCGACACCCTGTTCACGGTGCTCGAGACGCTGTGCCGGATGGCGGCGCCCGCTGCTGCCGCTCGTCACCGAGGAGATCTGGCGCGGCCTCACCGGCGGCCGCAGCGTGCACCTCGACGACTGGCCGGACGCCGCGGAGTTCCCGCGCGACCCCGAGCTGGTGCAGCGACGATGGACGCGGTCCGCGAGATCGCCTCGGTCGGGCCTCGCGCTGCGCAAGGCGCACGGTCTGCGGGTGCGCCTGCCGCTGCCGCAGCTGACCGTCGTCGACGGCGATCCGTCGACGGGCTCGCACGGCTTCGCCGACATCCTGCGCGACGAGCTCAACGTCAAGACCGTCGAGCTCGTGGACCTCGACGGCGCGAGTCAGCCCGACGACTTCGGCATCGCTCGACGCTCACCGTCAACGCGCGCGCGCTCGGCCCGCGGGTCGGCAAGGACGTGCAGCGCATCATCGAGGCGGCGAAGGCGGGCGACTGGACGCGTCGACGATGCGGCGACGGTCGATCGTCGGCGGCACGCCGCTCGAGGAGGGCGAGTACGACCTCGATGCTCGAGGCCGCCGACGCCGAGAGCGCGATCGCGTTCCTGCCGGGCGGCGGCTTCATCGTGCTCGACACCCACGTCACCCCCGAGCTCGAGGCCGAGGGCCTCGCGCGCGACGTCGTCCGCGCCGTGCAGCAGGCGCGCAAGGACGCCGGGCTCGACGTCAGCGACCGCATCGCGCTGCAGCTCTGGCCGGCGACGCCGCGACGGTCGCCGCGATCGAGGCCCACCGCGACCTCATCGCGGCCGAGACGCTTGCCACCGTCGCTCGAGGCCCGCGAGGCTGGGGGCGGAACCGTGCCGGTCGGCACGGACTCGCGGATCGCCATCGAAGTGGAGCGCGCGTGAGCGACGACGCACGGTCGACCGACGACGCGGAGTTCCAGGAGGCCGCCGACGAGGTCTACCGCGAGCTGCTCGAGCGGGTCGGCGAGGCGAACATCCGCCCGCGCCTCGGCCCGACCCGCCGCGCGGTCGAGCTGCTCGGCGACCCGCAGCGCTCGGCGCCCGTCATCCACATCACCGGCACGAACGGCAAGACGTCGACCAGCCGCATGATCGAGTCGCTGCTGCGCGCCTCCGGACTGCGCCCCGGCCTGCTCACCAGCCCGCACCTCGTGCGCGTCAACGAGCGCATCGTGATCGACGGCGCTCCCGATCACGAACGAGGCGCTCGCGCGCAACTGGGACGACATCGCGCCGTACCTGCTGATCGTCGACACCGAGCTCGCAGGCGGCCGGCGAGGAGCCGCTGACCTTCTTCGAGGCGCTCACCGTGCTCGCGTTCGCGTGCTTCGCCGACGCGCCCGTCGACGTCATCGTGCTCGAGGTCGGCATGGGCGGCGAGTGGGACTCCACGAACGTCGCCGACGGCCAGGTCGCCGTCTTCACCCCGATCGCGCTCGACCACATGGCCCGCCTCGGCAACACGGTCGCAGAGATCGCCCGCACCAAGTCGGGCATCATCAAGCCGGCCGCGTCCGTCGTGACGGCGATGCAGGCGATCGAGGCGCTCGACGAGCTGAAGCCGCCGCCGCGCAGTTCGAGGCGCACGTCGCGATCGAGCGGCTCGACTTCGCCGTCGAGTCGACGACCGTCGCCGTCGGCGGGCAGGTCGATCGACCTGCGCGGCCGGGCCGGGCGCTACGAGGGCGTCTACCTGCCGCTCTACGGCGACCACCAGGCGCAGAACGCGGCGGTCGCCATCGCCGCGGTCGAGTCGTTCCTCGGCGACGGCACGCCGCGCCGCTCGATCAGGATGTCGTGGTCGAGGGGCTCGGCGAGCGTCACGTCGCCCGGCCGCCTGCAGCTGATCGGCATCGAGCCGACGGTCCTCGTCGACGCCGCGCACAACCCGCACGGTGCGTCCGCGCTGCGCGACGCGCTCACCGAGTACTTCGACTTCGACGAGTGGACGTTCGTGATCGGCGTCCTCGCCGACAAGGACGCGCACGGGATCGTCGCCGAGCTCGCGCCGATCGCCGACCGCTTCCACGTGACGCGGTCGACGTCCGAGCGGGCGATCGGCGTCGACGAGCTCGCCGCGATCGTGCTGGCACGAGTCGCACGAGGACGCGACCTACCAGTACGAGACGCTCGAGCACGCGATGGAGCGGGCCCGCGAGTGGGCGCTCGAGGCGCCGCGTCGCGCGGTCGTCGTCACCGGGTCGATCACGCTCGTCGGCGACGCGATCCAGCTCGCCGAGCGCGAGGGCTGGAAATGACGCGCACCGCGCCGTCAGCGCGCTCCGTCGACCGAGTCGCTGCTGTCGATCGTGCTCGTGCTCGAGGCGTTCGTGCTGTTCTTCGCGAGCCTCATCGTCTTCGGGCTGAAGGTGCTCGAGCCGGCGTTGCCCGCCTGGGTCGCGCTCCCGGCGGCGCGGTCGTTCATCGTGGTGCTGCTCGCGACCACCGCGGTGCTGCGCTTCCCGTGGGGCGTGGCGATCGGCTGGGTGCTGCAGGCCGCGCTCATCGCGCTCGGCATCCTGCGTCCCCATCATGTTCGTCGTCGGAGCGGGTTTCGCCCTGCTCTGGATCTACTGCTTCACCCGCGGCCGTCGCATCGACGCGGCCGCGCCAGACGCCCACAAGAAGGAGAACCCGCATGAGCGTCGAAGAGACCCTCGTCATCGTCAAGCCCGACGGCGTCGCCCGCAACCTGACCGGCGAGATCCTGCGCCGCATCGAGGCGAAGGGCTACCAGCTCGTCGACATCCGGATGCTGCAGGCCGACCGCGACCTGCTCGCCGCCCACTACGCCGAGCACGAGGGCAAGCCGTTCTACGAGCCGCTCGTCGAGTTCATGGAGTCCGGCCCGGTCGTCGCGATCCGGGTCGCCGGCAACCGCGTGATCGAGGGCTTCCGCTCGCTCGCCGGGCACGACCGACCCGACCGCGGCGGCGCCCGGCACGATCCGCGGCGACCTCGGACGCGACTGGGGACTCAAGGTGCAGCAGAACCTCGTGCACGGCTCCGACTCGCCGGAGTCGGCCGCAGCGCGAGCTCGCGCTCTGGTTCGCCTAGCTATCTCGCGCGCTACTCGGTCGCCGTGGCGTGATCGGAGATCTTGCTCTGGATGAAGTCCATCACGGCGATGCTCCGGTCCCAGACCTCGCCGTTGACGACGACCGTCGGGGTGCCGAAGTCCCTGCGAGCCCGCGGCGCGATCAGGTCGGGTCGTTGGTGGCGCGCTCGGTCGCGGCGGTGACCCAGGGCCGAAGAGCTCGTCCTCGATGCAGGCGTCGACGTCTTCGTCGTCGAGGCCGGCGCTGTGCACGACGATCGATGATCTCGTCGTCGGTCAGCCCGGCGGTGCCCTCGGCGGGCTGGGTGGCGAAGAACGCCGCGTTGACGTCGAGGAAGCTCTCGGGCGCCAGGTCGGCGACGCAGGCGGCGGCGTTGTTCGACGGGACGAGTAGCGGGAGCCGAGCGTAGGCGCGGTCGAGGATCGCGATCGGGTGCACCTCGAGCGTCGCGATTCCGGCCGCGACCAGTGCCTCGATCGAGGTCGCGTTGGCCGTCTCGAAGTCCTTGCAGACGGGCAGGAGTAGTCGACGTAGGTCACGATGTGCGCGAGGCCGTCGTCCTCGGTGTCGGTCGGCGTCGGCGGCCGAGCGGCGGGATCGCCCGGTCTCGACGGGGATCACGTTGCCCTCGTCGTCGGCCGGTGAACAGGATGCCGTCGCTGATCATGTTGCGCGGGCCCGGGCCGACTGCGGCGCGGGCTGGTTCGAGACGAACGCCCAGACGATGCCGCGGCGATCGCGAGGATGGCGACGGTCGAGACGGTCGGGATCAGCCAGCGGCGCAGCCGATCGCGGCGCTTCTGCTTCTCGCGCTCGAGCCGCGCGGCCTCTCGGGCGGCTTCGCGTCGCTGGTTCTTGGTCTGGCGCTCTTCTGGCACGGCTGCAGTCTCAGGTGTCGGGGATCGGAGTCGGTCGAGTCTAATCGAGCCGCGACTGAGAGACGCCGCGCGAGCCAGTGATCAGAACAGCAGCGCGAGCACGTCGAGCTGCAGCTGCGCGAGCACCGCGATCGACGAGCGTAGCAGGCCACCGTGATCGGGACCACCCAGGGTGTGAGCGCGCTCGCCGAGCGCGGGTGAGGCGCGCTGCCGAACACGCCCTCTGCGGCGTTGCGCAGCGTCACGACCCAGAACAGCGGGATCGTGACCGACCAGACGAGCATGCACCAGGGGCACAGGGTGCCGAGCACGAAGATGCTCTGCGCGATCAGCCAGATGACGAAGGCGAGGGCGCCGGCGATGCCGACGTTGAACGCGATCCAGAACCAGCGGGCGAAGCGGGCGCCGGCCAGCAGGCGCCACCCCGACCGCGATCGGGGCGACGAAGCCGCCGAGCCCGAGGAGCGGGTTCGGGAATCCGAACACCTCGCCCTGCCACGACGTCGAGGTTCGCGCCGCACTGCACGAGCGGGCTGATGTTGCAGTCGAGGTCGGCGTCCGGGTCGGCGAGCACCGCGAACTTGTCGAGGGTGAGAGCGAACGCCGCCCACCAGCCGAGCGCGCCGGTCACGATCAGGAAGAGCGCCAGCATCCAGGGCCGTCGGGTCTCGGTCGAGGTGTCGCTCATGGGCCGATTATGGCGCGTCGAGGGTGGGAAAGCCCGCGAGCGATGCTCGACGTGCGATAATCGATCCCAGTCGATCGGGCCGCGCCCGACACCGACACCACATGAAGCTTTACCGGGCATACCGGGCCGTGAGTGCACTGAGTTGCACCGCGTCGCATAGCCAGTTGCGCAGTGTTCATGAAATGCAGGCGCCGTGACAGGGCGCCGACATCGACGGGCACGAACCGACCACGAGGTCCGTGAAGGACGGACCGGGTCGCAGCAAGCACAGGATTAGCGGGGGCGTCGCGCAAGCGCACCACCGCACGAGAGTACCCGGCGGGCAGCGCGGCAGCCCAGCCGGACGAGGATCAACATGGTGGAAGACACCGAACCCAAGACCCCGCGGCGACGCCCGTCGAGCCACGAAGACCGGACCGAAGAGCGCGACCGAGCACGTGAGCGCGCGGCTCGCCGACCGTGGATAACGTCGCAGACGGCCGCGGCGCCGCGAAGGCGAAGCGCGGCGCCAAGGCGAAGGCCGACGGCGAGAAGCCGGCGAAGGCCCCGAAGGCGAAGGCCGAGAAGGCGGCAAGGTCGCAAGGCGGAGAAGTCCGGTGGCGCCGGCGTCCGCCGTTCGCCGTGATGTTCCAGGCGCCCGATCTGCCGACGTCGGTCCCCGGCACCCGCGAGCCGCGGCGCGGTCGCAGCAAGGACGACGAGGGCGAGACCTCGACAGCCGCCCGCCGCCGCACGCGCCGCCGCTCGGGCGAGAGCCCGCGCGAGGGCGAGGACGCCCCCAACACCGTCGTGCGGGTGCGCCAGCCGCGCCGTCAGCCCGAGCCGATCACCGAGCCGCAGCGGGTCAAGGGCTCGACGCGGCTCGAGGCCAAGAAGCAGCGCCGCCGCGACGGTCGCGATGCCGGTCGTCGTCGTCCGGTCATCACCGAGGCCGAGTTCCTCGCGCGCCGCGAGAGCGTCGACCGCGTCATGGTGGTGCGCTCCAAGTACGGCCGCATCCAGATCGGCGTGCTCGAAGACGGCGTGCTCGTCGAGCACTACGTCGCCCGCGCCGCCGACGCCAGCCTCATCGGCAACGTCTACCTCGGCCGCGTGCAGAACGTGCTGCCCAGCATGGAGGCCGCGTTCGTCGACATCGGCCGCGGCCGCAACGCCGTGCTGTACTCCGGCGAGGTCGACTGGGAGGCCGCGCAGCGGCCGCCGAGGGCGAGGCCAAGAACCAGCCGCGCCGCATCGAGCTGGCGCTGAAGCCCGGCGACAAGGTGCTCGTGCAGGTCACGAAGGACCCGATCGGCCACAAGGGCGCCCGCCTGACCAGCCAGGTCAGCCTTCCGGGCCGCTACCTCGTCTACGTGCCGAACGGGTCGATGAACGGCATCAGCCGCAAGCTGCCCGACACCGAGCGCGCCCGCCTGAAGAAGATCCTCAAAGAGGTGCTGCCCGACGACGCCGGCGTGATCGTGCGCACGGCCGCCGAGGGCGCGACCGAAGAGCAGCTGACGCTCGACGTGCAGCGCCTCACCTCGCAGTGGGCCGAGATCAGCCACGCCGTCGAGTCCGTCCAGGCTCCCGCGCTGCTGCACAGCGAGCCCGACCTGCTGATCAAGATCGTGCGCGACGTCTTCAACGAGGACTTCCAGAAGCTCGTCATCGAGGGCGACGACGCGCTCGAGACGATCTCGTCGTACGTCGGCGCCGTCGCGCCCGACCTCGCCGACCGTCTCGAGAAGTACGAGAACGAGGTCGACTCGTTCGACCAGTACCGCATCTCCGAGCAGATCGAGAAGGCGCTCGACCGCAAGGTCTGGCTGCCCTCGGGCGGCTCGCTCATCGTCGACCGCACCGAGGCGATGACCGTCGTCGACGTCAACACCGGCAAGTTCGTCGGCTCGGGCGGCAACCTCGAAGAGACCGTCACCAAGAACAACCTCGAGGCGGCCGAAGAGATCGTGCGCCAGCTGCGCCTGCGCGACATCGGCGGCATCATCGTCGTCGACTTCATCGACATGGTGCTCGAGACGAACCGCGACCTCGTGCTGCGTCGTCTCGTCGAGTGCCTGCTCGCGCGACCGCACCAAGCACCAGGTCGCCGAGGTCACCTCGCTCGGCCTCGTGCAGATGACCCGCAAGAAGCTGGGTCTCGGGCTGCTCGAGTCGTTCAGCGAGAACTGCGAGGTGCTGCGCGGGCCGCGGCCTCATCGTGCACCACGACCCGGTCTTCAAGCACCGCGCCAGCAGGTCGAGGGCGGCAACGGCAACGGCGGCAACGGCGGAAGCTCGGCCGGCTCGTCGCGCGGCCGTCGCGGACGGGGTGGCGGAAGCGCCGGCACGTCGGCGCCAAGAACGGTCACGGCTCGAACGGCACGCACGCGATCACCGAAGACGTGCGCAACGCGCTCGCCCAGATCGCGAAGAGCACCGTGCCGCACGCCGACACGACGACTCGATCGCCGTTACGGGCGTCGTCCAGGACGACCGAGATCGACCAAGGCCGAGCAGGCGGCTGAGGCCGCGGCCGAGGCCGCCGTCGAGATCCTCGACATCCCGGTGGCGAAGGCCTCGCGTTCGCAGCGTCGCAAGATCAGCACCCAGGACGCGGAGCAGATCCTCGGCTCGGTGCTCGAGGCGCTTCCCGAGCCGAGTCAGCCCGGCACGGGTCGCGCGCGCCGCTCGCGCCGTGCCGGCAGCTCGGGCGCCGTCGTGACGCCGGACGCCCGCCGGTGGCGAGTAGCGCCTCCGGCGCGTATCGAAACCAGCGCAGCAACGGCGGGTTAGTCTCAGCGAGTGACCGACACGCGTGAGCGTGGTCTCGACACGCCGCGGCGCGGCTACTCGACCACCGGACGGCCGATCGGTGGGCCGTCGCCGGCGTCGCCCTGCTCGCCGCTGATCACCCTCGCGCGCATCCTGTCGCCGGTGCCGGAGGGGCGTCCTGCCCGACCGGCTCCAGGACGGCATCACCCTCGCGCTCGAGCGTCCTCGTCGAGTCGATGCCGTTCGTGGTGCTCGGCATCGTGCTCTCGATCGTCGTGCGGGTGTGGCTGCCCGAGGCGTGGATCGTGAAGGTGCTCCCGCGCACGCCGTGGCTGCGCCGCATGGTCGTGTCGCTGATCGGCATGTTCCTGCCCGTCTGCGAGTGCGGCAACGTCCCGCTCGCGCGCGGCCTGATGGTGCGCGGCCTCACGGTCGCCGAGTCGATGACGTTCCTGTTCGCGGCGCCGATCATCAACCCGATCACGATCATCACGACGCACCAGGCGTTCGGGTTCGACGACGGGATCCTGGTCGCGCGGCTCGCCGGCGGGTTCGTGATCGCGAACCTGCTCGGCTGGGTCTTCAGCCGGCATCCGGAGCCCGAGAAGCTGCTGACCACCGCGGTTCGCGGCCGAATGCCGGCTGCCCGTCCACGACGAGACGGGCTCGCGGCTCGACCGCAGCATCCGGTTGTTCGGGCGCGAGTCGGCGGTGCTGCTGCCCGCGCTGTTCGTCGGAGCGATCGGTCGCGGCGCTGGTGCAGACGGCGGTGCCGCGCGAGGTGCTGGTGACGCTCGGCTCCGACCCGGTGTGGTCGATCGTCGCGATGATCGCGCTGGCGTTCGTGATCTCGGTGTGCTCGAACGTCGACGCGTTCTTCATCCTGCCGTTCGCGAGCACGTTCCTGCCGGGATCGATCGTCACGTTCCTGCTGTTCGGCGCGATGCTCGACATCAAGATGATCGCCCTGCTGCGCACGACGTTCACGACGCGCACCCTGGTGCAGCTCGGGATCATCATCGCGCTGGCCAGCGCCGCGATCGGATGGGGGGTGAACCTTGTCGCCTAGGACGTTCTGGACGGAGCTGCGCCGCTGGCGCGGCGTGCTGCTGATCGGCGTGCATCTCGATCGGCGACCGTCTGGCTCGCGGCGACGGACCAGCTGGTGCTGTACATCCACCCGCGGTACGTCGTGTTCACGGTGGTCATGGCGGTCGTCGCCCTCGCGTTCGTCGTCGCGCGGGTGCTGATCATCGGCGCGGCGCCGCGCACGAGCACGGCACGAGCCACGACGCACGAGCACGAGCGACGACGACGACGACGCCCTCGACGCCCGCCCGCTGCAGCGTGGGCTCTCGATCGGGGCGCTCGTCGCTGGCCGCCGCGCTCGCCGCCGGCGCGGTGCTCCTGCCTCCGGCGACCCTCTCGGCCGCGACGGCGAGCCAGCGCGACATCACCGCCACGCAGGCCAACCTCGACGCGGCGTCCCTCGACGACGCGTCCAGCGCCGACGGCCCCACGTTCAGCCGGTACACCGTGCTCGAGTGGTCGTCGCTGCTCGCGCAGACCAGCGACCCGGTCTTCTACGCCGGCAAGCCCGTCGACGTCATCGGGTTCATCACGCCGGATCCCGACGCCGACGACGTCTTCTACGTCTCGCGGTTCATCATCACCTGCTGCGCGGTCGACGCCCAGCCGATCGGCGTGCCCGTCTACCTGCCCGGACTGGCAGACGCAGTTCGCCGCCGACGACTGGGTGCAGGTCACCGGCGAGTTCGCGTCGAACCGCAGCAGCACCAGCTCCGCGGTGATCGCCCTCGCGCCCGCGGAGGTGACCGGTGTCGACGAGCCCAGCGACCCGTACCTCTACTGAGGCGGCCGGCCGGCGGCTCGATCGTGATCGCGCGACTTCCGGCGCGGACTGATCGCCGTCATCGTCGTGCTCGCGCTCGCCTGTGCCGGGCTCGGCGTCGCCTCGGTGCTGCAGGGGCCGCGCATCCAGGGTGCGCAGCTCGATCTGGCCGCCGCCGTCTCGGCGCCCGAGTCCGCTGCGGCATCGTCCTCGACGAGGCGGTCGCCGCCGATCGACCCGTCGCAGGTCACCGATCACCCCGGATGCCGCGGTCACGGTGCAGGACGACGGCGACGTGGTGCTGGTGCAGTTCGGCACCCCGCTCGAGTACGACACCGACGTACCGCGTCGAGCTGACGGGGGTCACGGCCGCTGCGGGAGGGGTGACGGTCGACCTCGCGCACGACTTCCGCACGCCGGCGTTCAGCGCGACGTGGTTGCAGCGCGCCGACAGCGGGGACCGGATCGTGAGCGGGTCGCCGGGCGCGGAGCCGACGACGCTGTACACGGCGGCGCGCATCCAGGACTATCTGCCGCTCGACAGCCGCGCGCTGCTCGTCGTGACCCTCGACGACGCGGACGCCAGTCACGCCGCCGATCGTCGCCACCGACGGCAGCGGCAACGCCGAGGAGCTCGTCGCTGCCCGGCGGTGACCCCGGGCGCATCGAGAAGCTCGAGCTCGCCGGCACGACGTGCTGTACACGTTCACGAGCCTCGACCGGCGGACGGCGCCGTGCCGGAGTTCGATCAGACGCTCTTCCGGCTCGACCTGACCGGCACCCACATCTCCGACCCGGTGATCGGGCTCGACGGCGTCCCGCTGTCGGTCGACACGCTCATCCCGATCCCGGGCACGACCGCCGCGCTCGTGCACACGCGCGCGGGAGACGTGCTCCGGTACGACCCCGCGAGCGGCGAGCCTCCGGCGCTGGTCGCCCAGTACCTCGAGATGGTCGCGCTCGCCGGCGACCGCCACCGGCTCTCGGTGAAGGACGCGTTCGGCCCGCTGATCTACGACTTCGACGACGGCTCCGAGACGCGGCATCGACCCGTCGCCGATCGTCGGCACCGACGCCGTCCCGTTCGTCGCCGACGTCATTCCGGTACGCGACGGTCGGCGCATCGAACGCGCGGTCCTCCCGAACGTCGACTTCACGCTCGTTCGACAGCTTCGTCGCGATCGACGACGGAACCGCCGCCTCGCTGCTGTTCCGGACGGCGGATCCCGCGGGCAGCATCCTGGACTACCGGATGACCGCGAACGACCGCTACCTCGTCGCCGAGGTCTCGCCGGGGGGCGACCGGTTCGAGGCCAGCGACGGCTACGCGGCGGGGGCGCGACCGCGCGATGTCACGATCGTCGTGATCGACATCTGGGCCGGCACCGTCGTCGCCGAGTGGCCGGGGTCGCACCCCGCTGGTGACTAGTGCTTGTCCTTCTGGCGGACCCGGAGGCCGGCCGTCTGCAGCCGTCGCAGCAGCTCGCGCCCGGTGACCGGCAGCGCGCCCCTCGCGATCAGATCGTCGCGACTACGCAGCGGATAGTCGTAGTGGTCGTTGTCGAACCCGCGCGCGGGGATGCCGGCCGCGGCGGCGAACGCGTGCAGCTCGTCGAGCGACTCGTCGCTCACCAGGTGACCCCAGACGGTGCCGTGCGCCGGCCAGACGGCCTCGTCGATGAGCACGGTCATGACCCGAGCGTAGGCCGCCGATAGGGTCGGTGCATGGCGAAGCGTGACCTCGGAGACGTCGCGGTGACGGCCCTCACCCGGCCGGGCGTCGGCAGTGCGCTGCTTGCTGCGCTGGGCGTCTATCTCGTGCTCGCGGCCACCAGCATCCTGGGGACGATCGCCTTCGTCGTGACCGACACCGCGTACGGGCAGGATCCCGGCGTGTACCTCGGACTGATCCTTCGCGGCACGCTGCCGACGGCGCTCGGGGCGAGCCTGCCGTTCGCGATCGGTGTATTCATCGCGTTCTGGCAGATCGCGCCGGTCTCGCCGCAGCTCCGGATGGCGCACGTCGTCACCCGCTCCCTGCTCGCCGCCGTGATCGGCGCGGTCGCGACTCTGGTCATCGGATTCCTCGTCGCGGTCGTCGTGAACCTGACGCAGACCGATCCCGGGCTTGTCGTGAGCGGCGGTCCGGACGCGTTCGCAGCCAACCTGCTCGACGCCCTGCGATCCGTGCTCCCGGGCACCCTCGGCATCCTGATCGACGGCCTCGTCGTCGTGCCGCTGGCGGCCCTTCTGCTCTGGGGATGGCTGCAATCGCACCCGCCGAGGACGGCCCCGCGCGGCGCCCTCGACGACGTTTGAACTTCTCAGCAAAAGTCGGCTATTCTTGATCCTTGGTGCACCCGGCTCCGTGCCGATGTCTTGCGCCCACTCTGCTTCATCAATTTGTCTTCCCATAGTTAGGAAATCCCGTGGTTTACGCAATCGTGCGCGCCGGCGGCCGCCAAGAAAAGGTGGAGGTCGGCACCATCGTCGTCCTCGACCGCATCGCGGCCGACAAGGACGGCAACATCGAGCTCGCGCCGGTGCTGTACGTCGACGGTGACAAGATCACCCACGACGCCAAGGACCTCGCCAAGATCAAGGTGACCGCCGAGGTCATCACCGACCTGCGCGGCCCCAAGATCGTCATCCAGAAGTTCAAGAACAAGACCGGGTACAAGAAGCGCCAGGGGCACCGCTCCGAGCTGACCCGCGTCAAGATCACCGGAATCAAGTAGGGGCTCAGACATGGCACACAAAAAGGGCGCGTCCTCGACCCGCAACGGTCGCGACTCGAACGCGCAGTACCTCGGCGTCAAGCGCTTCGGCGGCCAGGTCGTCAAGGCCGGCGAGATCATCGTGCGTCAGCGCGGCACCCACTTCCACCCCGGCGCAGGCGTCGGGCGTGGCGGCGACGACACCCTGTTCGCCCTCGAGGCCGGTGCGGTCGAGTTCGGCCACAAGGGCCGCCGCAAGGTCGTCAACATCGTCCCGATCTCGGCCTGAGCCGACACCAGGAGTTTTTCGGCGAGGGCGAGCTTCGGCTCGCCCTTTCCTTTTGTCCGGAAGGAGTGAGCCATGGCGACATTCGTCGACCAGGTGACGCTCCACCTGCGCGCCGGCACACGGCGGCAACGGCTGCGTGTCGGTCAAGCGCGAGAAGTTCAAGCCGCTCGCCGGCCCTGACGGCGGCAACGGCGGCCACGGCGGCGACATCACGCTCGTCGCCGACCCCCAGGTGACAACGCTGCTGGCGTACCACCGCGGCCCGCACCGCACGAGCGGCAACGGCGGCCCCGGCATGGGCGACCACCGTCACGGCTACCAGGGCGAGGCGCTCGAGCTGCGCCGTGCCCCTCGGCACCGTCGTGATGTCGCGCGCCGGCGATGAGCTCGCCGACCTCTCCGAGCCCGGCATGCGCTTCGTCGTCGCGCCGGGCGGCCAGGGCGGTCTCGGCAACGCCGCGCTCGCCAACACCAAGCGCAAGGCACCGGGCTTCGCCCTGCTCGGCACCCTCGGCTGGGAGGGCGACGTCGTCCTCGAGCTGAAGATGGTCGCGGATGTGGCGCTGGTCGGTTTCCCGAGCGCCGGCAAGTCGAGCCTCGTGGCGGCCCTGAGTGCCGCGAAGCCGAAGATCGCGGACTACCCGTTCACGACGCTGCACCCGAACCTCGGCGTCGTCGAGTCGGGGGAGTCGCGCTACACGATCGCCGACGTGCCCGGGCTCATCGAGGGTGCCAGCGAGGGCAAGGGCCTCGGGCTCGAGTTCCTGCGGCACGTGGAGCGCTGCTCGGCGCTCCTGCACGTGCTCGACTGCGCGACGCTGGAACCCGGTCGCGACCCGATCAGCGACCTCGACGTCATCCTGGGCGAGCTGGCCGCCTATCCGGTGCCTGACGGCCAGGTCCCGCTGCTCGAGCGCCCGCAGCTCATTGCGCTGAACAAGATCGACGTGCCCGACGGCCAGGAACTCGCCGACCTGGTGCGACCAGCGTTCGAGGAGCGCGGCTACCGCGTCTTCGAGGTGTCGGCGGTCAGCCGTGCCGGGCTTCGGGAGCTGTCCTTCGCGCTCGCCGAACTGGTCGAGGCCGATCGTGCGGCGAAGCTGCTCGCCGCCGAGCACAAGCCTCGGATCGTTCTGCGCCCGCGCGCGGTCAACGAGGCCGAGTTCGCGGTCCACGTCGAGGGCGGCACCGAGCAGATCTTCCGCATCATCGGCGCCAAGCCCGAGCGCTGGGTGCAGCAGACCGACTTCACCAACGACGAGGCCGTCGGCTTCCTGGCCGACCGGCTCGCCAAGCTGGGGGTCGAGGACGAGTTGTTCAAGCACGGCGCGGTCCCGGGCTCGGCCGTGATGATCGGCCCAGGCGACGGGGTCGTCTTCGACTGGGAGCCGACGCTCACGTCGGCCGCCGAGCTCATCACGGCGCCGCGCGGCACCGATGCGCGCCTCGACGAGAGCCGGCGCCCGACGCGCGATCAGCGCCGCGCGGAGTACCACGAGCGCATGGATGCCAAGACAGCGGCGCGCGCAGCCGACGCCGCCGAGCGCGGCGGCGGCTTCTGGAACGAGGACGCCGGCACCTGGGACGAGGCTGCTGACGGCGCGGAGGACGAGAAGTGACCGCACGCCCCGAGGTGCTCGCGGCCAAGACGGATCGTCGTCAAGGTCGGCTCGTCGTCGATCAGCGGCGCGAACGCCGACAACATCGGCCCGCTGGTCGATGCGCTCGCCGCGACGCACGCGCGCGGCGTCGAGGTCGTGCTCGTGTCGTCGGGTGCGATCGCGACGGCCATCCCGTTCCTCAAGCTCGACGGGCGGCCCACCGACCTCGCGACGCAGCAGGCGGCGGCCGCCGTCGGCCAGAACGTGCTGATGTGGCGCTACCAGACCAGCCTCGACCGCTACGAGATCCTCGCCGGGCAGGTGCTGCTCACCGCGGGCGACCTCGAGCACCCGACGCCGCGCAGCAACGCCCAACGTGCCATGGAGCGCCTGCTCGGCCTCCGCATCCTGCCGATCGTGAACGAGAACGACACGGTCGCGACGCACGAGATCCGCTTCGGCGACAACGACCGGCTCGCCGCCCTGGTGAGCGAGCTGGTCGACGCCGACCTGCTCGTGCTGCTGAGCGATGTGGACGCGCTGTACACGAAGCCGCCGTCGGAGCCCGGAGCCGAGCCGATCGCGCGCGTCGCCTTCGACGACGACCTCGCCGGCGTCGAGCTCGGAGACATCGGCGCCGCCGGGGTCGGAACCGGGGGAGCGGGCACCAAGATCGCCGCCGCCAAGCTGGCCGCGGCATCCGGAACCCCCGTGCTGTTCACGAGCACCACGAACGTCGGCTGAAGCGCTCGCGGGCGAGCTCACCGGCACCTGGTTCGACGCCGCCCCGTAACCTGCTGTTCCGGGCGGTATCCTCGGCGCATGTCCGAGACCGCGACCGCCCGCACCCTCGACGACAAGCTGCGCGCCGCCCGCGCCGCGTCGATCGCGCTCGCGACGACCGCATCCGGACGCCAAGGATGCCGGGCTTGAAGCCATCGCGATGGCCGTCGAGAACGGGGCGGACCGCATCCTGCCCGCGAACGAGCTCGACCTGGCCAACGGGCGCGAGAACGGCCTGAGCGCGGGGCTGCAGGATCGCCTGAGGCTCGACGACGCCCGGCTTGCGGGACTCGCGGCCGCCGTCCGCGAGATCATCGCACTGCCCGATCCGGTAGGCGGGGTGCTCCGCGGATCAACGCTGCCGAACGGCCTTCAGCTCACGCAGGTGCGCGTGCCGTTCGGCGTCGTCGGAGCCATCTACGAAGCGCGGCCGAACGTGACCATCGACATCGCCGCGCTCTCGCTGAAGAGCGGCAACGCCGTCGTGCTCCGCGGCGGCAGCGCAGCCGAGAACACCAACCGCGTGATCGTCGAGCTGCTGCAGGAGGCTCTGGTCAGCGCCGGTCTGCCGGGCGACGCCGTGCAGACCATCGACGAGTTCGGCCGGGACGGCGCCCAGCAGCTCATGCAGGCACGCGGGCTGGTCGACGTGCTCATCCCGCGAGGGAGTGCCGATCTGATCGACACAGTCGTGCGCGAGTCGAAGGTGCCGGTGATCGAGACCGGCGCAGGCGTCGTGCACGTCTTTCTCGACGAGAGCGCAGACGAGCAGGCGGCCGTCGACATCGCCGTCAACTCCAAGGTGCAGCGTCCGAGCGTCTGCAACGCCCTCGAGACCCTGCTCGTCGACGCTCGCGCCGCTCAGCGCCTGCTGCCGCCCGTACTGGCCGCCCTGGTTGCCCAGGGCGTCACGATCCACGCCGACGAGCGCGCCCGAGCGATCTTCCCCGATGCCGAGCCGGCCACCGAAGAGGACTTCGCCACCGAGCACATGAGCCTCGATCTGTCGGTCGCGGTCGTCGACGACCTCGACGGCGCCCTCGACCACATCCGGCGCTTCTCCACCCACCACACCGAGTCGATCGTCACGAACGACATGCGGCGGGCCGAGCGGTTCCTCGCCGAGGTCGACTCGGCGGTCGTGATGGTCAACGCCTCCACCCGCTTCACCGACGGCGGCGAGTTCGGATTCGGCGCCGAGGTCGGGATCTCGACGCAGAAGCTGCACGCGCGAGGCCCGATGGGGCTGCCGGAACTCACCAGCACGAAGTGGATTGTGCGGGGTTCCGGGCAGGTGCGGGGCTAGGCTGACGGCATGCTTTCGATAGCCCTGACCCTGGTCGAGCACGAGGAAGAGCTCGCGCCGATGATCGCCGAGCCCTGGGTGTTCGCTGCGGTCGCCGCCGCCATCTTCACCATCCTCGGTTTCGTCACCTGGAGCTTCCGCGACGTCGCCAACCGCCACAGCGACAAGACCTCGTCGACCGACCACCAGAGCAGCCAGCACTAGGCGCTCGCCGCTCCGGACCCGACCCGTGATGGATGCCGCGCGCAGACCCCGCATCGGCGTCATGGGTGGCACTTTCGACCCGATCCACCACGGCCACCTCGCCGCCGCGAGCGAGGTGAAGAGCAAATTCGACCTGGATGAGGTCGTATTCGTCCCGACGGGCGAGCCGTACCAGAAATCAGCAGTTTCACAGGCAGAGCATCGCTACCTCATGACGGCGATCGCCACAGCCTCCAATCCGGGGTTCACGGTGAGCAGGGTCGATATCGACCGCCCCGGGCCCACCTTCACGATCGACACCCTCCGAGACCTCCGGAATGAAAGGCCAGACGCCGATCTGTTCTTCATCACGGGTGCGGATGCGGTCGCTCAGATCCTCGAATGGAAGGACAACGAGGAGCTCTGGAAGCTTGCGCATTTCGTCGCCGTTTCGCGCCCGGGACACGCTTTGAGCATTCGCGGTCTGCCTGAGCAGGGCGTAAGCTCTCTCGAAGTGCCCGCTCTTGCGATCAGCTCCACCGATTGCCGGCAGCGAGTCGACCGGGGATTCCCGGTGTGGTACTTGGTCCCCGACGGTGTTGTGCAATACATCTCCAAGCACCACCTCTACCGGAGTAGGACATGACGACTTTTCAGGACCCGCCGCTGCAATCGCGGCGCTCGGTCCGGCAGAACGAGCGCGATCAGTCGCAGCCCGCTGCCGTCGCCTCCGCCGCTCCTGCCGCAGCGCCCGCTTCAGCCGCCGAACCGCTGACGTATTCGACTCAGGGTGGACGCGCCCCGGTCCCCGACTACGACGGCCCGGGCCTCCGCGTCCGCCGCACCCCGTCGCCCGTGAACGAGGCCGATCTGACCACGCAGGCACAGGATCCGGGCACCTTCCGCCCGCGTGACTTCAGCCCAGAGGGCCGCCGTGCCACATCGCCCAGCTGGGCACCCCAGTACGGCGGAGTCGGCGCCGACGGCAACGTCGAGTACCAGACCCAGCAGCGCGGTGCCGCCGCTGAGCCCGCCGACCCGAACTCGACGTTCGCACCGCACGCGCCCGCCGCGCCCACCATCATCCCGTCCGCCCTCGACTCCGAGGACGCGATGGAGCACACGCTGACCCGCCGCGAGCTGCGCGCCCTGCGCGACGCCCACGGCATCACCTCGACGACGACGGGCGAGACGGAGTACGCGACCCCGGTCGCGGCTGCTCCCGCCCCGGCAGTGGCTCCGGATGCTGCGCCCGCCGCTGCGGGGACGCCTCTCGCCGCCCCTTCATCGCGTCTCGATTCGGCGCTGGCCGAGTTCGACCAGCTCGCCGCCGGACGTCCTGCTCCGGTCCCCACCGACCCTCCCGCCCCGCGTGGTCGGCGTGCGCTGCAGCGCGCCGCCGCCGCCGCCACCGTGCTCCGGCCGGTCCGGCACAGATCGCGCCCGAAGCCCTCGAGACACCGCTGGTGACGCCGCCGACCAAGGCGCCCGCGCCGGCTGCCGAGGTCGTCGTCGCCGAGCTCGTCGCAGAGCCGGTCGCCCAGGCCCCCGCCGCGCAGCCGGCAGAGGGCGTCGTCGAGGCGACGATCGTCGAGGTCGTCGAGCCCTCGACCTCCACGCCGCCGACCGGCCACTGGTCGACTCAGGCGCAGCTCGACGACGAGACGCAGTCGACCGGCGATACCCCGCTGAGCCGCAACATCGGAAACACCAGCGGTGCGATCACGACGAGCGCGCTCGTGCTGCCGTCGATCCCGAACCACGACTTCGGACCGCTCACCAGCGGCGAGATCATGGTCACCGGCTCGATCTCGCTGTCGGAGAGCTTCACGACGACCGGCGCTCACCCCGCGCAGCTCGACGAGTCCGACCTCGATCACCTGCTCGACCCCGGTGACCACCAGGTCGCCTCCACCGACTCGCAGCCCGTGCGCGCCATCAAGGCGGTCAGCACGCACACGTCGTCCCGTGGCGTCATCCAGACCGTCAAGCCCAAGGGCACCCGCGGTCTCACCGCCCTGATCATCGCGGCGACCGGCATGGCCGTCGTCGTCGGTGCGCTCTTCATCGTCCTCGTGGCCACCGGCCAGCTGTGACGGCATCGGATCGCGCGCGCGAACTACTGAGCATCGCCGCACTCGCCGCTGACTCCAAGCAGGCCGAAGACCTCGTCGCGCTCGACGTCTCTGGACCGCTGCCGCTGACCGACATCTTCCTGCTGGCCACGGGCCGCAACGAGCGCAACGTGCAGTCGATCGCCAGCGAGATCGAGGACCAGCTCAACCAGGCGGGCGTGAAGACGCTGCGCCGCGAGGGTCGCGCCGAGGGCCGCTGGATTCTGCTGGACTTCGGCGATCTCATCGCGCACGTCTTCCACGAAGAGGACCGGATGTACTACTCGCTCGAGCGCCTCTGGAAGGACTGCCCGGCCCTTCCGCTCGATCTGCCGGCCGCATCCCGCTCTGCGGAGTTGTAGTAACCTAGTCCAGTTGCCCGGTGCTTTCCTCGGGCAGTGAGGGTCTGTGGCGCAGCTGGTAGCGCACCTGCATGGCATGCAGGGGGTCAGGGGTTCGAGTCCCCTCAGATCCACCAAAAGGCGGCTACTGAAGCTCGACGATGTCTCCGCTCGGGCCCCTCATCCGCGCCGCCACAACGAGACCGTCGTCTGCCCGGTGTCGCCGACGACCGTCTCGGTGAGGCCGAGCAGCTCGAAGGCCGCACGATCCTCCTGAGCGGGCTCGTCGTCGTTCGCGAGCACCGTGACCAGCGTGTTGCTGTCGCCGAGCGCGGACGCGACCTGCGCGGACGTGAAGACGGGATCCCGCAGCGTTCCCGCATCCGCCGCCGCCTCTTTTGACGCGATGTCGTACAGACCCGCGAACGCCTCCGGGTAGAACGTCGTGAGCCCGCGCAGCTCGTCGCCGAACGGGTCGGTCGAGAAGTACACGGCGTCGGCTTGAGGCGCAGCCGCCTCGATGAGGGCGGCGACCTCGCCCCAGTCGCCCTTCGCATCCGGCTGTCGCAGCTGGATGGCGGGCGATACCGCCGCCGCGATGACGAGCACCAGGGCTGCAAGGGCCGCGAACGGGTGGAGGCGCGAGATCCCGAACGCCGCGAGCAACGCGACGGCCGGGGCCGACATCACGAGGTGCCGGTCGAGGTAGATGGGAGATGGGCCGACGAGCGAGACGACGACCAGCACGAGCGTCGGCAGCAGCAGCCAGGGGATGAGGAGGCCGAGCAGCTGCGCGGATCGCCGTTGTGGTTTTCCGGCGTGCGATCACGACCACGCCGGCCACCACGAGCACCCACGCGACGATTGCGAAGATCGTCGACCCCATGAACCACTGTTCCTGGATCACCGCGCCGATCGTGCCCGCTCCGGGCGGCGGTACCCAGGAGATCTGCGCGCGCTGACCGTACCCCAGGAGCACGAGCGGCAGGGTCGCGAGCCCCGCCACCCAGATCGCGGCTCCCGCGGGCACCAGGCGACGCCTCCACTGCGGCACGATCGCCAGCGTCAGCAGCTGCGCGACGCCGAGCAGCGCCAGGTAGAGGAACAGCCAGTTGGCGGCGGCGGTCGCGACGGCGAACAGTATCCAGCTCCACAGCCGCCCATGCCGCACCACATACACGAACAGCACGGTCAGCCAGACGGCGGCCGCGATCTGCAGCGCGTAGGACCGCGCCTCTCCGCCGGACCAGAACACCCGCGGCAGCAGCACGAGCAGCACGGCCGCGATCAGCCCGGTCCGGGTCCGGTCGAGCCGGCGCCCGAGGACGACGAGACCGGCTGCCGCCAGCCCGACGGCCACGGCGCTGGGCAGGCGCAGCCAGAACGGGTCGACGCCCACCAGGCCGACCCAGAGGTGCATGAGCGCGTAGTACGCAGCACTGACCGCGTCGGTCGAGCCCGTGACGAGCTCGACGAGCTGGGGCCAGGTCCGGGATGCGGCGGCCGCGGTCGCCTGCTCGTCGCGCCACGGCGCGGGAACGCCGATCGCGATCGAGGTCACCGCGGCGGCGCCGGCACCCGCCAGCACCGGCAACAGCCAGCCGCGATCGAGTGTCGGCCGCATCAGACCGCCGTCGCCTTCGCGCCGGCCAGCCACGAGGCGAGCTCCGCGCCGGAGCCGGGCTCGACCTCCGAGCGCGAGACGGTCGCACTCCAGCGCGGGAGAAGCGTGTCGCCCGTCAATGCCTCGAGCAACGCGTCGTCGCCCAGGCCTGCCTCGGCGAGCAGTTCCAGCTCGTCGACTTCGACGCCACCCGACGATTCCCCGTTGGCCATGTCGGTCCCGTACAGGATGCGGCCGCCTGCCGCGTGGAAGCGCGCGGCATTGGCGAGAGCCAAGTCGCGCTCGCGTGCAGTGTGGATGCGGAGCGTGCTGATCCAGGTCGTGGTGGCGGCCAGCTGCCTCACCAGCGCGTCGTCGAGGTCCTCGCTGAACGGCGTGTGCGCGAAGGCGTCGACGCCCGCGGCCGCCGCTCGGGCGGTCTCCCCGGCGCCCTCGACGTGCACGACGACCGGCAGGTTCCACGCGTGGGCGGTGCCGACCACCTGCGTGAGGAGGTCGTCGGGCCAGACCGGGCCGGCATCCGAGTTCAGGGCGATCTTGATCACCGCTGCACCGATCGTCGTCTGCTCGCGCACCGCCGCCTCGGCGTCACCGGGTCCGACTTCGCGGAACATCGCATCCGCTGCCCAGGGCCGTGTGCTCGGATACCCGCCGACCGCCGTCAGGATCTGACCGGCGCGCACGACCTCGACATCGCCGGCGCGCAGCTCACGGGCGGGATTGCTGCCCAGGTCGAGTACGCGGGCGAGGCTGCCTGCGGCGACCGGCGCAGCATCCACCAGGTCCAGGTGCACGTGGAAGTCGGTCAGCGGAGGCATCACCCAGCCGGCCACGCGCTCGATCGAGCCCTGTGACACGGCTGCCACGTCATCCGGGGTCGCGGGATGCACGGACCCGTCAGAGACCAGCAGCGCCCCGTCAGCCCGCCAGGACCCGTCCCAGAGGTGCTCGGCGATGAGTATCCGCGGGGTTTTCACAGGGCTGCGATCCTCGTCCTCACCTCGAACAGTTCGGGGAAGAAGGTGATGCTGAGTGCCCGCTCGAGGAACTTCGCGCCGCTCGAGCCGCCGGTGCCGGTGCCCATTCCGATCGTTCGCTGCACCGTTCGGAGGTGCCGGAAGCGCCAGAGCTGGAAGTTGTCCTCCAGGTCGACGAGCTCCTCGCAGGCCTCGTAGACGTCCCAGAACTCGTCGTTGTGCTCATAGACGCGGGCGAACACCTCGATGAGCTCGTCGTTGACCGTGTACGCCTGCGTGACGTCGCGCTCGAGCACCGCGGCCGGCACGGGCAGCCCGCGACGCGCAGCCCAGCGCAGGAACTCGTCGTACAGGCTCGGCGCCGCGAGCGCGGCCTCGACCGCCTCACGAGCCGCCGGCTGCTTGTCGAACACCTGAAGCAGCCCGGCGTTCTTGTTGCCGAGCAGGAACTCGAGCTCGCGGTACTGATACGACTGGAAGCCCGACGAGGTGCCGAGCGACCCGCGGAACTCGCTGTACTCGGACGGCGTCAGCGTCGCCAGCACCGACCACTGGTGGGTCATCGTCTCCTGGATGTGCTTGACCCGCGCAAGCCGCTTGAGCGCCGTCGACGGGTCGTCGGCCGCGAAGCGCTCGGCGGCGGACTTCAGCTCGTGGATCATCAGCTTCAGCCAGAGCTCGCTGGTCTGGTGCTGGATGATGAACAACAGCTCGTCATGGTGCGGGGGGTCGCTGGCGCGCTGCTGCGCCCCCAGCAGCTCGTCCAGGTGCAGGTACGAGCCGTAGTTGAGGCTCCCCGACTCGAGCAGGGGTTCGGAACTCATGCTCTGAACCCTACGGCTGCGCGGTCACGATTCTCGTGTCGTGCCGTCCTGATATCCCGGTTTGGACGCCGTGACGGTCACCCGGTAGTCCAGACCGTTGCGGGATGGCCGTTGGCGGGACAAACGTCGGCGATGTCCCCAGGATCGTGCCGGGATGGTCCACCGGTACCCACTCGTACGTGAGCGTGACGCCGTCTGCGCTCCAGAAGCTCGACGACCGTCACCGGCAGGTTCTGCCGTGCGATCGACGGGCTGATCGTCAGCGACGTCGACGTCAGCACGGGTGCCGGGCGTCTCGCCGATCTTGACCGTGTTCGACCCGAGCACCGCCGTCTGGTAGCCGGCCTTGGATGCGGTGACGACGACGTCGATCTCGTCGCCCAGCGAGGAGCGAGAGCGGCGTGAACGTCGTCCCGGTCACTCCGGGGATGACGACACCGTTGCGGAGCCACGTGTAGCTCACGGTCACGCTCTTCGTGTTCCACACCGGCGCGACGCTGAGCGCCGAACCGACTGCGCCGGTGCCGTTGATCTTGAACGGCCCGACGGTGTCGAGAGTTCCGGTGTGGGCGACGATGACCGCCGATGACGGCGTCGCGGCGGAGGTCACCCATCCCGTCTTCTTCGCCACCACGACGACCCGGATGTAGCTGCCGGGATCCGAGGTCTTCAGGACGTAGCTGCTCGAGCTGGTGATCTTCGTCCACGTCGAGTTGTCGGGGCTGCGCTGCCATTGGTAGGTGAACGTGGAGCCGCTGGGCACCCCGGTGATCGATGCCGTCAGCTTCGAGCCGGGCTTGAACGCGCCCGGCGTGCTGCTCACGATCGTCGGCGACGGTGATGACGCCGGGTGCAGAGCCAGCGTGACCGGCAGCGAGTACACGGAGAACGCGTTGTAGAACGGCGAGGAGACGGTGACCCGCAGCTTGAGCGCCTTGTTGAGGTACGAGGTGCTCGGCACGAAGGTCGCCTTCGTCTGGCCCTTGATCGCGGTGGTTCCGGAGTACCACTGGTACTTGAAGGTCGGCGCGATCTCGGTCACCGGCACGGGGAGCGGGCCGGCGAGCTGGAAGGTGTCGCCGAACACCGCACCCGACAGGGTCGGCTGCGCGAGGCTCAGGGTCCCCTTACGGGCGACCAGGCGGTAGGTCAGCGGCGTGTACCCGTCGCGGGTGACGGTCACCTTCACCCAGACCGGATCGGTGCCGAGACTCGGTGTGTACGTCGGGCCGTCCGGGCCCTCCGGGTTGTTGCCGGCGTACCACTGGTAGCTCGTATCGAAGGAGCCGTCCGTGAGAGTCGCTGCCGGCCACGTACCGGCGCTCACGGTGAACGTGCCGGTGCCGCTGACCTTCGGTGCCACGGTCGGAGCGAACGTGCCGGCGACGAGGGGGTACACGGACGTGGACCCCTGTGCGCCGAAGGGGCCGTTTCTCACCACCTCGGCGAACCGGAGCTGGCCGCCCGGGTAGAGCGCCAGAAGGCCACCGGTCGGCGTGTAGCTGTTCGCGGTCGCACCCGGAATCGCCGTCCAGTCGGTGCCGTTGCAGACGATGCAGATGTCCCACCGCGGTTCGCGCGATGTGACGGGCTGATCGGCCGTGCTGATCTTGGCGGTCAGCGTGCGGCCCACGACCGCGTTGCCAGAGACCAGCCCCGATGCGATCGTCGGCGTCGTCAGCAGCCAGAAGTCGTCGTGAGGACCGAGAGCAACGGCCGGCGAGCGCAGTTCGCGGCTCTGATATCCGGACTTCGAGCCGATCACGCGGACGAGGAGTTGGCGACCGTCAAGGCTCGCCGGAGCCAGGAAGGAGGTCTTGTTCGCGCCGACGATCGGCGTCCAGTTGGGGTTCGCGGAGCTCGTGTCAGCACATCCGCCGGGCGCGACGGGATCGCAGCTGAACCACTGGTAGGACTGCGTGACGCTGCTGACGGGCCAGGAGCCGGCGACGTTCACCCATTTCGTCGTGTCAACGTCGTCGCTGCCGTTGACCGTCACGGCCGGGATGCTGAAGCCCATGAGGTTCTGCTTGAGCCGGGCGGTGCCCGCGTCGGCGAAGGAGACCGACGTGCCGTAGTGCGCCGACGACACCGTGAAGCGGACCTGCAGGCGTCTGTTCACCATCGTCGACGGGACCGTGTAGCTGCTCTTCTTCGCACCCGAGATGTTCGACCAGCTGACGCCGTTGTTCGTGGAGCTCTGCCACTGGTAGGCGACGGTCTGTGCTCCCGGATCGAACCCGCTCCAGTCGAGGGCTGGCGGTGTCGCCGTCAGGACGGTACCCACGCCGACCGGATCGATCGGGATCAGCGGCACGCCCGGTGCTGTCGAAGCGGAAGCGAACCCGCTGGTGTCGATCGACGACGTGCGAGTGCCCTTGCGCACGAGTAGCGTCTTCACGCCGTCGTCGTAACCCGTGCGGAGTGCGCTGACGCGGACCTGGATGACGGACTCGGCGGGACAATCGGTTGCGGCGTCGCACAGGAGGGTTGAGCTGGCTCCGGATGTGGGTAGTCCGAAGGCGACGCCGTCGACGAGCCACTGGTAGCTGTAGGCCTGGGCCGCCGGCAACCAGGTGCCGCTCGTGACACGGTAGCTCAACGATCCTGCCGGCACTCCGGTCGTGAGCTTGGTGATCACGCTCGCCTTGGTCTGTTTCAGCGCCGCAAGCGTCCCCACCGCAAGTTGGGGGGACGTCGACTCCGTCGTGGTGCCGAATCCGGGTCGTGTCGCCGTGATGTCCAGCCTCATGTAGCCCAGAGCATCCTGCGGCTGCAGGACGTACGTGCGACCGGTGGCGCCCGGGATGATGGTGTTATCGCGAAGCCACTGGTAGGAGAAGCGGAGTCCGGGCTGGTCCCACATGCCGGTGTTCGCCGTCAGTGTGCCTCCGGGAGCCACGATCGCGGGGGCGGAGATGGTCGGCGGGGTGATCGGGAAGGGGGCTGGCCCTTGCGTGACCGTGCCGATGTTCACGACGTGGGTGAGTAGCGGGAACCCGTACCCGTAGGCCCGGACGAGCACGGTGAGCTCATGCCCGACATCGGCACCTTTGCTCTCATACGCGGTGCCGGTCGCGCCGAAGATCGGCTTGCCGTCGCGTAGCCATTGGATGGTCGTGTACGTCGGTGTCTCGAGACCGGTCCCGTCGTTCATCGTGGTCGGGGGAACGGTGAGGGTGTAGTCCGTTCCCGCCTCGGTATCGGTCGTGCTCACCCAGGGGGCCGCAGTCCACTGGAACGGTGATACCGCCGCGAGGGGGATGGTCCAGCCGGTTCCGGTTCCGCTCAGCGAGTCCTGTTCGGTGATCGAGGGCTGATAGAGGGCGCTGCCGTCCTCATCCCGGGCCTCGACGGCGACATCGAAGCTCCCGTTCGGCACGATCCGGGGGATATCGACCTCTCCCGAGGAGTCCGTGTACCCCTCCCAGTAGAACGCGGAGTCCTGAGCCTGAACGGTCACGTGCGCGTTCGCGATCGGTGCGGCGGCGGAGGTCTGCACGCGGATCAGCACGGGATTCGGGTCGGTCTCGTCGGGCAGGTGCGTCTGCCCCGCGTTCACGGTGCCGGTATTGACGATGCGGAGCGGGGTCGCGCCACCCGCGTACTGCGCGTTCTGCGACCAGTAGTCCTCGAGGGTCCCGTATCCGGTGTCGACGAAGTTGACGGCGTAGTACCCGGGCGGGAGTCCGGGGATGGTCCAGGTACCGTTGAGGCCGGTCTCGGGGCTCGTGTAGAGCACCGATGTGTCCACCTCGATCGGGTCCACCGTCGGGTCGCCGATCAGGGGGTAGGCGACGGCGGTCACGCCATCGGCGTAGTAGATGTCGTCCATGTACTCGTACGTCACCTTGCCGGTGATCTTTCCGCCCACGGCCAGCCCCGCGTTGACGGTGGATGTCGTGCCCAGTCCCGCATACAAGGGCGCGGCGGCGTTCAGCGACAGCGTGTTGCCGCTGAATTCGGGGCGATACCCCGTCTTGTTGTCGGGAGCGAACTCCAGGCGGTAGCTGCCGGGCTCGAGGTTGCGCAGCACGTACGTGCCGGCCGAGCTGGTCTTGGCGCTCACGACTCCGCTGGCAGTGGACGAATCGGAGACCAGGTACCAGTCGGATCCGTCGAATCGGTACGGGTACACGACGACGTTCGCGAGCGCCTTGCTCGACAGGCCGGTGACCTTTCCAGTGATGTTGGTGTTGGTCGCGAGGCTGACGGCGAGGGTGTGGGCGCCGGCCGTCCAGTCCAGGTACGTGGCGTCCTCGATCCAGGTCGCGCCGCCGTAGAACTGATCGAATGCGGTCGTCGCGCTCGCCGGGGCGTCGAACCAGATCGCGTACTTCTGCCCGGCGTCGAGATCGAACGTGAACTGGCCCGGCCGGCCGCTGACGGCGATGCCCGGCTCCGGATCGTCGATCGCAGCATTCAGCTCCACGGGGAACGCCCAGACGTTGATGCCCGCTAGGGCGGATCCGGACTTCGTAGTGACCGCGACGGTCAAATCGACCTCGTCAGCGGCGTGCGCCGCCGGCGCCGAGAGTCCGAAGAAGAACAGGGCTGCGAAGAGGAGCGCGACAAGCGCCTGAATGCGCGCCGGGACGCGACGGGCGTGCGCTGTCATCGAGATCTCCCCCACCGTCGCGGCGCGCTGGCCCCCCTGGCGCAACCGCGATTCCGACAAGTATCAACCACCCCCCATCCTGGGGATATTCCCCCGTTCGGGGCATGTCAGCGGATGGGCCATCCGGCCCGATGTCAAGCCCCATCCCGTGTCGCTCCAAACATTTATAGTGACCCCGGAGGCACCCAGGAGGCACAGCTGACAACGTCGAACGACGACGCCCCGATCCCATCGCTGCTCGGGCGTTACCGCCCTGTGAGCATTGTCGGGCGCGGAGGCATGGCGACGGTCTACCGCGCCGTCGACGAGCAGCTGGGCCGCGAGGTCGCGATCAAGATGTTCCGCACCGGCGCGGCCGCCGATCTCACCCGTCATCAGGAAGAGACCCGCGTACTCGCCTCCCTCAGCCACCACGGGCTCGTCACCCTGCTCGACGCCGGCATCGATGACAGCGATCCCGCCGAACGGCATCCGTTCCTGGTCATGGAGCTCGTCGAGGGCGCGAACCTCCGGACGCCCTAGCGCAGCGCACCTTCAGTCCCGGGAGATCGGCGAGATCGCCTACGACGTTGCAGAAGCGCTCGAATTCGTCCACGCGAACGGCGTCGTGCATCGCGACATCAAGCCGTCCAACATCCTGCTCGTCGAGTACGGCACCTCGACGTTCCGCACGCGGGCCCGGCTGACCGACTTCGGCATCGCCCTCGACGCCGAGAGCGCGCGGATGACCTCCGATCAGTCCACCACCGGCACCGCGGCGTACCTCAGCCCCGAGCAGGCCAGGCGGCACGAGGTCACGAGCGCGACCGACGTCTACTCGCTGGGACTCGTCCTGCTGGAGTGCTTCACCGGCGAGCTCGCCTTCCCCGGCCAGGCGATCGAGTCCGCGCTCGCGCGGCTCACTCAGGACCCGGTCATCCCTGACGACCTCCCCGATGCCTGGGGCGAGATCCTGAACGGGATGCTCGCGCGCGACCCCGCAGACCGCCCGCTGATCGCCGAACTCACGGTCGCTTTCCGGCAGGCGGTCATCGCCGCCAGCGCGCGGCACAAGACCGACACCGCGTTCACGCCGATCGACGAGCAGAAGCGCCTGGATGCCGTGCGCCGCTACGACATCCTGGACACGCCCCCCGAGGGCGCCTTCGACCGCATCACCGCCCTCGCGGCACGGGCTCTGGCGGCGCCGATCGCGCTCGTCGGCATCGCCGAGGAGAACCGCATCTGGTTCAAGTCCCGGTACGGCACCGATCTGCAGGAGTTCCCGCGCATGCAGAGCTCGGACGGCGTCGAGCCGCAACGGTTCTATGTGATCAATGACGCGGCCGCCGATCCGCTGATGGCTCAGCATCCACTCGTGACCGGCGAGTTCGGCATGCGATTCTGCGCGGTGGTGCCCCTGGTGTCGCCCGATGGTCAGATCCTGGGCATGCTCGCCGTGATCGACACCGTCCCGCGCGAGATCACAGACGACCAGATCGCGACCCTCGAAGACCTGGCTGGGATCGTCGTCGACGAGCTCGAGCTGCGCCTCGGCGCACGCACGCTCGTCGACGCTCTCGACCCCGACGCCGAGCTCGCGGCGCAGCCCGACGACCAAGCGCCCGTTTCCCGGCCCTGACTGGCTGGTTCAGGATGCGGTGAGCCGCTCCAGCGCATCGAGCGCGGGCAGCTGGCCCGCAACGAGCTTCACCCGGGCGTCGGCGATAGGGATCCAGCGCGCGTCGTCGACCTCGGGGAACGACTGCCGTTTTCCCGAGCGCGGCGGCCATTCCACCTCGAAGGTGTTGCTGACCACCTCGGTCACCTCGAACCCGGGCTCCGCCTCGGCGGCGAACACCGTCACGACCTTGCCCGATGAGTACCGCACATCGCCGAGCGGCATGTACTCGACATCCGGCGCGTCGACGCCGATCTCTTCACGGAATTCGCGCCGCGCCGCATCGAACGGCTTCTCGGACGCCGAGTACTCGCCCTTCGGGATCGACCAGGCGTGCGCGTCCTTGCGCGACCAGAACGGCCCGCCCATGTGGGCGATGAACACCTCCAGCCCCTCGGGCCCGCGGCGGTAGAGCAGGATGCCGGCGGCCGGGGCGGACGTCATCAGGACCCGGCGAGCTCCGACGCGCAGGCGTCGTCGGCGCGGTCGTGCCGGTCGGCGAGGGCGGCGCGCTCCTGAAGGTAGTGCCGCTGCATCGCGTGAGCCCCCGAGATGCGACCACGGAACAGCGCGAGCTCGCGTCCCGTCTCGACGTCGACAGGAGCATCGCTGCCGAGCTGAGACTCGAGCTCGGTGATGCGCTCGGCCCACCAGCGCAGCTGGTGCTCGAGCTCGTGCTCGCGCTGGTCGAGTGACACTGCGGCCTCCGCGATCTCGTCGAGCTCGACGGCATAGCGGAGCAGGGCCTGCGGCACGTCGCCGGCCGTCGTGCGGGAGGGCTTGATCCGGCGCAGGATCGCGGAGACGCCATCGGGGAGCATCGAAACGGCGCTGTTCGCGGGGCCGGACTTCGCGGACAGGCCGGCCGCAGCATCCCGTGCCGCGCGCGCGATCGTCGCGACGCTCACCGCGTCCAGGACGATCATGTCGGCCATGCAGCTCTCCCCCCGACATCCTAGGAAACGCCACGTGCCCGGCAAGACCCAGTTCGGGGAATGCCCCGCAGACCCGCGTGGTTGCATTGACCCGTGAAGATCGAGAAGCATTCGGAGCCGTCGACTGAGACCGTAGAAGCAGTCGAATTCGGGCTGGACACGTTCGGCGACGTGACGGTCGACGAGAAGGGCGCACGCGTCCCCTACGACCAGGTGATCCGCAACGTGGTCGACGAGGGCGTGCTGGCCGACTCGGTCGGTGTCGACTTCTTCGGCATCGGCGAGCACCACCGCGACGACTTCGCGGTCTCGTCGCCCGAGGTCGTGCTCGCGGCCATCGCGAGTCGCACCAAGCGGATCAAGCTCGGCACCGCGGTGACCGTGTTGTCGTCTGACGACCCGGTACGGGTCTACGAGAAGTTCGCGACACTCGACGCCGTCTCGAACGGTCGCGCCGAGATCATCCTCGGCCGCGGATCGTTCACCGAGTCGTTCCCGCTGTTCGGGTACGACCTGCGCGACTACGAGAAGCTCTTCGAGGAGAAGATCGACCTGCTCTCGCACCTCCTGAAGGAGGATGCGGTCACCTGGCAGGGCAGCATCCGGCCGCCGCTCTCCGAGCAGCAGGTCTACCCGAAGACCGCGTCCGGCTCGATCCGCACCTGGGTCGGCGTCGGCGGAAGCCCCGAGTCGGTTGTCCGCGCCGCGCACTACGGCCTGCCGCTGACCCTGGCGATCATCGGCGGCCAGCCCGAGCGCTTCACGCCGTTCGTCGAACTGTACAAGCGCGCCCTCGAGCAGATGGGTCAGGATGTCACGCTGCCCGTCGCGGTCCACTCGCCCGGATTCATCGCGGCGACCGATGCCGAGGCGGCCGACCTGCTGTGGCCGCACCACAAGGTCATGGTCGATCGCATCGGCGCCGAGCGCGGCTGGCCGCCCACGAACCGCGAGCGCTTCGACGAGGAGATCGCGACCGGCGCCCTCCACGTCGGATCACCCGAGACGGTCGCGCAGAAGATCGCGAAAACCGTTCGCGACCTCGGCATCCAGCGCTTCGACCTGAAGTACTCGACGGGCGAGCTGTCGCACGAGCACCTGATGACGATGATCGAGCTGTATGGGACGCAGGTCATCCCGCGCGTCCGGGAGCTGCTCGCACAGGAGACGGCCACCGCCCGCTCATAGAATCGGGCGCATGACGGCGGCGGAGCGGGGTGAGGACCGCTACCGTCACCGCAACATCCACGGCGCACAGTACTTCACCAGCAGGCAGAACCACGACGGTCTCGCGATCGTGGTGAAGCGGTTTCCGGTTCGCCACGAGCCGCGCGACGACGACCGGGTGTTCGTGCTCGTCCACGGCATCGGGGTGTCGTCGCGGTACTTCCAGCCGCTGGCGTCCGAACTGGCGCACCACGGGCGCGTGTACCTCGTCGACCTGCCGGGCTACGGGGCGGCGCCGGACCCGCGGCGCGACGTGACGATCGCCGACCACGCGGCGGTGCTCGCGTCGTTCCTGCGCCGGTCGGGCCTCGAGAATCCCGTGCTCGTCGGCCACTCCTGGGGATCGCAGGTCGTCTCGCTTCTCGCCCGCGACCACCCTGACGTCTCCGATCGCATCGTGCTCATGGCGCCGACACTGGAGCCGGATGCCCGGACGTTCTGGGCCGCGGCCCGCAACCTGCTGGCTGACGCGCTGCGCGAGCCGCCGGTGGTGTTCGGCATCGCCCTCACGGATTACCTCATCCGATGCGGGCTGCCGTACCTGATCCGGCAGGTGCCGCACATGCTCCAGGATGCGATCGAGACCCGGCTGGCCGATCTGCGTGCGCGCGTGCTGGTCGTCAACGGCGACCGCGACCCGATCGTGTCGAGCCGCTGGGCCGAGCAGCTGAGCGCGCTCGGGCCGACGTTCGAGTTCCGAGAGGTGCGCGGGCCGCACGTGATCATGCACACCGATCCGGTCATGGTCGCCGCGCACATCACCGAGTTCGCGGGCCGGCCGTGATCCGGCCGCTGCCCCGCCGCGTCGTCCCCGCCGGATACGGCCGGGGCACCGGGCGGCCCGTGGTGATCCTTCCGGGCGTGTACGAGACCTGGCGCTTCCTGCGGCCGATCGCCGACGAGCTCAACCGGCGCGGGCATCCGGTGCACGTCATGCACAGCATGGGGGTGAACCGGGATGCCGTCCCGGCGACCGCGAAACGGGTCGCCGAGGAGGTGGCGGCGCTCGATCTGCGCGGAGTCGCGCTCGTCGCCCACAGCAAGGGCGGCCTGATCGGCAAGCATCTGCTCGCCTACGACGACCCGGACGGGCGCCTCGACCGCCTGGTGGCCGTGGCCACTCCGTTCGGGGGCTCGCGTCTCGCCCGTTACGCGCTGGGCAGCACCCTGCGCGCGTTCCTGCCGGGCGACCCCGTCATTCGGAGCCTCGCCGCCGAGAGCGCCGTGAACTCCCGCATCACCTCGATCTACCCGCGGATCGACCCCAACATCCCGGAGGGGTCGCGACTCGAGGGTGCGACCAACATCGAGATCCCGATCATGGGGCACTTCCGCATCCTGACGTCGGCCGAGGCGCTCGCCGCCGTCGTGACGGCGGTCGAGGCCTGACCGGTCCCGGCGCTAGCCCGTGATCTTCGAGCCGTCGGGAGCGACGACCCACCAGACGTCGCCCAGCGCCTGTCCCGTGACGTCGCCCGGGGCGGCGTCATCGCGGTAGTAGTAGAGAGGCAGGCCGTTCAGCGTGAGCTGCGCCTGCCCGTCGGTTCCGATGATGCTGCCGACCTCGCCGGTGATGCCCTCGACCGTGACCCCGGCTTCGCCGTGCACGGCGGGCCACGCCTCGAGGCAGCCGCCGCTGCAGGTGCTGACGCCCGAGCCGGCGGTGTCGGCGTCGTAGTAGTAGACCGTCATCCCGGCCGCATCGACGACGATCGAGCCGAGGGACGTCTCGCCGACCTTCAGCGAGGCCGGTTCGGGCTCAGCGGTCGGCGCGGGCGCCGGCTCGGAGACCGCGCTCGTCGGCTCGGGTGCGGGCGGCTCCTGTGCCGAACAGCCAGCAAGCGCAAGAGCGGCAAGGGTCGCGGAGGCGACGGCGAATCCGATGCGGTGGGTCATGGGTGATTCCTTCCCCTGTAGGTGGCGGTTCACGTTGCGTTGATCTCGGTGCGGAGAAGCACCCGGTCGCCGGTGGCATCGCGTACCTCGACCTGGGCGATGTCGGTGAGGGCGAGGGCGGTACCGGCGGTCACGGTGACCGTACCGTCGGGTGCGGCGATCCAGGTGGACAGCGGAGTCCCCTCGCCGTCGCGATCGACGACCCACATCGCGTACGACATCGGGGCGTAGCCGCCGTCCGGCCCCGGTGCGCCGGGGTGGTAGCTGCAGTCCATGTCGATCCGGGTGCCCCAGGCGAGGCTGGTCAGCGCGATGCTGGCCTGGACGGGACTGTCGGCATCGGTCGGGGTCAGCTCCGCGGCGAGCGTGGGCTGGGCTGCCGGCGTCAGCACGGGCGGCAGCACCAGGGCGAGGGTCGCCGCGATGGCGGCGGCGGCCGCGAAGCCCGCCCCCATGCCGATCCGGCGCCGGATGCGTTCGCGGCGCTCGCGGGACTCGATACGCGTGACGAGGTCGGCCGGCGGTCCGGCGACGGGACTGTCGGGCTGCGCGTCGGGGCCCGTCTCGTCACCCTCGGCATCCTCGAGCAGCGCGAACGCGCGGGCGTCGTCGATCCGGCCGAGCAGGCCGGGAAGTGCGCTCAGCTCCGTGACCGCGGCGCGGCACCTGTCGCAGTCGTCGAGGTGGTCTTCGTAGTCTCGCCGTTCGGCGGGGGAGAGGGCGCCGAGCACGTAGGCGGCGTCCCATTCGGCGAAGCGCGCGTGGTCCGGGTCCGTCATCGCGTCACTCCTTTCTCTTGGAGCACGAGCCTCAGGGCCCGCAGTCCGTAGTGCAGCCGGGACTTCACGGTGCCCTCGGGGATCCCGAGCTCGGCCGCGGTCTCGGTGATGCTGCGGCCGCCGTAGTAGCAGTGGACGATGACCGCCCGGTGCTCGTAGCCCAGGGACCCGAGCGCCTCCTCGACGAGCAGTGCCTCGAAGAGCGCGTCGGTGCGGTCGCGCTGCGCTCGCTCGGGAAGCTCGTCGGTCGTGATCTCGTGCCGTTTGCGGGCGCTCCGGTGTTCGTCGATGACGAGGTGGCGGGCGACGGTGAACATCCAGGACCGCGTGCTCGCGGTGGGCTGCGCCAGGATCTTCGGGGTGCGCCAAGCTCGCAGCAGGGTCTCCTGCACGATGTCGTCCGCGCCCGCCGGGTCGGCGGTGAGGTGCACCACGTATCGCCAGACCGCGGCCGAATGTGCGTCAGAGAGCGCTCGCAGCGCCTCCGCCTCTTCGGTGCTCACCGGGCGCGCCTCCTCTCACCGGTTAACACGAGAAAGGGGGCGCAGAAGTTCACGCGATCGCCCCCGCGATCACGAGCATGGCCACGTCGACGAGCGCGGCGAGGATCACGAGCCGGAACAGCACGCGCGTCGGCGCCTTGCGGAGCCCGAGCACGAGCCCGGCGATCGCGATGACCACGGCGGCCGCGAGTCCGCCGATGCCGACCGGGCCGTCCAGCCCGGTGCCGATGGCGAGGGATACCGCGGCGGCCAGCAGCGCGAGCCAGGTCACGACCAGTGCCGCCATGCGCCCGAGTCGGTGCGGCAGACCGCGGACACCGGTCCGCGCGTCGTCGTCGAGGTCGGGGAGCACGTTCGCGAAGTGCGCACCCGCAGCCGAGGAGCGCCCCGGCCGCCGTGGCCCACCATGCCGCGAACGCGGGCTCGGCCGCCGACAGGGTCACGATCGAGGGCAGGATGCCGAAGCTCACCAGATAGGGGAGCACCGAGACCGGCGTTCCCTTGAGCCCCGCGTTGTACGACCACGCCCCCAGAAGGAACACCAGGTGCGCGAGGGCGGCGCCCCACCCGAGCGGGATCGAGGCGAGAACCGAGAGCACCGCGGTGAAGAATGCGACGTTCCGCGCCAGCGAGGCCGGGATGTCGCCCCGCGCGACCGGCTTGTCGCGGCGGCCCGCCGCGCGATCCCGGTCGGCGTCGATCCAATCGTTGGAGAGCCCGACCGAGACCTGATCCAGTGCCATCACGAGCCCGAGGAGTGCGATCCGCCACGGATCGAGACCGCCCGCGATGCCCAGCAGGACGGTGATCGCTGTGACTGCGGCGACCGGTCCGGGGTGGGTGGAGAGCGCGAGAGCCCGCAACCGTGCCATGGGGAGAGCGTATCGACGCCTCCGGTGATCGAGCTTGTCGAGATCTTGCAAGAAGTTGCGTGGATTGCGTAAGGTCTTGCGCATGTCGCGACGTCTTGCCGAAGTTGCCAAGCAGGTCGGGGTGAGCGAAGCCACCGTGAGCCGGGTCCTCAACGAGAAGCCGGGCGTGAGCGACGCCACCCGGCAGGCCGTGCTCACCGCTCTCGACGTGCTCGGGTATGAGCGGCCGAGCAAGCTGCGGGGCGAGAGGGCGCGGCTGATCGGGCTGTTCCTCCCCGAGCTCCAGAACCCGATCTTCCCGGCCTTCGGAGAGCTCGTCGGCGGGGGACTGGCTCAGAACGGCTACACGCCCGTGCTCTGCACCCAGAGCGCCGGCGGCATCACCGAGTCGGACTACATCGACCTGCTCCTCCAGCAACACGTCTCGGGAGTCGTCTTCGTCGGCGGGCAGTACACGCAGGAAGACGCGTCGCATGAGCACTACGTGCGGCTCGCCGAGCTCAAGATCCCGACGGTCCTGGTCAGCGCGCCCGTCGCGCACCTGGCCTTCCCGACCGTCTCGACCGACGACGCGGTCGCCATCGAACTGGCGTGGAACCACCTCGTGCAGCTCGGCCACACGCGCATCGGACTCGTGCTGGGCCCCGCCGACCACATCCCGTCTCGTCGCAAGCTCGACGCCGCGCGCCTCAGCTCCGAGCGCACCGGCGTCGCCCTGCCGGAAGCGCACATCGTGCACTCGCATTACAACCTCGAGGCGGGCCAGGCCGCCACGGCCCGGCTGCTGGCCGCCGGCGCGACCGGTGTGATCTGCGCGTCGGACCCGCTCGCGCTCGGGGCGATCCGTGCAGTGCGCCGTGCCGGCCTGCGCGTGCCTCAGGATGTCTCGGTGGTCGGGTTCGACGACTCGGCCCTGATGAACAGCATCGATCCGCCGTTGACTACGGTCCGGCAGCCGATCGAGCCCATGGGGCGCATGGTGATCGAGCTGCTGGTGGCTCAGCTGTCGGGCTCTGTCGTGGCCGCCGAGGAGTACCTCTTCGAGCCGGAGCTCGTCGTTCGCGCGTCGACGGGTCCCGTCCCGTCGTAGCCCTTCGCCGACCGCAGCACGTTCCCGTCGAGCGTGCCCGTCCGGCCATGCCCGCTCGGCGCTAACGTGCTCGCCCGGCGTCGGGACGGGTGAAGGCAGGGGTACGTCTGACGTAAACCGGCGCAAATCCGCGCAAGTCTCTTGCTGGTTGTTTAGTTCTTGCGTCATCTCTGTCGGGAAAGCTACATTTCGGGAAAGCCGGTGATCTCCGGTCCGGAATCACAGCAAGGACCCCGAGTGGACGCAGACGTCCTCGCCCCGAGCGCATCCCCTGCGCTCGGGCGCCCCGTGCCGCGCACCGACGACCCCGAGTGGTGGCGCTCCGCCGTCATCTACCAGATCTACGTGCGCAGCTTCGCGGACGGGAACGGTGACGGCACGGGCGACCTGGCCGGCGTCCGTTCCCGGCTCGGCTACCTGCGCGACCTCGGCGTCGACGCGATCTGGTTCACGCCCTGGTACGCGAGCCCGCTCGAGGACGGCGGCTACGACGTCAGCGACTACCGCGCGATCCACCCCGATTTCGGGACCCTTCGCGAGGCGGAGCTGCTCGTGCAGGAGGCGCTGGCCCTCGGCATCCGGACCATCATCGACGTGGTCCCGAATCACGTCAGCGATCAGCATGCCTGGTTCCAGGCCGCCCTCGCCGCAGCGCCCGGAAGCCCCGAACGCGAGCGCTTCTGGTTCCGCGACGGCCTCGGACCGGACGGCGACGAGATGCCCAATCACTGGGTGTCGCCGTTCGCCGGCGAGACCTGGACCCGCACCATGAATCCCGACGGCACGCCCGGCCAGTGGTACCTGCACCTGTTCACCCCCGCGCAGCCCGACCTCAACTGGAACCACCCCGACGTGCGCCGCGAGCACGAGGACATTCTCCGGTTCTGGTTCGACCGCGGCGTCGCCGGCGTGCGCATCGACTCGGCGGCGCTTCTCATCAAGGACCCCGAGCTCGCCGAGGTGCCCGAGGACCCCGGCCCCGGCGAGCACCCGAGCCAGGACCGCGACGAACTGCACGACGTCTACCGCGCCTGGCGCGCCGTCGCCGACAGCTACCCCGGCACGCGCGTGCTGGTCGGCGAGATCTGGCTTCCGGATGTCGACCGCTTCGTCGCCTACCTGCGCCCCGATGAGCTGCACACGGCCTTCAATTTCGACTACCTCGCCCGCCCGTGGTCGGCGCCGGAGTTGCGCGAGAGCATCGATCAGACGCTCACCGCGCACGCGCCGGTGCGGGCCCCGAGCACCTGGGTGCTGAGCAACCACGACGTCACGCGTCCGGTGACCCGCTACGGCCGTGACGACTCGAGCTTCGCCTTCCTCAGCAAGCGCTTCGGCGTGCCCTCCGACCGCGAGCGCGGCACCCGGCGCGCCCGTGCCGCCGCCCTACTCACAGCGGCCCTGCCGGGATCCCTCTACATCTACCAGGGCGACGAGCTCGGCCTGCCGGAGGTCGAGGACATCCCGCTCGGCCTGCTTCAGGACCCGATGCACTTCCGTTCGCACGGCGTCGATCCGGGCCGGGACGGATGCCGCGTGCCGCTCCCGTGGAGCGGCACGAGCGCCCCGTTCGGGTTCAGCAGCGAGCACGCTACCCGGGAGCCATGGCTCCCGCAACCCGAGGAGTGGTCCGCGTTCACCGTCGACGCCGAGGCCGCCGACCCGCGGTCGATGCTATCCCTGTACCGGGCCGCGCTCGCCATCCGGAAGGACATCGCCGAATTCGGCGATGGAGACCTCGACGTGGCTCGACCTGGGCGCGAACGCCCTGGCATTCCAGCGCGGGGACGACTTCCTGAGCATCACGAACTTCGCCGGCCAGCCGCTCTCGCTCCCCTCGGGGTTCGAGCTCGTGCTGGCCAGCGAGGAGCTCATCGAGGGCCCTTACGGCCTCGGCGAGCTTCCCCCGACTCCACGGCGTGGCTGCGCACACAGCACGTAGCCCTGGAGACCACACCACAGATGAGAAAGGCATGACGATGAAGTCACACCGCAAGGTGCTCGCTGCTGCGGCAGCGTTCGCGACGATCGCCGCGCTCACGGCCTGCACCGCAGGAGCCGGGAGCGGAAAGACCGAGATCCGCGTCGCCACGTTCCCGCCGGGAGCGGACGCGGCCGCCTACGAGGCCTTCACGGCTCAGGAGGAGCAGTTCGAGAAGGCCAACCCCGACATCGACGTCATCGGTGTCGAGTACGAGTGGGAGGGCCCGACCTTCGCCGTCCAGCTCGCCGGCGGAAGCCTGCCGGACGTCTTCACGGTCCCCTTCACCGACGCCAAGACCCTCCTCGAGAACGGCCAGCTCATGGACGTGACCGCCGAGGCCGAAGCGCTCGGGTACGCCGACAAGCTCAACCCGATCCTGCTCGAGGCGGTTCAGGATGCCGACGGCAACATCTACGGCTTCCCGCGTCAGGCCTACGCCATGGGCCTGCACTACAACCGCGACCTCTTCGAGGCCGCCGGGCTCGACCCCGACAACCCGCCCGTCACGTGGGATGAGGTTCGTGAGGCCGCGAAGGCGATCTCCGAAGCGACCGGCAAGGCCGGCTACATGCAGATGACCATGAACAACACGGGTGGATGGCAGTTCACTGCGGCGACCGTCGCACACGGTGGTCGCACGCAGGTGGACAACGGCGACGGAACCTATACGTCGACGATCAACAACCCGGGCTCGGTCGCCGCGCTCGAGTTCCTGCGGAAGCTGCGCTGGGAGGACAACTCCCTCGGCAGCAACTTCCTGCTCGACTGGGGCACGATCAACCAGGAGTTCGCCGCCGGCAACATCGGCATGTACACCACCGGTTCGGACATCTACACGGCTCTCGTGCGCGACTTCTCGCTCGACCCGTCGGTGTACGGCCTGACGGTCGTGCCGACCGACGGTGAGAACCCGGGCACCCTCGGCGGTGGCGACATCGCCGTCGTGAGCCCCACGATCAACGACGCCGAGAAGGCAGCCTCCATCAAGTGGATCGACTTCTACTACATGAAGCGCCTGCTGGATGAGGACGCCGCCAAGCTGGACGCCGAGACGCTCGCCGCGAGCGACCAGGCGGTCGGCACCCCGCTGCTGCCGATCCTGGACGAGGAGACCGAGGCACAGCGCCTGGCGTGGATCGAGGAGTACGTCAACGTGCCCCGCGAACAGATGACCGGGTTCTTCGAGGGGATCGGCGCTCAGACGCCGGTCGCCGAGGCGAAGGGCAAGACGCAGGAGATCTACGCCCTCCTCGACTCGGTCGTGCAGGCAGTTCTGACCGATCGGAATGCTGACATCGACGCTCTGCTCACCCAGGCCGACGCGGACGCTCAGGCGCTCCTCGACAGCTAGCCCTCCGCTAATCGAGTCGCCCGCTTGCAGGCGTATCGAGACCGACTCCCTGGTCTCGATACGCCTTGCGGGCCACTCGACCACCGAACCCGAAGGACTCGACATGACGCGCCCTACGCACCTGGTTCCGCCGCGGCGGGGTGTCGACCCTGCTCTTCGCACTGCCGCTCATCCTGGTGTTCGCCGTCTTCAGCTGGTCGCCGATCATCCAGTCGTTCGTCATGAGCTTCCAGAAGACGAATCTCATCACGGCGCAGTGGGTCGGATTCGACAACTTCGTCAACGTGCTGAACGACCCGCTGCTCGGCGCCGCGGTCGTCAACACCCTCTATTTCGCAGTGCTCGCCCTGATCTTCGGGTTCCCGTTGCCGCTGCTGCTCGCCGTGCTGATGAGCGAGGTACGGCGGGGCAAGGGCGTCTACAGCGCCCTCGCCTACCTGCCGGTGGTCATCCCGCCGGTCGTGGCCGTGCTGCTCTGGAAGTTCTTCTACGACGCCAGTCCCACCGGCGTCTTCAACACGATCCTGGGCTGGGTCGGCATTCCGCCGCAGCCCTGGATCCAGCAGGCGTCCACCGCCATGCCGTCACTCGTGCTCGAGGCGACCTGGGCGGCGGCGGGCGGCTCGATCATCATCTACGTGGCGGCGCTGCTCAGCGTCCCGCCCGACCTCTACGACGCGGCCGAGGTGGATGGGGCCAGCATCTGGCGCAAGATCTGGCACGTCACGCTGCCCCAACTGCGGGGCGTGCTCTTCATCATGCTGATCCTCCAGGTGATCGCGACGGCGCAGGTGTTCCTCGAGCCGTTCCTCTTCACCGGGGGAGGCCCGAACAATGCGACCATCACGGTGCTGCTGCTGATCTACCGCTACGCGTTCCAGAACAGCCTGGGCGGCGACTACGGCGAGGCGACCGCACTGAGCGTCATGCTCGCGATCTTCCTGGCCGTCCTGTCGATCGTCTACTTCCGCCTCACCGAACGCTGGAGCCAGAATTGACCGCCACGACCCCCCGCCCGCTGACCCGAGCGGAGCGCGTACGCAGCACCGAGCTGACGTCCGATCGCGGCATCCTGTCGGAGTTCGACCGCAAGAAGCCCTCGGTGCGGTTCACCATGACGGTTGTGCACGTCGTGCTCTTCGTGGGGCTCGTCGTCGCGGGTCTCGGGCCCGTTGCTGTGGCTCGCGAAGGCAGCCGTCACGTCGACTCAGGACAGCATCTCGACACCGCTGCTGCTCTGGCCGAACGGTCTCGACTGGGCGAACCTGGCGAGCGCATGGATCGAGGTCGAGGTCGGCAAATACTTCTTCAACACGCTGATCCTCGCCGCCGGCTCCTGGCTGTCCTCGCTCTTCATCGCCACCACCGGTGCTTACGTGCTCTCGGTGTTGCGGCCGAGGTACGCGCCGATCCTCAACGGCGCCGTGCTGGCGACCCTCTTCATCCCGTCGGTCGTGCTGCTGGTGCCCCTCTACCTGACCATCGTGCGGCCGGTGATCGGCACCTCGCTGCTCAACAACTACCTGGCCGTCTGGCTGCCAGCCGCCGCGAACGCGTTCAACATCCTGCTGGTGAAGCGGTTCTTCGACAATCTGCCGCGGGAGGTGTTCGAGGCCGCCCGCACCGACGGGGCGGGACCGTTCCGCGTGTTCTGGTCGATCGTTCTGCCGATGTCGCGGCCGATCCTCGGCGTGGTCAGCGTCTTCGCGATCATCGCCTCGCTCAAGGACTACCTCTGGCCGTCGCTCGTCCTCCCCGATCCGGCGGTCCAGCCACTCGGGGTGCGATTGCCGGCGATCGCCTCCCAGACGGAGCTCGACGTGTTCCTCGCCGCCCTCGCGATCGCCACGATCGTGCCCGTCGTGCTCTTCCTCCTCTTCCAGCGGGTATTCCTGCGAAGCGCCGGACTGGGCGGCGCGGTCAAGGGGTAGCGCGCATTTTCCGGGTTAGCCTGGATGCGAGATGCAGCAATTCGACGACGTCGCGACCCTGCAGCGCGTCCTCCCGGGCCGCTGGACCGTCAAGGCGACGAACTTTCCGATGTGGCTCTCGGGGGAGCGGCGCGATCCGACCTTCGAGTACGTCGCACTTCGCGACGACCCGCTCACGCTTGCCGACGAGGTGACATACACCGAGGCGGACGGCAAGCCGAAGTCGATCCGGGGCGTCGACCGCTGGAACGGCCAGGGATTCACCTGGAAGATGTACGGCATCCGCGGCCTGTTCGTGAAGAGCCGCTGGGAGGTGGCCGGCGTCCGTCAGGGACTGGTCGTGCTGCGATTCGAGAAGTCGGCGGTCACGCCGGCCGGGGTCGACGTGATCGTGGCAGAGGGGCTGGATGCGACCGAGCTGCGGTCCGTCATCGCCGCCGACCCAGCGTCGTTCGGGCTGAGCCTGGAGGAGTTCGCGAGCCTCACCTGGCTCGATCACCTTCCGGCCCCCTGAGCTCGACGTCCGCCTCCATGAACTCCGCGTAACGGCGGATCCTCTTCTTGACGCCGCGCATCGCCACGGCCGTCAACTCACGGAGGGGTGCGAGCGTCACCACGATCTGCTTGGACTTGCGTTCGCGCTTCCAGATGCCGATGACCTCGCCGTCGACGACGATCGTCGGCATGAACAGGCCGTTGCCGCCCGGCACGACGGTGTTCGCGTGCTCGCCAGCCAGCTGGGCCGTGCGATCGCCGTACCCGAGCAGGTACTCGTCGAAGCCGGGGAGCAGGTGCACGCCCCGCTCGGCCGGTTCGAGACCGGGGCGCAGGTAGTAGGTCTGACCGTCGAGCTCGAACTCGTCGAGGCGGTCGCGGGCGGCCGCGAGACCGGCGCGCGCATCGGTGAGCGTCAGCGACGACCACCACGAGAAGTCCTTCACCGTGGCGGGGCCGTGCGACGCGAAGTAGCGGAACGCGAACTCCTCCAGCGCTTCGTCGCGCTCGAGCCGCCGCGGCTCCGGCACCCACTCGTCGAGGAGGGCCCAGGCGTCCCGCCCTGCGAGCACCAGGATCCCGGTCTGCGCGAGCTGACCGAGGATGTGCACCCCGCGCTGCCCGTCCGTCTCGATCCCGGCGTCCCGGAAGGCCGCGAGCAGCTCGGCGCGCTTCGCCGTGCCCCCGCCGCCCAGGCGTTCGCGGGCGATGCGCTCGGCGAGCTCGAAGTCGCCCTCGGTCAGCCCGAGCTGCCGCCGCCGCCCCGCAGCGGTCTGAAGCATCCGGGCGCCGGTCAGCCCCAGCATCCAGCCCAGGTCTTCGCCGATGACGAAGTGGAGCGTGCCGCGCATCGGCCACGATCGGACGAAGAGCCCGGCCACGTGGGCCGATTCGACGTCGGCAGCCGTTGCACCCGGCGTGCGCAGACCGACCGACCAGAGGGTGCCGAGGAAGTCCTGGGCCTGCGTCGCGAGCGCGTTCCGGACCACCGCATTCGGGGGTCGGCGCGGTCGGATCGTCGATGCCAAGAGCGCTCAGCCGCAACTCGGTGAGACGTCGCCGGGAGGGTGTGAACGCGGACATGGCCCTACCGTACGTCGGGCAGCAGACCCAACTCGGTCAGCTGCGCACTCAGACCGGCGCCGTCTGGCGAGTATCGCCACGGGATCCCGCCGGCATGCGGCTCTGGCTCGCTGCGACCACCGGCGAGCACGGCCTGACCGGTCGTCAGCTGCCGGATCGCGATGGCTGCCACGTTGTCCGGGTGGGCCTCCGCGAACTCGCCGTAGAGCTGCGGGTCGTGCTGGCCGTCGTCGCCGACGAGCAGCCAGCGGACCTTCGGGAACTCGGCGGCCAGCCGCGAGAGCTGGGTGCGCTTGTGGTCCGGCCCGCTGCGGAACCAGCGGTCGTGCGTCGGGCCCCAGTCGGTCAGCAGAAGCGTGCCGCGCGGATAGAGGTTGCGCGACAGGAACCGGCTGAGTGTCGGGACGACGTTCCAGGCACCGGTCGACAGATAGATGACGGGAAGCCCCGGATGGGCGCGCACCACGCGCTCGTAGAGCACTGCCATGCCGGCGACGGGCGTGCGAGCGTGCTCGTCGAGCACGAAGGTGTTCCAGGCGGCGAGGAACGGGCGGGGGAGTGCGGTGACCATCACGGTGTCGTCGATGTCCGACACCAGGCCGAACTCGACATCATCGGCCACCACGAAAACCTGCGCATCGACGGCGTCGAATCCGGCGATCGAGAGCCGGATGTCGTGCCAGCCGGGCGCGAGCTTGACCTCGATCCGGTCATCCAGCACGCCCCCGCGGTCGGACGAGATCGTGCGCTTCGCTCGGCCCACTGAGACCGTGACCTCCGCCCCCGCGACATGCACGCTGGTGAAGCTCCTCCAGCCCCGGATGCTGGTGATCCGCTCCGCCGTCGAATCGTCGCTGTCGTCCGGGGGCCGCAGCACGACCCGGCCGAGCACGCGAACCCAGCCGGTGCCGCCGTATCCGACGAATGGGACGATCGTGGGGACGAGCCCGCGACGACGCCCCCACCGCTCGCGGAACCGCTGTATCGCGTCTTCGACCCGTGCGGCGAGATGCACGGGGGCGCTGACCATCTCCATCGATGCCAGTGTGTCACGGCCGGTCGCGCCCGAGATTTCATCGGATCCCCAGCGTCGGCGCGCTAGACTCAGGGCCGATCAGGCAGAGGAGATTCACGTGCCCGACATCCAACTAGCGACTCGCACCGAAGCGATCGCGCTCATCCGCAACGAGCCCGTCCAGGCTCGCAGCACCGCCCGTCTGGCGGCACTCCTCGACGCTGCTGCACAGGTCGTCCATGAGATCGGCTACGAGCGGCTCACCACGGCCATGGTCGCCGAGCGCGCGGGCGCCTCGATCGGAACCGTCTACCGCTATTTCCCCGACCGCATCGCCGTGCTGCAGAGCCTCGCCGCCCGCAACGCCGAGCGCATGACCGACCGCGTGCTCGCCGAGCTGCGCGACGAGCGTCACACGACGTGGGACGACGCGCTCAGCGCCGGATTCGGCCTGTTCGTGGTCGCGTTCGCCGAGGAGCCGGGCTTCGCGTCGCTGCGCTACGGCGACGTGCTCGACCTGCGTCCGACGACCGAGGTTCCGGCATATTCGGTGCTCGCCGAGCAGATGTTCGGCGTGCTCGCCGGCCGCTTCGGGCTCACCGACTCGGCCGAGGCCCGTGCCGCCTTCGAGGCCGCGGTCATCGCGTCCGACGCGATCGCGGCACACGCATTCGTGCTCGACCCGCGCGGTTCCGAGCGCTACCTCGAGCTGGGTGCCAGCCTGACTCGGGGACTGCTCGCGGAATACTTCGGCTGACTCGCGCGCTGACTCTCTGAGAACGCCCTGCGAGGCTGCCCGCTGCAATCCGCGGTGACGGTGGCCCCGAATAGGGTTTCGAGGGTGTCGAAACGCGAGGAGCCGTGATCCGGGCATGATCGAGTTCCGCTCCGTCTCGAAGCGATTCCCCGAGGGCACGCTCGCGGTCGACGACTTCAGCTTGCAGCTGCCGGCCCGCAAGATCACGGTGCTCGTCGGATCGAGCGGATCCGGCAAGACGACGCTGCTGCGCATGATCAACCGCATGGTCGATCCGACCGCGGGCACGATCGAGATCGACGGCGACGACATCTCCCGGGTAGAGCCGGTGACGCTGCGGCGGGGCATCGGGTACGTCATGCAGAACTCGGGGCTGCTTCCGCACCGCCGGGTCATCGACAACATCGCAACCGTTCCCCGCCTCACCGGCGTGCCGAAAGAGCAAGCGCACCAGCGGGCGCTCGAGTTGATGGATGTCGTGGGCCTCGACCGCACGCTGGCCCGCCGATACCCGAATCAGCTGTCCGGCGGGCAGCAGCAGCGCGTGGGAGTCGCGCGCGGCCTCGCCGTGGACCCCAACATCCTGCTCATGGACGAGCCGTTCGGCGCGGTCGACCCGATCGTGCGCTCCGACCTTCAGCAAGAGGTGCTGCGCCTCCAGCGTGACCTCGCCAAGACGATCGTCTTCGTCACGCACGACATCGACGAAGCGTTCCTGCTCGGCGACCGGGTCGTCATCCTCGAGACCGGCGGCCGCATCGTGCAGGCCGGCACGCCCGAAGAGATCCTCGCGGCACCCGCCAACGATTTCGTCGCGTCGTTCGTCGGCGCCGATCGCGGCAAGCGCCGCCTCATCGCGAGCACCACTCACGCGACGGGCGACGACCGCATCCTCGTCGATGCTGGCGGGTACCCGGTCGGCGTGATCTCTGCGCCCGGCGGCAAGCTGGCCGTCGGAACCGCGAGCCCGAAGTCGCGCAGCATCTCCAACAAGACGGACCAGGCCGGGGACGCATGATGACCTGGCTGTGGAACAACCTCGGACTGGTTCTGGGGCTCACCGCGGATCACGCGCGACTGAGTGCCATCCCGATCCTGGTCGGATTCGCAGCCTCCATCCCGCTCGGCTGGTTCGCGAGCCGGTACGCGCCCGCGCGGGCCATCCTGCTCAGCGCCTTCGGCATCCTGTTCACGATCCCGTCGCTGGCGCTCTTCGTGTCGCTGCCGGCGATTCTCGGCACCAAGATCCTCGACGACGCGAACGTGATCGTCGCGCTCAGCATCTATGCCATCGCGATGATGCTGCGCGGCGCCACAGACGCGTTCAGTTCCGTGTCGCAGGATGTGCTGCAGTCCGCGACGGCCGTGGGGTACGCGTCCGGGTCGCGATTCTGGGCGGTGCAGCTGCCGCTCGCCGGGCCGGTGCTGCTTGCGAGCCTGCGCGTCGTGTCGGTCAGCACCGTCAGCATGCTCAGCGTGGCGGCACTGATCGGCAAGGGCGGCCTGGGGTACCTCTTCACCAACGGTTATCAGCGCGATTTCCCCGAGGAGATCGTGATCGGCATCGTGTTCACACTGCTGATCGCGCTCGTGTTCGACCTGATCCTGGTGACATTGGGCCGCATCCTGCTTCCGTGGTCGCGTCGTGACCGGCGCGCGGCACGGTCGGGGCTGCGCTCGCTGATGGGGCCGTTCCTCCCCGCGAAGTCGGTGGCGCGATGAACTTCTTCGCGGCGGCTTTCGCCTACATCCTCGACGGTTCCCACTGGACCGAGCCGAACGGCATCCTGCAGCGGCTGGGCGAGCACCTGCTCTACACCGGCCTCAGCATCGGCGTCGCGCTCGTCATCGCCGTCCCGCTCGGTCTGGCGATCGGGCATACGGGACGCGGTCGCGCCTTCGTCATCGGCCTCACCAGCGCGGCGCGAGCGCTGCCGACCTTCGGGTTCCTGCTCTTCATCGTGCTGCTCGCGGGCCTCGGCCTCGCGCCCCTGATCGCGGTGCTCGTCGTCCTCGCCATCCCGCCGCTGCTCGCGGGCGTCTACGCGGGCATCGAAGCGGTCGACCGGCAGCCGATCGACGCCGCGCGCGCCATCGGGATGTCGGAGTGGCAGATCCTGGGCCGGGTCGAGGTGCCGCTCGGAATCCCGCTCATGGTCGGCGGTCTGCGGTCGGCGGTCCTCCAGGTGATCGCCACGGCGACCATCGCCGGGTACGTCGCCCAGGGCGGTCTCGGCCGGTACCTGATCGAGGGTCTGGCCCGACGGGACTTCGTGCTCGCGATCGTCGGCGCGATCCTCGTCGCGGCCCTCGCCCTCGCCATCGACGGCCTGCTCGCCGTCGTCCAGAAGCTCGTCGACCCGCGCGGAGTGTCCCGTGGGCCGGCTCGTCCCACCAACACCAGATTCCGGCGGCCGTCCCGGTCGCCAGAGGCAACCCGGACACTCATCACGGAAGGATAGATCGGCATGTTCACACGAAAGACGCGCATCCTCGCGGGCGTCGCGGCACTGGGCCTCACAGCGGCCCTCGCAGCCTGCAGCACGGGAGACCCGCTCGATCCGGGAGACGACGGCGGCGACGTCACCGCGATCTCGATCGGGTCGCAGGGCTTCCCCGAGAGCGACGTCCTGGCCCAGATCTACGGCCAAGTGCTCGCCGCGAACGGCTACGAGGTCGACTACGCAGGAGGGATCGGCTCGCGGGAGACCTTCATCCCGGCCCTGCAGGACGGGTCGATCAACCTGATCCCGGACTACTCGGGCAACCTGCTCTACGGTGCAGACCCGGATGCCACGGCGACCTCCAGCGATGACGTCGCGGCCGCTCTGCCCGACGCCGTCGGCGAGCTGGGACTCGCGGTGCTCGACATCGCCCCGGCGGAGGACGCCGACGCACTCGTCGTCACGCCCGAGTTCTCGGCGCAGTACGACGTCACCGAGATCGGTGATCTCGCGCCGATCGCCGCCGACATCACCATCGGCGCCAACACCGAGTTCGAGGGCCGTCCGTACGGCCGTGCAGGCCTGGAGTCCGTCTACGGGGTGACCGGCTGGACGTTCAAGGCGATCGACGACTACGGCGGACCGGGAACGCTCAGCGACCTGCTTGCGAACAACATCCAGGTCGCCGACATCTACACCACGACGCCGTCGATCAAACAGAACAACCTGGTCGTGCTCGAGGACCCCGAGGACCTGATCGCGGCGCAGAACATCGTGCCGCTGCTGCACGGGGACTACGCGACCGATGAGATCGCGGAGCTGCTCAACCCGGTGTCGGCGATCCTCACCACAGAGGAGCTGCTGAACCTCAACGAGATCAGCGCGGGAGACGACAAGCCGTCGCCCGCTCAGGTCGCGACCGACTGGCTGACCGAGAACGGGTTCCTCGGCTGATCCGATCGGTGGTCGAGTACGCCGGGCTGCGCCGGCTGCTCGACCACCGCTCAGTCCTCGGTGGTGTTGGCGTCCCCGTCGCCGGGCCGCGACCAGTGCCGGGCCTCGGACCGCTCGATCAGCTTCTTCGTCACGACCACGCCGGCGATGAAGAGCGCGATCGCCCCCACGAACAGGTATCCCGCGAAGTGCAGCTGCGACGACAGCTGCCGGTACCCACCGGCGACCGCCGACCCGACGGTCACGTAGGCGACAGCCCAGATGATGCAGGCGGGCGCGGTCCAGGCGATGAACTTGCGATAGCGCATCGTGCTCATCCCCACCGTCAGGGGAACGAGCGAGTGCAGCACCGGAAGGAACCGCGACACGAACACGGCGATGCCGCCGCGACGGTCGACGTAGTACTCGGCGCGGTGCCAGTTCGTGATCCCGATGCGGCGGCCGAGCCGCGAGTCGCGGATCTTCGGGCCGAAGAATCGGCCGAGGGCGAAGCCGATGCTCTCGCCGCACAGCGCCCCCACGATGACCGCGACCAGCATCCCGATGTACTGCACCGGCCCATCGACCGCGGTGCTCGCCACCAGAACGATCGTGTCGCCGGGCACGACCAGGCCGACGAGGATCGAGGTCTCGAGCATGATCGCGACACCCGACAGCAGGATGCGAGCCACCGGATCCACCGACTGCACCAGATCGAGCACCCAGAACAGGGTGCCGTTGATCAGGTCGCCGAACCAGTCGAAGGGCGTCACGCGGGCTCCGAGCCGGGTTCGGGGAGCGGCTTGCGCAGCGCGTCGAGCTTCTTCTGCCAGGAGGCGAGGCGGCCCGGCTTCTCCGCCGGGGCTGGCCCGTCGATCCAGGACGTGACGATCCGGATGCCGTGCAGGGCGTTGAGCGCCCAGATCTCGAGCCCGTCGAGTTCCTCCGGCCGCACGGACTCGTGCAGCACGTCGATGCCCATCGCCGTCGCGAGGGCGATGACCGACCGCAGGGTGACACCGTCGATCCGCTCGATGTCGTCGGCGGGGACGCAGAGCGCGTCGCCGCGCCACCACGCCAGAGACGAGGTGGACCCGTCGGCGACGAAACCCTGGGGGCTGAGCAGCACGGCCTCGTCGGCGCCGACCTTCTGCGCCGTCGTACGGAGTCGGGTCATCGACTCGAGATCGGGCCCCTTGAAGCGCGGGCTGCCGCGCGGGTCGCGTCCGTGGTGGGTGGTGAGCACGATCGAGCGGCGCAGTTCGGGCGCCTCGCGCAGGCGCAGCAGGAGCTGCGGCGTCAGCAGCTGGAGGCGCAGCTCGACCCGCGGGAACCACGCCCCGGTGCGCGGGATCGCGGCGAGGCTGGCATTCCAGAACGCGGACGGATCGAGCTGCCGGTACCGCCCCCGCGGGATCGACGTCATGAACCGCGTGCGGTGCAGATCGAGCGCCAGCACCGTGCCCTCCGTGACCAGCCAGGAGTCCGCCGCCTCGATCGAAGCCGGGACGATGTCGCAATCGTCGCGGGCCTCCAGCGCGTCATCCCGCCAGAGGTAGGTGGTCGACGCGCTCATAGGATCAGGCTATGCCGCTCCGCCTGCTGCGCCATCCGCTCGACGGCGGATTCTCGGCGGCCGAGGCGTTCCGGGCGCTGCACGGTGGCGACACCGATGTGTTCTGGCTCGACAGCGGTGAGGCAGGCACGAGCTACCTGGGGGCGGGCAGCGCGCTGGCTGCCTGAGGCCCCGGTTCTGGATGCCGTGCGGGCCGAGCTGGCGGGCGGCGCCCCCGAGGTCAGATGACGACGCGCCCCCGTTCCGCCTCGGTCTGGTCGGCTGGCTGGGCTACGAGCTGCGCGGCGAGACCATGGGAGTGCCGGTCGCGCACGCGTCGCCGCTATCCCGACGCCGCCTTCCTGCGCGTGGATCGCGCGGTCGCGATCGCCGCCGACGGCACCGCCCAGCTGCTCGCCCTCGGCGACGCACTGGGACGGCGAGCTGCTCGACTGGCGGGATGACACGATCCGGTCGTTGAGTAGCGCCCGCGAAGCGGACGCGTATCGAAACGACGACGCGGCTGGTCTCGATACACCGGCTCGCCGGCACTCGATCTCCGCCTCCGCTGGCACGAGACCGACGAGCAGTACCTCGCCAACATCGCCGCGTGCCAGGACGCGATCCGCGAGGGCGAGGCCTATCAGCTCTGCCTCACGACCGAGGCAGAGGTGGAGGGCGCGTTCGATCCGGTCGCCGTGTACGCCCGCCTCCGGGCCCAGTCGCCGAGCCACCACGGTGCCCTTCTGCGCATCGGGGCGATCAGCCTGCTGAGCTCGTCGCCCGAGCGGTTCCTCGAGGTCGCGCCGGGTCCGGGCGCCATCGTGCGCACCCACCCGATCAAGGGGACGCGTCCGCGGGCGACCGACGCCGCATCCGACGCCCGCCTCCGCGACGAGCTGCTCGCCAGCGAGAAGGAGCGCGCCGAGAACATCATGATCGTCGACCTGATGCGCAACGACCTCGCCCGGGTCAGCGAGCCGGGCAGCGTCACGGTGCCGAGCCTGCTCGACGTCGAGAGCTATGCGCAGGTGCACCAGCTGGTCAGCTCGATCGAGGGTCGGCTGCGCCCCGGCCTCGACGGCGTCGACGCGATCGCCGCGTGCCTGCCGGCAGGCTCCATGACCGGGGCGCCGAAGCAGCGGGCGACCGAGATCCTCGACACGCTCGAGCGACGGGCGCGCGGTCTCTACGCCGGTGCGTTCGGATACCTGGGCCGCGACGGGCGCGTCGATCTGGCCATGACGATCCGCAGCATCGTGATCGACGAGCGGGGAGCAACGATCGGGACGGGCGGCGGCATCACCGCGCTGTCGGTGCCCGATGGAGGAGATCGCGGAGGCTCGGCTGAAGGCCGCTGCTCTGCTCTCCGCGCTCGGGTTGGATACTCTGTAACCCGGTTGCCGCGACGCCAGAGCTGTCGTCGCCACGGCATCCATCCGCCCTTTGCACGGAAATGACCACTGTGAGCCAGCACGACAGCCCCTCGATCGAGGACGATCCGAACGCGTACGACTTCGCCCGCATCCAGGACAAGTGGATGGCGGTCTGGGAGGAGACGAACCCGTACGCCAGCGACGACCCCGACGATTCGCGGCCGCGCAAGTACATCCTCGACATGTTCCCGTACCCGTCGGGCGACCTGCACATGGGTCACGCCGAGGCCTTCGCCTACGGCGACATCGTGGCGCGCTACTGGCGTCATCCAGGGTTTCAACGTGCTGCACCCGATCGGCTGGGACTCGTTCGGCCTGCCGGCCGAGAACGCGGCCATCAAGCGCGGCATCGACCCGCGCGGCTGGACCTACGACAACATCGCGCAGCAGAAGGCGAGCTTCAAGCGCTACGGCAACTCGTTCGACTGGTCGCGCGAGCTGCACACGAGCGATCCCGAGTACTACAAGTGGAACCAGTGGCTGTTCCTGAAGCTGTACGAGAAGGGTCTCGCGTACCGCAAGGACAGCTGGGTCAACTGGGACCCGGTCGACCAGACCGTGCTGGCCAACGAGCAGGTGCTGCCCGACGGCACGAGCGATCGCAGCGGCGCCGTCGTCGTCAAGAAGAAGCTCACGCAGTGGTACTTCAAGATCACCGACTACGCCGACCGGCTGCTCGACGACCTGAACCAGCTCGAGGGCTCGTGGCCGTCGAAGGTGCTCGCGATGCAGCGCAACTGGATCGGCCGCTCCACGGGTGCCGACGTCGATTTCGTGATCGAGGGGCATCCGGATGTGGTGACCGTGTTCACGACGCGCCCCGACACGCTGTTCGGCACGACCTTCATGGTCGTCGCGCCCGACTCCGATCTGGCGGCGGCGCTGGTCGCCGACTCGTCGCCCGAGGTGCAGAAGGCGTTCGCCGAATACCTGAAGCAGGTGCAGAAGTCGACAGAGATCGAGCGTCAGGATGCCGGGCGCGAGAAGACCGGGATCCCGCTCGACCGCTGGGCGATCAACCCGATCAACGGGGAGCGCATCCCGGTCTGGACCGCGGACTACGTGCTGGCGGACTACGGGCACGGCGCCGTCATGGGCGTGCCCGCCCACGATCAGCGCGACCTCGACTTCGCGCTGAAGTTCGGCTTCGACGTGCGCGTCGTCGTCGACACGAACGCGCCGGCGACGGGCGCGCTCCCGGTCATCACGCCCGAGATGCTGGAGTCCGGCGAAATGCCGCCGCTCGACCCGGTCGCGACCGGCAAGGCGCTCCACGGCGAGGGCCGCATGATCAACTCGGGGCCGCTCGACGGCCTCAGCAAGCAGAACGCGATCCAGCGCGTCATCGAGCTGCTCGAAGCCGACGGCTCGGGCCGCGCATCGAAGACCTACCGGCTGCGCGACTGGCTGATCTCCCGCCAGCGCTACTGGGGGACCCCGATCCCGATCATCCACGGCGCGGACGGCACGCTGTTCCCGGTGCCGGAGTCCGACCTGCCGGTGCGCCTGCCCGACCGCGAGGGTCTCGACCTGAAGCCGAAGGGCTCGTCGCCGCTCGGCGCCGCGACCGACTGGGTCACCGTGCCGAACCCGGCCGACGGGACCCCGGCACGACGCGACCCCGACACGATGGACACGTTCGTCGACTCGTCCTGGTACTTCCTGCGCTACCTCAACCCGAACGACGACACCATGGCGTTCGACCCCGCCGAAGCGGAGAAGTGGGCGCCGATCGACCAGTACGTCGGGGGAGTCGAGCACGCCATCCTGCACCTGCTCTATGCGCGCTTCGTCACGAAGGTGCTGTTCGACCTCGGGTACGTGTCGTTCACCGAGCCGTTCAGCGCGGTGCTGAACCAGGGCAGCGTGCAGCTGAACGGCAAGGCGATGAGCAAGTCGCGGGGCAACCTCGTGGAGTTCGCGTCCGAGCTCGACACCCACGGCGCCGACGCGATCCGGCTGACCATGGCGTTCGCCGGCCCGCCCGAGGACGACATCGACTGGGCCGACGTCTCGCCGGCCGGATCGTCGAAGTTCCTGGCGCGCGCCTGGCGGGTGTCCGGCGAGGTCACCTCGAAGCCCGACGTGGCCTGGAAGGGCGGGGATGCGGCGCTCCGCCGTCAGACCCACCACCTGCTCGCCGACGCGCCGGGCCTCATGGAGGCCTTCAAGTTCAACGTCGTCGTCGCGCGCCTGATGGAGCTCGTCAACAGCGATCCGCAAGACGATCGACACCGGACCCGGAGCCGGCGATCCCGTCGGTGCGTGAGGCGATCGAGGTCGTCACCGTGCTGCTGTCGATGTTCGCGCCGCACACCGCGGAGGACATGTGGGAGCGACTCGGCCACACCGGCTCGGTCTCGGTCGCTCGCGCTGCGCAAGCCCGACACCACGCTGCTGGTCGAGGAGTCGGTCACCGCGATCGTCCAGGTCGACGGCAAGGTGCGCGACCGGGTCGAGGTCTCGCCGACGATCCGCGCGGACGAACTCGAGGCGCTCGCGCGGGCGTCGGCCGGGGTCGTGCGTGCGGTCGGCGATCGCGAGATCGTCAACGTGATCGTGCGCGCCCCGCGCGTCGTCAACATCGCAACGAAGGGCTGAACCGATGGCTGTACTCACCTGTCCCCGCGAAGACGGCGGGCGGCTGACGCCGATCATGGGTGCGCCGAGCAACCCGCGGCCGGGCACGCCCGCCGCTCACGCGCCGGTGCTCACCGGGTACCGCTGCACCAAGGGCCACACGGTCGCGCTGAACGAGCTGCCGGAGGACGACGAGAAGTAGCCGCTCCCTCCCAGGAGCGCCGAGGCGGGGTCCGTCCCCGAAGACCGCTTCGTGAGCCCGCGGGCTTCGCCGTGTTCATAGCGTCGTCGGGTGAGCACCGCCCCGGTACCCGACGCTCGGCGAGCACGGCTGGCGGATCGGCGCCGGTGCGGCGCTCGTGCTGCTGCTGCTGGGGGTCGGCTGCGCCGTGCTCGTCACCGCGGTGACGCCCGCACGGTGTGTCGGCGGTGGTGCGGCCGGGCACGCCCTCGCCCGGTGCGGTCGATCCGGATGCCGGGGCCGGCCCGGTCATCTACGTGCACATCCTCGGGCAGGTGGCGCACCCCGGCCTGTACGCGCTGCGTGACGGCGACCGGGGCGTCGACATCGTCGCGGCGGCGGGCGGGTTCACGCCGGAGGCCGACCCGGCGGGGATCAACCTCGCCCGGTTCCTGACCGACGGGGAGCAGATCGTACGTGCCGGCCGTGGGCGAGGTGGTCAGCGGGTCGGGCGCTGGCACGGCAGACGGCACGGTGAATCTGAACACCGCGGATGCCGCCGCGCTCGACACTCTGCCGCGCATCGGACCGGCGCTCGCCGAGCGCATCCTCGCCTGGCGGGAGAAGAACGGGCCGTTCGCGTCGGTCGAAGACCTGCTCGACGTGCCCGGCATCGGGGACGCCATCCTCGACGGCCTGCGCGACCTCGTGACCGTCTGATGCGGGGCGTGCTGGGCGCTCGCGATCTCCGGCTGGTCCCTCCTGCGGTGCTGGCCTGGCTCGGCGCCGGCCTTGCGGTCGGGGTCCGGGATGCCGAAGCGGCGCTGCTCGTCGCGACCGTCTCCGTGTGGCTGGTCGCGATGCTCGCGATCGTCATCGCGTTCGTGCGCGGAGGGCGGACCCTGCCTGCCACCATCGCGGTCGGTCTCGTCGCGCTCGCCCTGGCCCTGACCGCGGTGACGGTCTCGGCGCGCGAGCCCGATGCCGTGCTTGCCGCGAGCGAGAGCGGGCGTTCGCAGACGATCGAGCTGTCGATCACCGGCCGACCGGTCGACGGTCGGATCGCGGGAACGATCCGGTCGGTCGGCGGCGACGCAGACCTGTCGAGTCCGGCGCTGCTGTTCGGCGTTCCCGGCGATCCGCTCGTCGCGCATGCTCGCATCGGCGAGGTGGTCACCGTGACCGGCGGCATCGAGCGCGCCGAGGCAGGGGAGGACGTCGCGTTCCTCGTCTTCGCGCGCGGCCCCGTCGCGCATGTCGCCGATCCGCCATCGCTGCTCGGGGCAGCCGACGGGATGCGCGCGTCCTTCAGCGATCTCGCCGCGGGCCTGCCCGGTCCCGGCGCCGGGCTGCTGCCGGGGCTCGCGATCGGCGACACGAGTGCCGTGAGCCGGCAGCTCGACGCCGCGATGAAGGTCAGCTCGCTCAGCCATCTGACCGCCGTGTCCGGCGCCAACTGCGCGATCATCGTCGGGCTCGCGTTCGCCGTCGCCGCGGGCCTCGGGATGTCGCGCCTGGCTCGCGCCGGAGTCGCCGCGGTCGCCCTGGCCGGGTTCGTGATCCTGGTGACGCCGGAGCCGAGCGTCATCCGCGCGGCGGCGATGGCGGCCGTCGCCCTGCTGTCTCTCGTGCTCTCGCGACCGGGCCGCGGCATCCCGTTGCTCTGCATCGCGGTCATCGTGCTGCTCGTCGGCGACCCGTGGCTGGCCCGCAGCTACGGATTCGCGCTCTCGGTCCTCGCGACCGCGGGCCTGCTCGTGCTCGCCGCTCCGCTCGCCGCGGCCCTGAGTCGGTGGCTGCCGTACTGGCTGGCGCTCGTCGTCGCCGTCCCGTTGGCGGCGCAGCTCGCCTGTCAGCCCGTCTTGCTGCTGCTCGATCCGTCGCTGCCCGGTCTACGGCGTTCGTCGCGAACGTGCTCGCCGAACCCGCGGCGCCTTTCGCCACAGTGCTCGGGCTCTTCGCGTGCCTGCTGGCGCCGGTGCTGCCGGGCTCGCGACCGCCGTCGCCTGGCTGGCCTGGATCCCGTCGACCTGGATCGCGTCGGTCGCCACCTTCACGGCCGGCCTGCCGGGTGCTCGCGGTCCGTGGCCGACGGGCGCGGCCGGGATCGTGCTCCTGATCGTGCTGAGCGTCGCGGCAGTCGTGCTGGTCTCGGCACCGGAGCGCGTCGCGTGCGCGTCGTCGCCCGCTCGCTGGTCGTGGTCGCACTCGTGGCATACCTCGCGACCCTCGCCGGCACCCGCATCGTCACCGATCTCGGTCGGCCACCCGACTGGCAGTTCGCGCTCTGCGACGTCGGGCAGGGAGACGCGTTGGCCGTCCGCAGCGCGGGTGTCGTCGCCCTCGTCGACACCGGGCCGGAGCCCGCGCCGCTCGCGGAGTGCCTCGACGACCTCGGCGTCGACCGCATCCAGATGCTCGTCCTCACCCACTTCGATCTCGATCACGTCGGGGGAGTCGATGCGGTACTCGGCCGCGTCGACCGGGTGCTGGTCGGGCCCGCCTCCGACGACGGCGATGCAGCGATCGTCGACGCCTTCGCCGCGGCCGGCGCCGATGTCGATCAGGTGGCGCGGGGAGAGCGAGGCACGCTCGGCGAGGTGGACTGGGAGGTGCTCTGGCCTCCACCGCGAGGAGTCGAGCCCGGCAACGCCGCGAGCATCGTGCTGGAGCTGCGCCCGGCCCCCGGATGCGTTCGCGCCTGCCTGAGCGCCGTGCTGCTCGGCGACCTCGGCGAGGAGTCGCAGGCGAGGCTCCTCGGGTCCGTCCGCCTCGCCGCCGTCGACGTCGTCAAGGTCGCGCACCATGGCTCGGCCGACCAGTCCGCGGCGCTCTACGAGGCCCTGCACGCGACCGTCGGCCTCATCGGCGTCGGGGCCGGCAACGACTACGGCCACCCGACCGACGCGCTGCTGGGCATCCTGGCGGCGGTCGGCACGACGCCCGCACGTTCCGACCGCGACGGCCTCGTGCTCGTCGCACCCGGCGACAGGGCGGGGGAGCTCCGGATCTGGACCGCGAGGTCCGACCCGGCGGATAGTGTGAGTGCGACGAGAGGACCACCATGGCGGCACCCGCGAGACGCGGCGCGACCGCGGCGAAGGCCGCGATCCCGCAGCTGACGTGGGACCAGATCCGCCCGGCGCCGGTCGTGCTCGTCACGGGCGCCGAGACGGTTCTCGCCGACCGCTCGATGCGGCTGCTGCGCGACATCCTGAGGGCCGAGGATCCGACGCTCGAGGTCTCCGAGCTCGATGCCGGGGCGTACTCACCCGGCGAGCTCATCACGCTCGCCAGCCCGAGCCTGTTCGGCGAGCCCCGCTTCATCCGCGTCGAGGGCGTCGAGAAGATGACCGACGCCTTCCTCGACGAGGCGCTGTCGTACCTCGATGCGCCCGCCGACGACACCTACCTCGTGCTCCGTCACGCGGGCGGAGTGCGCGGCAAGAAGCTGCTCGACGCGATCCGCGCCGGCACCGGCGGCGGCATCGAGATCGTCTGCGCCGAGCTGAAGCGCGACAGCGACAAGCTCGACTTCGTCACCGCCGAGTTCAGGGCGGCCGGACGTCGCATCACCGGGGGAGCGCAGCGCGCGCTCGTCAACGCGTTCTCCGAGGATCTGGCCGAGCTCGCCGCCGCCTGCCGCCAGCTGCTCGCCGACACCGACGACGAGATCACCGAGCAGATCGTCGCCCAGTACTACGGCGGGCGGATCGAGGCGACCTCGTTCGCGGTCGCCGATGCCGCGATCGCGGGCCGCCACGGCGAGGCTCTCGGCCTGTTGCGGCATGCGCTGGCATCCGGCGCAGACCCCGTGCCGATGATCGCCGCCTTCGCGATGAAGATCCGCACGATGGCCAAGCTCTCGGGTGCCCGCGGAAGCGCGGGCGAGCTCGCGCAGCGCTTCAACCTCGCACCCTGGCAGGTCGACCGCGCACGCCGCGACCTGCAGGGCTGGACGGATGCCGGCCTCGGCCGCGCGATCGAGGCCCTCGCCGAGACCGACGCGCAGGTGAAGGGCGGCGGCCGCGACCCGGTCTATGCGCTCGAGCGCATGGTGGAGCTCATCGCGTCCCGCCGCTAGAGCGCGAAGAACCGGAGCCCCGCGTCCCTGAGGAGCGACCCGGCGCTCGCGCGGCGATTCAAGATAGCCCGATGACGTTAGAGCGCAGCGACCTGCTTGGCGAGCGCGCTCTTGCGGTTCGCGGCGTTGTTCGCGTGCACGACGCCCTTGCTGGTGGCCTTGTCGAGCTTCTTGCTCGCGACGGCCAGGGCGGAGGCGGCCTTCTTCTTGTCGCCGGCGGCTGATGGCGTCGCGCGTGAGGCGCACGGCCGTCTTCAGCTCGCTGCGGACAGCCTTGTTGCGCTCCTGCGCCTTCTTGTTGGTGCCGATGCGCTTGATCTGCGACTTGATGTTCGCCATGGGCCTGTTTCTGTTCGGAACTGCGTTCGATTCGAGTGCGGTGCCGAGCGGAGAGGAAGCTCCGGCGATCGCGTGGTGGGAAAACACACGCAAACCAAGGGTCTACATTACCAGGTCGGAGCGAGCTCCGTCGGAATGCCGAACGGTTAGCCTGGCAGCATGCCCTCGCTCGCCCCGCGCATCCCCGCGGTTCCCGGCTCCGGCATCCGGCGGATCTTCGAACTCGCCCTCCAGCTCGACACCCCCGACGACCCGATCGTGATGCTCGCCGTCGGCGAGCCGGACGTGCCGATGGCCCCGCACATCGCCGCCGCGGCGATCGCCGCCTGGGAGCGCGACGAGACGGACTACACGGCCAACGCCGGCATCCCGGCCCTGCGCCAGGCGATCGTGACGAAGCTGGCCCGCGACAACGACATCCACGTGGAGGTCGAGCAGGTCTGGGCGACGATCGGCGCGACCCAGGGGCTCAATCTCGCGATGCAGATGACCCTGTCGTCAGGCGACGAGGTGCTCGTGCCCGACCCCGGCTACACGACCTTCACGATGAACGCGCGCATGCAGGATGTTCGAGCCGGTCCCGTACTCGCTGACGCCCGAGCGGGACTTCCTGCCGAGTATCGAGGAGCTCGACCGCCTGGTCACCGCGAAGACCCGCGTGCTGATCGTCAACTCGCCGTCGAACCCGCTCGGCGCCGTCTACGACCGCGAGACCCTCGCCGGCCTGCTCGCCTTCGCGAGCCGCCACGACCTCTGGATCATCAGCGACGAGGTGTACGAGCAGTTCGTCTGGGATGTCGAGCACGTGAGCCTCGCGAGCCTCGACACCGAGAACCGCGTGCTCAGCGTCTTCTCGCTCTCGAAGACCTACGCGATGACCGGGGTCCGGGTCGGCTACCTCGTCGTGCCGCCGGGTCTCTCGCTGATCATGCGCACCCTCCAGGAGGCGTCCATCAGCTGCGTCGCCGCTCCGGACCAGTACGCGGCGATCGCCGCCATCGAGGGCGAGCAGTCTCACGTGGCAGCCGCCCGCGAGCACTACCGCGCCAACTTCGAAGCCGTCGCGGGCGTGCTCGACGACCGCGGCATCCGGTACCTGCGTCCGCGCGGCACCTTCTACCTGTGGGTGGATGTCAGCCACGCCGCGGGCGGGGACGTCGCGACCTGGGCGGAGGGCTTCCTGATCGACGAGCGGGTCGCCGTCGCTCCCGGCAGCGCGTTCGGACGCTCGGGCGAGGGCTGGATCCGCATCTGCCTGGCGGCCACCGAAGAGGATCTGCTCCGCGGGGTCGAGCGCCTCCCCTCGGGGTGACACCGCCGCCACCAGCCGGCTCGCCGGAGGCGCAGACCCACCCGCCGATCGGGGGGTTAGCCGCATACTCGCGCTGGTCCGCGATTCCTAGCCTGGAGCCATGACAAAAACCGCTTCCGTCTCGTCCAACTCCGCGGCGCCCATCGCTCCCGCGGCCCCCGTCGCGGCGGCCCCCGCGACCACCAACGGCTTCAGCATCACCGCCCTCGTGCTCGGCATCACGGGCATCGCGCTCGGCCAGTGGTTCCTCTCGATCGCCGCGATCGTCTTCGGCTTCGTCGCCCGCAACCGCGAGCCCAACGCGCGCCTGATGGCGAACTGGGGCCTCGTGCTCGGCTTCGTCGGCACGTTCGGCGGCATCCTGTTCGGCATCATCGGCATCGCGGCGTTCGCGCCGTTCTGGCTCGGCGCGGCCTCGGCGGCTGGGACTTCGCCAACTTCGGCATGTGGGACGTCTGGGGCATTAACCGTCGCAAATTCCGAACCGGCCCGCTGGACACTCGTCAACGCGGGGCCCTTTCGTCGATCCAGACGCCGGCGCGCGCGCGCCGTCGCGCGCATGGGAGAATGGAGGGTCATGTCTCCGCGCGCCCAGCAGCCCCTTCAGCCGGCTGCCACCGACCCGTCGCGCATCCGCAACTTCTGCATCATCGCCCACATCGACCACGGCAAGTCGACCCTCGCCGACCGCATGCTCGGCATCACCGGCGTCGTCAGCGACCGCGACATGCGCGCCCAGTACCTCGACCGCATGGACATCGAGCGCGAGCGCGGCATCACCATCAAGAGCCAGGCGGTCCGGATGCCGTGGGCCGTCGCCGCGGACGGTGCGAAGCGCCGACACCTACGCCCTCAACATGATCGACACCCCCGGTCACGTCGACTTCACCTACGAGGTCTCGCGTTCGCTCGCCGCCTGCGAGGGGGCGATCCTGCTGGTCGACGCCGCCCAGGGGATCGAAGCCCAGACCCTCGCGAATCTGTACCTCGCCCTCGACAACGATCTCGAGATCATCCCGGTGCTGAACAAGATCGATCTGCCGGCCGCCGACCCCGAGAAGTACAGCCGGGAGCTGGCGCAGCTGATCGGCTGCGACCCCGCGGACGTGCTGCGGGTCAGCGGCAAGACCGGCGAGGGCGTCGAGGCGCTGCTCGACCGGGTGGTCGAGAAGATCCCGCCGCCGACCGGCGACGCGAACGCGCCGACCCGCGCCATGATCTTCGACTCGGTCTACGACAGCTACCGCGGCGTGATCACCTACGTCCGGATGATCGACGGCACGCTGCACCCGCGCGAGAAGATCCAGATGATGTCGACCCGCGCCATCCACGAGCTGCTCGAGATCGGCGTGAGCTCACCCGAGCCGACCCCGACCAAGGGGCTCGGCGTCGGCGAGGTCGGATACCTGATCACCGGTGTGAAGGACGTGCGGCAGTCGAAGGTGGGCGACACCGTCACCACGGCGTCGAAGCCGTCGACCCAGGCTCTGCCGGGCTACACCGACCCGAAGCCGATGGTGTTCTCGGGCCTGTACCCGATCGACGGCAGCGACTACCCGATCCTGCGCGAGGCCCTCGACAAGCTGAAGCTGTCGGACGCCTCCCTCAACTACGAGCCCGAGACGTCGGTCGCGCTCGGCTTCGGGTTCCGCTGCGGATTCCTCGGGCTGCTGCACCTCGAGATCATCACCGAGCGCCTCGAGCGCGAGTTCGGGCTCGACCTGATCTCGACGGCGCCGTCGGTGACCTACGAGGTCGTGCTCGAGGACAAGAAGCACTTCACGGTGACGAACCCGAGCGAGTTCCCGACCGGCGCGAAGATCGCGCACGTCACGGAGCCGATGGTGAAGGCCGCCATCCTGGCGCCCAAGGACTACGTCGGCACGATCATGGAGCTCTGCCAGTCGCGCCGCGGAGCGCTGCTCGGCATGGACTACCTCGGCGAGGACCGCGTCGAGATCCGCTACATGATGCCGCTCGGCGAGATCGTCTTCGACTTCTTCGACCACCTCAAGAGCAAGACCGCCGGGTACGCGTCGCTCGACTACGAGCCGAGCGGCGACCAGGAAGCCGACCTGGTGAAGGTCGACATCCTGCTGCAGGGCGAGCCGGTCGACGCGTTCAGCGCGATCGTGCACCGCGACAAGGCGTACGCCTACGGCGTGCTGATGACCGAGCGCCTGAAGAAGCTCATCCCGCGCCAGCAGTTCGAGGTGCCGATCCAGGCAGCCATCGGCGCCCGCATCATCGCGCGCGAGTCGATCCGCGCGATGCGCAAGGACGTTCTGGCCAAGTGCTACGGCGGCGACATCACCCGCAAGCGCAAGCTGCTCGAGAAGCAGAAGGAGGGCAAGAAGCGGATGAAGATGGTCGGCCGCGTCGAGGTCCCTCAGGAGGCGTTCATCGCCGCGCTCTCCGGCGACGTCGAGAAGGCGAAGAAGTAGGCGTGGGCGCCATGGATGCCGCCGCGCTCTGGCAGGTGCCCGTCACCTACGGCGCGATCGGCGGCACGCAGGCGCGGACCTGATGCTGTACCCGCCGCGCGGATTCCGTCCGATCGACGCGCCGCGTGCGCATCGGGCACGGCGCGGCCCGCTGGGAGCACGCCTGGCTCGAGACGATGAGCTGGGGCATCCAGAAGCGCTCCGGCATCAAGGTGCGCGCGCTCGAGGCGCCCGCCGAGGTGACCACCGGGACCTACGTGCCGGTCTCCTTCGATGACGACGGCACGCCCGTCCAGCCCGCGAGCCGCACCGAGGCCGGCGAGGACGTCTTCGCACCGGACGGCACCTCGCTTCTCCGCCCCGGCGACACCGCGATCATGCGCGTGCCGCTCTGGCCGCCGAACGTCCCGGTACGCGTCGTGTACGTCGTGGACGAGCCGCTGCGCAAGGGCTTCGGGTACGGCACGCTGCCTGGGCATCCGGAGACCGGCGAGGAGGCGTTCATCGTCGAGTATCGCGACGACGATTCCGTGTGGCTGACGATCCGCGCTTTCTCGCGTCCCTCATCCTGGATCTTCTGGGTCGGCTACCCGCTCGTGCGCCTCATGCAGGAGATCTACACGGCCCGGTACGAGCGTGCACTGACCGGTCCGATCGAGGGTGAGTAGCGCTCGCCTCGCACCTAGACTGACCGCGTGAGCGATCCGACGAACCCCGTTCCGCCCGGCTGGTACCCCGATGCCAACGCACCAGGCCACCAGCGCTGGTGGGACGGAACGCAGTGGACCGAACACGTGCAGGCGCCCTACGACCCGGCCGCTGCGACCGCCGCGCTGAAGGCGCCGGCCGGCACGAAGACCGGCACGGTGTGGGTCTGGTTGATCGTGCTGCTGCCGCTGCTGAGCATCGGGTCGCTGTTCCTCATCGACTTCGCCGGGTACATGCGAGTCGGTCATGGCGAACCCGACGTCGATGAGCGGAATGCTCAGCCTGTACACGTCGCCCGGCTACGTCATCACTCTGGTGCTGAGCTTCCTGATCTACGCGCTCACCGTGGTCTTCGCGGTGCTCGACGTGCGCGTGCTCACCCAGCGCGGTGTGCAGCGCCCGTTCCATTGGGCGTTCGCCTTCCTCGGCGGGCATCGTCTACGTGATCGGCCGGTCGGTCGTCGTGAAGCGTCGCACCGGTGACAGGGCTGGCGCCGCTCTGGGGCGCCATCGCGGTGTACGTCGTCTCATTCATCGTCTCGATGGTGTGGACGTTCATGATGATGCAGTCGATCATGAACGCGATGCCGAGCTACCTGATCACGTAGCCGGTCGGCTCCGGCCATCCCTGCGAGAATCGCAGGATGCCGTCCGCCCTCCCGATCGCCGATCCGGCGCCCGCCGACGGGCTGCTGCCGGCGACCGTCGCCGACGGCTGGGGCGATCGCGATTTCGGCGTCTACGTGCACGTGCCGTTCTGCCGGGTGCGCTGCGGATACTGCGACTTCAACACCTACACGGCGGACGAGATCCGCGGCGTGAAGCAGAGCGACTACGCCGGGCAGGCGCTCGCCGAGATCGCGCAGGCGGAGCGGGTGCTCGCAGCGACCGGTGCCCCGTCCCGTCCGGCGTCGACGGTGTTCTTCGGCGGCGGGACCCCCACCCTGCTGCCGGTGGCCGACCTCGCCAGCCTGCTCGCCGGCATCCGGAGCACCTGGGGTCTGGCGCCGGGCGCCGAGGTCACGACCGAGGCGAACCCCGACTCGGTCGACGAGCGCAGTCTCGCCGAGCTCGCGGCGGCCGGGTTCACGCGCGTCAGCTTCGGGATGCAGTCGGCGGTGCCGCACGTGCTCGCGACGCTCGAGCGCACCCACGATCCCGAGCGGATCCCGCTGGTCGTCGACTGGGCGCGCGCCGCCGGGCTGCAGGTCAGCCTCGACCTGATCTACGGCACGCCCGGCGAGAGCGCCGCCGACTGGCGGGCGTCGCTCGACCTCGCCATCGCGCAGCAGCCCGACCACCTCAGCGCCTACGCGCTCATCGTCGAGCCCGGCACGAAGCTGGCGCGGCAGATCTCGCGCGGCGAGGTCCCGTCGCCCGACGACGACCTCGCCGCCGATCTCTACGAGCTGGCCGATACGACGCTCGCCGCCGCCGGATACGGCTGGTACGAGGTCAGCAACTGGGCTCGGGATGCCGGGGCGCGGTCACGTCACAACCTCGCCTACTGGACGGGGGAGGACTGGTGGGGCGTCGGGCCCGGAGCGCACAGCCACGTCGGCGGAGTGCGCTGGTGGAACGTGAAGCATCCCGCCGCGTACGCGGAGCGCATCGCGGCAGGGGTCTCGCCCGCCGCCGGTCGCGAGACGCTCGACGACCGAGACGCGTCGCGTCGAGACCGTGCTGCTCGGCACGCGCCTGGCCGACGGGCTGCCGACCTCCGCGCTGGACGATGCCGGGCGCACCGCCGTCGCGGCGCTGATCGCCGACGGCCTGATCGACGGGCGCGCGGCCATCGCGGGGCGCGTCGTGCTGACCCTGCGCGGCCGGCTGCTCGCCGACGCCGTGGTGAGGCGGCTGACCTGATGGTGGTCGAGCTTGTCGAGACCTAGCTCACGAAGTTGATGGTGAGCGGGTACCTGTAGTACTCGCCGCGGTTCGCCGCGACGGCCGCGATGATCATGAAGATGATCGACACCACCCAGACGGCGATCAGCAGGAAGAAGCCGACCACGATGATGGCGAGCAGGCCGCTGACGATGTAGGCGATCAGCACCGTCAGCTGGAAGTTCAGCGCCTGCGCGGTGTGCCAGCGCACGAACGGGCCGCGCTCGCGCAGCACCAGGTAGCCGATCAGCGGTCCGAGGAACGGGAGCCCGATGATCCCGGCGACGAGCGGGGAAAGGTGGATGAGGGTCGCCCACAGCTTCTCGTCCTGCGGGTTCATCGGCTGCTGCGTGCCGGCGTACGGATTTGCGGGAGGAGGCGTGACGGTCATGCGTCCATTAACACAAGAGCGCCGGACCCGCGGGCCCGGCGCTCCTGAGAATCAGGTGACTACTTGATCCAGCGGATGTTCACCGGGTAGCGGTAGCTGCCACCGCCGTTGACCTTGATGCCGCCCATGATCGAGAAGATCAGCGTTGAGCACCACGATCGCGATCCAGATCAGCGGGCCGAGGAAGACCCAGATCAGGCCGACGACCGGGATGAACCCGAAGATCAGGCCGAGGATCGAGTTGGCGACCAGCAGGCCGGCGACGTTGATACCCCAGTTCAGGGCCTCTTTGCCCTCGACGTTGGTCTTCGAACCGCGGTCCTTGAAGATCAGCCAGATGATGAGCGGAGCAACGAAGCGACAGGATGTTGCCGAAGTGAGCGAAGGACGCCCACTGCTTGTCCTCAGCCTCCGAGAGAGGCGCTGCCGGAGCTGCCGGCTGGGGGGCGGGTTCGGTCATGTGTGAGATGCCTTTCGGTGTAAGTGGACCCCGGGATCCGTGAAGAACTGGGGCTGGCGCTCCGCGGACCCCGTGAGGGGGGAGCGCAGCACGGCTACACGGTAGCGGTTCCCGATTGCCGCGTGCAACGGTCGGGTAACGGCGTGTCGCGCTACTATTGGCAGTCCCGAGAGCAGAGTGCTAAGCGTCGGGAATCCCTCGGGAACGGCGAAAGGGCGGGTGCACCGGATGGTCTCGGAACGCAGTCTCGCCGTGCTCCGCGTCATCGTGCAGGACTACGTCGCCTCGCGCGAGCCGGTGGGCTCGAAGACCATCGTGGAGCGGCATTCCTTCGGCGTCTCCGCAGCCACCATCCGCAACGACATGGCGCAGCTCGAGGAAGAGGAGCTGATCACCGCCCCCCACACGTCGTCGGGTCGCGTGCCGACCGACAAGGGCTATCGCCTCTTCGTCGACCAGCTCACCGAGCTGCGCCCGCTGTCGTCGGGACAGCGCCAGGCGATCGAGACGTTCCTCGGACAGGCTGTCGATCTGGACGACGTGCTCGCCCGCACCGTGCGCCTGCTGTCCCAGCTGACCAGCCAGGTGGCGCTCGCGCAGTACCCGTCGTTCGGCAACGCCCGCGTGCGCCACGTCGAGCTCGTGGTCCTCGCCCCGAGCCGGCTCATGACCGTGCTCTTCACCGACACCGGCCGGGTGGATCAGCATCTGCTCGACATCGCCCACGGCCTCGACGATGACGGTCTCACCGAGCTGCGCACCGCGTTCAACGCGGCCCTCGGCGGCCAGGCGCTCGCCGACGCCGGCGCGACCCTGCAGGGCGTGCCGGCGTCCGTCTCGCCAGACCGCCGCGCGACCGCCGAGGCCATCGCCCGCGCCCTGGGCGACCAGGTCGCCGCGAACCGTCAGGACCGCCTCGTCATGGCCGGCGCCGCCAACCTGGCGCGCGACCGAGAGCGACTTCAGCGGGAGCATCTTCCCGGTGCTGGAGGCGATCGAGGAGCAGGTGACGCTGCTCAAGCTGTTCGGTGAGATGGAGATCGACGACGACGGGGTCTCCGTCAGCATCGGTCGCGAGAACGAAGGATTCGGCCTCGGGGAGACGAGCGTGCTCGCCTCGGGCTACACGGCATCCGGGGGGAGCGTGGCGCGTCTCGGCGTGCTCGGACCCACCCGCATGGACTACTCGAACAACATGGTGGCCGTGCGGGCCGTGGCCCGCTACCTGACCCGGCTGCTCGGTGAGGATTAGACGGACCACGTGGCGACAGACCATTACGAGGTGCTCGGCGTCGAACGCGACGCGTCACCGGAAGAGATCAAGAAGGCGTACCGCAAGCTCGCGCGCGAGCTGCACCCCGACGTCAATCCCAGTGCGGACGCGGCCGAGCGCTTCAAGTCGGTGACGCACGCGTACGACGTGCTGAGCGATCCCGATCAGCGCGAGCGCTACGACCTGGGGCCCGCAGGCCGGATTCGGCGCCGGCGGTGGGGCGGGCAGCTTCGGTTTCGGCGACATCTTCGAGACGTTCTTCGGCGCGGCGCAGGGCCGCACGACCGGACCGCGGTCGCGGCGTGAGCGCGGACAGGACGCCCTGCTGCGCATCGAGGTCGACCTCGACGAGGTCGTGTTCGGAACCAAGCGCGACATCGAGGTCGACACCGCGATCCTGTGCGAGACCTGCGACGGCTCGTGCTGCGCGCCCGGCACCTCGCCGGTGACCTGCGACATCTGCCGGGGCACCGGGCAGATCCAGCGCGCGGTCCGCTCGCTGCTCGGCAACGTCATGACGTCGAGCCCGTGCGGCACCTGCCGCGGCTACGGCACCGTGATCCCGAACCCCTGCCAGACCTGCGCCGGCCAGGGCCGGGTGCGCGCCAAGCGCACGGTCCACGTCGACGTGCCGGCCGGCGTCGACACCGGCATGCGCCTGCACCTCCCCGGCGAGGGCGAGGCGGGCCCCGCGGGCGGCGCCAACGGCGACCTCTACCTCGAGGTCAAGGTCAAGCACCACCAGATCTTCAGCCGCAACGGCGACGACCTGCTGGCCACCCTCGAGGTCCAGATGACCGACGCCATCCTCGGCATCATCGCGACCCTGCCCGGGCTCGACGGCGACGTCGAGGTCGAGATCAAGCCGGGAACGCAGAGCGCCGACATCGTGACCGTCAAGGATCGCGGCATCACCCGCCTGCGCGGCGGCGGCCGCGGTGAGCTGAAGATCGGCATCCAGGTCGTCACGCCGGTGCGGCTGAACAGCAAGGAGACCGCAGCTGATCAAGCAGTTCGCCGAGAGCCGCCGCCCCGTGCCGCCCGAGTTCGCGACGTTCCAGCAGGGCCTGTTCGCGAAGCTTCGCGACCGCTTCCTCGGCGTCTGATCCGCCGAGCGTGCCCGTTCGCGATCGAGCGTGCGTGCAGCATCAGGCGATGCTCCGCTTCGACGCGAACGTGCCACTCGCTGCGAATCGTGGCGAGAGTTGACCATGGCGTCGCTGTACCTGGTCCCCGAGATGCAGGATGCGGTGGCCGGCGGCGTCGTGACCGTCACGGGCGACGAAGCGCGGCACGCGATCACGGTGGCCCGCATCCGCGTCGGAGAGCACATCGCGATCGGAGACGGTGCCGGGCTCGTCGTCGAGGGAACGGTCACCAGTCTGCCGCGGAGGTGATCTCACCGTCGACGTCGAGCGCGCCGTGCGCCACGGAGCGCCCGCGTGCCCGAGCTCTGGCTCGCGCAGGCGCTGGCGAAGGGCGATCGCGACGAGCTCGCCGTCCAGGCCGCGACCGAGCTGGGCGTGAGCGGCGTGATCCCGTGGGCCGGCGGAGCGGTCCGTGCTCGCGGTGGGAGGGCGCGAAGGCGGCGAAGGGCCGGGAGCGCTGGCGGAGCATCGTGCGCGAGGCGAGCAAGCAGTCGATCCGCGCGTGGGTTCCCGAGGTGGCCGAGCTCGCGACGACGCGCGAACCTGGCCGCGTTGCCGGGCCTGGTCCTCGTTCTCGAGCCGACCGCATCCGGACGCCCTCACCGACGTCGTGCTCGACGAGCACGAGCGCATCACCCTGGTCGTCGGACCCGAGGGCGGCGTCTCGCCGAACGAATTCGGCGCAGTTCGCAGCGCACGTGCGACTCGGTCCCGAGGTGCTGCGCACCTCCACAGCGGGCCCCGCGGCGCTCGCCGTCCTGAACGCGCGACTCGGGCGCTGGTGAGCCGCGCGCCTTAAGCTAGAGGCATGTCGACCGAACCCACCACTCTTCGAGCGCATCGTCGCGCGCGAGATCCCGGCCGACATCGTGTTCGAGAACGACCGGCTCCTCGCCATCCGAGACATCGCGCCGAAGGCTCCCGTGCACCTGCTGGTGTTCCCCAAGGAGGCCACCTACCGCAACGTCGGCGAGCTCTCCGCCTCCGACCCCCAGCTGCTCGCCGAGATCGTGGGCACCGCCCGCAACCTGGCCGAGCAGCACGCGAACGGCCAGTTCCGTCTCGATCTTCAACACCGGCGAGGACGCCGGGCAGACCGTGTTCCACGTGCACGCCCACGTCCTCGCGGGCGGCACCCTCGAGGAAGGCTCCCTTGGCCACGAATAACGACAGCTCACCGACGGCGAAGAACGCGAAGGAAGCAGCGCGCGCGCCGAACTGCAGGTGGATGGCGTGGCCATGGTCCGGCTCCTCGGCCCGCAGGATCGGCTGCTCACGACCATCGAGCACCAGTTCCCCGAGGTCACCGTCATGGTGCGCGGCAATCGAGGTGACCCTCGAGGGTCCGGCCGACCAGGTCGCGGCCGCCGAGCGTCTCGTCAGCGAGCTCATCCTGATGGTGAAGAACGGCGCCGATCTCGGTCCCGTCGACGTGACGAGCTCGGCGCGCATCCTGGAACGCGGCGAGGGCAGCCCCGCCGAGGTGCTCAGCCAGGCGATCCTCACGAGCCGCGGCAAGAGCATCCGGCCGAAGACGCTCGGCCAGAAGGCGTACGTCGACGCGATCGACGAGCACACCATCACCTTCGGCATCGGCCCGGCGGGAACCGGCAAGACCTACCTCGCGATGGCGAAGGCCGTGCAGGCGCTGCAGCGCAAAGAGGTCGAGCGCATCATCCTGACGCGGCCGGCGGTCGAGGCGGGCGAGCGGCTCGGATTCCTGCCCGGCACCCTGACCGACAAGATCGACCCGTACCTGCGCCCGCTGTACGACGCGCTCAACGAGATGATGGACCCCGAGCTCGTGCCGAAGCTGCTCGCGGCCGGCACCGTCGAGGTCGCACCGCTCGCCTACATGCGCGGCCGCACGCTGAACAACGCGTTCGTCGTGCTCGACGAGGCGCAGAACACCACGCCCGAGCAGATGAAGATGTTCCTCACCCGGCTCGGGTTCGGCACGCGCATGGTCGTCACCGGCGACATCACCCAGATCGACCTGCCGACCGGCACGAGCGGGCTGCGGCTCGTCACGCAGGTGCTCTCCGAGGTCGACGACATCTACTTCGCCCGGCTCACCAGCGACGACGTGGTGCGCCACACGCTCGTGGGCCGCATCGTCGACGCGTACACGCACTACGACGAGCAGCGGCAGGCGCGCGATTCGCCCGTCGTGAGGGTCAGGATGCCGGGGGCGGCAACCGCGCAGAGCGTCGCGGTCACGCGCCGCAGGACCGCAAGGCCCCGGACCGAGCGTCCGCGCCGAAACGCTGACGTGAGCATCGAGATCAACAACGAGTCGGGCGCCGAGGTCGACGAGGGCGCGCTGCAGCGGCTCGCGACGTTCGCGCTCGACCACCTGCACGTGCACCCCGACGCCGACCTCGCGATCCTGATGGTCGACGAGGCCGCGATGGAGCAGCTGCACGTGCAGTGGATGGACGAGCCGGGCCCGACCGACGTGCTGAGCTTCCCGATGGACGAGCTGCGACCCGGCAGCGAGGACGAGGTCACTCCGGCCGGCCTGCTCGGCGACATCGTGCTCTGCCCGCAGGTCGCGATCGCGCAGGCCGAGAGCGCCGGCCACTCGCCGATGGACGAGATGCTGCTGCTGACGGCCCACGGCATCCTGCACCTGCTCGGTTTCGATCACGCCGAGCCGGACGACGAGAAGGAGATGTTCGGCATCCAGCGCGACATCCTCGTCGGATTCACCCTCGCCGAGCGACGACGGTAGGCGCGCCATGACCGAGGCATCGCATGATCGGATCTTCATCGCGGTGGCCGTGCTGCTGGTCGCCTTCGGCGGCCTGCTCGCCGCCGCGGACGCCGCCCTCGGGGTGCTGAGCCGCACCGACCTGATCGAGCTCGCGATCGGGCAGCCGGGTGCGTCGCTCGCTGCTCGCGATCGCCGCCGATCGTCGCCTCGCACGTCAACGCGATCAACTTCCTGCGCGTCACGAGCGAGACGACGGCGGCGGTGCTCGTCACGATCTCGCTCTGGCGACCGTGATCGACGAGTGGTGGTGGGTGCTGCTGATCGCGGCGCTCATCATGACCGGCACCTCGTTCGTGCTCGTCGGGTCGAGCCCGCGGTCGGTCGGACGCGCCCACGCCCGCGGCCTGATGCGGTTCGCGGCCTTCCCGGTGCACACCACGCGCGTGCTGCTCGGCCCGCTGGCGGCCGCGCTGGTCGCCATCGGCAACCGCGTGACCCCCGGCCGCCCGCGCACGCAGACCTTCTCGAGCGAAGAGCAGCTGCTGAGCATGGTCGACGAGGCCGCCGAGGCTCGACGTGCTCGAGCAGGACGACCGCGAGCTCATCCACTCGATCTTCGAGTGGGGCGACACGGTCGTGCGCGAGGTGATGATCCCGCGCACCGACATGATCACGATCGACGACGACCAGGGCGTGTCGGCGACGCGATGAACCAGTTCCTGTCGACCGGGGTGTCGCGCATGCCGGTCGTCGGCAAGGACGCCGACGAGGTGCTCGGCATCCTGTACCTGCGCGACGTCGCGCGTCTGCAGCTACGAGAAGCCGCTGGACGCCGAGCAGACCGCTGGCCCGCGATCTCGCGCGCCCGGCGCTGTTCGTCCCCGAGTCGAAGAAGGCCGACGACACCCTGCGGCAGATGCAGCTCGACTCGAACCACCTCGCGATGGTCGTCGACGAGTACGGCGGCATCGCGGGCCTGGTCACCATGGAGGACCTCATCGAGGAGCTCGTCGGCGACATCTCCGACGAGTACGACCGCGACGAGCCCCGAGGTCGCCGACCTCGGGCGGCGGCGTCTTCCGGGTCGAGCGCGCGCCTGCCGAAGGACGAGCTCGGCGACCTGTTCGGCATCGAGCTCGACGACGACGACGTCGACTCGGCGGGCGGCCTGCTCACCAAGGCGATCGGCCGGCTGCCCGAGGCCGGCTCGCGCGCCGTCGTGTCCGGGCTGATCCTGCGCGCCGAGCGCGTCGAGGGTCGGCGCAAGCTGCTGCGCACCCTCATCGTCGAGCGCGATCAGGCGCTGATCGACGCGCAGGAGGCGTTCGGCGGGACGGACAGGAGCCGGACTGACGATCGGCGTCGAGTGCCGCCAAGGCGATCGAGACACCGCTCCGGGTTCGTGACGTTCGTCGGCCGCCCGAACGTGGGCAAGTCGACGCTCACGAACGCGCTCGTCGGCGAGAAGGTGGCGATCACGTCGTCGAAGCCGCAGACCACCCGGCGCGCGATCCGCGGGATCGTGCACGCGGCATCCGGGCAGCTCGTCATCGTCGACACTCCCGGCATCCACCGCCCGCGCACCCTGCTCGGCGAGCGGCTGAACAACGTCGTCACCAGCGACGCTCGGCGACGTCGACGTGATCGGCTTCTGCCTTCCGGCCGACGAGAAGATCGGGCCGGGCGACCGCTTCATCAACGAGCAGCTCGACGCGTTCCCGCGCGCGAAGAAGGTCGCGATCGTCACGAAGATCGACGCGGTGTCGAAGAACACGGTCGGCGAGCGGCTGCTCGCGGTGAGCGAGCTGCGCGACTGGGAGGCGATCGTGCCGGTGTCGGCGACCAGCCGCATCCAGCTGGACGTCCTGCGCGACCGCGCTGATCGACCTGCTGCCGGTCGGCCCCGCCCTCTATCCCGACGACGCCGTCACCGACGAGACCCTCGAGGCACGCATCGCCGAGCTCATCCGCGAGGCCGCGCTCGAGGGCGTCAGCGACGAGCTGCCGCACTCGCTCGCGGTCACCATCGACGACATGGTCGAGCGCGACGACAAGGACCTCGTCGAGATCTACGCGAACCTCTGGGTCGAGCGCGACAGCCAGAAGGGCATCGTGATCGGTCGCGGCGGCGAACGGCTTCAGGATGTCGGCGCGCGCGCCCGCGGAGCGATCGAATCGCTGGTGGGCCGGCAGGTCTTCCTCTCGATCCGGGTCAAGGTCGCGAAAGAGTGGCAGCGCGACCCGAAACAGCTGGGTCGTCTCGGTTTCTAGGCCCGGCTCACACCGCCCAGGCCGTCGCGACGATGTCCGGAAGCAGCGGCGCCGCGTCGATGTTCGTCATCGAGATGTAGATCCAGACGTCGTCGCGGGTGAACACGTTCTCGATCGTGTCGACCGGGAACTGCGGAGTTCGGCGTGGTCTTGTCGCAGCGGGTGCCGCCGAGCGCCTCGGCGCAGGTGAACCCGTCGGCCTTGACGACCTCGAGGTAGGCGATGTTGTCCGCTTTCGGCGCGGAATAGTAGATGACGTCGCCGCCGGTGGTGTCGCCGGTGAACCACGAGCAGGTCAGCAGCTTGCTGGCGGACGCGGGCGACGGGCGCACCAGGTCGCCGGGCTCGCGGTCGTCGATGCCCGAGAACACCGTGTTGAGGGTGATCTGCGAGGCGATCGCCCCGCAATCCGCGGGAAGGGCGAAGACCGGCCCGCGGGCTCCTCCGGAGGCGTGGTCTCGCTCGGGCGAGGCGCTCTCGCTCGGCGGCGCCGGCGTCGGCGGCTGGCAGCCCGACAGGGCCAGAGCAGCGGCCGCCAGCGGTACGAGGATCAGGGCGAGGCGAGAACGGGTCATGACGGACTCCAAAGGCTCGGCGGATCGTCGCACCAGGATAGAGCGTGAGGTTCGCTCGCCGGGAGTACATCGCACGGACGAGTCGACGGCGATCGCCGAGATCACGCGTCGCGCAGCGCTCCGCGGATCGCGACGGTGTCGGGCAGGAACTCCTGGTCGGCCCAGGCCTGGATCGATCCGTCGTCGTAGAGGACGTCCACGAACAGGTAGCCGTTCATCTGGCCGGAGCTGAGGATCGGGAACGGCGACGAGTCGGACAGCTCGTCCTGGATTCGGGTCAGCTCGGCCTCCGGGGTGTCACCGGCGTTCTCGGGATCGAGGAGCGGATCGACGATCGGCATCGGGTCGTAGAGGGCGAGCATGACCGACTCGGTCGCCGTGAAGACGGTGCCGTCCCAGGTGCCCCAGATCGCATACGTGCCGAACGTCACGTCGCCGGACGTCTCGTGGCCCTCGACCGAGTCCCAGTCCCAGCCGACGATCTCGGGACCCGAGCACTGCGGCGGGTAGGACTCCATCACGGGTCCGAGGCAGAACTGCGGGGGAGTGTCACCGGTCTGGATGACGGTGCCCTGGCCGACGACCTGGCCGGGCGCGGCGATGACGCCGTCCGGGGCGGAGATGTCGTCGGAGCCGCCGCCTGGTGTGCCGCCGCTACCGGGTCCGGTCGCGCAGGCGGTCAGAACGAGAAGGGATGCCGCGACGGCCGAGAGCAGGCCGGTGCGACGCAGAGTGCGTGGTCATGCCTCCAGTATGGAAACCCGCCGGCGGGGACCACCACCCAACGTTTCGACGCGTTTCGCTCGTCGGGCGCAGTGCTACCCTGATTTCGTGCTCTCCGGCCTGCTCCTTCTTAGCTGCCGCGACGAGGTCTAGTTCAACGGCCTCCCTCGTCGCGGAGTTCGTCGTTGGCTGACAACCACCCCGACTGAGGAAGTACGAGACCATGAAGAACACCCAGAAGCCCTCGGGACTGCCGATCCATCGGTACCGCAAGTACTCGGAGCAGTTCACGATCGACCTGCCCGACCGCACCTGGCCGGACAAGATCATCGATCGCGCGCCCATGTGGTGCGCCGTCGACCTGCGCGACGGCAACCAGGCGCTCATCGACCCGATGAGCCCCGAGCGCAAGCGCATCATGTTCGACCTGCTCGTCAAGATGGGCTACAAGCAGATCGAGGTCGGCTTCCCGTCGGCCAGCCAGACCGACTTCGACTTCGTGCGCCAGCTCATCGACGACGACCTGATCCCCGACGACGTCACGATCCAGGTGCTCACGCAGGCGCGCGAAGAGCTGATCGACCGCACCTTCGAATCGATCGTCGGCGCCAAGCAGGCGATCGTGCACCTCTACAACTCGACCAGCATCCTGCAGCGCGACGTGGTGTTCCGCACCGACAAGCAGGGCATCATCGACATCGCGCTGCAGGGCGCGCGCTGGTGCCAAGCGAGCACGAGCAGCAAGGTGCCCGGCACCGACCGTGTACTACGAGTACTCGCCCGAGAGCTACACCGGCACCGAGCTCGAGTTCGCGGTCGACGTCTGCAACCAGGTGCTCGAGGTCCTCGAGCCGACCCCGGAGCGCAAGGTCATCATCAACCTGCCGGCGACGGTCGAGATGGCGACGCCGAACGTCTACGCCGACTCGATCGAGTGGATGTCGCGCCACCTCGCCCACCGCGAGAACGTGATCCTGTGCCTGCACCCGCACAACGACCGCGGCACCGCGATCGCCGCCGCCGAGCTCGGCTACCAGGCCGGCGCCGACCGCATCGAGGGCTGCCTGTTCGGCAACGGCGAGCGCACCGGCAACGTCGACCTCGTCGCGCTCGGCATCAACCTGTTCACGCAGGGCATCGACCCGCAGATCGACTTCAGCGACCTCGACGAGATCCGCCGCACCGCCGAGTACTGCAACCAGCTCAAGGTGCACGAGCGCAGCCCGTGGGCCGGCGACCTGGTCTACACCGCGTTCAGCGGCATCGCACCAGGACGCCATCAAGAAGGGCTTCGAGGCGATGGATGCCGACGCGGCCGAGCCGGGGATCCCTGTCGCCGAGCTCGAATGGGCGGTACCCTATCTTCCGGTCGATCCAAAAGATCTAGGCCGAGGATACGAGGCGGTGGTGCGGGTGAACTCGCAATCCGGCAAAGGCGGCGTGGCCTATCTGCTCAAGGCGGACCACGCGCTCGACCTTCCCAGGCGTCTGCAGATCGAATTCTCCGGAGTCGTGCAGGCCAAGACCGACGCCGAGGGCGGTGAAGTCACCAGCGATCAGATCTGGGCCGTCTTCCAGGACGAGTACCTGCCCGGCTCCCGCGGACCATCCCGACGACAAGTGGGGCCGCTACGAGCTGCTCTCGACCCGCACGGCGAGCGAGATGACGGGATCGGTCAACCTCGACACGCGTACTGCGAGTCGGCGACGACGTCGTCGAGGCCAGCGGCGTCGGCAACGGCCCGGTCGCGGCGTTCCTCGGCATCATGGCCGAGCAGGGTCACGAGATCCGGCTCTACGACTACGTCGAGCACGCCCTCAGCGCGTCGGGTGACGCGCTCGCCGCGGCCTACGTCGAGCTGCAGGTCGGTGAGAAGCGCCTCTGGGGCGTCGGGATCGACGGCGACATCTCCACGGCATCCCTCAAGGCCGTCGTCTCGGCGGTCAACCGCGCGATCCGCACCGAGTCGACCGACCGAGAGCTGGCCGTCGGTCTAGCGCGGCGTGCACGTTTGCGTCGACCGTGTCGGGACTGCTTGCCCGTGCCTGGCGCGATCGGCGCGAGCCCGGCGTCGGCGCCGCAGCGCGACCTGCTCGGGCAGCGTCCACTTGAAGAGCACGGCGAGGACGCGCACCAGCGAAGGTCAGCGCGACGCAGGCGATCGCCGCGAGCGTGATGTCGGCGCCGAGCGCGACCAGCACCACGAGGCTCGTCGTGCCGACCAGGGCCGCGACCGCGTAGAGCGAGCCGACGCTCATCAGCGCGATCGGCACGTTCAGCAGCAGATCGCGCAGGATCGAGCCGCCGACCGCAGAGATCACGCCGACGAAGATCGCCGGGACCTCGGGCAGCCCGAGCGCGAGGGCCTTCGTCGTGCCGATCGCGCCGAACAGGCCGATCGTGAGCGCGTCGAGCACCGTGATGAGGTGGCGCAGGCGGTGGAAGATCCGCTCGAGCAGCATCCCGACGAGCGCCGAGCCGGTCGCGACCGGCAGGTACCAGTTGCTCTCGAGCGCGGCCGGCACCTCGCTCGAGCAGCAGGTCGCGGATGATGCCGCCGCCGAATCCGGTCGCGATGCCGATGATCGCGACGCCCGAGCAGATCGAGCCGTCGGTCGCGGAACTGCGCGGCGAAGAGCGCCCCTGCAGGCTGCCGATGCCGACCGCGAGCAGGTCGGCCCAGAGCGGGATGGTGAAGATCACGTCGGTCACGGCCTGCTGCGCGCCGCGTACTCGGCGAACGTCTCGGTGCCGTAGCCGGGAAGCGCCGTCATGTGGTGGCCGTGCCTGGAAGGCGCGGATGGTCGCGCCGCCGAGCCGCAGCATCCGGATCTGCTTCTGCGTGCCGTGGGCGTCGCTGCCACTGCCGGGCGAACTCGCGGAAGTGCGATCGCTCCGGTCCGCCGATGTCGGCGACGCGTCCGGCCGGCGGTCCGGCCGCGAGTTCGGCGAGCCGCTCGGCGACCTCCTCGACGGCGATCGGCTGCACCTCGACGTCGAGCGACGGTGAGCCAGGGGAGGCGCCGCTGCGGCGCGCAGGAACATCGCCACGAAATCGTGGAACTGCGTGGCGCGCAGAATCGTGAACGGGATGCCGGACTCGGTCGATCATCCGCTCGATGACGACCTTGTCGCGGTAGTAGAAGTACGGGATGTCGTCGACGCCGACGATCGAGATGAAGACGAAGTGACTCCACCCCGGCCGCCTTCGCGGCGTCGAGCAGCCTGCGGGTCGCGGGAGCGTCCTTGCGACGGTTCGTCGCGCAGTGCACGACGATGTCGACCGGGCCGACGGCCGCGTCGAGACCTGCCCCCGCGGTCAGGTCGCCGACGACCCGGCCGGGACCGGGCCGCCGGCTGAGCACCCGGACGTCGTGACCTGCGGCGCGGAGGCGCTGCGACGGTCGGACGGCCGAGGCCGCCGGTCCCGCCGGTGACGAGGATCGTCATGCCGGCATCTACAGTCGCTCGAAGAGCTCCGGGTACTCGACCACGAAGCCGTCGCCGTCGACGGTCAGGTCTGCCGTGAAGTCGCTGTCGAGCGACTCGAAGCGGTAGGAGGTCGGGCCGAGCCGCGTGTAGCGCTGGCGGTCGGGCGTCACCTCGAGGTCGGGGAACGTACACGTACGCGACCTGGCAGGTCCGCCTCGTCCTCGACCTTCGAGCCCGAGGCGCCGGATCGGCAGCGTGTTGGTGAACGGGCGTCATCGACCAGTCGATGTCGATGCACTCGTCGAGGTCGCTGCGCCATTCGCCGTCGACGGTCCATTCGCCCTTGCCGTCCGACTCGATGGTCAGGGCCCGCTCGCTCGCTGGCCGCCTCGATGCGGATCGACCCGGAACGTCCAGTCGGGCTCGCAGACGAGCTCGTAGCTGTAGCGACCGCGCTCCGAGTCGATGACGCTGGTCACCCGGATCTGCGTGCTCCGTCCTCGACATGGAGCCGCTCGAGGCTCTCGAACTCGAGGCCGCGGAAGACGTAGTCAGCTCACGTCCGCCCAGTTTGACAGGCCCCGCGCCGATAATGGACAACGTGCCCACCTATCGTGACGAAGCCGTCGTGCTGCGCACCCACAAGCTGGGTGAAGCCGACCGCATCGTGACGATGCTGAGCCGGCAGCACGGCAAGATCCGCGCCGTCGCGAAGGGCGTGCGACGCACCGGGTCGCGATTCGGCGCCCGGCTCGAGCCGTTCATGGTGATCGACGGGCAGTTCTACATCGGCCGCACCCTCGACATCGTGCAGCAGGCCGAGTCGGCGGGCTCGTACGGTGCCGACATCGTCGACGACTACCCGCGCTACACGGCCGCGAACGCCATGGTCGAGGCGGCCGACCGGCTCACCGAGCACGAGGCCGGCCTGCAGCACTACCTGCTGCTGGTCGGCGCGCTGCGATCGCTGTCGCGCGGCCGAGCACCCGCCCGGCCTCACGCTCGACTCCTACCTGCTGCGCGCGCTGTCGATCGCCGGATGGGCGCCGAGCTTCGTCGACTGCGCCGTCACCGGTGCCGCCGGCCCGCACTCGGCGTTCGTGCCGCAGCTCGGCGGCGTGGTGTCGGATGCCGTGGCGCCCCCCGGCGCCGTACGGCTCGACGCCGCGACCCTCAGCCTGCTCGGCGCGCTGCTCTCCGGCGACTGGGCCGCGGCCGAGGACAGCGACGAGCGGACGCAGGCGCAGGGTTCGGGCGTCGTCGCCGCGTACACCCAGTTCCACCTCGAGCGCGGGCTGCGGTCGCTCGAGCATCAGGATCGCGCTGGCCGCACGCGCCCCGCCGTGACGCGCCCGCGCGCCGATGGCCACCGCGCTCGGCCACCGCGAAGACGCACAAGGACGCGGTCGACTTCAAGCCCGTCGACTGGACCGGCCTCTACCCGCCCGACTCCCCGCCGGCGCTGTCCCCGAGCACGTCGCGATCGTGATGGACGGCAACGGCCGCTGGGCGAACGGCAAGGGCCTCACCCGCATCGAGGGCCACAAGGCGGGCGAGGCGGCGCTGCTCGACGTCGTGGCCGGCGCCATCCAGATCGGGGTGAAGCACCTCAGCGTCTACGCCTTCTCGACCGAGAACTGGAAGCGCAGCCCCGACGAGGTGCGCTTTCTCATGGGGTTCAACCGCGACGTGCTGCACCGCCGCCGCGACCAGCTCAACGACTGGGGCGTGCGGGTGCGCTGGGCCGGGCGCAAGCCGCGGCTCTGGCGCTCGGTGATCGACGAGCTGCAGTTCGCCGAGCGGCTGACGCGCGGCAACTCGACCCTGACCCTCACGATGTGCGTGAACTACGGCGGACGCACCGAGATTCAGGATGCCGTGCGCGGCATCGCCGACGAGGTCGCGGCGGGCAGGCTGAAGCCGTCCGGCATCACCGAGAAGACGATCCAGCGGCACCTGTACACGCACGAGCTGCCCGATGTCGACCTGTTCGTGCGATCGTCGGGGGAGCAGCGCACCTCGAACTTCCTCCTCTGGCAGTCGGCCTACGCCGAGATGGTGTTCCTCGACACGCTGTGGCCCGACTTCTCGCGCGTCGACCTCTGGCAGGCCGTCGAGCTCTACGCGCGCCGCACCCGGCGCTTCGGCGGGGCGATCGACGCGCCGAGCGTCTGAGCCTCAGGCGGCGGGCTTCTCCGCCGGCGCCTTCTTCTCCCATGGCCGGGTGACGACGGCCCAGATCGCGACCGCGATGACCGCGTAGAGCACGTAGAGCCCGATCCAGACGCCGAGCTCGAGGGGAACGCCCTGCCAGGCGAACGGCATGGGCATGAGCACGAAGAAGAATCCGATGAGGCCCACGGCGTAGGCGCCCGCCCAGACGAACCGGTTCCAGCTGAACACATCGAACCCGGTCATCCCGCGCAGCGGGAACAGCGCGACGGGCAGCACCGCCATGCCGCCGATCGCGATGGCCGACAGGGTCTCCTGCACGAACAGGGCGAGCGCCGACGGGTCGGGACCGGTGACCCCGGCCGCGATCGTGTACGCGATCCACGCGATGGCGCCTGCCGCGAACGAGTAGCCGAGGCCGATGAGCGCGACGCGTGCCTTCGCCGCCGTCGCGAGGGCGGCGCCGATCACGACTCCGGCGACGAGCCCGAAGACGATGCCCGGCTGGAATCCGGTGATCCGCGAGAACACCACGGCCGCGAGCACGAGGAGCAGGCTCGCCGGGGCGAACCGCAGCCTCGCCTTCGAGTCGGGCATGGTGCGCCGCAGGAACAGCAGCAACAGCAGCCAGCCGACCGCGACATCCAGGATGAAGGCGAGCAGGATCGAGCCCAGGATGCGGAAGCTGCCGCCCGGATCCTGACCGAAGCGTGGATCGACGAACGCCGAGATCACGCTCGCGACGACCACCCCGGCGATCGCCAGCGGCCAGCCGTTCAGTCTCTCGATCGCCGCGGGGAGCTCGCGCTTCTTCGGGCGCACGCGTGCCCACCAGGCAGAGAACCGGTCGGTGCCGTGCTCAGCCGCTGTGTTGAGCAGGTGCGCCGGGAACGCGACGAGCAGCACGAGCACGATCGTCAGGCCGATCGCCCAGAGGATGTTTGCCGGACGAGCGGAGTCGGCGACCGTCGGCAGCGTGCTGAGCGTTCCCGGATCGTCGGCCGTCAGCTGACCGGGCGGCTCCAGCGGCGCCGGGGATGCGCAGCTGCCGTCGAGCACGCACGCGTCGCCGCCCGACACGGTGCCGGTGATCGTGCCGGTGAAACTGATCTCGACGAGCCCGGCCGCCTCTCCGAGGCAGGGGTCGTTCGCCGTTCCTCGACCGTTCCGGGTGATCGTGATCCCGGTCGCGTTGGCGTCGACCACCATGGGGCCTTCGACGGCCCAGAACACGGCGCCGCAGATGTCGCCCCACTCCTCCATCTCCCACTCCCCGTGCCCGTTCACGAGCTCGAGGGTGCGACCCTGTGTCAGGTCCCAGTCGTACTGCGGTGAGACCGAGGTGCGCCGAGGCGATGAAGCATGCGCCACCCGGGCATTCGATCCGGATCGTGGCGGGGAACGGTCCTGTGGCGCCGCCATTGAATCCCTGTGTCGTGCCGGTGCCGGTGTACTCGACGAACGGCGGGATGGGCTCGGTCGCGTTCGCGGCGGCGCCGACGCCGAGCAGCCCGGCGGTGAGCGCAACGAGGGCGGCGATTCGCGTGAGCGTGAGGCGACGCACGTTGCTCCGTTCGACCAGCTGACCCCCGGATGGTGCGGAATCTACACCCGCGGCCGCGTCCGGCCTAGCGGTTCAGACGTGCGTGAGACCCCAGTCGGTGCCGTCGAGCTTCACGATCTCGCGCAGCACTGTCGCGATCGCCGGCACTCGCCGTGATCCCGGCTGCGACACGATCCGGATGATGCGGTCGCTCGACGGGGACGTCGCGCGGATCGTCGCCCCGGGTGGCACCACGGCGGTGGCCAGGGCGAGCCGGGGGAGCAGGGCGACACCCAGCTCGGCAGCGACCAGGTTGAGCACGGCGACGGCGTTGTCGGTCTCGAACTCGATGCGCGGCTCCACCCCGACCGCCTCACAGGCGGCGAGCAGGTGGCCGCGGCACACGGGGCATCCGGCGACCCACCGGGCGTCGGCGAGGGCGGCGAGCTCCACCGGGTCGTGCGCGGCGAGGGGATGCGATGTCGGCAGGGCGATCACGACCGGTTCGGTGAACAGGGGCACGGCGTCGAAGGTGCCCTCGTTCTCGCGATGCGGGTCGGCGCGGTCGCCGGGGAAGGCCGAGGTGATGGCCAGGTCGATGAGCCCGTCGCGGAGGAGCCCCAGTGCCTCTGGCTCCTCGGATTCCAGGTAGCTCACGGTGATGCCGGGGTGGGAGTCGCGCATCCGCCGCAGGAGGCGCGGCACCAGGGTCGACGAGGCCGACGGGAACGCGGCAAGCCGCACGGTGCCCGTGCGCAGGCCCACGAGCTCGGCCAGCTCGCCGTTCGCCGCGTCCATCGCCGACGCGATCGCGATCGCATGGCGCGCGAGCACCTGCCCGGGCTCGGTGAGGCGCACGCCGCGACCCGCGCGTACGAGCAGCGGGACCCCGAGACGGGCTTCCGCCCTGCGCAGGTGCTGACTGATTGCGGGCTGACTGTATCCGAGGGCGCGGGCGGCGCCGCTGATTGTGCCGTGCTCGGCGATCGCGCGCACGATCCGTACCGAGTGGAGGTCGAGTTCGCTCATGTCCATAACGCTAGATGATGAATGGCATCCGACTCATGTCCTTGCCGCATGGATTATTCGAGCGCACCCTGGAGGGGTGACCAGTGCTGCTCTCACCGACGCCATCGACCAGTTCACCGGGGTCCGCGGCTATCTCGCCGCGGCATCGATCGGTCTTCCGCCGAAACGCGCCGTCGCCGCCATGCGCGCCGACCTGGATGCGTGGGAGGCCGCCGACCGCGACCCGATGGGGTACGACCAGACCGTCGACAACGTCCGCGCCCACTACTCCCGGCTCGTCGGGGTGCCCACGTCTCACACCGCCTACGCGACCCAGACGTCGACCATCACCTCGGTGGTCGCCGCCGCCGCGCCCGAGGGTGCGGAGATCGTCTGCGTCGAGGGGGACTTCACATCCATCGTCTTCCCGTTCGCAGTTCGCGGATTGAACGTGCGGAGTGTTCCGCTCGAGGCGCTCGCCGAATCGCTCACCGACGAGACCTGGGCGGTGTCCTTCTCGCTCGTGCAGTCCTCGAACGGCAATGTCGCAGATGTAGAGGCCGTGCTCGAGGCGGCCGGGGCGCATGACGTGCTGACGTTCTGCGACGGCACGCAGGGGATCGGCGTCCACCCCTTCGACGCCTCGCGCTTCGACGTGACCGGGTGCCACGCGTACAAATGGCTGTGCTCGCCTCGCGGCGTCGGGTTCATGACCCTCAACGATCGTGCCCTCGACCTGCTCACCCCGATCCACGCGAACTGGTACGCGGGCGGTGATTCACGCTGGACGAACATCTACGGGCCGGCGATGAACCTCGCCGCCGATGCCCGCGCGTTCGACGTCTCGCCCGCCTGGCAGGCCTCGATCGGGGCGGAGAAAGCGATCGAGCTGTTCGCCGACCTCGACATCGCGGAGATCTGGGAGCGCACCAGCTCGCTCGGTGACGCGCTCTGCGACGGCCTCGGCATCCCGCAACAGCATCAGGCGATCGTGACCTGGCCCGACGAGACGGGCGACGACGTCAAGAAGCTCGTCGGCAACGGCATCAAGGTCTCGGGTCGCGCCGGCCGGCTGCGTGCGTCGTTCCACCTCTGGAACGACGAGAGCGACGTGGATGCGGTGCTCAAGACCCTGCGCTAGCCCCCGGTAGGATTTCGGGGTGGCCACGCCCAATCCGCTCGACGCGATCATCTCCCTGGCGAAGCGCCGTGGATTCGTCTATCAGGCGGGTGAGATCTATGGCGGCTCGCGCTCGGCGTGGGACTACGGCCCCCTCGGAACCGCGCTGAAGGAGAACATCAAGCGCGAGTGGTGGAAGTTCATGGTGCAGAGCCGTGACGACATCGTCGGCATCGACTCGTCGGTGATCCTGCCGCGCCAGATCTGGGAGGCATCCGGTCACGTCGAAGTGTTCTCCGACCCGCTCGTCGAGTCGCTGCACACGCACAAGCGGTTCCGTGCCGACCACCTCCTCGAGGCGTACGAGGCCAAGCACGGCCGGCCGCCGGCGAACGGTCTCGCCGACATCAACGACCCCGACACCGGCCAGCCCGGGGCGTGGACCGAGCCGCGCAACTTCTCCGGCCTCCTGAAGACGTTCCTCGGACCCGTCGACGACGAAGAGGGCATGGCCTATCTGCGGCCCGAGACCGCGCAGGGCATCTTCGTGAACTTCGCCAACGTGCTGTCGAGCGCCCGCATGAAGCCGCCGTTCGGCATCGCCCAGGTCGGCAAGAGCTTCCGCAACGAGATCACGCCGGGAAACTTCATCTTCCGCACCCGCGAGTTCGAGCAGATGGAGATGGAGTTCTTCGTCGAGCCGGGCACCGACGAGACCTGGTTCGAGTACTGGCTCGACGCCTGCGAAGCCTGGTACCTCGACCTCGGCATCGCGCCCGAGAACCTGCGGCGTTACGAGCACCCGAAAGAGAAGCTGTCGCACTACTCGAAGAAGACCGTCGACCTGGAGTACAAGTTCCGGTTCGCGGGCAACGAGTGGGGCGAGCTGATGGGCGTCGCCAACCGCACCGACTTCGACCTCAAGACCCACAGCGAGAAGTCCGGCGTCGATCTGTCGTACTTCGACCAGACCAAGAACGAGCGCTGGATCCCGTACGTCATCGAGCCGGCGTTCGGCCTCACGCGCGCGCTGATGGCGTTCCTCGTCGACGCCTATGCAGAAGACGAGGCGCCGAACACGAAGGGCGGCGTCGACAAGCGCACCGTGCTGCGGCTCGACCGGCGTCTCGCGCCGGTGAAGGTGGCCGTGCTGCCGCTGTCGCGCAACGAGCAGCTGTCGCCGGTGGCGAAGGAGCTCGCCGACGAGCTGCGCAAGCACTGGATGATCGAGTTCGACGATGCCGGCGCGATCGGCCGTCGTTACCGGCGCCAGGACGAGATCGGCACGCCGTTCGCGGTCACCATCGACTTCGAGACCCTCGACGACCAGGCGGTCACGATCCGCGAGCGCGACACCATGTCGCAGGAGCGCGTCCCGCTGGACAAGCTCGTCGGCTACCTCGCCGAGCGGCTCCTCGGCGCGTGACGGTCGACACCGCGCGCGCAGCCGTACCACCGGCTGTTCCGCACGCTCGCCGGATATCGCTGGTGGCGTCCGCTGGTCGCCCTGCTGCTCGCGGTCGTCTACTACCTCATCCTGTCGCTCGCGGTCGCCGTGCCGGTACTCGTGCTCGCGGTGCTCACCGGGGAGGTGTCGCTCGCCGACCCGATCCAGGCGCAGGCGGATATCGAGAAGCTCGCGCTCATCGACTCCGCCTCGCCGATCAGTCTGCTCCTCGCGCTCGGCAGCCTCGCGGTGATGCTTCCCGCCGTGCACCTCGCGTTGCTGTCGACCGGTCTGCGGCCGGCGGGCGTGCGGCACTCGGTGGCGTTCCGCCTCCGTTGGCGCTGGCTGTGGCTGTCGTCGTTGCCCGCGCTGGCATTGGTCGCCGCCGGGATCGGCATCCCGATGCTGATCGGTGCAGCCCTCGGCGAGGACGTGATCGGCGAGTTCACCACCGATCCACTGCTCTTCGCAGGGTGCGCGGCGATCATCCTGCTGCTCACGCCGTTCCAGGCGGCGGCGGAGGAGTACGTCTTCCGCGGATTCCTGGCGCAGATCCTGGGGTCGTGGGTGCGCTTCGCGCCGGTCGCGATCATCGTTCCGACTGCCCTCTTCGCGTCGCTGCACCTGTACGACGCGGCCGGGCTCGCGAGCGTCGCGATCTTCGGCTTCGGCGCCGCGATCGTGGTCTGGCGCACCGGCGGACTCGAGGCGGGCATCACGTACCACGCGCTCAACAACATCGCGGCATTCCTCTTCCTCGCCTCCGGCGTGTACGGCACGACCGTGAACGAGCCCGAGACCGCGTCGAACGCCGCCGAGGCCGCCATGGTGATCATCTCGACCCTCCTGGGCACGGCCCTGTGGATCGTCTGGATCCTCTGGCTGGCGAGACGCAAGGGGATCACGCGGCTCGGCGGCCGCATTGCAGCATCCGCGGCAGCGCCAGCGACGCCAGCGTCAGCGCAGCGCCAGCGCCCGTCGCGGGAATCTGAGGCAACTGCGCGCGACGCGCGGTCCGGGGCCAGCGGCGCCACGCCTGAATCGGCTCGCTCACCTCGATTTCCACGCGTTCAGTTGCACCGCTCGGTCAAATTCGGGGCGGCACGCTCAGCGCGTGGTGACTATTGATGAGTGGATCCGGTCGCGGTCGTCAGCAACCTGGCGGTCTTGCGAGCACTGCAGCGCTCCGAGCGGCTGGCTGCTCCGAGTACGCTCTCACGGCCGCTGTTCGGGCGGGACGCATGCACCGTGTCGAAACGGTTGGTACACGATCCTGGCAGCGGAGGTACCTCGGGTCGCAGCCGTCCGCTCCGGTGGCCGCCTGACCGGTGCCTCCGCACTCTTCGAACTGGGTGCCTGGATGCTGGACCCGCCTGCGCGGGTGTCCGTTGCCGTTCCAGCTCACTCGTCAGCGCGACCTGCCGACGCTCGAGTCGTCATGCACTGGGAGGATCCGTGCGGCCCGCCCACCATGCCCGGCGTTGCGGCCCTCTGCGATGCATTGGTGCGCCTCGCCTTGGACGAGCCCGCGGACGTATCGATCCCATGCTTCGACTGGGCACTGGCGACGGGCCGACTCGATCGAGCTGGATCTGGAGCGTGTGCTGCTGCGACTCCCGCCCGCTACGCGACTCCTTGCCGAGTGGATCGATCTCAGGTCTCAGAGCATGCTCGAGAGCGTCGCGCGTGTGCGCCTCTTGTCGTCGGGCTGGAGTGTGCGCAGCCAAGTCAGGGTGCGTGCTAGGGCCATCGACCTCGTCGTGGAGGACCAGATCGCCCTCGAGCTCGACGGCAGAGCGTTTCACGAGTCCACCTTTGAGAGGGACCGGCGCAAGGATCTGGAGATCGCAATCGAAGGACGCCACAGCATCCGGATCTCTTTTTCCATCGTTCGGGATTCCTGGCCGGACGTCGAGCGTGCGATCACCGCCACCCTGGCCGCTCGGCGACACGGGGACGGCGGAAAGTCAGGAGTTCCGAGAGCCTTCCGACCAGGAAGTTGCGAGCACGGGCATGAAACGCCCCGGCTCCGAGTTTCCCGCGAGCAGAGAAGCGGTCGCCGCGGGGTGTCTGGTCGGGAAGGTGCCGCCGCGTTCGGTAACGTTCTCGATCAGGTGCCCGACGCGACGGCACCGGATGCGAAGGAGCCCGCCTGATGACGGACGCCAGCCCCACGCCGCTGCAGGTCGTCGATGACCTGGCTGCGGCATCCGGCGACGGAGACGTCGACGAACTGCCCGAGCACCACGAGCACGCGATCATGAACCGGCGGCTCGACGAAGACCTGGTCTAGATCTCGACGCGGTGCCCCGCTACTCGACCACGGGTCGGAGATGTCGGCGACTGTCGCGTCGAGCCCCGCGATCAGGGCGTCGGCGTCGACGAACACCGACAGGCCGTGCTCCCCGGCGCCCATCGAGACGCGGCGGCCCGCCAGCGTGGCGTCGACGTAGACCGGCCACGGCAGTCGTCGACCCGAGCGGCGTGATCGTGCCGCGCTCGTATCCCGTCGCCTCCAGGGCGAGGGATGCCTCGGGCAGCTGCAGCTTGTTGACCCCGACCACCGCGCGCAGCTTCGCCCACGAGATCTGGCGGTCGCCGGGGATCTCCGCGAACAGGAACGTGCCGTCGTGCCGCTTCACCACGAGCGACTTGACGATGTCGCCGGGCGTGATGCCCAGGATCTCGGCCGCCTCCTCGAGGGACCGCGCGTTGGTGCGCTCGACGAACTCGATCTCGATGCCGCGCGCTGCCGCATCCGCCGCGACGCGGTTGCGTCCGCGGTGCGAGTCATCCATCACGCCACCCAGTTCTCGTGCTCGACGTCGTGCTCGCTCAGCCACCGGGATTCGCCGTACGTCACGATCGCGACCTCGGCCGCGTCCCAGGCGGCGGGGATCCCCGCCACATCGGTGCCCAGCGCCGTAGCCAGGGCGGACAGCCCGGCGCCCTGCACCGTGATCGTGTACTCGTAGTCGTCGCGTCCGATGTGCTCGCCACCGCCGAGGTGCAGACCGTAGATGACGAAGGTGCCCTCGGGGGTCAGGCGAGCGCTGACGCTCAGCCCCGGGATCCCGAATCGATCCTCCGTCATGTGGCCGGCGCTCCTCTCTGGGACAATCGGATGATGTCAACGCTATCCACTGCCGCCGCGCCCCTGCGGATCGGCTCGCTCGAGCTGAGCGTGCCGGTCGTGCTGGCGCCGATGGCGGGGATCACGAACACGGCGTTCCGCCGATTGTGCCGTGAGTACGGCGCCGGGCTCTACGTCTCCGAGATGATCACCAGCCGGGCCCTGGTCGAGCGCACCCCGGAGAGCATGCGCCTCATCACGCACCACGAGTCGGAGACGCCGCGCAGCATCCAGCTCTACGGCGTCGACCCGAAGACCGTCGCCGAGGCGGTGACGATGCTCGTCGCCGAGGACCGCGCCGACCACATCGACCTCAACTTCGGCTGCCCGGTGCCCAAGGTCACGCGCAAGGGCGGGGGAGCGGCGCTGCCGTGGAAGCTCGGGCCTGTTCCGCGAGATCGTCGAGCGCGCCGCGCGCGCGGCCGGCGACGTCCCGCTGACGGTGAAGATGCGCAAGGGCATCGACGCCGACCACCTCACCTACCTCGAGGCCGGTCGCGCCGCCGAGGGTGCGGGAGTCGCATCCATCGCCCTGCACGCCCGCACCGCGGCCGAGTTCTACTCCGGCACCGCCGACTGGTCGGCGATCGCGAAGCTCAAAGAGGCCGTGACGAGCGTGCCGGTGCTCGGCAACGGCGACATCTGGAGCGCCGAGGACGCCCTCCGCATGGTGGCAGAGACCGGATGCGACGGCGTCGTGGTCGGGCGCGGCTGCCTGGGCAGGCCCTGGCTCTTCGGTGACCTGGCGGCGGCGTTCAACGGGCGAGACGGCTCCAAGGCCGAGCCGACGCCTCGGAGAGGTCGCCCGCGCGTTCAAGCGCCATGCCGAGCTGCTCGTCGAGTTCTTCGACGACGAGAACCGGGCGTGCCGCGACATCCGCAAGCACGTGGCCTGGTACTTCAAGGGCTACGCGGTCGGCGGTGAGCTGCGGGCGTCGCTGGCGACCAGCGGCAGCCTGCGCCGAGATCGACGACCTGCTCGCTCAGCTCGACGCCGACCAGCCGTACCCCGGCGCCGACGCCGAGGGTCAGCGCGGCCGCGCCGGCACGCCCAAGGTGCCGCACCTGCCCGACCGCTGGCTCGACAGCCGCGAGCTGCAGGAGACCCACCGCGCCGACCTCACCGAGGCGGAGCTGGACACCAGTGGCGGCTGACGGGCGGCGTCCTGCTGCCCGGCTACGAGCGCGGCCGACGCCGAGCGCTGGCTGCCCGAGCAGCACTCGAACCGCCGCAGCGACTTCGCCCGCGACCGCGGCCGCGTTCTGCACTCGAGCGCCCTGCGCCGCCTCGCCGTGAAGACGCAGGTGCTCAGCCCGACCGCGGGACTCGACTTCGCGCGCAACCGCCTCACGCACTCCCTCGAGGTCGCGCAGGTCGGGCGCGAGCTGGCCGTCAACCTGGGGCTCGATCCGGATGTCGTCGACGGCGCCTGCCTCGCGCACGACCTCGGGCACCCGCCTTTCGGTCACAACGGCGAACGCGCACTGGCGGCCTGGGCGCACGACATCGGCGGGTTCGAGGGCAACGCGCAGACCCTGCGCCTGCTCACGCGGCTCGAGCCGAAGGTGTTCGGTCCCGAGGTCGGCGGGACCCCGGCCGCAGCTACGGCCTGAACCTGACGCGTGCGAGCCTCGACGCCAGCTGCAAGTACCCGTGGCCGGCACAGCAGGGCGTCGAGGACCCGAGCGGGCGCAGCAAGTTCGGCTACTACGCCGACGACGGGGAGGCCTTCGCCTGGCTACGCGCGGGTGCGCGCGATGGCGTGCGCTGCATCGAGGCGCAGGTCATGGACCTGAGCGACGACATCGCGTACTCGGTGCACGACTTCGAGGACGCGGTCGTCAGCGGCTACCTCGACGTGCCGGCGCTCAGCGCGCGCGCCGATCACGAGGCGCTCGTCGACAGCATGTTCGAGTGGATCGGCGGCGAGGTCGATCACGACGGACTCATCGCCGCGTTCGACCGCCTCGACAACCTGGCGTACTGGATCGATTCGTGGGACGGCTCGCGACGCGATCTCGCCCGTCTGAAGAACCTGACCTCGCAGCTGATCGGACGGTTCGCCGGCGAAGCCGTGCGGGCGACCCGTGAGGCGCACCCGGAAGGATCGCTGGCGCGGTTCGCCGCGGATGTCGTGGTGCCGTTCGAGACGCGCGCCGAGATCGCGGTGCTCAAGGGCATCGTGGCCGCGAACGTGATGTCCACGAACTCGCGCAAGCCGATCTACGCCCGTCAGCGCGGCATCCTGACCGAGCTCGCCGACGCGCTCTGGGCGCACCCCGAGAAGCTCGACCTGGGCTTCGCGGAGGACTTCGCGGCCGCCTCCGACGACGCCGCACGCAAGCGGGTCGTCGTCGACCAGGTGGCCTCGCTCACCGACGTGTCGGCGATGTCCTGGCTCGAGGGTCTGTAGGGCGCCAGCCGGGCGACGGCCCTCGAACCTAGAATCGGGTCATGCCCGGCCTCATCCGCAGAAGCGACATCGACGAGGTCCGGGCCCGCATCAATCTGGCGGACGTCGTCGGCGACTACGTGACGCTGAAGAACGCGGGCGTGGGATCGCTCAAGGGCCTCTGCCCGTTCCACGAGGAGCGCAGCCCGAGCTTCCACGTGCGGCCGCAGGTCGGCTTCTACCACTGCTTCGGTTGCGGCGAGGGCGGCGACGTCTTCACCTTCCTGCAGAAGATGGATCACGTCACGTTCCAGGAGGCCGTCGAGCGCATGGCCGGCGCGCATCGGCTTCGAGCTGCACTACGAAGACGGCGGGCAGGCGAGCGACCACGGCAACCGGGCGCGGCTGCTGGCGGCGAACGCCGCCGCCGAGACGTTCTTCCGCGCGCAGCTGGCGACACCGGCTGCGCAGATCGGCCGCGACTTCCTCGGTCAGCGCGGGTTCGACCAGGCCGCCGCCGACCAGTTCGGCATCGGCTTCGCGCCGAAGTCGTTCAGCGCGCTCGGCGACGCCCTCAAGGCGCAGGGCTTCACCGAGCTCGAGCTGACGACCGCCGGGCTGCTGAGCACGGGCGACCGCGGCAACAACTACGACCGGTTCCGGGGCCGGCTGATCTGGCCGATCCGCGACATCACGGGCCAGACGGTCGGGTTCGGCGCGCGCAAGCTGCTCGACGACGAGCAGGACAAGGGGCCGAAGTACCTCAACACCCCCGAGACGCCGATCTACCACAAGAGCCAGGTGCTCTACGGGCTCGACCTCGCGCGACGCGACATCGCGAAGAACAAGCAGGTCGTGGTGGTCGAGGGCTACACGGATGTGATGGCCTGCCACCTCGCGGGCGTCACCACCGCGGTCGCGACCTGCGGCACGAGCTTCGGCGTCGACCACATCAAGGTCATCCGGCGCGTGCTCGGCGACGTCGACAACGCCGACACCTCGGGCCTCGGCGAGGTCGTCTTCACCTTCGACCCGGATGAGGCGGGCCAGAAGGCGGCCAGCCGCGCGTTCGCAGAAGAGCAGCGCTTCGCCGCGCAGACGTTCGTCGCGGTCGGGCCGGACGGCCTCGATCCGTGCGACCTGCGGCTGGAGCGCGGCGACGAGGCGGTGCGCTCGCTGGTGTCATCGCGCAAGCCGATGTTCGAGTTCATGATCCGGCGCCGGCTCGCCGGGCACGACCTCGAGACGGTCGAGGGCCGGGTGGCTGCGCTCCGGGCGTCCGCGCCCGTCGTCGCCGGCATCCGGGATCGCGCGCTCGGCGTCGGCTACATCCGCAACCTGGCGGGGTGGCTGGGCATGGATCCGGCCGAGGTGAAGTCGGCGGTGAATCGCGCGAGCTTCGAGGCGAAAGCGTCGAAGCCGGAGGGCGCAGCGCGGCAATCTGCGGACCCGCCCATCGAGAACTCCGGAGCGCATGATGGCGATCACCGACCTGCCGATCGACCCCATCACGCGCAGCGAGCGCGACGCGCTCATGGCGCTGATCCAGCATCCCGAGGCCGTCGGACGCGACCTGACCGAGCGTGTGCTGGGGGCACGGTTCGTCAACCCGTCGCTCGCCGTGATCCGCGACGGCGTCACCGCCAGCCTGGAGGACTTCGAGGGCTCGGGATGGATCGACCGGGTGAGCCGGGAGGTGCCGGAGGCGTTCCGTTCGCTGGTCTCGCAGCTCGCCGTAGCGCCCATCCTGTCGCGCTCCGACCGCCTCGAGGAGTACTGCCGTCAGGTCGTCGCCGACCTCGTCGACCGCGACATCCTGCGCGAGAAGGCCGAACTCGTCGGCGCCATGCAGCGCGCCAGCGCCGACGGCGACACCGGTCGCTGGGCCGAGCTCAGCAGGAGGTCGGTCGCTCTCGAGACGGAGCGGCGGCAGCTGCGCAAGGAATGAGCGCCCGCGCAGCCGATCAGCGGCCGCGCGACGCCTTCGCGCAATAATCACGCGTCAGGCGTCGCCGACGCGTAAACATTCGGTCGCGGTTCACCCCCCGAGTGGAGGACACCCGCGTGCTGTGTTAGACCTGTCTACTAACGCCGCGCGGCTCTATCGAGCGCGCGCGTGCAATTCTCTTGCACACAACAGGAAGAGGTAACACGGAATGAATTCCGTTTCGAAGAAGGCCGGCGTGAAGCTCGGCCTCATCGCCGTCACGGCGGTCGCGGGTCTCGTGCTCGCAGGCTGCGCGCCGGGCGGCGGCGACACCGGTGACGGGGACAACACCATCCTCGTGGGCACGACCGATAAGGTCACCACGCTCGACCCGGCCGGCTCGTACGACAACGGTTCGCTGGGCGTGCAGACGCAGGTCTTCCCGTACCTGGTCAACACCGACTACAACAGCACCGAGGTCGTCCCCGACCTCGCCGAGAGCGCCGAGTTCACGTCGCCGTCGGAGTACACGGTCACCCTTCCGGCCGGCCTGAAGTGGGCCAACGGCAACGACCTGACCTCGTCGGACGTCAAGTTCTCGTTCGATCGCAACATCGCGATCGCCGACCCGAACGGCGCGTCGAGCCTGCTGTACAACCTCGACAGCGTCGAGACGCCGGATGACACGACCGTCGTCTTCAAGCTGAAGACCGAGAACGACCAGATCTTCCCGCAGATCCTCACCAGCTTCCCGGGTGCGATCGTCGACGAGGAGAGCTTCGCGGCCGACGCGATCACCCCCGACGACGAGATCGTCGAGGCGAACGCGTTCGGTGGTCCGTACATCATCACGAGCTACGACTTCAACGAGACCGTCGAGTACGCGCCGAACCCGGAGTACAAGGGCGTTCTCGACGCGACCGGTCAACGACGGCATCATCACGACGGTCTACGCGGACTCGTCGAACCTGAAGCTCGCCGTGCAGGAGGGTGAGGTCGACGTGGCCTACCGCAGCCTGTCGCCGACCGACATCGAGGACCTCAGCGGCAACGACGCTGTCACGGTCCACGACGGTCCCGGTGGAGAGATCCGCTACATCGTGTTCAACTTCAACACGATGCCGTACGGCGCGACCACGCCCGAGGCCGACGCGGCCAAGGCACAGGCCGTTCGTCAGGCCGTCGCGTCGCTCATCGACCGTCAGGCGATCGCCACCCAGGTCTACAAGGACACCTACACCCCGCTGTACTCGTTCGTTCCGGACGGATTCGCCGGCGCCACCACGGTGCTGAAGGACCTGTACGGCGACGGCAACGGCGGACCGGACGCGGCCAAGGCCGCGGCGATCCTCGAGGCTGCCGGCGTCACCACGCCGGTCGCCCTGAGCCTGCAGTACAACTCGGACGACCACTACGGCCCCTCGTCGGGAGACGAGTACGCCCTGGTCAAGAGCCAGCTGGAGGCGGACGGCCTGTTCGCCGTCGACCTGCAGTCCACCGAGTGGGTTCAGTACGCCGAGGACCGCACCGCCGACGTGTACCCGGCCTACCAGCTCGGCTGGTTCCCGGACTACTCGGACGCGGACAACTACCTGACGCCGTTCTTCCTGACGAACAACTTCCTCGGGAACCACTTCAGCGACGCTGAGGTCGACCAGCTGATCCTCGACCAGGCGGTCACGACCGACCCGGCCGAGCGTCAGCAGAAGATCGAAGACATCCAGGCCCGCATGGGCGAACTGCTGTCGACGGTCCCGCTCCTCCAGGGTGCCCAGGTGGCGGTCTCCGGCAGCGGCATCGACGGTGTCGTCCTCGACGCCTCGTTCAAGTTCCGGTACGCCCCGCTCACCAAGTAATCCGCATCAGATGATGGTGGGGCGGCTCGCTCGTGCGGGCCGCCCCACTCTCTGAGGAGACAGGCATCGCATGACCTCGACCGACGTCGCGCCTCCCGCGCCCGACGCCACGGCTCCGGCCGCGCGCAAGAAATCGCGGTCCGGCGGCGGATCGCTCGGCCGCTACCTGCTCGTCCGGTTCCTGCTCATCTTCCCGACCGTCTTCATCCTGGTCACCCTGGTCTTCCTCTTCATGCGGACGACGGGCGACCCGATCACCGCCGCGCTCGGCGGCCGGCTCCCCGCCGACCAGCTGCAGGAGCGCATCCACGCGGCCGGCTACGACCGGCCGCTCATCGTGCAGTACCTCGAGTACCTCGGACAGGTGTTCACCGGCAACTTCGGCCGCACCCTCAGCGACAACCAGCTCGTCACCGACGTGCTGTTCCGCTACGGCCCCGCGACGCTCGAGCTCGCGATCTACGCGCTCATCGTCGCCTTCATCGTCGGCATCCCGCTGGGCATGCTCGCCGCCTACCTCCGCGACCGCTGGCCCGACGCCGTCCTCCGCGTCTTCGCGATCCTCTTCTACGCGACGCCCGTCTTCTTCGCCGGCCTCGTGCTCAAGCTGATCTTCGCGGTCGGGCTGCACTGGCTCCCGGCGTCCGGCCGTGCGGGCGCCCGCAACGAGGTCGCACTCGCCCGGCTCGACAACGCGACCGGCATCCATCTGATCGACGCGATCCGGCTCGGCAACGGCGCGATCATCGGCGACGTGCTCGCGCACGCGGTCCTCCCGTCGATCGCCCTCGGCCTCCTGACGGCCGGCATCTTCCTGCGCCTGGTGCGCACCAACGTCATCGGCACGCTCGGCATGCCCTACGTCGACGCGGCACGATCGCGCGGCGTCAGCGAGTTCCGGCTGGTGCGCCACCACGCCTACAAGCCGGCGCTCATCCCGATCATCACCGTCATCGGCCTGCAGATCGCGCTGCTCCTCGGCGGCGCCGTCCTCACCGAGACCACCTTCGAGTGGAAGGGGCTCGGCTTCCAGCTGGTCCAGTACCTGCTGGCCCGCGACTTCGTCGCCGTGCAGGGCATCGTCGCCCTGCTGGCCGTGATCGTCGCGCTCACCAACTTCATCGTCGACATCATGGCGGCGATCATCGACCCGAGGGTGCGGTACTGATGCGCGTGCGTAAGCTCCTCGGCCGGCTCCCGGTCGTCCACCAGTTCCGGCAGAGCATCGGCCTGCAGCGCGGGATGCTCGTCGCCGGGCTCGTGATCACCGGCATCTTCCTGCTGATGGCGATCTTCGCGCCGCTGATCGCGCCCTACGGCTTCAACCAGCTGAGCGACGAGAACGGCGACACCTTCGGCTCGCAGGTGCCGCCCGGCGGCGACCACCTCCTCGGCACGACCGTCGGCGGCTACGACGTGCTGTCCCGCGTGATCTGGGGCGCGCAGACCGCGTTCTTCGTGATCATCGTCGCGGTGTCGCTGTCGATCTTCGTCGGCGTCCTCCTCGGCCTGGTCTCCGGCTACCTCGGCGGCTGGCTCGACCGCGTGCTCGTCGTGATCGCCGACGCGGTCTACGCCTTCCCGACGCTGCTGCTCGCGATCGTCGCCGGCATCGTCATCAGCAAGGGCCAGTCCGAGCCTGGTCGGCGGCGTGTTCGCGGCGGCGATCTCGATCACCGTCGTGTTCATCCCGCAGTACTTCCGCGTCATCCGTGCCGAGGCCGTGCGCGTCAAGGCCGAGGCGTTCGTCGAGTCGGCCAAGGTCGTCGGGGCGAGCACGCCGCGGGTGATGTTCCGCCACGTGCTCCGCAACTCGACCCGCACGCTGCCGCTGATCTTCACGCTCAACAGCTCCGAGGCGATCCTCGACCCTGGCCGCGCTCGGCTTCCTCGGGTTCGGCATCGAGCCGACGTCGGCGGCGGAGTGGGGCTACGACCTGAACCGCTCGATCGAGCGACGTCACCAGCGGCATCTGGTGGACGTCGATCTTCCCGGGCTCGGCGATCGTGCTGCTCGTGCTCGGCATCACGCTGATCGGCGAGAGCCTCAACGACCTGGCCGACCCGCGGCTGCGGACCCGGCGCCGTGCCGCCGACGCGACGCCGGCGGATGCGGTGGCGGCGACCCAGCCGGTCGCCCGCGAAGAGATGGGAGAGGTGCTCTGATGGCCGACGACGACCGCGACCAGCCCGCGGTCGACATCCGGGATCTCGACGTCACGTTCGCCACCGACGGCGGCGACGTGCACGCCGTGCGCGACGTCAGCCTGCAGGTGGCAGCCGGGCGAGGTGCTCGCGATCGTCGGCGAGTCCGGCAGCGGCAAGACCGTGACGGCTCGCACGATCCTCGGCCTGATCCCCGAGACCGCGAACGTCGGCGGGCGCCGTCTTCCTCGGCGCCGACGACGTCGTCTCGATCAGCGCGAGCCGCATGCGCGAACTGCGCGGCACCCGGGCGGCGATGATCTTCCAGGAGCCGTCGACCGCGCTCAACCCGGTCTTCACGGTCGGCTGGCAGCTCGCCGAGGGCATGCGCGCGCACGGCAACGTGACCAAGCAGCAGGCACGCCGCCGTGCGATCGAGATGCTGCGGAAGGTCGGCATCGACGACGCCGCGCGCCGGGTCAACGACTACCCGCACCAGTTCTCGGGCGGGCAGAAGCAGCGCATCGTCATCGCGATGGCGCTGACCCTCGAGCCCGACGTGATCATCGCCGACGAGCCGACCACCGCGCTCGACGTGACGGTGCAGGCCGAGATCCTCGAGCTGCTGCGCGACCTGCGCGCCGAGTTCGGCACCGCGATCGTGCTGATCACCCACAACATGGGCGTCGTCGCCGACCTCGCCGACCGCGTCGCCGTCATGTACAACGGCGAGCTCGTCGAGACCGCGCCGGTGCGCGAGCTGTTCGCCTCGCCGCAGCACGAGTACACCAAGAAGCTGCTCGCCGCGGTGCCGCGCCTCGACATCGCCGACCGGCCGCAGGTGAAGCCGTCGAACGATGCACGCCGTCGTCTCGGCGAAGGACCTGGTGATCGAGTACCCCGGGCGGCTCGGCCGCAAGGCGTTCCGCGCCGTCGACCGCGTCGAGCTTCGAGATCCGGCCCGGCGAGGTGCTCGGTCTCGTCGGCGAGAGCGGCTCGGGCAAGACCACGATCGGGCGCGCGATCGCCGGTCTGACCCGCGTGACCGGCGGCTCGCTCGAGGTGCTCGGGGCCGAGATGCACGGCGTGCGCGAGCGCGACTTCCGGCCGCACCGCAAGGATCTCGGGTTCGTGTTCCAGGATCCGGCGACGAGCTTCAACCCGCTGCTCACGATCGCGCAGTGCGTCGCCGAGCCGCTCGTCGTGCACGGCGTCGCCAAGAACCCGGCCGCGGCGCGCGGCCGCGTCGACGAGCTGATGGAGGCGGTGCAGCTTCCCAAGGAGTACGGCGACCGCTTCCCGCACGAGCTGAGCGGCGGCCAGCGTCAGCGCGCGAGCCTGGCCCGCGCCATCGCGCTCGACCCGAAGCTGCTGATCGCCGACGAGCCGACCAGCGCGCTCGACGTGTCGGTGCAGGCGCGCGTGCTCGAGCTGTTCGGCGAGGTGCAGGAGCGGTTCGGCTTCGCGACGCTGTTCATCACGCACGACCTCGCCGTCGTCGACCTGCTGGCGCACCGCGTCGTGGTGCTGCACCACGGCGAGATCGCCGAGGAGGGCCACACGGCCGACGTGCTCGGCAACCCGCAGAACGACTACACGCGCAGGCTGCTGCACTCGCTGCCCGTTCCCGACCCGGTCGAGCAGGCCGCCCGCCGGGCACGTGGTCCGCTCGCCTCAGCGTGACAGGTACGGTGGAGACGTGACGGACGCACCGGTCGCGGTCCTCGCCGACGACCTCACCCTCGGGTACGGCGACGACGACGTCGCGGTCAACGGCGTGTCGCTTCGAGATCCCGGTCGGCGGCATCCTCGGCATCGTCGGTGAGGCCGGATCCGGCAAGAGCACCCTGGCCCGCGCCGTCGCCGGCGCAGGTGCAGCACGGCGAGAAGCCGCTGCCGAAGATCTTCGGCGGCTCAGCTCGAGGTGTTCGGGCAGGACATGCGCGAGATCAGCGACCGCAACCGCAGCCGGCTGACCGTGCGCGTCGGCTACCTGCCGCAGGACGGCGGCTCGTCGCTCGAACCGCACCTGACGATCGGCGAGAACGTCTCCGAGCCGATCTACTCGCGCGACCGCAAGTTCGACCGCCTCGACGCCGGCGCCGCCGTCGCGACCCTGATCGACGCGGTGCGGCTGCCGCTCGCGGTGATGAACAAGTTCCCGCACGAGCTCAGCCGCGGTCAGCGTCAGCGCGTCGCGCTCGCTCGCGCCCTCATCCTCGAGCCGACGCTGCTCGTCGCCGACGACCCGACCATGGGTGTCGACGTGCTGGTGCGCGGCCGCATCCTGACCGTCATCGCCGACCTGCAGCGCGAGCGCGCGTTCTCGGCGCTGGTGATCGGCCACGACATGCGCGAGTTGCGCACGATGACCGAGCAGATCGCGATCATGCACGGCGGCATGTTCGTCGGCCTCGGGCAGGTCGACGAGGTGCTCGGCAACCCGCTGCACCCGTACGTCGAGCGGCTGGCCGACTCGCTCGCCGTATGACCGCCTGCTCCGCATGACCGATTGGCTGATCGGCGGATACGGCGCCGACATGGGCGGGACGGCCACCGGGATCGCGTGGGGACGTTCGTCTCGCGGACGGACGTTCGAGTTCCGCGGCGTGGCCGCCGAGACGCGAGTCGCCGTCGTGGATCACTGTCGACGGGACGCGGGTCTACGCGGTGCTCGAGGGCGTCGCGGCGGTCGACGTGTTCGACCTGGCGGGCGGTTCCCTCACCGAGCGTCGAGCGCCTGGATGTGGCGGGCCAGTAGCCGTGCCACCTCGCCGTCGCGGACGGGCGGCCGGTCGTCGCCTGCTACGGCGACGGAGTCGTCTGGACGCCGGGCGAGGCGATCGCCGGTTCGCCGACGACCGCGGCCCGCTGCCCGCGCAGGACGGACCGCACGCCCATCACGTGCTGCCGCTCGCCGACGGCCGCGTGCTCACCCTCGACCTCGGCACCGACCGCGTGTACCTGCACCGCTGGTCGGGGACGCGCCTGATCCGGTACGACGAGCTGGCGCTGCCGCCGGGCACGGGCCCGCGCGACCTGCTGCCTCTGCCCGACGGCCGCATCGCGCTGCTCGGCGAGTGGAGCTGCGAGCTGCTGCTGCTCGAGCCGCTGGGCGAGACGCTTCGAGATCGTGCAGATCCTCGCGCTGCCGGGCGCGACGCCGGGGACGGACCAGGCATCCGGCGCTGGGGCTGTCGGCCGACGGACGCTTCGTGTTCGCGGGCATCCGGGGCAGCAACCGGATCGCGTCGATCGCCCTCGATGCGGACGCCGCGCGCCCGGTCGGCTGGGCTCCGAGCGGCGGCGACTGGCCGCGGCACCTCGTCGTCGACGGGGAGTTCGTGCACGTCGCGAACCAGCTGTCGAACAACGTCGCGACCCTGCGGATCGGGACGACGGCGCTCTGACGCCGCACGGCGAACCGGTCGCGGTGCCCTCGCCGACGTGCCTCGCTCCGGTCAGCGTCGCGCCCAACCTTTGATAGTCTTGCGAGGCTGTTTTCGCAGCGATCCCCGATAGCTCAATTGGCAGAGCAATCGACTGTTAATCGATAGGTTCTTGGTTCGAGTCCAAGTCGGGGAGCTTCACTCCGTTACTCCCGCGGGAGGATTCGCGCGCGCCCCCGCCCGCGCGTAGCATCGAGCCATGCCGGGTCGGGATGAGATGCACGCCCGATGGGCGCAGCGTCACGGCGCGCACCCGGCTGGCAGGCGGTCCGCCCTGGTGGGGCGGCGAGGGTCCCCCGAGTGGCGATGCCCCGAAGTGGTTCGACGCTCTGGATGCCGGTGATCATCTCGTTCGCGATCCAGGTCCCGACGGCGATCTGGTCATCGCGCGCTTCTCGAACCTGGCGCCGCGCGACACCGCGATCTCAGCATCCTGATCGCCGTCATCGGGCCGCTCGCGCTGATCGCGGCCCGCCGCTTCCCGGGCCCGGTCGTCGCGGTCACGGCCGTCGCGGCATCCCTCGATCTGTTCGTGAACGAGCGCGGCGGGCCGCCGTACGTCGCGCTGGCGTTCGCGATCCTCAGCGCGATCGTGCGCGACGCCCGCATCTGGGCGTGGATCTCGATCGGCGTCTGCTGGATCGTCTCGATCACGATCGCCGGCGTCCTCGGCCGCGAGGAGTGGACGCCGTTCCGCATCGCGGGCACGACCCTCGGCATCCTGATCGTGTTCGGGATCGGCGAGAGCATCCGCACCCGCCGCGAGCGCGCGACGAGTTCCGCCGGCTCGCGACGGAGCGACGCCAGAGCGCGGTGCAGGGCGAACGCGTGCGCATCGCCCGCGAACTGCACGACGTGCTCGCGCACTCGCTCAGCCAGATCAACGTGCAGGCCGGCGTCGGGCTGCACCTCATGGAGAAGCAGCCCGACAAGGCGGCGGATGCGCTGGCCAGCATCAAGGAGACCAGCAAGTCCGCGCTCGACGAGGTGCGATCCGTGCTCGGGATCCTGCGCGCCGAGGGCGGGACGCCGGTCGACGCGCCGCTCGTGCCGGAGCCCGATCTCGACCGCCTGCCGGCCCTGGTCGAGGCGTCAGTCGCACGACGAGCTCGAAGGTCACGCTCGATGACCGGCTGACGCATGCCGAGGTGCCGGCGCAGGTGCAGCTCGCGCTGTACCGGATCGTGCAGGAGTCGCTCACGAACGTCGCGCGGCACGCGACCGGCGCGCAGACGGTGGACGTGATGCTCGAGCGCGACGACGGCGCCTACCGCGTCGAGGTGCGCGACGACGGCAACGGCGTGGACGGCTCCGCGAGCGAGTCGGGCGGCCGCGGCCTGCTCGGCATGCGCGAGCGCGCCGAGCTGCTCGGCGGGCACCTGAGCGCCGGGCCCGGCCGACGGCGGCGGCTTCGTCGTCACGGGCGAGATCCCGGTCGGAAGGTGCCGGCATGATCCGCGTCGCGCTCGCCGACGACCAGCAGCTGATCCGCGGCGGGTTCCGCAGCCTGCTCGAGGCCGAACCGGATCATCGAGGTCGTCGGCGAGGCCGGCACCGGTCGCGAGGCGGTCGCCGCTCGTCACCGAGACGCAGCCCGACGTCGTGCTCATGGACATCCGCATGCCCGACGGCGACGGACTCTGGGCGACCGAGCAGATCGTCGCCGACCCGGCGCTCGACGGGCACGCACGTCGTCGTCGTGACGACGTTCGAGCTCGACGAGTACGTGGCGCAGGCGATCCGCGCCGGTGCGAGCGGGTTCCTCGTGAAGGACACCGAGCCGGTCGAGCTGATCCGCGCCGTGCGCGTCGTCGCCGGGGGAGACGCGCTGCTCAGCCCCGCGCGTGACGAAGCGGCTGCTCGAGCGCGTCGCCGGCACGCTGCGCGACGCCCCGGACGACGCCCGGCTGGCGACGCTCACCGACCGCGAGCGCGAGGTGCTCGGCGCTCGTCGGTCAGGGTCTCACCAACGAGGAGATCGGCACGGCGCTGTTCCTCAGCCCGCTGACGGCGAAGACCCACGTCTCGCGCATCATGTCGAAGCTGCTGGCGCGCGACCGCGTGCAGCTCGTCGTCGTCGCGTACGAGACCGGGCTGGTCACGCCGGGCCGGCAGGAGTAGGCCGCACCGCCCGACTGCTCCCGAGGGAGTAGCGGCGAAGCATCCGGTCGGCAGATTCGCCGGACGCCGCGCCGGACGAGTCTGGTGTCAGCGGGTTCCGCCGGAACCCCGACACAGAGAAGGACAACCGTGTTCACCTCACTCGCCCTGGCCGCCGCAGTCGTGCACCCCTTCGGGCATGGCTTCGGCTGGCTGTTCTTCCTCATCCCGCTGTTCTGGATCGGCGTCTTCGTGCTGATCTTCGCGCTCGTCGGTCGCCGCTGGCGCCGCACGCCTGGGCCGGCGGCTACGGCCCGGATACGGCCACGGCTGGGGTCACCACGGTCCCTGGGGCCAGGCGCACGCGGCTCGCAGTCGCCGAGTCGACGCTCGCCGAGCGCTTCGCGCAGGGTGACATCGACGAGAAGGAGTACCGCGCTCGCCTCGAGGTGCTCCGCGCGAGCGCCCCGCAGCCGCCGGTGCCTCCGCAGAAGTAGCGCACGACGCTCAGCCGCGAGCAGCCCCGGTCTCCCCTATCCTGCCGAGGCGGGGCCTTCCGCGTTATAGCCTCGATCGTGGCCGCCCCGAGACCTCCGCCGCGGTGCGCGCCAGTCTCGCCGTCGGCCTCGCGGTCGCCGCGTACGGCGTCTCGTTCGGGGCCCTCGCCGTCGCATCCGGGCTCGACGTCTGGCAGGCCTGCGTGCTCAGCCTGTTCATGTTCTCGGGCGGGTCGCAGTTCGCCCTGATCGGCGTCCTCGCCTCCGGCGGAGTCGTCGGCGGGCCCCGCCGCGATCACCGGCGCCGCCCTGCTCGGCGTGCGCAACTCGCTGTACTCGATGCGCATGTCGCCGATCATCGGCGGCCCGTGGTGGCGCAAGCTGCTCGCCGCGCCACTGGACCATCGACGAGACCACCGCGGTCTCGACCGCCCAGCCGACCCTGCGCGGGCAGCGCGTCGGGTTCTGGGTGACCGGCGCGATCATCTACGTCGGCTGGAACCTCACCACCTTCATCGGCGCGCTGCTCGGCGACCTGGTCGGCGACGTGCGCATGTACGGACTGGATGCCGCTGCCGCCGCTGCGTTCCTCGGCCTGCTCTGGCCGCGGCTGCGGGCACGTCAGCCGATCGCGGTCGCCATCGCCGCCGCCGTCGTCGCCGCCGTCCTCATCCCGTGGCTGCCGCCGGGACTGCCGGTGCTCGCCGCCGCGCTCGTCGCCGTCGTCGTCGGCGTCACGAACTGGCTCGGCGCGCTCGGCGAAGCGCGGACAGCGACGTGAACATCTGGACCGTCATCCTGCTGGCCGTCGCTCGATCGTGCTGGTGCTGAAGCTGGTCGGCTACCTCGTGCCGCCGTCGTTCATGGAGCGCCCGACCCCGTCGCGCGTCGCGACCCTGCTCACGGTCGCGCTGCTCTCCGCGCTCGTCGTCACGCAGACGCTCGAGCGGGATCACCAGATCGTGCTCGACGCGCGGCTTCCCGGCGCTCGGCGTCGCCGCGGTGCTGCTGGCGCTGCGTGCGCCGTTCATCGTCGTCGTGCTCAGCGCCGCGATCGTTGCCGCGGTGCTGCGGCTTCTGGGCTGGATGGCGTAGCCGCGCCGTCGCCGCGCTTCGCCGGAACCGCCGGAAGATCGCCCACGTGACGATCGCGACCGACGCCGAACACCGCGAACAGCGTGCCCCAGCCGAAGATCGGCGCCGACATCGTGCCCCAGTTGTCGCGCAGCGGCACGACGACGAACAGGAACACCAGCGCAGTCACGACGTACAGCCCGATCCAGGCGAGCTTCGACCAGCGGAAGATGGTCCGCCCGTCGAGGAACTCGATCGGCAGCAGCGCGATGACGAGGGTGCCGAGCGCCTCGAGCGTGATCGCCGCGAGCGCCTCGATCGTCAGGTTGTTCAAGAACCCGGGTCCGGATGCCGTGGAGGCCATCCCGTAGCCGAGCCAGGCGAGCAGACCGGCCGCGATCGTCAGCCCGACTCCGAGCACGCCGAGACGTGCCTCGTCGCGCAGCTTCAACTCGCGGGCGTAGACGACGCCGAGCACGACGCCGAACAGGAATCCGGGCGAGATGCCGGCGAGGCGCGACACCAGCACCGAGATGCCGACGATCGCGAGCGCGGCCGGCATCGGCTTGAGCACCGCGACGCACGTCGAACGCGCGGCGCGCGACCCGCATCACGATCGGCGGGATGCCGACGTTGATCGCCAGCGACCGCGAGCATCATCGCGAGCATCAGGCGCACCGAGGCGCCGTTGAACCCGAAGTCGGGATCGGCGAATCCGAGCAGGATCGCGGCGGCGAGGATCGTGACGCCGCTGCCGACCCACGGATTCGCGAGCGCGCGCGCGACCGGCGCCAGCATCCGGCCGACGCGCCGCCGTCAGCGGGCCAGCCAGCCGAACGCGCGGTCGTAGTTGCTGCGGATCGTCGACTCGAGCAGCTCGGCGGGGAACCCGACGAGCAGCAGGAACGCGATCGCGATCGACCCGCTCAGCACGATGCCCGCGGGGGTCAGCGCGAACGCGTGCGCGGGGGCGTCGAACGGGCGACTCCAGGCTCGAGCCGAACACGGTCGGGTCGTCGAAGCCGTGGAGCCGGTCCCGCCGCCGCCGGCCCGGGTCCTCGATCCGCAGGGCAGGGTGTCCAGCTCCTTGTCGTCGTCGGTTCGCCGAGCTCCTTGATGACCTCGTCGGCACCGGGGATCACCTTCACGCCGTGCACCATCACCGGGGTCGCGAACGATGGCCGGGAAGTAGCCGGGCCGCGATGCGCCGACGACGATCTCATGGTCGCCCGGGTCGCACCGGGGGAACGGTGGTCGTGAGCTGCATCACGCCGGTCGGCCCGACCGTCATCTGGCCGAGTTTCACCGGCGTCGAGTGGATCTCGGTCTGCACCAGCGTCCCGGGCGGCACCCCCGATGGCCACGATCGTGACCAGATCGCCGGTATCGATGCCGTCCTCGTCGATCTCAGTGCCATCCGGCCCGAGCACCGAGAACGAGAAGCCGAACGTCTTCATGGTGAGCGGCTGGAACGGTGTCGGCAGGATCGTGACGACGCGCTGCGGATCGCCGACATCGTGCCGTACTGGTCGGTCTGCGAGATCGTGATCGTGTGCGAGCCGACCGACGAGCGGGACCGTGGTGCACGAGAACGATGCCGACAGCGACCGGCAGTCGGCGTGCACAGGTTGAAGAGCGCCTTCGCGCACGTACACCGTGCCCTCGGGGGCGTTCGTCATCCCGACACGTGCACGACCGGTTCTCGTACTCGAGTACCCGGGCAGCGGGTCGTGAAGTTCGGGGCACGCAGCGGTCGGGACGATCGTTGATGTTTCGCGTTGACCGTCGCCGAGGCTGTGCCCCACGGGTCGGTGTAGTCGACGTCGACCGTGTGCGGGCCGACCGCGAGGAAGCCGGTCGGTGCAGGTGTAGGTGGTCACGCCGGCCGGCAGGATCGCGCAGGGGAACGAAGCCGTCGACCCGGACCGACGAGGTCGGACCCGATCGGGAGCGGCACCGGTGACGTCGATGTGTCGACTGCGCTGGTCTGGTCGCCGGGGATCGGGGCGGTCGATCGTCGGCGGGGCCCACGAGTCGACGATCACAGATGTCGTGGTCGCCGGTGCCGTACACGTCGAACGCGGTGAAGTCGAGCGGTGTGGGTCCGACGGCGCGAGCGCCGGGGCGCAGTCGAACGCGAGGGCGACGGGGACGACCGCACCGCAGCAGGTCGGTTCCCCCCTCGGTGACCCGCACCTCCGTGGTCGCCGCGTCGACGGTGCCGAAGACGACGAAGGGCGAGAGTCTCGCCGAATCCGGGCGTCGGGTTGGTGATGTCGGCGCGGCCGGCGGCGGCAGGATGTGGATGTCGAACTCGTCGTCCGGACTGCCGGTGAGTTGCCGACGGGTCCGTCTGGGTTGCACCGAAGAGCCAGTAGTGGTTGACCGTCATCGGCGGGCCCGGTGCACGACCATGCGCCCGCCGCGTCCGCGACGTCGCTGCAGAAGAACGTGACGGTGTCGGGCGGCCGGAGTGCACCGGCGCAACCAGGCCGATAGTCGTACGCGTAGACCGTGACCGTCGCGAACGGGCTCGGCGGCCCGGCGTCCCCGACGAGTCGGCGTCGTGTCGCTGGTCTGCGATGCCCGCGGGCGGCAGGGTGCTGTCGTACGGGAAGTCGAATCGTCGGGATGAAGGTCGACGTGTCGTAGCACGTAGGTGCTGTTGGTCGCGTCGCTGACGGCGGCGCCGACATCCTGCTGTGCCACGAGCGGGTAGGTGCCGTCGAGGCCGCCAGGCGGCGTGCAGCTCCAGTTGCCGCTGCCGGTCCAGCGGGTCCGGCGGCCACGCGCAGGCCGTTGATCGGTCACGAGCATGGTCGCTGTCGGCCAGGCACCTGACCCGGTCACCACCGTTGCAAGGTTCGTTCGAGAGCACTTGCCCGGGCTGCGTCTCGTTGATGCTGACGGGGAGGGCGACCGGGTACTCCCACCCTCGTGATCCTGGGCCGGGGTGCCGTCGTCGGGACGGGTGCGGTGACGACGGTCACGTCGGTGCTCGACGGTGAAGATGACGTTGCAGCGTCCAGTTGCCGAGCCCGTCGGTGACCGTGTTGCAGTCGGGTGCCGATGCCGCCGGAATCGACCTGATCGGGTCGCCGGGGTCGCCGTCGCCCTAGAACATGAACGGTCGAGTTCGTGATCGGGGTGTTCTCGAGGATGTCGTTGCGTCAGCGGGTTCAGCGCGTTCGCTGGCCTGGCTGCTCCGACAGCGCGAGGGCGGTTCCGCCGCCGAGGGCGAGCAGGCCGGCGAGAACGACGGACAGGATGCGGCGCGCGCGACGCGACGGAGTGTTCCGCGTCGCGCCCATGGGTCTCAGTCCTCGAGGTGATCCACGCCGGGCATCCAGGATGCCCCTGGAGCCCCCCAGCTCTTCTTCCGAATGACTTTAGCGGCGACCCTCGAATGGGGGTAGGAGAGGCGATCGGGATACAGGACGCCGTCGAGGTGGTCGAACTCGTGCTGGAAGATGCGCGCGAGCCATCCGCATCGCCTTCACCTCGAAGGGACGACCGTCGATATCCGTGGCCCGCAGGATGCGCCAGTTCGGCGCGGCGGAGCGCGAACCGCTCCCCCGGAACCGAGAGGCATCCCTCGGACTCGGCGTCCTCATCCGGGTCGCCGACGGGCGTGGGGCTGATCCACAGCTCCGGATTGATCGCTGTGCCCCGATGCTCCACGCCGTCGTCGTCGCGCCAGTTCCAGACGAAGAGGCGCAGCGGCACCCCGACCTGCGGAGCCGCGAGACCGACACCCGGCGCGGCGGCCATCGTCTCCTGCATGTCGCGGACCAGCTCGCGGAGGTCGTCGTCGATCTCGCCGACCGGCTGGGCGCGAGTGTGGAGGACGGGCTCGCCCGTGATGAGGATGGGACGGACGGCCATTCGGTAAGGATATCGGCGGTGCACCGGGTAGATTCATCGGGTGCCTCCCGACCTTCCCAGCCTCGACAGCGTCATCGGAGGAATGGCCCCGGTCGGGATCGCCATCGCTCTGGTCGGCGGCGTGTTCCTGGCGCTCGGGAGCGCAATTCCAGCATCGCGGGGTCGAGATCGTCGAGGCCCGTCACGGGTCGGGTCACAAGCAGGGTCTGAGCATCCGGCAGCTGCTGCGGCTGGCATCCAGCATGTGGTGGGTGCTCGGCAGCGTGCTGCTCGGCACTGGCGATCCTGTTCCAGCTCACGAGCCTCGGTTTCGCACCGCTCATCGTGGTGCAGCCGCTCGGCGTCGTCGCCCTGGTCATCACCGCGATCGTCAACGCACGCGTGTCGAAGGTGAAGCTCGAGGGCGCCGCGATCCGGGCGATCATCTTCTGCGTCGCGGGCATCGCGATCTTCGTGACCGTCGCGGCGATCTTCGCCCAGGAGAGCGTCGTCGAGCGCCTGCAGCTGATCGTCATCCTGATCATCCTCGGCGTCGTGCTGGTCGGGCTCGCGGTGGCGTTCGTCTACTTCCGCAAGCGCGCCAGCGCGATCTTCTACATCCTCGCGGCCGGCGTGCTCTACGGCTTCGTCGCGACGCTTGCCAAGGTCGTCATCAACCGGGTCGGCAACGAGATCGCCGGCGTCACCGGGGGCGGAACGTTCGAGTGGCTGACGATCGTCTGCATCGTCGGCCTGCTGCTCGCCGCGATCCTCGGCGCCTACTTCGTTCAGACCGCGTACTCGGTCGGCTCGCCCGACCTGGTGATCGCCGGTCTCACCGTCGTCGACCCGCTCGTCGCGGTGGCGATCGGCATCGTCGTGCTCGGCGAGGCGGCCGCCGTCCCGTTCTGGGCGCTGCTCATCTGGGTCGTCGCGGCGGCTCTGGCGATCTACGGTGTCTTCCAGCTGGCGAAGCATCATCCGCAGACCCATCGCGGCGGTAACGTCGTCGAAGAGGCTGGTCGCCGAAGTGGTCGAGCGAGGCGATCGAGCGCGCATCCCACTCTCGGGCCGCGCGCCGGCGCGGCGCCGAAGAAGGGTGACACCGAGTGACCGACGCGAAGTCGTCGCGCGGGCCGATGCGCGTCCTGATCGGCGCGGACACCTTCTCCCCCGACGTCAACGGCTCGGCGACGTTCGCGCGCAGCCTCGCCGCCGGCCTCGCCGCGCGCGGCCACGACGTGCACGTGATGGCGCCCGCGAAGCGCGGCAAGGTGGGCACCTTCGCCGAAGAGCACGTCGGCCAGGACCTCACGGTGCATCGCATCTACAGCTGGCGCTGGCTCCCGCACCCCTGGCTGCGGTTCATGCTGCCGTGGCGGGTCAAGGCGAACGCCGAGCGCATCGTGCGTGCAGATCAAGCCCGACGTCATCCACTTCCAGTCGCACATCATCGTCGGGCGGGGCCTGGCGACGGCGGCGAAGAGGCACGGGATCCGGCTGGTCGGCACGAATCACACGATGCCCGAGAACATGCTCCAGCACGTCGCGATCCTGCCGCGCTTCATGCTCGGTTGGCTGACCCGCGTGCAGTGGTCGTCGGCGCGCAAGTGGTTCGCGAAGGCGGACGCGATCACCGCCCCCACTCGCCGCGCGGCCGACTTCTTCGAGAAGCACACCGGGCTGACCAACATGCACGCGATCTCGTGCGGCATCGACTCCCGCGACTACACCGCCGACTTCTCGCCGCGCACGGGCAACGTCATCACGTTCCTCGGGCGCCTCGACGAGGAGAAGCACGTCGACGAACTGCTCGAGGCGGTCACCCGGCTCGACCCGGCCCTCGACGTGCGCGTGCAGATCGTCGGCGACGGCGAGGTCAAGCGCCAGCTCGAGGCGAAGGCCCGCGCGCTCGGCATCGCCGACCGCACCACTTTCACCGGCAAGGTCAGCTACGACGAGCTGCGCGCGGCGCTCACCCGCTCGACCGTGTTCGGGATGCCGTCGCGCGCCGAGCTGCAGAGCATCGCGACGATGGAGGCGCTGGCCTCCGGGCTCCCGGTCGTCGCCGCGAACGCGATGGCCCTGCCGCACCTCGTGCACCCCGGCGAGAACGGATACCTGTACGAGCCGGGCGACATCGATGCCTTCGCCGGCTACCTGACGAAGGTGCTGACGGCGCCGCCGAAGGAGCTCGAGCGGCCTGAAGAAGGGCGCGCTGCGCACCGTGGTGGCCCACGACATCCAGCGCACCCTCGACACCTTCGAGGGCCTGTATCGCGGCGAGAAGGTCGTCGACCCGGTCACCGAGAACATCCCGACCGCGCCGCCCGAGCGCAACGGCCGTCGCCGGTAGGGTTTCAGCACGGGGCGGTAGCTCAGCTGGTTAGAGCAGCGGACTCATAATCCGTCGGTCACGGGTTCAAGTCCCGTCCGCCCTACTCTTCGGGGGTATGCACCCGCGCTACTTCAGGTCGCGCAGGCGGGCGGCGATGCTGCCGTCCTGCCCGCTACGCCGCTCGTAGGTCACGGCGATGATGAGAAGGACCGCTCCGACGATGGCGAGCGTGATCCACCACGGCACCGACTCGATGCCTCGCCCGATCTGCACCGCGAACACGACGATGTTCTCGATCGGCAGCGCGATGATGCCGAGGAAGAACGGCGCCGCGAGTTTCAGCTGCGACCCGATCAGGATCGCGACCAGAGCGAAGGCGATCACGAAGATCGCGCGCTCGGTCGCCGGGTTCGTGCCCGTGGAGAGGATGGACGCGAGGAGCACCGTCGCGATCCCCGGCCCGAGCAGCCACCACGAGCCGCGGTGGCCGATCGGCCAGCTGTTCGGGGTCGCGGCGGCAGGGAGGGCCTCGTCGACCACCCCGCGCATCGCGAGCACGCCGGCGCCGAGCAGGAAGACCCCGAGCGGTATCGAGAACAGCTCCACGTGGTACTCGCGGGTGCTCCAGGCGACGATCGACGTGATGAAAGCGATTCCGAACACCAGCCACACCGGCGGCAGGGTCGTCGGCCGGCGACGCGCGCGCAGGACGATCAGCACCATGAACAGCAGGTAGGCGAGCATGAGCCCCCACATGGTCCAGATCGTGCCCTCGTCGTCGAGGTGCGGCTGCATCGCGGGCCACGCCGAGACCGCCAGGTAGACGGTGGCCGGGACGTACAGCCATCGGGTCTTCGCGAGTCGGGATCCGGGTGCGGCGCTGTCGAGGGCGATACGTGCGGCCGCCGCGGCGACGATCGTCCCGACGGCTCCGAACGCGAGGCAGACCAGCAGCAGCGGCCACCCCACCAGATCGAGCGGGTCACTGCCGATGCCGTACCGGACGGCCTGAATCGGACCGGCCGCGCCCGCGGCGATCGCCACGGCGAGAGTCGGCAGGCGCAGGGTCGCGAATCGCTCGGCGAGCTTCGACGTGCCCCGGCCGGCCAGCGTGCCGATCAGCAGCAGGATCCACGCCCCGGCGAGCAGCCCGGCCGCGCGCCAGGGCCAGCCGACGACGATCCCGTCGTCTCCGTTGCCGGCGACCGCGAGGATCCCGAGCACCGGCACGGTCGCGACGGCGAGCCCGGTCGCATAGAGGCCGGCTCCGCGCGCGCCCCGCCCGGTCAGGATCGCGCCGATGATCGCGAGGGCGAGCGCCGGCGGCAGGAGGTACGGCTCGACCACGGTGATGTGCGCGAGCGCCCACTGGCACCAGAGGGCTCCGGTGAAGCAGGCGAACGCGACCCACCAGCCGTAGCGACGCCTGGCCCAGATCGCCGCTGCGGCAGCGCCGAGCCCCAGGACGAGGAGCACGAGGAACGCGGTGTCGAATCCGGATGCCGGGAGCACCAGGGCCAGAACGACCGCGATCGCTCCGGTCAGGAGCGCGGATCCCTCGATCCAGACCCGGGCGAGCGCCGCATCCCGCTCGGGCAGGCCGTGACGGTGCAGCCCCGAGCGGATCAGGCCCGTGCTCGGCAGGACTCCCGCGACGAGCACCGCGATGATCGGCAGCACGACGGGCGACCCGCTCGACTGGAGGAACTGTGCCCCCAGGCTCACCGCGACGACCGCGAGGGCGGGCACGAGGAGACCGGCGGCGATGGCACGGATGATGACGTTGAGCCCCGGCCGGCGCGTGAGCAGCAGCGTCAGCGCGAGCGCGAACGTGACGCCGGTCGAGAGCGCGGTCCATCCGCTCCTCTCGAACACTGTGACGACGATGCCGATCAGGAACGGGACCGCCGTCACGAGCAGCACCGCGTACCAGGATGCCGCGCGGATACGCCGGACCAGGGTCGCCGCGATCGCGCCCAGCGACGCGAGAGTCGTAGTGAGGCAGAGCACGGCGATGGTGGGAAGCTGGTCGAGGTCGGCGAGGTCGAGCGCCCGGGCGAAGATCACGAGCGCGTAGGCGTAGCCGACACCGACGTGGACGGGGCGGATCACCGTGGGCACCGTCAGCGCGAGGGCGATGAGGGTCACGACGATCGCGATGCCTGCCCAGATCGTGAGGTCGGGGTCCGCCCAGGAGAGGACCCCCGCGAACACCAGAGCGAAGTGCGCGCCGACGATGGCGGGGATGCGGACGGCCAGACGGGCGGCGCGCACGACCGGGACGACGAGGATCGCCAGGGCGGTGACGAGCGCCACGCCGATCGCGATGGCGATCTGGGTGACGGGAAGGAACGCCGTCCACGACGCGAGAGCCAGGGAGGCCAGCATGAGCAGCGAGACGCCGATGGCCGTGGCCACCCTTGCGGGCATGGCGGTCGCCCCGGCCCGGCGCGCGGAGACCATCGCGAAGACCACGAGCCCGATCGCCGCCGCGACGAGGCCGAGCACGATCGCCAGGCCGCCTTCTCTGGTGAACATGCCGACGGTCTCGTAGTTCGCCGACGCCGTCGACGCGGCCATCGTGACCAGCACGGCGGCGAACGCGAACAGCACGGTGGTGATCGAGGCGATCGCGCCGACCGTGACGACACCCCCCATGAGCAGGGGCCGGGCCACCGTCGCCGTCTTCGGAATCGCGGAGACGATCATCAGCGCAAGCGCGGCCGCGGCGGGCACGAGGGCCAGGTACCACTCCGGCTGCTCGAGGTCGAGGGCGAAGGGCAGCACCGCGACGGCGGCCGTCGCGAATGCGCCGACCACGAAACTCCAGAACGGCGCGATGAGATGCCGCGTGGCGAACACGGCCAAGAGCGCGACGGCGGCGAGAACTCCGGCGATGGCCAGCCAGTGTTCGGTCGGGGTGGGTGCGTCGGTGAACCGCAGCTGGATGAGCGCGACGGCGACCGCGACGATCTGCACCACGGTGAGTGCGATTCGGTCGGCGGTGAGCTTGCCGGCGAACCGCGGCGCCAGCCGGCGAACACCCTCCTGGAGCACGAGAACCGCGAAGCCGACGCCGAGGTGCCCGAGCAGGGAAGACCACACGGTGTCGCCCGCGTAGCCGAACATCGCCGGCACCGCAGCCAGTCCCAGAAGGGCGAGGAGCAGCCAGCTCCGGATGCGGGCGAGGGCCGCGAAGACGATCATGATGATCGCGCTGACCATGGTTCCGATCGCGGTGAACACCCACGCGCTGACCGGCGGCTGGGCCAGCTCGGAGATCGCGTAGACGTCGAGCGCGACGAAGACCATGCCGAGCGCGCCGACCGCCTCGGCCGAGAACTGGAGCTTGCGGCGAGCGAGCGCCCAGGCGCCGCCGAGGAAGACGAGCGTGACGCCGCCCACGATGACGCTGCGCAGCACGTGGTCTTCGAGGTCGGGGTTGAAGAAGGTGAAGACGATGGCCGCGACCGCGAACAGCCCGGCTCCGGCGACGGCGAGCACGGACTGCACCGTCGCGCTCGACCGCTCGGGAACGGGGGCAGCAGGCTCCATGACGGTCGACGCCGCAACATCGGCGTTCAGAGCACCCCCACCGGACGACCCGGCCGAAGCCGCTGGCGCGGCCACGGAATCCGTCACGGGAGCGACCGGTACCAGGTCGAGGATCTGCTGGCGGGACCGCAGCGCCTGGACCGCGGCGTTCGACGCCGTCCAGAGCTGATCGGCGATCTCGCCGCGGAGGTCGGCGCCGCAGTTCAAGCAGCGTCTCTCCTGAAGAGCGTCGACTCCGCATCGGGGACACGTGGTCGCGTCGAGCAGATGGCGGATGGCGTCGTCGCTCCAGGCTTGCGGCATGCGCTCAGTTTAGGGAGGGGCCGAGAGCGGAACTCATCACTGACGGTGACCCTGGCCGGGAGAACCCTGTGGACGCGAAGACGGCTCGGACGCCGAAGCGTCCGAGCCGTCTTGTCGCCGAGGCGACCTAGCTGTTGATGCCCGGGACGACGATCCATCCCTGGGCGAGCACGATCCAGATCGCGATGAGGATCATCGCAACGACGGTGATCGTGATCCCGGAGCGACGGGTCGAACCGCGCAGTACGAGCTGGAGAACCAGGATGATCAGCAGCACGACCGCGAGGACGAGAGAGCCGAACGGGATGTTCACGAAGAACGACAGGACGAACAGCGCCGCGACGATGATCTCGATGACCGCGACGATCGCGGTGCCGCGTCCCCGGACGCGGATGATGCCGTCGACGAGAGCGAGCACACCGCCGACGAGACCGATGAGGAGGAGCCAGGACAGAGTGACCACGAGGGTGATTCCTTCCATATCGGGGTCGATGACCCCGAGCGCAGCCCAGAGCCGCGCTGATGCTCACCCTAGCGAAGTGCCCATACTCATCCAGCCGACGACCAGGCGACTCCCAGGCAACGTCGGGGTACAGATCTCAGGCGGAGACGGAGACGTTCGCCTCGGAGACGACGCGGTCGAAGACGCGTGAGAGGGCGGCGGTCGAGGCGATCGGGTCGCCGGCGTAGCCGCCGGTCATCGCACCGTCGCGGGCGAGCATGAGGTCGTCGGCGGCGTCCCCCGGCATCGGATGCTCCATGCGACGCAGCAGCTGCTCGTAGACGTCGAGGTACCACTCGCGGTGGCGCTCGACAGCGCGGCGGACCGGATGCGCAGCATCCGGGAACTCCGCCGCCGCATTGAGGAACGGGCACCCGCGGAAGCCGGGGCCGGTGATCGAGCTGAGGATCGCATCCTGGAGCGCGCGCAGCACACGTGCCGGATCGTCGGTCCCCTCGACCACATCGGCGAGCCATTCGGCCGTCAGGCGGTGACGATGCCCGATGTACTCGGCGATCAAGCGGTCTTTGGATCCGTAGTGCTTGTAGAACGTCGCCTTCGTGACGCTGGACGCGCTGATCAGGCGATCGACGCCCACCGTGCGGATGCCGTCGTCGTAGAACAGGATGTTGGCGGTCTCCAGGATCCGGAGCTTGGCCGGGGCGGAGGGCAGGGCCGCGCCGGGGCGGGTGATCTCGATCGGCACTGGGTCACGCTCTCCGTTTCGGTCCCACCGGGGCCGTCGCGCGTCAGGGGATACCGCGCGATCTCCGTGCCGCGTCGCGACCGCCGGGGGAGCGGTCGCGGCTGCACGGTTCTGCGACTCTGGTGGTTCGCAAATCCGGAATGCGGGTTCTCATTCCGGCGTGAAGTCCGGTGGGCTAGGGGTCCGCCGGCCTTCGAAATGCGACGATAGCACATGCGGACAGACAGACTTGTCTGTTTGTCCGCATCTCCCGCCCCCAGTTGGGGTGGGGGTGATCCCACGACACCGTCCCGGGCATGACGTAGGCTCGTCCCCGATGAACGGCGCCGTGCAGCTTCCCCTCGACCTGGCCGAGCTGACGATCACCGCATCCGGCGGCAGTCTGGTCCGCCGCAGCGTCCTCCCGAGCGGTGTCCGCATCCTGAGCGAACAGGTGCCGGGATCGCAGAGCGCCACCGTCGGATTCTGGGTCGCGGTCGGCTCACGCGACGAGCAGCCGGTCACCTACGGCTCCACGCACTTCCTCGAGCACCTCCTCTTCAAGGGCACGACGACGCGCACCGCGCTCGACATCGCGGTCGCCTTCGACGAGGTCGGCGGCGAGCACAACGCGATGACGGCCAAGGAGTACACCTGCTACTACGCCAAGATCCGCGACAAGGACCTGCCGATGGCCGTCGCGGTGCTGGCCGACATGTTCACCTCGTCGCTCATCGATGCCGAGGAGTTCGAGGCCGAGCGCGGCGTCATCCTCGAAGAGCTCGCGATGGCCGACGACGATCCGTCCGACGTGGTCAGCGAGCGCTTCTTCGAGGCGGTCTTCGGAGACCACCCGCTCGGCCGTCCGATCGGCGGCAGCCCGGCATCCATCGGCGCGGTCGACCGGGATGCGGTGCTGGCCCACTATCGCGCCAACTACCGTCCGCAGGACCTCGTCATCTCGGTCGCCGGTGCGGTCGACCACGACCAGCTGGTCGCGCTGGGTCACGAACGCGCTCGAGAGCGCCGGATGGGACCTCGAGGTCGCCGTCGGCCCCGGTCGCGCGCCGCGATGCCGTGCACGACCTCATCGATCGCGGATCGCCCCTCACGGTCGTCGAGCGCCCGATCGAGCAGGCCAACATCCTGCTCGGCGTCGCCGGCCTCGCCGCCACCGATCCGCGGCGCGCCACGCTCGTCGTGCTGAACTCGGTGCTCGGCGGCGGGATGTCGTCGCGGCTCTTCCAGGAGGTCCGCGAGAAGCGCGGCCTCGCCTACTCGGTCTACTCGTTCGCCGCCAGCTACGCCGACGCGGGACTCGTCGGGCTCTACGCCGGCTGCTCGCCGAAGCGCGCGGGCACGGTCGCCGAGCTGATGCTGTCCGAGTTCCGCCGCCTGGCCGCCGACGGCATCACCGACGACGAACTCGCCCGCGCCCAGGGGCAGCTCGGCGGGGCGTCGGCGCTCGCGCTCGAGGACTCCGACACCCGGATGACCCGGCTCGGCCGCAGCGAGCTGACGTTCGGGGAGTTCTCCGACCTCGACGAGATCCTGCGCCGCATCGCCGGCGTGACCGCGACCGACGTCGCGGCGCTCGCGGCCGAGCTCGTCGAGCGGCCGCTGTCGGTCGCCGCCGTCGGCGCGATCCCGGCAGGCGCCTTCGACGGCCTGCGTCTCGACAGGCCCGACGGCCGAGGTCGCCTGATGTCGCGGTACCTCTACCTCGTCCGGCACGGCGAGCAGCAGGATGCCGAGCACGGCCTTCCCGACGGCCCGCTGAGCCCGCGCGGAGTCCGCCAGGCGCAGGCGCTCGCCGAGCGCCTCGGCGGCGTGCCCGTTCACCGGCGCGTGGACCTCCCCGCTGCAGCGCGCGCAGGAGACGGCGCGCATCATGACCGAGAAGATGCCGGCCCTCGAGCCGCAGCCGTCCGCGCTGCTGATGGACTGCATCCCGTCGGGTCCCGAGCCCGACATGCCGCACGCCTTCGAGTCGTTCTTCGGCGGGGTCACCCCCGACGAGATCGAGGCGGGCGAGGCGCAGATGGCGGATGCCGTGGCCGAGTGGATGACCCCGTCGCGCGACGATCGTCACGACCTGCTGATCACGCACAACTTCGTCGATCGGGCTGGTTCGTGCGCGAGGTCTTCGGGGCGCCGAACTGGAGATGGCTGGGACTCAACCAGGCCAACTGCGGTCTCACCATCATCCGGGTGCGGTCGGCGAAGCCGCCCGTGCTGGTCGACGCACAACGACCTCGGGCACCTGCCGCCCGAGCTGCGCTCGGGCCTGCCCGGTCGATCAGCCGTACTGAGCGGTGATCGAGTGCCGGCGAAAGCCGGTGTCTCGACGATCTCTACTCCTCGCCGGGCAGACGTTTCTCGAACCAGTGCGTCGCGTTCGGGTTGTCGTTGTACGGCTCGATCTCGTCGTAGCCGCTGGTGCGGTACAGCGACTGCGCCGCCGTCGAGGGTCGCGTTCGTGTCGAGCACGACGACCCGTGCGCCGAGGCCCGCTGCACGCACCTCGAGCTCGGTGAGCAAGCGTGCGCCCCCAGCCGCGGCCGCGGAACGCGTTGCGAAGCCAGAGGTGCTTGATCTCGCCTCGATCGGGGCTGCAGCATCCGCACGCCGCCGCATCCGGCGGCCGCCTCGTCGTCGTCGAACACGACGAGGAAAATGCCCGCGGGCGGGACGAACGCCGCCGGATCGGGGTCGGCGCGCCGGTACACGCCGCCGGTGAACCCGAGGGCGCGGCTCGCGAAGTACTCGTCGAGCAGTTCCGCCGCCACCGGATCGTCGACAGGTGTCGGGACGTAGCGGGGCACGGCAGCCAGGCTACGCCGCCTAGCATGGAGTCCATGGTCAGCAGGGTCGCCGTGGTCGGCGCGACGGGCAGGATGGGCAGCCTCGCACAGCGTCTGATCGCCGAGGCAGACGATCTCGAGCTGCACGCCGCGATCGGGTCGCGGCGACGCGATCGAGGGCATCGACGGCGCCGACATCGTCTTCGATGTCACGGTGCCGGCCGTCTCGCCCGACATCGTGGCTGCCGCACTCGACCGCGGCATCCCGGTGCTCGTCGGCACCTCGGGGTGGACGGCCGAACGCATCGCCACGCTGCAGCGCCGGGTGCCCGGACGACGCGCAGCCCGGTGTCGTGCTGGTCCCGAACTTCTCGCTCGGTTCGGCGCTCGCGACGGCGTTCTCGGTGCTCGCCGGCACCGTGGTTCGAGTTCATCGAGATCGTCGAGAGCCACCACGAGGGCAAGGTCGACTCGCCGTCGGGCACCGCGATCCGCACGGCCGAGCTCATCGGACGGGCCCGCCTCGAGGCCGGGCCGGTCGCCGCTCCGCACGCCGACCAGCGGGCGCGGGGACAGCAGGTCGCGAGCGTGCCGATCCACAGCCTCCGGCATCCGGGCATCTCCGCGCGCCAGGAGGTCGTCTTCGGCGGCGTCGGGGAGACCCTGCGCGTGCTGCACGACACCCACTCCGACTCGTCGTACGAGGCGGGCATCCTGCTGGGGCTGCGCGCCGTGCGCGAGGCTCGGGGCGTCGTCGTCGGGCTCGACAAGCTGCTCGATCTCGGGCTGCCGAGTGCCGAGGGGGCGGGCAGCCGGGGTGAGGGTCCGCATCGCCGTCGCCGTGATGGCGGCGCTGCTCGCGCTGTACCTCGCGTTCGCGATCCGGTACGGGCTGCTCCTGATCGGGGTCGGTGAGCCGATCGGCATCGCGCTCGGCGTCGCCCTGCTCGTCTTCCCGGTCGTCGCGGCGGGCGTGCTCACCGCAGAGCTCCTCTTCACCGTGCGGGCGGACCGGCTCGGCCGGCGTCTCGCGGCGGAGGGCGGACTTCCCGGCGATCAGCTCGCGCAGCTGCCGAGCGGGCGCATCGACCGGGCTGCTGCCGACGAGGTATTCCCGAAGTTACCAGCGGGATGCCGAGGAGCATCCGGACGACTGGCGGGCCTGGTACCGCCTCGGCCTCGCCTACGACGCGAGCGGCGACCGCCGCCGGGCGCGCTGGGCGACGCGGCAGGCGATCACGCTAGCGCGCTGACGGCGCCGTAGAGCTGGGAGTCGATCAGACGCCGCGCTTCGCGGCGGACGAGCACACCTAGGCCAGGCTCGCTTCGATCGTGATCGGGATGCCGGCGAGCGCCTTCGAGATCGGGCAGTTCTCCTTGGCGTCCTCGGCGATCTTCTGGAACTCGTCCTCGGTCATCCCGGCGACCTTCGCGCTCACCAGCAGATGACTGCCGGTGACCCCTTCACCGGGCTGGAACGTGACGGCCGCCGTCACCTGCAGGCTCTCGGGCGCGTGACCCGCCTTGGCCAGGCGGCCCGAGAACGCCATCGAGAAGCAGGCGGAGTGGCTCGCGGCCAGCAGCTCCTCGGGGTTGGTCTTTCCGACGACGCCGTCGGAGCGGGCTTCCCAGGTGACGGGGAACTCCGCCGCATCGGAGGAGTCGAGGGAGGTCGTGCCGGACCCGTTGGTCCAGGTCGCCGAACCACAGCGTCGTTGCTTCACTCGTGAGGGCCATGCCCCCAGACTACGTCGCGCCGGTTGACGGGGTCAGGCGACGGGAGCGGGCTTGCGCCGGATGACGCCGGCACGTGCCAGCAGCAGGTAGATCTGGCAGCCGAGGCAGTATGCGAACACGGAGTTGAGGAACGCGGCGACGAAGGCTGCGGCGGCGGCGATGACGAGCGCCAGGGGCACGCCGAGCAGATGCAGGACGAGGCCGACGAGGACCACGAACAGGCCGACACCCTGGGCGAACGTCGGGGGAGCGGGGTCCTCGAGCTCGACCGGCGGCTTCAGGCGCGGGCGCACGAATGCCTTGTAGAGGTATCCGTAGGGGTGCCGTTGAACGCCGAGGACGGCGGCGATGAGGAAGACGACGCCCTGGGCGGCGAGCAGGATCGCCGCCGGCGCGGTCAGGCCGAGCAACGCGAGGGTGATGACGACCAGGAGGATGACGGCCGTGATACCTGCGACGACGCGCGGACCGCGGGGGTCGATTCCGGTGCGGGGTGCTGTCGGTCATGCGGCGAGGACTTTCTGTTCATGGAGAACACGGTCAAGTTCGGCGACCACGAGGTCACGGCGCACGGCACCGCCGATTCGCGCGCGGACGGCGCCGTCGCTGTCGAGGATCAGGGTGGTCGGGGTCTGCAGCACGCGGTAGCGAGCGGCGAGCTCGGGGCGGTGGGTGACGTCGAGGTCGACGTGCTCGACGGAGTCGGTGCGATCGGCCAGGGCGCCGAGGACGCGGGCGGTGGCGCGGCACGGCGAGCACACCTCGGTCGAGAACTGGAGGAGCGTTGCCCGCACACCCAGCGGCACTCCGTCGATGGCGACGATCCGCTCGTCGCCGACGCGCACGCGGCCCTGCTGCGAGCGCCACACGAATCCGAGCGCGGTGGCGAGGGCCACGAGCGCCAGGATCACGGCGACGACGAGCAAGGGGTGCATGGTCGTCACGATATTCGCGCGAGGCCCGCGAGTGGCCTGTGTTGCCGACTGTTACGGGCTACCATCGCCGTGATGCACCCCTACGAAGACCTCCTCCGCGACACTTTCGAGCACGGCGTGCACAAGACGGACCGCACCGGCACCGGCACGCGGAGCGTCTTCGGCCGCCAGATCCGCTTCGACCTCGCGGCGGGCTTCCCGCTGATCACGACCAAGCGCGTGCACTTCAAGTCGATCGCGATCGAGTTGCTGTGGTTCCTGCGCGGGGAGAGCAATGTCGCGTTCCTCCGCGACAACGGGGTGACGATCTGGGATGAGTGGGCCGACACCGTCGGCGAGCTCGGCCCGGTCTACGGAGTGCAGTGGCGATCCTGGCCGACGCCATCAGGTGACCAGATCGACCAGATCTCCGACGTGATCGAGCAGATCCGGACGAACCCCGATTCGCGCCGCCTCATCGTCTCGGCGTGGAACCCGGCCGACATCCCCCGCATGGCCCTCGCGCCGTGCCACGCGCTGTTCCAGTTCTACGTCGCGGACGGCAAGCTGTCGTGCCAGCTGTACCAGCGCAGCGCGGACATGTTCCTCGGCGTCCCGTTCAACATCGCCAGCTACGCCCTGCTCACCCACCTGATCGCAGAGCAGACCGGGCTCGGCGTCGGCGACTTCGTGTGGACCGGCGGCGACACCCACATCTACGACAACCACGTCGAGCAGGTGACAGAGCAGCTCACGCGCTCGCCGTACCCCCTGCCGACGCTGCGGATCACGCGCAAGCCCGACAGCATCTTCGACTACGCCTTCGAGGACTTCGAGCTGCTCGACTACCAGCACCACCCCGCGATCCGCGGCGCCGTCGCAGTATGACCAGCCCGCCCATCTCGCTCATCTGGGCCGAGGCGCACGACCGCGTGATCGGAGCGGCGGGCGGGATGCCGTGGCACGTCCCAGAAGACCTCGCCCACTTCAAGGAGCTGACCGCGGGCGGCACCGTCGTGATGGGCCGCAAGACCTGGGACGCGCTGGACCCCCGCTTCCGGCCTCTGCCCGGCCGCCGCAACATCGTCGTCACGCGGGACCCCGAGTGGAGCGCAGAGGGCGCCGAGGTCGCGCACTCTCGACGCAGCCTTCGCGCCGTCGTATCCAGCCCCATCTGGGTCATCGGAGGCGCCGAGCTCTTCGCCGCGACGATCGACCGCGCCGACCGCCTCGAGGTGACGGAACTCGACCTGGACGTGGAGGGCGACACCTGGGCGCCCCCGATCGGCGACAGCTTTACCGTCGCCCACCGAGACCGACTGGCAGGAGTCGCGGACCGGCATCCGCTACCGCTTCCGCCGCTACGCCCGCCTCCACCTGAGCGTCAACCACGCCCGCATTCGCGCGTTCATCTGCGCCCGGAGTTCGTGTCCATGACTTTCGTTCCTCGGGTTCGGGGGTACCCCCTAACCCGAGTGCATCAAATGAATGTGCCGGTTCCGCGCCACCGCTCTCCCCAGACCCGTGTCGTGCCCAGTTATCCCCAGATTGCTCTTGCGCCCCGCTTCCCGCCCGCCTCGAGCGGGATCGTTTCGGCGTGCAACAGGTCCTCAACGCCATCGCCGCATGCGGCGGCCTCGCCACGACCGCCGAGCTCGCATCACGTGGCGTCGATCGGCAGCAGCTCGACATCGCCGTGATGTATCGGCGAGTGCTGCGGGTCCGAAAGGGTCTGTGGGCCGCCCCCGATTTCACGCCAGAGGCTCTGCCCGCGCTGCGGGCCGGCGGCCGTCTCGCCTGCGTCAGTGCGCTCGTCTTCCTCGGAGAGATCGAGGATGCAGGATTCGACCTTCACCTCGCCGCCCCTCACGGTGTGACGAGCTGGCACCCGAGACGACACAGCCGACACGTCGTGCGCCATTGGAGCCGTCGCCCGCTTCCTGGGGATCGGCTGGCGGTCAGTGTCGACACCGCGTGGGCGCAGTTCGCGCTGTGCCGGGGGGTCGCCGGGCGCGACGTCCGGCTCCGGCGAACCGATAGCCTGTAACGCGTGTCGACGCCAGAGAACCCCTTCGGACAGGTGCTCGTCGCGCTCGTGACTCCGTTCACGGCCGACGGCGAGGTTCACTGGGACGACGTCGAGAAGCACATCGAGTATCTGGTCACGCATGGCGCCGACGGGATCGTCGTCACGGGCACCACCGGCGAGACCAGCACGCTGACCGACCCCGAGAAGGTCAAGCTCGTCAAGGTCGCGAAGAACGTCGTCGCCGGGCGGGCAAAGGTCATCACGGGCGGCGGTTCCAACGAGACCGCGCACGCCATCGAGCTGTACAAGCACAGCGAAGAGGCCGGCGCCGACGGCGTCATGATCGTCACCCCGTACTACAACAAGCCGACCCAGGCGGGCATCCTCACTCACTTCCGCATCATCGCGGACGCGACCGATCTGCCCGTGCTCCTCTATGACATCCCGGGGAGGGCGGGCGTCGAGATCAAGTACGAGACGATCCTCCGCGCCTCGAAGCACCCCAACATCCTGGGGGTCAAAGATGCCAAGGGCGACCTCAGCGAGGTCAGCCGCGTGCTCAACCAGACCGACCTGCTGTACTTCGCGGGCGACGACGCCAACGCGCTGCCGACGCTCGCGATCGGCGGCACCGGCCTCGTCGGAGTCACCGCGAACATCGCACCTCAGCCGTACCGCACGATCGTCGACGCCGTGAACGCCAACGACCTCGCGACCGCCACCGCCGCGCACCGCGCGCTCGAGCCGCTCGTCCGCGCCACGATGACGCACGTGCCCGGCACCGTCGCGGCGAAGTACATCCTCCACGGCCTCGGCCAGATCTCGAGCCCCCGCGTGCGGCTGCCGCTGGTCGGCCCCGAGGAGTCAGAGGCCGCGCTCATCGAAGACGAGATCGCCCTCGTCGACCACGTTCCCGGCGTGGACTTCTCCAACTTCCGCCCCGACCGCAACGCCGCCGCCGGCGGTGCACTTCCGAAGGTCGCGGGCACCACTCGCTAGGGAGCGACTTGCCCAGTTCAGACGTCTACGACCCGCCCGCTCTCAAGCCGGGCACCCTTCGCATCATCCCGCTCGGCGGGTCTCGGAGAGATCGGTCGCAACATGACCGTGTTCGAGTTCGAGGGCAAGACTCCTGATCGTCGACGCCGGTGTGCTCTTCCCCGAGGAGCACCAGCCCGGAGTCGACCTGATCCTGCCCGACTTCACCCCGATCCGGGACCGCATGGACGACGTCCTCGGCGTCGTGCTCACCCACGGCCACGAAGACCACATCGGCGCGGTGCCCTACCTGCTCACGCTCCGGCAGGACATCCCGCTGCTCGGCAGCCAGCTCACGCTCGCGCTCGTCGAGGCGAAGCTCAAAGAGCACCGCATCACGCCGCAATCGATGACTGTCAGGGAGGGTCAGCGCGAGAAGCTGGGCGCGTTCGACCTCGAGTTCATCGCCGTGAACCACTCGATTCCCGACGCGCTCGCCGTCGCGATCCGCACCCCGGCCGGCCTCGTGCTGCACACCGGCGACTTCAAGATGGACCAGCTCCCGCTCGACGACCGCATCACCGACCTGCGCGCGTTCGCGCGACTCGGCGAAGAGGGCGTCGACCTGTTCATGCCCGACTCGACGAATGCCGACGTCCCCGGATTCACCGCCGCTCGAGCGCGACATCGGGCCGGTGCTCGAGAGCGTCATCGCCAAGGCCCCGCGCCGCGTCATCGTCGCCAGCTTCTCGAGCCACGTGCACCGCGTGCAGCAGGTGCTGGATGCCGCGGCCGCCAACGGCCGTCAGGTCGCCCTCGTCGGTCGCAGCATGGTGCGCAACATGGGCATCGCCGCCGACCTCGGGTACCTCAAGGTTCCGGACGGCGTGCTCGTCGACCTCAGAAGGCGCTCGATCTTCCCGACGACCGCGTCGTCTACATGAGCACCGGGTCGCAGGGCGAGCCGATGGCGGTCCTCGCGCGGATGGCAAACCTCGAGCACCAGATCGAGGTGGGCGAGGGCGACACCGTCATCCTGGCCTCGAGCCTCATCCCCGGCAACGAGAACGCGGTCTACCGCGTCATCAATGGCCTGACGAAGCTCGGGCGCGAAGGTCGTGCACAAGGGCAACGCGAAGGTGCACGTCTCGCGGCCACGCGGCCGCAGGCGAACTGCTGTACTGCTACAACATCCTGCGCCCGCGCAATGTGCTGCCGATTCACGGCGAGTACCGCCACCTCACCGCGAACGCCGCGCTCGCGATCGAGACGGGCATCCCGGAGTCGTCGACCATCATCGGCGACGACGGCATCGTCGCTCGACCTCAAGGACGGCAACGTCAAGGTGGTCGGCCAGCTCGACCTCGGCTACGTCTACGTCGACGGCTCCACGGTCGGCGAGATCACGGACGCCGACCTCAAGGACCGGCGCGTGCTCGCCGAGGAGGGCTTCATCTCGATCTTCGTCGGCGATCGACAAGCAGACCGGGCGCGTCATCGTCGGGCCCGAGATCCAGGCCCGCGGGTTCGCCGAAGACGAGTCGGTGTTCGACGACGTGCTGCCGCAGATCATCGCCGCGCTCACCGAGGCGTCGCAGAACGGGACGCGCGATCAGCACGGGTTCCAGCAGGTGATCCGGCGGGTGGTGGGTCGCTGGGTCAACACGCAGCACCGCCGTCGCCCGATGATCATCCCGGTGGTCATCGAGGCCTAGGCTCGAGCAGGTCGCTACCCTGTGCCCATGCGCCGAGCACCGATCGCTCGCTCGCAGCCAGCAGTCGCCACGCTCGTCCTGAGCAGCGTGCGGAGGTCCGGCTCCGGGATCGACGTTCGAGCCCGAGCCCACCGAGACCGTCGCCTCCACGCCGACCCCCACGCCGGCACCGCCGCGGCTCGAGGAGCTCGTCCTCACCGACCGAGGGACTCGGCACCCTCGCGTTCGGCGCCGCGCCAGACGCCGACCCGGTGACGCGCATGATCTACCTCGACCCTGAGGCCTGCGTCTTCGACGGTGGCCCGGTCTCGGGCGACCCGGAGGCCGCGAACTGGGTGCCCATCGAGGCCTACGGACACCGGGTACCAGGCCTTCGGGGTCAACGTGCAACCCGACGGCACCGTCGATCGGGTCGACCTGTACGACGGGACCATTCCGACCGATCGCGGCCTCCGATGTCGGCGACTCCCGTGCGGACGCCTCGAGGCCTATCCGGACGCCGTGATCACCGCACGAATGGGCGACCGACCTCCTCGTCGTGCCCGGTATCAGCGGCAACATCCACATCGAGATCGCCCACAATACGGGCGACGCGGTCGGGTACTGGCAGCCAGACCAGGTCGACCGCGTCCTCTTCGTCCGCGGCGTCGAGCTCGACGTTCCCGGAGTCTTCACCGTCGCCGGCAGCGACAACATCGCCGGCGGATGTCTCTGAGATATCGTCCTCGCGGGCGATGACCCGACGCTCAACACGGCGGAAGTGTTGGGTACGACTTCTTCCGTCACTTTGATTCCATGGGAGAGACCGTGCCGGGCGCGGTCATCCCGGCACCGAGAGGCTTCACCGTGAGTATCGCGCGCAAATGGGTGTTCCCCATTCTTCGCATCGTCGTCTTCGTCGTCATCGCGGCGGCCCTGGTCAAGCTGGCCTTCTTCGCCGACCCCGTCGAGCAGAGCGGCGAGGTACCGACCGGCGAGATCGTCGAGCCGCAGATCCCGGTGACGCTCGGCACGATCCAGAACGACGTCGTGCTGTCGGGAGCCGTGAACGCGAACCCCGCGATCCCGGTCAAGGCGACCTTCGGCGGTGAGGTGCGGGAGGTGCTCGTCAAGCAGGGCAGAGGTCGTCAAGAAGGGCACGCCGATCATGGTGGTCCGCGCCGAGCTCGTGAACCTCAACGGCACCCCGTACACCCGCACCGAGACGATCAAGGCCGGCGCCGCCGGCATCCTGTCGTCGTTCTCCGTTCTGGTCGGGCAGGTCGTCGGCATCGGCGATGTGGTGGGCCAGGTCGCGCCGCAGAGCTTCAACGTGACGGCCACGATCGCCCCCGAGCAGCTGTACCGCCTGACCGAGCAGCCCACCGAGGCGCAGGTCTCGGTGCAGGGCGGCCCCGCGCCGTTCACGTGCGCCAGGCTCACGATCATCACGCCGCTGCCCGGGCTCGGGCGGCGGAGATGGCGGTGAGGGCGAGGGATCGGGCACCACGGTGCGGTGCTCCGTGCCCGAGCGACGTGCGCGTCTTCCCGGGACTCGTCGCCGACCTGACCATCGCGGGCGGCATCGCCGAGAACGTGCTCACGGTGCCGATGACGGCCGTGCAGGGCGCAGCCGACACCGGAATCGTCTTCATCGTGCTCGAAGACGGCACGCACGAGGAACGTCCGGTGACCCTGGGCCTGAACGACGGCATCAACGTCGAGATCGTCGACGGCCTGACCGAGGGCGAGATGGTGCTGCAGTTCGTTCCGGGTGCGCGTCGGCCGGTGACCCGATGACCCGGCTTCCCGATCGATCCGGGCATGCCGATCGACGACGGCGGCGGCGTCATCCTGGAGCCGCTCAAGTGAGTCTGCTGCGAGCTCGAGGGCGTCACGCGCACCGTCGAGCTTGCCGGATTCGGAGCCGCTCCACATCCTGCGCGGCGTCGATCTCGAGGTGGAGGTCGGCGATCACGTGAGCATCGTCGGGCGTTCCGGCAGCGGAAAGTCGACGCTCCTCAACCTGCTCGGGCCTGCTCGACACCCCGACCAGCGGGAGCCTGCAGTTCGACGGCGTTCCGCTCGAGAAGCTCACCGGTGCCGAGCGCGACCGACGGCGCGGCACCGACGTCGGCTTCATCTTCCAGCGTTCAACCTGCTGAGCGGGCGAACCGCCCTCGAGAACGTCATGACCCCGCTGCTGTACGCGACCGGGCAGGCAGTTCTGGCGGCGCGAGCGCCTCGCCGCCGAGATGCTCGACAAGGTCGGCCTCGGCGACCGGCTCGCCTCGATGCCCGAGCAGCTGTCGGGCGGCGAGCAGCAGCGGGTCGCGATCGCGCGGGCGCTCGTGCGCGGCCCGCGGCTGATCCTCGCCGACGAGCCGACCGGTGCCCTCGACATCGACACCGGTGCGGCCGTCATGAAGCTGCTCGACGACGTCGCCGAGAACTCGGGCGCCGCCCTGATCACGATCACGCACGACCCGAACGTCGCCGCGCTCGCCCGTCGTCACTACCGCCTCGACAAGGGCGTGCTCACGCCGGTCGACGTCAACCGGGTCCTGACCCTCGCCGAGCACGGGGAGACCTACTGATGCGCCTCTGGACGGGGTTCGTCGGCTCGGTGCGTCGAGGCCTGGGCCGAGCTGCGCATCCACCGCACGCGCGTGCTGCTCAGCCTGATCGGCGTCGCCGTCGCGGTCGCCGCCCTCACCGGCATCGTCGCGCTCGGCGCGATCGCCCAGCAGTCGCAGATCGAGACGCTCGAGCGCCAGTCGGGCCGGCCTGCGCTGCTGAACGTCAGCACCTACAACCCGGTCACCGGCGAGACACCCGACATCGATGGCGCTCGACACGGCGTTCCAGACCACGATGGACCGCTACAAGATCACGTATCACTCGCCGAAACGCCTACACGAGCCTGATCATCCAGTTCCCGGACGGGGTGCGCGACGTGCAGACGCAGGTCGTCGATCCGGCGTTCGGCGCGATGCACCGGGTGCGCCTCGCCGAGGGGGAGTGGTTCACGACGCAGCGACGCCGACCGGCTCGCGCCCGCGGTGATCATCAACGAGGTCATGTGGAACCTGCTCGGGTCGCCGCCGCTCGGCTCGCATCCGACGATCGCGCTGCCCGGCAAGGAGCCGACCACCGCGGTCATCACCGCGGTGACGCCGTCGGCGCAGTACGAGGACTACCCGTCGATGTTCGTCCTCACGAGCGCGTGGGACCGGATCGCGACCGAGGAGCTGCGCCAGCAGACCTATCCGTCCTACGAGGCGTGGGTGCCGCTCGAGCTGGCCGGATCAGCTCACGGCGCTGATCCAGCGCGATGTCTCGGGGGCCCTGGGCACCGACTGGCAGACCGACGTCGTCGCGCAACGACTACCTCGCCTACAGCGACGAGGACCCGCTGCTGTTCATCAAGCTGCTCGTCACCGGCGTCGCGGTGCTGATCCTGCTGCTCGGCGCCCTCAGCCTCGTGAACATCTCGCTCGTGACGGTGCGTCACCGCATCCGCGAGATCGGCATCCGGCGCAGCTTCGGAGCGACCGCGGGCCGGGTGTTCTTCGCGGTGATGATGGAGAGCGTGGTCGCGACGGTCGTCGCCGGCATCGTCGGGGTCGCGATCGCCGTGCTCGTCGTCAAGAATCCGTGGGTGACGTCGTTCGTCGCCGCAGGGGATCGACGACGTGCCGGCGTTCCCGATCGAGGCGGCGCTGATCGGCCTCGCCTCCGCGACCGCGGTCGGCGCGCTCGCGGGCCTGCTCCCGGCGCTGGTCGCGGTGCGCGTGAAGGTGATCGACGCGATCCGGTACTGACCGCGAGTCGCTCCCCGGCCCTCGACGCGACGCCGCGGGTACCGTCGATTCATGGCCACGAGCACCAGGTCGTCGAACTCGCGCGCCCGGTACCGGTTCAGGAACGCGGGCGTCCCGCGGATCGTCGTCGCGCTCGCGGCACGCAACCAGGCGACCAAGAAGCTGCCGAAGAACGCGCCGCCCGAGCAGGGCCTGCTGACGAGCGCCTGGATGGGGCTGGCTCACGTCGTCGGCGGTGCCGCGCGGCTCTTCGGTCGCGAGACGCTCGCGAAGGACGAGCGGCGCGACGGCGTCCCGTTCCTGCTGGTCGTGCTCGCGATCGCCGGCGCGATCGTCGAGTGGTTCACCCCGAACCAGGATGTCGCGATCGCCCTCGACAACTACACGTTCGGCGGGCTGTTCGGCCGCGTCGCCTTCGCCCTGCCCGGTCATCATGCTGATCTTCGCCGTCTGGCTGTTCCGGCATCCGTCGAGCGTCCACGACAACGGCCGCCTCGGCATCGGCGCCGCGATCATGCTGAGCAGCGTCAGCGTGCTCTGCCACGTCTTCGGCGGCCAGCCGGAGCCGGCGGACGGCGCCGGCGCGCTCGCCGCCGGCGGCGGCGTGGTCGGCTGGATGCTGGCCTGGCCGTTCGCATCGATCGGTGCGACCTGGCTCGCCGTGATCCTGGCCGGCGTCCTGCTCGTGCTCTCGCTGTTCATCATCACCAAGACCCCGCCGAACCGCATCGGCGCGCGGCTGCGCGAGCTGTACGCCTACCTGTTCGGGGCCGAGCTGCCCGAGCCGGCACCCGAAGGCCGCGCGACCGGCGAGACCGACGCAGTTCGGCTCGCTGAGCGACCTCGGCTTCGAACCCGAGGACGCCAGCTCGATGCCGTGGTGGCGCCGCGGGCGCAAGAGCGGCGAGAAGGCGTTCGACACCCCGGTGGTCGGTCTCGACACACCGACATCATCGAGCCGAGCCGACGAGTTCGACATCGACCTGCTCGACGAGCTGACGCGCGCCGAGGATGCCGTGAAGCGGTTCACCGGCGAGACTCCCCCGCTGATCGAGCTGTCGAGACCTATCAGGCCGAGCTGCCCGACCCGGTCTCGACAGGCTCGACCACCGCGAGCCCGCCGCGGCGTCCGTACCGGCTGCCCGCGGCATCCATCCTCGCGCCGGGCACCGCCGCCGAAGACCCGCACCGCCGCGAACGACGAGGTCATCGCGGCGATCACGAGCGTGCTCGGGCAGTTCCAGGTCGACGCGAAGGTCACCGGGTTCAGCCGCGGCCCGTCGGTGACCCGCTACGAGGTCGAGCTCGGCCACGGCGTCAAGGTCGAGCGCGTCACGGCGCTGGCCAAGAACCTGTCGTACGCCGTCGCCTCGAACGAGGTCAACATCCTGTCGCCGATCCCGGGCAAGAGCGCGATCGGCATCGAGATCCCCAACAAGGACCGCGAGATCGTGTCGCTCGGCGACGTGCTGCGCTCCGGCGCCGCCGGCAAGAGCCTGCACCCGATGACGATCGGCCTCGGCAAGGACGTCGAGGGCGGCTTCCTCGTCGCGAACCTCGCGAAGATGCCGCACCTGCTCGTCGCGGGCGCCACCGGCTCGGGCAAGTCGAGCTTCATCAACTCGATGATCACCTCGGTGCTGATGCGGGCGAAGCCGGCCGAGGTGCGCATGGTGCTCATCGACCCGAAGCGCGTCGAGCTGGCCGCCTACCAGGGCGTGCCGCACCTCATCACGCCCATCATCACGAACCCGAAGAAGGCCGCCGAAGCGCTCGCCTGGGTCGTGAAAGAGATGGACATGCGGTACGACGACCTCGCGTCGTTCGGGTTCCGCCACATCGACGACTTCAACCGCGCCGTGCTCGGCGAACGAGATCGTGCTGCCCGCGGGGTCCGAGCGCGTGCTGCAGCCGTATCCCTACCTGCTCGTCGTCGTCGACGAGCTCGCCGACCTCATGATGGTGGCGCCTCGGGATGTCGAGGACAGCATCGTGCGGATCACCCAGCTCGCGCGCGCCTCGGGCATCCATCTCGTGCTGGCGACGCAGCGGCCCTCGGTCGACGTCGTGACCGGGTCTCATCAAGGCCAACGTGCCGTCGCGGCTCGCGTTCGCCGTGTCGTCGATGACCGACTCGCGCGTCATCCTCGACCAGCCGGGCGCCGACAAGCTGATCGGCCAGGGCGACGGGCTGTTCCTGCCGATGGGCGCGTCGAAGGCGATCCGCGTGCAGGGCGCGTGGGTGACCGAGGACGAGATCTCCGCGGTCGTGTCGCACGTCACCGCAGCAGGCGCGGCCCGAGTACCGCGACGACGTCGCGGCGGTCATCGAGCGCAAGGAGATCGACGGCGACATCGGCGACGACCTCGAGGTGCTGCTGCAGGCCGCCGAGCTCGTCGTCAACACGCAGTTCGGCTCGACGTCGATGCTGCAGCGCAAGCTGCGCGTCGGCTTCGCGAAGGCCGGGCGCCTGATGGACCTGCTCGAGTCGCGCGAGATCGTCGGCCCGTCCGAGGGATCGAAGGCGCGCGACGTGCTCGTCACCCCCGAACAGCTGCCCGAGGTGCTCGCGCGACTGCGCGGCGGCACCGCGAACCCCGTCGCACGCCGTGCCGAACGGATATCCTGAGGACGACGGCCCCTCGGACGAGGACGCCTGGAGTCTGACCGGCAGGGAGTGAGATGGACGTCGTTCCGACCCTCCTCCCCAACGGAAAACCGCAATCCCATGAAGGGGCGCGTGGTCTCCCGCGGTGAGACGACCGCCAGCGCCGGCAACGTCGCGAACATCATCACGGTCGCGCCGCATCCTGCTCGCCCCGGTCTTCGTCTGGATGCTGCTGATCGACGGCGGCGACAACGGCCTGTTCCGCTACCTCGCCGCCGGCGCTGTTCCTCCTCGCGATCGTCACCGACGCCGTCGACGGCTTCCTCGCGCGCGACCGCAACCTGGTCACCGACCAGGGCAAGCTGCTCGACCCGATCGCCGACAAGGTGCTCATCGGCGGCGCGCTCGTCGGCGCTGTCGATCCTCGGCGAGCTGCCCTGGTGGGTGACCATCGTCATCCTGGTGCGCGAGGTCGGCATCACCGTGTGGCGCCTCGTGGCGCTGCGCGACCACGTCATCCCGGCCGGGATCCTCGGCAAGGTGAAGACCTGGGTGCAGGCGATCGCGATCAGCGTTCGCGCTCGTGCCGTTCCCGTCGCTGTTCGGCGAGTGGATGAACGTCGTCAACCTCGTGCTCATGTCGGCGGCCGTCGTGCTGACCGTGGTGAGCGGCGTCGAGTACCTCTGGGCAGGCCTGGGTCGCCGACCGCGCCAAGAAGGCCGCCGCGGCCGCACGTCGTGACGCCGTGAGCCGCACGCCGCCGAGCTCGTCGCCGCGCTGCGCCCGGCGCGGGCTGACGATCGCCGTCGCCGAGTCGCTGACCGGCGGGCTGCTCGTCGCCGAGCTCGTCGCCGTGCCGGGCGCCTCCGTCGTCGTGCGCGGGGGAGTCGTCGCGTACGCGACCGACCTGAAGGCCAGCGCTGCTGGGCGTCGACGCCGCGCTGCTGGCGGCCTCGGGCCCGATCCATCCGGATGTCGCGCGGCAGATGGCGGACGGCGTGCGCGACGCGCCTCGGGCGCCGACATCGGCATCGCGACGACCGGGGTCGCCGGACCGGACCCGCAGGACGGCCACGCGCCCGGCGAGGTGTGGCTCGGCTTCGCGATCGGCGACGAGATGTCGGCCGTGGGCCTCGCACTGGGGGGTGACCGCGCGGCGATCCGGCGCGACACTGTCTCCGAATCACTGTCACGACTTCGGCGTGCTGCTCTCGGAATAGGAGGCGTTTCGATCTCGTTACAGATCGTGTCGTCACAGGCACCATGCAGACGGCAGGAATTAGAGTTTCACCAACGGGCGAGGTACTGTTACCTCCCCGAGAAGGAGAGGGAGGCCACCATGGTTCTGGTTCGTCAGGAAATCGGTGACGTCCTCCGTGACTTCCGCCTCCAGAAGGCGATGACCCTGCGCCAGGTCGCGAGCCGCGCGAGCGTCGCCCTCGGCTACCTGAGCGAGGTCGAGCGCGGCCAGAAAGAGGCCAGCTCCGAGATCCTCGCCTCGGTCGCCGATGCGCTCGACACGCCGATCTCGGTGATCATGCGCGAGGTCGGCGACCGCCTCGCGATCGTCGAGGGCGTCGACCTCCACATGCACGTGCGTTCGGTCGTCCCCGACACGCTGCCCGACGAGCTCGTCGCCGAGTTCGACGCGGACCTCGTCAGCCGCTGACCGCGCTGACGCGTCTGAGCGAGCTGAGCCGCTGAAGGTCAGCGAGTTCGAACGCGCCGTCACCGAGGTGTTCGGCGAGGCGTTCGGTCGCGTGCTCGTGCGCGACACCGTGATCGTCCGAGCTCGGCAACCGCACGCCGCGGGAGGCGCTCGCCGCCGGGCTTGCCAGCGCGCGATGTGTGGCTGGCGCTCTGCCGGTGCAGAGAGGTGCCGCCGCTCGCGCTGGCACGGCGCGGGCCTGCCCGAACCGCCGCGCGCTAGAGCGCGACACGCCGCGCCGCTTCGCCTCTCGAACATTCGTTCGGTTGTCTGTAGTGTCGTCCACAACGTCATTCGAAGACGAGTTGTCCCGTTTCCGCCCGTCGCTCCGGCTCCGTGTCGGTGCCCGGGCGTAGCGTTCGACTCGTCGGGAACGACAAGCCCTGTCGGGAACGCGCTGGCCTTGCTCCATCGGTCGGCGCCGGATCGGCAGCCTACGGGCGCATCGCGCAGCACCGAACGGATAGGAGACCGGCAATGCCATCACCTGCAGACCGCGAGAAGGCCCTCGAAACGGCCCTCGCCCAGATCGACCGCCAGTTCGGCAAGGGCAGCGTCATGCGCCTCGGCAGCGACGAGCGCGCCCCGGTCGCCGTCATCCAGACGGGCTCGATCGCACTCGACGTCGCGCTCGGCATCGGCGGGCTTCCGCGCGGCCGCATCGTCGAGATCTACGGCCCGGAATCCTCGGGCAAGACGACGCTGACCCTGCACGCGATCGCGAACGCGCAGAAGGCCGGCGGCATCGCGGCCTTCATCGACGCCGAGCACGCGCTCGACCCCGAGTACGCCAAGAAGCTCGGCGTCGACATCGACGCGCTCCTCGTGTCGCAGCCCGACACCGGTGAGCAGGCGCTCGAGATCGCCGACATGCTCGTGCGCTCCGGATCGATCGACCTCATCGTCATCGACTCGGTCGCCGCGCTCGTGCCGAAGGCCGAGATCGAGGGCGAGATGGGCGACAGCCACGTCGGCCTCCAGGCGCGCCTCATGTCGCAGGCGCTCCGCAAGCTCACCGGTGGTCTCAACCAGACGCAGCACCACGATGATCTTCATCAACCAGCTCCGCGAGAAGATCGGCGTGTTCTTCGGCAGCCCCGAGACGACCTCGGGCGGCAAGGCGCTCAAGTTCTACGCCTCGGTCCGTCTCGACATCCGCCGCATCGAGACGCTGAAAGACGGCACGGATGCGGTCGGCAACCGCACGCGCGTCAAGGTCGTCAAGAACAAGATGGCGCCGCCCTTCAAGCAGGCGGAGTTCGACATCCTGTACGGCGTCGGCATCTCCCGCGAGGGCAGCCTGATCGACTACGGCGTCGAGCACGAGATCGTCCGCAAGTCGGGTGCCTGGTACACCTACGACGGCGACCAGCTCGGGCAGGGCAAAGAGAACGCCCGCACCTTCCTGATCGAGAACGCCGACATCGCCGACGAGATCGAGAAGAAGATCCTCGTCAAGCTCGGCATCGGCGCAGAGGGCAAGGCGGCCGTGGCCGCTGCGGCCGATGGATGTGCCGCCGGCGACGGTCGAGGATCTCGCTGCTGAGCACAGCGGCGACTCCTTCGACGAGCCGGCCGCTGCCAACGCGGCGCCCATGCCGATCGCGTCAGGCGAGTAGATGGAGGACCGGTCCGACGAGTGGCTGGCTCCCGTCAGCTATCTGCCCGGCGTCCAGCCCTCGTCGGCCGGTCCCGCAGTCACCGCCTCCGGCGGTCGACGAGCCGCAGGCGGTCGAAACGCAAACCGGCCCGGCCGAGGGTGAGAAGCAGGCCGATCGGCTGCGCGAGCGCGCCCACAACGTCTCGCTGAACTCGCTGACGAAGCGGGGGATGTCGAAGCGCGAGGTGGAGCGCACGCTCCGTGCCAAGGACCTCGACGACGACGTCATCGCGGCCGAGCTCGAACGGCTCGAAGGCGTCGGGCTCGTCGACGATCTCGCCCTCGCCCAGAACCTCGTCGGCACGCTGCAGGAGCGCAAGGGGCTGGGCCGCTCCGGCATCGCGGCCGAGCTCACCCGCCGACTGCTGTCGCCCGCCGCGATCGAGTACGCGCTCGAGCTCGTCGACACCGGAGACGAGCTCGCACGGGCGCGTGAACTCGCCGTCGCGCGGGCACGTCAGCTCACGAGCTACGACCGCGAGACCGCCGTCCGGCGGCTCTCCGGGTACCTCGCGCGGCGCGGCTACGGCGGCAGCACGGTGCGTGCGGCCGTCGATCATGCCCTCCTCCGCGACACGATTCCGGTGCCGTCGAGGCGGCGGGGTGCGGTTCCGCTGACACTGCAAAAGGCCTTAGGGTGACGGGATGAATACTTTGCACAAGGCTTCACTTCCTGCGCTCGGCCTGCTGGCCGCGTTCGCCCTGGCGGGGTGCTCGCTGCTCTCGCCGCCGACGCCGGTACCAGCCGACGACACCGCCGGTCGATGAGGAGACGGTCTCCGTCGAAGACCTCAACGACACGAACTGGGCCGGTACCGACTCCGAAGGCACCGACACCACCTTCAGCTTCCACGAGGGCGGCTCGACCGCTGTCAGCTTCAGCGGCAACGAGTACGACGATCCGGGCGACACCTGGGCGCTCGACGGCAACACGCTCACCATCACCATCTACAACGTGGAGGGCGTCGGCGACGCCACCTACGTCGGTGACGTGGCCGACCCGGCCGGTCCGATCGACCTCGACCTGACGTTCTCCGACGTCACCGAGACGCGCACGCTGACCATCACCAAGGGCTAGCAGCACTCAGCAGAGAGCGCCGTCGCGGCGTTTACACTGGGCGGATCATGACGATGACTTCGCCCGGGGCCGCGGCGGCGCTTTCGCGCCCCCGCACCTACGAGGTGCGCACGTTCGGCTGCCAGATGAACGTGCACGACTCCGAGCGGCTGAGCGGCTCGCTCGAGGCCGCGGGCTACGTCCGCGCCGACGGCGATCAGGCCGACGTCGTCGTGATCAACACCTGCGCCGTCCGCGAGAACGCCGACAACAAGCTCTACGGCACCCTCGGCCACCTCGCCAGCACCAAGCGCGAGCACGAGGGCATGCAGATCGCCGTCGGCGGCTGCCTCGCCCAGAAGGACAAGTCGGTCATCCTCGAGAAGGCGCCCTGGGTCGACGTCGTCTTCGGCACCCACAACATGGGCTCGCTGCCGACGCTGCTCGAACGCGCCCGGCACAACGACGAGGCGCAACTCGAGATCCTCGAGTCGCTCGAGGTGTTCCCCTCGACCCTGCCGGCGCGCCGCGAGTCCACGTCCAGCGGCTGGGTGTCGATCTCCGTCGGGTGCAACAACACCTGCACGTTCTGCATCGTGCCCGCCCTGCGCGGCAAGGAGAAGGACCGACGGCCCGGCGACATCCTGACGGAGATCGAGCTGCTCGTCGCCGACGGCGCCATCGAGGTCACCCTGCTCGGCCAGAACGTCAACTCCTACGGTGTCGAGTTCGGCGACCGCCTGGCCTTCGGCAAGCTGCTGCGCGCCGCCGGCGAGATCGACGGCCTCGAGCGCGTCCGATTCACCAGCCCGCACCCGGCGGCGTTCACCGACGACGTCATCGACGCGATGGCCGAGACCTCCAACGTCATGCCGCAGCTGCACATGCCGCTGCAGTCCGGCTCCGACCGCATCCTCAAGGCGATGCGCCGCTCGTACCGGTCCGAGCGCTTCCTCGGCATCCTCGACCGGGTGCGCGACCGCATCCCGGACGCGGCGATCACCACCGACATCATCGTCGGATTCCCCGGCGAGACCGAGGACGACTTCGCCGAGACGCTGCGCGTCGTCGAGCAGGCGCGGTTCGCGTCCGCGTACACGTTCCAGTACTCGATCCGGCCGGGCACGCCCGCGGCGACGATGCCCGACCAGCTGCCGAAGGCCGTCGTCCAAGAGCGCTACGAGCGTCTCGCCGACCTGCAGGAGCGCATCTCGGGCGAGGAGAACGCCAAGCTCGTCGGCCGCCCGGTCGAGGTGCTCGTCGCCAGCGGCGAAGGCCGGCGCGACGAGCGTCACGACCGGCTGTCCGGCCGGGCCGAAGACAACCGGCTCGTCCACTTCGACGTCCCCGCCGGAGGCGAGCTGCCGCGACCCGGCGACGTCGTCAGCGTCGTCGTGACGCGTGCGACGCCGCACTTCCTGATCGCTGCGCCCGCCGGGCCGACGCCTGCCGGTGCGACGCACCCGCGCGGGCGACGCCTGGGATCGCGCCGAGGCGGAATCGTGCGCGCTCCCGGCTCCGCGCGGCGGTCGCGCGCCGGCGCCGTCAACCTCGGCCTGCCCACCGTCAGGACCGCAGGCTGAGCCTCGTCGCGATCGTCGGTCCCACCGGGACCGGCAAGTCCCAGCTCTCCCTCGACCTCGCCCACGAGCTGGTGGCGCGCGGCCGCCCGGCCGAGATCGTCAACGCCGACGCCATGCAGCTCTATCGCGGCATGGACATCGGCACCGCCAAGCTGACCCCGGCGGAGCGCCACGGCATCCCGCATCACCTGCTCGACGTGCTCGAGCCGCGCGACGAGGCGAGCGTCGCCCGCTACCAGCTCGAGGCGCGGGCGATCATCGACGACATCGTCGAGCGCGGGGCAGTGCCGATCCTGGTCGGCGGCAGCGGGCTGTACGTGTCGAGCGTCGTCTACGACTTCCGGTTCCCGGGAACCGACGCCGCGGTCCGGGAACGGCTCGAGGCAGAGCTCGAGCACGAGCGGACCGGGCATGCTGCACCGTCGACTTGAGCGAGGTGGATCCCGCGGCGGCCGAGGCGATCGGGCCGGCGAACGGCAGGCGGCTGGTCCGCGCGCTCGAGGTGATCGAGCTCACCGGGGCGCCGTTCGGCGCCGGTCTGCCGTCCGAGGCCGAGCTGTGGCGCGACACCGTGACGATCGGCCTGCGCAGCGATCGCGCCGAACTCGTCGAACGGCTCGACCGCCGGGTGCGCGCGATGTGGCGGGCAGGCCTGCTCGACGAGGTCGCGGCGCTGCTCCCCGCCGGGTTCGGCGTCACCGCCGGCCGCGCGATCGGCTACGCGCAGGCGATCGCGCAACTGGCCGGGGAGCTGGACGAGCAGCAGGCGATCGAGCAGACGGCGGCCCTGACGCGGCGCTACGCGCGTCGCCAGGTCGGCTGGTTCGGGCGCTACCGCGGCACGCGTCTGGATCGAGGCCGGCGCCGCCGACCGCGTGCAGCAGGCCCTCGCGACCCTGGATACGCTGACCGGGTGAGCACCGAACTGCGATTCACCAAGGGACACGGCACGGGCAACGACTTCGTGCTGTTCGCCGACCCCGACGGTGCGGTCGAGCTCGACGGCGAGCAGCTGCCGCGACCTGGCGGACCGGCACTTCGGGATCGGCGGCGACGGCGTCATCCGCGCCGTGCGCTCGGCGAACCTGTCCGACGGCGCCGCGCGCTGGCCGAGGATCCCGGCGCCGAGTGGTTCATGGACTACCACAACGCCGACGGCAGCCCGGCGGAGATGTGCGGCAACGGCATCCGGGTGTTCGCGGAGTTTCTCATCGACGAACGGGCTGCTCGACGCTCGCGGAGGGCGAGACGGTGCCGATCGGCACGCGCGGCGGAGTGCGTGCGCTGACGCGCGTCGCCGGCGGCTACGAGGTCGACCTGGGCCCGTTCGTCGTCGCGCCGGGGGAGGCGATGGTGTCGGCGCGCCGGCTCGACGTCGCCCGCCCGGCTCTCGCGGTCGGGGTCGGCAACCCGCACGTCGTCGTCGCTCTCGCCGACGAGGACGAGCTCGAGGCGCTCGACCTGTCGGAGGCGCCGGAGGTCACGCCCGCGCCGCCGGACGGCGCCAACGTCGAGTTCGTCGTGCCCGCCGACCCGCTCGTCGTCGACGGCGTCGGCCGATCCGGATGCGCGTGCACGAGCGCGGCAGCGGCGAGACGCTGTCGTGCGGCACCGGCGCCGCGGCGGCGGCGCTCGCGACCCGCGAGTGGGCGGGCGCGGGCGCCCCGGACACCTGGCGCGTCGAGGTGCCGGGCGGTGTCGTCGGCGTGCGGATCGTCGCGACCCCGACGGTGACCACGTGCGCGCTGAGCGGCCCGGCCGAGCTGGTCTACGACGGCACGTACGCGCTCTGACCTACGGCAGCTCGATCGCCTCCGTCTCGCCGGTGCCGGAGCGGTGCCGCACGCGCAGCACGCGGTAGCCCTTGTTGGTCGCCGCACGCAGCACGGCGAAGTCGTGCGGGGAGCTCGGCCTGCAGCCAGCGGTGCAGCGAGTCGGAGCCGAGGTTGCGCTGCACGACGAGCCAGGCGTCCGAGCCGGGCTCGAGCCGCGGCAGCCACGTGCGCAGCATGTCGTGCAGTTCGTTCTTGCCGACCCGGATCGGCGGGTTCGACCAGATCGTGCGTGAAGCGTGACGTCGGCGGGAACATCCTCGGGCGTGCAGGCGTTGACGTTGGTGAGGCCGAGGTCGGCCGCGTTGCGACGCACCAGATCGAGCGCACGCTCGTTGACATCCACCGCCCACACCGTGGCGTGGGGGGAGTCGAGGGCGAGCGTGAGGGCGATCGGGACCCCAGCCGCAGCCGAGGTCGAGCAGGTGGCCGCCGGGTGGCGGCACGGGCGTGTGGGCCGAGCAGGACGCCGGTGCCGGCGTCGATGCGCTCGGGGCTGAAGACGCCGCCGGCGGTGGTCACGGCGACGGTGCGACCGGCCAGCGGTGACGGTGATCTGCGCAGTTTCGAGCTCGCCGGAGGGGGTCGCGGAGAAGTAGTGTTCCGGCTCGACCATGCAGAGAACTTATCGAAAACGAGGAAGTAGGGTGAAGCGATGAGCGCCGACGACGACAAGATGCTCGACCGCGTGCTCGCCAGCGAGGGTGCGCGTTCGGCCGGATACGCTCGCTTCGGCCGGAACGGGCGACCGCGCTGAGCCCGACGACGAGTTCGCGACCGCCGACACCGACGGCGAGCAGCTCGACCGCGAGGAGCGCGCCGCGCTGCGACGCGTCGCCGGCCTGTCGACCGAGCTCGCACGACGTCACCGAGGTCGAGTACCGGCAGCTGCGGCTCGAGAACGTCGTGCTGATCGGCGTCTTCTCGCGCGGCTCCCTCGAGGACGCCGAGAACTCGCTGCGCGAGCTCGCCGCTCTCGCCGAGACCGCGGGCGCCGTCGTGCTCGACGGCCTGCTGCAGCGCCGCCCGCACCCCGACCCGAGCACCTACCTCGGCCGCGGCAAGGTGCAGGAGCTGGCGGACGTCGTCGCCGCACTCGGCGCCGACACCGTGGTCGCCGACACCGAGCTCGCCCCGAGTCAGCGTCGTGCGCTCGAGGACGCGGTCAAGGTCAAGGTCATCGACCGCACCGCCGTGATCCTCGACATCTTCAGCCAGCACGCCAAGAGCCGCGAGGGCAAGGCCCAGGTCGAGCTCGCGCAGCTCGAGTACCTGCTTCCGCGACTGCGCGGCTGGGGTGAGTCGATGTCCCGCCAGGCCGGTGGCCAGGTGGGCGGCTCCGGCTCCGGAATGGGAAGCCGTGGACCGGGTGAGACGAAGATCGAGCTCGATCGCCGCCGCATCCACACCCGGATGGCGCGGCTGCGCAAGCAGATCAAGGGCTTCGCGCCCGCCCGCGAGGCGAAGCGCGCCAACCGCGACCGGTTCGAGGTGCCGAGCGTCGCGATCGCCGGCTACACGAACGCCGGCAAGTCGAGCCTGCTCAACCGGCTCACGAGTGCCGGCGTGCTCGTCGAGAACGCCCTGTTCGCGACCCTCGACCCGACCGTGCGCCGCAGTCGCACGCCCGACGGACGCGACTTCACGCTCGCCGACACCGTCGGCTTCGTGCGCAACCTGCCGCACCAGCTCGTCGAGGCGTTCCGCTCGACGCTCGAAGAGGTCGGGCACTCCGACGTGATCGTGCACGTGGTCGACGCATCGCATCCCGACCCGGCCGCCCAGCTCGCGACGGTGCGCGATGTCATCGGCGAGGTGGGCGCGCGCGACCTGCCCGAGATCGTGGCGTTCAACAAGAGCGACCTCGTCGACGACGACCGCCGGCTGGTGCTGCGCGGACTCGAGCCCGACGGGCGTCTTCGTGTCGGCCCGCACGGGCGAGGGGATCGACGAGCTCATCGACCGCATCGCCGATGTCCTGCCCGCGCCCGAGGTCGAGGTGACCCTGCTCGTGCCCGTACGACCGCGGCGAGGTCATCTCGCGCCTGCACGTCAGCGGGCGGGTGCTCTCGACCGACTACGACGAGGACGGGACACGGGTCACGGCGCTCGTCCACCCGCAGCGGCTCGCCGACGTCCAGGAGTTCGTGTCGCTCGGTAGCGCCCGCGTAACAGTCCGCAACGTCCTGAACGGGCGCCGCACCCGGCGTTAGCCTGGAGTGTCGCGTCCATGCGACGCGGAGCGACAGCCGAGCCCGGCACCCGCTCCAGTGGATCACGCGCATGCGCGACACTGGAGGGACGGGAGGGCCGATGACTGCATTCGAGATCGACGACGAGTCCGTCGCCGACGCGCCCGACTCCCGTTCTGAGGCGGCGAGTGGCGCCGAACCCGACTGTCCGACGTTCTCGTTCGAGCTGTTCCCGCCGCGCGACGCCGCGGCGGACGCGGCCCTCCAGCCCGAGCTCCTGCGCCTCGTCGCCGCGGGCCCCGAGTTCATCAGCGTCACCTACGGCGCGAACGGCTCGTCGCGCGGCGTGTCGCTCGACGTGCTGCGCCACCTGCTGCACAACACCGCGGTCAAGCCGATGGCGCACCTCACCTGCGTCGGCTCGTCGTACGCCGAGGCGTCGCGGCTGATCCGCGAGTTCCTCGACGCCGGGGTCACAAGCTTCCTGGCGCTCCGCGGCGACCCGCCGGCCGGCGTCGCCGAGGAGGACGTCGCACCTCGGCGACCTGGGCAGCGCCGGCGAGCTGGTGCAGCTCATCCACCGCGTGCAGAAGGAGCGCGTGCCGTTCGTGCAGCACGACGTGCCCGGATTCCCCGGCGCCAAGCGCCTCGGCACGCGGCGAACGCGTCACGATCGCCGTCGCCGCGTTCCCGAACGGACACCCGCGCTCGCGATCGCGCGCGCAGGACCTCGACACCCTGCTCGCCAAGCAGGCGGCCGGCGCCAACCTCGCGATCTCGCAGCTGTTCTTCGAGGCCGACGACTACCTCGTCGTTCGTCGACGACGCGCGCGCCGCGGGCGTCACGATGCGCATCCTGCCCGGCATCATGCCCGTGCTCAGCGTCGCCGCGCCTGCAGCGGGTGCTCGAGCTCACGCGGCGAGGCCGCGCCCGACCGCCCTGCTCGCGCGCCCTCGAGCGCGCCGACGCCCCCGAGGCGGCCGCCGCCGTCGGCATCGACGCACGCCACCGCGCTCGGCACGCGCGCCTGCTCGACGGCGGCGCCTCCGGCACTCCACCTCTACACCTTCAACCGCTCCGAAGCCCCGCTCGCCGTCCTCGGCGGCGCGGGCCTGCTCGACACGACGAGGATCTCCGCATGACCGCATCGACCCCCCGCACCTTCCCGACCGGCACGATCCTCGGCTACCCGCGCATCGGCCGCCGCCGCGAGCTCAAGCGCGCCGTCGAGGCGTTCTGGAAGCACGACATCGGCGTCGCCGAGCTCGAGGAGACCGCGGCCGGCCTCCGCGCCGCGACCCGCGAGCGGCTCGCGAGCCTGGGCCTCGGCACGACCGACTCGTCGATCCCCGAGTCCTTCTCCTACTACGACCAGGTGCTGGATGCCGCGGTCACCGTCGGTGCGATCCCGGAGCGCTTCGCCGACCTCGTCGACGACGACGGCACGCTCGACCTCGCCGGCTACTTCACGATCGCGCGCGGCGAGGGCGACAAGGCGCCGCTCGAGATGACGAAGTGGTTCGACTCGAACTACCACTACCTGGTGCCCGAGATCGGCCCGGACACCGCGTTCCACCTCGCCAGCGACCGGCTCGTGCGCGAGGTCGCCGAGGCGAAGGCCGCCGGCTACACCACCCGCCCGGTCATCGTCGGCCCGGTGACCCTCCTGCTGCTGAGCAAGGCGGCGGACGGCGCGCCCGCCGGCTTCGCAGCCGCTCGAGCAAGCTCGACGACCTGCTGCCCGTCTACGCCGAGCTGCTCGCGCGGCTGGCCGCGGCCGGCGCCGAGTGGGTGCAGCTCGACGAGCCGGCGCTGGTCAGCGAGTCGATCGAGACCCCGCGCGGCGAGGTGCTCGCGCGCCGTGCAGGCCGCCTACGAGGCGCTCGGCGCCGACCGGCCGCTCGGCATCCTCGTCGCCGCGCCGTACGGCGCGCTCGACGACGCGCTGCCGGTGCTCGAGTCGGCCCCGATCGACGCGATCGCCCTCGACCTGGTGCGAGGGTGCCGTGCCCGCCGGCCCGGCGACCGACAAGGTGCTCGTCGGCGGCGTCATCGACGGCCACAACATCTGGCGCGGCGACCTCGAGGCCGCCTTCGCAAAGCTCGAGGCGCTGCAGGCCGTCTCGCCGAACGTCGTCGGTGGCGACCTCGACCAACCTGTTCCACACGCCGCACGACGTCGAGGACGAGCCCGACCTGTCCGGCCAGCTGAAGAGCTGGCTCGCGTTCGCCGACCAGAAGGTCGAGCAGGTCGCGATGCTGGCTCGCGGGCTGCGCGACGGCAAGGCGACGCGATCGCGGCCGAGCTGGACGCCGCACCGCCGCCCTGGAGGACCGGCACCGGCGCCGCCGGCGTGCGCGACGGTGCCGTGCGCGAGCGTGCCGCGGCGCTCGACGACGGCGGCGTTCACGCGCGGCGACTACGAGACCCGCCGCGCCGCCCAGGACGCGGCGTTCGGCCTGCCCGCCCTGCCGACGACGACGATCGGGTCGTTCCCGCAGACCGGCGCGATCCGCAAGGAGCGCGCGCGCTTCGCGAAGGGCGAGATCGACCAGGCGGAGTACGAGGGCTTCCTCGAGCAGGAGATCAAGCGACGTCGTCGAGCTCCAGGAGCGCATCGGCCTCGACGTGCTCGTGCACGGCGAGCCCGAGCGCAACGACATGGTGCAGTACTTCGCCGAGAACCTCGACGGATTCGCGGTCACGCAGAACGGCTGGGTGCAGTCGTACGGCTCCCGCGCGACGCGCCCCAGCATCCTGTGGGGCGACGTGTCGCGGCCCGCGCCGATCACGGTGCGCTGGTCGACGCTACACGCAGAGCCTCACCGAGAAGCCGGTCAAGGGGATGCTGACCGGGCCGGTCACGATCCTCGCCTGGTCGTTCGTGCGCGACGACCAGCCGCTCGGCGAGACCGCGAACCAGGTCGCGCTCGCGCTGCGCGACGAGATCGCCGACCTCGAGGCGGCCGGCATCGGCATCATCCAGGTCGACGAGCCGGCGCTGCGCGAGCTGCTGCCGCTGAAGAAGCGCGACCAGGCCGCCTACCTCGACTGGTCGGTCGGCTCGTTCAAGCTGGCGACGGCGGGTGTGGAGGACAAGACGCAGATCCACACGCACCTCTGCTACTCGGAGTTCGGCGTGGTGCTCGACGCGATCGACAGGCTGGATGCCGACGTCACGTCGATCGAGTCGGCGCGGTCGCGCGGCGAGGTCGTTCCCGAGCTCAAGCGCAGCGGATTCGGCCGGGGCATCGGCCCGGGCGTCTACGACATCCACTCGCCGCGCGTGCCGAGCGAAGACGAGGTGCAGGAGCTGCTCGAGGCGGCCGTCGGCGCGATCCCGCAGCGTCAGGTCTGGGTCAACCCGGACTGCGGCCTCAAGACCCGCGGCTACGACGAGACCGTGGCGTCGCTCGAGAACATGCTGACGGCGACGCGTGCGCGTCCGGCGAGAAGCTCGGCGCCCGTTAGGCGAGTGCGGAACGGTCTCACTGACGCCGCTCAGACGGAGCGGAGCACCGCCACGACCTTGCCGAGCACCTCGGCGTCGTCGCCCAGGATCGGCTCGAACGCGGAGTTGCGCGGCAGCAGCCAGGTGTGGCCGTCGCGCTGCCGGAAGACCTTGACCGTCGCCTCGCCGTCGAGCATCGCCGCGACGATCTCGCCGTTGTCGGCGTCCTTCTGCTGGCGCACGACGACCCAGTCGCCGTCGCAGATGGCGGCGTCGATCATCGACTCGCCGACGACCTTCAGCATGAACAGGTCGCCCTTGCCGACGAGCTGGCGGGGGAGCGGGAAGACCTCGTCGACCTGCTGGTCGGCGGTGATCGGGATGCCGGCGGCGATGCGGCCGACGAGGGGCACCATCGCGGCATCCTGCACCTGCGGACCGGAATCGGTGTTCTCGCCCGACGATGACGGCAGGTCGATGAGCACCTCGAGCGCGCGCGGACGGTTGGGGTCGCGGCGCAGGTAGCCGCTCAGCTCGAGCTGGTTGAGCTGGTGGGTGACGCTCGACAGCGACGAGAGGCCGACGGCGTCGCCGATCTCGCGCATGCTCGGCGGGTAGCCGCGGCTCGCCACCGAGCGCTGGATCATCTCGAGGATCGCCAGCTGCTTGTCGCTCAGGCTGGTGCGGCGGCGCGTGCGTTCGTCCGGTGCCTCGCTCATCGTGTCTCCGTCCGCGGAATGTCGGTGGTGGGTGGTCGAATCGTCCCGACGATCGAAACTGTATCCACTTCCGAGCGTCGCGGCAAACATCTGTTCGAGTGTGTCGCGACATTCGAGGGCGAAATGCAGGTTCGGGGTTGAACATATGTTCGATCGAAGGTATGTTCGGAACACAGGTTCGCATCCGGCGTCGCTCCGGCCGAGTGGCCGGATGCGGAACCTGTCCAACAGCAGCACAGCAAGAGCAGGGGGACGAGATGAGCGCCATCACCTTCGCCGGCAGCACCGTTCCAGTCGCGCGCGCGCCGCGCCTGCGCCTCACCGCGCGCGGTCGCGCCGTCTTCACCACCCTCGCGGCGGCACCGCTCGTCGCGATCGCCCTCTTCTTCGGGCTCGGTGGCGGCGATGCCGTGCGCCAGTCAGGATGCAGCGGGCGCCTCGCTCGAGTACGTCAGCGTCGCGCCGGGCCAGTCGCTCTGGCAGCTCGCCGAGCAGGTCGCGCCGCGGGCCGACCCGCGCGAGGTCGTCGCCGACATCCTGGCGCTCAACCAGCTCGCGTCGGCCGACGTGCAGCCCGGCCAGGAACTGGCCATCCCCGCGCAGTACGCCGCTGACGCGGCTGACGCGTCACAGCGACCGGCCCGCCTCTAGAATCGCCGGGTGGCCGACCTCAGTGACCTCCCGATCCGCGACGACCTGAGGGGCCTGACGCCCTACGGTGCACCGCAGAAGCACGTGCGCTACGCGCTCAACGTCAACGAGAACACCCACGCCGTGCCCGAGCCCGTCGCGCGGCACATCGTCGAGTCGCTCGCCGCGGCCGTCCTCACCATCAACCGCTACCCCGACCGCGAGTTCACGGCGCTGCGCGAGTCCCTCGCGGGCTACCTCGGGCACGGCCTGACCGCGGCAGCAGATCTGGGCGGCGAACGGGTCGAACGAGATCATCCAGCAGCTGCTGCAGGCGTTCGGCGGCCCCGGGCGCAGCGTGCTGGGCTTCCCGCCGACCTACTCGATGCACTCGATCATCGCCGCCGGCACCGGCACCCGCTGGCTGACGGCCGAGCGCGACGCGGACTACACGCTCAGCCCCGAGACCGTCGTCGCGGCGATCGAGCGCGAGCAGCCCGATCTCGTCTTCCTCTGCGCCCCGAACAACCCGACGGGCACGCCGGTCCCCCTCGACACGATCGAGGCCGCCTACGAGGCGCACCACGGCATCCTGTTCGTCGACGAGGCGTACGCCGAGTTCATGCCGGCCGGCGCGCCGAGCGCGCTGACCCTCCTGCCCGGTCGCGAACGCCTGGTCGTCTCGCGCACGATGAGCAAGGCGTTCGCCTTCGCGGGCGCCCGCGTCGGCTACCTCGCCGCCGACCCGGCCGTCGCCGACGCCCTGCGTCTCGTGCGCCTGCCGTATCACCTGTCGGCGCTGACGCAGGCGGCGGCGGTCGCCGCGCTCGCCCACGCGCCCGAGATGCTCGCGATGGTCGACGACATCTCCGCCCAGCGCGACCGCCTGCTCCTCGAGCTGCCCGTGCTCGGGTACCGGGCGTTCGACAGCCACGCGAACTTCGTGCTGTTCGACGGTGTCGCCGACCCGCAGGCGACGTTCCGCGCGCTGCTCGAGCGCGACATCCTGATCCGCGACGTCGGACTGCCGGGCGCGCTGCGCGTCACGGCGGGCACGGCCGACGAGACGACCGCGTTCCTCGAGGCGCTCGCCGCGCTCGGGCCGGGCGGCGCCCCGATAGGATCGCCGCATGAGCAGCCCGCGCACCGCGAGCCTGAGCCGCGAGACCAGCGAGTCGACCATCGACCTGTCGCTGGACCTCGACGGCACCGGCACGTCGAGATCGACACGACCGTGCCGTTCTTCGACCACCTGCTCACCGCCTTCGCGAAGCACTCGCTGGTCGACCTCACCGTGAAGGCGAGCGGCGACACCGACATCGACGTGCACCACACCGTCGAGGACACCGGCATCGTGCTCGGCAAGGCCATCAAGCGAGGCGCTCGGCGACAAGTCCGGCATCGGCCGCTACGGCGACGCCGTCGTGCCGCTCGACGAGGCGCTCGTGCAGGCCGTCGTCGACCTCTCGGGCCGTCCGTACCTCGTGCACTCCGGCGAGCCGGCCGGTTTCGCGCACCACCTCATCGGCGGCCACTTCACCGGTTCGCTCGTGCGCCACGTCTTCGAGTCGATCGCGTTCAACGCCGCACATCACCGTGCACATCACGGTGCTCGGCGGTCGCGACCCGCACCACATCGCCGAGGCCGAGTTCAAGGCATTCGCACGCGCGTTCCGCAGCGCCGTCGAGCTCGACCCGCGCGTCACGGGCGTCCCGTCGACGAAGGGCGCGCTGTAGCGATGGCCGCGTCCGCCGGCCGGGGAGCCCGGCCTACCGTCGTCGTGCTCGACTACGGCTCCGGCAACGTGCATTCGGCCGCGAAGGCGCTCGAGGCGGCCGGGGCGACGGTCGAGCTGACCGCCGACCGCGACCGGGTGGCCGCGGCCGACGGTCTCGTGGTGCCCGGCGTCGGAGCGTTCGCCGCCGTGATGGCGGGGCTCGACGCGGTGCGCGGCGGCGAGCTGATCGGTCGGCGGCTCGCCGGCGGGCGCCCGGTGCTCGGCATCTGCGTCGGCATGCAGGTGCTGTTCGACCGCGGCGTCGAGCGCGGCGTCGACACCGAGGGTCTCGGCGAATGGCCGGGCGTCGTCGACGAGCTCGACTGCCCCGGTGCTGCCCCACATCGGCTGGAACACGGTCGACGCGCCCGACGACTCGGTGCTCTTCGACGGCATCGCGAGCGAGCGGTTCTACTTCGTGCACTCCTACGCCGCGCGCGTCTGGACCCTCGAGGGCATGGGCGCGTTCGCGACCCCGCGGGTCACCTGGGCCCAGCACGGCGAGCGGTTCGTCGCGGCCGCCGAGAACGGCCCGCTGTCGGCGACGCAGTTCCACCCCGAGAAGTCGGGAGAGGCCGGCATCCGCCTGCTCGGCAACTGGCTCCGTTCTCTGTGAATCCGACTAATATCGGGTTCTTGTGCGCGGCACCGCCCGCAGAAAGCCGAAGATGACCGAGTTCAATACCGCCCCCGCCCTCACCCTGCTCCCGGCGGTCGACGTCGCCGACGGCAAGGCCGTCCGGCTCACGCAGGGCGAGGCGGGCAGCGAGACCAGCTACGGCGATCCCGTCGAGGCCGCCGACCAGTGGGCGTCCCAGGGTGCGACCTGGATCCACCTCGTCGACCTCGACGCGGCGTTCGGCCGCGGCAACAACCACGGCATCATCAAGAAGGTCGTCAAGAACACCCCGCGCAGGGTCAACATCGAGCTGTCGGGCGGCATCCGCGACGACGCGAGCCTCGATGCCGCCCTCGCGACCGGCGCGAAGCGCATCAACCTCGGCACGGCAGCGCTCGAGAACCCCGAGTGGGCCGCTCACGTGATCGCCGAGTACGGCGACGCGATCGCCGTCGGCCTCGACGTGCGCGGCACGACGCTGGCCGCCCGCGGCTGGACGAAGGAGGGCGGCGACCTCTGGGCCGTCATGGACCGGCTCGAGGCCGCCGGCTGCGCGCGCTACGTGGTCACCGATGTCACCAAGGACGGCACGCTTCAGGGTCCGAACCTCGACCTGCTGCAGCAGGTGATGGAGCGCACGCCCAAGCCGGTCATCGCATCCGGCGGCATCGCCGACCTCGACGACATCGTCGCCCTGCGCGAACTCGTGCCGCACGGGCTCGAGGGCGCGATCGTCGGCAAGGCGCTCTACGCGGGCGCGTTCACGCTGGCCGAGGCGCTGGACGTCGCAGGCGGCTGATGGCCGACAGCGGCGCCGACAGCGCCGGCGTGCCGTGGGAGGGTCGCTCCTTCCATGAGAATCCGGATGCCGCCGACGACGGCACCGCTCCCGAACGCGTGATCGAGGCGATCCGGCGATTCCGGGCTCACGAGGTCGGCGTCGCCGAGGTGGTCGAGGCGCTGCACGACGCGAGGCTCCTGCTGCCGCTGCTCGCGACACGCGGCGACGAGGGCGTCGGCGCGCACGGCCAGCTCGTCGACAAGACCCAGGAGCTCGCGCTGGTGACGGCCGCCGGCCCCGACGGCCGCCCGGTGCTCCCGGCGTTCACCTCGACGGCGACGATGCGCGACTGGAACGCGTCCGCGCGCCCCATCCCGATCGGCGTCCCGCGCATCGCCCTGGCGGTCGCCGCGCGAGGGGACCCCGCTGATCGTGATCGATCCCGGATCCCCGACGCATGTTCGTGCTGCGCCGCCCCTCGTTCAAGGCGCTCGCGACCGGCGAGCCCTGGGTTCCGTCCTTCGAGGATCCCGACGTGCTCGCGGCATTCCTCGCGGCGTCCGCCGGCGAGGCGTCCCTCGTCGCCGTGCAGCTCGCGCCCGGCGATCCCGACGCGCGACTCGCCGGCGCGGAACTGCTCGTGCAGCTGTCTGTCGAGGACGGGCTGGCGAAGGACGAGCTGGACGCGCTGATCGCGCGCCTCGGCGAGCGCTGGGCCGCCGACCCGCTCATCGCCGACCGTGTCGACTCGATCGGAGTCGTGGTCGAGCGCGTCTGATCGGGCGAATGACCGATGTCGCGCTGCAGACCCGCATGACACAGTGACGGCATGACCAAGCCGCTCGACCCCCGCCCGGAACTCACCGCAGCCCTCGCACACGCGCAACGCTGGCTCGACTCGCTCGCCGAGCGCCGGGTGCCCGCGAGCGAGGGCGCCGCGACCCTGGCATCCCGGCTGCCCCAGGCGATCCCCGAGAAGGGCCGCACCGCCCTCGAGGTGACCGACGAGCTCGTCGCGCACGTCGAGCCCGGGCTGATGGCGGGGCCGTCGGGCCGGTTCTTCGGATGGGTCATGGGCGGCACGCTGCCCGCCGCGCTCGCCGCCGACTGGATGGTCAGCGCCTGGGACCAGAATGCCGGAATGCGCGACGCGACCCCGGGCGTCGTGACGATCGAGGACGCGGCCGCCCGCTGGCTGCTCGACGCGCTCGATCTGCCGCGTGGTTCGGCCGTCGGATTCGTGACCGGCGCGACGATGGCGAACTTCACCGGCCTGGCGGCAGGCCGCGACGCGGTGCTCGCCGATCGCGGCTGGGATGTCGCCCGCGACGGCCTCACCGCCGCCCCGCGGGTCCGGGTGCTGGCCGGCGTCGAGCGGCACAGCTCCGTCGACATGGCGCTGCGCTACCTCGGTCTCGGTGAGCCGGAGCTCGTCGCGTCCGACGAGCAGGGCCGCATCGATGCCGCCGCGCTGCGCGACGCCCTTGCCACCGGCGACGGCCCGACGATCGTCTGTCTTCAGGCGGGCAACGTGCACTCGGGAGCCTTCGACCCGTTCCGCGAGGCGATCGCCGCGGCGCACGAAGCCGGTGCATGGGTGCACGTCGACGGTGCGTTCGGCCTGTGGGCGGCCGCCACGCCCGCTCTCGCCTCGCTGACCGACGGCATCGACGGGGCCGATTCGTGGGCGACCGATGCGCACAAGACCCTCAACACCCCGTACGACGGGGGAGTCGCGATCGTCGCCGACCCCTCGGCCATGACCCGTTCGTTCGGGCACCGCGCCGCCTACCTGATCGACGCGGCCGTCCCGGATCCGCACGAGAACGTGCCCGAGCTGTCGCGCCGGGCGCGCGGCGTGCCGATCTGGGCCGCGCTGGCCTCCCTCGGCCGGTCGGGTGTCGTCGACCTCGTCGACGGCCTCGTCGAATCGGCGCAGGCGATCGCCGACGGGGATCGCCCAGCTCCCCGGTGCCACGATCGTCAACGACGTCGTCTACACCCAGGTGTGCGTCGCCTTCGAGGACGACGAGACGACGAACGCCGTCTACGACGCCATCCTGGCCGACGGCGAGATCTTCCCGAGCCCCAGCCGCTGGCGTGATCGTGCCATCATCCGCGTCTCGGTCAGCAACTGGCAGACCCACGAGAAGGAGGTCGCGATCACCGTCGCGGCGTTCGAGAGGGCTCGCGCGTCGGTCAGGTGACCGGGCCGGTCCACTTCTCTCCGGGCCCCTTGCCGATCTCGTCGGGGAACGGCGATGCCTCGCGGAACGCAAGCTGCACCGAGCGGAGCCCGTCGCGGAGCGCCCGCGCGTGGTGATCGCCGAGATGCGGGGCGGCGGCGGTCACGAGTCCGGCCAGCGCGTCGATCAGCTTGCGCGCCTCGTCGAGGTCGGGTTCGGCATCCGGCTCGTCGGCGAGGCCGCATTTGACGGCCGCCGCGCTGAGCAGGTGCACGGCGACGGTGTTGATGACCTCGATCGCCGGGACGTCGCCGATGTCCCGCACCTCGGGCTCGACATCCACCGGCAGCTGCCCCTCGTCGCTCACCCGTCGTTCCTCTGCTAAACTCATGCGGGCTCCGGGGCCAGATCCCCGGTAACGGCAGCAATGCCACACGAAGTGGAGAAATCCCACCCGTCGACCGCATCTCAAGGTTACCGGGTCAGTTTCACTCCGCCGGCCGTCGTAAGACGGAAGGTAGCCAGGGTGTATTGCGCAGCGACGCTGCGGGTTTTCGACTCCTTCGTGCCATGCACCACAACGAAGGAGAACCGCATCAGCGATCCCAGAACGAACGACCGGATCCGCGTCCCCGAGGTACGCCTCGTCGGACCCAACGGAGAACAGGTCGGCGTCGTCCGCATCGAAGACGCCCTGCGCCTCGCGCAGGAAGCCGACCTGGATCTGGTCGAGGTCTCGCCCGACTCCCAGCCCCCGGTCGTCAAGATCATGGACTACGGCAAGTTCAAGTACGAAGCCGCGCAGAAGGCCAAGGAGGCCCGGCGCAACCAGGCGAACACGATCCTCAAGGAGGTTCGTTTCCGCCTCAAGATCGACACCCACGACTACGAGACGAAGATGAAGCGGGCCCTCGGGTTCCTTCAGGCCGGTGACAAGGTGAAAGCGATGATCCTCTTCCGAGGTCGCGAGCAGTCACGCCCCGAGCAGGGCGTGCGGCTGCTGCAGCGCTTCGCCGAAGACGTCGCCGAGTTCGGCACCGTCGAGTCGACCCCGACCATCGACGGCCGCAACATGGTCATGGTCATCGGCCCGCTGAAGAACAAGGCCGACGCCAAGGCCGAGGCCCAGGCCAAGAAGAACGCCGAGAAGCGCCAGCGGCCCGCCGAGACCGAGGCCCCCAAGACCGCAGCCCCCAAGGCGGCGGCATCGAAGGCCAAGCCGCAGCCCAAGGCGGCGCACCAAGGCGCCGGCCGCCAAGGCCGCCGCCCCGAAGACCCCCGCCAAGGCGGCGACAGCACCACAGAAAGAAGAAGAGACGAATGCCTAAGCAGAAGACGCACTCCGGTGCGAAGAAGCGTTTCAAGATCACCGGATCCGGCAAGGTCATGAAGCAGGGTGCAGGCATGCGCCACCACCTGGAGCGCAAGTCCTCCAAGGTCACGCGTCGCCTGAACCGTGACGTCGTCCTCGCTCCGCAGGACGCCAAGGTCATCAAGAAGCTCCTGGGCAAGTAGCCCGGCCCGGAATCGTAAGGACGAACTGACATGGCACGTGTAAAGAGGGCGGTCAACGCCGCCAAGAAGCGCCGGACGACCCTGGAGCGCGCAGAGGGCTACCGCGGACAGCGGTCGCGCCTGTACCGCAAGGCGAAGGAGCAGGTCACCCACTCCCTCGTCTACGCCTACCGCGACCGTCGCGCGAAGAAGGGCGAGTTCCGTCGCCTCTGGATCCAGCGCATCAACGCGGCGGCCCGCGCGAACGGACTGACCTACAACCGCCTGATCCAGGGCCTCGGCCTGGCGGGCATCGAGGTCGACCGCCGCATCCTGGCCGACCTGGCGATCAACGAGCCGGAGACGTTCGCGGGCCTCGTCGCCGCCGCGAAGGCCGCCCTGCCGAAGGACGTCAACGCCAAGGCCGACGCCGCGTAGTGCGAGCAGCCGCACGGCGTACGGCACGATGGCGCGCATCCCGCAGGGGGTGCGCGCCATCACCTTTTGTTCACCCGGCGACCGTACGATCGAAACGTGATCGACAACCCGCGCTCCCCGCGGGTCCGTGCCGTGGCGAAACTGGCCAAGCGCAGCGCCCGTGCCGAGACCGGCCTCTTCCTGGTCGAGGGCCCGCAGGCGGTCGAGGAGGCCCTCGCCTTCCACCCCGAGACCCTGGTCGACCTCTTCATGACGCCGAGCGCGTCCGATCGCTACGCGGCTCTCGTCGAGCGGGCGAAGGCCGCTGATGTCACGCCCGAGATCGTGAGCGACCACGTGCTCGACGCGATGGCCGACACGGTCACCCCGCAGGGCGTGATCGCGGTCTGCCGGCAGTTCCCGGTGTCGGTCGAGACCCTGCTCGCCGGATCGCCCCGCCTCCTCGCGATCCTCGAGGAGGTGCGCGATCCCGGTAACGCGGGCACCATCATCCGGGCCGCGGATGCCGCGGGAGCCGACGGCGTCATCCTGACCGGCCGCAGTGTGGACGCGTACAACCCGAAGGTGGTCCGCTCGACGACCGGATCGATCTTCCACCTGCCGATCGCGCAAGGTATCGAACTGGAGACGGCTCTGGATGTGGTGCGCGCCGCCGGAGTGCGGATACTGGCCGCCGACGTGAAGGGCGACGACCTGCCCGACCTGCGCGACGAGCTCGCACAGCCGACCGCCTGGCTTTTCGGCAACGAGGCGCGCGGGCTCTCCGACGAGTCGCTCGCGCTCGCCGACCGCATCGTGAGAGTCCCGATCTACGGGCACGCCGAATCCATGAACCTGGCGACCGCGGCATCCGTCTGCCTCTACGAGAGCGCGTTCGCCCAGCGCTAGGGGTACGACCTCCGAGGCACATCACGATCGGGTACGGCCCGTTGACCCCCGGCCGGGGTACATGTGAGGGTGGCTAGATGGAGCCTCTCGTCGTTCTCGACCGGGTCAACAAGCATTTCGGCGAGCTTCACGTCCTGAAAGACATCACGACGACCATCGCCAAAGGCGAGGTCGTCGTCGTCATCGGACCCTCCGGTTCCGGCAAGTCGACACTGTGCCGGGCAATCAACCGCCTCGAGACCATCGACTCCGGGTCCATCACCATCGACGGACAGCCGCTCCCCGAAGAGGGCGGCGGTCTCGCGCGGCTGCGGGCCGACGTCGGCATGGTCTTCCAGTCCTTCAACCTCTTCGCCCACAAGACAGTCCTCGAGAACGTCACGCTCGGCCCCATCCGGGTGCGCAAGAAGAGCAAGGCCGACGCCGACAAGCTCGGCATGGAGCTGCTCGAGCGGGTCGGGGTCGCCGATCAGGCGAGCAAGCTGCCGGCGCAGCTCTCCGGAGGACAGCAGCAGCGGGTCGCGATCGCACGCGCACTCGCGATGGAACCGAAGCTCATCCTGTTCGACGAGCCGACCTCGGCCCTCGACCCGGAGATGATCAACGAGGTACTCGACGTCATGGTCGGCCTCGCGAAAGACGGCATGACGATGATCGTCGTCACGCACGAGATGGGGTTCGCGCGCAAAGCCGCGGGCCGGGTGCTCTTCATGGCCGATGGAGAGATCGTCGAAGAGGGCACCCCCGAGAACTTCTTCACGAAGACCAAGAGCCCACGGGCCAAGGACTTCCTGTCGAAGATCCTCGCCCACTAATCGGTGGGGGAGACGCAGTACCAGGGGAGGAACCCATGAGATTCCGCACAGCAACCACCGTCGCCGCTATCGCGGCAGCCGGTCTGCTCGTCCTGACGGGATGCGCCGACTCCGGCACGCCCACGGGTGAGCCCGACGCTCCCACGAGCGAGACCGTCCCATACGAGGACGGCACCACGATGGCCGACCTTGCAGAGGCCGGCAGCATCACGATCGGCACCAAGTTCGCGCAGCCGCTCTTCGGCCTCGCAGGGCCCGACGGCATTCCGGTCGGCTTCGACATCGAGGTCGGCAAGATCATCGCCCGCCACCTCGGCATCGACGCCGAGGGCATCGAGTGGGTCGAGACCGTCTCGGCCAACCGCGAGCCGTTCATCCAGAGCGGCGAGGTCGACATCGTCATCGCGACCTATACGATCAACGACACCCGCAAGGAGGTCGTCTCGTTCGCCGGGCCGTACTACGAGGCCGGGCAGGACATCCTGGTTCCGTCGGGCAACCCCGAGGGGATCGACGGCCCCGACTGGTTCGCCGACAACCCGGACGCCACGGTCTGCACGGTGAGCGGCTCGACGTCGCTGACCAACATCCAGGAGTACACGACCAACGTCCTCGAGGCCGCCGACTACGCCGACTGCCTCGACCCGATCCGCAACGGACAGGCTGTTGCGGTCACGACGGACAACGTGATCCTTGCCGGCCTCGCCGACCAGAGTGACGGCGAGTTCGAGGTCGTCAACGCACCGTTCACCGCGGAGCCGTACGGAATCGGGCTCGCGCTCGATGACACGGACTTCCGGATGTGGCTGAACGACGTTCTGGAAGCGTCCTACGAGGACGGCAGCTGGGCTGCCGCGTGGGAGTCGACAGCGGGCGCCGTGCTCGACCTGCCGGAGCCTCCGGCAGTCGACCGGTACTGATCCCGGACTGAACTCAGAAAGCGAGCCGGGCGGCGCAATGGATGCGGTACTCGAGAACTTCCCCCTGCTGTGGGGCGGGTTCTTGCGCACCCTTGCGCTGCTCGGCATCGCCGGTGCAGGCGCGCTCGTGCTCGGCACGATCGTGGCCGGCATGCGCCTGTCGCCAGTCGCGCCGATGCGGACGGTGGCGACGGTCTACACCGAGCTGCTGCGGAACACCCCGCTGACGCTCGTTCTGCTGGGATTCGCGGTCATCGTCCCGAACCTCGGCCTCGCGCCCGCCGGAGTCGACTCGCAGACCCAGTTCTTCATCCTCGCGGCCATCGGGCTCACGCTCTACACGTCGCCGTTCATCGCCGAGGCCCTGAGGTCCGGCGTCAACAGCATCCCGGTCGGCCAGGCCGAGGCCGCCCGCAGCATCGGGCTCGGATTCGGCCAGACCCTCTCGACCGTCATCCTGCCGCAGGCCATCCGCATGGTGATCCCGCCGATCATCAACGTGCTCATCGCGCTCACCAAGAACACCTCCGTCGCCGGCGGCTTCTTCGTCGTCGAACTGATCGGCGCCTCCCGTGCCGTGATCAACGAGCGGGGTGACGAGGTGATCGCGATCCTGCTATCGGTCGCCGCCTTCTATCTGCTGGTCACGATCACTCTGGGGCGGATCCAGGCGTTCGTCGAGAAGCGTGTGGCGGTGCTGCGATGAGCACGGTTCTCTACGACGTCCCCGGCCCCAGAGCCCGCCGGCAGGCGCGCATCGTCGGCGTCGTGATCGCCGTCGTCGTCGTGGCGGTCCTCGCCTGGCTGATCGTGTCGCTGGCACTTCCGCGCACCGGCGCCGACGGCTCCGAGCGGCCGGGCTACTTCGACTGGAGCCGCTGGGACATCCTGAACGATCGAGCTTTCTGGCGCGCTGTCGGCGGGGCGTACCTCAATACTCTCCGGATGGCGGGGCTGGCGGCCGGCATCGCGATCGTCATCGGCGTGCTGTTCTCGTTCGGGCGAACCGCGCGCTCCGCGTTCGTCCGCGTCCCGGTCACGGTGGTACTCGAGTTCTTCCGCGGCATGCCGGTGCTGCTCATGATGTTGTTCATCCTGCTGGTGTTGTCGACCGGCTCCTACTGGGCGGGCGTGTGGGCGCTCGCGATCTACAACGGCGCCATCATCGGCGAGATCCTCAGGTCGGGCATCGCCGCGCTGCCCCGAGGTCAGCGCGAAGCTGGCCTCACCGTCGGGCTGACACCGCTGGCGACGCGGTTCCTGATCGAATTCCCCCAGGCGACCCGGAACATGCTGCCGATCATCATCGCCCAGCTCGTCGTCCTGCTGAAGGACACCGCGCTCGCCTACATCATCGGCTACCTGGAACTGCTGCGACTGGTGTCCAACCTGTCGAACTTCTACGGCAATCGTACCGGTTGTCGGTGTTCCTCGTGGTCCTCGTCGTCTACCTCGCGACGAACCTGCTGCTGTCGTGGGTGGCGCGCATCGTCGCGCGCCGCACCGGGCCCGGCGCGGGCACGCCCCGCATCCCGAGGCGCGGCGGCATCTTCCGGCGGCTCAAGGGCGGCGACGTGAACATGGCGAACGTGCCGGACGCCGGAATGGGCAGCGGGGCTCCCATCCGCTGACGCGCCGGCGGGCTACGGTGCCGTGGCGGTCGTGATGATCGCCCAGAGGATCATGCTGAGGAACGGTGCGGCACCGGCCAACAGGACCGCGATGACGCCGAGCTTGCGGCCGCGGTTCAGGAACGCGGCGCGGAGTCCCAGCACGATCGCGATGATCCCCAGGACGCTTCCGCCCAGGAAGTGGAGCGTCGCGGGCAGCACGTCGGGGCGCTGCGGGAATCCGCTCGTGTCGGTCGACGAGTAGGTCGTTCCGAAAAGTGCGATGAGAACGGATGCCGCGAGCCCGGCGATCAGTACGATCACGGCGAACGTCAGGGCCGTCCGGCCGAGTTTCGGGTCGCCCGGGGCGGTCCGTGACGTCGGAGGAGGTGCGACAGAGGAATCGGGAGTGTCTGACATCCCCACAGTGTGGCGAGCAGGCGGGTCGTGGCGCAACCATCGCGGAAAGACGCCGTCGGCGCCCGACTAAACTCGGGAATCGTGCCTGACTCTCCTGCGATCACCGAGAAGACCGTCGCGGCGGCAGTCGACGCCGCGCTCGCGGCGATCACGTCCTCCGCCGACTCGGCGAGCCTCAAGGCCGCGCGAGCGGCGCACGCGGGTGAGCATTCGCCGCTCGCCAAGCTCAACTCGACGCTGCGCGACGTCGCCGCCGACCAGAAGGCCGCGGCCGGCAAGCTCGTCGGCGAAGCCACGCGGGAAGGTCAACGCGGCGCTCGCGGCACAGGAGGGCACGATCCTCGCCGCGGAAGAGTCCGCCCGGCTCGCGAGCGAAGCCGTCGACGTCACCGAGGTGCCGACGCGCTGGCGGGCCGGCGCACGGCATCCACTCTCCCTGCTGATGGAGGAGATGAGCGACCTCTTCATCTCGATGGGCTGGGAGATCGGCGAGGGCCCCGAGCTCGAGCACGAGTGGTACAACTTCGACGCACTGAACTTCGACGAGGACCACCCCGCCCGTGCGATGCAGGACACGTTCTACGTCGATCCGGTCGAGCGCCACCTCGTGATGCGCACGCACACCAGCCCCGTGCAGGTCCGCTCGCTGCTGACGCGCGAGCTGCCGGTCTACGTCGCCGCGGTCGGCAAGACCTACCGCACCGACGAGCTCGACGCCACGCACACCCCGGTCTTCCACCAGATCGAGGGCATCGCGATCGACAAGGGCCTGACGATGGCGCACCTGCGCGGCACCCTCGAGCACATGGCCCGCGCCATGTTCGGCGAGGGCGCCCAGATCCGCCTGCGCCCGAACTACTTCCCCTTCACCGAGCCGAGCGCCGAGATGGACGTCTGGCAGCCGAACGCCAAGGGCGGCGCGCGCTGGGTGGAGTGGGGCGGCTGCGGGATGGTGAATCGCAACGTGCTGCGCTCGGCCGGCATCGACCCCGAGGTCTACCAGGGCTTCGCTTTCGGCATGGGCATCGAGCGCACGCTGCAGTTCCGCAACGACATGAACGACATGCGCGACATGGTCGAGGGCGACGTCCGCTTCTCGCAGCAGTTCGGGATGGTGGTCTGATGCGCGTCCCGATCAGCTGGCTGGGGGAGTGGGTCGACCTCCCCGAGGACGTCACGCTCGAGCACCTGCACGCCGCCCTCGTGAAGGTGGGGCTCGAGGAAGAGGACGTGCACGCGTTCGACGTCACCGGCCCGATCGTCGTGGGCAAGGTGCTCGAGTTCAGCCGACGAGCCCCAGTCGAACGGCAAGACCATCCGCTGGTGCCAGGTGGATGTGGGGGAGGCCGAGCCGCGCGGCATCGTCTGCGGCGCCCACAACTTCGAGACCGGCGACAAGGTCGTCGTCTCGCTCCCCGGCGCCATCCTGCCCGGCCCGTTCCCGATCTCGGCGCGCAAGACCTACGGCCACGTCTCCGACGGCATGATCGCGTCGGCGCGCGAGCTCGGTCTCGGCGACGAGCACGACGGCATCCTGCGGCTGGTCGAGCTCGGGCCTCGACCCCGAGGTCGGCGTGGATGCGATCGCCCTGCTCGGCCTGGACGACGCGGCCGTCGAGGTCAACGTCACGCCCGACCGCGGGTACGCCTTCTCGATCCGCGGCATCGCTCGCGAGTACTCGCACTCGACGGGAGCGGCGTTCCGCGACCCGGCCGACGCCGTCCAGGTCGTTGAAGCGACCGGCTACGACGTCACGATCGACGACCGCGCCCCGATCCGCGGACGGGCGGGATGCTCGGTCTTCACGGCGCGCATCGTGCGCGGCATCGACCCGACCCGTCCGACGCCGCCCTGGATGGCGTCCCGGCTGCGTCTCGCCGGCATCCGGTCGATCTCGCTGCTCGTCGACATCACGAACTACACGATGCTCGAGCTCGGCCAGCCGATCCACGGCTACGACCTCGCCAAGCTGCAGGGCGGCATGGTGATCCGGCGCGCCACGCACGGGCGAGACCCTCGAGACCCTCGACGGCACGGTGCGCACGCTCGACGTCACCGATCTGGTCGTCACCGACGCCTCCGGGCCGATCGGCCTCGCCGGTGTGATGGGTGGCGCGACCACCGAGATGTCGTCGACCACCACCGACGTGCTGATCGAGGCCGGGATCTGGGATCCGGTGACGATCGCGCGCACCGTCCGCCGGCACAAGCTGCCGAGCGAGGCCGCCAAGCGCTACGAGCGCGGCGTCGACCCCGGATGTCGGCCGTCGCGCAGCGCGCGTCGCCCAGCTGCTCGTCGACCTCGCCGGCGGCACCGTCGACCCGGTCGGTGCGCGTCTACGACGAGTCGGTGCCGCCTGCCGCCGATCGACCTGGCGCTGCGGACTGCCGACCGCGCTGGTCGGGCGTCGAGTACACGCCCGAGCAGATCACCTCGACGCTCGAGCTGATCGGCGCGACGGTCGTCGCCGTCGCAGGGCAAGGTGCCGCCGTCACCGTGACGCCGCCGACCTGGCGGCCCGACCTCACCGATCCGCCGACCCTCGTCGAGGAGATCGCGCGCATCATCGGGTACCACGAGATCCCGTCGATCCTGCCGGTCGCGCCTCCGGGCCGCGGGCTGACCCGTGCGCAGCAGGCACGGCGTCGCGCCGCGCAGACCCTCGCGGCCGCCGGGCGCGACCGAGGTGCTCTCCTATCCGTTCGTGTCGGAGGCGACCGTCGAGCGGTTCGAGCCCGGCGCCACCGCGATCCGCCTCGCGAACGCGCTCGATCCGCAGGTCGTCGCTGCTCCGCCGCACGCTGCTGCCCGGTCTGCTCGAGACCGCCCGCCGCAACCTGTCGCGCGGGCTCACCGATCTCGCGCTCTTCGAGATCGGGACCGTGTTCCGTCCCGAGCCCGGCGTCGTGCCCGGTACCGACTTCATCCCGGTCGGAGCCGAGCGCCCCGACGACGCGACGCTCGCGAAGCTCGCCGCCGGCATCCCGCCGCAGGGCTGGCGCGTCGGCGCCCTGTTCCTCGGCGACGCGCTCGCCGAAGCAGCCGGGCGCCGCCGCCGTGCCGGCGGCCTGACCGACGCGCTCGACGCCGTGCGTCAGCTCGGTCTCGCTCTCGCGGTCGAGCCGACGATTCGCTGCCGGCACGCACCCGGCCCTGCACCCGGGCCGCACGGCCGAGGTCCGCGTCGGGCGACCGCGTCGTCGGCGTCGCGGGCGAGCTGCTCCCGTCGATCGCGGCCGAGCTCGACCTGCCGCGCGTCGTCGCGCTCGTCGAGCTCGACCTCGACGCCCTGATCGAGCTCGGCGCGACCGAGATCGCGGCGCAGCCGATCGGAACGCTGCCGGCCGCGACGCAGGACCTGTCGCTCGTCGTGCCCGTCGACATCCCGGCCGGCGACGTGCTCGCACGCCGTGGTCGAGGGTGCCGGCGAGCTGCTCGAGCATGCCCGCGCTCGTCGACGACTACCGCGGGAGCGGCGTTCCGGAGGGCAGCAAGTCGATCACCCTCGCGCTGCGGTTCCGTGCCGCCGATCGCACGCTGACCGCCGCCGAGGCGACCGAGGCGAAGCTCGCCGGAGCCGCTCTCGCCGGAACGCGCTTCGGCGCGACGATCCGCGAATAGACGCAACGAAGCGCCGGCCCGGATGACCGGACCGGCGCTTCGAACGTTGCGAAGTGTTACTTCTTGCCGGCACCCAGCAGGCCGCCGAGCAGGTCGCCCGCGATCTCCTGACCCTGCGGGCTCGAGAGCAGGCCGCCGAGCAGGTCGCCGATACCCCCCGAGCTCTCCGCTTCCTTGGGTGCAGCGGCCGGCGCCGGACTCGGTCTTGCCGCCGAGGAACTGGCTGGCCAGCCACGACAGCACGATCGGCGCGACGATCGGGAAGCACCTGCTTGATGATGTCGCCGGTCACGTCGCTCTTGGTGCTGGCGGCGGCCAGCTTGTCGACGACCTCGTCCTCGTTCTCACCGAATACGTTGCGGACGATCTTCGCGCCGTCGGCGGTGTCGACGTCCTTGACCGACTTGGCGATCCCCTTGTTGTGGTGCTTGAGCACGTTGCTCAGCGTCTCCGCGCTCTTCTCATCGCGCTTCGCGTTCGCGGCGAGGCCGCCCACGAGTCCGGGCAGCACCTGCTTGACGGCCGCTTCGGCGACGTCCTCGTCGATCCCGAGCTGCTTGGCGATGTCGCCGACGGGAATCAGGTCGAGCAGGGCATTGAGATCTGCCATGGGTTCCTCTTTCATCAGGTCGGACTCCCTCCGAGTCCGTCACCGTTCCCCAGATTAGCCCCGGGCGACACCCAGCCAGTAGGGTACGAATCGTGGACCTGACGCAGAACGACATCCGGGGCAACGCTCCCCGTCGTCTCCGTCGCGCGCGCCGACTCTCGGCGACGCCGCTGCGCTGACCCACAGCACCTTCTGCGACGTCGCCGCCTTCCGCTCATTGTTGAGCAGACCCCGACCCCGTCGAACCGAAGGTAGATCCATGTCCAGCAGTTCTCCACTCGCTGTTGCCGTCGCAGGCGCCAGCGGCTACGCAGGCGGCGAGCTGCTGCGGCTGCTCTCCGCGCATCCCGAATTCGAGGTGACCGTCGTCACCGCGCACTCCAACGCGGGACAGTCGCTCGCATCCGTCCATCCGCACCTCGTCTCTCTCGGGCATCTCACGCTGCAGGAGACGACCGCCGACGTGCTCGCTGCCGCCGACGTCGTGTTCCTGGCGCTGCCGCACGGCGCCTCGGGTGCGCTGGAGTTCCCCGACGACGTGCTCGTGATCGACTGCGGCGCCGACCACCGATTGACGTCCGAGGAGGACTGGACCGACGTTCTACGGCGACCTTCCGTATCACGCGGCTTGGACGTACGGGCTGCCGGAATTGATTCGGGATGCGATGGGCGCCAAGCAGCGCGACAACCTGCTGGGTGCGACCCGCGTTGCAATTCCCGGGTGCAACGTCACGGCGATCACCCTGGCGCTGGCGCCCGGGATCGCGTGCCGGCGTGATCGCGCCCGACGACCTCGTCGCCGTGCTGGCCGTCGGCACCTCGGGGGCAGGCAAGAGCCTGCGCACCGACCTGCTCGCGAGCGAGATCGCCGGGTCAGCCGCCGCGTACCAGGTCGGCGGGGTGCACCGGCACACGCCCGAGATCATCCAGAACCTCCAGGTCGCCGGCGGCACCGGGGTGAGCATCTCGTTCACGCCGGTGCTCGTGCCGATGGCTCGCGGCATCCTGGCAACCTCCACCGCCAAGCTGGCGCCGGGCACGACGGAGGCGCAGGTCCGCGCGGCCTGGGAGCAGGCCTACGCCGACGAGCCGTTCGTGCACGTGCTGCCTGCCGGGCAGTTTCCGCGTTCGGGCGACACCACCGGCGCGAACATCGCTCTCATCGGCCTGGCGGTCGACGAGAACGCCGGCCGCGTCGTCGTGGTCAGCGCGATCGACAACCTCGTCAAGGGCACGGCCGGCGCCGCGGTGCAGTGCGCGAACCTCGCCCTCGGCTTCGACGAGACGCTGGGTCTCCCGGTGAACGGGGTCGCGCCGTGAGCGTCACCGCCCCGAAGGGCTTCGAGGCCGCCGGCATCGTCGCCGGCCTCAAGAGCAGCGGCGGCGCCGACCTCGCCCTTGTCGTCAACCGCGGTCCGCTGCAGAACGCGGCCGCCGTCTTCACGAGCAACCGCGCGAAGGCCAACCCGATCATCTGGTCGCAGCAGGTCATCGCCGACGGCACCGTCAGCGCCATCGTGCTCAACTCGGGCGGCGCGAACTGCTTCACGGGCGCCCAGGGATTCCAGACGACGCACGCGACCGCCGAGGCGGTGGGCGAGGCGCTCGGCGTCTCCGCCTCCGACGTGCTGGTCTGCTCGACCGGCCTGATCGGCGACCAGCTCGACCGCGGCAAGGTCGCTCGCCGGTGTCGCGACGGCCGCGGCCGCACTCTCGGCCGACGGCGGTCCGGATGCCGCGCGCGCCATCATGACGACCGACTCGGTCCCGAAGACGGCGGTGCGCGAGCGCGACGGGTGGGTCATCGGCGGCATGGCGAAGGGAGCCGGGATGCTGGCGCCGGGCCTCGCCACGATGCTCGTCGTGATCACGACGGATGCGATCCTCGATCCGGCCGCCCTCGACTCCGCCCTCCGGGCGGCGACGCGGGTCAGCTTCGACCGGCTCGACAGCGACGGCTGCATGTCGACCAACGACCAGGTCTCGCTGCTGGCGAGCGGCGCATCCGGGATCTCCCCGGATCCCGTCCTGTTCGCCGCCGCCTTGAGCGACCTGTGCCTCGACCTGGCGATGCAGCTTCAGCACGATGCCGAAGGCGCGAGTCACGACATCGTGATCGAGGTGATGAGCGCCGCCACGGAGGACGACGCCGTCGAGGTCGGCCGGGCGATCGCGCGGAACAACCTCTTCAAGGCGGCGGTCTTCGGCAACGATGCCAACTGGGGCCGGGTGCTGGCCGCGATCGGCACGACGCAGGCCGCGTTCGATCCGTACGACGTCGACGTCTCGATGAACGGCGTGCGGGTCTGCGCGAAGGGCGAGCCCGATCGGCCGCGTGACGAAGTGGACCTCACCCCGCGGCAGCTGCTGCTGCAGCTCGAGCTGCACGCCGGCCACGCGGGGGCGATCATCTTCACCAACGACCTCACGCACGACTACGTCCACGAGAACTCGGCGTACGCGACATGAGCGGCGAAAGCGAGCTCGAAGACCTCGACCCCCGCGCAGCCGGAGCCGAGCAGAAGACCCACACGCTGATCGAGAGCCTTCCGTGGCTCAAACGGTTCGCCGGCGAGATCATCGTCGTCAAGTTCGGCGGCAACGCCATGGTCGACGCCGAGCTGCAGCGTGCGTTCGCCGAAGACATGGTCTACCTGCTCCACGTCGGCATCAAGCCCGTGGTGGTGCACGGCGGCGGCCCGCAGATCTCGGCCATGCTCGAGCGGCTCGGAATCACCAGCGAGTTCGCCGGCGGGTACCGCGTCACCACTCCCGAGGTGATGGACGTCGTCCGGATGGTGCTCACCGGGCAGGTGAGTCGCGAGCTCGTGACGCTGATCAACGAGCACGGGCCGCTGGCATCCGCGATCTCGGGTGAGGACGCGGGACTCTTCCGCGGCCGCAAGCGCGATGCTCTGGTCGACGGCGAGCCCGTCGACATCGGGCTCGTCGGCGACGTGGTCCAGGTCGATCCTGCGGCGGTACTCGCCGAGGTCGATGCCGGGCGGATTCCCGTGGTCTCGTCCATCGCGCCGGATGCCGACGTGCCCGGCCGCTCCCTCAATGTGAACGCCGACTCCGCGGCCGCTGCCCTCGCCGTCGCGCTCGGCGCCGCGAAGCTCGTCGTGCTCACCGACGTAGCCGGGCTCTATCGAGACTGGCCCGATCGCGGGTCGCTGGTCTCCGAGATCGGCAGCGTCGAGCTGCGCGCGATGCTCCCGTCGCTCGAGAGCGGCATGATCCCCAAGATGACGGCCTGCCTGGAGGCGGTCGAGGGCGGCGTCGCGAAGGCCGCGATCATCGACGGCCGGCGCCCGCACTCGATCCTGCTGGAGGTCTTCACCGATGCAGGGATCGGAACGGAGGTCGTGAAATGAGCGAGATCTCGACAGGCTCGATCACCGCTCGACAGGCTCGATCACCGGCTCGATCACCGAGCGGTTCGGCGCCGTGATGATGAAGTCCGCCCCGACACCGATGGCCGTTCTGGCCCGCGGCGAGGGCGCGCGCGTCTGGGACGTCGACGGCACGGCCTACCTCGACTTCCTGGCCGGCATCGCAGTCAACGCGCTCGGGCACGCGCACCCGGTCTTCGTGGATGCCGTGGCGACGCAGGCGGCGACCCTCGCCCATGTCTCGAACTACTTCGCGACCGAGCCGCAGGTCGAGCTCGCCGAGCGGCTCACGCGGCTCACCGGGGGCGACCGAGTGTTCTTCGCCAACTCCGGGGCGGAGGCGATCGAGGCGGCGATCAAGCTGGCCAGACTGACCGGCCGCCCCCGCATCCTGTCGCTCGAGGGCTCCTTCCACGGCCGCACGACGGGATCCCTGAGCCTTACCGGCAAGGAGGCGCTTCAGGCGCCGTTCCGGCCGCTCCTGCCGGGCGCCGAGCAGATCGCCGGCACCGTCGAGGCGCTTGAGACGGCACTCGCGGACGGAGATGTCGCGGCGCTCTTCGTCGAGCCGATCAAGGGCGAGGCAGGTGTGGTCGACCTCCCGGACGGCTATCTCGCCGCGGCCCGGCGCCTGACGAGCGAGCACGGCGCGCTGCTGATCCTCGACGAGATCCAGACCGGTGCGGGACGCACGGGGGAGTGGTTCGCATTCCAGCATCCCGATGCGCTCCAGGCCGGGACGCTGCCCGACGCGATCGCATTGGCGAAGGGAATCGGCGGGGGATTCCCGATCGGCGCGCTCGTGACGTTCGGCGCCGCAAGCGACCTGTTCGCGGCCGGCCACCACGGCTCGACCTTCGGAGGCAACCCGCTCGCGACAGCGACGGCCAACGCCGTGCTGGGCGAGATCGAGCGCGCCGGGCTGGTCGAGAACGCGCGCGTGCGCGGAGCAGCAGCTGCGCGACCGGCTCACGCACCTCGCCTCGCCGCTCATCACCGACATCCAGGGCCGCGGCCTTCTCGTCGGCATCGGCCTGGCCCGGCCGGTCGCGCACAGGGTCGTCGGCGAGGCCCTGTCGCGCGGGCTGATCATCAACGCGGCGAACGAGCACCGAATCCGGCTCGCGCCGCCCCTCATCATCGGCGACGACGAACTCGCCGAGTTCGACCGCATCTTCGCCGAATCCCTCCGCGCTGTACCCCACGAACCGGGAGCGACCCCATGACCCGCCACTTCCTCCGCGACGACGACCTGTCGCAGGCCGAGCAGACGGCCATCCTCGACCTGGCCGAGCAGATCAAGACCGACCGCTGGGGCCGGACGCCGCTCGCGGGCCCGCAGACCGTCGCGGTGATCTTCGACAAGTCGTCGACGCGCACCCGGGTCAGCTTCGCGGTGGGCATCGCGGATCTCGGCGGCAGCCCGCTCATCATCTCGACGGCGAACAGCCAGCTGGGCGGCAAGGAGAGCCCGACCGACACGGCACGCGTGCTCGAGCGCCAGGTCGCGGCGATCGTCTGGCGCACCTACGCGCAGTCGGGGCTCGAGCAGATGGCCGCAGGCGACGACCGTGCCCGTCGATCAACGCCCTGAGCGACGACTTCCACCCGTGCCAGCTGCTCGCCGACCTGCTGACCATCCGCGAGCACAAGGGCACGCTGGCCGGGCTGACCGTCACGTTCCTCGGCGACGGGGCCAGCAACATGGCGCACAGCTACCTGCTCGCGTGCGCGACCGCCGGCATCCACGTGCGCCTCGCGTCACCGGCCGAGTACGCACCGGTGGATGCGGTGGTCGCCGACGCCGATCGCCGCGCCGCCGAGACGGGCGGCTCGGTCACGCTGTTCACCGACCCGAACGAGGCCGTCGCCGGCGCCGACGTCGTGGTCACCGACACCTGGGTGTCGATGGGCAAGGAGGAGGAGAAGGCGCACCGCGTCGCCACCTTCGGGGCGTATCAGGTCACCACCGAGCTGATGTCGCTCGCCAAGCCCGACGCGATCTTCCTGCACTGCCTGCCTGCCGACCGCGGCTACGAGGTCGCGGCCGACGTCATCGACGGACCGCAGAGCGTCATCTGGGACGAGGCGGAGAACCGCCTGCATGCCCAGAAGGCTCTGCTGGTCTGGCTGCTGGAGAGGGTCGCTGATGCCGGGCTAGTGAGCGGCGGCGACGAAGCTCGGGTCGCTGAGGACCACGCGCCGTGAGCGTCGTCCCAGAAGATGATCGGCCGCGATCACGCCGGCCGCGAGCGGCAGCCAGAACGCCACCCGGCGCGTGATGAGCAGCGGGATGCGAGAGCCGAGGGCGATCAGGTACAGCACGACGTGGCTGATGATCAGCACCGCGGGCGCGGCGCCCACGTCGCCGTTGAAACCGCCGTAGTCCCGCCTGCGTCGAGCGTCTCGTCGAGGAGCGCGGGATCGGAGAAGAGCACCCCGTAGAGCGACGCCGGCCAGCATCCCGAAGAATCCCATGACCAGCAGGATGATGGTCAGCACGACATCCCAGGTCTTGCGCTTCCTCGCCGCCGGCTGCTGCGGGTACGACGCGGCGCCGAACGGCTGCGACTCCGTGGGCATGGGCTGCGGGGGTCCGGCGACGGGCTGCGGAGCGACGTATCCGGCCGGGGCGTACTCGCCGTACTGCGGGACCGGCGGGACCGGCGGGACCGGCGGAGCAGGCGGAGCGGGCGGGCCCGGAGGCGTGGCGTTGGGGTCGGACATGGGTGCCATCGTAGCCTCCGCCTCGCCGGACCCGTCTGACCTCCCCATCTAGAATCGACCTCGATCACAAGGAGCAACACACATGGCAGAACGCGTGGTCCTCGCCTATTCGGGCGGGCTCGACACCTCGGTCGGCATCGGCTGGCTTCAGGATGCGACCGGCAAGGAGGTCGTGGCCCTCGCCGTCGACGTCGGGCAGGGTGGCGAGGACATGGAGGACATCCGCCAGCGCGCACTCGCTGCGGCGCGGTGGAGGCGATCGTCGTCGACGCGAAGGACGAGTTCGCGAACGACTTCATCGTCCCGGCTCTGAAGGCCAACGCGCTCTACCAGAAGCGCTACCCGCTGGTCTCGGCGCATCAGCCGGCCGCTGATCGCCCGGCACCTCGCCCGGGTCGCCCGCGAACTCGGGGCCGACAGCGTCGCGCACGGCTGCACCGGCAAGGGCAACGACCAGGTGCGGTTCGAGGCCGCCGTGGCGGCGCTTGCGCCCGAGCTGACGAGCATCGCGCCGATCCGCGACCTCGCCCTCACCCGCGACAAGGCGATCGCCTACGCCGAGGAGCACGGACTGCCGATCAAGCAGAGCAAGAAGAACCCGTACTCGATCGACAAGAACGTCTGGGGGAGAGCCGTCGAGACCGGGCTTCCTCGAGGATCCGTGGAACGCGCCGATCGAGGACCTCTACGAGTACACCGCCGACCCGACGATCGACGGTCCTGCGGACGAGGTCACGGTCACCTTCACCCAGGGTGTGCCGACTGCCCTCGATGGCAAGGCGGTCACGCCCCTGCAGGCGGTCGAGCAGCTCAACGTGATCGCCGGGCAGTCACGGTGTCGGGCGGATCGACATCGTCGAGGACCGGCTGGTCGGCATCAAGAGCCGCGAGGTCTACGAGGCTCCGGCTGCCATCGGCGCTCATCGCGGCGCACGAGGAGCTCGAGAACCTGACCCTCGAGCGCGACGTCAACCGCTACAAGCGGGGCGTCGAGGCCGAGTGGGCCGGACTGGTCTACGACGGCCTGTGGTACTCGGGCCTCAAGCGCAGCCTGGACGCGTTCATCGATCACACCCAGGAGCACGTGAGCGGTGACATCCGGCTCACGTTGCAGGGCGGGCGCGCGACGGTCACCGGACGACGGAGCGCCGAGAGCCTCTACGACTTCTCGCTCGCGACGTACGACACCGGCGACACGTTCGACCAGTCGCTCGCGAAGGGCTTCATCGAACTGTGGTCGCTGCCGTCGAAGATCAGCGCCCGCCGGGACAATGGCTGACCTCTGGGGCGGGCGCTTCGGCGAGGGGGCGTCGCCCGAGCTCGCCGCGCTCTCTCGGTCGACCCATTTCGACTGGGAGCTCGCCCCCTATGACATCGCCGGATCGCACGCGCACGCGAAGGCACTCGCGGCGGCGGGGTTCCTCACCGAAGCCGACGAGAAGGCCATGCACGAGGGACTCGACGTCGTCACCGAGCGGATCGAATCGGGCGACCTCGTCGCGACACCCGACGACGAAGACGTGCACGGCGCCCTCGAACGCGCACTGATCGAGGCCGTCGGTCCCGAGCTCGGAGGCCGGCTGCGTGCCGGCCGCAGCCGCAACGACCAGATCGCCACCCTCATCCGGATGTATCTGCTCGATCACTCGCACTCGATCGGGCACGGAGTCGTCCAGCTGATCGACGCGATCGCCGCACAGGCGGGCGCGCATCCTGAGGCGGTCATGCCGGGACGCACCCACCTCCAGCACGCCCAGCCGATCCTGCTTGCGCACCACCTGCTCGCCCACGCCTGGCCGCTGGTCCGCGACCTCGAGCGCCTGCGCGACTGGCGGCTGCGCGCGATGCAGTCGCCCTACGGCGCGGGCGCCCTCGCCGGGGGAGCCCTCGGCCTCGATCCGGCGCCGATCGCCGCCGAGCTCAACCTCGGCGCGCCGATGGCGAACTCGATCGACGCGACCGCGAGCCGGGATGTGGTGGCCGAGTTCGCCTACATCAGCGCGCAGCTGGGGGTCGACCTGTCGCGATTCGCCGAGGACATCATCCTCTGGGTCACGCGGGAGTTCGGGTTCGCCCGGCTGCACGACGGCTACTCGACCGGGTCGTCGATCATGCCGCAGAAGAAGAACCCCGACATCGCCGAGCTCGCGCGCGGCAAGGCCGGCCGGCTCATCGGCAACCTGACGGGCCTGCTCGCGACGCTCAAGGGCCTGCCGCTCGCGTACAACCGCGATCTTCAGGAGGACAAGGAGCCTGTCTTCGACTCGGTGCGCACCCTCGAGGTGCTGCTGCCGGCGTTCACCGGGATGGTCGCGACGCTGGAGTTCGACACCGACCGGATGGCCGAGCTGGCACCGCAGGGCTTCTCGCTCGCGACGGACGTGGCCGATCATCTGGTGCGGCAGGGAGTCCCGTTCCGGGAGGCCCACGAGATCGCCGGGGCGCTCGTCAGGTTCTGCGAGATGAACGGACTGGAGCTCGACCAGCCGAGCGACGCCGACTACGCGGCGATCGACCCGCGCCTGACGCCCGACGTGCGTTCGGTGCTGACCGTGTCGGGTTCGATCGCGAGCCGGTCGGGCGTGGGCGGCACAGCCCCGGCGCGGGTCGCCGAGCAGCTCGCGGCCCTCACGGCGGCGGTGCGCGACCTGACGTGACGCTCGATCTCTCGGCACCGTCGCTCGAGGTCGCCCCGCGCCTTCTCGGGGCGCTCGTTCCACGGTCGCGGTGTCACGCGTGCGCCTCACCGAGGTCGAGGCGTACCTCGGGGAGGTCGATCCCGGATCGCACGCGTTCCGCGGCCAGACCCGCCGTAACGCCGTGATGTTCGGCCCGCCCGGGCACCTGTACACCTACTTCACGTACGGCATGCACGTCTGCGCGAACGTCGTCTGCTCGCCGGAAGGTACGGCGTCGGCGGTGCTGCTGCGGGCGGGCGAGGTGGTCGACGGAATCGACGTCGCGCGAGAGCGCCGCACGACGAGCAAGCGGGACGCCGACCTGGCGAGCGGTCCGGCTCGGCTCTGCGTGGCGCTCGGCATCACCCTCTCCGACGACGGGGACGACCTCGCGTCCGGCGACCTGCGGCTGGATGCGCCAGCGCATCCCGTGGCGTCGGTTGCGACAGGGCCACGCACTGGCGTCTCGGGGCCCGGCGGGACGGATGTCTACCCGTGGCGCTTCTGGATCCCCGACGACCCGACGGTCTCGCCGTACAAGAAGTCCGCGCCGCCCCGGGTTAGGCCGGACGCGACAGCACGATGACGCCGGCGCACGCCGCCGCCCAGATCATGCTCGTCGGTCATGCTCGCGCCTCCGGCGCAGCGCCGGTGGCGTCGAGCAGCCGGACGAGTGCCGTCTCGGCCGCGAACTCGGTTCGCAGCTGGGCCGTCTGAGCGCGCAGGCTGACGGCCTGCGGCGTGACCCCGAGCCGCTGGGCGGCCTGCGCCTGCGTGATGCCGGTGCGCATCAGGTCGTGCAGCTGCCACCCCTGGGCGGTCCGCCGGTCGCGCAGCTGCAGCACCAGGTCGATCAGCGGCTCGAGCATCGCGCCGTCGGGCAGCCGGCCCTCGTCGACCGCGATCGCGAAGCGTGTCGGCCGCTTCTTGGCCGCCACGACGGCGTCGCGAGCCAGGATGAAGGCGGAGCCGGTGATCGCGCGCGTCGCCTCGGGGAGGGGCAGCCGTACGTCGCCGATGCCGAGCCCGACGCTCCAGTGCTCGGTCGCGGGTGAGGTGCAGCACCAGGCTCGAGGCGGTCGCGCGGGTTCTCGGTCGCCGCCTGGATCTCGTCGCCCGCCGTGCGATCCGCGGGCAGGATGAGGTGCGCGCCACCCAGCGCGTCGAGCGCCGCGAGCTGCGCATCGACGAGATCGGCTGACCGCCCTGCTACCGATCTGGTCGGCGGTGATGGCGAACATGACCGTCCTTCCTGAGATCAAGTATGCAGACCTTGTGAGAGCGAACCCTCAGGTATTCAGGCTTCTGGCTCCTTGTCAGCGACCGCCGCCGCCACCTCCTCCGCCGCCGCCACCCGAGAACCCGCCGCCGCTCGATCCGCCCGAGAAGCTGCTGCCGCCTCCCGAGCCGGAGTACGAGCTCGAGGTCACCGTCTGCGCGAATCCGCCCGACACCGCCGACGTCGCGAACCCCGAAAGCCCCGCGAGCCCGCTGGAGAACTGCAGGTTCGAGGGCTCGGTCTGCGTCTCGCGTACTTCTTGCCGAGCACGTCGCTGCCACTGCTTCTCGACACCCCAGACCATCGCCCAGGGCAGCAGCTTCTCGTACAACCGGATCACCGCGTCGTCGTCGTTCGGGATCGATCTGCGTGCGCTGCGCGCCCTCGGGGCTCTGCAGGACCCGCAGGCGATCGGCTTCCGCGAGCTGGTCAGGTAGTCGCGCAGGCCCTCCAGGTGCTCGAGCATCTCGGAACCCAGCTGTGTTCGCCGCGTGGGCACGCCGCCGAAGCCGATGACGATGAGCGACCCCAGGATGATGGCGACCAGCTGGAAGGTCAGCAGCGCGCTCGCGACCCCGGCCTTCGCCGCCCAGAAGACGATGAACCAGCCGGCGGCGAAGCACGCGAACGCCGGCCAGCGCAACAGCTTCGTGAGCTGGCTCTTGCCCTGCGAGATCAGCCCGCGCTGCTTCGGGCTCGGCCGCGTTCTGCGAGACGAGGGATGCGATGCGGTCGCCCAGCTTGCGGTTCTGCCGGTCGAGCACGAGCGTCTGCCTCGTCCATGTCCTTGCCGAACAGCTTGCGCAGCGCGATGTCGTCGTCCTTCTCCACGGCCCTGTCGCGGTCGAGCAGCTCGAGACGGTAGCGCTTGCTCTCCGGCTGCTCGGGATCCTCGATCAGGCGCGCGATGCCCTGCACCGCGAAGTTCGACGAACTGCGCCGGGAAGCCCCGGTTCGGCCGGCCGAGGAACGTCGCGGCCGGCATCACGCCGAGACCCTCGGGTCCCTCGTACTGCGCGCACCACGATGCCGCGGCCCGGCGCGTGGGCCCAGCGCGTGCGGCGCAGGATGACGATGGCGACGACGATCGCGGCCAGACACCGCGAGCAGGACCCAGGGCAGGATCCGGACGATCGGATGCTGAGCGACCGTCTGGCCGGGCGTGAACGTTCCCGGACGCGAAGCCGATCGCGAGCGACACGTTCTGGTAGCTGCCGACGTCGGTCTCGTTGACCGACACCGTGTCGCCATCGACCTCGATCGGGCAGGTGAGATCCGAGCCGTACTCGCCGCGATAACAGGTCGCGTCGCCGTTGAGCGCGCCGGCGAGCCCGTCGCCGAGGTGGACGGTCGCCGAGACCGTGCCGAACGGCTGAGGCCAGTCGGTGCCGTTCACGTCCCAGTAGAACTCGTCGTCGCCCGTGTCGTCGAAGTGCGCGTGTGACGTCGCGCTGGGTGTACTCGATGACGTAGGTGTGACGTCGCCGTGCTTGTACGTGTCGTCGTCGATGTACATGCCGTAGATGCCGGGCCCGGCGTCGTAGGTCTCCCAGTACACGGGGTCGCCGTTCTCGTCGGTGACGCTCTCGATGTGCAGCTGGGTGTCGACCCGGCGCGGGTCGAAGGCGTCGGTGCCGCCGTAGGTGATCGGGATGTTGCGGACGAGGCCCTTGTTCTGGTCGAAGTCGGGGAAGACGGCGACGAACGTCTCGACCGTGCGCAGCGTCGAGTGGCCGGCGTCATCCCGGTCCAGGTAGTACTGCACGTCGAGCGAATCGAAGGTGAAGTCGTCGACGTCGGCGACGCGCGGGCGCGGCCGCCGCCAGCTGAGCGATCCCGGCGAATGCCAGCCCGATCGCGGCGAGGACAGCGAACAGGCGCGAGCGGCGTCGGGTCACGGCGCGAGCGTACTGGCGCGGTGGCGCACGGGGAGGGGTCGGGCACGCGGTAATCTGTGCCGGTGCCTCAGCAGAACGATTCGACCTTCGACGATGTCTGGGACGAGCTTCTCTGGCGCGGCCTCGTGCACGTCTCGACCGATGCGGCGGAGCTCAAAGAGCTCCTCGCCGGCGAGCCGATCACCTTCTACTGCGGGTTCGATCCGACGGCGCCGAGCCTGCACCTCGGCAACCTGGTGCAGCTGCTCACGATGCGCCGCATCCAGCTCGCCGGGCACAAGCCGCTGGGGCTCGTCGGCGGCTCGACCGGCCTCATCGGCGACCCGCGGCCGACCGCGGAGCGCGTGCTCAACACCAAGGAGACCGTCGTCGAGTGGGTCGGCTACCTCAGGGCGCAGATCGAGCGCTTCCTGTCCTTCGAGGGCGACGACGCCTTCGGGGGAGCCAACGCCGCCCGCATGGTCAACAACCTCGACTGGACCGAGGGCGTCAGCGCGATCGACTTCCTGCGCGACATCGGCAAGCACTTCCGTGTCGGCACGATGATCAAGAAGGATGCGGTCAGCGCGCGCCTCAACAGCGACGCCGGCATCTCGTTCACCGAGTTCAGTTACCAGATCCTGCAGGGCTTCGACTTCCTCGAGCTGTACCGCCAGTACGACTGCGTACTGCAGACCGGCGGCAGCGACCAGTGGGGCAACCTCACCAGCGGCACCGACCTCATCCACAAGGCCGAGGGCGGGTCAGCGCGCACGCGATCGGCACCCCGCTGATCACCAACACCGACGGCACCAAGTTCGGCAAGAGCGAGGACAACGCGATCTGGCTGGATGCCGGGCTCACCTCTCCGTACGCGTTCTACCAGTTCTGGCTCAACACCGATGACGCCGACGTCATCAGCCGGCTGAAGGTCTTCACCTTCCTGTCGCGGGCCGAGATCGAGCTGCTCGAGAAGCAGGTCGCCGACGAGCCGTTCCGGCGCGAGGCGCAGCGGGTGCTTGCCCGCGACGTGACGTCGCTCGTCCACGGGGATGAGGCGACGGATGCGGTCATCGCGGCGTCCGAGGCCCTCTTCGGGGACGGCGATCTGACGCGCTCTCGACGCCGACACGCTGCGGGCGGCGCTCGCTGAGCTGCCCACCGCGACCTCGACCGGGGGCGAATCGGTGGCGCAGCTGCTCGTCGACTCCGGGCTCACCTCGAGCCTCGGTGAGTCCCGCCGGGCCATCGAACAGGGCGGCGTCTACCTGAACAACGTGCGCGTCGACGACACCGCGGCGACCGTGGCCGGGTCCACTCTGGCGGGCGGACTCGCCGTGCTGCGACGTGGGAAGAAGACGCTGGCCGGGGTGCTCCCGGCCTGACCGGAGCCTGGTGCCGAGGCGCAGGTGGAGGCGAGCAATCGTAATCTCCGACTGCCCTGGTGCTTTACGCTTACCTAGGAGGGGTTAGTGGATTCCACGACAGGAGGCGACGCGAACGACGAGTTCGCCCGCTGGCTAGCCGAGACGGCCAAGGCCGGCCAGACCGCGGATCAGGCGGTGTCGGCGCCGTCCGGCGCGCCCGCGGCTCCTCCGCCTGCAGTCCCGCCGGGAGCGATGCCGCCTCCGCCGTCGGCGGGTCAGCCTGCACCGCAGTCTCCCGAGTTCTTCGGAGCCGACCAGCTCGCGTCGCCTCCCACACGTCCCTATGAGGCTCCGTTCGCCGGACCCCAGATCGCTCGCGCGTCGTTCCAGCCCGCCACGGGCGACCCGCCGCTTCCCCCCGTTCCGGATGCCAGCACGACCCCGCCTCCGACGGCACCCCCTCCCGCTGCGCCGCTCCCGCCTGCCGCGCCCCTTCCTCCTGTCCCTCCGCCCGCAGCTCCCGTTCCGCCGGCCGCCGGCACCGCGGCCGCGCCCGCCTGGGCACCCGACTATGCCGGACCCGGTGCAGAGCCCGGTCCCCCGCTCCCTCCGGCGCCCGCGCCGAGCACTCCGTTCTTCCCGTCCGGCGATGGCACGCCCGCAGTGTTCCCTGCCACGCCCCCTGCGTCCGCTCCGCCGGCCGGGTTCCCCCCGGCCGAGACGCCACTCGCCTTCGGCTCGGATCCCGGATCGCCGCCTCCTGGCGCGCCCGTGCCGCCGTCGTTCCCGCCGGTCGCGCCGGAGCCGCCCGCGGCGCCCTCCTACGTAGCGCCGTTTGCTCAGCCCGCTCCCGTGCCCCCGGGCCCGCCGGCGGTGCCTGGCGCGGATCCGTTCGGCTCGCTGTTCGAGGCCGAGTCTTCCGATGTGGCCGCGCGACTGGCCGCATCGCCGCCGCCCGGAGGGGCAGCGTCGCCGACCGCGACGCCGCCCGTCGCCGCGCCCCCGGTGGGTGAGCTTCCCGCCGACGAGGATCCGCTTTCCGCGCTGTTCAGCGGTCTCCAGACCGCCGAGGCACCGGTTGCACCGACGCCGGACCTGTTCGAGTCCACGCCGGTCGCCCCGCCGCCTCCCGTGTACACCCCGGAACCCGCCTTCACCGTTGATCCGGTGCTCCCGGCGATGCCGGCACCGGCGCCCGAACCGGAGCTCGCAGCTCCGGCTGCCGCGGCACCCTCCGCAGCCGGCGCCGGGTACACCCGGGCGTTCAGTCCGGCACCGCCGTCCGACGACGATCCGACCGCGGGCACCCAGTTCTTCGGTGGCGGATCTGGCGACTATGAGGAGCCGCCGGATCTCGACCGCACGACAGGAGGCGAGAAGGTCGCGTTCGCGCTCGCGTTCGTCCTCCCTCCCGTCGGTCTCATCGGATCCATCGTCGCCGCCGCACAGAGCGCGCGCCGGCGCGGCTGGGTCCACGGCTTCGTGCGGGCAGGCCTGGTCATCTCGATCGTGACCACGATCGCCGCGGGCATCGCCGGCGCGTACGGGTACAAGGTGCTCGAGGATCAGCGGCGCCATGACTCCCTTGCGGCGGCGAGCACGCAGTTCTGCGCGATGACCGCCGAGCAGCCGGACATGATCGCCTCGCCGACGTTCGGGTTCCCCGGACCGGGGGCGTCCATCCCCGAGACGATCGAGGGGATCCAGGCGTATATCGACCGCTGGGACGCTCTGGCCGGAGTCTCGCCGAGCGGGATCCGCCCCGACGTGACGCGCATCGCCGACGCCGCCCGCGACATCCTCGAGACCA
>CAWJWQ010000008.1:0-329117 GCA_963846615.1 uncultured Actinomycetota bacterium | reverse complement strand
ACTTCAGGACCTCGGATGAGTCGCTGAACAGTGGGGTGGACATGGGGAGGACTCCAAAAGGCCGCAGAACAATGGACTGCTGGGTGCAGACAGTCACGAGGCTAGAGGGTGGCCGTTTCCCGAGGGTGACGCGGCTGTTTCCGGGATGTTACGGAGCGGGCCGCTGACAGGCCCGCCTAGGCTGGAATCGTGACGGACTCTTCCCCTGGAGATCGGGCGGAGTCCCGCTGGCCCGGCGAGCGCCTCGGGCTCCCCGTCACCGGTGCGCGTTCGATCGCCCGGTTCGGGCGGCGCCTCGCCGCTCTCGCCATCGACTGGGCGATCGCATGGATTCTCTCGGTGGCCTTCTTCCCGGTCGGGCAGTGGCAGCCGAACTCCTGGGCGACGCTCGCGATCTTCGCGGGGGAGCAGGTGCTGTTCCTGCTCCTCGTCAACGGCAGCGTCGGACACCTGCTGCTCGGGATGCGGGTCGTGCCGGTCGCCCCGGCTCGCCTCGGATTGTGGCGGCCGTTCGTGCGGACGGCGCTGCTGTGCCTCGCGATCCCGGCGCTCATCTGGGACGTCGACCAGCGCGGCCTCCACGATCGTGTGGCCGGAACGATGCTGGTGAGGGTCTAACGCCCTGAACTGCGCCGATCGTGCACGTTCTGTGTCGAGCGTGCCCGTTCGGACGTGCTCGCTCGACGCGAACTCACACAGTGGGTGAACTCAGCGGGGGCGCGGAGCCCGAACCCGGTTCGGATCGATGCCCTTCGGGATCGGCAGGCTGTTCTTGCCGAGCGAGGAGAGCCGGTTCGCGACCGCCTGCACCTCCGCCTTGGTCAGCACGCGCTTGAATTTCTGCAGCGCCGGGACGATCTTGTGCAGGGCGGTCGAGTCGGCATCCGGGCCCACATAGAGCAGATTGACCGGCACATTGGGCAGGACACGCTGGACGTTCGCGCGCTCCTTGTCGAGCATCGGCTGGGTGCGCGAGCGCGGGCCCTCGCCGATCAGCACGACGCCGCCACGGCCGACGGCGCGGTAGACGGCGTCCTGGGTGCGGGGGCTGACGTTGACGGGCATCTCGCTGCCGATCCAGCTGCGGCGCAGGCCGCTCTTCAGCACGGCGCCGACGGCACCCGGCCGGCCGGCGATCTGCGAGTAGGCAGCCGCCTCCGCACGTCGTCCGAGCACGATCAGAGCCAGGAGGACACCGCCGAGCACGCCGGCGATCACGTACAGCACGATGCCGATGACGTTGTCGCTCGACAGCAGGATCGCCAGGATGACGCTGAGGCCGATCGGGGCGATCAGGCATAGGAGCAGATACCAGGTGATCGCCCCGTCGTAGCGGCGGGTCATCTGGAAGACCTGCCACATCTGCTTGAGGCGGCCGGGCTCCTTCTCGGACTTGCGGGGCTTCTCGGGCTTGCTCGGTCGTGCCATGAACTCAGGATACGGCGCGCGCCACCCGCTCAGGACACCGCTTGCGCGAACCCCAGTTCCGCATCCGCGAGGTGGCGCAGTCCGTCCGGGATGTCGCGGCCCTTCGCGAGCATCGACCTGGCCCAGAGACGGCCGGCACGGTAACTCGATCGCACGAGCGGACCCGCGAGAACGCCGAGGAATCCGATCTCCTCGGCCTCCTCCTTGATCTCCACGAACTCCTCCGGGCGGACCCAGCGCGCGACGGGCAGGTGCCGTGCGCTCGGGCGCAGGTACTGCGTCACCGTGATGATGTCGGTTCCGGCGTCGTGCAGGTCTCGTAGCGCCTGGCTGATCTCGGCGCGCTCCTCGCCCATTCCCGAGGATCAGGTTCGACTTCGTGATGAGCCCGGCCTCGCGGCCCAGCGTCAGCACTCCGAGCGAGCGCTCGTAGGTGAACGCGGGACGGATCCGCTTGAAGATGCGGGGCACCGTCTCGACGTTGTGGGCGAAGACCTCCGGGCGGCTCGAGAACACCTCGGCGAGCAGGTCGGGATTTCCCGAGAAGTCGGTCGCCAGGATCTCGACACCGGTGCCGGGATTGGCGGCGTGGATGGCCCGCACCGTCTCCGCGTGCAGCCAGGCGCCCTCGTCGGGCAGGTCGTCGCGGGCGACACCGGTCACCGTGGCGTACCGGAGTCCCATGCGGGTCACCGATTCGGCGACGCGGCGCGGCTCGTCGGTGTCGTAATCCGCGGGCTTGCCGGTGTCGATCTGGCAGAAATCGCAGCGACGGGTGCACTGGCTGCCGCCGATCAGGAAGGTCGCCTCGCGATCCTCCCAGCACTCGTAGATGTTCGGGCAGCCGGCCTCCTGGCACACCGTGTGCAGGTCCTCGCTCTTCACGAGCGCCTGGAGGGCGGTGTACTCGGGGCCCATCTTCGCCTTGGTCTTGATCCATTCGGGCTTGCGCTCGATCGGCGTCTCTGCGTTGCGGACCTCGAGCCGCAGCATCTTGCGACCGCTGGGATCGAGGGCTGCGCCGCCAGGCGCTCCTGCGGCGCTCAAGCGAACACCCCGGGATGCGACGCCAGGCTCGGATCGAGGTGCCGCACGAAGTGCCGCTCGATCAGCGAGACGACGTCGGCGGGTGTGACCTCGCGGCCGACCTCGCGGCTGATGCTGGTCACCCCGGCGTCTGCGAGGCCGCACGCCACGATCGTCTCGTAGGCGTCGAACGAGTTCGAGCAGTTGAGGGCGAAGCCGTGCATCGTCACGCCCTCGGCGACACGGATGCCGATGGCCGCGATCTTGTCTCCCGTCGGACGATCGGAGTCGACCAGCCACACGCCGCTGCGTCCCTCGACGCGCTGCCCCGGGATCCCGAACTCGGCGAGCACCTCGATGAGCATGCCCTCGAGCCTGCGGACGTAGGCGACGACATCCACGGGGTCGGCGAGCCGGACGATCGGATAGCCGACCAGCTGGCCCGGACCGTGCCAGGTGATCTTGCCGCCGCGATCCACGTCGATGACGGGGGTGCCGTCGGTCGGCCGCTCGTACGGTTCGGTGCGCTTGCCCGCCGTGTACACGGACGGGTGCTCCAGAAGGAGGACGGTATCGGGCGCCCGGCCACTCGCAACGTCGGCGTGCACGGCACGCTGCTGTTCGAGGGCCGTCAAATACGGCACGGAGTTGGCGCTTAGCCCCGTGACGACGTAGTCGACCACCTCGCGACACTATCTGTTCGCGGCCGCTCCTGCGGCGAACCCGCTCCGCCGCACGAGGACGAGTCGCACCGCTCCGTCGGCGATCCGTGCCCACCGATCCTCCCGAGGCGGGTTCAGACGGACGTGGTCCCCGGATGCGGTGGCGCGCGTGCGGTCGCGGAGCGTGAAGAGTCGATGCTGGGCCGATGGCACTCGAACGCACGGTGGCGGGGCACCGGGTGCTGCGATTGCTGGCCCGCGGCGAGCGATCGCAGGTCTGGCTGGCGGCCGGCGACGTCGTGCTCAAGGTGCTGAGCACTCCCGTGCCCGTCGGGCAACCCGGTCTCGAGGCCGAGGCGCTGCATCGCGCCCGCGGGGAGCACGTGGTCGAGCTGCTCGACGTGTCCCTCGGTGCAGAGGGCGCCGTGCTCGTGTTCCCCCGGCTACCGCGCGGGTCGCTGGCCGACCTGCTCGTGCGACGGCCGGCTCTGGATGCGGGGGAGGCGGTGACGGTGCTGGCACCGATCGCCGCGTGCCTGGCCCGTCTGCACGCGGCCGGAGTCGCGCACGCGGCGCTCACGCCGGGATGCCTGCTGTTCCGTCGAGACGGAGCGCCCGTGCTGACCGGCTTCGGCGGGGCCGAGCTCTTCGAGCCCGGCCTCCCAGAGGTCGAGCTCGAGCGCATCGCGGGCGTCGCGGCCGATCGCGTGGCGCTGCTCGGGCTTGCGGACGCTGTGCTGGCGCGCACCGCCGGAGCGCGGAGCAAGGTCGCGGCACGCCTGCGGGAGGAGCTTCGGGTGACCCTGCCCGACCAGCTCGCCGCGCGCCTGGAGGCGGAGCTGTTCGAACTCGCGGCGGCGAGACCGGTCAGATTCGACGTGACATGCGGAGGCCGGAGTCGACCGCGAAAGCGACCGGAGGATGGTCCCGGTCGGCGAGCCGGTTGCGGTCGATCTGGCCGAGGACTCCGTGTCCATCGGGCGTGCGCGGCTGGGCCGGCCGCGTGCTCGCATCGGGTCCCGCAGGCATCGTGCGGGCCGCTCTCCAGGAGCGCTGGGAGGGCTGGTCGGCGGCGAGACGACGCGCGACGGTCGCCGCGGGTGCTGCCGCGCTCGTTCTCGTGATCGCGATCTCTGTCGTCCCGGGGCCGACCACTCCAGAGGTCGTGGAGGCTCCGCTGGATTCGTCGGCTGCAGGTCCGGGCGTCGTCGAGAGCGCGGACGGGTTCGCCGGCGAGGTCGCCGTGATCGCCGACGATGATCCGGTCGCCGCCCTGCGAGAGCTGGTCGCGCGTCGCGAGCGCTGCTTCCGGGAGCTGTCGGTGCTGTGCCTCGAGGGAGTCGACGAGCCCGGGTCGGCCGCTCTCGACGCGGACCGCGCGGCGCTCAGTGCCATCCTCGACGGCGGCGACCCGCCGACACGCATCGCCCTTGCATCGCCCGCACTCGTCGAGCGACTCGGCGACTCGGCTCTCGTCGACCTCGGGGCGGACAGCGATCCGGCCTCGGTCCTTCTGCTGAAGGGCGAGGCCGGATGGCGCATCCGCGACTACCTGGCCGCGAGCGGGAGCGGGGAGGTCGAGTGAGTTAGATGCCGAGCTTGCCGGCGAAGTCGCCGCTCTCGAGACGGTCCTTGACGGCCGTCAGGAAGCGGGCGGCGTCCGCGCCGTCGACGATCCGGTGATCGTACGAGAGGGCGAGGAACACGACCGACCGGATCGCGATCGCGTCGAGACCACCGTCGCTGACGACGACCGGCTTCTTCTGCACGATGCCCGTGCCCAGGATCGCGACCTGGGGCAGGAACACGACCGGGGTGTCGAAGAGCGCGCCACGTGATCCGGTGTTCGTGAGCGTGAAGGTGCCCCCGGCGAGCTCGTCGGGCTTCAGCTTGTTGTCGCGCGTGCGTGCGGCGAGGTCGGCGATCTCGCCGGCGATCTGCGCGAGGTTCTTGTCGCCCGCATCCCGGAGCACGGGGGTGAGCAGGCCGCGCTCGGTGTCGACCGCGATGCTGATGTTCTCGTGGTCGGGGTAGACGATGTTGTCGCCGTCGACGCTGGCATTGATGATCGGGTACGCGCGCAGCGCCTCGGCGGCGGCGAGTGCGAAGAACGGCAGGAAGTTCAGCTTCGAGCCGGTCTTGGCCAGGAACGCTGCCTTGACCTCGTCACGGAACGCGGCGACCTTCGTGACGTCGACCTCGACGACCGTGGTGAGCTGCGCCATCGTCTGCATCGACACGACCGCACGCTCGGCGACGACCTTGCGAAGCCGCGACATCGGGGCCGTCGTGCCGCGAAGGGCCGAGGTCTCGAGTTGCGGAGCAGGGGTCGGGGTGACGGCCGACGTGGTCGCGACAGGAGCGGCACCCGCTGCGGCAGCGAGCACGTCCTGCTTGCGGATGCGACCGCCGACGCCGGTGCCGGCGACGGCATCCAGGTCGATGCCCTTGTCGTGGGCGAGCTTGCGAACGATCGGAGTCACGTAACCGGCGTGCGCACTCGACACGGCTGCGGCAGGGGCGCCGCAGCGGGGGCGGGAGCAGGGGCCGGTGCCGCGGCGGGGGCGGGAGCCGCCTCGGGTGCAGGTGCGGCCGCGGGGGCCGGAGCAGGCTCGGGCGCGGGGGCGGCGGGGCGCGGGGGCGGGCGGCTCGGGCGCCGCCGCAGCCTCGGGCGCCGGGGCAGGGGCGGGCTGTTCGGTCGAGGGAGCCTCGGGAACGGCCTGCTCGGGCGTGGGGACCGGAGCCTCGGCCTCAGGCGCGGGGGCAGCCTCGGGGAGCGGGAGCGGCCGGCGCGGCCTCGGCAGGAGCCGCGGCCGGCTCTGCGGGGGCGGCCTCGGCGGGGCAGCTTCGGCAGGAGCAGCTTCGGCGGGAGCAGCCTCGGCGGGGCAGCCTGCGGGCGGCAGCGGCGGGGGCAGCAGCGGCACCGGACCCGTCACCGATCGTCACGAGTGCGGTCCCGACCTCGACGGTCTCGTCTTCGGCGACGTGGATCGCCTCGATCACGCCGGCGACCGGAGAAGGGATCTCGGTGTCGACCTTGTCGGTGGAGACCTCGAGCAACGGCTCGTCGACCTCGACGCGATCGCCCACCTTCTTCAGCCAGCGCGTCACCGTGCCTTCCGTGACGCTCTCGCCGAGTGCCGGAAGACTGACGGATTCACTCATGGGGTAGTGCTCCTCACAAACGGTTCACGTTCTAGCTTAGGTGCGGGGTATCGCCGCTGGTCAGATGGCGTGCAGCGGCTTACCGGCGATTGCCAGGAAGGCCTCACCCAACGCCTCGTTCTGCGTCGGGTGCGCGTGGATGAACGGGGCGATGTCCTCCGGGTACGCCTCCCAGTTCACTGCGAGCTGTGCTTCGCCGATCAGCTCGCCGACACGGTCGCCGATCATGTGCACTCCCACGACCGGACCGTCGTTGACGCGGACGACCTTGACCGAGCCGGATGTGCCGATGATGTGGCTCTTGCCGTTGCCGGCGAGGTTGTAGTCGTAACTGGTCACCGCATCCTTGCCGTACTGCTCGACGGCCTTGGCCTCGGTGAGGCCGACGGACGCGACCTCGGGATGCGAGTAGGTGACCTTCGGGATGTTGACGTCGGCGACGACGACGGGGTTGAGCCCGGCGATCTCTTCGGCGACGAAGATGCCCTGCTGGAATCCGCGGTGGGCGAGCTGGAGGCCGGGGACGATGTCGCCGACGGCCCATACGCCGGGGATGTTGGTCTTGAGGCGCTCGTCCGTGATAACGAAGCCGCGGTCCATGGTGACGCCGACCTCTTCGAAGCCGAGGTTCGCGGTGGACGGCCCACGACCGACGGCCACGAGCAGCAGGTCGGCCTCGACGGTCTCGCCGTTCTCGAGCGACACGACGACGCCGGTCTCGTTCTGCGTCACGCCGGCGAAACGCACACCGATCTTGAAGTCGATGCCGCGCTTGCGGAACGCACGCTCGAACTGCTTGCTGACCGACTCGTCCTCGTTCGGGACCAGGTGCGGCAGCGCCTCGATGATCGTGACCTCTGCGCCCCACGAGCGCCAGACGCTCGAGAACTCGACGCCGATCACGCCACCCCCGAGCACCGCGACCTTCTTCGGCACGAACTGCAGCTCGAGGGCCTGCTCCGAGGTGATGACCCGGCCGCCGATCTCGAGGCCGGGGAGCGAGCGCGAGTAGGACCCGGTCGCCAGGATGATGTTCTTGCCGGTGACCGTGATGTCGCCGACCTGCACGGTCGTCGGGGACGTCAGACGTCCCTCGCCCTCGATCGTGGTGATGCCGCGGGCCTTGATCAGTCCCTGCAGGCCCTTGTACTTGCTGGCGACGATCTCTTCGCGGTAGGTGGTGACCCCGGCGATGTCGATGCCGCCGAACGTGGTCGTGACGCCGTACATGGCGGATTCCCGCGAGACATCGGCGACCTCGGCGGAGTGCAGCAGCGCCTTGGTCGGGATGCATCCGACGTGAAGGCAGGTACCGCCGACCTTGCCCTTCTCGATGAGGCCAACGGTGAGGCCGAGCTGGCTCGCACGCAACGCGGCGGCGTAACCGCCGCTGCCCGCGCCCAGCACGACAAGGTCAAAGTTCTGCTCGGACACCCGGCGACTCCTTGTGCATGTTTGCAGCTAGCACTGCTGCAGCTGGCACCGCGTCAGGGGTGGCGTTGCGGTGCTCGGGACGGCAAGGATTTCCTTGCCTCATTGACCCTACTACGCCTCGGAAAAGACTTCTGTCAGAGCGAGCAGGGTGCGGATCAGCGCGCCCGTCGGGCCCTTCCCGTTCATGCCGTACGCGCTGCCCGAGTTGTTGGCCGCGCCGGCGATGTCGAGGTGTGCCCAGGGGATCGGGGTCGCATCCGGTCCCTCACCGCGTGTTCCGACGAAGTGCTGAAGGAAGAGCCCGGCGACGAGCATTCCGCCCACGGGCTGACCCGGTCGGCCGTTGGCGATATCGGCCACATCGCTGTCGAGCATCGTGCGGAGCTCGGCCGGCAACGGCATCCGCCACAGCGTCTCGCCGGCCGTCTCGCCCGCGGCGATGATGCGCCCTGTCAGCTCCTCGTCGCCCATGACCGGGATGACACGCTCTCCCATCGCGGTACGTGCGGCCCCGGTCAGCGTGGCGACGTCGACGATCGCGTCGGGTTGCTCCTCGCTCGCGTCCACCAGCCCGTCCGCCAGCACGAGGCGGCCCTCCGCGTCGGTGTTGAGCACCTCGACGGTTCCACCTCCACGGATATGCAGCACGTCGTTCGGCCGCATCGCCGAGCCCGACACCAGGTTCTCGGCGATGCACATGCGCGCCGTGATGCGGAGCGGGATCCCGAGGCGCGCAGCGGCGAGCGTCACGGCCATCACGGTCACGGCACCGGTCATGTCGTACTTCATGTTGATCATCGCCGCGGCCGGCTTCACCTGCAGGCCGCCGGAGTCGAACGTGATCCCCTTGCCGACGAAGGAGAGATGCTTCGTGGCTCCGGCCGGTGCGTAGCGAAGCACGACCATCCTGCGGCCCGCGCGGCGAGCCGGAGCCGACGCCCAGGATGCCGCCGTAGCCGCCCTCGCGGAGCTGATGCTCGTCGAGCACCTCGACCTCGACGGGCAGCTCCTGGGCGAGGTCGACAGCGGCGGCGGCCAGCGTCTCGGGGTAGAGGTCGGATGGTGGCGTGTTGACCAGGTCGCGCACGGTGTGCACCGCAGTCACGACGGCCGTCGCGCGCGCCACCACCGCGTCGACGTCGGCGTCGATGCCGTCGGGCACGTGGACGACGATGTCGTCCGCAGGGGTCTTGGTGGTCCCCAGGGAGCCGACCCGGTATCCGGTGTATGCGTACGCGCCGCTGCCGGCACCCTCGAGCACCGCGGCGGCGTCGGCCGACGACGCGACGGGCAGGGCGACGGCCAGCCGCTCGATCCCCGTCAGCTGCCGGGCCGCCGATCCGGCGGCAAGCCTCAGCGCGTCAGGGGTGAGCGGCGGAGCACCGAGTCCGATGAGGGCGATCGGCAGGCCGTCTCCCGGAGGCGGGAGGCGTCGTAACTCGTCGACGGCGCCGGTCGCGCCGATGGAGACCAGGGCCGCTGAGATGGACTCGAAGGCCGGATCGTCGGAGGCGAGCCGCGGGCCGTCAGCGGTCTTGTGAACTCCGAGGACCAGAAGCTCGGCATCGGCGGTCGTCGGCGTGGTCCGGGTGATCGAGAGGGTGGGGACGGCCATGCGGCCAGCGTATTGGTGTTCGCTGTCAGCATGACCGCGCGGGCGCTGCGATCCGGCGGCCGCACAGTAGCCGGCTCTAAAATCGGGGTATGCGCGACGCGGGCGGCCTCTACGATCTCTCGATCGACGTCTCCCAGGTGCCGCGCGGCCTGCACCTCGTCGCCGGGCTGACCGGGTTCGCCGATGCCGGGTCTGCCGTGACGCAGTTCAGCCAGTACCTGCTCGAGACGCTCGAGGTCCGCGAGATCGTGCAGTTCGACGCGGACGCCCTTCTCGACTACCGGGCCCGTCGCCCCACGATGTACTTCGACCAGGATCACCTGACCGACTACCGGCCGGCCAAGCTCTCTCTGTACCTGGCGAAGGACGAGATGGCGCAGCAGTTCCTGCTGCTCACCGGATTCGAGCCCGACTTCCAGTGGGAGCGGTTCACCCAGGCGGTGCTCCAGCTTGTGGAGCGCTATGAGGTGAAAGACACCACCTGGGTGCACGCCATCCCGATGCCGACTCCGCACACTCGCCCGATCGGAGTGACGGTCAGCGGCAACCGCAGCGAACTCATCGACTCGATGTCGATCTGGCGCCCGCACACTCAGGTGCCGACGAACGCTCTGCACCTGCTGGAGTACCGCCTCGCCGAGACCGGCCATCCGACTGCAGGCTTCGTGCTCCTCATTCCGCACTACCTCGCCGACACCGAGTACCCGCTGGCGGCCGTGAGCGCGCTCGAGAGCATCAGCGCAGCGACGGGCCTCATCTTCCCGACCGACCGGCTGCGCGAAGACAACCGGGAGTTCCTCCAGAAGGTCGACGATCAGGTGCAGAAGAACACGGAGCTCCAGCGCCTCGTCGGCACGCTCGAGGAACGGCATGACTCCTACATGGAGGAGAACGCGCTGCCGTCGCCACTCGTCGACGAAGACGGCGAGGTGCCGCGAGGTGACACGATCGCGGCCGAGCTCGAGCGGTTCCTCGCCGAGCGCAACGACGACTGATCCACGCGGTGGTCGGGAGACCCCGAGGCGAAGTACTGAGACCTGGCCTAGGCACCGGGGTGACAGCGGGCGACTGACGGCGGGAACGCCTCGAAGACTGTGCGATAATCATTGTTCAGGACCCGGTCTTGTCCCCGGTGTCGGTCCGGAACCCCTCGTCAGAGGCGGATCCGAACTGCGAGGGACTTGACATGGGTCTTAGTACTGCCCAGATATGCCCGGAAGGGGTCACATGCCCACCCGAACCACGTCGAAGGCGAGCACCAGCCCCGCCACGCCCGCCAAGACGACGGGGGTCAAGGCGGCGCTGCGAGCCGCGCTGCGCGGCTCGGCGAAGGCCGAGACGCAGGCTGCGCCCGCCGCGACGGCCGCACCCGCGAAGGCGCCTGCGACCAAGACCTCTGCGACGAAGGTCGCCGCGACGAAGACCGCTGCGACCAAGTCCTCCGCGACAAGACCCCCGCGAGCAAGGCCACCGGCGAGCAAGACGACCGCGAGCAAGGCGCCTGCCAAGGCTCCCGCGGCCAAGACCCCCGCGAGCAAGACCACCGCGACCAAGACCACCGCGCCAAGGCACCACCGCTGCCAAGACCGCAAAGGCTCCCGCGGCCAAGACCCCTGCGAAGACCGCAGCCAAGGCTCCGGCGAAGACCGCCGGCAAGCCCGCGAGCAAGGCCGCGCCCGCCAAGGGTGCCGCGATCGATCCCGACGCCGAGGACGACGACGTCGTGCTCGAGGACGTCGAGATCGACGAGGCCGATCTGGTCGAGGTCGTCGACGACGACACCGATGACCCCGAGGCCGTCGTGGTCGTTGCGGACGACGCGCCCGTCGTGGCCGAGGAAGTCGCTGAAGACGCCGAGGACGATGACGACAAGGCCGAGGCCGGCGAGGAGCTGCCCACCGGTGCCATCCGCCTGTCGACGGCGGATGACGACGACGAGGTCCCGGTGTACTCCGCGGCGATCACCGGCGCCACCGCCGATCCGGTCAAGGACTACCTGAAGCAGATCGGAAAGGTCGCGCTCCTCAACGCGGCCGAAGAGGTCGAGCTGGCGATGCGCATCGAGGCAGGCCTGTTCGCCGAAGAGAAGCTGTCGCACATGTCCGACGCGGAGAAGCGGTCGCAGCTGGGCCGCGAGCTCTCGTGGGTCGCCCGTGACGGTCAGCGTGCCAAGAGCCACCTGCTGGGCGCCAACCTCCGTCTCGTCGTCTCGCTCGCCAAGCGCTACACCGGCCGCGGCATGCAGTTCCTCGACCTCATCCAGGAGGGCAACCTGGGCCTCATCCGTGCGGTCGAGAAGTTCGACTACACCAAGGGCTTCAAGTTCTCGACCTACGCCACCTGGTGGATCCGTCAGGCGATCACTCGCGCCATGGCCGACCAGGCCCGCACCATCCGCATCCCGGTCCACATGGTCGAGGTCATCAACAAGCTCGCGCGCGTGCAGCGCCAGATGCTGCAGGACCTGGGCCGCGAGCCCACGCCCGAAGAGCTGAGCCGCGAGCTCGACATGACGCCCGAGAAGGTCATCGAGGTGCAGAAGTACGGCCGCGAGCCGATCTCGCTGCATACGCCCCTCGGCGAGGACGGCGACAGCGAGTTCGGCGACCTGATCGAGGACACCGAGGCGGTCGTCCCGGCCGATGCGGTGGGCTTCACGATGCTGCAGAAGCAGCTCGAGAGCCTGCTCGACTCGCTGTCAGAGCGCGAGGCGGGCGTGATCCGCATGCGCTTCGGCCTCGGCGACGGCATGCCGAAGACGCTCGACCAGATCGGCGACACGTTCGGCGTGACGCGCGAGCGCATCCGTCAGATCGAGTCGAAGACGATGGCCAAACTGCGTCACCCCTCCCGCTCGCAGTCGCTGCGCGACTACCTCGAGTAGGCCGGCAGGGCTTCCCAGAGCATGCGCACTGCGTTGGCGGTCGTCGCCGGGCGTGCTGTCCGTGTGCTCGCACGCCTGCGCGGCGGCGGGTCGGCGTTTCCGGGCCGGGTCGCGCTGCTGATCGCTCCGCGCTTCCTGCAGCGCGCTGTCGAGCGCCTGCCGCTCGGTGTGGTGTTCGTGTCCGGATCGAACGGCAAGTCCACGACCACCCAGATGCTCGCCGCCATCATGCGCGCGCACGACGTGGATGTCTTCACCAATCCCAGCGGAGCGAACCTGCCGCAGGGCATCGCCTCGGCGATCCTTGCCGAGGTGCCGCTCGACGGCCGCCTTCACGAGCAGATCGCGGTCCTCGAGGTCGATGAGGCATTCGGTCCCGGTCTCGCGAAGCGTCTCGTGCCGCACAGCGTGCTGCTGATCAACGTGCAGGTCGATCAGCTCAACCGCTTCTACGAGCCCGACCGTGTCGTCGGGATGCTGGAGTCGTTCGCCTCGGTCGCGACCCGCCACCTCGTGGTCAACGCCGACGACCACAACCTCGTCGCCCTGGCGGCACGGCTGGCCGGCACCGGCGCAACCCAGAGCGCGTTCGCCCTCGCCCCCGAGCTGCTCGCAGAGTCGGCGTGGCTGGCTCGTGGTGACAACCCGGCTCTCGCGGCCGAAGGCACGGCGGGCGGCACGACGCCTCCGGTCACGGTACGCATCACGGGGACCTCCGACCTCACGGCGACGCTCGACGTCGATGGAGAGGCGCTCGAGGTGAGTCTTCCGGCCCGCGGGCTGCACAACGCCGTGGATGCCGGGGCCGCCGTTGCGATGGCGCGGGCGCTGCTGGGCGACCGTTTCGATCCGGCCGCCGTCGCATCCGGTCTCACGGGCATGGCCGCGGTGTTCGGCCGCGGCGAGATCCTGACGACGAGCACGGGTGAAGAGCTCGAGATTCTGATGATGAAGAATCCGCCGAGCCTCCAGGTCAATCTGGACGCCCTGGCGGAGCAGCCGGAGCAGGTCTTCGTCGCGGTGGACGAAGGCACACCCGATCCGTCCTGGGTCTACGGCTCCGACCTGTCGAAGATCCGGCACGTCGACGTGCTCACGGGCACCAAGTGCTGGCAGTTCGCGACCCGGTTCGGCTACGACGACATCGAGGTACGCGCGATCGAGCCCGAGTTGGCGCCCGCGCTCAGGGCGTTCCTCGCGCTGCCGAAGCCGGCGACGGGCCGCAAGGTGCTCGTCGTCAACTACGAACAGATGATGCTGGTGCGCAAGCAGCTCGGCTTCCTCGAACTGGAGGGCGCCCCGTGAGCGACCTCACGATCGTCCACCTCTATCCGCGCGAGCTCGGCATCAACGGCGACGTCGGCAACGTGACCGCGCTCCGCCGCCGGGCCGAATGGCGCGGGATGCCGGTGCGCGTCGTCGACGTCGGCCCCGGTGATGCGCTTCCCGGGACCGCGCACCTCGTGCACATCGGAAGCGGACCGGCGTCGTCGCGCGCCCCGCTGCACGACGACGTGGCCCGGCTCGCGCCGACGCTGCGGGAGTGGGCCGCTGCCGGCGTGCCGTTCCTGGCGATCGCCGCCGGGTGGCAGCTGCTCGGCCGTGAAGTCATCGACCTCGACCGCACGGTGCGCGCGGGGGCGAAGATCTTCCCGTCGGCGGCGTCGTCAGCGGCGAACGGGTGGTCGGTGAGGTCGCGGGGCAGTCCGAGCTCGGCGAGGTGGCGGGGTTCGTCAACTACGGGGCGACGACGATCCTGGATCGCGGGGTCACCTCCCTCGCCCGGATCGCGGGCACCGAAGACGGCCTCGTCGCCGGGAACCTCGTGGCTACGAACCTGCACGGGCCGTTCCTGCCGATGAACCCGGTCATGGGCGGACCGCCTGCTCGATGCCGCTGCCGGGCTCGCCGGTCTGGAACCCTCTCAGGACGACCCGCGCATCGCGATGCTCGACGATCGCGCCCGGCGTTCCCGCGACGCGATCCGCTCGCGGCTCTAACCCTTCACGATCCGCTCGGCTCGCGTCGACGCCCGCGCGACCAGTTCGTCGCCGACGGTCTCGGCCCACGATGCCCATTCCTCTGCGGTCGGCTCGCCATCGTCCCCGGGACCGAAGACGGTCGCGACGTCGCCGACCGTGACGGGGGACTCGTGTCCCTCTTCCTCGTCGAGTGCGACGTCCAGCGTGTCGACGGCGATATCGACCACCTCGCGGCGCACCCCGTGCAGCAGCACCCAGGCACCGGAGCCCGACGCACCGAGCACCGAGGGGGGATGCCGTCCGCGCTGCCCGCTGCGATCGTCGCCCTGCCGTCCGCGACCGCGAGCACGGGCGCACGGTAGGTCATCACCGGACGCAGGCCGAGGCCTCGTCCGTCGACATCGTCGAACGGCGAGATCCCGTAGGCCGCGATGCCGAACCGGACCTGATCGAATCGGCCTCCGGCTCCCGGATGCCCGCCGAGCTCGCCGCCAGATGCAGGAAGGGCTCCTCGACCCCGAGCCCCGCAGCGACCGCGACCGCGGCCTGGAACTCGGACAGCGCCGCCGCATCGTCGTCGGGGGATGCATCGGCCAGGTGCGACCAGAGTCCGGCGATGCGCAGCCGTCCGGCCACCTCAGCCTCGCGCGCGGCACTGACGAGCGCCGGCCAGTCCTCGGGGCTCGCCCCGTTGCGGTGCAACCCGGTGTCGACCTTCAGGTGCACGGCGGCGGACTTGCTCTCCGGTGGCGTCCAGGATGCGGTGGAGCTCCGCGAGGGACGACACGCCCAGCTCGACGTCGGCCTCGATCGCGGCGCCGAAGTCCGTCTGCTCACCGTGGAGCCACGCGAAGAGCGGCACCTCGATCCCGGCGTCACGCAACTCGAGCGCGGCCGGCACCTCGAGCACCGCCAGCGCCGCGGCGCCGCCCTCGACGGCCGCGCGGGCGAAGGGCAGCATCCCGTGCCCGTAGGCGTTCGCCTTGACGGCGATCATGCAGCGGGCGGGCGCAGCCAGCTCGGCCAGCACCCGGACGTTCTCTCGGAACGCCGCGAGATCGAGGATCAGCATCGGTCCGGCGGTCATGCGTCGCTCCCGGCCGTTCGCGCACGATGCGGGCTGCCGAGACCGGCTGTCAGGTCGAGCGGGTCGCGTTCGGTGGCGGTGGCCCACTCGAGAGCGGTCGGCACGCCTTCGGCGGATCCGAAAAGGATCGCCTCGCTGCCGAGCTCCGGCACGTCGTCACCGCAGTCGACGACGAACTGGTCCATCGCCACGCGCCCGACCAGGGGATGCACCCCGGAGCCGACGTGCACCGTGGCGCGGTTCGACGCCAGCCGCGGCACCCCGTCGGCGTATCCGAGCGCGATCAGTGCCAGGGTCGTCGGAGAGGTGGTGCGGTAGCTGTATCCGTACGACACCCCGGCGTCGGCTCCGACGCGCTTGACGGCCACCACCTCGCCGACGAGGGTCATCACGGGGCGGCCCTCGGAATCCGGGTCCAGGCCGTACGCGGCGGCACCGAGTGCCTTGCTGTCGCGGGGGAGCCGGCCTACGAGGACCTCGTCGAAGTAGGTACGTGCGGCAACCGCGTCGCGCTCATCGGAGACGACGACGGACACCACCCCGGCGTCGCGAGCCGTCGGGCCGATCAGTGCCAGCCCGTGGCCGTAGGCGTCGGCGCGGACGTCGAGTGACGTCGCTCCCGCGAGATTGACGGCGAACGCGTCGAGGTCGATGCGCGCGATTCGGCGGATGCCCGCCAGACGCGCGTCAGTCATGGATTGAGGGTATCCGCGTCGGCTGCGCGGCTACTCGACCACCGACCGGCTAGTCGACCGGCTGCTCGTGCAGGCGGGCGGTCTCGTCGTGCCAGGCCAGAGCCGTGGGCGCGAGCTTCTCCTTGAACTTCGCGCCGTGGTGCGCGCAGAAGAGGAGGTCGCCGGACGCGAGGGTCACGCGGATGTAGGCCTGGGCGCCACAGCTGTCGCAGCGGTCGAAAGCGGTGAGGGCATCATCGAGCTCCAGCTCATCCACGGTGTCGGTGATCTGAGACATGGTGCGCTCCCCTCGGGTTGATCCGGCCTGCAATGACTCCAGTCAAGCACGCGCATGTGTCAGGGGTGTGTCAATCCGATCGCATTTCGCCCAACGCGTAAGAGTCCTCCCCAGATGGGGTGTCGTCACGGCCGGCGTCGCGGGTGCTCATTAGTCTTAACCGTGGTCTGCCGACCGACATTCCCTCCGCCGTCCACCCCCTGAGGAGCCTCCGACCGTGCCGAGCGCCGATACCTACTCCGCCCGACACCTCAGCGTTCTGGAGGGGCTGGAGGCGGTGCGCAAGCGCCCCGGCATGTACATCGGCTCGACCGACTCGCGCGGTCTCATGCACTGCCTGTGGGAGATCATCGACAACTCGGTCGACGAGGCGCTGGCCGGGCACGGCACCGATATCGAGGTGATCCTGCATCGCGACCACAGCGTCGAGGTGCGCGACACGGCACGTGGCATCCCGGTCGACATCGAGCCGAAGACCGGGCTCTCGGGTGTCGAGGTGGTCTTCACCAAGCTGCACGCCGGCGGCAAGTTCGGCAGCGGCTCGTACGCGGCCTCCGGAGGGCTGCACGGCGTCGGCGCATCGGTCGTGAACGCCCTGAGCGAGCGGCTCGACGTCGAGGTCGACCGCGACGGCAAGACCTGGGCCATGTCGTTCCACCGCGGAGAGCCGGGCGTCTTCACCGACGCCGATCCGGCCAACCCGACGCCGGACGCCCCCTTCGCGCCCTTCGTCTCGGGAAGCGAGCTGCGCATCGTCGGCAAGGTCGCCAAGAGCGCGACCGGCACCCGCATCCGGTACTGGGCCGACCCGCAGGTCTTCACGAAGGGTGCGACGTTCCAGGGCGACGAGCTGCTCGAGCGCGCGCGGCAGACCGCGTTCCTCGTGCCCGGTCTCGGCATCCGGGTCGACGACGAGCGCGACGTCGTGCCGGTCTCCGAGACCTTCCGGTTCGCGGGCGGGCTCACCGAGTTCGTCGACTTCCTCTCGATCGACGAGCCGCTCACGAGCACCTGGCGCATCCACGGCACCGGTGGCTACACCGAGACCGTGCCGGTGCTGCAGGAGAACGGGCACATGGTCGCGACCGAGCTGTCGCGCGAGTGCGAGGTGGATATCGCCCTCCGCTGGGGGACCGGATACGACACCGTCTTCCGCAGCTTCGTGAACATCATCGCCACGCCGAAGGGCGGAACGCATCAGGCCGGGTTCGAGCAGGGGCTGATGAAGTTCCTGCGGTCCGAGGTGGAGAAGAACGCCCGCCGACTGCGCTTCGGCACGGGTGCCAACAATACGGACAAGCTCGAGAAGGAAGACATCCTGGCCGGTCTGACCGCCGTGCTGACGGTGCGCATCGCCGAGCCGCAGTTCGAGGGACAGACCAAGGAGATCCTCGGGACGCCGGCGATCCGCAACATCGTCGCGAACACGATCAGCCAGGCGATGACCGAGCGCTTCGCGAGCTCGAAGCGCGACGACAAGGCGCAGACCGCACTCGTGCTCGAGAAGATCGTCACAGAGATGAAGAGCCGCATCTCCGCCCGCGCCCACAAAGAGACCCAGCGCCGCAAGAACGCCCTCGAGTCGTCGTCGCTGCCTGCCAAGCTCGTCGACTGCCGATCGAACGACGTGCTCGGCACCGAGCTGTTCATCGTCGAGGGCGATTCCGCGCTCGGCACCGCGAAGTTGGCGCGCGACAGCGAGTTCCAGGCGCTGCTGCCGATCCGCGGCAAGATCCTGAACGTGCAGAAGGCGTCGGTCGCCGACATGCTGTCGAACGCCGAGTGCGCGTCGATCATCCAGGTGATCGGTGCGGGGTCGGGGCGCACCTTCGATCTCGACCAGGCGCGCTACGGCAAGGTCATCATCATGAGCGACGCCGATGTCGACGGGGCACACATCCGCACACTGCTGCTGACGCTGTTCTACAAGTACATGCCCGAGATGATCGTCAACCGGCGCGTGTACGCAGCCGTCCCGCCGCTGCACCGCGTGGTCGTGATGAACCCCGGCTCGAAGCCGAACGAGACGATCTACACGTACTCGGCGCAGGAGCTCGAGGCGGTGCTGACCAGGCTGAAGAAGGCCGGCAAGAAGTACCAGGACCCGATCCAGCGGTACAAAGGCCTGGGCGAGATGGATGCCGATCAGCTCGCCGAGACGACGATGAGCAAGGCGCACCGCACTCTCCGATGCGTCACGATGGCGGGCGTCGAGGCCGAGATCGCCGCCGGCAAGGCGTTCGAACTGCTCATGGGCAACGACGTCGCGCCGCGCAAGGACTTCATCATCGCCGGGCAGGGCCTGGACCGTGGGCGGATCGACACCTAGAGCGCGTCTCGGGGTCGTCGTCGCCGCAGCGGTGGTCGGCGCCCTCGCCGCCGTGGTCTTCCTCATCCGGGCCGGGGGAGACCCGGCCGATGCGGCGACCTGGCCGATCACCTGGGAGCTCCGCTCGAGCGACAACGGTCCGCTCTTCCAGTTGATGCAGGATGTCGTGGCCGGCCGGACGCTCGACTGGAGCTTCTCGCCCCAGGTCTTCGTGTTTCCGGAGCTCCCGTTGAGCGCCGTAGCGTTCGCGATCGCCGCGGGCGACATTTACCGCTACTACCTGGTCGTAGCGGCGCTCAACGTCACCGCGCTGTTCCTCGCCCTGCTGGCGCTCGTGCGCGTGCTGCGGCGCGATGAAGCGCTGGGCGCAGCCGTGCTACGTGCCGGCATCGCGACGCTGCCGCTGCTGATCCTCCCGCTCATCGGGACCTCATGGATCATGTCCTTCCACCTCGCACCGACGTACTACGTCGGGATGTACCTCGCGCTCATCGCGGCGCCCGTGCTGCTGCTGGCACGAACGACCACTGTGCGTGTGGCCATCGGCATCGCCCTGGCGCTGACCATCGCGTCCAACCCGCTGACGCTCGTGTTCGCCGGACCGGGCCTCGCCCTAGTGCTCCTGCTCGGGATGCGGCGAGCCGGTTGGCGATCGGTACGTCGCCCCGCGCTCTGGGGAGGCGGCGTACTCGTGTTCGCCGGGGCGTTGCGGCTGTTCTTCTCGCCGCTGCAGGGCACCTCCCCACTCACCTACGTCGATGTGGATGTGTTCCGCGGGCGGCTGGACGCGATCTGGCCGTACTACGCGTTCCAGGCGAGGGATCCGGCCGCGGGGGTCATCCTGGCACTCGGGGTCGCCCTGGCCGTCGCCTGCCTGGCCGCGGGCGTGCTCGCCGCGATCGCCTGGGCGCGCGCGAAGGCCGAGCCGGACGTGTCGTTGCTGGCCGTCTCCTACCTCGGGTTGGTGCCTCTCGGCGGGCTGGCTGCGACCTCCGTCGCTCTCATCACCCACTACTACTACTTCTGGCCGGTGCTGATCCTCCCGTTTGCGCTCGTGCTGCTCGCGTTGCCGCGAGTGGATGACGGCCGCCGTCGCATCCGGTTCCGTCGCGCTGCTCGCCGTCGCGCATCGCGACCGGAGGGCTGACGAACCTCGGCGGCGAGCGAGTACTGGGCGTTCCGGAACGCCGAGACGCGCTGCATCGATGACGCACTGCCGGCCGGGGTCGCGGTCGGCTACGCGACGTTCTCCGATTCCCGGCGGCTGTCGCTGACCTCGTCGACGCCGTTCCGGCTGATCCAGCTGAACACCGACGGGTCTGAGCATCACTGGCTGACGAACCGCGCCTACCTCGCACCGAGACCGGGACGGTTCTTCTACCTGAACGGCAGCGGCGACGAGGTGATGATCGACCCGTCGTTCGTCCGCGACGAGTTCGGCGAGCCCGACACCCTCGTCTCCTGCAGCGGCACCCAGGAGGTCTGGATCTACACCGACCCGGCGAAGCAGGATGCGATCGCCCGGTTCTACGCGGACGATTAGCGCTGTGAGAGCCCGCGCCCGATCGAGCCGACGACGGCATCCATCGGAGTACCGGACGCGTCGCGCTTCGCACCGGCGTCGGGCAGCGTGCGCAGCGATCCGTCGGGGCCGACGGCCAGCGCGGGGGCCGGTCCGGCCCAGGCAAGGGCGAGCGACACCTCGCCCTTGAGGAAGGTGTGAGCGCGGACGCCGCCCGTCGCACGGCCCTTCGCCGGAAACTCACTGAAGCGCGAGACCTTTGCGCGGCCGGGGTCGGCGCCGGCCAGCGTCTCGGCGGGGGTCGAGATCGTGGCGACCACCACATCCGAGCCCGGATCCACCGCGCCGAAGAAGATCGCGGTGGCCTTCGCCCCCAGATTGATGCCGGCCATGCCGCCCGCCGCGACGCCCTGCGGCCGCACCTGCGAGGCGCGGAAATGCAGCAGCTGCGCGTCGGACGTGACGAAGACCAGGTCTTCGGAGTCCGGCCCCTGGGCGACTCCGACCACCTCGTCGCCGGGCTTCAGCGCGACCACCTCGAAGTCGTGTCGAGCCGGGTAGCCGCCCGCCGCGACCCGCTTCACGACACCCTGCGCCGTGCCCAGAGCAACCGGCAGCTGCGAGTCGAGCGACACCAGCCCGAGGACGCGCTCGTTCTTGTCGGTGATGCCGAGGTAGTCGGCCATCCGCGCGCCCGCGGCGAGCTGAACGGAGTTCGCCGGAACGGACGGCAGGTCGACCGGGGTGAATCTCAGCATCCGGCCTCGTGACGTCACGGCGCCGAGTTCGCCGCGCGTGGTGCCCGCGACGCTCGACAGGATCGCGTCGTGCTTGTTGCGGCGATTCGCCCGCACGGGCGGCTCGGCCCCATCCGGCAGGTCGACACGGATCGCCCGGCCCGTGGTCGAGAGCACGACGACGGTGGGGATGTCGGCGATCTCGAGCGAGGGCCCGGATGCGGCGGCAGCCTTGCGCGCGGCCGGGGTCGAAGCGATGGACGCCTTCGCCTCGGTGAGCAGGGTGCGTCGCGGGGTGCCGAACCGCTCGGCCACCTCGTCGAGCTCCTCCGCGACGGCGACCCGCACGCGGGCCGGGTCGCCGAGCAGGGTCTCGAGCTCCCCGATCTCGGCCTGGAGCCTGTCGCGCTCGTTCTCCAACTCGATGCGGCTGAACTTGGTGAGCCGACGTAGCTGCAGCTCGAGGATGTAGTCCGCCTGAAGTGTGCTGAGGTCGAACACGTCGATCAGGCGGGTTCGCGCCTGGGCGGCGTCGTCGCTCGCCCGGACGACCTGGATCACCTCGTCGATGTCGAGGATCGCGATCAGCAATCCGGCTACCAGGTGCAGCCGCTCTACACGACGGTCCAGGCGGTATCGGCTTCGTCGAGTGACAACAGAGATGCGGTGGTCGAGGTAGACCCGCAGCAGGTCGCGCAGCCCCAGGGTCTGCGGAGTGCCGCCGACCAGCGCGACGTTGTTGATCGAGAAGCCGTCTTCGAGCGGGGTGAGCCGGTACAGCTGCTCGAGCACGCCGTCGGCGCTGAACCCGGTCTTGATGCCGATGACCAGGCGCAGACCGTGTTTGCGGTCGGTGAGGTCGGTGACGTCGGAGATGCCGGTGATCTTCTTGGCGTTGACGCCGTCTTTGATCTTCTCGATGACCTTCTCGGGGCCGACGAGATACGGCAGCTCGGTCACCACGAGGCCGGTGCGACGCGCGGAGAGCTGCTCGACTGTCACCTTCGCCCGCGTCTTGAACGAGCCGCGACCGGTCGCGTAGGCCTCCTTGATGCCCTCGAGCCCGACGATCGTGCCGCCGGTCGGAAGATCGGGCCCGGGAACGTACGCCATCAGCTCGTCGAGGGTCGGCATCCGGGTTCTCGAGCAGGTGCCGGGCCGCCGCCGCGACCTCGATGAGGTTGTGCGGGGCCATGTTGGTCGCCATGCCGACCGCGATGCCGGCGGCGCCGTTGACGAGCAGGTTGGGGTAGGCGGCCGGCAGCACCTCGGGTTGCGTGAGCTGGTTGTCGTAGTTCGGCACGAAGTCGACGACGTCTTCATCGAGCCCGTCCGTCATCGCCATCGCTGCCGCCTGCAGGCGCGCCTCGGTGTAGCGCGCGGCCGCGGGGCCGTCGTCGAGCGAGCCGAAGTTGCCGTGGCCGTCGATCAGCGGAACGCGCATCGTGAAGTCTTGAGAGAGCCGCACCAGCGCGTCGTAGATGGCGGTGTCGCCGTGCGGGTGCAGCCGGCCCATCACGTCGCCGACGACGCGGGCGCTCTTGACGTGGCCGCGATCGGGTCGCAGGCCCATCTCGCTCATCTGGAACAGGATGCGGCGCTGCACCGGCTTGAGCCCGTCACGCGCGTCGGGGAGGGCCCTCGAATAGATGACGGAATACGCGTACTCGAGGAACGAGCCCTGCATCTCGGTCGAGACATCGATGTCTTCGATGTGCTCACCGCCTGGCGAGGCGGGGAGAGTCGGCCCAGTGGCGCTCGGAACGTGAAGTGTTTTCAGGGGGAGTCATAGGATCGGGGCAATGTTACCGGCGGCGAAATCCCATCGGTTCAGCCTGGCCGATGTCCTGCCGAATTGCCTCGAGGCACTGGCGGGAAGGACCGGTCGCCTGGGCCTCGCACCGGTCTCGCACGCGGTCGTCCTGGTGGCCGACGGCCTCGGGCGCAACGCCCTCGAGGCACACCGTGGGCACGCACGCACCCTGGCAGCCCGGCTCGACATCGACCCCGCCATCACGGCGGCGTTCCCCACGACGACAGCGTCGGCGCTCGCGACCCTGACGACCGGAGCCGCACCCGGCCAGCACGGGATGGTCGGCTACCGGGTGCTCGACACCGCGCACGACCGCTTGGTCAATCAGCTGACCGGGCTCGACGACCTCGATCCCGCGGTGTGGCAGCGCAAGCCGACCCTCTTCGAGACCGCGACCGCGGCGGGAGTGCGCGCGGTCGCGATCGGGGCACCACGGCACCGTGAGTCGGGGTTCACGGCCGCGGTCCTGCGCGGCGCCCACTACTACGGCGCGGCCGTGGTGGCGGAGCGCTTCGCGCGGGCACGGCACGAGCTCGATTCGCCCGGGCCGACGCTGGTGTACCTCTATGTCTCCGAGCTGGACGTCGAAGCGCACGCCCGCGGCATCGCATCGGCGAGGTGGGTGGCCGCTCTCGAGGCGCTCGACGCCGAGGTCGCCTCGCTGGTCGGCGCTCTCGGACCGCGGCATGGGCTCCTCGTGACCGCCGATCACGGCATGGTCGACGTGCCTGCCGACGCGCACGTCGTCGTGGCGCCCGAGTTGCTCGCGGGGGTGCGGCACATCGGGGGCGAGCCCCGCTGCCTCCAGCTCTATCTGGAGCCTGATACGGATCCGGATGCGGTGGCCGCCCGATGGAGGGACCGCGAGGGCCCGCGCGCGTGGGTCGCGACCCGCGAAGAGGCGATCGCCGCAGGCTGGTTCGGGACGGTGGACCCGGTCGTCCTGCCGCGGATCGGCGACGTGCTGGTCGCCGCCCGCAAGAACTACGCGTTCTACGCCGACCCCGACGACACGGCGCGGCGCATGGTGGGACAGCACGGGTCGCTCACCGGCGACGAGACCGACATCCCGCTGCTGCGATTCGGCGCGTTCGACCGCTGATCGAGCCTGTCGAGATCTAGTCGTCGTCGGTGCGCGCGCCGAAGACGATCTCGTCCCAGCTCGGCATCGACGTGCGGCCCTTGCGGCTGCCGCGGGTGATGTTCTGCGGCCCGGTGCCGGTCGACCCGGCCGACGGCGTTCCCGCCGAGCCCATGGGCGCCTCGCCCGGCTCGTCCATCGGCACGTCGATCAGACGCACCGCGCCCGTCGACGGATGCGCCGCGATCGGGTCCTCGTGCTCCGGGTCCATCGGGTCGCGCTCGCCCCGGCGGCGGCGCAGGGCCTCCAGCAGGTCGGCGGTCTGGTTCGTGGCCTTGCGGGGCGGGGTGTCGTCGATGGGGGCGCCGAGCGAGGAGTCGGCTCCGATGCGCCCACGGACGACGGGCTCGAGCATCGGACCGGTCTCGCCGCCGTCGGTCACCGTGAAGGCGCCGCTGTCGAACCGGCTCGACTCCTGCTCCTCCGCCGACACCGCGCGAAGGCGGGGGACGAGGTTCTGGGGCAGCTCGCCCTGTTGCGAGAGCGAGACCGCCTCGGGGTTCAGGGGAGCGAGAGCCGACTTCTTGGGCTCGAAGGACCAGCGGGCATCGCGGTCGATCTGGTCGGTGACGAAGGTCAGCTTGACGATCCAGGAGCCGCCCTCCTCCTTCCAGCTCGCCCAGCGCTCGTTGAGTGCGCCCGCGTCGACGAGCCGGCGGCGGATGACACCGCCGAAGGTGGCGCCGCCCGCGAGCGGGTCGAGCTCCATCGCGGTGTGCACCGGGACGTTGAGCGCCGACTGGATGACGAACTCGCGTTCCGCGAGCACGGGGCCCTCGAATCGCTGCACGTAGTCGAGCGGCGCGCCCGTCACGGCGGAGACGTCCTCCGCCGACATCCCGGCCCGGATGTGGGTCTGGATCTCGCGCGGGGAGAGTTTGCGGTTGGCGCCCAGCTCGGCCGAGGACTGGCGCAGCCGGCCCTGCAGCACGTCGTCGACGGCGACCCGATATCGCGCACCCTCGTCGGAGGCGACGAGGAGGGCACCCTCCTCGACTCCGATGACCTTCAGCTCTTGCATTGCCGAACGACCTCCAGGCGTCACGATTCCCGCCCAGGATGTCACGACATCCGCTGAAAACCGGGGAATAACGCGGGCGCGCCGTCAGTTGATGACGGGGCAGCGGAGAGCAGGACTCAACGGTTTGCGAACTGGCACCGCATGATGCACACTGTCTCCGCCGCGAACCACCGCGCAGCAACGAGAAATTGGACGGGCATGGCTACCGACTACGACGCACCGAGGAAGACCGACGAGGACACCGAGTCGATCCAGGCCCTCCAGGAGCGTGTCCCCGACAAGCTGTCGGGCGTCGTCGATGTCGAGGACGCCGACAACCCGGGCAGCTTCGAGCTGGCCGGTCAGGACCTCGCCGATCTGGACCTGGATGTGGTGGTCCTTCCGGCGCAGGAGGACGAGTTCACCTGCACCAACTGCTTCCTCGTGAAGCACCAGTCGCAGTGGGATCACGACACGAAGCTCGGGCCGGTGTGCCACGAGTGTTCGCTTTAGCCCGCTAACGCTCGCGCAAGCTCGGCCGGCCGACGGCTGGAGATCAGCCAATACGGTGTCGGGTCATCGGGATCCTCGATCTCTACGCGCACGACGCCGGTGATCCACCCGCGCAGCAGCAGCCACGCGCGCGCGTCGAGCTCGACACCCCGCTGAGCCACGGCATCCTGGCCCTCGAAGGCCTCGGCGGCGCCGAGGAACCCGGAGTCGATCTGAGCGCGCCCGGCGCGGAAACCCGTGCCCGTCACCTCGATCGCGGGGGTGGTGAGGAGCAACACGCCGACGATCGCCCCGTACAGCACCAGCGCGACGGCGATCCCGGTCGGCAGCGAGATCGGCAGGAACACGAGCAGGCTCGCGGGGACGACCAAACCCGTCGCGACGAACACCCAGGGCGCCGGCCAGAGCCGCTCGCGGTACGTCCGGTCGTTGGGCATGCTCCCATTCGACCATGGGCTAGCCTCTTTGCGTGACCGACGTCGAGGTGCTGCTGAGCGGCGAGCACATCCCCGAGTACGCCCACCCGGGCGATGCCGGAGCCGACCTGGTGGCGACCGAGACGGTCGAGCTCGGTCCCGGCGAGCGTGCCACCGTTGGCACGGGATCGGCGATCGCGCTGCCCGACGGCTATGCGGCCTTCGTCGTCCCGCGCAGCGGCCTCGCCGCCAAGCACGGCATCACCATCGTCAACACGCCGGGCACCGTGGACGCCGGCTATCGCGGCGAGATCCGCGTCATCCTGCTCAACACCGACGCCACCGAGCCGTACACGATCACCGCCGGCGACCGGATCGCCCAACTCGTCGTCATCCCCGTGGCGCGAGCCCGCTTCGTCCCGGTGGAACGCCTCCCGGGCAGCCACCGCGGTGAGGGCGGCTTCGGCTCGACCGGCTACGCAACCCAAGGAGTCTCTTCGTGAGCGACATCCCGGCCGACACCCCGGCATCCATCGAGCACCCGAAGTCGGCGCCCGACGACCGCGCCGAGAACGGTCCCCTCGACGAGACCGAGGCGAACGCCGTCCGGCCCTACGTCGACCTGGGCGGGATCAAGATCCTTCCGCGTCCCGAGCTGAGGGTCCGCCTCGAGGTCGAGGAGGGGAGCAAGCGCGTCGTCGCGGTCTCCCTGGACTACAAGGAATCGAGCCTTCAGGTGCAGTCGTTCGCGGCGCCGCGCAACAGCGGCCTGTGGCACGAGATCCGCGAGCAGATCGTCGAGCAGATCGGACGTCAAGGGGGCACTACGACCCTCGCGACCGGGGTCTTCGGGCCCGAGGTTCGCGCCGAGCTGCCCGCAGCGCCCGGTCAGCCCGGCCCGCGCCTCGCCCGCTTCATCGGGGTCGACGGACCGCGATGGTTCCTGCGCGGCGTGATCAGCGGCAAGGGTGCCGTCGACGCGGCAGCCGGTGCCGAGATCGAGGACCTCTTCCGCAGCGTCGTCGTGGTGCGCGGCACGTCTCCGATGCCGCCACGCGACCTCATCCCGCTGCACGTGCCACCAGCAGCGCAGGCCCCGGCTCCCACGCAGAGCGTCTAGTGGCCGAAGAGAAAGAGGGGCCCGCCGTCCCTGAAGCCGACCCCCCTACGTTCCGCGAAAGCTTCGCCGCCGGGATGCAGCGTTCCCGGCTCGGCGAGGTCAGGCCGGGGGAGGCCCCGAGCGGGCGCGCCCTGCTGGGAGCGGTCGGCGGCATCCGGGGCTTGATCGAGGCGATCCTCCCCGGACTCGGGTTCCTGGTCCTGTACACCATCACCCAGGAGCTGTGGCTTTCGGTGCTCGCGCCGTTCGCGATCGCCGTGGTTTTCATCGCGGTGCGTGCCATCCAGCGCCAGCCGGTATTGCCCGCGGTCACGGGCGCGATCGGGATCGCGCTCTCCGCGGGGCTGGCGCTGCTGACGGGGAGCGCGGCGAACAACTTCCTGCTCGGGTTCGTCATCAACGGCGTGGCCGTCGTCGCGCTGATCGTCAGCCTTCTGGTGCGCCGGCCGCTCATCGGCGTGATCGTGGGCCTGCTCACCGGTGACGAGCACTGGCGGCATGATTCCGCGAAGCTCAAGGTCGCGTACGTCGCGACGGTGCTGTGGCTGCTGCTCTCTGGCCTGCGGCTCGCGGTGCAGGTTCCCCTCTACCTCGCCGACCTGCCGGACGCCCTCGCGGCGACCAAGCTCGTGATGGGCGTTCCGCTCTATCTCGGCCTGCTCTGGGCGACCTGGATGCTGGTCCGCACGGCCTGGCGGCCTGCCGACGATGACGTGTAAGATATCTTGATGTCGAGATAAATCGACACGTGCGCTCCGGGCCTGCCCGGCTCCGCTGGGCTTAGGATTGCCTTGCTGGAACGTGCGTTCGGCGCCCGCGAGTATGGGCGTAGACAACCGAAATGGAGACGACAACAATGTCGACGGTCAACAGCTTCGGTTCGAAGAGCACGCTCGCGGTCGGGGGCACCGACTACGAGGTCTTCCGAATCGACAGCGTCCCCGGTCACGAGAAGCTGCCGTTCAGTCTCAAGGTGCTGCTCGAGAACCTGCTGCGCACCGAGGACGGCGCGAACGTCACGAAGGACCACATCCAGGCACTCGGATCGTGGCAGCCATCCGCCGAACCCGACACCGAGATCCAGTTCACCCCTGCCCGCGTGATCATGCAGGACTTCACGGGCGTCCCCTGCATCGTCGACCTCGCCACGATGCGCGAGGCCGTCAGCGCCCTCGGCGGCGACCCGAAGAAGGTCAACCCTCTTGCTCCGGCCGAGCTCGTCATCGACCATTCCGTCATCGCCGACCTGTTCGGCACGGCGGATGCATTCGAGCAGAACGTGGAGCTCGAGTACGAGCGCAACGGCGAGCGCTACCAGTTCCTCCGCTGGGGCCAGACGGCGTTCGACGACTTCAAGGTCGTCCCGCCCGGCACCGGCATCGTGCACCAGGTCAACATCGAGTACCTGGCGCGCGTCACCTACACCCGGGAGGTCGCGGGCGTCCTCCGCGCCTACCCCGACACCCTCGTCGGCACCGACTCCCACACCACGATGGTCAACGGCCTCGGCGTGCTCGGCTGGGGCGTCGGCGGCATCGAGGCGGAGGCGGCCATGCTCGGCCAGCCGGTCTCGATGCTCATCCCGCGCGTGGTGGGCTTCAAGCTCACGGGCTCCATCCCGACGGGCGTGACGGCGACGGATGTGGTGCTCACCATCACCCAGCAGCTGCGCAAGCACGGTGTGGTCGGCAAGTTCGTGGAGTTCTACGGCGACGGCGTCGCCGAGGTGCCGCTGGCCAACCGCGCCACGATCGGCAACATGAGCCCGGAGTTCGGCTCGACCGCGGCGATGTTCCCGATCGACCAGGTCACCCTCGACTACCTGCGCCTCACCGGTCGCAGCGAGGAGCAGATCGCGCTGGTCGAGGCCTACTCGAAGCTGCAGAAGCTGTGGCACGACCCGAGCATCGAGCCCGCTTACAGCGAGTACCTCGAGCTCGACCTCGGCACGGTCGTCCCGTCGATCGCCGGCCCGAAGCGCCCCCAGGACCGTGTCGAACTGACGGAGGCGAAGTCCCAGTTCGAGAGGGACCTCAACGACTACGCCTCGCAGGACCTGTCGAAGGTCGACGCGGCCGTCGAGGGCACCTTCCCGGCCAGCGACCCGGTGGGGTTCACGGCGGAGGACGAGGAGACGGCGCACGAGCACTCGCACAGCCACGTCAGCTTCGCCCCGACGAACAACTCCAAGCCGACGAAGGTCAGCCTCGAAGACGGATCGAGCTTCACGCTCGACCACGGCGCGGTCGCGATCGCGGCGATCACCAGTTGCACGAACACCTCGAACCCGAGCGTGATGCTCGCGGCCGGCCTGCTGGCCCGGAACGCCGCGAAGAAGGGCCTGAAGGCCAAGCCGTGGGTCAAGACCACGCTGGCGCCCGGATCCAAGGTCGTCACCGACTATTACGAGAAGGCCGGACTGACCGACGACCTCGAGGCCCTCGGCTTCTACACCGTCGGCTACGGCTGCACGACCTGCATCGGCAACTCTGGCCCGCTCCTCGACGAGATCTCGGCCGCCGTGAATGAGAACGACCTGGCCGTGACCGCGGTGCTCTCGGGCAACCGCAACTTCGAGGGCCGCATCAACCCCGACGTGAAGATGAACTACCTCGCCAGCCCGCCGCTCGTGATCGCGTACGCCCTTGCCGGAACCATGAACTTCGATTTCGAGACGGACGCGCTCGGCCAGGACCAGGACGGCAAGGACGTCTTCCTCAAGGACATCTGGCCCGACGCCGCCGAGGTGCAGAAGACGATCGATTCGTCGATCGACACCGAGATGTTCACCCACGAGTACGCCGGGGTGTTCGACGGCGACGAGCGCTGGAAGTCGCTGGCGACGCCCACCGGCGCCACCTTCGAGTGGGACGAGAACTCCACGTACGTCCGCAAGCCCCCGTACTTCGACGGCATGACCCTCGAGACGAGCCCGGTGACCGACATCGACGGTGCGCGCGTCCTGGCGAAGCTCGGCGACTCGGTGACGACCGACCACATCAGTCCCGGCGGGATCGATCAAGGCCGACAGCCCGGCGGGCGCCTACCTTCAGGAGCACGGGGTCGACCGCAAGGACTTCAACTCCTACGGATCGCGTCGCGGCAACCACGAGGTCATGATCCGCGGCACCTTCGCGAACATCCGGCTGAAGAACCAGCTGCTGGACAACGTCGAAGGCGGCTTCACCCGTGACTTCACGCAGCCCGATGCGCCGCAGTCGTTCATCTACGACGCGAGCCAGAACTATCAGGCCGCCGGAACGCCGCTGGTGATCTTCGCGGGCAAGGAGTACGGCTCCGGCTCCAGCCGAGACTGGGCGGCCAAGGGCACCTCGCTCCTCGGCGTCCGCGCGGTGATCGCGGAGAGCTTCGAGCGCATCCACCGGTCGAACCTGATCGGCATGGGAGTCATCCCGCTGCAGTTCCCGGCCGGCGAGAACGCCGACAGCCTGGGGCTCGACGGCACCGAGGTCGTCGCGATCAGCGGCATAACGGCGCTGAACGACGGTGGCACGCCCAAGAGTGTCACGGTCATCGCGACGCCGAGCGAGCATTCGGCCGCGGGCAAGTCGCCGATCGAGTTCGACGCCGTCGTCCGGATCGACACCCCCGGTGAGGCGGACTACTACCGCAACGGCGGGATCCTCCAGTACGTGCTCCGGAGCCTCGTCTAGAGTCGGGCGCCATGGCCGCACCAAAGCAGCGCGACCCCGAGCCGACCTCGGGCGCGCGCCGGATGGCCGTGATCGCGACGGCCACGGTGCTCGGCGGGATGATCGCGGCCGTCGGCGTGATCGGGTCCGACGCGCTCGAGCCGCGACTCGCCGAGGCGACCCGTGCCGCCCTCGCCGACGCGGGCTACACGAGCGTCCACGTGCGATTCGACGGCCGCGAGGCGTTCCTCAGCAGCGATACCGCTTCTGAGGCCCGGCTCGCGGCGGCGGAGCGGGTCGTCGAGCGCGTCGAGGGGGTGCGCTGGGCCACGGTCGTCGAGCCCGGATGCGGAGCCCGGTGCGACCGGCACCCCGACGCCCACCCCGACGCCCACCCCGACGCCCGGCCCCGAGACCGTGCAGCTGCTGACCGGCACCCAGGTGCTGTTCGCGGCCGACAGCGTCGGGCTCTCCGACGCCGCCCGGACGCAGCTCTCGCAGATCGCTGCGGCCCTCGTCGACTACCCGTTCGTGAACCTGACGGTCACCGGACATGTCGCGATCCCGACCGGGACCGCGGCCGAGGCCGTCGCGTTCAGCGAGAACCGCGCGCAGATCGTCGTCGACGAGCTCGTCCGCCTCGGCGTGCCCGCGGCCCGCCTCACCGTCGTCGGCGCCGGGGCTGGCGACCCCATCGGCGACAACGCCACGTCCGAGGGCGCCGCGCTCAACCGGCGCGTCACGTTCGCGATCCAGGAGGACAGCTGATGTCGTGGTACACCGCGGGTGAGATCGTCGTCTGGCTGCTGATCGCCGCCCTTCTGGGCGTCCTCCTGGGCTGGCTGCTGCGCGGGATACTGCGGCCGCCCCGCCGCGCATCACGCGCCCCCGAGCCGGTCACCCCTGCACGCGCACCGGCCGGTACCCGGATCCTCGAGATCGACACGGGGGAGGGGCACACCCGCACCGGCTCGGCCCCGGTGGACTCGCTCTTCGCGCCTGCGGAGGACCGTGCCGCGGCACGGTCACGGGTCTCGGAGATCGCGAGCCGCACCGGCGGGGACGGCGACGTGCCGCACGACGACCTGGTCCGCATCCACGGTGTCGGACCCAAGATCGCGAAACTGCTCGAATCGATGGGAATCACCAGCTTCCGCCAGGTCGCGCGCTTCACGCCCGCTGACGTGGACGTGGTGAACGACGCACTCGAGGTGTTCCCGGGCCGGATCGAGCGCGACGACTGGATGTCGAGCGCGCGGGAGTTGCACAGGGAGGTCTACGGAACCGAGCCGTAGGCTTGTGGCATGTCGTTGCTGGAAGGGATCTCAGGGCCCCGTGACCTCGACGCCCTGTCGAAGGCCGAGCTCGTCGAGCTCGCCGACGAGATCCGGCGCTTCCTGGTCGCCGAGGTCTCGAAGACCGGCGGCCACCTGGGCCCGAATCTCGGCGTCGTCGAGCTGACGATGGCCATCCACCGGGTCTTCGACTCGCCCACGGACGCGATCGTGTTCGACACCGGGCACCAGAGCTACGTGCACAAGCTGCTGACCGGGCGCCACGACTTCAGCAGGCTCCGGATGAACGGCGGGCTGGCCGGCTACCCGCAGCGCTCCGAGTCCGAGCACGACATCGTCGAAAGCTCGCATGCGTCGAGCTCGCTGAGCTGGGCCGACGGGATCTCGCGCGCGTTCGCCATGACCGGGCAGGCCGAACGGTACGTCGTGGCGGTCGTGGGCGACGGAGCGCTGACCGGCGGGATGACGTGGGAGGCGCTGAACAACATCAGCGACGACAACATGCGCCGCCTGGTGATCGTCGTCAACGACAACGGCCGCTCGTACGCCCCGACCATCGGCGGCATGGCACGGTTCCTCAACACCGTGCGGACGCGGCGCGCGTACCTCAACCTCCACCGGTCCAGCGAGAAGCTGTTCGGCCACTTCGGCCCTCCCGGCCGGGCGTTCTACCGCGGCACCCGCGGTGCCGTGCACGGCTTCCTGGCGCGGTTCACCAACAACGAGGCGCTGTACTCCAACCTCGACATCAAGTACATCGGGCCGGTGCACGGGCACGACCTGCCGGCCCTCGAAGAGACCCTCACGCAGGCCAAGGAGCTCGGGCGACCGGTCATCGTGCACGTGATCACCGAGAAGGGGCACGGGTTCGAGCCGGCCGTCGCCGACGTCGCCGACCAGTTCCACGCGGTCGGGCAGATCGACCCCGAGACGGGCGAGCCGATCGAGCAGGCCAGCCGCCCGTCCTGGACGAGCGTGTTCGCCGACGAGATCGTCGAGCTGGCCGACCGCAACCCGCGACTCGTCGGCATCACGGCCGCCATGCTGCGACCGACCGGCCTGCACCGGTTCGCGGAGAAGCATCCCGACCGCGTCTTCGATGTGGGCATCGCCGAGCAGCACGCCGTGACGAGTGCGGCGGGCCTCGCGTTCGGCGGGCTGCATCCCGTGGTCGCCCTCTACGCAACGTTCGTGAACCGCGCGTTCGACCAGGTGCTGATGGATGTCGCCCTCCACCGAGCGGGCGTCACGTTCGTGCTCGACCGGGCCGGTGTCACCGGACCCGACGGGCCGAGTCACCACGGCATGTGGGATCTCGCGATCCTCCAGGTCGTCCCGGGCATCCGGCTCGCTGCGCCGCGCGACGCGACGCGACTGCGCGAGGAGCTCGGCGAGGCCGTCGTCGTCGATGACGGGCCGACCGTGCTGCGCTTCTCCAAGGGGAGCGTCGGCAACGAGTACGAGGCCGAGCGGCGCACCGACGACGGCGTCGACGTCCTGCGCGAGGCGGCGCACCGCGACGTGCTGATCGTCACCGTCGGGCCGATGGCGAAACTCGGGCTCCAGGTCGCCGAGCGGCTCGCGGCCCAGGGGATCGGCGCCACCGTCGTCGACCCGCGCTGGGTCGTGCCCGGTTCCCGAGAGCATCGTCGAGATGTCACGCGACTACCGGCTGGTCGTCACGATCGAGGACGGCGTACGCGTGGGCGGCATCGGCACCCGCATCCGTCAGGACCTGCGTGCGGCGGGCGTCGACACGGCGGTCGACGAACTCGGGCTCCCGGACCGCTTCCTCGAGCACGGCGCGCGTGACGAGATCCTCGCGGATGTCGGCCTCACCGATCAGCAGATCGCCCGCGACATCGTCTCGCAGGTGCTCGGCACGGCCGGCACCCGCATCCCGGTCGCGCGCCCGCTGCCCGACGAGGACGAGGTCGAGCGTGAGCACAGCGCGCGGCTCGACTAGTGCGGCGAAACCGGATCTGCTGACAGCGGAATAGCCCGCAGGCGATCCGACTTGCATTGTCGGAGGCCAGCGGTACTATATGTGGACAGTGTTCACAACGGGCGAGGATGCCTGAGGGCTTCTCGCCATTGTGCTGTTCGCGGGAATCGCCCGCCTCGATTCGCCCCGCCTCGATCCGCCCCGATTCGCTCCCAGCCCAGAAGGACTCCATGACCAGCGACACCGCAATGCCCCAGACGCAGTCCACGCCCGCGGTCGACGCGGCCGGAGCGGCGCTGGCATCCCGCAACCGCATGGCGCTGATCCTGCTCCTCGCGGCCGTCTTCGTCGTGTTCCTGAACGAGACGATGATGAGCGTCGCGCTGCCGAAGATCCAAGAGGCATTGGGCATCGACGCGACGCAGGGCCAGTGGCTCACGACCGCGTTCGCGCTCACGATGGCCGTCGTCATCCCGATCACCGGCTGGCTGATGCAGCGACTCAACACACGCCCGGTGTTCATCATGGCGATGTCGACCTTCAGCGTCGGAACGCTCATCGCGGCGCTCTCGCCGGTCTTCGAGGCACTCATCGTCGGCCGCGTGGTGCAGGCCATCGGAACGGCGATCATGATGCCGCTGATGATGACCACCGTGATGACGATCGTCGCGCCGCATGAGCGTGGTCGCATCATGGGCCGCATCTCCGTCGTGATGTCCGTGGCCCCCGCCCTCGGGCCGGTCGTCTCGGGCGCACTGCTCCAGGTGCTGCCGTGGCAGGGCCTGTTCTGGGTCATGCTGCCGATCGCCGTCGCCATGCTGCTCATCGGCATGAAGTGGGTGCCGAACGTGTCCGAGACCCGCAGCGTCCCGCTCGACGTGCCCTCGGTCATCCTGTCCGCGCTCGCATTCTCGACGCTCGTCTACGGGCTGAGCAGCATCGGCACGGCGGCCATCGGCACCGCGCCGGTCGCCCCGTGGGTGCCGATCACGATCGGGGTGCTCCTGCATGGCCGTCTTCGTCTGGCGCCAGCTGGTGCTGCAGCGCACCGATTCCGCGCTGCTCGACCTGCGCACCTTCACCTCGCGCAACTTCACGCTGTCGGTCGCGCTGCTCGCGACCGCGATGCTGGCGCTCTTCGGCACCATCATCGTGCTGCCGCAGTTCGCTCGGTACACCCTAGGACTCGACACCCTGTGGGTCGGTGCGCTTCTGCTCCCAGGAGGACTCCTGATGGGTCTGCTCGGTCCGACCGTCGGTCGGCTGTTCGACAAGGTCGGGCCGCGTCCGCTCATCATCCCGGGTGCCATCGTCGTGTCCATCGCGCTGTGGACCATGGCGTTCGGGCTGGGCGAGGGCTCGTCGTGGGTCGTCCTGCTCGATCGCGCTACATCACCCTGTGCCTGGGGCTGGCGTTCCTGTTCACGCCGTTGTTCAGCACGTCACTCGGTTCGCTGCAGCCGCAAGCTGTACTCGTACGGCAGCGCGACGGTCGCGACCCTGCAGCAGGTGGCCGGTGCCGCCGGCACGGCGGTGTTCGTGGCGCTCTACGCGACCGGGCTCGCTGCCGCGGGCAACCTCGACCCCGAGCGCCCGTTGGCCGCGGAGGCGGCGAACGGGTGCGCACCTGGCGTTCGTCGCCGGCGGCATCATCTCGCTGGTCGTGATCGTGATCGCGCTGTTCATCACCCGTCCGCCGATCACCGAGGGCCACGGCGAGTGGGCAGAGGCCGCGGCCGACTCCGACCCCGCCTGACTCTCAGCCGGCCGTGTTCGCCGCGAGCGCGGCGAGCCTGACCGCCTCGGTCCGGCTCGCCGCACCGAGCTTGCGCAGGATGGCGGAGACGTGCACGCTGACCGTCTTGCGACTGATGTACAGCCGCTCCGCGATCTGACCGTTGCTGAGGCCCTCGGCCACGAGCTCCAGCACCTGCTGCTCGCGTGACGTGAGGGCGCGGTCGTCGGCGGTCGTGTCGACGGCGTGCCCCGCGAGGCCACCCCGAGAGGCGAGATCGTCGGCCCAGCCGACGATCAGTCCCGCACCCACAGCACCTGCGGCGGCGCGCAGGCCCGCGATGGTCTCGGTCGCGCCGGCGCGGTCGCCGGAGAGCAACTGCGCCCGCGCCAGGCCGTGGTCGACGACCAGCCTGGTGAGCACGGAACCCTCGGGCGCTGCGACGGCGTCGCGTGCGACCTGCCAGGCGCCGACATCCGTTCCCGTGCCGTCGTCGCCCGAAAGCTCGGCGTCGACGACGGCGGTCCAGATGGGCAGGGTCGGCCAGTGGTCCCGAGCAACAAGGGCGCGCAGGCGCTTCTCCTCGTCGCGGAGCAGGGCCGGGTCGTGGGCGGCCTCCCGCAGCCGTGCGAGCACGTGGGCGGCGGCACCCGCCAGCGGCAGCTCCCAACCGGGAGATGCGAGCCGGGGCATGTCGATGAGTGGGAGGACCTGTTCCCACGCCCCCTGCAGATCGCCCAGCGCGACCTTAAGCCCGGCGAGATCGAGGGCGAGGCCGGCGCGCGTCTGGTCCTCGAACTCCGCCAGCTGGAGTCCGGACGCGGACCACTGCTCGAACTGGGCGAGCGCTCCTCGCGGATCCCCCCGCCAGAGCGTCGAGCGCATCTTCGCGCGCCGCAGGTAGATGCGGAACACTGTCGGGGGATTCAGCTCCAGCGAGCTTTCGATGAGCGCATCGGCACGGTCCCACTCGCCGAGCGCGAACAGTGGATCGACGGTGTTGACGACCAGGATCGCGCCCGACGTTCGCTCGACACCCGCTGACCGGGCGAGTTCGAAGCCCTGATTGGCGACGTCGAGTGAGTCGTCGAAACGCCCGAGCAGGTGCAGAGTGTCCGACATGTTGACGTAGTAGCGCAGCAGGGCGTCGCGGTCGTCGCCTGCTTCGACCCGCGCGCGCTCGAAGTCGGCCATGCCCTCCTCGATGCGCCCCTCGTGGGTGAGCGTGCCGCCGCGGATGTTGGCGGCGATCGAGCGGGTGCGCCGCGCATCCGGCGGTGCCAGCTCGAGCGACCGGGATGCGGCGTCGCAGCGCGTCGGCGATGCGACCGGTGACCATGTACTGGGCAGCGACCTCCGCGAGGATGTTGGCCCGCAGCATCGCATCGCATTCGTCGGGCAGGACGCCGAGCGCCTCCTCGAAGGCGGCGATCGCATCCGGGCGCGCATCGACGGTCAGCATGACCCCCTTGTTGCGGAGGAGCCGTGCTACGACCTCCGGCTCGTCCGGGTCGGCCTCTGCGAGGGCCAGGTCGATCGTGGCGAGGGCGCGGGCGGGCTCGCCGGCGTTCCGCCAGGCCAGCGCGGTGTGGTCCAGCAACTCGACGTGGGTGGTGTCGGCGGCGGCCGCGGAGTCGGGCACGCGATCCCAGAGCTCGAGCGCACGCTCCCCGAGCTGTGCCGAGCTCGCGTAGGCGAAGGCGGACCGGCACAGTCGCATCCCCTCGAGCGACGACCGGAACGCCTCGTCGAGCGCGTGCGCCTCCATCCAGTGGAACGAGATGAGCACGGCACGTGCGGCAGCCTGCGCGGGGTCGCCGGAGCGGGCCTCGAGCGCCCGTGCGTAGCCCATGTGCACCCGACTGCTCTCGCCGGGCAGCAGCTCTGCGTTGACGGCCTCTCGCACGAGCGCGTGCCGGAAGTCGTATTCACGACCCGTGACCACGAGGACGCCGGCGTCGATCGCCTCACGGAGGGCGACGTCGAGCTCGGCGGCGGCCAGCCCGGCGATCTCGGTCAGGATGTCGTGGTCGACCCTGCCGCCGCCCGCGGCCAGCACCCGCACCACCTGCTGCGCCCCGGCGCCGAGCGTCTCGTACCGGCCGAGCAGCAACTCTCGCAAGGTGTCGGGAACCGGAGCCCCGTCGCCGCCCTGCACAACGCAGATGAGCTCCTCGACGAAGAACGGGACGCCCTCGCTGCGCTCGAACAATGCACGCGCGTGGTCGGTGCTGGGTGCGCTGCCCAGGAGCTCGCTCGCCTGCGCGCGCACCTCGGTGGCAGAAAGACGCGCCAGCATCACCCGGGACGTGCGCCTGTTGCGCTCGAGCTCGGCGAGGAACGCCCGTAGAGGGTGGCCGCGGCCGACATCATCGGTGCGGTAGCTCAGCACCATGAGCAGGCGCCCGGTCTGGAGCACGCGGGCGGCGAATCGCAGGACGTCGAGCGTCGCCGGGTCGGCCCAGTGCAGGTCCTCGATGAGGACGACGAGCGGCCGGGTCGAGCTGAGGCGCTCGAGCAGGGTGGTGACCACCTCATCCAGGCGGTCGATTCCCATGCGCTCGTCCCGCTCGACGGGCGGAGCGCCGTCGATCATTGCGCGCAACGCCTGCTGTGACGCGCCGGCCGCCTCGATCACCGCTTCCGGCCCGAACGTGGCCGCGAGTCCGCGGAAGACTCCGGCCAGCGGCACATAGGGGAGCCCGACGGTGCCGAATTCGACGCAATGACCGGTCACGACGACGGCGGAGTCGCCGAGGCCGTCACGGAACTCGTCCAGCAGGCGGGACTTGCCGATGCCGGCCTCCCCGCCGACCACGACGATGCGAGGACCGGCTTCAGCGGTCGATTCGAAGGCGTCCGCGAGCTCCGCGAGTTCGGCGTCGCGGCCGATCATCGTCGCGGTGCTCGTGGACGCCATACGTCCATCGTGCCACCTGCCCCCGGCACGCGATCCGGGGGAGGTGGCACGAGAAGGTGACACGCGAGTGCCTAGTGGGAGGCGCTGGGCACGACCACCAGCGAGCCGGTCGAGGTGACCGGACGGGGTGCGGTCCGCAGCGTGCGCTCCTGGGCGACGCGGACACGCTCAGCGCGGAGCGCGAGCTCGCGCTCGCTCACGATGAGGGCGTTGGTGCGGTAGTTGGAGAGGTTTTCCATGCCCTTAGCCTCGTTTCTGAGGTAGGGCGGGGACATCGGTCGATATCCCTATTTCCGGAGAACAGCGACCTACGCGGCTAAGACACGCCCTTGATCAGCGGGTGATGGAAGGTGTCGCCGAACACGCGCTCGCTGGCGCCGACCCGGTCGAGATACGGGGTCGCGCCACCCATCTGGAAGGGCCACCCGGCACCCAGGAGCATGCAGAGGTCGATGTCCTCCGCCGCGTGCACGACGTCGTCCTCGAGCATCCGGTGGATCTCGTCGGCCAGGCCGTCCTCGATCCGAACGCGCAACTCGTCGACCGTGTAGGGCTTGGCATCCTGCCGGACGGTGCTTCGCCACGATCGCGAGGGCCTTCTTGTCGTATCCGGTGACCTTGCCCTTGCCGTCCCGCTCGAGAATGTGGCCGTAGTCGGCGAGCTCGTGCAGCGACGCGCTCTCGAAGAATCGCTCGGGGAACGCACGCGTGGTGGGTGTCGAGCACGTGGGCGCCGACCTTCAGGCCGACCAGTTCGAGCAAGCACGAACGGGTCCATCGGGAAGCCGAAGACCTTCTGCGCCTCGACGACGGACTCGAACGGCGTGCCCTGCTCGACGGCGTGCATCGCCTCGCCGAGAAGCTTGGCCAGCACGCGGTTGACGACGAAACCGGGGGAGTCCTTGGTGATGACGGCGTTCTTGCGCAGCTTCGCCGCGGTGACCATGGCCGTCGAGAGCGCGACGTCATTCGTCTTCGACGCCTTGACGACCTCGATGAGCGGCATGACCGCGACCGGGTTGAAGAAGTGGAAGCCGACCAGACGCTCCGGGTGCGCGAGCTTCGATCCGATCTCGTCGACCGACAGCGACGAGGTGTTGGTTGCGAGGATCGCGTCGTCGGCGACGTGCTTCTCGATCTCGGCGAAGACCTGTTGCTTGACGCCGAGTTCCTCGAACACGGCCTCGATGACCCAGTCGCAGTCCGCGAAGTCGGCCTTGTCGGTGCGTGCCGGTGACGAGCGCCTTCAGACGATTCGCCTCGTCGGAGTCGATGCGGCCCTTGCTCGAGCAGCTCGTCGATCTCGCCGCGGATCGTCTCGACACCCTTGTCGACGCGAGCCTGGTCGAGATCGGTGATGACCACGGGCACCTGCAGGCGGCGCACGAACAGCAGCGCGAACTGGGTGGCCATGAGACCGGCACCGACGATGCCGACCTTGTCGACCGGGCGCGCCAGTTCCTTGTCCGGAGCACCCGCCGGTCGCTTGGCGCGCTTCTGCACGAGGTTGAACGCGTAGATCGACGCGCGGAACTGGTCGCCCGAGATGAGATCGGCGAGAGCGGCGTCCTCGGCCGCGAATCCGGTCGCCTTGTCGGTGTTCTTCGCCGCCTTGAGCAGCTCGAGCGCCCGGTACGGGGCTACTTCGCGACCGTGCCGATGCGGCTCTTGAGAGTCTTCTCGGCGATGCCGATCGCGATATCCCACTTCACCGCGCGCTCGAGCTTGCCCGGCTCGTTCTTGCGCTTGACCTTGATCGTTCCGGAGATCACGCCGTCCGCCCACGCAGCGAGTCCTCGAGGAAGTTCGCGGGACCGAACATTGCGTCGGCGATACCGAGCTCGAACGCCTGCGGGCCCTTCAGCATCCGGTTGTTCTTCAGCGGGTTCGAGATCATGACCTCGAGAGCGTTCTCGATGCCGATCAGGTTGGGCAGGATCCAGGCGCCGCCCCAGCCGGGGATGAGGCCGAGGAAGACCTCGGGCAGCGCGAACGCCGGGACTCGACGAGTCGATCGTGCGATAGGTCGCGTTCAGCGCGATCTCGACGCCGCCGCCGAGGGCGAGCCCGTTGACGAAGACGAACGACGGCACGCCGAGGTCGCCGAGCTTGCCGAGCGTCTCGTGGCCGAGTTGGGCCATCAGCACGCCGGTCTCGAGATCCGGGATGCCGTCGACCTTCGACAGATCGGCTCCGGCCGCCAGGATGAACGGCTTGCCGGTCACCCCGACCGCCGCGATCTCCTTCTTCGCGGCCCGCGCGGCGAGCTCCTCGAGCACGCCGCGGAGCTCGAGCAGCGTCGCCGGGCCGAGGGTGTTCGGGCGCGTGTGATCGCGTCCGTTGTCGAGGGTGACGAGGGCGAGCACCTTGCCGCTCGGCAGCGTGACGTCGCGCACGAACGAGTGGGTGACGACCTCGTCGGGGTCGAGCGCGACGAGGCGGAGAAGTCGGTCGATGCGGCCATCACTTGGCTCCCTTGTGAGTGCGGGTTCTCCCAGATGACGCTGCCGCCCTGACCGAGCCCGACGCACATGGCGGTGAGGCCGTAGCGCACATCGGGCTGCTCGGCGAACTGCGCCGCGAGCTGCGTCATCGAGCGAACGCCGGATCCGGCGAGCGGGTGGCCGATCGCGATCGCGCCGCCCCACGGGTTGACCCGCGGGTCCTCGTCGTCGATGCCGAAGTGGTCGAGGAACGACAGCACCTGCACGGCGAACGCCTCGTTCAGTTCGAAGGCGCCGATGTCGCCGATCGTCAGTCCGGCCCTCGTGCAGCGCCTTCTCGGTGCTCGGGATCGGCCCGATTCCCATGACCTCGGGGGCGACGCCCGCGAACCCGAAGCTCACCATCTTCATCTTGACGGTCAGGCCGAGCTCCTTCGCCGCCTGCTCGCTCGCCAGCAGCGAGACCGTCGCGCCGTCGGTGAGCGGCGAGGCGTTGCCCGCCGTGACCCTCCCGTGCGGCCGGAACGGGGTCTTCAACGTCGCGAGACCCTCCATCGTCGTGTCGGGACGCATCCCCTCGTCCTCGGTGGCGAGGCCCCAGCCCGCTTCGCTGTTGATCGCGACCGGGATGAGGTCGGGCTGGATCTTGCCGGCGGCGTAGGCAGCGGCGACCCTCTGCTGGCTCAGCAGTCCGAACCGGTCGGAGCGCTCCTTGGTGAGCGTCGGGAATCGGTCGTGCAGGCGCTCGGCCGTCGTGCCCATGTTCAGGGCGTCGGGGCTGACGAGCTTCTCGGAGAGGAACCGCGGGTTCGGATCGGCGCCCGCACCCATCGGGTGGCGGCCCATGTGCTCGACACCGCCCGCGATCCCGATGTCGTAGGCGCCGAATCCGATCGCGCTCCCGATCGTCGTGACGCTCGTCATGGCGCCCGCGCACATGCGGTCGATCGCGTAGCCCGGCACGCTCAGCGGCAGCCCCGCGAGGATGGCGGCGGTGCGTCCGATGGTCAGTCCCTGATCACCGGTCTGGGTCGAGGCCGCGATCGCGACGTCGTCGATCCGCTCCTTCGGCAGCTTCGGGTTGCGCTCGAGCAGCCCGATCATCGCCTTGACGATGAGGTCGTCGGCGCGGGTATTCCAGTACTGACCCTTCTCACCGGCCCGACCGAATGGAGTGCGGACTCCGTCAACGAAGACGACTTCGGTTCTTTCGGCCACAGTGTGATCCTCCGTAGATCGGTTCGACGACGCGGTCGAGCCTAGGCACGGGCCGCCTGAGGCCCCCCGAAATCCTTTGATCCATCCTACGAAGCGGGTGCCTCGTCCGGGTCCTCGGCGTTTGGTCGGATCGCACAAAGGCATCGGCGATCACCTGTGCCAAAGCGTCAACCTGCCAGGGACGTGCGCCGAGTTCGGTGAGGGCGTCGGCGATGGCCTCGGTCGTGATCGGATCGGGCGGCGACCACGCGACGCGGCGCAGGAAATCAGGGGTCAGCAGGTTCTCGAGGGGGATGTCGAGTTCGGTGGCCATCTGCGGTCGCGTCCGTCCGGGCGCGCTTGAAACGGCCATCGGCCTCCGGGTTCGTCCGACCAGATCCGCGGCGGCGGCAGGGTGTCGGTCTGCGGGCGGACCTGAGGCAAATCCTCGGTCGTCATGCCCGCGCTGGATCGCCTCGAACCATCGGTCGAGCTGGCTGCGACTGGCGCGCCCGGTGAACTCCTTGATAGCGGCGAGATCGCGTTTCGTCGCAGGAAGCGCGTTCGCGGCAGCGACGAGCGACCCGTCGGGAACGAGCCGTCCCGGGCGCGGTGTCGATCTCGCGGGCGTAGTCGTCACGTGCTGTCCAGAGCTCACGGGCGACGGCGAGGGTGCGCGCCTGGCGCATCCCGTGGATTCCCGAGAGTCGCCGCCACGGCTCTGGCGCACCACCGTTTCCCGATGGAGCACGGCATCGAACTCCTGCCGGGCGATCTCGGCCTTGCCGGAGGCGTCGAGCAGGTCGCCGATCTTGTCGCGCAGCTCGGGCAGCAGTTCGACATCGAGCGCCGCGTAGACCAGCCAGCTCTGCGGGAGCGGGCGGGTCGACCAGTCGGCGGCGGAATGCTCCTTCGCGAGATGGATGCCGAGGAGCTCTTCGACGACGGCTCCGAGTCCCACGCGCGGCAGGCCCGCGAGCCGTGCGCCGAGTTCGGTGTCGAAGATGCGCTCCGGATCGAGGCCGATCTCGCGCAGGCAGGCGAGATCCTGGCTGGCGGCGTGCAGAATCCACTCCTCGCCGGCCATGACGGCGCGCGAGCTCGCTGAAGTCGCCTCCGATCGCGGGCGGATCGAACAGGAACACCCCCGATCCGCGGCGGAAGATCTGGATGAGGTACGCGCGCTGCGAGTAGCGGAAGCCGGATGCGCGCTCGGCGTCGATCGCGATCGGGCCGGTACCTGCTGCGATCGCGGCGACGGCGGCGAGATAGTCCTCGACGCGTCTCGATGACGTCGAGAGTCGCGTGCACCTCCGGCGCACTGCTGCCGGTCGGTTCGCCCGGTTCGTCCGCGGAGTGGCGTCGGCTCGGGGCCGTCGGGGTCAGTCACGCGCCGCCCGAACGTGGGGGAGGAGACCGACCGCCTCGGTGGTCGGAGGCAGGCCGGCCAGCAGGCACAGCAGCTCGCTCCAGCCTTCGACCGACGCGGCGATCGAGTCTTCGTCCGGCGTCCAGCACGCCCGCAGTTCGAGGGTCGCGCCGTCGCTTTGGCCGGCCAGTTCGCCGAAGCCGGTCGAGAGCACCTTGGTCGCGGTGCCGGATGCTGCGCCGTAGTGGGCTCCGCGCACCGCGAGCGCGTCCTCGAGCCACGACCAGGCGACGCCGGCGACGAACGGGTCGAGTCCGATGTCGGTCTCGAGCGGCGCCTGGGCGAAGCAGACGACCCGGAAGGTGCCTCCCCAAGCCTCGGGACCTTCGGGGTCGTGCAGCAGAACGAAGCGCCCGGTGCCGAGCAGTGAGTCGACCCCGTGGCGCGCGGGGCGCACATCCCCGGCCATCGCGATCGCGTGCGGAGCGAGCCCGATGGGAGCCGGGATCTCGGTCAGCACGAGCTCCGGGCGCGTGGTGGCCTCCGGACGGCGTCCAGCGCCTGGCCGAAGAGGGCCGGGACGGCCGGGCCGGACACAGTTTCGGACACGTGTGCAGACTAGGGTTTCGAGTGGGGCGTCGTCACGTGCCACGCCGACCCCCGGTGGTCGACGGGAGCTCATCGGATGGGACGGCGGGTCGTCGGGGGGATCGCCATCGGCGTCGCCGCCGCGGCCGGTGCCGCCGCTCTCGCGGCCGCGGCGCTCAGCGTCGATCGTCGCCCGCACCGTGATCATCCCGCCCTCTCGCAGGACGGAGGACGTGACGATCCTCGGCGTGGATCTCGCGGCCGGGACGATCGTGCTGTCGTCCAACGCCGACTCGCGCCTTGCGGGGGCGTACAGCTTCTGGTTCGCGAACGAGGCGGGCCACGCGCGGGTCGGCGAGATCATCACCAGCGATGACGACACGGTGACGCGTGAGGTGCTCGGCGTCGACTTCGGCGACCTGACGGCCGCCCGCCGTGGACGCATGAGCGGATGGTTCCACCTGAGCCCGCGCGACCTGGGCTATCCGTATCGCGACGTGACGATCGACACCCCGCTCGGGCCGGCGCCCGCCTGGCTGATCCCGGCCGCGGAGGACTCGGCGAGGCGCTGGGTCATCAACGTGCACGGGCGCGGCGTGCGCCGTTCGGAGACGCTCCGCGCGGTCGAGCCGTTCCGCGACGCCGGTTACTCCTCGCTGCTGGTGTCGTACCGCAACGACGGCGATGCCCCGCGCAGCGACGACTACCGGTACGCGCTCGGAGACCGAGAGTGGCGGGACATCGAGCCGGCGATGCAGTACGCGCTCGACCACGGCGCCGAGGAGCTCGTGCTGATGGGGTGGTCGATGGGCGGCGCAACGGTGCTTCAGGCGCTGACGCGGTCTCCGCTCGGCACGAAGGTGATCGGCATCGTGCTCGAATCCCCGGTCGTCGACTGGATCACGACGCTCGACTTCCAGGCCGCTATCCGCGGACTGCCCGCCATCGTGCGCTGGGGCGTGCTCCAGCTCTACGGCCGACCGTGGGGGAAGCTCTTCACGGGTCTCGCCGAACCTCTCGACCTCGACCGGCTCGACTTCGTGCGGCGGGCACGGGAGCTAGACCCTGCCGATCCTCATCCTGCACAGCGACGACGACGGGTTCGTGCCGTCCACAGCATCCCGAGCCCTCGCGGTCGCACGGCCCGACATCGTGACCTACGAGGCGTTCGACGTCGCCCGGCACACCAAGCTGTGGAACTACGACCGGACCGCTGGGTGGGTGCGATCCGCGACTGGCTGGAGGGTCTCGGTCCGCGCTGACGCGCTACTCGACCACCGAGCGCGACTTCTCGCGCACCTGCCGCTGGATGCGACCGAGAAGCGCCATCATCCCGCGGATGCGGAGCGGGCTCACCGCCTCCGTGAGGCCGATCGTCAGCGGGTAGTCGGCCGGCACGGACAGCACCTCGTCGGCCGTCAGACCCTTCAGACCATGGGCGAGGATCGACGCGAAACCGCGCGTGGTCGGTGCCTCCCGCGGCGCCGTGACGAACACGTGCGCCTTCGCGTCGTCGTCGACCTCCACGAAGATGAAGACCGGCGACTGGCACTCCTCGACCCGCTCGAGCAGATCCGGATGATCGGCGTAGCGCTCGGGAAGGTCGGGGAGCGAGTTCGAGAACTCGAGCAGAAGCTGCAGGCGTTCGCGCTGATCCAGCGCGAGGAAGTCGTCGCGGATGCCCGCGAGTTCGTCCGGCAGCGAAGCGTCGCTCATGCGCGGTCTCGCCTACGTGGCGGGAACGGCTCCCGGCTCTGCACCCTTGACGATCGGGACGCGCACTGCGCTTCCCCACTCCGTCCATGAGCCGTCATAGTTGCGAACTCCCTCGAAGCCCAGAAGGTGGGTGAGAACGAACCAGGTGTGGCTCGAACGCTCTCCGATCCGGCAGTAGGCGATCACGCTATCACCGTCTTTCAGGCCGATCTCATCTCGGTAGATCGCGTTCAGCTGATCGAGCGGCTTGAAGGTGCCGTCCTCTGCGACCGCCCTGGCCCACGGCACGTTGGCCGCGCTCGGGATGTGGCCCGCACGCAGCGCGCTCTCTTCCGGATAGGCGGGGGCCGTGGTGCGATCGCCGACGTATTCCTCGGGGGAGCGGACGTCGACGAGCGGGTTTCCGAAGTGGGCGATCACGTCTTCTTTGTAGGCCCGGATCTTCGAGTCGTCGCGCTCGATCACGGGGTAGTCCACGGCATCCGGAGTCGGGCACGTCGGTCGTGTACTCGCGATCCTCTGCCTCCCACTTGGCGCGGCCACCGTCGAGCAGACGGACGTCTTCGTGGCCGAACAGGGTGAACACCCACAGGGCGTAGGCGGCCCACCAGTTGTTCTTGTCGCCGTAGATGACGACCGTGGAGTCGCGGCTGATGCCCTTCGAACCGAGGAGTGCGGCGAAGCCCTCGCCGTCGAGGTAGTCGCGAGTGACCGGGTCGTTGAGGTCGGTGTGCCAGTCGATCTTGACGGCGCCGGCGATGTGGCCCGTCTCGTAGAGCAGGACGTCCTCATCGGACTCCACGACGACGAGACCGGGCTCTCCGAGGTGCTCTGCCAGCCAATCGGTGCTGACGAGGCGCTCGGGGTGGGCGAATTCGGCGAAAGCGGCGGATGAGTCGCGCTCTACGGTCATGATTCCTCCATCGAGAGAATCTGTCTGCGGAGAGCAGCGGTAGGCTGGATCCGTCCCTTTCAGGGTAGGCAGTCGACCATGGGCCCGCTGGCGTGCCGTAAGAGTTCGACACACGTTTTCCGTTCTCGAGGCCCATTTTCTCATGCAACAGCCGTCCGTTCCATCGCTTTCCGAGCGCGTCCCCGTCGATGACCGGTGCCGAGATCGCGGAATCGCTCGTCCCGCCGCGCCAATTCGAGTCCGCAACGCTCGAGAACTACGAGCCGGACCCCGACTATCCGTCGCAGGCGCGCGCAGTGGAGCGCGTGCGTGCGTTCGCCGCCGGCTGGACGTCATCGCGCGGATTGTTCGCCAAGCGCGCGCCCGAGACCAAGCCCGGCCTCTATCTCGACGGCGGATTCGGCGTCGGCAAGACGCACCTCCTCGCTGCACTGTGGAAGCTCGCGCCCGGTCGCACGTACTTCGGCACGTTCATCGAGTACACCGCTCTGGTCGGCGCGCTCGGCTACGCCGCGACGGTCAAGCTCCTGAGTGGCGCGAGCTTCATCGCGATCGACGAATTCGAGCTCGACGATCCGGGCGACACGATGATGATGACCCGGCTGCTCGGGGAGCTGGCGGCGAGCGGTACCCGCATGGCGGCGACGTCGAACACGCCGCCGAACGCCCTCGGCGAGGGGCGATTCGCCGCCGTCGACTTCCTGCGCGAGATCCAGGGACTCTCGGATCAGTTCGAGATCGTGAAGCATCGACGGGCTCGACTACCGCCACCGCGACGTCGAGAGTCACGCCGTCGCTCTCGACGACGCAGGGTACTCCGCGGCGATCACCGAGGCCGCCGCCCATGGGGCACGTCACCGCCGACCCCTTCGACGTCATCCTGAAGCACCTTGCGACAGGTGCACCCCTCCCGTTACGTCAAGGTGGTCGACGGGCTCGCAGCGATCGGCATCGAGAACGTGCGGGTGCTCCACGATCAGACCGACGCCCTGCGCTTCGTCGCCCTCGTCGACCGGCTGTACGACGAGCAGGTGCGCATGCACGCGACCGGCGTGCCGCTCGACCAGGTGTTCGGCGACGAGATGCTCGCCGGCGGCTACCGCAAGAAGTACCTGCGGGCGGTCTCGCGCCTGATCGCGCTCACCTCGCCCGAGTCGGGCTCGGTCTAGAGCAGGAAGATCGTCGCGAGGAGCGCGGTCACGGTGAGCACGACGGTGTACGGCAGCGCCATCCACAGCATCCGCACGTAGCCGAGGCGGATCAGCGGTGCCAGGGCCGACGTGAGGATGAAGAGGAACGCCGCCTGGCCGTTCGGGGTCGCGATGCTCGGGATGTTCGTGCCGGTATTGATCGAGATCGCGAGAAGCTCGAACTGTTCTCGCGTGATCAGCGCCCGAATCGAACGCCTGCTTGATCTCGGTGATGTAGATCGGTCGCGACGAACACGTTGTCGCTGATCGCCGAGAAGACGCCGCTCGCCGAGAAGATCATCGCGAGTTGGGCTTGGCCCTGCTGGGCGAGTACCAGATCGATCACCGGCGCGAACAGCCCCTGGTCGTGGATCACCGCAACGATCGCGAAGAACGTCACCAGCAGCGCCGTGAAGGGCAGCGCCTCCTCGAACGCCTGCCCGATCGACCGTTCGTCGGTGACCCCGTTGAACGCCGTCGCGAGGACGATCACGGTAAGGCCGATGAGTCCGACCTCCGCGACGTGCAGAGCGAGGCCGACCACCAGAGCGAGCGCCGTGAAGCCTTGGACCACGAGTCGGGCCCGCGTGCGTGCGTCCCGGATCTGCGAACGGCCCTGCTCCCAGCGCTGCATGACCTCGCGCACGGAGTCGGCGGCAGCTGCGCCCCGTAGCCGAACCAGCCGAGTCGCTCGAGCGCGACACAGGTGAGCAGCCCCACGATGAAGACCGGAACGGAGACGGGCGCGACATGCACGGCGAACTCGATGAAGTCCCATCCCGCGAGCTCACCGATGAGCAGGTTCTGCGGCTCGCCCACCAGTGTGGCCACGCCGCCGAGGGCCGTTCCGACGGCGGCGTGCATCACGAGGTTGCGCAGGAACGCGCGGAACTGCTGAAGGTCGCCGCGGATGCGGGTCGTTGACCAGTTCGTCGTCGTCGTGGTCGTGGTCGTCGTCGATGCCCCGACCCGACGCGAAGCGATGGTAGACGCCGTAGAACCCGGTCGCCACGGCGAGGACGACGGCCGCGACGGTGAGTGCATCGAGAAATGCCGACAGGACGGCGGTCGTCGCCGTGAACGTCAGGGCGAGAAGCGTCTTCGACCGCACGCGCACGAGGAGCTTCGTGAAGATCAGCAGGAGAAGGTCCCGCATGAAGTAGATGCCCGCGACCATGAACATCAGCAGGAGGATGACCGAGAAGTTAGCGGTGGTCTCCTCGTAGACGTTCTCGGGAGTCGTCATCCCGAGCAGGACCGCCTCGATCGCCAGGAGACCGCCGGGAAGCAGCGGATAGCACTTCAGGGACATCGCCAGGGCGAAGATGAACTGGGCCACCAGCAACCAGCCGGCGATGAATGGGCCCGCCACAACGAAGAATCAGGGGATTCAGGACGAGGAATCCGATGATCGTGGTCTTGTACCAGGCGGGCGCCCTGCCGAGGAAGTTCGTGGCGAGTGCACGTGACAACTGCGCGAGCATGGGGTCTCCGATCTCGTTGCGGCACTACGTGCCGGCCGACCAGGCTTCCCGGCGCTCCGATTCGAGTCTAGGGCCGCCTCAATGCCGCGACACCGCGGGTCCACCGGCGGCCGCGAAACACGATGTTTACACCCGGGGCACTCGCGTAACCAGCCCGAAACACGGTGACAGCGGGGCCGAAACCTCGTGCCTCCAAACTGACCCCGTACCCGAGGCTCGACCCCGTTCCTCGAGCGATCGATCCGCGGTGCATCCCTTTGCTACTCCGAAAGAGGTAAGACACATGGATCAAGGCAACACAGCGTTCCTGCTTCTGGCAGCCGCGCTCGTCCTGCTCATGACCCCCGGCCTGGCGTTCTTCTATGGCGGTCTCGTCAAGGCCAAGAGCGTCATCAGCATGATGATGATGAGCTTCGGCGCGATCGGCCTGATCGGCGTCCTGTGGGCGATCTACGGCTACGCGATCGCATTCCCGGGCGCCGACGGCATCGACTGTTCCCATGGGCGATCGACGACGCGCGATCGGCCTGAACAGCCTGCTCGAGGTCCCGGAGGGTGCGGCATACCCGCCGCTCGCCTTCGTCGGCGTTCCAGGCCACCTTCGCCATCATCACGGTGGCGCTCGATCTCCGGCGCCATCGCCGACCGCGCGAAGTTCGGCTCCTGGCTGATCTTCGCGGGCATCTGGGCGACGATCGTCTACTTCCCGGTCGCGAGCTGGGTCTTCAACTTCGGCCTCGCCGAAGACGGATCGTTCGCCTACGGCGGCTGGATCACCAAGGGCCTGCAGGACGTCTTCGGCGTCGGCGTCATCGACTTCGCCGGTGGAACCGCCGTCCACATCAACGCGGGTGCCGCGGCGCTGGCGCTCGCACTCGTCCTCGGCAAGCGCGTCGGATTCCAGAAGGGTGCGCACGTGCCGCACAACCCGCCCTTCGTGCTCCTCGGCGCCGGTCTGCTGTGGTTCGGCTGGTTCGGCTTCAACGCCGGCTCGGAGCTCGCCGCCGACGGCACCGCCGCGCTCGCGTTCGTCAACACGATCGTCGCTCCGGCCGCCGCACTGCTGGCCTGGCTCGTCGTCGAGAAGATCAAGGACGGCAAGCCCACCTCGGTGGGCGCCGCATCCGGTGCCGTCGCGGGCCTCGTCGCGATCACCCCGGCGTGTGCTTCGCTGCACCCGATCTGGGCGATCGTGCTCGGCATCATCGCCGGCGTCGTCTGCGCCCTCGCGATCGAGCTGAAGTTCAAGCTCGGCTTCGACGACTCGCTCGACGTGGTGGGCATCCACCTCGTCGGTGGCCTCGATCGGAACGCTGTACCTGGGCTTCTTCGCCAACGGCACCGGCCTCTTCACCGGTGGCGATGGCACGCAGCTCCTGGTCCAGGCGATCGTGGCGTTCTCGGTCATGATCTACTCCTTCGTGCTGGCCTTCGTCATCGGCTTCGTGATCGAGAAGACGATCGGCTTCCGCGTGAAGAACGAAGACGAGATCGCGGGCATCGACACCGTGGTGCACGGCGAAGAGGGCTACGTCCTCGCCGACGCCAAGGCGTAGACCGGACTCACGTCCACGCGGGGCGCCGTCTCTTCGGAGGTGGCGCCCCGTATCGTGTGAGGCGATGAATCCGATCGTGGTCGTCGGGGTGCTCGCCTCGCTCGTCGCCGCGGGCGCGATCGCTCGTGCTCGTGCGGCCGGTGCTGGGTTCCCGGATTCCGTGGCCGGCGCTGGTCGTTGCGGCAGCGACCGCGATCCTCACCGTCGCCGTCGGGCGACTGCTCGGCGCCGCATCGACTGAGTTCCTGATCGGGGTGTCGGTCTTCACCCTGCCGGTCCTGGTGCTGCTCGAGGCGGCCGCCATCGCATCCGGTGCCGACCGCTTCGCGCGGTGGCTCGTCATGCTGGTCTGGGGGCTCGTGGTGTTCCCGGTCGCCCTCGTCGTGCCGCTGCTCGCGACGAGCGACTGCCTCGCGCCGGAATGCGGCTTCGAGGACTTCGGGGGAGCGCTGCCCCTCGTCGTGTCGTCGTCGGCGTTCCTGCTGCTCGCCTGGCTGCCGGCGGGGGTGCACGAGCGCTCCGAACCGGATCGTCCGTCGAGCCGGCGCGCTGTCGTCGCGACCGCTCTGCTCTGGATCGCGGTCGATCGCCTGGCTGGTCCACCTCGAGGGCATGATCGACGCGTACACGCCGCGCATCGTGCTGGCCGCATGTGGTGGTCCCGATCGCGTCCGCCATCGGCTGGCTCGCCGTCGATCGGCTGCGCAACGTGGGCCGCTCGGTCGCGCGCTCACTGGTGCTCGGGCTTGCCGTCGGCATGGTCGTCGCCCTGCCCGGCGCGGTGAGCGTCGGGATGCCATGGGCGCCGATCGCGGGACTGCTCGCCGGTGGGGCGGCCGCGCTCGTCTTCTCCGTGAGCGAGCGCGACGTCGCCGGACGTCGCGGCGCGATGGGGGATGACCGTGCTCGCGGCGATCGGCCGTCGGGTTCGTGGCACCGGCGGTGTCGGGCGACACCGTCGGCCTCATCTTCTCGGCGCGCGCTGCGGTGCTGACGGTGCCGATGCTGGTGCTGGTCGCTGTCGCGATGTTCTCGGTCGCGGTGTCCGCCCCGGTGTGGGTGCTGGTGCGTCGTCACGCGGCGCGCGAGCGGATCCCGACGCAGATCCTGGTGGACGAGTGACCGAGACTCCGCCCGATCACGCACGAGGCGCCGCCGCTGGTGGGCCGCGCGATCGCCAGCCAGCGCTGGAGCGACCTGACGTTCCTGCACTGGAGGGTGCCGATCCGCCGACGTCGCGCCGTTGCTTCCGGCTGGCATCGAGCCCGACGAGTTCGACGGGACGAGCTGGGTCGGCCTGATCCCGTTCAAGCTGGATCGCGCGAGCCTGTTCGGCAGCCCACCGGTGCCGTACCTCGGCAGCTTCGTCGAGATCAATGTGCGGCTGTACGGCGTGGACTTCTGGGGAAGACGCGGCGTGGTGTTCCGCTCGCTCGAGGCCTCCCGGCTCGCGGCCGTGCTCGCGGCACGCGCCTCGTTCCGCCTTCCGTACTTCTGGTCGCGCACCCGGATGCAGCGCGAGGGCCGGCTGTTCGGGTACGACTCACAGCGCCACGGGGGCGGTCCGTCGAGCATGGTCCGCTCACGTATGGGTGCGCCGATCCGGTCAGGCCCTGTCGCCGACTTCCTGACCGCCCGGTGGGGGCTGTTCACGCGGCGCGGCGCGAAGACGGTCTGGGTACCCAACGAGCACCCGCCATGGCAGCTTCACGCGGCCGAGCTGCTCGACCTGCGACGACGAACTCGTGGCGGCTGCTGGCCTGCCCGGGATCGTCGATCGACGACCGGATTCGGTGCTGTTCTCTCCGGGAGTGACGACGCGGTTCGGCGCGCCCGCAGTCGTCCTGAGCGGGAGGTGGTGGGCGATACCGGACTCGAACCGATGACCTCTTCCGTGTGAAGGAAGCGCGCTACCAACTGCGCCAATCGCCCGCGGCCTCCATCTTGCCACAGGCATCGGGGCCGATCGGCCGGGTCGCTCTCACCCGGTCCTTAACCCGAAATCCTGACCCCCCTTCGGGTGACACGGGGCACGTCGCCGACCTAGAGTCGAGCGCATGAGTACCCCCGACTCAGTGCATCCTGCTGTCCTCCTTCCGGTCATCCCCCGCCTCACGATCGCGCCGACGCGTGCGCGCGCGGCCGGGTTCTCGCAGACTCTCGCGAGCCTCCCGCCGGCGCTCGTCGCGACCGCCGGACTGGTCGTGATCCAGACAGTGGCGTTCTTCGGCAGCCGGATCCTGGCGGTGAGCCTCAGGTACGACTTCTTCGTCGACTCCACGCCGACCGCGACGGCTCTCGGGGCGCTGTCGTTCCTCTCGATCGTGGTGATCAGCGGCGCGATCGTGCTCGGCCACGCAGCTCTGCGGGCATCTACGCGAGTCGGGCGTGTGGATACGGCAGGCGGCGGCGATCGTGACCGGCGCTGCCTATCTGCACCTCATCCTGTGGGTCACGCGGGTCATCGCCGCCGCGTTCGCGGTCGCGAGCGGCGGCTCGAGCGGGCACTTCCTCCCCAACGTGTTCTGGTGGGGCTGACACCCCGACACATGGTTTGGACCGCGGCAATAGCATCGGCTAGAGTCGAGTCCGCACCTGGTAACAGATGCACGCGGATGTGGCGCAGTGGTAGCGCATCACCTTGCCAAGGTGAGGGTCGCGAGTTCGAATCTCGTCATCCGCTCGAGTGAAAGCTTCAGGGTTTTCCGACCTGGTGGCGTGGCCGAGAGGCGAGGCAGCGGCCTGCAAAGCCGTATACACGGGTTCGAATCCCGTCGCCACCTCACTCACCTCTGCGAAGCATCCGATCCGAGAATTCGGTGAGGGCGATTGGCGCAGCGGTAGCGCGCTTCCCTGACACGGAAGAGGTCACTGGTTCGATCCCAGTATCGCCCACCATGAGCCCGAAGCAGAACGCTTGCCTGCGGCATCACTCAGCAGCGGGGCCCGCTGGCGAGAATCGCCAGCACCGGGATGAAGTCCGGACTGATTCGCTCGTCGTCGCCGAGCTCAGGGTGGCGGTCAACTGGCCGGCCCTAGCCCGCAGACGCACTTCCGAACCGTCTCAGCCCGGTCGCGACGCGCTCGCTCCCGCGACGTGAAGTCAAGGAGCCGTACCCGAATGATCCGAACCCCCCAGTGGCATCGATCATCGCGCTGGCCGCGGCAGGCAGTATCGGACTGGCCATCCCGGCTGTCGCAGCCACCATCACCTCGACCCTGTGGGCCGCGGCGACACCACGCTTGGCACACCGCAGAGTTCAGGCGTACCTGCCCGGGTTCACCCTGGAGTCCGCCTCCGATCATCAGGGCCGACGGCGACCTCCGCGCTGAAGATCGGAACGAAAGCTCAACCGCCTGTTCAAAAGCGGGGGATACGCCAACACTTTCATCGTGCTCGACAGCAAGGGCCGCTACGTGACCAAGCGCACAAGTTCCGACGATCTGGCGCTGCTATTGGCTCGCCTGGAGCAGGGCGCACTATGAGCGAGGCGGGGACCAACGAGTTCAAGAAGCGGCTCCTTGCCCAGATCTGGCGACATCGAATCAGTTCCGGGGTTGCAGCGGGCACGGTCGTCGGATCAAAATCCGGGCAGCTGTGGGTGTCGAGCGGCATGGTCGAGGCGGACACCGCAATAATCCACGGCGTGCACAGCACCTACGTTCTCACCGCCATCGGCACCCACGGTGCCGCAGGCAGCACGATTCGCGGTATCTCGACCATCGTCTACCGGCATCTCCAGGGAGATTTCGAGCGTCAGGGCAAGCTTTCCGTCGCACCAGTTCGTCACGACGACCAAGGTCAAGCTCCGAAAATCACCGGGCGGCAGCGCGGTCAAATACCTGCCAGAAGGCACTTCCGTGCAGGTTCTCTACAGCAACCGCAGTTGGATGCGGGTGAAAGCAGGCAGTAGATACGGATGGGTAACCATTCAGCAGCTTTCGCTGCGCAATGCGTACCGGTGGCCGGTGCCTGTCGCACCTGCCGACGTTTCGGAGACCGGAGCGACCTGCACCGTACTGGGCACGAGCGGAGACGATGTTCTCACGGGAACGTCGGGCGCGGACGTGATATGTGGGCTCGAAGGAAACGACACGATCGACGGAGGCGCCGGCGCTGACACCGTGGACGGGGGATCGGGCAATGACCTGTTGCTGGGGGGAACAGGCGGCGACTACCTCGTCGGCGGGACCGGAACAGACACGTGCGCCTTTCACGAAGGCGACCCGGTGATCGACGACTCGGTGAGTTGCGAAGAGAATGCGGTAACGCTGGCCGCGCCACTCACCGAGATGGCGAGCCCCTTCGCCAGTATTCCGACTCGAACCCAGACCGTTGCTTGGTCGACAATTGCGGAATCACCGTGGAGGACTACTGCATCGTGAATACGGGCTCCGGACTGGTTCACGACTGTGTGGTCTGGGATGGCTGGGGTGACGGGTGGTGGGAAGGAATGGCTAATCCTCCCGGAACCGACTCGCGTTGGGGCACAGCAGCGGGCCCGTACTTTCCCGAGGCGGACTGGGTGATAATCGATCGATCGAAACTTCCGGAATGGGCAACATTCGTCGAAAACCCCGGATCGTACGTCTTCTCACCGACCTGACTTCGGTCACGATGATGGCGACGCTCGTCATCGAGTAGATGATCGCCTAGCCGGTACCAGTCACGCCGATCTTCGGTGACCTCTACCGATCCATCCCGGTAGTCCCGGCTCTGTCGGCTCGGGTTCCGGCGGCAGAGTCGGCTCCGGAGGAGTCGTGGGCTCGGGAGCAGGCTCGTCGGGCTCGTCATCCTCGGGAGTCTCGGGCACGTCGACCGGCGGCGCTTCGGTGGGCGGCGTCGACACTGTCGGGCTGGAGCTCGGCGTAGGTGCGGGCGTGAGCGCCGGGGTCGGCTGGTTCTGCGTGTACAACGTCAGCAGCACGATCACGGTGATGCCGAGCAGCACGGCTGCCGCGATCACAGCCCACATGATGCCGCGCGAACGATCCGGTCGCGCTGTCGTCGCAGGGCCCATCGGATCCAGGGGAGCGGTCGCCACGTCGGCAACGGGCACGTGGGAAGCGACCATCGGCTCGGTGGGAGCGGGGTCGGCAGGCGAGGGGTCGACGGGAAGCGGCTGTGTGGGCCCGTCCGCGCCTGGGCGGTCATCGGGTGTCATCTTGCAAGCGTGGCCGCTCCGGGTCTGCGCAGACCGGGTACCCAGGTCACTCCCAGGCTGCACTCAGCGAAAACGGCGGTCGGCGCGCCGGTATCGTTGAGCGGGTGAGCGCGCAGACCGGTTTCGACCTGTTCCCCGACCGCGCCGTCGTCGCGCTTCGCGTCAACGGCGAGCTCAAGGACAAGGCGACCACGGTCTCGAAGACCGACACCGTCGAGCCGGTCGACGTCTCCTCGCCCGACGGCCTCAACATCCTGCGTCACTCGACCGGTCACGTCATGGCGCAGGCGATCCAGAAGATCAACCCGGATGCGAAGCTCGGCATCGGTCCGCCGATCACCGACGGCTTCTACTACGACTTCGATGTCGCGGAACCCTTCACTCCCGAGCGAGCTCAAGGCGATCGAGAAGGAGATGGACCGCATCATCCGCAGCGGTCAGCGCTTCCAGCGCCGGGTAGTGACCGAGGACTGAGGCGCGCTCCGAACTGGCGGGCGAGCCGTACAAGCTCGAACTGATCGGCCTGAAGAACCCTGGTCACGGCGAGGGCAGCGGCGACGACGGCGAGTCGGTCGAGGTCGGCGGGGCCGAGCTCACCATCTACGACAACGTGTCGAAAGAGGGCGAGACGGTCTGGAAAGACCTATGCCGCGGGCCGCATGTGCCGAACACCGGCGCGCTCGGCGTCTTCAAGCTCATGCGCATCGCCGCTGCCTACTGGCGTGGCTCGGAGAAGAACCCGCAGCTCCAGCGCATCTACGGCACCGCCTGGCCGACGAAGGACGAGTTGAAGGCGTACGCCGAGCGCCTCGAAGAGGCGGCCAAGCGCGACCACCGCAAGCTCGGGCGAGAGCTCGACCTCTTCTCGTTCCCCGAGGAGATCGGCTCCGGCCTCTCGGTCTGGCACCCCAAGGGCGGCCTGGTGCGCATGGAGATGGAACAGCACGCCCGCCGCCGGCACATCGAGGCCGGCTACACCTACGTCTACACGCCGCACATCTCCAAGGAAGACCTGTTCCTCAAGTCCAACCACCTGGTCACGTACAAGGAGGGGATGTTTCCCCCGATCGTGATGGACGAGGAGCGCGACGCCGACGGCAACGTCACGAAACAGGGCGTCGACTACTACCTCAAGCCCATGAACTGCCCGATGCACATCCTGATCTACGCGGAGCGTGCCCGCAGTTACCGCGATCTGCCGATGCGTCTCGCCGAGAACGGCACCGTCTACCGCAACGAGCTCTCGGGAGCCCTTCACGGGCTCACCCGCGTGCGCGGCTTCACCCAGGACGACGCGCACCTCTTCGTCACCCCGGAGCAGCTCGAGGAGGAGACCACCAAGGTCCTCGACTTCGTCATCTCGATCCTGCGCGACTTCGGGCTCGAGGAGTTCGAGCTCGAGCTGTCGATGCGCGACGAGCACAAGGACAAGTGGATCGGTTCCGACGAGTTCTGGGACTACTCGACGAATGCGCTGCGCAATGTCGCCAAGGCGAGCGGTCTGAAGCTGACCGAGATGCCCGGCGAGGCCGCGTTCTACGGACCCAAGATCGACCTGAAGACCCGTGACGCGATCGGCCGCGTCTGGCAGCTGTCGACCGTGCAGGTCGACCCGAACCTCCCGGAGCGCTTCGAACTCGAATACACCGACAGCGACGGGCAGAAGAAGCGCCCGATCATGATCCACCGCGCGCTGTTCGGGTCGATCGAGCGGTTCTTCGCGATCCTGCTCGAGCACTACGCGGGCGCCTTCCCGGTCTGGCTGTCCCCGGTGCAGGTCGTCGGCATCCCGGTGGCGGAGGAATACGCCGGATACCTCGGCGAGATCATCGACCGGCTGCGGTCCGACGGCGTGCGGGCCGAGCTCGACGAGTCAGACGACCGGATGCAGAAGAAGATCCGCAACGCAGCACAGGACAAAGTGCCGTTCCAGTTGATCGCGGGGGAGCAGGATCGTGCCGGCGGCACCGTCAGCTTCCGCTTCCGCAGCGGCGAGCAGGACAACGGGATCCCGGTCGACGAAGCCGTGCGCCGCATCCGCGAGGCGATCGACACCCACGCGCAGGTCTAGCAAGAATCCTGCGCAAAACGCAAGAATTCTTCGCGAAAACCCCTAGCGCGTCCGCGATGGGGCGGCTACGGTTTTCGACCAGGCGCCTATGGACCGACCGGTCTACCCGCGAACGAGGGGCGCCCGGCATCCTGACCCATCTCTTGTGGAAGGCACGCCATGCGCTCTCGTCGATCCCTCTTCGTCTCGGTACTCGCCGCGTCGGCACTCATCACAGGGGGGATCGCCTCTCCGGCGTTCGCCGCTGATCCGCCACCCGAATTCACGGCGACGCCGGTCGACCCGGCGGGTCCGCCTCAGGACGGCGCGCGATCGAAGTCCGGTCAGCTCGCCGAGAGCGATGCCGAGCTGATCGCTCGGTCCGACGGAGAAGTCGTTCCGATCATGGTGAAGGTCGACGTCGATCCCGTCGCCTCGTACACGGGTGACGTCGACGGATTCGCCGCGACGAGTCCCGAGATCACCGGCAAGGAGCTGTCGCTCTCCGACCCGCCGTCGCCGCGCTACCTGACGTACGTGAAGGAGACGCTCGCCGCGGCCGCTGGCCGACATCAAGGCCGCGGTGCCGTCGGCGACTCTGCTGAGCTCGTACCCCGTCGCCTACGGCGGCCTGGCGATGACGGTCAAGGCGCGCGACGCGAAGGCCGTGCTCTCGGTGCCGGGTGTCGCTGCGGTGCAGGACAACTCGCTGCAGCACCTGCCGGCATCCGAATCGGGAGCAGCCTCGCCGCAGGTCCGACGGCCGCCAGCCGCCCCGGTCGGTGCCGAGTCGGCCCCTGCTGCGGCGCTCGACAACGACGCCAGCACGTTCATCGGAGCGGACAAGGTCTGGCCGTCGCTGGGTGGTCGCGACAAGGCCGGCGCGGGCGTCATCATCGGCGTGATCGACACCGGCATCTGGCCGGAGCATCCGATGCTCGCCGACAACGGCATCCCGCACCCCGCCGGCGGTCCCTGGGCTTGTGAGTTCGGCAACGGTGGCGACCCCGCGTTCTCGTGCAACGACAAGCTCGTCGGTGCGTACGCGTTCCTCGACACCTACCGCGCTCTGAACGCGATCGGCGCGGAGGACTTCTGCACCGCATCCGACTGCTCGGCGCGTGACTCCGAAGGACACGGCACCCACACCGCGACGACCGCGGCGGGCAGCTACGTCACATCCGCACCGATCTTCGGTGTCAACCGCGGGCCGGTCAGCGGCATCGCACCCGGAGCGTCGGTCATCGCCTATCGCGCCCTCGGTCCGGGCGGCGGATACACCTCCGATCTGCTTGCTTCGGTGCAGCAGTCGATTCTCGACGGTGTCGACGTGCTCAACTACTCGATCAGCGGCAGCGGATCGGTGTACACGGACGCGGTGGAACTCGCATTCCTCGACGCGTACGCCGCCGGGGTCTCGGTGAACGCCTCCGCGGGCAACGACGGTCCCGGGGCATCGACCGCGAACCACGCCGGTCCGTGGGTGACGACGGTCGGGGCCTCGACCTTCGACCGCCAGTACTCGTCGACGCTGACCCTGACCAGCACCGACGGCGCCACCTACTCGAAGGCGGGCTCGACGCTCACCCAGGGCGTGACCGGCGCCGCGGTGGTGCTGGCGGCATCGGTGCCCGGCTACACCGGCGGCGAAGCTGTGCCTGACGCCGTTCGCGGCCGGCTCGCTGACCGGGCAGGTCGTCGTCTGTGAACGCGGCCAGAACGGACGCGTCGAAAAGGGCTTCAACGCCTCGCAGGGCGGCGCCGCGGGCATGATCCTCTACAACCCGACGGCGAGCGACGTCGAGACCGACAACCACTTCCTGCCCGACGATCCACCTCGAGGGTCCGAACACCGACCTGCTGACGTTCCTCGGCGCTCACCCGGGCATCACGGCGACGTGGGCGGCCGGCGTGGCGGCCCCCGCGCAAGGCTGACGTGATGGCGGGGTTCAGCTCCCGCGGACCCATCGGCGAGTTCCTGAAGCCCGACATCACCGCTCCGGGCGTCCAGATCCTCGCGGGCCTGACGCCCGAGTCGACCGACCTCGCGACGGGACCGCAGGGCGAGCTCTACCAGGCGATCGCCGGGACCTCGATGTCGTCTCCGCACGCGGCGGGCGTCTCGGCGCTCGTGATCGCCGCCCATCCGGATTGGACTCCCGGTCAGGTGAAGTCGGCGCTCATGACGTCGTCGCTCCAGGCCGTGACCAACGTGGACGGCAGCAAGGCCGGCGTCTTCGACCGCGGGGCGGGCAGCATCCGTGCCAACCGCGCGCTGTCGCCGACGCTGACCATCAGCGAGACCGCCGCCGACTTCGTCGCGAGTGCCGGCGATCCGCTGAGCCGGCACGATCTCAACATCCCGAGCATCTACATCGACCCGCTTCCCGGGGCGGCGGTGGTCAAGCGCACAGTCACCAACGTGACGAGCAGCACGCAGACGATCAAGGTGAGCTCGAAGATGGCTGGCGGGACGAAAGCGATTGTCTCGCCGGCGACCTTCTCGCTGCAGCCGGGCAAGTCGCGCACGGTGACGGTGATCCTGAGCGGCGTCGACGCTGCTGACGGATGGCACGAGGGTCAGCTGACCTTCACGTCGACGCGCAGCGGCACGATCCCGGTGGTCGTGCCGGTGGCCGTGAACGTCGGTGAAGCGCAGATCAGTCTCGCCCAGTCGTGCACTCCGGCCGAGATCCAGCGCGGATCGACGACCACGTGCACGGTGACCGCGTCCAGCTCGCTCCCTGTCGACGTGCAGGCGACGATCGATGTGGCCGCATCCCCGCTGCTGAAGGTGACCGAGGTGGGTGCGCCCGCCACGAAGAAGCCGTTCGGCGCGACGTGGACCGGCACGCTGACGGCGGCCAAGCCGCCGACGATCGATGCGGTCGATGCCGTACCGAACGGCGAACACCCCGGGTGGGGGCTTCCTTCCGCTCGGGGACTTCGGCATCGCGCCGATCGCCGGAGTCGGAGACGAGAGCATCGTGAACTTCAACGTTCCGAGCTTCGTCTACGGCGGCGAGGTCTACACCAGCGTCGGGCTCGTCTCGAACGGCTACCTGGTGGTGGGAGGCGGAACGTCGGCCGATGTCGAATTCGAGCCGCCGGCCACGTTCCCGGACGCCGCAACGCCGAACAACGTCGTCGCGCCGTACTGGACCGATCTCAATCCGGCCGACGGCGGGGCGCTGCGGATCGCCACCCTCAGCGACGGCGTGAACACCTTCCTGGTCGCCGAGTGGGAGGACGTTCCGACCTGGAGCGGCACCGGCGTGAACTCGTTCCAGGTGTGGATCACCCTCGGCGCCACCGAGGAGACCTACATCACCTACGGTGGGCCGCTCACGCCCGAGCCGGGAGTGGGGTCGCTCACCGGAGCTGAGAACCGCACCGGATCGAGTGGCGTCGAAGTGTCACCGGTGGATCCGACGTCGGCCTACCAGGTGCTGACCAGCCCGCCGGCTGCGGGCGGCGCGGTGACCTTCGACTACAAGGTCAAGGGTCTCGTGCGGGGAACGTGGTCGACGGTGGCGAAGCTCACCTCGCCGGCCATCAACACGATCCCGCTCGAGAAGACGCCGATCAAGGTCAAGTGACGCACAGGTGACCGGGCAGCCGTGCGCTGCCCGGTCACCGACGCCAGTAGTTTGGTGTCGATGAAGGACTACGACGGCACGGAGTACCCGGACGCCGAGTCGAGCGCCCGGTTCGCGGGCATCCCGGACGGCTTTCAGCGACTGTGGACCCCCCACCGCATCGCGTACATCGAGCAGGGACCGACGTCGCCCGGCGATGAGTGCGTGTTCTGCACCGCGCCGACCCTCACCGACGAGCAGGCCCTGATCGTGCACCGCGGCGAGCTCGGGTACGTGATCCTGAATCTGTTCCCGTACAACAGCGGGCACCTGCTCGTCGTGCCGTACCGGCACGTCGCCCGCTATGACGAGGCCACGCCCGCCGAGACCGCCGAGATCGCCGGCCTCACCCAGACGGCGATGCGCGCGCTGGGAGCAACCTCCCGTGCCGAGGGCTTCAACATCGGCATGAATCAGGGCACGATCGCCGGGCGCGGGAATCTCGGCGCACCTGCATCAGCACGTCGTACCGCGGTGGGCGACCGACGCGAACTTCTTCCCGATCGTCGCGAAGACGAAAGCCCTGCCGAAACTACTCGGCGAGGTGCGGACGGAGCTCGCGGCCGCATGGCCGGCGATAGCCAATATGTCGCCGTTGGCCTGATCGCAGGCGGCACGGCCACCGGGCATCCGAAATCTAGAATCGAGAGCTCATGACCGACACCACCACGACCACCGACCTCGGCACCAGCCGCGTCAAGCGCGGCCTCGCCGAGATGCTCAAGGGCGGCGTCATCATGGACGTCGTGACGGCCGAGCAGGCCCGCATCGCCGAGGACGCCGGCGCCGTCGCCGTCATGGCTCTCGAGCGGGTTCCCGCCGACATCCGCGCCCAGGGCGGCGTGGCGCGCATGAGCGACCCCGACCTCATCGAGGCGATCATCGCGCAGGTCTCCATCCCCGTCATGGCGAAGGCGCGCATAGGCCACTTCGTCGAGGCGCAGGTGCTGCAGTCGCTCGGCGTCGACTACATCGACGAGTCCGAGGTGCTGTCGCCGGCCGACTACGTGAACCACATCGACAAGTGGCCCTTCACCGTCCCGTTCGTCTGCGGTGCGACGAACCTGGGTGAGGCGCTGCGGCGTATCACCGAGGGTGCCGCGATGATCCGCTCGAAGGGCGAGGCAGGCACCGGCGACGTCTCCGAGGCCACCAAGCACATCCGCACGATCACCGGCGAGATCAACTCGCTGAAGTCGAAGACCAAGGACGAGCTATACGTCGCCGCCAAAGAGCTGCAGGCGCCGTACGAGCTGGTCGCCGAGGTCGCTGCCACCGGCAAGCTCCCGGTCGTGCTGTTCACCGCCGGCGGCGTGGCCACGCCGGCCGACGCCGCTCTCATGATGCAGCTCGGCGCCGACGGCGTGTTCGTCGGCTCCGGCATCTTCAAGGCGGGCAACCCGGAGGCCCGCGCGGCCGCGATCGTGAAGGCGACGACCTTCCACGACGACCCGGCGATCATCGCAGAGGCGTCGCGTGGACTCGGCGAGGCCATGGTCGGCATCAACGTGAGCGATCTGCCGGCGCCGCACCGCCTGTCCGAGCGTGGCTGGTAAAGGGCGCAAGCCCCGCGTCGGCGTCCTCGCTCTCCAGGGCGACTTCCGGGAGCACCTGCTCGTCCTCGGCGAGCTGGGGGCGGATGCTGTCGCGGTCCGGCGGGAGAGCGAGCTCGACCAGGTGGCCGGGCTGGTGATCCCCGGAGGCGAGTCGAGCGTGATGGACAAGCTGTCGCGGCTGTTCGGGCTGGCCGAACCGCTGAAGGCGCGCATCGCATCCGGCATGCCGGTCTACGGCACCTGCGCCGGGCTCATCATGCTCGCGGACACGCTGGTCGACGGCATCGAGGGGCAGCAGAGTCTCGGCGGCCTGGACATCGTGGTGCGGCGCAACGCGTTCGGCAATCAGAACGACTCGTTCGAGACCGACGTCTCGGTGCCAGAGCTCGGCGACCCGCCGGTGCACGCGGTGTTCATCCGGGCGCCGGTGGTGGAGACCGTGGGGGAGCGGGCGACCACCCTCGCGTCGCTGGCGGATGGCCGGGTCGTCGCCGTCGAGCAGGGTGCGCTGCTCGGCACGTCGTTCCACCCCGAGATCACCGACGACTACCGCTTCCACGAGCGATTCCTCGATCACGTGCGCGGCGCGTGAGGTCCGTCCCGCCTCGAGCGTGCACGTTCGCGTCGAGCGTGCACGGTCCAACGCACACCCTCGCCGCAAACGTGCACGCTCGGCATATTCAACCGGAGGGTTGACAAAGGGCGCCGACCGCGGCATCCTGTAATCAACCGAATGGTTGAACAAGGGAGATGACGTGGCGCAGAGTGCAGATGCTCTTTCGCGGGTGTTCTCGGCACTGGCCGACCCGACCAGGCGCGACATGGTCGCCCGGCTGTCGATCGCCGATGCGACCGTCAACGAGCTCGCCGAGCCGTACGAGGTCTCGCTGCAGGCGGTCTCGAAGCATCGTGCGGGTGCTCGAGGACGCGGGGCTCGTGACGCGCAGCCGCGATGCGCAACGCCGTCCCGTGCATCTCGAAGCGGAGGTCTTCGACCTGATGACCAAATGGATCGAGCGCTACCAACGCCTGGCCGAAGAGCGGTACCGCCGCCTCGACGACCTGCTGCGTGACATGCCCGACGACACCGAAGGAGAACGAGAATGAGCACCATGACCCACCCCGACGCCGAGATCATCGTCGACAAGGACGTCCCGCTGGTCCGGATCATCCGTGAGTTCGACGCGCCCGCAGCGAAGGTCTACCGGGCCCACGTCGACCCCGAGCTGTTCGTGCAGTGGGTCGGCCCCGACTACCTGACGTCGACGGTCGTCGTCTGGGACGCGCGCACCGGCGGCTCGTACCGTTACACGATGGTCGACGGCGACCGGACCGAGGGCTTCAACGGCGTCTTCCACGAGCTGCGCGAGAACGAGCTGATCGTGCAGACCTTCTCGTGGGAGGGCATGCCCGACGGCGTCGCGCTCGAGAAGGCGGTGTTCGAGGACCTGCCGCGGCGGTCGTTCGCGACTCACCACCACCTCGCTCGTCGACTCGTTCGAGGGCCGCGACGGCTTCGTCGCCAGCGGCATGGAGGTCGGCGTCATCGAGGGCTACAACAAGCTGGACGACCTCCTCGCCGGCTGACCGACGGGTCTCGTACTCACGGCCCGCTCCCTTCTCGGGGCGCGGGCCGTGAGTCATGCTGGGGGAATGAAGCTCTACTCGGACTATCCCGCCCGCCGCACGGCACAGATCAGCGCCGACCTGATCGCCTTCGCCTTCATCGCGCTGTTCATCTGGATCGGAACCCTGGTCTACGCGGCGATCGCCGTGCTGGCCGTGTTCGGCAGATCGATCGAGGACGCCGGCAACGGGTTCGAGGAGACGATGGCGGATGCGGGGGAGGCCCTCGGCGGCGTCCCGCTGATCGGGGGCGGCATCCGGCAGCCCTTCGACGCCGCATCCGGCGCCGGGACCGTGCTCGCCGATGCTGGGCAGGCACAGCAGGACCTCGTGATGACCTCGGCCCTCATCATCGGGATCGTTGTCGCGCTGATCCCGATCCTGCTCGTGGTCTGGATCTGGCTGCGGCGGCGCCTCCGGTGGGCGAGGCGAGCCACCGAGGCGCGCAACCTGTCCGCGCCTCGAGGACGGCCCCGACATCCTGGCCCTGCGGGCCCTGATGAACGCCGACTACCGCGAGATCCGCGGGATCGATCGGGAGCCCGTGGATGCGTGGCGGCGCGGCGACAAGCAGGTCATGCGTGAGCTGGCCCAGCTCGAGCTGCGGGAGGCCGGGGTCAAGCTGCGCTGAAAGGGCGGTGGGTCAGAGGGTGTCGGTGCGGACCATGACCTCGGTCGGAACGGCCGAGACGACCGCCCGATACGCCGCAGACGCACGGATCTCGCGCTCGAAGGGGTCGACCGCCGCCGGATCGAAGCACCAGGAGTGGCCGCGCCCGAGCGCGCGGCGCGCCGGCGTCCAGCGGTAGGCGAGGCACAGGGTCAGCTGGGTGATCGGCTCCGCGTCTTCGCGGATGAGCTGCCGGGTCAGGCCGATCGTGAAGCGGGTCGCGTCGGCATCCGGTCCCCACTGCCAGAGCAGGCCATCGCCCTCGTCGCCGATCGCCGCGTGCTGGGCTCGGCGATCGCGGTAGAAGTCGAGGGCAAGGCCCATCGCCTCCGCAGTGCGCACCGACGTGAGGTCGACGCCACGCTCGGCCGCGTAGCGCCGGAGCGCGTTCTCGGCGTACGAGATGCGGAACCAGCGCGCTGCCACCTGGCGAGCCTAGTCGCCGGGGGACCCGCGCGCCCTGGTTAGAATTGCTGGGGTTTCGAGAGTAGGGAGCACCGTGAGCGGCCATTCCAAGTGGGCGACGACGAAGCACAAGAAGGCGATCATCGACTCGCGCCGTGCCAAATCGTTCGCCAAGCTCATCAAGAACATCGAGGTCGCGGCCAAGATGGGCGGTGCCGATCTCTCTGGCAACCCGACGCTGGTCGACGCGGTGCAGAAGGCGAAGAAGACCTCGGTCCCGAACGACAACATCGACCGCGCGATCAAGCGCGGCGCCGGGCTCAGCGGCGAGTCGATCGACTACCAGACGATCATGTACGAGGGATACGGCCCCAACGGCGTCGCCCTCCTGATCGAGTGCCTCACCGACAACAAGAACCGCGCCGCGGCCGAGGTTCGCACGCTCATGACCCGCAACGGCGGCACGATGGCAGACCCGGGCAGCGTCGCGTACAACTTCCATCGCAAGGGCGTCATCTCGATCACCAAGACCGACGCCGTGTCGGAGGACGACATCCTGACGGCGGTCCTGGATGCGGGCGCCGAGGAGGTCGAGGACCATGGCGGTGGATTCGAGGTCATCACCGACCCGTCGCAACTCGTCGCCGCGCGATCCGCCCTCGTCGATGCCGGGATCGACTACGACTCCGCCGACGCGGAGTTCGTGCCCACCATCCAGGTCGAGATCGACGCCGACACGGCTCGCAAGGTGTTCCGGCTGATCGATGCGCTCGAGGACAGCGACGACGTGCAGAACATCTTCAGCAACTTCGACATCCCGGCGTCGGTGCAGGCGGAGCTCGACAAAGACGACTGATCGATGGTCGAGTAGCGCGAAGCGCGTATCGAGACCGGGCCCGCGCGCGGCGAGTCTCGAACGAATGTACGACTGTCGCCGCTAGCGTGTGACGCATGCGCGTGCTCGGTATCGACCCGGGACTGACCCGTTGCGGCATCGGCATCGTCGATGTCGCGCCGAACCGGCGGGCCACTCTCGTGTATGTCGGCGTCGTCCAGACGCCGCCGGAGATGCCGCTCGCCGAACGGCTGCTCTCGGTGTCGCAGGGCATCCGGCTCGTGCTCGCCGAGTACGCCCCGACAGCGATGGCGGTCGAGCGCGTCTTCGCGCAGCACAACCTCCGCACCGTGATGGGCACCGCGCAAGCGAGCGGCATCGCGTTGGCGCTGGGTGCCGAGCATGGTCTCGCGGTCGGACTGCACACACCGAGCGAGGTCAAGGCGGCGATCACGGGATACGGTGCCGCCGACAAGGCGCAGGTCGGAGCGATGGTCGCGCGCGTGCTGGGGCTGGATGCCGTGCCGACTCCCGCGGACGCCGCCGATGCGCTGGCGCTGGCGATCTGCCATGCGTGGCGGGGTGGGGTCTCGACACGGCTCGACCACCGATACGGCGGGCGCTCACGCCGGCCCAGCGCGCGTGGCGCGCGGCCGAGAAGTCGACCGGCAATCGTAGGGTTGCGCCATGATCTCCTCGGTCCGCGGCACCGTCCTGACGGTCGCCGGCACGGTCGCCGTGATCGACGTCGGTGGCGTGGGGCTCGCGGTGCAGGTCACCCCGCAGCACGGCCTCACGCTTCGCGTCGGAGCCGAGGCGACGCTGCACACCGCACTCATCGTCCGCGAGGACGACCTGAGCCTGTTCGGCTTCGCCACGCGTGCCGAGCTGGAGGTGTTCGACCTGCTGCGCGGGGTGTCGGGCGTCGGCCCCAAGTCCGCGCTCGGGGTGCTGTCGACCCTCACCCCCGACGAGGTCGCCCGTGCGGTCGCGGTGGAGGACGATGCGCCGTTCCGCAAGGTGTCGGGCATCGGCCCGAAGACGGCCAAGCTCATCGCGGTGTCGCTGCAGGGCAAGCTCGTGCCCATCGTCGCGTCGAGCGCGACATCCGGCGGCTCGGCCCCGGCATCCATCTCGGCGCAGCGTCGTCGCGGCTCTCGTCGGGCTCGGCTGGAACGAGCGGGTCGCTGCCCAGGCGGTCGACGATGCCGCAGCGAGCGCGACCGACGACGAGCGCGATTCGGTCCAGGCGCTGCTCCGGCTCTCGCTCGCGACGCTCGGACCGGGGGTGCGCGCGTGAGCGACGAGCCGGTGATCGAGCCCGAGGTCTCGACGGGCTCGACCACCGGGGACGAAACGGTCTCGACACGCTCGACCACCGAAGGAGAGGCCGAGCTCGCATTCGAGGGTGCGCTGCGACCCCGCTCCCTCGCGGAGTTCGTGGGGCAGGTGAAGGTCCGCGGCCAGTTGCAGCTGCTGCTCGACGCCGCCGCGATGCAGAACCGGACGCCCGACCACATCCTGCTCGCCGGTCCGCCCGGACTCGGCAAGACCACCCTCGCGATGATCGTCGCGTACGAGAGCAACCGTCCGCTGCGGATGTCGAGCGGCCCCGCCATCCAGCACGCCGGCGATCTGGCCGCCCTGCTGTCGAGCCTGGTGCCCGGCGAGGTGCTGTTCATCGACGAGATCCACCGGATGGCCCGCAGCGCCGAGGAGATGCTGTACCTCGCGATGGAGGACTTCCGCATCGACATCATGGTCGGCAAGGGTGCGGGGGCGACCAGCATCCCGCTCGACCTGTCGCCGTTCACACTCGTCGGCGCGACCACACGCTCGGGCCTGCTGCCGAATCCGCTGCGCGACCGGTTCGGCTTCACCGCGAACCTCGAGTTCTACGACGACGGCGAACTCGACCAGGTGCTCGCGCGGGCGGCCCGGATGCTGGAGCTCGACATCCCGCCGGAGGCCCGCATCGAGATCGCGAGCCGCAGCCGGGGGACCCCGCGCATCGCGAACCGGCTGCTGCGCCGGGTGCGCGACTACGCGCTGGTGCGCGGCGGCGGAGCGGGCCTGGACGCCGTGCACGCCGCACTCGAGCTCTACGACGTCGATCCGCTCGGGCTCGACCGGCTCGACCGCGCGATCCTGGATGCGATCGTCACTCGATTCGAGGGCGGCCCCGTCGGCCTGAACACACTTGCGGTCTCGGTCGGCGAGGAACCGGAGACGATCGAGTCGGTCGTCGAGCCGTTCCTCGTGCGCGTCGGGATGCTCAGCCGCACCCCGCGCGGTCGCGTCGCGACGCGCAAGGCCTGGGAGCACCTCGGGCGTCAGCCGTCCGACCCGCGGGACGCTCTTCGACGATGACGTATGATTCTGGGGTACCGCACAGCGGCCGACTCTAGGCCGCAGCGCATCTCCCTCTCATTTCGGAAGGTCCTCGTTCGCCCATGACGATTCCCACTCTCTTCCTCTCGACCGGCGACGGCGCCGCGACCGGCGGACTCGACTCGAACCTGCTCCTCAACGTTGGCCTGTTCGCACTGCTCGCGATCGTGATCATCTACATGTTCCGCAACTCGCGCAAGCGCCGCCGTGACATGGAGGAGCTGCAGGAGAAGATGGTCCCCGGAGCCGAGGTCATGACCCAGACGGGCATCTTCGGAACGCTGGTCTCGATCGACGACGAGACCAACCAGGCCATCATCGAGACCACGCCGGGAACCAAGCTTCGCGTCCACCGCCAGGTGCTCGCCCGCGTCGTCGAGCCCGAGGTCCCGGCAGACGACGTCGTCGAGCCCGAGCCGCGCCGCATGCAGCTGAACGAGGACAGCGTCTCCAACGACCCGAAGTACGGCGAGCGCGTGGACGAGGACAAGCCGAAGCGCGCACCGCGCAAGAAGCCGACCGAGTAGCCATTACCCTTGGATGCTGACCCGGCTGGGCCGGGCGGCACCGCCGCGCTCGACGGGTGCGGAAGACAGAAAGCAGAGCAGCCAGGTGGCAAGGAGCACGACCCCGGTCCGCAAGGCCTGGAGATCCCTCGGCTGGCTTGCGGCGATCATCGTCGTGCTGCTCGGCATCCAGACCGCCGGAGCACTGTTCGCCGGCTGGAGCTGGACCCCGAAGCTCGCGCTCGACCTCGAGGGCGGAACCCGCATCGTGCTGCAGGCGCAGACGGCGGAGAACCAGACCGTCACGCAGGAGCAGCTCGAGCAGGCCGTCTCGATCATCCGCCAGCGCGTCGATGCGTCGGGAGTCTCTGAGGCCGAGATCGGCACCCAGGGCACGAACAACATCGAGGTGTCGATTCCGGGAACTCCGGACCGGGAGACCCTCGATCGTCTCCAGTCGTCGTCGAAGCTCGAATTCCGCGCCGTCATCCTGACCGGTGCGCCGTCGACCGATGCTTCGGGGGATCCGACGGAGACGCCGGCACCCGGTGAGACCGACGAGCCCACGCCCACCCCGACTCCGACCCCCAGCGCGGAGGCCACCCCGAACCCCGAGCCGACCGACGGGAGCGACCCGAACTGGATCACTCCCGAGTTGCAGGCCGCGTTCGACGAGTTCAGCTGCGACCAGATCGACGAGGTCGAGGCGAACGTCGCGCCGACGGACGAGCCACTCATCACCTGTGATTCTGAGGGCACGGTCAAGTTCCTGCTCGGACCGGTCGAGGTCGAGGGCGCCGACATCACCGATGCTTTCAGCGGTCAGGAGCAGGGCAACCAGGGCATCAACACGGGCCGCTGGGCGGTCAACATCCGGTTCAACGCCGAGGGCGCCGCTGCCATCAAGGACTTGACGACTCGGCTGCTGCCCCTGCCTGAGCCGCGCAACCAGTTCGGCGCCGTGCTCGATGGCCGTGTCATCACGGCCCCTTACGTGCAGGCGCCGTCCGACCAGCCGTCGATCACCGGAAGCTTCACGCAGGAGACGGCGACGGCGCTGGCGAGCCAACTGAAGTTCGGTGCCCTTCCGGTCAGCTTCATCGTGCAGAGCCGCGACTCGATCTCCCCGACGCTCGGAAGCAGCCAGCTGGTCAGCGGCCTGCTCGCGGGACTCATCGGCCTCATCCTGGTCGTCGGCTACTCGTTCTTCCAGTACCGGGCTCTCGCCTCGGTGACCATCGCCTCGATCGTCGTCGCTGCGGTCATCACGTATCTCGTGATCTCCATCCTGAGCTGGCGTGAGGGCTATCGGCTCTCACTCGCCGGTGTCGCCGGCCTCATCGTGGCCATCGGTTTCACCGTCGACTCGTTCATCGTGTACTTCGAGCGAATACGTGACGAGTTGCGCGACGGCCGAGGCCTCGTCGGCGCCGTTGAGGCGGGCTGGAAACGCGCCCTTCGCACGATCTACGCCGCAAAGGCCGTCAACCTGCTCTCCGCCGTCGTTCTGGCCGTGCTGGCGGTCGGAAGCGTGCGCGGCTTCGCCCTTACCCTCGGCATCACCGTGGTGATCGACGTCCTCATCGTGGTGCTCTTCACGCACCCGATGATGCAGCTGATCGCCACCACGCGATTCTTCTCGAGCGGACATCCGCTGAGCGGGCTCGACCCGAACGCGCTCGGCGCGGTCTACCGCGGACGAGCGGAGTTCCGCACCTCGACGGAGGCACGTCGCAGCGGCGCCAACCGTGAGGCCGGGCGCCGCCAGACCATCGCCGAGCGCAAGGCCGCTGAGGCCGCTGCAGCGGATGCCGCGGCGATGAAGGCTGCCGCCAAGGCCGACAGGGTGGCCAAGACCGGCGGCTCCTCCGGCGGATCGAAAAAGAAGTCGAAGAAGGGGAAGCGCTGATGGCGAGCGGTATCACCAAGTTCGGCAACGATCTCTACACGGGCGAGCGAAGCGTCCCATTCATCCGCCTGCGTCGAGTCTGGCTGACGATCGCAGCGATCCTGATGCTCGCCGCGATCGCCGTGCCGTTCATCCGCGGCGGAGGCGACTTCGGCGCCGGCTTCAACTTCGGTATCGAGTTCCGCGGAGGATCGCAGTTCCAGGTCTCCGACGCCTCATCGATCGAGACCGAGCCGGCCGAGGGGGCTGTGCACTCAGTGGTTCCCGAGGCCGAGGTGCGTGTCACGACCGTCGGTGACGACGGCCTGCGCGTGCAGACCGATCAGCTGACCGATCCCCAGACCCAGGATGTCGCGGACGCCCTGCGATCCGCCTACGACACGGAGACCGTCGACGATTCGTTCATCGGCGCGACCTGGGGTGCCGACATCACCCGGCAGGCCCTGGTCGGCCTCGGCGCCTTCCTGCTGCTCGCGGCATTGCTGATGGCCCTCTACTTCCGCACCTGGAAGATGTCCGCCGCAGCGATGCTCGCATTGCTCCATGACCTCGTGATCACGGTCGGCGTGTATGCGGCGGTGGGCTTCGAGATCACCCCGGCAGCGATGATCGGCTTCCTGACGATCCTCGGGTTCTCGCTCTACGACACCGTCGTGGTGTTCGACAAGATCCGCGAGAACACGTCGGAACTCGGCGACGATGCGACCCGCACGTTCGGCGAGACGGTGAACCTCGCCGTCAACCAGACGCTGGTGCGCTCCATCAACACGGGAGTCGTCGCCGCCCTCCCGGTCGCCGCGATCCTGTTCATCGGTGCGTTCGTGCTCGGAGCCGACACCCTGCGCGACATCTCGCTGGCGCTCCTGGTGGGAATCCTGATCGGCACGTATTCGACGCCCTTCGTGGCCGCGCCGCTCTACACGATCTTCCGGGAGCGCGAGGAGACCATCGCCGCGCGCGACAAGCGCACGCTCGCCCTGCGCGCGAAGAGCGTCTCCAGCGCCTCGGTCAACGCCTAGATCGAGCTTGGCCGCCCAGAGCGAACCTCCCGGCGGCACCGGAATCCCCCTCGTAGACTGCTGCAACGAGAGCGGGAGGTGATGTGGTGACACCAGCGGAGCGCAGCGGAGCGCAGGTGACGGAGCCACAGGCGCCCAACACCGCCACTCTGCGCACCCTCCTGCCGCGCCTGTTCTCCCGTGCCCAGCCGACCGGCGGGATGGACCGGCTGCTGAAGACGGTGCGGCAGCACCACCCGAAGGGCGACATCGCGCTCATCGAGCGCGCCTACGCGGCGGCCGAGAAGGCGCACTCCGGCCAGATCCGCAAGAGCGGCGAGCCCTACATCACCCACCCGGTTGCGGTCGCGCAGATCCTGGCAGACCTCGGGATCGGCCCGAAGACCCTGGCCGCGGCGATGCTGCACGACACCGTCGAAGACACCGACTACACCCTCGACATGGTGCGCGAGGACTTCGGCGACGAGGTGGCGATGCTCGTCGACGGCGTGACCAAGCTCGACAAGCTGAAGTACGGCGACAGCGCGCAGGCCGAGACCGTGCGCAAGATGGTCGTCGCGATGTCGAAGGACATCCGCGTGCTCGTGATCAAGCTCGCCGACCGGCTGCACAACGCCCGCACCTGGGGCTTCGTCGAGCCCGAGTCCGCTCAGCGCAAGGCCCAGGAGACCCTGGAGATCTATGCTCCGCTGGCACACCGCCTCGGCATCCAGGCCATCAAGTGGGAGCTGGAGGACCTGTCGTTCGCCGTGCTCTACCCGAAGCTCTACGTCGAGATCGAGAGCCTGGTCAAGAACCGCACCCCGCAGCGTGAGGAGTTCGTGCAGCAGGTCATCGACGCGGTCAACGAGGACCTGAAGTCGGGCAAGATCAAGGGCCAGGTCGTCGGGCGGCCCAAGCAGTACTACTCGATCTACCAGAAGATGGTCGCCCGAGGACGCGAGTTCACCGAGATCTACGATCTGGTGGGCATCCGGGTGCTCGTGAACAACATCCGCGACTGCTATGCGGTGCTCGGAGCGATCCACGCGCGCTGGAACCCGATCCCCGGCCGGTTCAAGGACTACATCGCGACCCCGAAGTTCAACCTCTACCAGTCGCTTCACACCACGGTGATCGGCCCGCAGGGCCGTGCGATCGAGATCCAGATCCGCACCCACGACATGCACAACCGGGCCGAGTTCGGCGTCGCAGCGCACTGGAAGTACAAGGAGCGCGTCAACAACGGCAAGGGCGACGACAAGGCCGGATCGACCGACACCGAGATGGCCTGGCTCGCGCACATCAGCGACTGGCAGTCCGAGACGGCGGACCCGGGCGAGTTCCTCGACAACCTGCGCTTCGAGATCGGCGCGAAGGAGGTCTACGTCTTCACACCCCAGGGCAAGGTCATCGGCCTCCCGTCCGGCGCGACGCCCGTGGACTTCGCCTATGCCGTGCACACCGAGATCGGCCACCGCACGATGGGTGCGAAGGTGAACGGCCGCCTGGTGCCGCTCGAGAGCGTGCTCAACTCCGGCGACTCGGTGGAGGTCTTCACCTCCAAGAATCCGGATGCCGGACCCAGCCAGGACTGGCTGAACTTCGTCAAGAGCCAGCGAGCCCGCGCGAAGATCCGCGGGTGGTTCACGAAGGAGCGCCGCGAGGAGGCCGTCGAGCAGGGCAAGGATGCCATCGCCCGAGCGATGCGCAAGCAGAACCTTCCGCTTCAGAAGCTGATGAGCCAGGATGTGCTCGCCGAGGTCGCCGCCGCGATGCGCTACGACGGCGTTGAGGCGCTCTATGCGGCGGTCGGGGAGGGCCACATCTCGACGCAATCCGTGCTCGAGAAGGTCGTCGCCTCGATGCAGGGGGAGGCCGAGGCCGACGAGGCGGAGGTCCCGTTCGTCCCGAAGGGTCGCGCTCGTCAGCTGCGCTCCAGCGACACCGGCGTGCTCGTGCGCGGTGCCCCCGACATCCTGGTCAAGCTCGCGAAGTGCTGCACACCCGTGCCGGGCGACCCGATCGTCGGATTCGTCACGCGCGGGACGGGCGTCTCGGTGCACCAGGCCGACTGCGTCAACGTGAAGGAGCTGCTCACCGAACCGGACCGCATGATCGACGTGGAGTGGGCGCCGACGTCGTCCAGTGTCTTCCTCGTGCAGATCCAGGTGGAGGCGCTCGACCGCTCCGGGCTCCTGTCGGACGTCACGCGGGTGCTCTCCGAGAACCACGTCAACATCATCTCGGCGAGCGTCTCGACCTCGAGCGATCGCCTCGCTCTCAGCCGCTTCGTCTTCGAGATGGGCGACACCGTGCACCTCGACCGGCTGCTGAATGCGGTCCGGCGCATCGAAGCCGTCTACGACGTCTACCGGGTCAGCGCCGGCTAGCGGAGGCATTCGCCCAGCCGTTGCAGCGCCCGCCGCTTGGCGGGAAGGTTGCGCCCTCGGTCCATGTAAGCCCGGCAGTCGTCCGAGGCCGAACCGCCCGAGGTCGGGCCAGACGGCGTACCGCGTGCGGCATCCGCCACCTCGAACTCTTCGCGCACCCGCGCGAGATCGACCGCGGTACGCAGGGGCGTGGTGACCCGGAAGCTCCTGAGCGTCACCACGTCTTCCGGTGAGAGCACGACCTCGCGAACGCTGGTCGATGGTGACGCCGCGGGCCGGGCGCGTGCCCGCAGGTCGACGCAGAACTCCAGTCGCGCTGGGATGGACTCACGAGCTCCCCACACCCAGGCGGCCGTGGCGAGCTCGGCGATGAGGCGCGGCGGTCGCGCGCCGACGACCGCGTGCAGGCGCAGGGCGGGACTCTCGACCTCGTCGATCGCGCAATGACCGTCGCCGAAGGCGAAGAGCTCCCCATCGAGCCGAGCCGCCATTCGCTCAGCCAGGGGCAGCTCGGCCTCGTGGAGCACGGGCGGCACGATCGTCACGCGTCGATCGTGCCGCGTGCCGGTCCCGCGGGATGCCGTCTGCCGTCATCGGTGGGCAACTCCCGCTGTGGAGAACGACGCGCGGGTCAGAAGCCCTTCCAGCGCCGACCGAACGAGGTGCCGAGGATCGCGGCCGCGTAGATCCCGGCGGCGAGGAACAGCGTCACGGTGAGCCCGAGCCCTTCGACGCCGACCCCGGCGAGCAGGCTGCCGAGCGGCATGCCGGCGGCGACCCCGGTCGAGATCGCGCCGAAGACCCGGGCTCGCATTGTGCTCGGGATGAGGCCGAACAACGCAGTGTCGATCAGCGGATTGAGGGGCCCGGCCGCGACGCCGGACAGGACGAGCACGACGAACACGACCGGCAGCGGAGCCCCGAGGGCGAGGGTCAGGTACGGCGGGACGCCCGCGAGGACGAACGCCACGATGAAGAGAGGACGACGGGGGATGCGGTGGCCGATCGCGCTGAAGAGGGCGGCACCGCTGAGTGCCCCGCCCGCGAAGCAGGCCAGCATGGCGCCCAGCACCGCCCCGTCGTCACCCAGACCGGCGGCGTAGACCGGTTTCAGCACGGTGAGACCCGCCGAGTCGACCGTGTTCGTGATCACGACCAGGATCACAACGGCTCGGACGAGCGGCGTTCGGAACACGAACCGCAGTCCCTCGGCGAGTTGCGCGAAGTACCCGCGACCCGGTGCGAGTTCGCCCTCGGCGGCCGAGGTCGTCCGCGGGGTGTCGCGCGGCACGAGCAGCAGCGTCAGCGCGATGGCGATCGCGAAGCAGGCCGCGTTCGCGTACAGCGCGTTGACGGGACCGGACAAGGCGACGAGGGTGCCGGCAATGCCCGCACCGAGCATCGACGCGGTGCGCTGCACGGTGGCGTGTGCGCCGGTTGCCCGCGTCATGGGCGTCTGCGCGAGTTCGATGACATCCGGCAGCTGCGCGACGCGCGCCGTGGATCCGGGGGTGTCGAGCAGGTTGCTGAGGAAGACCAGGGCGAGCAAGCAGCGGGAAAGGCAGCATCCCCAGTCCGGCGAGCACGGGGATGGCGAGAACCGTCAGCCCGCTCGCCGCGTCGGCGACGACGCTCGAGCGTCGCCAGCCGAAGCGGTCGACCAGCACGCCGCCGAGGGCGCCGCCGATGATGATCGGCACGGTCGCGAACACGCCGGCGAAGCCGGTAGCGAGCGGCGATCCGGTCAGAGAGAGCACGTAGAGGGGCACGGCGATGGTCGTGATCGCATTGCCGGCGCGCGAGATGCCGTCTGCCGCGAGCAGCCCGATGAGGGGTGCTCGCCGCCGGGTGACAGTGGGGGAGGCGTCGACGGTCACGGCTGACGGAACGACGCGTAGATGAACCGCACGGGCGCGACGTCCGGACGGTCGGAGTCGCGGAACACGTTCCACTTCTCTGCGAGCGCGTTCACCTCGTCACTGAACCGCCGGAGCTCTTCGGCCGTGAGGTACCCGAGCGTGTCACCTGCGGTGGCCGCCTTCACCCACTCCATCGGCAGCGCCGCCTCGCTCTCGAGGTAGGCGAGCTGCTCGGTGAGGTGTCCCTGGAGGAACGTCTGGCGCATGACCCGTCCGGCGGCGGCGCTCTCGGGGTCGGCCAGCATCTCGCTCGGCTCGTAGTGCGTCATGGCGTGCGCGGCTCGCCACCACCGCTCCCGGCCGTCGCGAGCGAATTCCGGGGCCTCCTCGACGAAGCCGAACCTCTCGAGCGTCGTCAGGTGGTAGCTCACCGAGCCGGGTGCGGCATCCGCGAGTTCGCTCAGTTCGCCGACCGAGTGCGGTCCGCTCCGGCGGAGCAGGCCCAGAATGCTGAGTCGCAGCGGGTTCGCCAGGGCACGCATCGCCTTCGGATCGCGGACGTCGATCTGCGAGCGATCGGGGGTGGTGGGATCGGCCATGCTCCGACGCTAGTTGCACAAGAAACATTGTGCAAGAGTTCTTGTAGAACTAGGAGCCGAGCGCATCCAGCCAGACGCGGCGGGCGGCGAGTGCCTCTTCGGCGTCCTTGATCTTGCGGGCATCGCCCTTGGCCTTCGCCTCGGCGAGCTCCTTCTCGAGCTTCTCGATGGCGCTCGGTGAGCTGCGAGGCGAGTCCCTCGGAACGGGCCACCTTCTCCGGATCGCTCTTGTTCCAGTGGTCCTCGTCGAGCTTGCGCACGTGGGTCTCGACCTTGCGAAGCCGGTCCTCGACGGTCCGGATCGAATCGCGGGGGACCTTGCCGATCGCATCCCACTTGCGCTGGATGCCGAGCAGGGTCGACTTCGCCTTCTCGCGATCCGTCTCGGTCAGCAGCTTCTCGGCCTCCTCGAGGATCGCGAGCTTCTCGGTGAGGTTGCCGGCGAACTCCTCGTTCTCCTTGGCGTCGATCTCGGCCTTCGCGGCGTACAGGATGTCGCCCGCGGCCTTGAAGCGCTCCCAGAGCGCGTCGTCGGCGCGCTTCCCCGCCCGACCGGCCAGCTTCCACTCGTCGAGCAGGCGGCGGTAGTCCGGGATGCCGGCCGTGCCCTTGTCGGCGAGGGCCTCGGCCCGCTCCACCAGTTCCTGCTTGCGATTGCGCGCCTCTTTGTGCACGCCGTCCAGTTCGGCGAAGAACGCCTTGCGGTGTCCCTCGATGGTCGTGCGTGCCGTGCGGAACCGCTTCCAGAGCTCGTTGCTCTCGGCCTTCGGGAGGCGGGGGCCGTCCTTCTGCTCGGCCTGCCAGCGTGCGAACAGTGCATCCAGCTGGGCGGTGACCTGCTTCCACTGCGCCTTCGCGGGATCCTGGGCGGCGAGGGTCTCGGCTTCGGCGACCAGGGCCTCACGCTGAACGAGTGCTTCCGCGGCAGCGGCCTTCGCCTCCGCCTGCTGCTTCTCGGTGAGCTCTCCGACGCTGCCGCTGAGCTTCTCGAGGCGCTCGCTCAGGCCGGCGAGGTCTCCGACGGCATTGGCCGTCGAGACCGTCTCGGCGAGGTGCGTGATGGCCTTGGCGACGTCCTGCGCCGGAGCACCACCGCGGACGCGCTGCTCGAGGAGTCCGACCTGGCCGGCGAGCTCGGTGAACTTGCGCTCGTAGTAGGCGAGCGCCTCTTCCGGCGTGGCGTCCGGATACTGGCCGACGGCACGTTCGCCGTCCGCCTCGCGCACGTATACGGTCCCGTCGTCGCCGACGCGGCCCCATGGTGCCTCTTCGTTGGTCGCCACCGAATTACTCACCTTGCCATCGATTCCGGCTGCCTCTCGCCGGACCGCCCCAGCCTATTGCACCCGTTCCAGCGGCCGAGCACCGGTTAGCGGAGCGTGAGAGCGGTGATGCTCGCCGGGACGAGCGGCGCGCCGGACTGCCCGTCGGCACCGATCTGCTCGGGGTCGATGCCCTTGCTGGTGATCTGGTCGATCAGGTTCTCGAGGCCGCTGGTGACCTTGCCGACGACCGTGTACCCGCCGGCGGCATCGGTGCCGAGAGTGGTCGAGTCGGTCACGATGAAGAACTGGTGGCCGTTGCTGTAGGCGTCGCCGCCGCTGCGTGCCATCGCGATCGTCCCCGCCGGATAGATGCCGTCGGCCGGTGCGTTCTCGATCGGTCCGTAGGAGAAGCTCGGGTCGCTCGCGCCGGTGCCGTCGAGCGAGCCGCACTGAAGAAACGCGAAGCCATCCGACGTGGCGAGGCGGTGGCAGGTCTTGCCCGGGTAGTAGGCGGTCGCGGCCGCCTGCACCCAGCCTGCGGTCGCCTGCGGAGCGTTGACGCCATCCAGCTCGATGCCGAGGTCGATGTCGTTGATCGTGAGCTCGCCGGTCCAGACGCGCGACTCGGCGAGCGCCGCGTCCGGAGCCCCGACGTTCGTGCCGGCCGGGACCGAGGCCGAGGCCGACGGCTCGGGCGTCGGTGCGCCAGGTCCCGCGGAGAAGTAGAAGATCTGGGTGGCAGCGGCCAGCCCGGCCACGACGAGCACGCCCGCGATGGCGAAGATGTTGTCGCGCAGGCGCCGCTTGGTCTGGTGAGCGTGGACCTCCTGGCGTGCCTGATACCGCTGAAGTCGGTCGCGTGCCTCGCGCTGGTCGCGCTGTTGCTTGCCAGATGCCACGAGAGCACACTACGGGAGCGCTCAGGGCCCGCCAAAACCAGTCGGTCGCTCGCGGCTACTGTGGACAGCATGACCGGGCAGCAGGGCCTCCGCACGGGCTCGACGCCCCTTGCCGTGCGGATGCGTCCCACCTCGCTCGACGAGGTCGCCGGCCAGCAGCACCTGCTGAAGCCCGGTTCGCCGCTGGTCAACCTGGCCAACGACTCCAGCGGCGAGACGGGCTCGGTCTCCGTCATCCTCTGGGGACCGCCCGGGACCGGCAAGACGACCCTCGCGCAGGCCATCGCGCACAGCTCCGGCCGGCGGTTCGTCGAGCTCTCGGCCGTCACGGCGGGTGTGAAAGACGTCCGGGATGTCATGGAGAAGGCGCACGCCGACCGCGACCTGTACGGCCTCTCGACCGTCCTGTTCCTCGACGAGATCCACCGCTTCAACAAGGCGCAGCAGGACGCGCTGCTCCCCGGCGTCGAGAACGGCTGGATCATCCTGGTCGCTGCGACGACCGAGAACCCGTCGTTCTCCGTCGTCGCGCCGCTGCTCTCGCGATCGCTGCTGCTCACGCTGGAACCCCTGAGCGACGACGACCTCGGAATGCTCGTCGACCGCGCCGTCGCGGATCCGCGCGGGCTGAACGATGCCGTGACCGTCGAGGCCGACGCCCGCGCTGCGATGGTGCGCATGGCATCCGGGGATGCCCGCCGTGCCCTCACGGCGCTGGAGGCCGCCGCCAACTCGGCGGCCGCCGAGCACCGCAGAGGGCGAGAAGCCCGTCGTCACGGCCGACATCGTCGCCGCCGCGGTCGACCGGGCGCTGCTGCGCTACGACCGGCAGGGCGACGAGCACTACGACGTGATCAGCGCCTTCATCAAATCGATCCGCGGCTCGGATGTCGACGCGTCCCTGCACTACCTCGCCCGCATGATCGAGGCGGGAGAGGATCCGCGATTCATCGCGCGCCGGGTCATGATCTCTGCCGCGGAAGACATCGGCATGGCCGATCCGCAGGCGCTGCCGATCGCGGTCGCCGCCGCCGAGGGCGTCGCGCTCATCGGCATGCCGGAGGGCCGCATCCTGCTCGCCGAGGCGGTCGTGTATCTCGCCACCGCACCCAAATCGAATGCGGCGTACAAGGCACTGGATGCGGCGATCGCCGACGTGCGGGCCGGCAAGATCGGCCGCATCCCGGCGCCGTTGCGCGATGCGCACTACCCCGGCGCGCAGCGTCTCGGGCACGGGAAGGGCTACGTCTACAGCCATGACAGCGATTTCGGCGTCGCGGCACAGCAGTACCTGCCGGACGGGCTCGTCGGCACCGAGTACTACACGCCCACCGCCAACGGCAACGAACGGGATGTGGCAGCGCGCCTCGAGAAGATCCGCGCGATCCTGCGCGGCGACTGACCGCGGAGGGACCAGACGTTCCTTCTGGTAAAGTGATCCGGTTCGACTCGATGTCGGACACATCCCACTCCACAACCTGCCAGGCGCTTCGACGTGCGTCGGGAATCGGGGGAGCCGAGATGTACGTCCGTGAGCAGCGATAGCCGCCGCCACGTCACCGGAAGGAAATCCGTGTCGACCACGTCACGTAGCCGTAGCAAGACCCGCCTGTCGCGAGCTCTGGGCATCCCGCTCACTCCGAAGGCCGCCAAGTACCTCGAGAAGCGCCCGTATCCTCCGGGAGAGCACGGCCGCACCAAGCGCAAGGCCGACAGCGACTACGCTGTCCGCCTTCGCGAGAAGCAGCGCCTGCGCGCCCAGTACGGCATCCGCGAGGCCCAGCTGCGCATCGTCTTCAACGAGGCCCGCCGCGCGCAGGGCCTGACCGGTGAGAACCTGGTCGAGTTGCTCGAGATGCGTCTCGACGCGATCATCGTGCGCTCGGCGATCGCCCGCACCACGGCGCAGGCACGCCAGATGGTCGTGCACCGCCACATCCTCGTCGACGGCAAGATCGTCGACCGCCCGTCGTTCCGGGTCAAGCCGGGTCAGCTCGTGCACGTGAAGGAGCGCTCCGAGGGCATGGAGCCGTTCCAGGTCGCGGCTGCCGGCGGTCACGTCGACGTGCTCCCCAAGCTCCCGCCATACCTCGAGGTCGAGCTCGACAAGCTGCACGCGCGGCTCATTCGCCGCCCGAAGCGCGCCGAGGTGCCGATCACGGCCGAGGTCCAGCTGGTCGTCGAGTACTACGCCGCCCGCTAGGCGGACGGCTGAGAACGTACGAACGGCCCCGGTTTCCGCCGGGGCCGTTCGCGTAAGCTGGGACGGTTCGATCCGAGTTGAGGAGCACATCATGAAGGGCATCCTTCTTCTGGCCGTCGGCGTCGCCGCCGGCTTCGTCGCGGCGCACCAGATCGCCAAGACCCCCGAAGGCGCCAAGTTCTTCGCGGATGTCGATGCCAAGGCCAAGGACTTCGGCGGGGCAGTGGTCGACGGCTACAAGGCCCGCGAGGCAGAACTGCGCAACGCCGCGGGCGACTTCCTCAAGTAGCGGGAGGTTCCGGCGGCCGCCGAACCACCCATCCATCTAGCGACCAGGAACGACCGCCGTGCAGACCGCCGAGATCCAACGCCGCTGGCTCACCTTCTTCGGGGAGCGCGGGCACACCGTCGTGCCCTCGGCATCCCTGGTGAGCGACGACCCCGCGCTGCTGTTCACGGTCGCCGGCATGGTGCCGTTCATCCCGTACTTCACCGGGGTCGTTCCGGCGCCCTGGCCCCGTGCCACCAGCGTGCAGAAGTGCATCCGCACCCTCGATATCGAAGAGGTGGGCAAGACCACCCGGCACGGCACGTTCTTCCAGATGAACGGCAACTTCTCGTTCGGCGACTACTTCAAGGAGCAGGCGATCGCCTATGCCTGGGAGCTGCTGACGAGCGGGGAGAAAGACGGCGGATTCGGTTTCAAGCCCAAGGACCTCTGGGTGACCGTGTACGACGACGACGACGAGGCCGCTCTGCTGTGGCAGAAGGTCGCCGGCGTGCCGGAGTCCCGCATCCAGCGCCTCGGTCGTGCCGACAACTACTGGCATACGGGGCAACCCGGGCCGGGCGGACCCTGTTCGGAGATCTATTTCGATCGCGGGCCCGAGTTCGGCCCCGATGGCGGGCCGGCGGTCGACGACACCCGGTACATCGAGATCTGGAACCTCGTCTTCATGCAGTATCTGCTGGCCGACGTGAAGAGCAAGACCGAGTTCACGATCGTCAGCGAGCTGCCGAAGAAGAACATCGACACCGGCATGGGCATGGAGCGCGTCGCTTTCCTCAAGCAGGGCGTCGACAACATGTACGAGATCGACCAGGTCCGGCCGGTGCTCGACGTCGCCTCGGCCCTCTCCCGTCGCGAATACGGCAAGGACCACGACGACGACGTGCGTATGCGCGTGATCGCGGACCACGTGCGCTCGGGGCTCATGCTCATGACCGACGGGGTCACGCCCGGCAACGAGGGGCGCGGCTACATCCTGCGTCGCCTGCTGCGCCGCGTGATCCGCGCCATGCGCCTCCTCGGCGTCGACTCGACCAGCTTCGCCGAGCTGTTCGAGGCGTCACGGCTCGCGATGCGCGATGCGTATCCGGATGTCGAGGAGAACTGGGAGCGCACGTCGCGCCTCGCCCTCGGCGAGGAGGAGGCCTTCATCGGCACCCTCGCGAGCGGCACGACGATCCTCGACACCGCGGTCGAGAAGACCAAGAAGGCCGGCGGGAAGACGCTGCCGGGCGACACCACGTTCCTGCTGCACGACACCTTCGGCTTCCCGATCGACCTCACCCTCGAGATCGCCGAGGAGGCCGGACTCACCGTCGACCGCGATGCATTCGACACCCTCATGGCCGAGCAGCGCACGCGCGCGAAGGCCGATGCCAAGGCGAAGAAGGGTGCGCTGGCCGACCTCTCGGTGTACTCCGAGCTGCGCGGCCAGGGCGAGACGGTCTTCACCGGGTACGACTATCTCGATACCGAGACGCACGTGCTCGGCATCCTGGTCGACGGTCAGCCCGCGCAGAAGGCGTCCGCCGGGGACATCGCCGAGGTCATCCTCCGCGAGTCCTCGCTCTACGCCGAGTCCGGCGGCCAGGCCGCCGACCAGGGCTCGATCGTCGGCACCGGCTTCGACCTCGAGGTGCTCGACGTCCAACGTCCGGTCAAGGGGCTCATCAGCCACACCGTGCAGGTGCGCTCCGGCGAAGTGGGCGTCGGGGATGCCGCGACGAGCGTCGTGGACCCTGTCTACCGCCACGCGGCCGCGCAGGCGCACTCGGCCACCCATCTCATCCACGCTGCCCTGCGTCAGACGCTCGGGCCCGAGGCGCACCAGAGCGGGTCGTTCAACAAGGCCGGCTACATGCGTCTCGACTTCTCGTGGAATCAGGCGCTGTCTCCTGAGACGCGCAGCGAGGTCGAGGAGGTCGCCAACAACGCGGTCCGCGACAACCTCGAGGTGACGACCCGCATCCTCCCGATCGCCGAGGCGAAGAAGGCGGGCGCGATGGCGCTCTTCGGCGAGAAGTACGGGGACACCGTGCGGATGGTCGACATCGGCGGTCCGTGGTCGCGCGAGCTGTGCGCCGGCATCCATGTGCGCACGTCGGCCGAGGTCGGCCTCGTGAACCTGGTCAGCGAGTCGTCCGTCGGGTCGACCAACCGCCGCGTCGAGGCGCTTGTCGGCCTGGATGCCTTCCGCGACCTGGCAGCGGAGCGCACGATCGTCTCGCAGCTGACTTCGACCCTGAAGACCCCCCGCGAGCAGCTTCCGGAGCGCATCGCGGGACTGGTGGCCGAACTCAAGGCGGCGGAGAAGAAGATCGCCGCGTTCGAGGCGAGCAAGCTGTCGGGGCGGGTTCCCGCACTGGCCGACTCAGCCGTGCGCGACGGGGACTACCTCACCGTGATCGAGGATGTCGGGGAGCTCGGCACATCGGACGAGCTGCGGTCGCTCGTGGCGTCCGTGCGTGAACGCCTCGGGTCCGAGGTCGCTGTCGTCGCACTTGCGGCACGGGTCGGCGGCAAGCCGTCGGTCATCGTGGCGACGACGCCCGCGGCGCGTGAGCACGGGGCGAAGGCCGGGGTATTCGCGAAGCATGCGGCCGCGATCCTCGGCGGCGGCGGCGGCGGCAAGGACGACATGGCGCAGGGTGGCGGCAGCGAGGTGTCCGCCATCGGCGCGGCCCTCGACGGGATCCGCGCCGCGCTGAAGGGCTGAGGTGCGTTCCGGCACCCGGATCGGCGTGGACGTCGGCCGCGCCAGAGTGGGTGTGGCGCGGAGCGACCGCGACGGTCTGCTGGCGACGCCCATCGAGACCCTGAAGCGAGACAGCCACACCCTCCCGTCGCTGCAGGTCCTCATCGCAGAGCTCGAGCCGCTCGAGGTCGTGGTCGGCCTGCCGCTGTCGCTGAGCGGCGCGGACACGGCGTCGACGACCGACGCCCGCGAGTTCGCCCGGACCCTGGCCGAGTTGGCCGGCGTGCCGGTGCGTCTGGTGGATGAGCGCCTGAGCACGGTGTCAGCGCAGCGCGCGTTGCACGACGCCGGACGACGCGCTAAGGGCTCGCGTCCCGTGATCGATCAGGTTGCCGCTGTTATCATCCTGCAGAACGCTCTCGACTCCGAGCGCATGGCGGCTCAGCCGCCCGGCACTCTGATCGACCTGTAACGAAAGCCATGTGAGCCTTGCCTGAAGAGACGAACTGGGACGACATCTTCCGTCCAAACGGTGTCGAGTCGCCCCGCCCCGCACCGCTCCAGCAGGTGTCGGTGGAACCGGTGTCTTCCCAGTTCCCCACGGCGCGGCTGTCGGACCCGTTCGCTGTCGCTGCGGCCGAGGCCACGGCCGCGGTGCCGATCCAGCGTCCGGCCGGGCCGGTGCAGGGGCAGGGTCTCGTTCCGACATCCCGCCGCGAGTTGCGCGAGAGCGGCAACGGCGCCGGGGGCCGACGTGGTCGCGGCTCGGGCAGCGGCGATGGCAAGCGCAGCAACCGCTGGATCGGCTGGCTCGTCGCCGTCACGACGGTCTTCGGCCTCATCGCCGTCGGCGGCGTCTACGCCTGGACGAACTACGAGGACAAGATCCGCGAGGTCCTCGGCTGGGAGCTCCCGAACGACTACACGGGGTCCGGCAACGGAGTCGAGGCAATCGTGGTCATCCAGTCCGGCGACATCGGGGGAGACGTCGCCCAGACCCTCGAGGCGGCCAAGGTCACCATGACCTTCGACGCCGTGTACAACTACCTGCTCGCGAATCCCGAGATCAGCTTCCAGCCCGGCAATTACCGCCTCCAGGAGAAGATGAGCGCGGAGGCGGCGATCAAGGCACTCCAGGACCCGGCCAACAAGATCCTGAACTCGGTCACGATCCCCGAGGGGACGACGGCACCGGCGGCGTACGAGCTGATCGCCTCCGCCACCGGTCTGACCGTCGAGGAGCTTCAGGCCGAGGCGGCGAAATTCGTCGACTACGGCGTGCCGGCCAAGGCGCCGAGCATCGAGGGCTACCTGTTCCCCGCGACCTACCAGTTCGACCCGGGTACCACAGCGCACGACGCCATCCAGCGCCTCGTCGACGAGATGTACCTCCGGCTCGACGGACTGGGAGTCGCGCCCGAGGACCGGTTCCGGGTGCTCACGATCGCGTCGATCATCCAGCGCGAGTCGGGCCCGAACGTCGAGGACATGTACAAGATCGCCCGCGTGTTCCAGAACCGCATCGACCAGGGCATCCGCCTCGAGTCCGACGCGACCGTCGCGTATGGAACAGGCAACTATCACACCGTCTGGACGACCAACGCCGAGCGTCAGGACGCCAGCAACAAGTGGAACACCTACGCCAACGACGGCCTGCCGATCGGTCCGATCGGGCTGCCCGGCCAGGACGCGCTCGACGCGGCGATCAACCCGGCCGACGGCGACTGGCTGTTCTTCGTGACGGTGAACCTCAAGACCGGCGAGACGGTGTTCACCACCAACGCGGACGACCACTCGGCTGCTGCCGAGCAGCTGTACGCGTGGTGCAACGCGAGCGCTGAGAACGCGTCGTACTGCGCGTGACCGACGCGGCGGCGCCGGCACGGCTCGCCGTGCTCGGTTCCCCGATCGGGCACTCGAAGTCCCCGGCGCTGCATTCCGCCGCGTACGCGGCGCTCGGGCTCGACTGGGACTACTCCGCGATCGAGGTCGCGGACGGCGGTCTCGCGGCGTTCCTCGATGGCCTGGACGAATCCTGGCGAGGGCTGTCGCTCACCATGCCGCTCAAGCGCGAGGTCCTGCCCCTGCTCGACGAGCGCACCGCCCTGGTCGATGCGGTGGGGGCGGCGAACACCGTCCTGTTCGACGGTGAGGTCTCCTGGGGGTTCAACACCGATGTGGCCGGGATCGTCGGAGCGTTCGCGGATGCCGGGGTCACCTCCCTCGACGACGTCCAGATCCTGGGGGCGGGCGCGACCGCTGCCTCGGTGCTTGCCGCAGCCGCGCAACTGGGCGCCACGCGGGCACTGGTTTCGGCGCGCACCCTTGACAAGGCGCAGGCCTTGCTTCCCGTGGCTCAAGCCGTGGGGCTTGATCTGACGATCCGATCGATCGGCGTCGATGGATCGGTCGATGATCATCCCGAGCGCGGTCGTCTCCACCCTCCCGGGCGGGACGCCGATCGACGTGCCGTACCCCGAGGCGATCCGCTCCGGTGCAGTACTGCTCGACGTCGCTTACGATCCGTGGCCGAGCGCCTTGGCGGAAAGCTGGACCAGCGTGGGCGGCACGGTGGTGAGTGGCATGGAGATGCTGCTCCACCAGGCGATCGCGCAGGTGCGCATCTTCGTGACGGGAGACGAGGACGGTGACCTGCCGCGCGAGGGCGAGGTCGTCGCCGCCATGCGGTCCGCCGTCGGCCGCTCTGATCGCCCGCTCCGCTGCCAGGATGGAACCATGCTGCGCTGGTTGACCGCGGGGGAGTCGCACGGGCCCGAGCTCGTCGCGATCCTCGAGGGTCTGCCCGCCGGAGTCCCGATCTCGCCCGCCCAGATCCAGGCGGACATGCAGCGCCGCAAGCTCGGCTACGGGCGCGGGGCGCGCATGAAGTTCGAGGAGGACGAGCTCTCGATCTCGGGCGGCATCAGGTTCGGCCTGACCATGGGCAGCCCCGTGGCGCTGCGAATCGGCAACACCGAGTGGCCGCGCTGGGTCGATGTGATGAGCCCCGAGCCGGTGGATGCCGAGAGCCTTCCGAAGGGACGCGGCGCCCCGCTGACCCGGCCCCGGCCCGGACACGCCGACCTCGTCGGCATGCAGAAGTACGGCTTCGACGAGGCGCGCAACGTGCTCGAGCGCGCAAGCGCCCGCGAGACCGCCGCCCGGGTGGCCCTGGGTGCGGTCGCGCGTGCGTTCCTCGGCGAGCTCGGCATCCGGCTCGTCGCCCACACGCTCGCCATCGAGACGATCCGCGTCCCCGAAGGCTCGCCGCTGCCGGCGCCCGACGACGTCGAGGCGCTCGACGCCGATCTGCTGCGCTGCTTCGACCCCGAGACGTCGGCCGCCATGGTCGCCCGCATCGATCGCGCCCACGACGAGGGCGACACCCTCGGCGGCGTCGTCGAGGTGCTGGCCTACGGCGTCCCGCCGGGTCTCGGCAGCTACGCCCACTGGGACCGCCGGCTCGATTCGCGCCTTGCGGCTGCCGTCATGAGCATCCAGGCGATCAAGGGCGTCGAGGTCGGCGACGGCTTCGAGACGACGAGACGCCCGGGCTCGCAGGCCCACGACGAACTCGTCGTCGACGACGGGCTGATCACGCGGCTGAGCGACAAGGCAGGCGGGACCGAAGGCGGGATGTCGACCGGCACCCTGCTTCGCGTCCGCGCCGGCATGAAGCCGATCGCGACCGTGCCCCATGCGCTCCGCTCGGTCGACGTGGCGACGGGGGAAGCATCCGGGGCCCACCACCAGCGATCGGACGTGTGCGCCGTACCGGCCGCGGGCGTCGTCGCGGAGGCGATGGTCGCCCTCGTGCTCGCCGAGGCCGTGCTCGAGAAGTTCGGCGGCGACTCGGTCGCCGAGACGAAGCGCAACCTCGACGGATACCTGGCGAGCATCCCCGAGGCGCTGCGCACGGCGTCATCGTCCGCGCCGGAGAGCTGACCGTGCCCGACCTGGTGTTCATCGGACCGAGCGGCGCCGGCAAGTCCCGCGTCGGCAAGCGCGTCGCGCGCCTGCTCGGCCTGCCGTTCACCGACACCGACAAGCTGATCGTCGCCGAGCACGGTGCCGATCGTCGACATCTTCGCCCTGCACGGCGAGCCGCATTTCCGCAGCCTCGAGCGCGTCGCCGTCGAGCGCGGCGCTCGCAGCTCCCGGGGATCCTGTCGATGGGCGGGGGCGCCGTGCTCCATCCCGACACGCAGGCGGACCTCGAGAGGTTCCGGGTCGTCCTGCTGACGGTGTCGCCGGAGGCCGTCGCCGGACGCCTGGGTGGCAAGCGGCCGCTGGTGCGCAACGGGGTCGCCGACTGGATCGCCCTCAACGAGCCGCGCCGGCCGCTCTACGAGCGCCTGGCCGACGTCGCCATCGACACGTCGTTCCGCGTCGGACGACGCCATCGCCGAGGAGGTGGCGGAATGGGCGCGGACCCCGGCCTGACGCCGACCACCGAGATCTCGGTCGCCGGCACTCCCGGCTACTCGGTCTTCGTCGGTCGCGGGCTGCTCGGCGACGTCGCCACGTACCTCGGTCCCAAGGTCGCGAAGGTGCTGATCGTGCACGCGCCGACCCTCGGCGCCCGGGCCGAGGAGCTGCGCGCGCAGCTGTCCGAGCGGTACCAGGTCTTCCTGGCCGAGATCCCGGATGCCGAAGGCGCCAAGCGCGTCGAGGTCGCGGCATTCTGCTGGCAGATCCTCGGCCAGACCGATTTCACCCGGTCGGACGCCGTGATCGGCCTGGGCGGGGGAGCGACGACCGATCTCGCCGGATTCGTCGCCGCCACCTGGCTGCGCGGCATCGACGTGGTGCAGATCCCCACGACGGTGCTCGGCATGGTCGATGCCGCGGTCGGCGGCAAGACCGGCATCAACACCGCAGAGGGCAAGAACCTCGTCGGCGCGTTCCACGCGCCGCGCGCCGTGCTGTGCGACCTCGACACGCTCGACGCGCTGCCGAAGAACGAGATCCTCGCGGGATACGCCGAGATCGCGAAGGCCGGGTTCATCGCCGAGCCCGAGATCCTCGACATCATCGAGGCCGACGTGGATGCCGCGACCGACCCGGCGACGCCGCAGTTCCGGCGGGCGATCGAGCTGGCGATCGCGATGAAGGCCCGCATCGTGGGCGAGGACTTCACCGAGCAGGGCGCGCGCGAGATCCTGAACTACGGCCACACCCTTGGGCACGCCATCGAGCACGCCGAGCGCTACCAGTGGCGGCACGGGGCCGCGATCTCCATCGGCATGGTGTTCGCCGCGGAGCTCTCGCGGCTGACCCGCTCGCTCAGCGACGCCGCCGTCGACCGCCACCGCAGCATCCTGGAGTCGCTGTCGCTGCCGACGACCTATCCGGTCGGCCGCTGGAAGACGCTGCTCGCCACCATGAAGCGCGACAAGAAGGCGCGCGGCGACCTGCTGCGCTTCATCGTGCTCGACGACATCGCCCGTCCGACCACCCTGACCGGCCCGGAGGAGCAGCTGCTGTTCGCCGCGTACCAGGAGATTGCCGAGCTGAGCGGACTGAGCCTCGACGACCATGCCCGCGCGTGCTCGTACTGAACGGACCGAACCTCGGGCGCCTCGGCAGCCGCGAGCCCGAGGTCTACGGCGCGCTCGACCTGTCGGCGCTCCGCGTGATGCTGGCCGAGGAAGCCGCGGACGGCGTCGAGATCGACCTGCGGCAGACCGACGATGAGGCGGAGCTGATCGGCTGGCTGCACGAGGCGGCCGACGGGGCCATCCCCGTCATCCTGAACCCCGCGGCGTTCACGCATTACAGCTACGCGCTCCGGGATGCGGCGGCGATCGTCACGAAGGCCGGCCTGCCCATGATCGAGGTGCACATCTCCAATCCGCACGCGCGGGAGGAGTTCCGGCACACGAGCGTCATCTCGGGCGTCGCGACGGGGGTGATCGCCGGCTTCGGATTCGACTCCTACCTGCTCGCGCTGTCGTCGATCGGACGGCACCGCGACAAGGCCTAGCTCCGCCGCCGGGTAGGCTTGACGACCATGGCCACGACCAATGACATCAAGAACGGTTCCGTTCTGAACATCGACGGACAGCTCTGGAATGTCGTCGAGTTCCAGCACGTGAAGCCCGGCAAGGGCGGCGCCTTCGTCCGCACCAAGATCAAGAGCGTGACGAGCGGCAAGGTCGTCGACCGCACGTTCAATGCCGGCACGAAGATCGACTTCGCGACGGTCGACCGCCGCGACTTCACCTACCTCTACCGCGATGGCGAGGGGTTCGTGTTCATGGACACGAGCGACTACGAGCAGACCACCGTTCCCGCCAAGGTCGTCGGCGACGCCTCGAACTACATGCTCGAGAACCAGACCGTCACGATCGCGACCCACGACGGCGAAGCCGCTCTACGTCGAGCTGCCGACCTCGGTCGTGCTCGAGGTCACCTACACCGAGCCCGGCCTGCAGGGCGACCGGTCGAGCGCCGGCACCAAGCCGGCCACCCTCGAGACGGGCCACGAGATCCAGGTGCCCCTGTTCCTGGAGCAGGGGACGAGGGTCAAGGTCGACACGCGTGACGGCAACTACCTCGGCCGCGTCACCGACTGACCCGTGACCGCCGCACACCGTGAGTTCGCGCACCAAGGCACGCAAGCGCGCCCTCGACATCCTGTTCGGCGCCGACGTGCGCGATCAGCCGATCGCGGCGATGCTCGACGAGGAAGCCGGACGTGCCGCCGCTCAGCCGCAGCGCGAGTCGTCGTGGCCGTACGCGCGTGAGATCGTCGAGGGCGTCGAATCCAACCTCACCGCGATCGACGCGGCGATCGTCGAGCATGCCCAGGGCTGGACCCTCGAGCGGATGCCGGCGCTCGACCGCGCGATCGCCCGGCTGGCGACCTGGGAGATCCTGTTCAACGACGAGGTTCCGGATGGCGTGGCGATCGCCGAGGCCGTCGAGTCCGCGACCGTGCTCAGCACCGAGGACTCTGCGGGATTCCTCAACGGCCTGCTGGGCGGGATCGCTCGCGCCAAGGTCTGATCCGCGCGGCTTTCCGACTCACGCCGTAACACAGTTTCCTTGCGTGACGCGCAGTTTTGTTGCGCGGACGGGGCGTCCGTAACCTCGGGCGCATGCCCCTCGCGACGACAGACGCCACAGCGCTGCCCGTCGCCGTGCGCGGGGTCGGCCGCCGGTTCACACGGCCCGACGGGACCGAGCACGTCGTCCTCCGCGACATCGAGCTCTCGATCCGCTCCGGCGAGATCATCGCCTTGCTCGGCGCATCCGGCTCCGGCAAGTCGACGCTCCTGAGGCTCGTCGCCGGGCTCGATCATCCCGACTCGGGCGTCGTCGACCTCGGAGGCATCCCGGTCGCCGATGTCGACCAGCGCTGCGCCGTCGCATTCCAGGAACCGCGGCTGCTGCCGTGGCGCAGCATCGAACGGAACGTTCAGCTCGGCCTGCCACGCGATACCGATCGCGCGGCAGGTCGTGAGCGGGTCGCCGAGCTCCTGCAGGCTGGTCCAGCTGCAGGATGCGGCAACGCTCCGTCCCCGCCAGGTCTCCGGTGGCATGGCCCAGCGCGCCTCGCTGGCACGCGCCCTCGCCCGCGGCCCCGGCATCCTGCTCCTCGACGAGCCGTTCGGCGCGCTCGACGCCCTGACGAGGCTCACCATGCAGGACCTGCTGCTCGACATCCACGCCGCCGAGCCGGCGACGATCCTGCTCGTCACCCACGACGTCGACGAGGCGCTGTCGCTCGCTGACCGCATCGTGCTGCTCGGCACCGAGGGCGAGGTGCCCGGCGCGACGATCCGGGCGGCGATCGAGGTGCCGGGGGCGCGACCGCGCGACCGCGCCGATGCGCGCCTGGCGCGGCTGCGCGGCGAACTGCTCGAGCGGCTCGGGGTCGACAGCCACCACGCGCCGGACTACATCACCGCGGCGATCCGTGATCGCCGCGGCGCCGGCGCCGACCGTCCGTGGCCGTCGCCCGTCGAGCCGACTCGCCCGCACACCTTCTGACCTGTCCATCGCATCCGCATCCGACTCCCTCACAGCAAAGGAACCGACCATGAAGAAGCCCTTCGCCGCACTCGCGGCGATCGCCGCCGCCGCGACCCTCGCCCTCACCGGCTGCGTCGCGGGCGAGGACACGCCCGCCGGCCGCGCTCCGAGCTCGGCGCGGACGGCTGGAGCTCCGACCAGCTGACGCTCGACTTCGCGACCTACAACCCGCTGAGCCTCATCATCAAGGACCAGGGCTGGATCGAAGACGCCGTCGGCGACGACGTCGCGGTCGAGTGGATCCAGTCCGCCGGCTCGAACAAGGCCAACGAGGCGCTTCGCGCCGGCGCGGTCGACGTCGGCTCGACAGCCGGTTCCGCCGCGCTCCTGGCGCGCTCGAACGGCTCGCCGATCCAGGTCATCGACATCTACAGCCAGCCGAACTGGGCCGCGATCCTGGTGCCGGCCGGGCTCGTCGATCACCGAGTGTCGACGCAGCTGAAGGGCGCGCACATCGCCGCCACGAAGGGGACCGACCCGTACTTCTTCCTGCTGCAGACGCTCGAAGAGGCCGGAATCGGCCTCGACGAGGTCACCATCGAGAACCTCCAGCACGCGGATGGCAAGACGGCTCTCGAGTCCGGTGCGGTCGATGCCTGGTCGGGCCTCGACCCGCTGCTCTCGACGAGCGTCGCGACCGCCGGCTCGACGATCATCTACGACAACATCGACTTCAACAGCTACGGCTTCCTGAACGCCACGGAGACCTTCCTGGACGCGAGCCCCGACCTGGCGCAGCTGGTCGTCAACGCGTACGAGAAGGCCCGCGCCTGGGCGATCGACAACCCCGAGGAGACGGCGGCGATCCTCGCGGAGGTCGCCGGAATCGACCTGGCGATCGCCTCCGCCGTGATCAGCGACCGCAGCAACCTCGAGGTCGACCCGGTTCCCGGTGACGCGCAGCGCGAGGTGCTCGAGGTGATCGGCCCGATCTTCGTCGAGAGCGGCGATGTCGCCAGCCAGGACCTCATCGACGACGCGCTCGACTCGCTGTTCGAGCCGGCCTACGCCGAGAACGCCGACCCGGCCGCGCTCTGACGAGCCGACCCAGGAGATCATGAGCACCACCCGAGAGCGGCAGGCGGGGGCTTTCACACCGGAAGCCCCCGCCACGCTGCACCAGTTCGCCAGCGAGCTACGGCTCACTCGGCCGCGGATCGGCGGCCGACACTGCGGCCGCGACGCCGCAGCCCGGGCTTCGCAGCGCCGCTGGTGGACGATCGCTCGGCGGCGCCCTGCTGCCGCTGGCGATCCTCGGCGCTCTGGTGGGGGTTCTCGGCGGGCGGGGTCGTTCCCGGCCTACCGGCTGCCCTCGCCGCCGCGGTGGTGCTGGCAGCGGTCGATCTCGCCGCAGCGCGGCCTGTTCTTCCAGGATCGTCGGCGATCTCGACCCAGCGCGTGCTGCTCGGTTTCGCCTTCGGGTCGATCGATCGGTCTGGTGCTCGGTGCCCTGGTGGGCTCTACGCGCACCGCGAGCATCCTGCTCTCGCCGCTGATCGGTGCCCTCCGAGCGGTCCCGTCGCTCGCCTGGCTGCCGCTGATCGCTCTCTACCTGGGTATCGGCGAGGTGCCGAAGGTGACGCTCATCACGATCGGCGCGGCCTTCCCCGTGTTCACGACGCTGGCCGGAGCGCTCCGGCATGTCGACCCGCACCTGGTCGAGCTGGGTCGTGCCTACGGACTGCGCCGGTTCGGGCTGCTGCACGACGGTGCAGCTGCCGGCGGTCATCCCGTCGGTCGTGAGCGGGCTCCGGCTCGCGCTCGCGCAGTCGTGGCTGTTCCTGGTCGCGGCGGAGCTGCTCGAACTCGTCGATGGGTCTCGGATTCCTGCTCATCGACTCGAGCAACAACGGGCGCATCGACCGGCTGTTCCTGGCGATCGTCCTGCTCGCGATCCTCGGCAAGCTCACCGACGGGCTGATCGGCATCCTCGAGCGCTGGCTCCTGCGGCGCTGGGGCTAGGACGTCACGGCTGCTAGACTCGCCGAAATCGACATCCTTTAAATCCGTCCAGAGAGGCGGGGAAGGAGGTCAGGATGGCTGCGCGAACCGTGCTGCAGCAGGCTGACATCACGCGGGCGCTCACCCGCATCTCGCACGAGATCCTCGAGTCCAATCATGGCGGCGACGATCTCGTCCTCCTCGGCATCCCCACTCGCGGCGTGCTGCTCGCGGAACGCATCGGGGGCATCCTCGACGGACTCGTCCCCGGCTCCGGCATCACCGGCGCCCTCGACGTCACGATGTACCGCGACGACCTCTCTCGGCAGCCCACCCGCACGCCCAGCCCGACCACCGTCCCGCCGGGCGGTATCGACGGCAAGACGGTCGTGCTGGTCGACGACGTGCTGTACTCCGGTCGCACCATCCGCGCAGCGCTCGATGCGCTGAACGACCTCGGCCGGCCGCGCGCTGTCCGCCTCGCGGTGCTGGTCGATCGCGGTCACCGCGAGTTGCCGATCCGCGCCGACTTCGTTGGCAAGAACCTTCCGAGCGCCGCAGCCGAGCGCATCAACGTGCGCCTGGCCGAGCTCGACGGCGAGGATCTCGTCGAGATCGCCGGTGACGAATGAGGCACCTGCTCTCGGTGCGCGACCTCGACCGCGAGGCGGCCGTCCTCATCCTGGATCTGGCCGAGGACATGGCGGACGTCGCGACGCGCGCCGTCCCGAAGCTCCCCACTCTGCGCGGTCGCACCGTCGCGAACCTGTTCTTCGAGGATTCGACCCGCACTCGCCAGAGTTTCGAGGCCGCCGCCAAGCGCCTGTCCGCCGACGTGATCACGTTCAGCGCGAAGGGATCCAGCGTCTCGAAGGGCGAAAGCCTCAAAGACACGGCGCAGACGATCGCGGCGATGGGCGTGGATGCGGTGGTGCTGCGACACGGAGCGTCCGGCGCCGCACGCGTCCTCGCCGAGAGCGACTGGATCGACGCCGCCGTCGTGAACGCCGGAGACGGGACCCACGAGCATCCGACGCAGGGCCTGCTCGACGCCTACACGATGCGCAAGCGCACGCATGGGACGGCATCGCGAGGACGCGACCTCGACGGTCTGCGGGTGACGATCGTCGGCGACATCCTGCACTCCCGGGTCGCGCGTTCCAACGTCTGGCTTCTGCAGACGCTCGGCGCGAGCGTGCACCTCGTCGCGCCGCACACGCTGCTTCCGACCGGTGTGGAGAGCTGGCCGGCGACGACCTCGAGCGACCTCGACGCGGCCATCGCGGACGCGCCGGACGTGCTCATGATGCTCCGCATCCAGAGCGAGCGCATGCACGCCGCGTTCTTCCCGCACGAGCGCGAGTACGCGCGCCAGTGGGGCCTCGACGACGAGCGATTCGCCCGGCTCTCCCCGGATACGATGATCATGCATCCCGGCCCGATGAATCGCGGCCTCGAGATGTCGGCATCGGCCGCCGACTCGCACGCTTCGGTCATCCTCGACCAGGTGACGAACGGGGTGTCGATACGGATGGCGGTGCTCTACCTGGTGCTCAGTGGCGAAACGTCGGCGGTGGCGTCATGAGCATCCTGATCAGCGGGGCGACGCTCCCCGACGGCACCACAACCGATCTGCTGATCGACAAGGGCGTGATCGCCGAGCGCGGCACGGGCCTCAGCGCCGCGAAGGCCACGAAGATCGACGCGGCGGGTCTGCAGGCGCTGCCGGGACTCGTCGATCTGCACACGCACCTGCGCGAGCCGGGGTTCGAGCAGAGCGAGACGGTGCTCACCGGGTCGCGTGCTGCGGCCGCCGGCGGCTTCACGGCGGTGCACGCGATGGCCAACACGAGCCCGGTGCAGGACACGGCGGGCGTCGTCGAGCAGGTCGCCTCCCTCGGTGCGCAGCACGGCTACGTGACGGTGCGGCCGGTCGGCGCCGTCACCGTCGGGCTCGGCGGGGAGCGACTCAGCGAGATCGGCGCCATGGCGCAGTCGCGCGCCGCCGTGCGGGTCTTCTCGCGACGACGGCAAGTGCGTGCACGACGCGCTGCTGATGCGTCGCGCGCTCGAGTACGTCCGCACCTTCGACGGCGTCATCGCCCAGCACGCGCAGGAGCCGCGTCTCACCGAGGGCGCCCAGATGCACGAGGGCGCCGTCAGCGCCGAGCTCGGGCTCGCCGGCTGGCCCGCGGTCGCCGAGGAGGCGATCATCGCGCGCGACGTGCTGCTGGCCGAGGCCGCCGGTGCCCGCCTGCACGTCTGCCACGTCTCGACGGCCGGGAGCGTCGACATCGTGCGCTGGGCGAAGGCGCGCGGCATCGCGGTCACGGCCGAGGTCACGCCGCACCACCTGCTGCTGACCGACGAGTCCGCGCGCGGCTACGACGCCCGCTTCAAGGTGAACCCGCCGCTGCGCCGCGACGAGGACGTGCAGGCGCTCCGGGCCGCGCTGGCGGACGGCACGATCGACATCGTCGCCACCGACCACGCCCCGCACCCGCTGGAATCGAAGGAGTGCGCCTGGCAGGAGGCCAGCTTCGGCATGGTCGGCCTCGAGAGCGCGCTGAGCGTCGTGCAGCAGGCGGTCGTGGATGCCGGGCAGCTGTCCTGGGCGGACGTCGCGCGGGTGCTGTCCAGCGACCCCGGCCGCGATCGGACGCCTCGACGGCTACGACGCCCCGTTCGAGGTCGGCAGCCCGGCGCACCTCACGCTCTACGATCCCGCCGCGACGAGCGTGTTCGGCGTCGAGTCACCTGCACGGCAAGAGCGTCAACTCGCCGTACCTCGGGCGCGAACTGCCCGGACGGGTCGTCGCGACCATCCACGGCGGCGTGCCGACCGTGCTCGACGGCGTCCTGCGCGACGCGGAGGAGGTGGCCCGTGGATAGGCTCCTGCCCGCGATCGTCATCATCGCGGTGGTCGCCGTCGTCTTCACCGCTCATGGTCGCGAGCTGGCGTGCACGACGCGGCGCCAGGTCGGCATCGGTGAGCCGGCGACCCCGCCCGCCGACTTCGGCGACCCCACCTTCACCGACGACCTGCTCTACGTCGCGACGACGCGCGCCGACGCACCGCTCGACCGGGTCACGATCGCGGGACTCGGTTTCCGGGCGCGCGCGGTCGTGACGACCGCCCCATCCGGAATCGTGCTCGACCTCGCCGGCCGCGGCCCCGTCTTCATCCCGAAGGCGTCGATCCGCGGCGTCGGCCGTGCGACCTGGACGATCGACCGGGTCGTCGACGCCGACGGCCTGATCTTCGTGCGCTGGGTGCTCGGCACCACGGAACTCGACTCCTACCTGCGTTCGACCGACCCCGACCGTCTCGTGACGGCTCTGACCGCCCTCGCCCCGGAGGCCACCCCATGACCGACCCCGCCGTGCTCGTGCTCGAAGACGGCACCCGCTACACCGGGCGTGCCTACGGCGCGCGCGGCCGCACGCTCGGCGAGGCCGTCTTCGCGACCGGGATGACCGGGTACCAGGAGACGCTGACCGACCCGAGCTACGCCGGCCAGATCGTCGTGATGACCGCGCCGCACATCGGCAACACCGGCGTCAACGACGAGGACCCCGAGTCGCGGCGCATCTGGGTCATCGGGCTACGTCGTGCGCGATCCGAGCCGCGTCGTCAGCAACTCACCGCGCGACCCGCAGCCTCGACGACGACCTCGTCGCCAACGGCGTCGTCGGCATCTCCGGCATCGACACCCGAGCCGTCACCCGGCACCTGCGCGATCGCGGGGCGATGCGCTCCGGGGTGTTCTCCGGCCCGGATGCCGCGCTCACGCCGGAGGAGCAGCTCGCGATCGTGCGGGCCGCCCCCGAGATGGCGGGTCGCAACCTCTCGGCCGAGGTCTCGGTGACGGAAGAGACCGTCACCCCGGCGCGCGGCGACCGCATCGGCGTGCTCGCGATCCTCGACCTCGGCGTCAAGCAGTCCACCGTCGACAACCTCGCCGACCGCGGGTTCGAGGTGCACGTGCTCCCGCAGAGCGTGACGCTCGAGCAACTGCTCGCCATCGATCCGGTCGCGGTGTTCTACTCGAACGGTCCCGGCGACCCGGAGGCCTCCGACGCCCATGTCGCCCTGCTCCGCGGCGTGCTCGACGCGGGCCTGCCGTTCTTCGGCATCTGCTTCGGCAACCAGCTGCTCGGCCGCGCGCTCGGTCTCGGCACCTACAAGCTCCCGTTCGGCCACCGCGGCATCAACCAGCCGGTGCTCGACAAGAGCACGGGCCGGGTCGAGGTCACCTCGCACAACCACGGGTTCGCGGTCACGGCGCCGCTCGCAGGGCGTCTTCGACAGCCCGAACGGCTACGGGCGGCTCGAGGTCAGCCACATCGGCCTCAACGACGACGTGGTCGAGGGTCTGCGACGCCCTCGACATCCCGGCCTTCTCGGTGCAGTACCACCCCGAGGCCGCGGCCGGTCCGCACGACGCCAACTACCTGTTCGACCGGTTCGCCGACCTGGTGAAGACCCACCTCGTCGGGAAGGGCAGCGAGTGCCTAAGCGCCCCGACATCCAGAGCGTGCTCGTCATCGGCTCCGGTCCGATCGTCATCGGCCAGGCGGCCGAGTTCGACTACTCGGGCACGCAGGCGTGCCGCGTGCTGCGCGCCGAGGGCGTGCGCGTGATCCTGGTCAACCCGAACCCGGCGACGATCATGACCGATCCCGACTTCGCCGACGCCACCTACATCGAGCCGATCACGACCGAGGTGCTCACCAAGATCATCGAGAAGGAGCAGCCGGATGCCGTGCTCCCGACCCTGGGCGGCCAGACCGCGCTGAACGCGGCGATCGCCCTCGACGAGGCCGGCATCCTGGCGAAGTACGGCGTCGAGCTGATCGGCGCCAAGGTCGAGGCGATCCAGAAGGGCGAGGACCGCCAGATCTTCAAGGAGCTCGTCATCGCCGCCGGCGCCGAGGTCGCGCGCAGCCACATCGCGCACACCGTCGGCGAGGCCGTCGATGCCGCCGACGACCTCGGCTACCCGCTGGTCGTGCGCCCGTCGTTCACGATGGGCGGGCCTGGGCTCGGGCTTCGCCCACGACCGCGACGAACTCATCCGGATGGTCGACCGACGGGCTGCACCAGAGCCCGACCACCGAGGTGCTGCTCGAGGAGTCGATCACTCGGCTGGAAGGAGTACGAACTCGAGCTGATGCGCGACACCGCCGACAACACGGTCGTCGTCTGCTCGATCGAGAACGTCGACCCGGTCGGCGTGCACACCGGCGACTCGATCACGGTCGCTCCGGCGCTCACCCTCACCGACCGCGAGTACCAGCGCCTGCGCGACATCGGGATCGACATCATCCGGGCTGGTCGGCGTCGACACCGGCGGCTGCAACATCCAGTTCGCGGTCGAGCCCGCCGACGGCCGCATCATCGTCATCGAGATGAACCCGCGGGTGTCGCGATCGAGCGCGCTGGCGTCGAAGGCCACGGGCTTCCCGATCGCGAAGATCGCCGCGCGCCTCGCGATCGGCTACCGGCTCGACGAGATCCGCAACGAGATCACCGGGGGAGCGACGCCGGCGAGCTTCGAGCCGACGCTCGACTACGTCGTGGTCAAGGTGCCGCGGTTCGCGTTCGAGAAGTTCCCGTCGGCGGATGCGACGCTCACGACGACGATGAAGAGCGTCGGCGAGGCGATGGCGATCGGCCGCAACTACTCGACGGCGCTGCAGAAGGCGCTGCGCAGCCTCGAGAAGCGGGGGAGCAGCTTCCACTGGGGCGACGAGCCGCGGTCGACGGCCGAGCTGCTCGAGATCGCCGAAGATCCCGACCGACGGCCGGATCATCACGGTGCAGCAGGCGCTGCGCAAGGGCGCGACCGTCGAGCAGCTGTTCGACGCCACCAAGATCGACCCCTGGTTCCTCGACCAGATCGTGCTGATCAACGAGGTCGCCGACGAGATCTCCGGCGTCGCTGCGCTTCGACGCCGAGATCCTGCGGCTGCGCGAAGGACCACGGCTTCTCCGACATCCAGATCGCGCAGCTGCGCGGCCTGACCGAGGCCGGAGGTGCGCAACGCACGCTGGCAGCTCGGCGTGCGGCCGGTGTTCAAGACGGTCGACACCTGCGCCGGCGAGTTCCCGGCGCTCACGCCGTACCACTACTCGAGCTACGACCTCGAGACCGAGGTGCTGCCCGAGCGACGCGAAGAAGGTCGTCATCCTCGGCTCGGGCCCGAACCGCATCGGGCAGGGCGTCGAATTCGACTACTCCTGCGTGCACGCCAGCTTCGCGCTGCACGACGCCGGGTACGAGACGATCATGATCAACTGCAACCCCGAGACGGTGTCGACCGACTACGACACCAGCGACCGGCTCTACTTCGAGCCGCTCACGCTCGAGGACGTGCTCGAGGTCATCCACGCCGAGCAGCAGTCCGGCGAGCTGCTCGGCGTCATCGTGCAGCTCGGCGGCCAGACCGCCCTCGGTCTCGCGAAGGGCCTCGAGGCCGCCGGCATCCCGATCCTGGGCACCAGCCCGAGCGCGATCGACCTGGCCGAGGAGCGCGGGCTGTTCTCCGGCATCCTCGACCAGGCGGGCCTGCGTCTCGCCGAAGAACGGCACCGCGACCGACGCCCCGAGCGCCGTCGCGGTCGCCGAGTCGATCGGCTACCCGGTGCTCGTCCGCCCGAGCTTCGTGCTCGGCGGCCGCGGCATGGAGATCGTCTACGACACCCCCAGCCTCGAGGACTACTTCGACCGGGTGCGCGAGCACGCGATCATCGGGCCCGGGTCGCCGCTGCTGGTCGACCGGTTCCTCGACGACGCGCTCGAGATCGACATCGACGCCCTCTACGACGGCACCGAGCTCTACGTCGGCGGCATCATGGAGCACATCGAGGAGGCCGGCATCCACTCCGGCGACTCGGCGTGCACGCTGCCGCCGGTGACCCTCGGCCGCGACGTGCAGGATCGGTCGTCGAGGCCACCCGCCAGATCGCCGAGGGCATCGGCGTGCGCGGTCTGCTCAACGTGCAGTTCGCGATCGGCGCCGGCGTGCTCTACGTGCTCGAGGCGAATCCGCGCGCCTCGCGCACCGTGCCGTTCGTGTCGAAGGCGCTCGGGCATCCCGCTCGCCAAGGCGGCGTCGCTCTCATGGTCGGGCGCAGCATCCGGTCGCTCGTCGAGGTCGGCCTGCTGCCCGAGCGCGACGGCTCGCACGTGTCGCTCGACTCGCCGATCTCGGTGAAGGAGGCGGTGCTGCCGTTCAAGCGGTTCCGCACGCGCGAGGGCAACGTCGTCGACTCGGTGCTCGGGCCGGAGATGCGCTCGACCGGCGAGGTCATGGGCATCGACGTCGACTTCCCGCGCGCGTTCGCGAAGAGCCAGGATGCCGCGTACGGCGGACTGCCCGACCTCGGGCACGGTCTTCGTGTCGGTCGCCGACCGCGACAAGCGGGCGATCGTGCTGCCGATCCTGCGGCTGTCGCAGCTCGGATTCGACATCGTCGCGACCGAGGGCACGGCCGAGGTGCTCGCCCGCAACGGCATCCGCGCCGCAGTCGCGTGCGCAAGTACTTCATGGGTCAGGAGGTCGTGCCCGGGGATCCGTCGATCGTCGAACTCATCAACGCGGGCAAGATCGACGTCGTGATCAACACGCCGTCCGGACGCAGCGCGCGCGCCGACGGCTTCGAGATCCGCACCGCGACGGTCGCGGCCGACAAGCCGCTGTTCACCACGATCGCCCAGCTCGGCGCGGCCGTCGCATCGTTCGAGGTCGCGCGCGGCGAGGTGCACGTGCGCAGCCTGCAGGACTACGCGCTCGATCGCGCGGGACGGCTCGTGCAGAGTGGCTGACGACACGGTCTTCCTCGACTTCGGGCCCGCCTCGAGCGGGTCTTCGCGGCGTCCGGTCGGCTCTGCGTCGGCATCGACCCGCACGCCGTCGCTCCTCGCGCGACTGGGGCCTGCCGGACACGGCCGCCGGCGCGCGCGAGTTCGGGCTGCGGGTGGTGGATGCCGTGGCCGGCCGGGTGGGCATCGTGAAGCCGCAGGTGGCGTTCTTCGAGCGCCACGGCGCGGCCGGGTACGCGCGCTCTCGAGGCAGTGCTGGCGACGGCGCGCGCCGCCGGCCTCGCTCGTGATCGCCGACGTCAAGCGCGGCGACGTCGGCACGACCGTCGACGCGTACGGCGAGGCGTGGCTGACGCCCGGTTCGCCGCTCGAAGTCGACGCCATGACGGCGGTCGCCTACCAGGGCCTCGGCTCGCTCGACGGTGTGCTCGGCCCGCGCCGCGGAGTCGGGCAAGGGCGTGTTCGTGCTCACTGCGACCTCGAACCCCGAGGGCGCTGCGACCCAGCGCGCGGTGCGCGCCGACGGACGGACCGTCGCGGCGGGCGTCGTCGCCGACGTGCGCGGGAGGAGTGGCTCGCCATCCGGTCTCGGCTCGATCGGCGTGGTGGTCGGGGCGACGGTGCGAGTGTCGACGACTACGGGATCGACCGGAGGACCTGGTCGGGATCCCGATCCTCGCGCCGGGATTCGGTGCACAGGGTGCGGAGCTCGCCGACGCCGGCCGGCTGTTCGGCCCGGCAGCGTCCAGCCACACCATCGTGAACGTCTCGCGGAGCGTTCTCGGAGTCGGACCCGATGGACTGGCCGAAGCGATACGACGAGCGAGCGAGGAGGTGGCGGCATGAAACGCCAGACCCCGCCCGACGTCGACCGCGTCGCAGCGGCCCGGGCCGCGGTCGCCGCCCGTCGGGCCCGCGCCGCGGTCAAGGCGTCGGTCGCGAGCCGGGAGCGCCGCGCTCTCGAGGTCGCCGAGGCGGCGTGGGCGGGGCAGCCGAACGCCCCGGAGGCGACTCTGCGGGTGCGCGAGCTGCTGATGAGCATCCCGAGCCTCGGTCCGACCCGCGCCGATCGGGTCATGGAGCAGCTCGGCATCGCGGCGTCGAAGCGCGTCGGCGGGCTCGGCATCCGGCAGCGCGACAAGCTGCGCGAGTTCCTGGTCCAGCGCGAGGGCGGCACGCGCACCACGAGCCGGCTGGTCGTGCTGGCCGGACCGACCGCGGTCGGCAAGGGGACCGTGTCGCGCCACATCCGCGAGAACTATCCGGACGTGTCCCTCAGCATCTCGGCGACGACGCGCCCGCCGCGGGTCGGCGAGGTCGACGGCGAGCACTACTACTTCGTCTCCGACGCCGCAGTTCGACGACATGATCGAGCGCGGCGAATTCCTCGAGTACGCGACCGTGCACAACGCCTACCGGTACGGCACGCCGCGACCGCCGATCGACGCCGCACTCTCCCAGGGAAAGAGCGTCCTGCTCGAGATCGACCTGCAGGGCGCGCGGTCGGTGCGGAACGCCATGCCAGAGGCGCTGCTGGTCTTCCTGCTGCCGCCGACCTGGGAGGAACTGGTGCGCCGGCTCGTCGGCCGGAGCACCGAGGATTCCGTCGAACAGGCGCGCCGGCTGGCCACGGCGCGCATCGAATTGCGCGCCCAGGACGAGTTCGATGTGAAGGTCGTCAACCACGAAGTCGGCCAGGCGGCGCAGAGGTCGTAGAATTGCTCGCAGTGCCCGGCGACTGAGATCTCGACAGGCGCGATCACCGACACGCAGACATCCCAGAAAGGAAGCCCCATGGCCGACAAGAACTCCGGCATCATCGACCCGCCGATCGACGACCTGCTCTCGAAGGTGGACTCGAAGTACCAGCTGGTGATCTTCGCCTCCAAGCGCGCGCGTCAGATCAACGACTACTACGCCGACCTGCACGAGGGTTCGCTGTTCGACAACGTCGGCCCGCTCGTCGACTCGACGATCGACGACAAGCCGCTCTCGGTCGCCCTGCACGAGATCAACGAGGACAAGCTCGATCCTGAAGCCGCTCGACGAGCCCGTCGCTCCGTAAGTTCCCGGTCGGTTGTCGAGCCTGTCGAGACACGAGCGATGAACGTCGTCGTCGGCATCACCGGCGGCATCGCCGCGTACAAGGCGGTCGCCGTCGTGCGGGCGCTGGTGCTCGCGGGTCACGACGTCCACGTCGTGGCGACGGATGCCGCGCTGCGCTTCGTCGGCCGCCCGACCCTCGAGGCGATCAGCCGCAATCCCGTGCACTCCGACCTCTACGAGGGCGTCGCCGAGGTGCGCCACGTGGCCATCGGCCAGCGCGCCGACCTCATCGTGATCGCCCCGGCGACCGCGCACACGCTCGCGAAGCTCGCGACCGGCCTCGCCGACGACCTGCTCGGCAACACCGTGCTCGCCTCGAAGGCGCCGCTCGTGCTCGCGCCCGCGATGCACACCGAGATGTGGCAGCACCCGGCGACGGTCGCGAACGTCGCCACTGCTCGTCGAGCGCGGCGCCCACATCGTGGGCCCGGCGAGCGGGCAGCTCACCGGCTCCGACTCGGGCCCGGGGCGCATGGCGGAGCCCGACGAGATCGTCGCCGCCGCGCTCGCGGTCGTCGGCCCGCGCGATCTGGCCGGCCGCCGCATCCTGATCACGGCGGGCGGCACGCGCGAGCCGCTCGACCCGGTGCGCTTCATCGGCAACCGGTCGAGCGGCAAGCAGGGCGTCGCGCTCGCCCGCGCGGCCGCGGCCCGCGGCGCCGACGGTCACGCTCGTCGTCGCGAACATCGACGACGGCGTCCTCGCGTCGGACCTGCGCAGGCTCCTGGACCGGTTTCGACGTCATCCACGTCTCGACGACCGCTCGAGCTGCAGGAGGCGACGCTGCTCGCCGCCGGCACCGGCGGACACGGTGATCATGGCCGCCGCCGTCGCCGACTACCGGCCCGAGACCGTCGCCGACGCGAAGATCAAGAAGGAGAAGCAGGGCGACTCGCTCGACCTGCACCTCGTGAAGAACCCCGACATCCTGCGCGAGCTGACGGCCGCGCGGCGCGACGGGCCAGATCGTCGTCGGCTTCGCCGCGGAGACCGAGGCCGACCGGGACGCGCTGCTCGAGCTCGGCCGCGCGAAGGCCGCCGCGCAAGGGCGTCGACTATCTCGTCGTCAACAGGGTCGGCTGGACCGAGGGCTTCGCCACGGACCGTAACGCGGTCATCGTGCTCGATGCGGCCGGCGACTATCGTGGGCGAGGCCGAGGGCACGAAGGCGTCGGTCGCCGACCGTATCCTCGACGTCATCCGCTGATCGCTCCCGATTGGAAGGTCCCTGTGTCCGATTCCCTCCGTCTGTTCACGTCCGAATCGGTGACCGAGGGGCATCCCGACAAGATCTGCGACCAGATCAGCGACTCGATCCTCGACGCGCTGCTCGCCGGTCGACCCGAACGCGCGCGTCGCGGTCGAGACGCTCGTCACGACCGGTCTGGTGCACGTCGCCGGTGAGGTCACGACCACCGGCTACGTCGACATCCCCGGCATCGTCCGCAAGCGCATCACCGACATCGGCTACGACTCGTCCGACGTCTGGTTCGACGGGCGCTCGTGCGGCGTCTCCGTCTCGATCGGCGCCCAGTCGCCCGACATCGCCCAGGGCGTCGACGACGCGTTCGAGTCGCGCGAGGGCTCGACTCGGCCGACGCGCTCGACCATCAGGGCGCGGGCGACCAGGGCATCATGTTCGGCTTCGCCACGCGCGAGACCCCCGAGCTCATGCCGCTGCCGATCTGGCTGGCGCACCGGCTGTCCGAGCGCCTCGCCGAGGTGCGGCACGCCGGCGAGGTCGACTGGCTGCGCCCCGACGGCAAGACCCAGGTGACCATCGGCTACGACGGGACGACCCCCGCGAGCGTCGAGACCGTCGTGGTCTCGACCCAGCACTCGCCGAAGATCTCGACCGACGACCTGCGCGCCGAGGTCGAGCGCACTCGTGATCCGCCCCGTGCTCGAGCGCGTCGACCTGCCGTCCGCAGACGTCCGCCTGCTGATCAACCCGACCGGTCGCTTCGAGATCGGCGGGCCGCAGGGCGACGCCGGGCTCACCGGCCGCAAGATCATCGTCGACACCTACGGCGGCGCCTCCCGCCACGGCGGTGGCGCGTTCAGCGGCAAGGACCCGTCCAAGGTCGACCGCTCGGCCGCGTACGCGATGCGCTGGGTCGCGAAGAACGCCGTCGCCGCGGGGCTGGCCGACCGCCTCGAGGTGCAGGTCGCCTACGCGATCGGCACCGCGTCGCCGGTCGGGCTCTACGTCGAGACCTTCGGCACCGGCCAACGTGCCGGAAGAGCGCATCATCGACGCGATCCGCGAGGTCTTCGACCTGCGTCCCGCGGCGATCATCCGCGACCTCGACCTGCTGCGCCCGATCTACGCCGCGACGGCGTCGTACGGCCACTTCGGCCGTGAACTGCCCGACTTCACCTGGGAGCGCACCGACCGGGTCGACGCGCTCCGTTCGGCCGCCGGGATCTAGCCGTGCCCGCGGCGTCGATCGCCCGTGTGCTGGTCGACTCGTCGCTGCCGCAGCTCGACCGGCTGCTCGACTACCGGATCCCCGACGGGGTGGCGGGTGTCGTGCCCGGTGTGCGGGTCTCCGTGCCGCTGCGCAGCGCCGGACGGCTGGCGCACCGGCTTCGTCGTCGAGACTCGCGTCGCAGCAGGACTACCCGGGGCCGCTGAGCGACATCGAAGCGCTCGTCTCGCCGATCCCGGTGCTGCGCCCGGAGGTGTGGCGGCTCGCGCGCGCCGTCGCCGACCGGGCGGCCGGATCGGCGAACGACGTCCTGCGGCTGGCGATCCCGACCCGGCAGGTGCGGGTCGAGAAGGCCTGGCTGGCGGCGGGCGAGCCGAGCCGCGTTGCCCGCGTACTCCGTCCCCGTTCCGGCCGGGTACGCATCCGGCGCCTTCGAGGAGGCGATCGACGGCGGGCGGCGTGTCGCGCTCTCGGTCGAGCCGGGAGTGGTGCGCCTGCCGAGCGGGACGTGGACCGGCCGCTGGGCGATCACGCTCGCCGCCGCGGCGGCGCGCACGCTGGCAGCGGGATCGACGGCGATCCTGGTCGTCCCCGACTACCGCGATCAGGACCAGGTGGCGGCCGCTCTGGCCGAGATCCTGCTCCCGCCGAGGCCATCGCCCGCTGGGACGCCCGCCAGCCGAACCCCGACCGCTATCGCGCGCTGCTGCGGGCCGGCGGCGATGCCCGCTGGTGATACTCGGCACCCGCTCGGCCGTGTACGCGCCCGCCGAGCGGCTCGGGCTCATCGCGATCTGGAACGACGGCGATCCGCTGCTCGCCGAGCCGCTCAGCCCGTACGTCCACGCCCGCGACGCCGCGCTCATCCGGCAGGAACAGCAGGGCGGCGCGCTCGGTGATCGCGGGTCACACCCGCACGACCGACGTGGAGCGGCTCGTCGAGGTCGGCTGGTTCGAACAGCTCGCCCTCGCCCGACCCCGGCACCCGCGCGTGATCCCGACCGCGAACACGACGGCCGACGACCGCCTGGCCGCACAGGCGCGCATCCCGTCGATCGCCTGGCGCACGGCGACGGAGGCACGTGAAATCCGGCCCGGTGCTCGTCCAGGTCGGCCGGCCGGGCTTCTCGCCCGGGCTGCGCTGCGCCGACTGCGGGGAGGCGGCTCGCTGCCGTCGCTGCGGCGGTCCGCTTCGTCAGCGGCGATCGGGTGCACCGCCCGAGCTGCACCTGGTGCGGGGCCATCGAGAGCGCCTGGAGGTGTCCGACCTGCTCGGGCACGAAGCTCCGCTCCGCCGGCGCCGGAACGCGCCGCACGGCCGAAGACCTCGGTCGCGCCTTCCCCGGCGTCAGGATCGTCGTCTCCGACGGCGACAAGCCCCTTCTCGACGTCGACTCCCGCCCGGCGCTGGTGATCGCGACCCGCGGCGCCGAACCGCTCGCTGCCGGCGGCTACCGAGCGGTTCTGCTGCTCGACGGCGAACGCATGGTCGCACGCGAGAGCCTGCGCGTGGGCGAGGACGTGCTGCGATGGTGGTCCGACGCGGCCGCGCTGGCCGCCGACGATGCGACCGTCGTGCTGGTCGGTGTCGGCGGAGCGGTGGCGTCCGCACTGGCCACGTGGTCGCAGCCCGACTACGCGCGCGCCGAGCTGGCCGACCGCCGCAGCCTCCGGTTCCCGCCCTCGGTCCGCACCGCGACACTTCAGGGCGCTCCGGATGCGGTGGAGGCTGCGATCCGCGCACTCCCCGCTGCGGCGGAGACCGCTCGGCACCACGCGAGCTCGAGGGACGCGCGCGAGCGATCGTCCGGTTCGACTACGCGCACGGCGCCGAGGTGGCCGAGGTCGTCCGTTCGGAGATCGTGCGTCAGGCCACGACGCGGCGCAAACCCGTTCCCGGTGCGCCGCGCCGTGGCCGGCAGCCGCTGCCGCTGCGTGCCCGCTTCGACGACCCTGAGCCGTTCGAGGAGTAGCGCACGGCCGCCGCGGTCGCGTTTGACAGAATCGACACCATGCCCCCTCTTCGGATCGTCTTCGCGGGAAGTCCCGCGGCCGCGGTCCCGAGCCTTCGGGCCCTCCTCTCCGGTCCGCACGAGGTGGTCGCGGTCGTCACCCGGGAGGACTCGCCCCAGGGCCGCAAGCGGGTGCTGACCCCGACGCCGGTTGCCGCCGCGGCGGAAGCGGCGGGCGTCCGGGTGATCCGCGCCGATCGCCTGGGTCCCGTGACCGACGACATCGTGGCTCTCGACGCCGACCTCGGCGTGATCGTCGCGTACGGCGGGCTGGTGCGCGAGCCGCTGCTCAGCGCGCCCCGCCTCGGCTGGATCAACCTGCACTTCTCGCTGCTGCCGAGGTGGCGGGGCGCCGCGCCCGTGCAGCGCGCCATCATCGCCGGGGATCAGGAGACGCGGTCGCCAGTGTCTTCCAGCTCGTCCCCGACCTCGACGCCGGTGACGTCTTCGCGACCGAATCGAGGCCGATCGGCCGCAACCAGACCGCAGGGCACCTGCTCGAGTCGCTCGCGGCATCCGGTGCATCGCTGGTGGCACGGGTCGTCGACGATCTCGCGGACGGTACCGCCGTCGCCGTGCCGCAGACCGGCGAGGCGACGTCGGCGCCCGAAGCTGACCCTCGACGACGGCCGGCTCGACTGGACCCAGGATGCTGCCGCAGTGGATGCGCGCATCCGCGGCGTCACCCCCGAGCCGGGCGCCTTCACGACGATCGACGATGCACGGCTCAAGGTGCATGCGGCGTCCATCGCCCACGATGCGCCGCGGCTGCGAGCCGGGCCGCATCGAGGAGCGCGGGGGCCACGTGTACGTCGGGCACCGGCACCGTGCCGATCGAGCTGCTCGAGGTGCAGCCCGCCGGCAAACGCGCGATGCCCGCCGCCGACTGGTGGCGCGGGCTCGGCGGCTCCGCGGTCGTCGCCCGATGACGCCGTCGGCTTCCGGCCGCGAACGCGCCGCGCCACGGGTGCAGCCCGCGCGGCGCGTCGCGTACGAGGTGCTGCGGGCCGTGCGCGAGGACGACGCGTACGCGAACCTGCTGCTGCCGACGCTGCTCACCGAGGCGCGACTGGCGCCCGCGGACGCCGGCCTCGCCACCGAGCTCGCCTACGGCACTCTGCGGCGTCGCGGCTACTACGACCGCGTGCTCTCGCTCGTGATCGATCGGCCGCTCGAGCGACTCGACCCGGAGGTGCTCGACGCGCTGCGGCTCGGGGTGCACCAGCTGCTCGCGATGCGGATCGCGCCGCACGCCGCCGTCGGCGAGTCGGTCGCGCTCGTCGCCTCCGCGGGCAAGGGATCGGCGAAGGGGTTCGCGAACGGCGTGCTGCGCACGATCACCCGCTCGACGCCCGAGGAGTGGCGTCGAGCGCGCTCTGGCGGGTCTCAGCGGGGACGAACGGCTCGCGGTCGAGTACGCGCACCCGGACTGGGTGGTCGCCGCGTTCCGCGCCGCACTCGCGGTCGAGGGTCGCGAGGACGAACTGGAGCAGCTGCTCGCCGCCGACAACGAAGCGCCTGTGGTGAGCCTGGTCGCACTTCCGGGGCTCGCTGTTGTGGCCGAAGTCGGCGATCCGGGCGGCGTCTCGCCGGTCGGCGCGCGTTCGGCGGGTGGAGACCCGGCGGGGAACCCCGTCGTCGCGAGCGGCAGGGCACGGGTGCAGGACGAGGGCTCGCAGCTGGCCGCCCTGGCCCTGAGCAGGGCGCGGCCGATCGTCGCGGGGGAGCGGTGGCTCGATCTCTGCGCCGGCCCCGGCGGCAAGGCGGCGCTGCTCGCGGCCGAGGCCGCCGCCGGGGGCGCGGTGCTGGTCGCCAACGAACTGGTTCCGACGCGCGCGCGGCTGGTGCGCAACGCGCTGGCGGTATTCGATCCGGCCCCGGAGGTGCTGGAAGGCGACGGGTTGCGGTTCGCGACCGAGACGCCGGCAGGGTTCGATCGCATCCTGCTCGACGCGCCCTGCACCGGGCTCGGCGCGCTGCGGCGCCGGCCCGAGGCCCGCTGGCGCAAGCAGCCCGGCGATGTGGCGCAGCTGACGCGATTGCAGGCCGCGTTGCTGGATGCCGCGGTCGCGGCTCTCAAGCCGGGCGGCATCCTGGGCTACGTCACGTGCTCGCCGCACCTCGCAGGAGACGCGTGACGTCGTCGACGCGGCACTCGCGCGGCATCCCGGTCTGACCGCCCTCGACACGCCCGCCGTGCTCGCCGCGATCGCCACCCGTGACCTGAAGCTGCGGGCAGGCACCAGCGTGCAGCTCTGGCCGCACCGCCACGGGACCGACGCCATGTTCATCTCACGCCTTCGGCGCTCGGAGCTAAGGTCCGGACCGGTCGTGACCGTCCGGATCAACCCGAGCATCCTCACCGCCGACTTCGCCAACCTTCAAGCCGAGGTTGAGCGTGTGTCCAACGCCGACGCCCTGCACGTCGACGTCATGGACAACCACTTCGTGCCGAATCTGACCTTCGGGCCGACCATGGTCGCGCGGCTGCAAGAGGTCTCGCCCGCTGCCGCTCGACGTGCACCTGATGATCACCGACGTCGATCGCTGGGCTCCCGGATACGCCGAGCTCGGCGCGTTCTCGGTCACCTTCCACGCCGAGGCGACGGACGAGCCGGTCGCCCTCGCGCGCAGGCTGCGGCAGATCGGGGCGCGGGCCGGCCTCGCGGTCAAGCCCGGCACCGCGATCGAGCCGTACCTCGAGCTGCTGCCCGAGTTCGACCAGCTGCTCGTCATGACCGTCGAGCCCGGCTTCGGCGGGCAGACCTTCATGGAGGAGATGCTCCCCAAGATCCGCGCGGTGCGGGAGGCAGCCGATCACCGCGACGACGTCTCGCTGTGGGTCCAGGTCGACGGCGGCGTCTCGCCGTCGACGATCGCGATGGCCTCCGAGGCCGGCGCCGACACCTTCGTCGCGGGCTCGAGCGTCTACCAGTCCGACGACCCCGTGAAGGCGATCGAGGCGCTGCGTGCGATCGCCGACGCCCACCCGTTCTCCCACGCGCACTGAGGGAGCACCCGGGATCGGTCTGGTTGACTGGGAGCATGACTGACAAGACGAAGCCCGAGATCGAGCCGACCATGGGCGACGCCCCCACCGAACTCGTCATCACCGACCTCGAGGTCGGCGACGGCGCCGAGGCCACGCCCGGCGCGACCGTCGACGTGCACTACCTCGGTGTCGACTTCGAGACCGGCGAGCAGTTCGACGCGAGCTGGGACCGCGGCGCCTCGATCCAGTTCCCGCTGAACGGCCTCATCAAGGGCTGGCAGGACGGCATCCCCGGCATGAAGGTCGGCGGCCGCCGCCAGCTGATCTGCCCGCCCGTCGTTCGCCTACGGTCCCGCCGGTGGCGGACATCGCCTGAGCGGCCGCACGCTCGTCTTCGTGATCGACCTCCTGGGCGTCAAGTAGCGCGTCGAGTGCGCAACCGGCCTCGCGCCGGTACCCTGGAGGCGTGAAGACCTTCGACGCCCTCTGGCAGGAGCTCGAGCAGAAGGCCGCCGAGCGGCCCGCCGGCTCTGGCACCGTCGCCGAGCTCGACGCCGGGGTCCACGAGATCGGCAAGAAGATCGTCGAAGAGGCCGCCGAGGTCTGGATGGCCGCCGAGCACGAGTCCGACGACGAGCTCGCCTCCGAGATCTCGCAGCTGATCTACCACCTGCAGGTGCTCATGCTCGCGAAGGGCCTGACCCCCGCGGACGTCTACCGACATCTCTGATTCGCACACCAGCATCCATTTCGACGAAAGACGAAGGAACAGCCATGTTGCGAATCGCCGTGCCGAACAAGGGCACGTTGTCGGACTCCGCGGTGGAGATGCTGCAGGAGGCCGGATACGCCGTCCGGCGTGACCCGAAAGACCTGATCGTCGCCGACCCGCGCAACGACGTCGAGTTCTTCTACCTGCGTCCGCGTGACATCGCGACCTACGTGGGCTCCGGAGCGCTCGACGTCGGCATCACCGGGTCGCGATCTGCTGCTCGACTCCCACTCGGACGCCGTCGAGATCGACGAACTCGACTTCGGCGCGTCGACGTTCCGGTTCGCCGGGCCGATCGGCCGCTTCACGAACCTGAAGGATCTCGCCGGCGTGCGGGTCGCCACCAGCTACGACGGCCTCGTCGGCGCGTTCCTCGATCGTGAGGGCGTCGCCGCGACCGTGGTGCGACTGGATGGGGCGGTCGAGTCCGCGGTCCGGCTCGGGGTCGCGGATGCGGTCGCCGACGTCGTCGAGACCGGCACGACCCTCAAGCGCCAGGGCCTCGAGATCTTCGGCCCCGTCATCCTGGAGTCGACGGCGCTGCTGATCGCGGCGAACGACGACGTGCCCGGCCTCGACACCCTGCGCCGTCGCATCCAGGGCGTCATGGTCGCGCACCAGTACGTGCTGATGGACTACGACCTGCCGGCCGAGCTGGTCGACGCCGCGTCCAAGATCACCCCGGGGCTCGAGTCGCCGACGGTGTCTCCGCTGCGCGACAGCGACTGGGTCGCGGTGCGGGTCATGGTGCCGCGGATCGAGACGCACCACCTCATGGACGACCTGTACGCGCTCGGTGCCCGCGCCATCCTGGTCAGCTCGATCCACGCCGCACGGATATGAGCGTCGCGCTGCGCTTCAGAGTCGCCCCGTGACCGTGGCGACCAGGGTCATCCCTTGTCTCGACGTCGCGAACGGCCGGGTCGTGAAGGGTGTGAACTTCCTCGACCTGCGGGACGCGGGCGATCCGGTCGAGCTGGCGAAGCGCTACTACGAGCAGGGCGCCGACGAGGTCACGTTCCTCGACGTGACGGCCACCGTCGAAGACCGCGCCACGATGTACGAGACCGTCACCGCGACGGCCGAGCAGGTCTTCATCCCGCTCACGGTCGGCGGCGGGGTGCGCTCCTCGGACGATGTCGCCCGTCTGCTCGCGAGCGGTGCCGACAAGGTCGGCGTGAACAGCGCGGCGATCGCCCGTCCCGAGCTGGTGGGCGAGATCGCCGACCGGTTCGGCGCGCAGGTGCTGGTGCTGAGTCTCGACGTGAAACGGGCATCCCGAACCGGGAGCGGCTTCGTGGTGACGACGCATGGCGGCCGCACCGAGACCGACCTGGATGCGGTGGCGTGGGCATCCGAGGCGATCGAACGCGGGCGCGGGGGAACTGCTCGTCAACTCGATCGACGCCGACGGCACGAAACAGGGTTTCGACCTGGAACTGGTCGCCGCGATCCGCGCCGTCGAGCAGCGTGCCGGTGATCGCCAGCGGGGGTGCGGGCGCGCTCGAGCACTTCGCGCCGGCCGTGGCGGCCGGGGCCGACGCGGTGCTCGCGGCGTCGGTGTTCCACAACGGCGAGCTGACGGTCGGCGACGTCAAGGACGCGCTGCGCGCGGAAGGGGTGGATGTGCGATGACCGGATCCAGTGGGCAGGGTCCGATGAGACAGCTGTCGCGGAGGTCGTGGCGCGAGCCGCGTTCGACGCGAAGGGCCTGATCCCGGCGATCATCCAGCAGCACGACACCCGCGAGGTCCTGATGCTCGGCTACATGGACGCCGAGGCGCTGCGCCGCACGCTCACGCAGGGCCGGGTGACCTTCTGGTCGCGCAGCCGCCAGGAGTACTGGCGCAAGGGCGACACCAGCGGCAACGTGCAGTACGTGCGCGGCGCGGCCCTCGATTGCGACGGCGATACGCTCCTCGTACAGGTCGAGCAGGTCGGACCCGCCTGTCACACGGGCGCCCACGCCTGCTTCGACGTGGATCCCCTCGAACCGGTCGTCGGAACCCCCGGCACCGCCTGACCAGAGAGACTGCCGTGACGACGACCACCCGCGCCGAGTTCGACGCGTCGATCGCCGCCGGGCACCGCGTCGTCCCCGTCCTGCGCACCCTGTTCGCAGACGGTGAGACGCCCATCGGCGTGTACCGCAAGCTCGCCCTCGGAAAGCCCGGCACCTTCCTGCTCGAGTCGGCGGAGCAGGGCGGCATCTGGTCGCGCTGGTCGTTCATCGGCGTCGGATCGCTCGGCGTCCTCACTCAGGCAGTCGATGGACAGGGCCAGGATGCTGCGCACTGGATCGACTACGGACTCTCCGCCGAGCGGGCGCTTGGCTCCGATTCGCCGCCGGGCCCGCTCGCGGCCCTCGACCACCTCTACGCCCGCTGGAGCACCCCGCAGGTCGACGGACACCCGCCGCTCACCGGCGGTCTCGTGGGCTTCATCGGCTGGGAGGCGGTGCGCCAGCTCGAGCGGCTGCCCGACATCCCGCCGGCCGACTTCGCGATCCCGGGTCAGGCGCTGAGCTTCGTCTCGGACCTCGTGGTGCTCGATCACCGCAACGGCACGGCGACCCTGATCGCCAGCGCCTTGAACGACGGATCGGAGAAGGCCGACGCGCTCTGGAAGAAGGCGCAGTCGCAGCTCGACGCGTTGCAGCGGGGGCTCGCCCAGCCGTCGGAGGCCTGGCTCGCCGACGTCGACCTGGGCGTCGAGCCGTCGCCCGTGCCGCGTGTCCCGGCAGGCGAATACCGGGCGGCCGTCGAGCGCTCGAAGCAGTACATCCGCGACGGGGACGTGTTCCAGGTGGTGATCTCGCAGCGCTTCGATCACGAGATCGCTGCCGAGCCGATCGACGTCTACCGGGTGCTGCGCGCGCTCAACCCGAGCCCGTACATGTACCTGCTCACCCTCGAGAGTCCCGCGTCCTCGGACAACGGCGGCGAGTCGTACTCGATCGTCGGCTCGTCACCCGAGGCGCTCGTGAAGGTGCAGGGCGGACGGGTGTTCACCCATCCGATCGCGGGGTCGAAGCCGCGCGGCGAGACGCCCGAGCGCGACGTGGAGCTCGCCGACGAGTTGCTGCGCGACCCGAAGGAGCAGGCCGAGCACCTCATGCTCGTCGATCTGGCCCGCAACGACCTGTCGAAGGTGTGCGTCGCGGGCTCGGTCGAGGTGACCGAGTTCATGCAGGTCGAGCGCTTCAGCCACATCATGCATCTGGTGTCGAGCGTCGAAGGCGACCTGCGACCGGATGCGACGCCGATCGACGTGTTCCGGGCGACGTTCCCGGCCGGGACGCTCTCGGGTGCGCCGAAGCCGCGTGCGCTGGAGATCATCGACGAGCTCGAGGTCGCGCAACGCGGTGTGTACGGCGGCGTGGTCGGGTACTTCGGACTCGCGGGCGACGCTGACCTGGCCATCGCCATCCGGACCGCCACGATCGTCGGCGGGATGGCGCGTGTTCAGGCGGGAGCCGGGCTCGTCGCCGATTCCGACCCCGAGACCGAGCACGCCGAGTCGCAGAACAAGGCCGCGGCGCCGCTTCGTGCGGTCGCGATCGCCAACGCGATGCGGAGGCTCGAATGACCCCCCGGCGGCTGCGGCTGATCTCGATGGCCGCGATCGTCGTCGAAGCGGCCCTCGTCGCGCTGGCCTGGTCGCAGACCTGGTTCCTGCTGCGGCTCTCCGGGGTCGAGCTGCCGGTGCCGGGCTCGGTGGCGGGCGGGGCGCTGCTTCCGCTCGCCCTGGCATCCCTCACGCTGGTCGCGGCGCTGGCGCTGGCCGGCCCGTTCTTCCGGGTGGTGCTCGGAGTGCTGGATGCGCCTGCTCGGCGTCTGCGTGATCGCCGTCTGCGCCTGGGCGCTCAGCGATCCCGTGCGCGCATCCGTGCCGATCCTGACGGACTCGACCGGTATCAGCGGCGAGGGCACTCTGCTCGGCATGGTCGCGAGCGCGCCCGCGACCCCGTGGCCGTTCGTCGCGCTCGCACTCGGCATCCTGATGATGGTGACCGGCCTCGGCATCGCGGTGACCTCGCGGGCGTGGCCGGCATCCGGGGCGAAGTACTCGCGCACCCGCCTCGAGACACCCGACGGCACCGCCGTCGAGGACTGGGACGCCCTGACCGAGGGCGACGACCCGACGGCGAAGTCGTGAAGCGACCTCCCGCTAGACTTTCGGCAAGTCCCACCCACGAAGGAGCACGAGTGAGCGACGAGAACGAGCCCGGCCACGGCAACTCGCCGGCGGCCTGGGTCGCGGTGATCATCATGCTGGTGGCGTTCACGATCGGAACCCTTGCGTTCTGGTTCGACCTTCCCGTCTTCGTCTGGGCATCGGCCGGTCTGCTCGTGCTGGGCGCGATCACCGGAGTCGTGTTGTCGAAGCTCGGCTACGGGGTCAAGGGGCCGAAGTACGTGCCCAAGGCCCACTCCTAGAGTGCTCGACGAACTCGTCGCCGGGGCCGTCGCCGACGCCTCGGAGCGGCGCGCTGTGCGCAGCCTGAGGCAGGTCGAGGCGGATGCACTCGCGCACGCCCGCCGGCACTGGATGCGGTGGCCGCCCTCGCGCCCGCCGACCGCGTGAAGATCATCGCCGAGGTGAAGCGCGCGAGTCCGAGCCGCGGCGCTCTCGCCGAGATCGTCGACCCCGCGGCCCTCGCCGTGTCGTATCAAGACCGGGGGAGCGGCGGCGATCAGCGTTCTGACCGAGGGTCGTCGATTCGGCGGCTCGCTCGATGATCTCGAGCAGGTGCGCGCTGCCGTCGACATCCCGGTGCTGCGCAAGGACTTCATCGCCGAGGACTACCAGGTGCTCGAGGCGCGCGCCGCCGGAGCCGATCTGGTCCTCCTCATCGTGGCGGCACTCGAGCAGCCGGTGCTCCAGCGCCTGAACGCCCTGATCGGCCAGCTCGGCATGACGGCGCTGGTCGAGGCGCACTCGGCCGACGAGGTCGAGCGGGCGCTCGACCTCGGGGCGCACGTGGTGGGGGTGAACGCCCGCGATCTCAGCACCTTCGAACTCGATCGCGACCTGTTCGGCACGCTGGCGGACAGCATCCCGTCCGGTGTCATCCGGATCGCCGAGTCCGCCGTGCTCGAACCGGCCGACGTCACGCACTACCGGGCCGCGGGAGCGGATGTCGTGCTGATCGGCGAGGCGCTGGTGCGGGGCGACGACCCGATCGCGACGCTCGAGGAGTTCCTGGCGGCCGGCTCATGAGGGCAGCCGCATGAGCCTTCGCGATGCCTCTGGCCCGTTCTTCGGAGAGTACGGCGGGCGCTTCATGCCCGAATCGCTGATCGCCGCGATCGACGAGCTCGCGGCGGCGTACGAGTCGGCGAAGGTCGATCCGGAGTTCCAGGCCGAGCTGGCCGAGCTGCACCGCAGCTACACCGGACGCCCGTCGATCATCACCGAGGTTCCGCGGTTCGCGGAGCACGCCGGCGGCGCCCGCATCATCCTCAAGCGCGAGGACCTCAACCACACCGGCTCGCACAAGATCAACAACGTCCTCGGCCAGGCTCTCCTGACGAAGCGCATCGGCAAGAAGCGCGTGATCGCGGAGACGGGGGCGGGCCAGCACGGTGTCGCCACGGCGACTGCAGCGGCCCTGTTCGGCCTGGAGTGCACGATCTTCATGGGCGAGGTCGACACGCAGCGCCAGGCGCTCAACGTGGCCCGCATGCGCCTGCTCGGCGCCGACGTCGTGTCGGTGACCACCGGATCCCGCACCCTCAAGGACGCGATCAACGAGGCCTACCGCGAATGGGTCACGAGCGTCGAGTCCACCAACTACATCTTCGGCACGGCCGCAGGGCCACACCCGTTCCCGGCGATGGTGCGCGACTTCCAGAAGATCATCGGCGAGGAGGCTCGCGAGCAGGTCCTCGCGCTGACCGGCAGGCTTCCGGATGCCGTGGCGGCCTGTGTGGGCGGCGGATCGAACGCGATCGGCATCTTCCACGCCTTCCTCGACGACGCCGACGTGAAGCTCTTCGGCTTCGAGGCGGCGGGAGACGGCATCGACACCGAGAAGCACGCGGCGTCGATCGAGCGCGGCCGCCCCGGCATCCTGCACGGCGCACGCAGTTATCTGCTCCAGGACGAGGACGGCCAGACCATCGAATCGCACTCGATCTCGGCCGGGCTCGACTACCCCGGCGTCGGCCCAGAGCACGCCCACCTGGCGGACATCGGCCGCGCCACGTACCTTCCGGCCTCCGACACCGAGGCGATGGAGGCCCTGCGCCTGCTGAGCCGCACGGAGGGCATCATTCCCGCCATCGAATCCGCGCACGCGCTGGCCGGCGCCCTGAAGCTGGGTCAGGAGCTGGGGCCGGACGCCATCATCCTGGTCAATCTCAGCGGGCGTGGCGACAAGGATGTGGCGACCGCGGGCAGCTGGTTCGACCTCTTCGACGACGGGGCGGTCCAGTCGTGACCGCGGCGCAGCAGAAGGCCGAGAGCTGGTCGGTGGGGTCGGCGATCGACGCACGGACAGAGACCGGGCGCGGCGCCCTGATCGGGTACCTGCCCGTGGGGTTTCCGGATCTGGCGACCAGCATCGATGCCGCCGTCGCCCTGGTCGAGAGCGGGGTGGATGCGATCGAGCTCGGGCTGCCCTACTCCGACCCGGTGATGGATGGGGTGGCGATCCAGAAGGCGACCCAGGCCGCGCTCTCCGCCGGCTTCCGCGTGCGCGACGTCTTCGCCGCCGTCGAGGGGGTCCGCTCCCGCGTCGACGCGCCGGTGCTGGTGATGACCTACTGGAACCCGGTGCTGCAGTACGGCGTCGACCGCTTCGCCGACACGCTGCGCGATGCCGGGGGAGCGGGACTCATCACCCCCGACATCACGCCCGATTCGGCGGCGGAGTGGATCGCGACGAGCGACAGGACCGGGCTCGACCGCGTATTCCTCGCGGCGCCGAGCTCGACGAACGACCGCCTCGCCGACACCGTGAACGCCAGCCGCGGGTTCGTCTACGCCGTCTCGACGATGGGCATCACGGGTGCACGGGCCGATGTGGATGCCGCCGCACGGTCACTGGTCGCCCGCATCCGCGAGGCCGGTGCGACGCGCACCTGCGTCGGGATCGGGATCTCCACCGCAGACCAGGTGTCGGAGGTGCTCGGATACGCCGACGGCGCGATCGTCGGGTCGGCGCTCGTCACGGCCCTCGCGGAGGACGGCGTCGCCGGGGTCGCTCGCACTGCATCCGCTCTCGCGAAAGGAAAGTAGGATCGCTTCGTGATTTCCGTCCCGTTGAGCATCCCCAGCCCGCCGTCCGACTGGTCGTCGTTCACCATCCCGATCGGCAGCTGGCTGCACGGCCTGATCCCCGCCGTCTCCGAGACCTACGGCGTGACGATCCACCTGTACGCGTTGTGCATCCTCACGGGCATCGTCGTCGCGCTGTTCATCACCAACCAGCGGCTCACGAAGCGCGGGGGCGAGCCGTGGATCATCATCGACGTGACCCTCTGGGGCATCGCGTTCGGGATCATCGGCGCACGTCTGTGGCACGTCGTCACGCATCCCGACGACTACTTCGGTCCCGGCAAGGACCTCATCAAGATCCTCTACGTATGGGAGGGCGGCGTCGCGATCTTCGGCACCCTGCTCGGAGGCGCGATCGGGTACGCCATCGGATGCCGGCTCGCTGGCCTCCGTTTCCTCAGCGTCGCCGACGCCATCGTCCCCGGACTCCTGATCGCCCAGGCCCTCGGCCGGCTCGGCAACTACTTCAACCAGGAGCTGTTCGGGCTCCCCACCGACCTGCCATGGGGCCTGGTGATCGACCGGCCCAATGCGGCCATCCCGACCGGCCTCGGCGACGAGGTGCTGTTCCACCCCACCTTCCTCTACGAGCTGATCTGGAACATCGCCGGCGCGATCATCATCGTGTTCATCATCGAGAACGCCGTGAAGATCACCAAGACGACGCCGTGGCCGGCGAGCCTGCCCGGCTTCACGAGCCGCTGGCTGGGCGTGGCTCCCGACAATTCGTTCATCGGCCGCTTCCTGCCGTTCCGAGTGCGCCTGACCCGCCGGCCCCAGTGGCAGTGGGGCAAGGTGCTCGGCCTGTACCTGATCTGGTACGGCGCGGGTCGCACCTGGTTCGAGTCGATCCGCTTGGATCCCAGCGAGACCTTCCTCGGCATCCGGTCGAACGTGTGGGGCGCGCTGGCCGCGATCCTGCTCGGGATCATCATCATCGCGGTGCAGACGCGACGTCATCCCGGTGTCGAGCCGAGCCCCTACATCGTGGGTCGCGAATGGAAGGACCCCGCTGAGGTAGACTCTGAGGACACCTACTCGGATACCGACGATGCCGGCGATGACGCTGCTATCGCTCCCGCCACAAGCGGAGCCACCCGAAAGTCCTAGTTCGCGATACCACGCCGACACTCCTCCCTCCCTGGGCCGCTGACGTCCCATCACCAGCACCATCGTGAGGACGGTTCTCATGGCGCATCCCACACCCTATGAACGGTTCAGCACCGTTCCCGCGGCGCAGGGTCTCTACGACCCGCGCCGCGAGAAGGATGCCTGCGGTCTCGCCATGGTCGCCACGCTGCGCGGAACGGCGGGGCACGACATCGTCTCGACGGCGTTGGAGGCGCTCCGTCACCTCGAGCACCGCGGTGCGGTGGGGTCGGATGCCGGAACCGGAGACGGGGCCGGGATCGTCACGCAGATCCCCGACGCGTTCCTGCGCGCGGTCGCCGGTTTCGATCTGCCGGCCATGGGACGCTACGCCGTCGGCATGTCGTTCCTGCCCCTCGACGAGGCCGAGCGCACCGAGCTGAAGGCCGGGATCGCCCGGATCGCCACGGAGGAGGGCCTCACCGTTCTCGGTTGGCGGGATGTCCCGACCGACCCCGCGCACCTGGGCTCGCTGGCACGGGACGCGGCACCGGCCTTCGAGCAGCTGTTCCTGGAGTCGACGCACACCGACGACAAGGGCGTCCCGCTCGGCGGGATCCAGCTCGACCGCCAGACCTTCCGGCTGCGCAAGCGCGCCGAGCGCGAGGTCGGCGCGTACTTCCCGTCGCTCTCGGCCCGCACCCTGGTCTACAAGGGCATGGTCACGACGCTCCAGCTCGAGCCGTTCTACCCCGACCTCAGCGACGAGCGCTTCGCCTCCCGCCTCGCGCTGGTGCACTCGCGGTACTCGACGAACACCTTTCCGTCATGGCCGCTGGCCCAGCCGTTCCGCATGATCGCGCACAACGGCGAGATCAACACCGTGCAGGGCAACCGCAACTGGATGCGCGCCCGGCAGAGCCAGTTGGAATCCGACCTGCTCGGCGACCTCCGCCCGCTCTTCCCGATCGTGAGCGAGGGCGCGAGCGACTCGGCCTCCTTCGACGAGGTGGTCGAACTGCTGACGCTCGGCGGCCGGTCGCTTCCGCACGCGATCATGATGATGGTTCCGGAGGCCTGGGAGAATCAGGCCGACATCGACCCGACGCGCAGGGCCTTCTACGAGTTCCACTCGATGCTCATGGAGCCGTGGGACGGCCCGGCCGCCCTCGTCTTCACCGACGGCACACTCGTCGGCGCGACGCTCGACCGGAACGGGCTGCGTCCTGGACGGTTCCTCGTCACCGACGACGGCCTCGTGGTACTCGCCAGCGAGATCGGCGTGCTCGACTTCCCGCCCGACCGGATCGTGCGCAAGGGCCGCCTGCGCCCTGGCAAGATGTTCCTGGTCGACACGGCGGAGGGCCGAATCGTCGAGGACGACGAGATCAAGGCAGAGCTCGCCGCCTCCGAGCCGTGGCAGGACTGGCTCGACGACGGCCGCATCCACCTGGCCGACCTGCCGGAGCGCGAGCACATCACCCACACCCCGGCGTCGGTCGTGCGCCGGCAGCGCACCTTCGGCTACACCGAGGAGGAGGTCCGCATCCTCGTCGGGCCGATGGCGCAGCACGGCGTCGAGCCGCTCGGTGCGATGGGGTCCGACACGCCGATCGCGGTGCTCAGCGACCGCCCGCGGCTGCTCTTCGACTACTTCACGCAGCAGTTCGCGCAGGTGACCAACCCGCCGCTCGACTCGATCCGCGAAGAGGTCGTGACTTCGATGAGCCTCGGCCTGGGGCCGGAGCGCAACCTCCTCGCGGCCACGCCCGAGCACGCGCGGCAGATCGTGCTCGACTTCCCGGTGATCGACAACGACGAGCTCGCGAAGATCCAGCACTTCGAGACCCGGAGCGGACGCAAGCCCGCACACGTCATCCGGGGCCTGTACAAGATCAAGAAGGGCGAGAAGGCCCTCGCCAAGCGCCTCGCTGAGATGTGCGCGGAGGCCGACGCCGCGATCGAGGCCGGATCGCAGTTCCTGGTGTTGAGCGATCGCGACTCCAACGCCGATCTCGCACCGATCCCATCGCTCCTGATGCTCGCCGCGGTGCACCACCACCTCATCCGCCAGGAGACCCGCATGAAGTGCGGGATCATCGTCGAGGCCGGTGACGTGCGCGAGGTCCACCAGGTCGCCCTGCTCGTCGGCTACGGAGCGTCCGCCATCAACCCGTACCTGGCCATGGAGACCGCCGAGCAACTCGTGCTGAGCGGCATGCTCACCGGGGTCACGCCCGAGAAGGCGGTCAAGAACCTCATCAAGGCGCTCGGCAAGGGCGTGCTCAAGATCATGTCCAAGATGGGCATCTCGGTCGTCGGCTCGTACGCGGGCGCCCAGGCGTTCGAGGCGATCGGCCTGAGCCAGGAATTCGTCGACCAGTACTTCACGGGCACGACGAGCCTGCTCGGCGGAGTCGGCCTCGACACCGTTGCGGCCGAGAACGCCGCTCGGCACGAAGCCGCGTACCCGCGTGACGGCGCGACACTGGTTCACGAGCGCCTGCCAGGTCGGTGGCGAGTACCAGTGGCGCCGCGAGGGACCGCCCCACCTGTTCAACCCCGAGACGGTCTTCCGGCTCCAGCACGCGACGCGTGCGCGCCGATACGACATCTTCCGGGAGTACACCCGCAGCGTCGACGAGCAGGCCGAGAACCTGATGACCCTGCGCGGGCTCTTCACGCTCAAGGACGGGACGCGGCCCCCGGTGCCGATCGACGAGGTCGAGCCGATCGAGTCGATCATCACCCGCTTCAACACCGGAGCGATGAGCTACGGCTCGATCAGCCAGGAGGCCCACGAGACGCTCGCGATCGCCATGAACCGCATCGGCGGCCGGTCCAACACGGGGGAGGGCGGCGAGGACGTCGACCGCCTCATCGACCCCGAGCGCCGCAGCCGCATCAAGCAGGTCGCGAGCGGCCGTTTCGGCGTGACGAGCATGTATCTCACCAACGCCACCGACATCCAGATCAAGATGGCGCAAGGCGCCAAGCCCGGCGAGGGCGGTCAGCTGCCGGCAGGCAAGGTCTACCCGTGGATCGCGCGCACCCGGCACGGCACCGCCGGCGTCGGGCTCATCTCGCCCCCGCCGCACCACGACATCTACTCGATCGAGGACCTCAAGCAGCTCATCTTCGACCTGAAGCGGGCGAACCCCGAGGCGCGTATCCACGTCAAGCTCGTCTCGCAGTCGGGCATCGGCGCGGTCGCGGCCGGCGTGACGAAGGCGCTGGCGGATGTCGTGCTGGTCTCGGGGCACGACGGCGGCACCGGCGCCTCGCCTCTCAACTCGCTGAAGCACGCGGGCACACCCTGGGAGATCGGCCTCGCCGAGACTCAGCAGACCCTCATGCTGAACGGAATGCGGGATCGGGTCGTCGTTCAGGTCGACGGGCAGATGAAGACCGGGCGAGACGTGATCGTCGCGGCGTTGCTCGGTGCCGAGGAGTACGGCTTCGCGACGGCGCCGCTGGTCGTCTCCGGCTGCATCCTGATGCGGGTCTGCCACCTCGACACCTGCCCCGTCGGGGTCGCGACCCAGAACCCGGAGCTGCGAGCCCGGTTCTCGGGCAAGCCCGAGTTCGTCGAGACCTTCTTCGAGTATCTGGCCCAGGAGGTCCGGGAGTACCTTGCAGAGCTGGGCGTCCGTTCGCTCGACGAGCTGATCGGGCGCTCGGAGCTGCTCGACGTCGACCGCGCCATCGAGCACTGGAAGGCCGACGGCCTGGACCTCGCACCCGTGCTGGCCGGACCGGAGTTCTCCGACGACGAGCCGCGGCGCAACCGCCGGGCCCAGAAGCACGACCTCGCCGAGCATTTCGACCAGGAGCTCATCCGCCTGGCGTCCTCGGCGCTCGATCACGGCGAGAAGGTGCGCATCGAGCTTCCCATCCGCAACACCGAGCGGGCGGTCGGGACCATGCTCGGCCACGAGGTCACCAAGCGCCACGGTGAGCACGGTCTGCCCGCGGGCACCATCGAGGTCGTGCTGACCGGATCCGCCGGGCAGTCGCTCGGCGCGTTCATGCCGAGCGGCATCACATTGCGCCTCGAGGGCGACAGCAACGACTACGTCGGCAAGGGGCTGTCCGGCGGGCAGATCATCGTCCGGCCGCCCGTCGGCGCGATCTTCCCGGCGGAGCGCAACGTGATCGCGGGCAACGTGATCGGCTACGGCGCGACCCAGGGCAGCATGTTCATCCGCGGCGTCGTGGGCGAGCGGTTCCTGGTCCGCAACTCGGGTGCGACCGCCGTCGTCGAGGGTGTCGGCGACCACGCCCTCGAGTACATGACCGGCGGTCTGGCCGTGATCCTCGGCGGGACGGGCCGCAACCTGGGCGCCGGGATGTCCGGCGGCACAGCGTACGTGCACGATCTCAAGCCCGAGCGTGTCAACCGCGATTCGCTCGCGACCGGAGAGCTCGTGCTGATGCCGCTCGACAGTGCCGACGTCGAGATCCTCACCGACCTGCTGCAGAAGCACGTCGCCGAGACCGACTCCGCACTCGCGGCGGCGATGCTGGCCGACGCCGAGGCGACGATGGCGGCGTTCGTGAAGGTCCTGCCGCGTGACTACGCCGCGGTCCTCAAGACCCGCCAGGCCGCGGTCGACGAGGGGCTCGACCCCGACGGCGACATCGTCTGGACCCGGATCATGGAGGTCACCGGTGGCTGATCCCAAGGGCTTCCTGAAGACGCAGGAGCGCGAGCTGCCCAAGCGACGTCCCGTCCCGGTGCGCATCATGGACTGGAAAGAGGTCTACGAGGCGCAGGACCCTGCCCAGCTGCGACGGCAGGCCGGGCGCTGCATGGACTGCGGCATCCCGTTCTGCCATCAGGGCTGCCCGCTGGGCAACCTGATCCCCGAGTGGAACGACCTCACCTGGCGCAACGAGGGCCGCCAGGCCATCGAGCGCCTGCACGCGACCAACAACTTCCCGGAGTTCACGGGCCGCCTCTGCCCTGCACCTTGCGAGGCCAGCTGCGTGCTCGGCATCAACCAGCCCGCCGTGACCATCAAGCAGGTCGAGGTCTCGATCATCGATCAGGCGTACACGAACGGCTGGGTCACGCCCGCACCCGCCCGAGCGCCTCACGGGAAAGACCGTCGCGGTGGTCGGATCCGGTCCCGCCGGGCTCGCCGCCGCCCAGCAGCTGACCCGCGCCGGACACACCGTCGCCGTGTACGAGCGTGACGACCGTATCGGCGGGCTTCTGCGCTACGGCATCCCGGACTTCAAGATGGAGAAGAAGCAGATCGAGGCCCGCCTCGCCCAGATGCAGGCCGAGGGCACGCGTTTCCGCGCCGGGGTGAACATCGGCGTCGACATCAGCTGGTCCGACCTGCGGTCGCGCTACGACGCCGTCGTCGTTGCCACCGGCGCGACCGTGCCTCGCGACCTCCCGATCCCCGGGCGCGACCTGCTCGGCGTGCACTACGCCATGGACTACCTCGTCCAGCAGAACAGGGTCGTCGCCGGGGACACGGTCGAGAACCAGCTGACGGCCGAGGGCAAGCACGTGATCGTCATCGGTGGCGGCGACACCGGCGCGGACTGCATCGGGACCGCGCACCGCCAGGGCGCACTGAGCGTCACGAGCCTCGCCATCGGCATCCAGCCCCCGCCGGACCGGCCCGAGCACCAGCCCTGGCCGATGCACCCGACGATCTTCGAGGTGTCGAGCGCCCACGAGGAGGGCGGCGAGCGGGTCTACCTGGCCTCGACGGTCGAGTTCCTCGCGAACGAGGCCGGCGAGGTGCGCGCCCTGCGCGTCGCCGAGACCGAGTACCTGGATGGACGCCGGGTGCCCGAAGTCCGGGACCGAGCGCGAGATCCCGGCCGACCTCGTGCTCATCGCGATGGGCTTCACCGGCGCCGAGCCGGAGTTCCTCGACGAGCAGCTCCGCCTCCCCTTCGACGACCGCGGCAACGTGGCACGCGACGGGGAGTACGAGACCAGCGAGTCCGGCGTGTTCGTCGCCGGCGACGCGGGCCGAGGGCAGTCCCTGATCGTCTGGGCGATCGCCGAGGGCCGTGCCGCCGCATCCGCGGTCGACAGCTTCCTCGAGGGCGAGACCCAGCTGCCCTTCCCGGTCCGACCGACCGACCGCGCCATCGCGGTCTAGATCTCGGGTCTCGACAGGCTCGACCACCGACTAGTCTTCACAACGCCACGCACCACCCACCCCACCCCGCCACCACCACGAAGGACATCGTCATGAGACGAGCAAAGATCGTCGCCACCCTCGGCCCCGCCACGTCGAGCTACGAGAACATCCGGGCGATCATCGAGGCCGGCGTCAACGTCGCCCGCATGAACCTGAGCCACGGCACCTACGACGTGCACACCGAGGTGTACGCGAACGTGCGCAAGGCGGCGGAGGACGCCGGTCAGCCCGTCGCGGTGCTGATCGACCTGCAGGGACCGAAGATCCGCCTCGGCAAGTTCGAGGCCGGGCCCTACGAGCTCGAGGTCGGCGACATCTTCACGATCACGACCGAGGAGGTCGTCGGCACGAAGGAGCTGTCCGGCACCACCTTCAAGGGGCTGCCCCAGGACGTGTCGCCGGGTGACTTCCTGCTCATCGACGACGGCAAGGTCAAGGTCAAGGTCCTCGAGACCGACGGCGTCCGCGTGAAGACCGAGGTCATCGTCGCCGGCGCGGTCTCGAACAACAAGGGCATCAACCTGCCCGGCGTCGCGGTCAACGTGCCCGCCCTGTCGGAGAAGGACGAAGACGACCTGCGCTGGGGCCTCAAGCTCGGCGCCGACTACATCGCGCTCTCGTTCGTTCGCAACGCCAGCGATGTCGACCGCGTCTTCGAGATCATGGCCGAGGAGGGTCGCAAGATCCCGGTGATCGCCAAGATCGAGAAGCCCCAGGCCGTCGACGCCCTCGAGGAGATCATCGACGCGTTCGACGGCATCATGGTGGCGCGCGGCGACCTCGGCGTCGAGCTGCCGCTCGAGGCCGTGCCGATCGTGCAGAAGCGCGCCGTCGAGCTCTCCCGGCGCATGGCCAAGCCCGTCATCGTCGCGACGCAGATGCTCGAGTCGATGATCTCGAGCCCGGTGCCGACGCGCGCCGAGACCTCCGACGTCGCGAACGCCGTGCTCGACGGCGCCGACGCCGTCATGCTCTCGGGAGAGACCAGCGTCGGGGAATACCCGGTCATCACGGTCGCCACGATGGCGCGCATCGTGGCGTCGACCGAGGACCACGGGCTCGAGCGCATCCCCCCGCTCGGCACGAAGCCGCGCACCCAGGGTGGCGCCATCACGCTCGCGGCGGCCGAGGTCGCCGACTTCGTCGACGCCAAGTACGTCTGCGTGTTCACCGAGTCGGGGGACTCCGCCCGCCGGATGTCGCGTCTGCGGTTCAAGATCCCGATGAAGGCGTTCACCCCGGATGCGGCCATCCAGCGTCGCATGGCGCTCACCTGGGGGATCGAGTCCTTCCTCGTCGACCGCGTGACGCACACCGACGCGATGTACCACCAGGTGGACGAGCAGCTGATCGACGCCGGTCTCGCCGAGGTGGGCGAGAAGGTCGTCGTGATCTCCGGATCTCCTCCCGGAATGCCCGGTGGTACGAACGACCTCCGCGTCCACACGATCGGCGACGCGATGAACGCCGCCGCACCCGCGTGGGAGAGCGACGACACGGCCGGATAGCACGACCGGACGGCGGTGCTGACCCCCGTTTGAGGGGTCGCCGCCGCCCCGCGATTCCGCCATGCTGTGCCCAGCCACTGAGGGGCTGAAGGGGGCAATCGTGACCGAGCTGCAGCAGGACGCGCCGTCGGCGCCACCGGCCGGATGGTATCCGGATCCGGTGCGACCCGGCGCGACCCGCTACTGGAGCGGCGCGGGCTGGACCGATCAGGTCAGCGCCCCCCTCGCAGAGCCGGCGCTCGCGCCGACCGCTCCGGTCGCTCCCGCAACTCCTGTTCGACGTCGCGCCCGTCGTCGAGGCTCCTCCCGTCGCATTCGCCTCCGCGCCACCGCCGCCGACCGGAACGCCACTCCAGTCAGTCGGAATGGCACCAGACCCGTGCACGCCCTGGTCAGCGCCCGAGCGCCCCGCCGGTGTCCACGACCATGCGCACGTCGTCGGGCGCGTCCGCCCGGCAGAGCGACCCCTATGACCGCAACTGGATCGCCGGGCTGGCGATCGCGCTTGCCGTCCTGAGCATCCCGGGCCTCGCCGCTGCGCGTCCTCTGGGACCTCCCGCCGCTCACGCAGAGCATCTTCGCGGGTGCGCCCATCGGCATCTCGCTGCTCGCGCTCGTCCGCGGTGCGCGTCGCGGCTCCGGCCTCGTCCTGTCGATCATCGCCGTGGTGATCTCCGCGGCCGCGCTCGTGGCGGCCTGGGTCGTCGACCCCGCGCTCATCCAGGCGGCGGTCGACGCGATCACCGGACTGCTTCCCGCCTGATCGGCGCTAGATCGCCCGCATCCTGTTGTTGCGGGCGTCGTGGGTCAGCTCGGCCAGCCCGAGCGCTTCGAGCAGCGGCGGCATGTACATGCCGAACCGCCCGCGGTAGCCCTTGCGGAGGCCGTACCAGCCGCCGACCGGATTGCCCTCGTCGCGGCCCCACGCCTCGACGGTGCCGGGCGCGGCTCCTTGCCCTCGTCGGAAGCGCCGAGGTCGACCCAGTCGCCCGCCGACTTCAGCCAGCTGTGCAGGTCGTCGATCGCGCTGGCGTCGTACTTCAGGGTGGTCGACCCGACCTGGCAGACGATGGCCGGCGGATCGCCCGCCTCGTCCCGGTACATCGTGTACTCGCTCGATCCGGGCGGCGTCTGTCAGCTGCCATGGATCGTCCTTCGTTCCTGCTGCAGTCATGATGTCTCCTCTGACCCGCCCCGTGCCGGATGTGGGACTTGAACCCACACGTCCTTTCGGACAGCGGATTTTGAGTCCGCCGCGTCTGCCATTCCGCCAATCCGGCGCACGCGCCCGAGGGCACGGCACTGTGAACGATACCGTAGGCTTTTGCCGTGAGTGACGACCAGGAAACCCCCAGCGCCCCTCGCCGAGTCGTCGTCGCCGAAGACGAGTCGCTCATCCGGCTCGACATCGTCGAGATCCTCCGCGACAACGGTTTCGAGGTCGTCGGCGAGGCCGGAGACGGTGAGACCGCCGTCGCGCTGGCGACCGAGCTTCGCCCCGATCTCGTCATCATGGACGTCAAGATGCCGCAGCTCGACGGCATCTCCGCGGCCGAGAAGCTCGCGAAGAACCACATCGCGCCCGTCGTGCTGCTGACCGCGTTCAGCCAGAAGGAACTGGTCGAGCGGGCCAGCGAAGCCGGTGCCCTCGCCTACGTCGTGAAGCCGTTCACCCCGAGCGATCTGCTGCCCGCGATCGAGATCGCGCTCAGCCGCTATCAGCAGATCGTCACCCTCGAGGCCGAGGTCGCCGACATGGTCGAGCGCTTCGAGACCCGCAAGCTCGTCGACCGGGCCAAGGGGCTGCTGAACGAGAAGATGGGGCTCAGCGAGCCCGAGGCGTTCCGCTGGATCCAGAAGGCGTCCATGGACCGGCGCCTCACCATGCACGACGTCGCCCAGGCGATCATCGATCAGCTGGCGGCCAAGAAGTAGATGTCGGTTCCGTCGAGGATCGCGACGGCGGTCGGCACCTTCGTGCTGGCGGTCCTGCTGAGCGCCTGCGTCCCGTCGGAGCCCGCTGCCGACCCCACACCGACGGGCGAGCCCCAGGGCCCGTTGCCGCCGTCGAGCACCGCCATAACCCTGCAGCAGCTCGCCGGACTCGTCACCGAGGAGGACGCGCCACCGCAGGCTCTCTTCGACGTGGGCGAGGCGTCCACGTCGGGTGCGGACCTCCTGTCGGAGCAGGACTACTGGATCTCTGTCGGGGGGACCCCGTCAGAGTGCGCCGACATCGTTTCAAGCCCCTATCTGGTCTCATCAGCCGATGCGGCGGACACCGCGCGGGCCGACGATCCCTCAGGAGCCCTGGCCAGCTTCACCGAGGGTGAAGACCTGTTCGGGCTCGTCCAGGTCTACGGGCGCGCGTTCGACGACGAGGCGACCGCATCCGGATTCCTCGACGGGTTCACGGTCACGGTCGCGGGCTGCAGCGGATACCGGTTCGTCGGGCCGGAGGGTGACGTCACCTACGACGCGTCCGGCGTTGACGGTCGTCGAGTCGGCCACCGCGCCGGCCGGCACACGCGTGCTCGACCTACAGCGAGGACGTCGAGGGAACGGATGCGCTGGGCGTCGGGATCACGTTCATCCAGCACGAGAACGCGGTCGTCGCGATCTACTCGGAGCTCTACCCGAGCAGCACCATGACCGCGGAGGATGTTGCACGGGATCGTCGACGCGGTGGCGACCCGCGTCGGGGCGCTCTGAGACCATGCGTCAGCTCACAGAGCCGAGTCGAACGACCGCCGCCGTGGGCTGGCGCGGCCCTGGTCGCGTTCCTTCTGAGCGGATGCGTCGGCGAGGCGGGCGATCCGGTCGACGCCTCGTACACGATCGTCGACCTTCAGGGGCTCGTCGAGCACGGGGACGGACTCACCTCACTCGACTTCGCGCCGAGCGAGGTCATCACCGCGGCGGGCGAGGACTCCGCCGCCGTGGCCGACCGCTGGGAGCATGCCGGCGGTCACCCGGCGGAATGCCTCCCGATCTTCGGCACGTCCTACCTGTTGGACGGTACCGAGGGTGGCGCCGGTGGTGACGATCCGACAATGGAGCTCGCGGTGTATCGAGAGCCCGCCGCCGGCGCTCGAGGACTGGTCATCGTGAACGGCCGCATCTTCGACGACGAGGCCGCGGCTGCGGGCTTCCTGGCTTCGGTTGCCGAGTTCGCCGGCTCCTGTGCGAGCGGATACAGCCTGAAGGACGAAGCGGGCGAGGTGGTCTGGTCCGTGGACGGATTCCGCCTCGGCACCTTCGAGGGCGCCCCCGACGGCGTCGCCACCTTGTCGTCGCAGGAACTGATCGAGGCGGACGCATCCCCCGAGCAACGCACGACTTTCATCCAGCGCGGCAACGCAGTCCTCGCGTTCTTCGCGGAGACCTACGAGGGTGGCACCTTCTCGGTCGGCGACGTCGACGAGGTCATCGGCGCGGTCGCAGAGAGGTTCGCCGCCGTCTCCTAACTCGGGGTCGCCTCGCGCAGGTCGCGCAGCATGTTGGTCATGCGCACGGTCGAGAGCCGACGGCCCTCCTCGTCGGTGATCACGATCTCGTGCGTGCAGAGCGTGCGCCCGAGCACGAGCGCGCGGCAGGTTCCCGTGACGATTCCCGAGTCGATCGAGCGGCTGTGAGTCGCGTTGATCTCGATGCCCACCGCCATCCGGCCCGCGCCGCCGTGAAGGGCCGATGAGATCGACCCGAGCGATTCGCCGAGCACGACGTGTGCGCCGCCGTGCAGGATGCCGACCACCTGCGTGTTGCCCTCGACGGGCATCGTCGCGACCGAGTACTCGGGACTCAGCTCCAGGAACTCGATGCCCATCTTGCGGGGGAGGTCACCGCCTCCGGTGCCCAGTCTCTCGAGCAGTTCCGGCGGGGTTCCGGGGGGCAGTTTCGTCATCGAGTTCCGTCGCGATCGTGTCGGTGAGGGTGTCGGAACCGGCGGATAGGCTGAGGCCGTGCCGGACTCCGAAAAGCCTACCCTTCTGCTCATCGACGGCCATTCGCTCGCATTCCGGGCCTTCTACGCTCTTCCGATCGACAGCTTCACGACGCGTGACGGCCAGCACACGAACGCGATCCACGGGTTCATCTCGATGCTGCTCCTCCTGCTCCAGCAGCAGAAGCCGACCCACCTCGCGGTGGCGTTCGACATCTCCCGCGAATCGTTCCGCACGCGCGAGTACGCGGAGTACAAGGGCACGCGCGGCGAGACCCCGCCGGAGTTCAAGGGCCAGATCCCGCTCCTGCAAGAGGCCCTCGGTGCGATGGGCGTGCAGGTGCTCATCAAGGCCGACTTCGAGGCGGACGACATCCTGGCGACGCTCGCCGGCCGGGGAGCGGCAGACGGGTTCCGGGTGCTGGTCGCCTCCGGTGACCGCGACACGCTGCAGCTCGTCACCGACGACGTGACGGTGCTGTACCCGAACGTGCGCGGGGTGTCCGAGCTGAAGACCTACGACGCCGACGCCGTCCGCGAGCGCTACGGGATCGAGCCGGCCCAGTATCCCGAGATCGCCGCCCTCGTCGGCGAGTCCAGCGACAACCTGATCGGCATCGACAAGGTCGGCGAGAAGACGGCCGTCAAGTGGATCCAGCAGTACGGCACCGTCGAGAACCTGCTCGCGCACGCTGACGAGATCACGGGAGTGGTGGGGCAGAACCTGCGTGACCAGCAGGACCGCGCCGTGCTCAACCGCCGGCTCAACGCGCTGCGCACCGACGTCGAGCTCGAATACGGCCCGGCCGATCTCGCCCGGCAGCCGATCGATGCGCCCGCCGTGCGCGACCTGTTCGACCGCCTCCAGTTCAAGACGCTCCTCGACCGCGTGTTCAAGATCGAGGGCGCGGCCGAAGACCAGGCTCTGCTCGAGCAGCCGACCGCGACCACCTCGGCGGCACCCGAGGTGCAGACGCTCGCCGGCGATGCTCTCGCGGCCTGGCTCGCGGAGCGCGCTGACACGCCTGTCGGAGTGCGTCTCGCGACACTGAACGGCAGGATCGACGCGATCGGGCTCGCCACCTTGGCCGACTCCGTGGCGGTGGCGGCAGACGCGGGCATCGACGCCGCGCTCTCGGACTGGCTGGCCTCCGATGCCCCGAAGTTCGTCCACGAATCCAAGCGCGCCGTGAAGCTGCTCGCCGCCGAGCGCATCGATCTCGCGGGCGTCGTGTTCGACAGCTATCTCGGAGCCTGGCTGCTGCGGCCCTCCCAGAAGGTCGACACGCTCTCGTCGCTCATCTACTACTACCTGGGCGAGACGCTCAGCGAGCCCGACCCGAACCAGCTGATCCCCGCGGCCGAGTCGGTGAGCCCGGCGACCGAGGCGTGGTACATCGTCCGGCTGTCCGACGACCTGCAGGGGCAGGCTCGATCCGGGGTCGCTCGAGGTGTCACGCGACATCGAGATCCCGCTGGTGCCGGTGCTGTCCCGGATGGAGAGCCAGGGCGTCACCGTCTCCGCACCGGTTCTCGCCGAGCTGAACTCGCGGCTCGGCACCGAGGTGGCCGAGATCGCGCAGCGCGCGTACGGCGAGATCGGGCGCGAGGTGAACCTGGGCTCGCCCAAGCAGCTGCAAGAGGTCCTCTTCGATCAGCTCGCGATGCCGAAGACCCGTGCCAACAAGACCGGGTACTCGACCGACGCCCAGTCGCTGGCCGATCTCGAGGAGCAGAACCCGCATCCCTTCCTGGCGTTGCTGCGCCAGCACCGGGATGCCACCAAGATCCGGCAGATCGTCGAGACCCTCGAGAAGGGCATCGGCAAAGACGGCCGGATCCACACCAGCTACGAGCAGACCGGAGCCGCCACCGGGCGGCTGTCGTCCAACGACCCCAACCTCCAGAACATCCCGATCAAGACCGAGGTCGGGCGCGAGGTGCGTTCCGCGTTCACGATGGGCGATGGCTTCGAGACCCTGCTCACCGCGGACTACTCGCAGATCGAGATGCGCATCATGGCGCACCTCTCCGAAGACGCCGGCCTGATCGAGGCGTTCCATTCGGGCGAGGACCTTCACCGATTCGTCGGCGCACGCGTGTTCGGAGTCGATCCCGCCGACGTGACGCCGACGATGCGCACCAAGGTGAAGGCGATGTCGTACGGACTGGCATACGGCCTCAGCCCGTTCGGGCTGTCGAAGCAGCTCCGCATCGAGACCAGTGAGGCGAAGGAACTCATCGCCGACTACTTCGCCCGGTTCGGGGGCATCCGGGACTACCTGCGCGGCATCGTGCTCCAGGCCAAAGAGGACGGCTACACCACGACGATCTTCGGCCGGCGGCGCCCGTTCACCGATCTCACCTCGTCGAACCGGGTGCTTCGCGAGAACGCGGAGCGGCAGGCGCTGAACTCGCCGATCCAGGGCTCGGCGGCCGACATCATCAAGCGCGCGATGCTGGGCATCGACGCCGACATCCGGGACCGGGGCCTCGCCTCGCGGATGCTGCTCCAGGTGCACGACGAGCTGGTGCTCGAGGTCGCTCCGGGGGAGCAGGACGAGCTCGGCACGATCGTCACCGACCGGATGTCGGGGGCCGCCTCTCTGAAGGTCCCCCTCGATGTGCAGCTCGGCCACGGCGTCAACTGGGACGAAGCCGCCCACTGACCTCTGATCGGTGAGAGGCCTGTCGAATTTCACCTGTGTTTCTCAGGTTCAGCCGTCGAGTGATGCCCATATAGCCCCGGATACCCCCCATTTCGCGGAATGTCCTGTTGACACTCGGACACAAACGGACTTATATAAGCCCAGAACAACATTTTCTCTGAGTTCCGAACAATGGAGTCGGCACTGTTGTATGCACCCGAGCGGCACCAGCAGATCCTCGAGACGGCCCGCGTCCGCGGCCGCGTCGAGGTCGCAGGGCTGGCACGGGAGCTGTCGGTGACACCGGAGACCGTGCGCCGCGATCTGACCGCCCTCGAGCGGCGTGGCGTCCTCCGGCGGGTGCACGGCGGCGCGATCCCGGTGGAGCGGCTCGGGATCGAGCCGGGCATCGCCGACCGCGAGGTGCACGCGATCACCGAGAAGGAGCGCATCGCCCGCGCTGCGCTCGACGAGCTGCCCGACGGCGGGTCGATCATCATCGACGCCGGCACCACGACGGTCCGGCTGGCCGAGCTGCTCCCGCTCGACCGTGAACTGACGGTCGTCACACATTCGATCCCCGTGGCGGCGGCTCTCGTCGCCCGCCCGAACATCACGCTGCACCTGCTGGGTGGCATCGTCCGCGGTCGCACCCTCGCGGCCGTGGGGGAGTGGACCCGCGTCCAGGTCGCCGAGGTGTTCGCCGACGTCGCGTTCATGGGCACCAACGGCATCAGCGTCGAGCGTGGGCTGACGACGCCCGACATCGCCGAAGCGAGCGTCAAGAAGGCCCTGATCGACGCCGCCCGGCGCACTGTCGTGCTCGCCGACCATTCCAAGTTCGGCCGCGAGGACTTCGCGCGGGTCGCTCCGCTGAGCGCCATCGACACCGTCATCACCGACAGCGGGCTGGATCCCGAGCTCGCCGAGGACATGGAGAACGCGGGCCCCAGGGTGGTGGTGGTGTGATCGTGACGCTCACCCTCAACCCGAGCGTGGATCGCACGGTCGATGTCGACGCCCTCGAGCGCGGTGCGGTCGTCCGCACGTCGGAGCCGGTGCTCGAGCCCGGCGGCAAGGGCGTGAACGTCACCCGCGCGCTCAGCGCCAACGGTGTCCCGTCGCTCGCGATCGTCCCGGTCGCAGGGCCGGACGGAGCGGAGCTGAGCCGCCTGCTCGAGCGGGACGGCATCCTGTGCCGGTTCGTGCCCGGTGAGCGGTCGCACGAGGTCGAACACCTCGGTCTGCGAGCCGGACGGCACGGTGACAAAGCTGAACGAGCCGGGCTCGCCGCTGGAGGACGCCGACCTGGCCGCGATCGCGACGGCCGTGCGCACGAGCGTGCGCGACGGTGACTGGCTCGTGGTCTCGGGCAGCACGCCGCCCGACCTCACGTCTGCACAGGTCTCGTCGCTGCTCGAGGAGGCGCGGGGGACCGGTGCGCACCTGGTCATCGACTCGAGCGGCGAGGCCCTGGAGTCGGCCCTCATCGCCAAGCCGCGCATCATCAAGCCGAACCGCGAGGAGCTCGCCGAGCTCGTCGGGCGGGAACTCGGCTCCGTCGCCGCCGTCGTGGAGGCCGCCGAAGAGGTGCGCACCTACGGCGTCGAGTACGTGCTGGTGAGCCTGGGCGCCGAGGGCGCCGTGCTCATTGGCCCGAACGGCATGCTCATGGGCGAATCGCACGTCAGGAAGCCGCGAAGCACGGTGGGTGCCGGCGACAGCTTCCTCGCGGGATTCCTGTCCCGCTTCACGGCGGACGAGGGCGACGTCGAGGCCGCCCTCCTCGAGGCGCTGACCTGGGGGGCCGCGGCGACGCGGCTGCCGGGCAGCGCCGTCCCGACCCCGACCGACCTCGACCCCTCGATCGTCCAACTGGTGTGGCAGCCAGACCTGGATCGGCCACTCGTGGCCAGCTAGAAGAACGCCACCGTCCCCGACTCCCAGTACGAAGGAGTACCAAACCAAATGTCTGATTACACACCAGCGGCCACCGGAACCGGAGCGCGCGCACGCGTGCAACGGTTCGGGGCCTTCCTCGCGGGCATGGTGATGCCGAACCTCGGCGCCTTCATCGCCTTCGGACTCATCACGTCGCTCTTCATCCCCGACGGCTGGGTCAACAAGATCGCCGGAACGCAGACCGACGTGAGCACGCAGATCAGCAACGTCGTCGGTCCGCTCATCGTCATCCTGATCCCGATCCTGATCGCCTTCACCGGTGGTTTCCGGGTCTACGGGCACCGCGGCGGCGTGGTCGGCGCGGTTGCGCTCATCGGAGCGATGCTCGCTCCGGTCGCGCTGCAGCTGGCCCCGATCTCGCTGAACGGCGAGGAGACGGCACCCCCGGCCTCCATCGCCGAGATCGGCCCGACCATCCTCGCGGCCTTCATCCTCGGTCCGTTGACGGCGTGGCTGCTCAAGAAGTGGGACAACGCCATCGCCGGCAAGGTCAAGGGCGGCTTCGAGATGCTCGTCGACAACTTCGCCGCCGGCATCATCGGCGGCATCATGGCGGTCGTCGGCCTCTACCTGGTGGGTCCGCTGACCTACTGGATCTCGCAGGGTCTCGGATGGCTCGCCAACGCACTCGTCCAGACGGGACTGCTCCCGCTGGTGTCGATCGTCGTCGAGCCCGCCAAGGTGCTGTTCCTGAACAACGCGATCAACCACGGCGTGTTCACGCCGCTCGGCGCGGCAGAGGCTGCGGAGGCGGGCAAGTCGATCTTCTTCATGATCGAGTCGAACCCCGGCCCCGGCCTCGGCATCCTGGCTGCGATGCTGCTGTTCGGACCGCGCGCGGTCCGTCCGACGGTGCCGGCCGCGATGGTCGTCCACTTCCTCGGCGGCATCCACGAGATCTACTTCCCGTACGTGCTGCTCAAGCCGATCCTGGTCGTCGCGGCCATCGTCGGTGGCGCTACCGGCGTGCTGTGGGAGGTCATCTTCGGCCTCGGGCTCGTCGCTCCGGCATCGCCAGGCAGCATCATCGCCTGGACGCTGGTGTCTCCGCCGGACAATCTGATCCTCAACTGGGTCGGCATCATCCTGGCGGCGGGCGTCACGTTCCTCATCGGTGCGCTGCTGCTCGGCTTCGGACGCAAGGAGTCGGCGGTCGATGCCGCCATCGACCTCGAGGCGGCCAAGGAGAAGTCGGCAGAGAACAAGGCCGCAGGCAAGAAGGCCTGAGCGTAGCCTCGGTTCAAGCCGACAACTAAGGAGAAGATCATGACCACTATCGACGGATCCACTGTCAAGAAAGTCATCGTCGCCTGCGACGCGGGCATGGGCTCGAGCGTGATGCTCGCGTCCACGCTCAAGAAGCAGCTGGCGAAGAACGGGGTGACGGTCGAGCATTCGCCGGTCGCCAACATCCCGGCAGACGCCGATGTGGTCGTGACGCAGGCTGGACTGGCCGACCGGGCGCGGGCCACCGTGCCCGACGTCCCGGTCGTCCCGTTCCAGCTCTTCCTGGGCGACCCGGTCGTCACCAAGCTCGTCAAAGCCATCCAGGATGGCACGACGGTCGAGGTGTGACCGAGATGTCCGACGAGGAGTCCAAGCCGCTCACCGAACTGCTGGCACCGTCGTCCATCCGGCTGGATGCGGCGGCGACCGATCGCGATGACGCGATCCGGCAGGCCGGCGCGGCCCTCATCGAGGCAGGAGCCGTCGACCCGAGTTACGTCGACGCCATGCTCGAGCGGGAGAACTCCGTCTCCACCTTCGTCGGGGAGGGTGTCGCCATTCCGCACGGCACCCTCGCCGGCAAGGATGCGGTCAAAGGCGATGCCATCGTCGTCCTCCGCTTCCCGGACGGTGTCGACTGGGACGGAAATGAGGTGAGCGTCGCGGTGGGCATTGCAGCAAAGGGCAATGGCCACATCGCGCTCCTGTCCCAGCTGGCCACCGTCCTGCTGGACCCGGATAAAGCGGCGGCCCTCCGGGGAGCCACCACCGCCGACCGGGTGTACGAGCTGCTGGCCTCGGACGAGGACGACGAGTAGTCGCCGAGTGAAGGCAGCTACGTACTATGCACCGGGCGACATCCGGCTCGAACAGGTCCCCGAGCCGGATGTCGCACCGGGCGAGATCAAACTGCGTGTGCGCGCATGTTCCACGTGCGGGACCGATGTCAAGATCTCGCGATCCGGGCACCCGAACATGACCCCGCCGCAGGTCATGGGTCACGAGATCGCCGGCGAGATCGTCGACATCGGCGAGGGCGTGCGCGGCTGGGCAGTCGGGGACCGGGTGCAGGTCATCGCCGCGATCCCCGACGGCACCTGCCCGGACTGCCTCGCCGGGCACCAGGCCATCTGCCCCAATCAGCTGTCGATGGGCTACCAGTTCCCGGGCGGTTTCGCCGAGTACCTGATCGTGCCGCGCGAGGTGCTCGCGGTCGACGGCGTCACCCGCATCCCCGACTCCCTGTCGTTCGCCGAGGCCTCACTCGCCGAACCGCTCGCCTGCGTTCTCAACGGCCAGGAGCTGGCGCAGGTCGGCGAGGGCGACACGGTCGTCGTCATCGGCTCCGGGCCGATCGGGTGCCTCCACGTGCGGCTGGCACGTGCGCGCGGGGCGGCCACCGTCATCCTGATCGATCTCAACGCCGGCCGGCTGTCGGCCGCGGCCGCGCTGGTCGCCCCCGATCACACCGTCGCCACGGAATCCCAGGACCCCGTGGCGGCGGTGCTCGACCTGACCGACGGCCGCGGAGCCGACGTCGTCATCACCGCGGCCGCATCCGGTGCCGCGCAGGAACAGGGGCTCAGGATGCTGGCGCGGCGGGGCAGGCTGAGCCTGTTCGGCGGTCTGGCCAAGGACGCGCCGGACATCACCGTCGACGCCAACCTGGTGCACTACCGCGAGCTCACACTCGTCGGGGTGAACGGCTCCACCCCCGCGCACAACAAGCGCGCTCTCGAACTCATCGCGTCCGGCGCCGTGCCGGTCGCCGACCTCATCACCCATCGCCTGCCGCTCGACGACGTTCTCGAGGCCATCGAGATCGTCGCCCGTGGAGAGGCGATCAAGGTGACGATCGAACCCTGACAACCTAGAGTTGCCGAAACGAGGAGGACCCCCATGCCAGAACGCACCGTCACCGTCGCGTCCAGTGTCGGACTGCACGCCCGCCCCGCTTCTCTCTTCAGCCAGGCCGCCGCGAAGGTCGGCGTGCCCGTCACCCTCACCTCGGCCGCGGGGAAGACCGTGAACGCCGCCAGCATCCTGGGAGTGCTCTCCCTCGGCATCGGCCACGGCGAGGAGGTCACCATCGCCTCCGATGCCGACGGTGCGGATGCCGCCCTCGACGAACTGGTCAAGGTGCTCGAGACCGACCTCGACAAGGAGTAGCTCGTCCGTCGGTCTGCATAGGCTGGGGGGATGGCGAAGACCGAATCCGCTCAGCACCGTGAGACCACCGCGATCGACGCGATCGCAGAAGACTGGGTGAAAACTCTCATCGACCTGAATCCGGACGTCGCCATCTGGATCGGCACCGAGGGGCGACTCGGCGAATACGCCGATCTGTCTCCGACCGGGCATGAGGCCGTCATCGACGCGAGCAAGGCAGTCATCGACAGGCTGCATCGTGCCGACGCGGTCGATGACGTCGACCGGGTGACCCGCGCCGACCTGCTCTCCGACCTGCAGCTCAGCGTCGAGTCGTACGAGGCGAACCTGCACCTGCGCGACCTGAATGTGATCGCGTCGCCGTCGCAGGAGATCCGCGAGACCTTCGACCTGATGCCGCACGCGACGACGTCGGACTGGTCGACCATCGCCGAGAAGCTGAGCAACGTGCCCGGGGCCATCGCCGGGTACGTCGAGACGCTGCGCAAGGGGATGGCCGAGGGAGTTGTCCCCGCGAGGCGCCAAGTTGCCGCCGTCGCCGAGCAGGCGCGTAAGCACGCAGATCCGCTCGGGTTCTTCTTCGATTTCACCGGAGCAGCCAAGCTCGACGACGATAGCGCGATCCCGGATTCCCTGGCCGCAGATCTGGCGAAGGGCGCTGAGGCCTCCGCCGGTGCCTACGCACAGCTCGCCGACTTCCTCGAGACCGAGCTCGCACCGGCCGCCGTCGAGGAGGACGCCATCGGCCGAGAGCTGTACGCGCTGCATTCCCGGCACTTCCTCGGTGCGGAGATCGACCTCGACGAGACCTACGAGTGGGGGATCGAAGAGCTCGAGCGCATGGTCGACGAGCAGACGCGCATCGCCGGCGAGATCAAGCCAGGGGCCTCGGTCGAAGAGGCGATCGAGTTCCTCGACCGGGATGACAGCCGCAAGCTGAACGGCACCGACGAGCTGCAGGCCTGGATGCAGGCGCTCAGCGACAAGGCCGTATCGGAGCTCGCGAAGAGCCACTTCGACATCCCGGACCCCATCAAGAAGCTCGAGTGCATGATCGCGCCCACCAACGAGGGCGGCATCTACTACACGAGCCCCAGCGACGACTTCTCGCGCTCCGGCCGGATGTGGTGGAGCGTCCCAGAGGGCGTCACCCAGTTCGACACCTGGCGCGAAACGACGACGGTGTACCACGAAGGGGTTCCCGGGCATCACCTTCAGCTCGGCCAGGCGGTCTACAACCGTGCGCAGCTCAACACCTGGCGACGCAACCTCGCCGGCACCAGCGGCCACGCGGAGGGCTGGGCGCTGTACGCGGAGCGTCTCATGGAGGAGCTGGGCTATCTCGACGACCCGGCCGACCGCCTCGGCATGCTAGACGGCCAGCGCATGCGCGCCGCCCGCGTGGTGCTCGACATCGGCGTGCACCTCGGCAAGCAGAACCTGGCCGGCACCGGGGTCTGGGACGCCGACGAGGCCCTGCGTTTCATGCGCGCGAACGTCAACATGAACGACGCCTTCGTGCGCTTCGAGGTCAACCGCTACCTCGGCTGGCCCGGCCAGGCGCCGTCGTACAAGGTCGGCCAGCGCATCTGGGAGCAGATCCGGGATGCGGCGCAGACCCGCGACGGAGCCGCCTTCTCGTTCAAGGACTTCCACAAGCAGGCACTCGACCTCGGCGGAGTCGGCCTCGACACCCTGAAAGACGAGCTGCTGGGCTGACGACCGGCGACGCGGAGCGTTGTCGCTCCGGCGCCAGCGCGTGGAATGAGCTCTGGCGCAGCGTCAGATCGCACACCCCCTCGCGCTGGGCATCCCCATCCGCTAGCGTTGCGGCACCCGGCGCATGATGTCCCCTGGATCCGGTCCGCGAACCCGTTCGCACGACCCTCGACCCGAAACGAGACGCCGTGTTCTCTGCGCGTTCCCTCCGACTCCCCTCCTGCCAGCAAGCCACTGGCGCGTGTGCCGTCATAGGCGTCATGTCTGCGGCCGTCCTGACGCTGCTCTCCGCGTGTGCCGCGAGCCCTCGAGCCACCCTGCGCGTGCTCGCGGGTGAAGCGTAGTATCGACGGTCAGGAGGTCAGGTGATCAGCAGCGCGTTCCGAGCGGCGCCATCATCGAGGTCTCCGGCGATGATGCGCTGGTCGAGATCCAGTGGGCCGACGGCTCCTTCACCCGCCTCGCCAGCGACACCGATCTTCTCGGTCGGTGGCGACGCTGTTCGCGGCACGCTCGAAGAGGGAACGGCGTGGAGCGCGGTCGGGCAGACGCGGCGACTATCGCGATCGGCACGCAGGACGGGACCGTGTGCCGCGTCGACCGGCACGACGTTCGGCTTGCGCTGCGACCCGTCTGTGAGGGCGCGGCCGCCAGCGGCACCCTCACCCTGGTCGAACAGGAGACCGAAGTCGAGGCGCCCGGCGTCGTTCCGGATGGGGCGCGGCGCGCCGAGGTCGAACGCCGCGTCGTGGGACGCGGTCTACGCCGACGGCGTGGGCGGTCGCCAACAGCGCGCGCGACGAAGACGCCGGTTTCGCGTCCGCGATCGAGGTGTGGGCAGGACCGCGATCCCGCGCTCGCAAGCCTGAGCGGCGTTTTCACAGGGACCATCGACGGTCATCCTGCAGGAATGCACCGGGTATGCGCAGGACGTGCGACGAGGGTCGAGTCCAACCTCTTCGGCCAACAGACGGCGTCGCCAACTACACCTTCAGTTCCGCATGCGGTGACACCTTGCCCGTGCTCGAACACTCTCGAGTTCGAATCGCATCGAACACGGACGGCGACTCGGAAATCGTCGAACGCGACCTGGTTTCGACGGGCCGACCTACTCGATACGTGGGTGCCGCACACCGGCGCGTACTGCGTCTTCTACGACGGACGCACGAGAAGGCGCGTAGAGCAACAACCTCAGCGGCGAGTTCACGTCCGACTGCAGCTGAGGTGCGCGATGGAGTCTTCGTCGTGACCGAGTTGTCCGGCAGTCGAGCCACGCGGACGTCACGCATGGATGAGCCGACGTCGGACCCGGGTTGCGCGCAGTTCGAATTCCAATGGGTGAGCGATCGGACGAGCGAGTGTCACACCCTGACGGAGCGGTGAGCGGCCCGACCCCCTCAGCACTGGCGAGACGGCGCCCCTGCGTCCGCGGTCGGGTGTCGCGCGCCCGACGGTCCTCAGCGATCTGCAGGAGCCGGCCGCCGCCATCCCGAACCTCTTCCAGATCGGCGTCTCTGGTCGCCGGCGTCCTTGTGCTCATTCTGCTCGTGGCATATCCGGGCTTCCTGCTCTCGCGGGTGGTCGCCGAGCGATACGACAGCATCGCGGGGCACCGGGTGGCGGCGCTGCGGTGCGCGGGTTGAATCGCAGCCGCTCTGGCGACGCGTCGTCTCGGCGCCGGACTCGTTGTCGCCGCGATCATCACGGCCGGGCTCGATCCGTCATTCGGCACCGATATTTCGAGCTGGCGGCTGGTCCTGACCGCTCTGATCGCGTTCGTCATCTTCATCGGCCTCGGCGCCGTTGTCGTCGGGGCAGCGGCAAAACGGGTCGCCCCGAGGCAACGCCGACCCTGCAGTTCAGATGGGGATCGCTCCTGATCCTGCTCGTCGGAGTGATGCTCAGCCGGATCTTTGCCTTCACGTCCGGTGTGATCTTTGGCATGGTCGCTGGCCTGGCATTCGCGGCGTCGCTCCCGATCGCGAAGCGCGCCGTGCTGCTCCTGATCGGTTCCGCGTACGCGGCCGTCATCGGGCTGGCGGCGTGGGTCGGGTTCGGCATCGTGGCGCCGATGGCAGCAGCGGATCCGAGCAACGCCGGCCTCGTGTTCGCTGCCGAACTCCTCGGAGCGCTGACCATTGAGGCCATCTCGACGCTTCCCCTTGTCCTTCTGCCGTTCGCGGGCATGGACGGCGCGGCAATCCGCAGCTGGAAGACTGTGGGTATGGATCGTGTCCTATGTGATCGCGGTCGTGCTCTTCCTGCTGGTCGTGATCGCGGTTCCGGAGAGCTGGGTCGCGATCCAGGGTGACGCCGTGCGATGGTTCATGATCTTTGGGGTTTCACGGTCGTGGCGATCGGCATCTACCTGCTCAACGAGCGCATGAAGAAGACGCGGTCCCGCCGCAGCCGAGTCTACCGTTACGAAGGCGCGACTCGGCGAAGTCCGCGCCAAGAAACCCGTCGCCAAGAAGCCCGCGACCCCGAAGGAGTAGAGGATCTACGTCACGGTTACTCGTGCTTTGCCGTGGCAGTCGTGCTCTTCGTCGGAGTGCTGGCCTCCCTGACTTAGTCGCGTCTGAGTGACATCGCGCTTGTCGTCCGCCTCGGTGCCCGGTGCGGTACGCTAGAACGTCGCTTTCGCGACTTCTATCCGCCTGCCATCGGCGAACATCATCACTCGCACCACTCGTCGCTGGCCCGAACTATGTCCCTATCGGAGCAACTACTACATGACAACCGCAACGACCGCCTCGGCCACCAAGCAGGTCGCCATCAACGACATCGGATCTGCTGAAGACTTCCTGGCCGCGGTCGAACTGACTCTCAAGTTCTTCAACGACGGTGACCTCATCGAAGGAACCGTCGTCAAGATCGACCGCGACGAGGTCCTCCTCGACGTCGGCTACAAGACCGAGGGTGTCATCCCCTCCCGCGAACTCTCGATCAAGCACGACGTCGACCCCTCTGAGGTCGTCAACGTCGGCGACATGGTCGAAGCCCTCGTTCTCCAGAAGGAGGACAAAGAGGGTCGCCTCATCCTGTCCAAGAAGCGCGCCCAGTACGAGCGCGCATGGGGCGACGTCGAGAAGATCAAGGATGACGACGGCGTCGTCACCGGTTCGGTCATCGAGGTCGTCAAGGGCGGCCTGATCGTCGACATCGGTCTCCGCGGCTTCCTGCCGGCCTCGCTCATCGAGCTGCGCCGCGTCCGCGACCTCACGCCGTACCTCGGCCAGGAGATCGAGGCCAAGATCCTCGAGCTCGACAAGAACCGCAACAACGTGGTCCTGAGCCGTCGCGCCCTGCTCGAGCAGACGCAGAGCGAGTCGCGCAGCACCTTCCTCAACAACCTCCAGAAGGGCCAGGTCCGCAAGGGCGTCGTGTCCTCGATCGTCAACTTCGGCGCGTTCGTCGACCTGGGCGGCGTCGACGGCCTCGTGCACGTCTCCGAGCTCTCGTGGAAGCACATCGAGCACGCCAGCGAGGTCGTCGAGGTCGGCCAGGAGGTCACCGTCGAGATCCTCGAGGTCGACCTGGAGCGCGAGCGCGTGTCGCTGTCGCTCAAGGCGACGCAGGAAGACCCGTGGCAGCTCTTCGCCCGCACTCACGCGATCGGCCAGATCGCACCCGGAAAGGTCACCAAGCTGGTGCCGTTCGGTGCGTTCGTCCGCGTCGCCGAGGGCATCGAGGGCCTGGTGCACATCTCCGAGCTCAGCGGCAAGCACGTCGAGCTCGCCGAGCAGGTCGTGTCGGTCGGCGACGAGGTCTTCGTCAAGGTCATCGACATCGACCTCGAGCGTCGCCGCATCTCGCTGAGCCTCAAGCAGGCCAACGAGGGCATCGACCCGCACAACACCGAGTTCGACTCCGGCCTCGCCGCGCTCTACGGCATGGTCACCGAGTACGACGAGCAGGGCAACTACAAGTTCCCCGAGGGCTTCGACGCGACGAGCGGCGAGTGGCTCGAGGGCTTCGACACCCAGCGCGAGGCATGGGAGGCCGAGTACGCGGCCGCTCAGACCCGCTGGGAGGCGCACAAGAAGCAGATCCTCGCCGCCGAGGAGACCGACGCTCAGCTGGAGGACGGACCGCGCGCCAGCGCCTCCGCCGCCACCAGCAGCAGCTCGTTCTCGAGCGAGGCTCCGGCCGGCGCCGGCACTCTCGCCGACGACGAGTCGCTCGCGGCGCTCCGCGAGAAGCTCAGCTCGAGCAACTAGCACGACGCGCGAAGGGCTCGGTGGATCTGTCCGCCGGGCCCTTCGGCGTTAAAGTGTGCCGGTGACCGATGACCTCCTCGCCCTTTTCGATGAGCACCGCGGTTCCGATGACACCGCCGACGGTGCGCCGGTCGAGCACGACGGACCCGTCACGCGGATCCGGTTCTCCTCGACCGGATTCATCGTTGCCCCGGCGGACACGGGGCTGCGCGGCCGCCGAACTCGACGCGCTGATCGCCCGGCAGCGCGATCACTTCGCGGCGCTTGCGATGCCCGTCGAGTGGAAGACCTATGCGTACGACCGACCCGACGACCTTCCCGCCCGGCTCATCGCGGCGGGCTACCGCCCGGAGGAACGTGAAACCGTCATGGTCGGCGATGCGGAGACGCTGAAGGGCCTGGAGACCGAGGTTCAGGGCGTCACAATCCGGGAGACCGAGCACGTTGCCGACCTCACGGCGATCGGCGAACTCCACTCCGATGTCTGGGGCGAGGACTGGACCTGGATCGTGGCCGACCTGCGTGCACGCATCGAGCGCTTCGGCCGCGACGGCATCCGGGTGCTCGTTGCAGAGGCCGACGACCGCATCGTGTCGGCCGCGTGGTTGGTGATGCGTCGTGGCACGCCCTTCGCCGGGCTGTGGGGTGGCTCGACCCTGGCCGACTACCGGAGTCGGGGGATCTACCGCGCCCTCGTCGCCAAACGGGCCGCGATCGCGTGCCGGGCGGGGTATGGCTACCTGCAGGTCGACGCTTCGGAGAAGAGCCGCCCGATCCTCGAAAGGCTGGGCTTCCGGGCGGTCACCACGACCATCCCCTACGTCTGGCGCCCGGACTCGTGAACGCGTACGCCGCAGGGTAGCTAGGCCGGTGCGGTCGGCACCGCGGGCGAGCCGTCGCGCCTTTCCCGTCGGCGCTTGCGATCTCGTCGTATCAGTGCGATACCTCCGACGAGCACTCCGATGATGCCGACAATCACCAGGATCGGGAGCACGATCGCGAGGAACGTCAGGACGACGCTCACGAGATCCTCGATCCCGCTCAGCACTGGAGCGGCGAGCCCCGCCGTCATGGCGTTCGCCGCGGGCCGAGCCATCGTCTTGCCGACATGAACGGTGAGCGACAGCAAGACGCCGATCGCCACCGGTACCCAGGCGTTGCTCGTGAAGAACGATGCCGGGTCGGTCACCGCAACGGTCTCCGACGCCGTTCCGGTCCCGAAGAGGATGCCGCCGGCCGTCGGACGGACCACCGTCTGGATGATGTCGTTGACGCTGTCGACCGCCGGGATCTTGTCGGCGACGATCTCGAGCACGAGCAGGACGCCGATGACGAGCATCACCCACTCGTTGCTGAGCCAGGCCCACGCGGGCGGCAGCTGCACCCAGTCGAGGAACCGGGCCGAGAGCCCGACCGCGAGCAGCGGGATGTAGGCGTTGAGGCCGGCGGCGGTGGCGAGGCCCGCTCCGGTGAGCAGCTCGAGCATGCGGCAATGGTAGCGGGCGTGCCTCTAGCATCGGAGGATGCTCCTCGTGGGACTGACCGGCGGGATCGCGTCGGGCAAGACCGTCGTCGCCGCCCGGCTCGCCGAGCACGGCGCGGTCGTGGTCGACGCGGACGCGATCGCACGCGAGGTCGTCGAACCCGGGACGCCCGCGCTCGCCCGGATCGCCGAGGAGTTCGGACCCGACATGATCGCCGCCGACGGCAGCCTCGACAGGGCCGCGCTCGGGGCGATCGTGTTCTCCGATCCGGCGAAGCTGGCCGTGCTGAACGGCATCACCCACCCCGCGGTGCTCGAATTGTCGCAGCAGCGGTTCGCCGAGGCGGGCGCCGCCGACCCTGAGGCGGTCGTCGTCTACGACGTGCCGTTGCTGACGGAGGTCCGCGGGCGGGCGGAGTTCGACGTCGTCGTGGTGGTGCTCGGCGCCGGAGGAGATCCGGATCGAGCGGATGGTGACGCTGAGGGGCATGTCGCGAGAGGAAGCCGAGCGTCGCATCCGGTCGCAGGTCCCCGACGGGGAACGCCGAGCCCTCGCCGACGTCGTCATCGAGTCGGGCGGAACGCTCGACGACACGCTCGCCCAGGCGGACGAGGTGTGGGAGCAGCTCCACCAGCGTGCTGTCGGGGGCGCCGCGTAGCCTGGAGGGTATGCAACCCACCCGTTCGGTGCGCCCCTTCGAGGTGATCAGCGACTACACCCCGAGCGGTGACCAGCCGGCCGCCATCACAGAGCTGGCACAGCGCATCAACGCCGGTGAGACCGATGTCGTGCTGCTCGGCGCGACCGGCACGGGCAAGTCGGCCACGACCGCCTGGCTCATCGAGCAGGTGCAGCGCCCGACGCTGGTCATGGCGCACAACAAGACGCTCGCGGCGCAGCTCGCGACCGAGTTCCGCGACCTCCTGCCGAACAACGCGGTCGAGTACTTCGTCAGCTACTACGACTACTACCAGCCCGAGGCGTACGTCCCGCAGACCGACACCTTCATCGAGAAGGACTCCTCGATCAACGCCGAGGTCGAGCGGCTGCGGCACTCCACCACCAACTCGCTGCTGAGCCGTCGCGACACCGTGGTCGTCTCCACCGTCTCCTGCATCTACGGCCTCGGCGCCGCGGAGGAGTACCTGGGCGCGATGCAGGCGCTTCAGGTGGGGGAGCACATCACCCGCGACAAGCTCGTGCGCCGCTTCATCAACATGCAGTACGAGCGCAACGACGTCGACTTCTCACGGGGCAAGTTCCGGGTCCGCGGCGACACCATCGAGATCATCCCGGTCTACGAAGAGCACGCGGTTCGCATCGAGATGTTCGGCGACGAGATCGAGGCCCTCTACTCGCTGCACCCGCTGACCGGCGACGTGCTCAACAAGATGGATGCGGTCTCCATCTTCCCGGCGACGCACTACGCCGCCAGCCCCGACGCCATGCATCGCGCGATCGGCACGATCAAGATCGAGCTCGCGGAGCGGCTCGCCGAATTCGAGAAGCAGGGCAAGCTGCTCGAGGCACAGCGCCTGCGCATGCGCACCAGTTTCGACATCGAGATGATGGAGCAGATCGGGTTCTGCAACGGCATCGAGAACTACTCGCGGCACATCGACGGGCGCGCGCCCGGGCAGCCGCCGAACACGCTGCTCGACTACTTCGCCGAGGACTTCCTCGTCGTCATCGACGAATCGCACGCCACCGTGCCGCAGATCGGGGCGATGTACGAGGGCGACGCCGAGCCGCAAGCGCACCCTCGTCGAGCACGGTTTCCGCCTTCCGAGCGCGCTCGACAACCGGCCGCTGCGCTGGGAGGAGTTCCTCGACCGCGTCGGGCAGAAGGTGTACCTCTCCGCGACGCCGGGCCGCTACGAGCTCGGGATGTCCGACGGCGTCGTCGAGCAGATCATCCGTCCCACCGGGCTGGTCGATCCGCAGATCGTGGTCAAGTCCAGCAAGGGGCAGATCGACGACCTGCTCGACGAGATCCGCACGCGCGCCGAGAAGGACGAGCGGGTGCTGGTCACCACCCTCACCAAGAAGATGGCCGAAGAGCTGACCGACTTCCTCGGCGAGGCGGGCGTCCGGGTGCGGTACCTGCATTCCGACGTCGACACCCTGCGCCGCGTCGAGCTGCTGACCGAGCTGCGCGCGGGCGTCTACGACGTGCTCGTCGGCATCAACCTGCTCCGCGAGGGCCTCGACCTGCCCGAGGTGTCGCTCGTCGCGATCCTCGATGCCGACAAGGAGGGCTTCCTGCGCTCGTCGACCTCGCTGATCCAGACGATCGGCCGCGCGGCCCGCAACGTCGCCGGCGAGGTCCACATGTACGCCGACAACCTGACCGACTCGATGCGGATGGCGATCGACGAGACCAACCGCCGTCGCGAGAAGCAGGTCGCCTACAACGACGAGCGCGGCATCGACCCGCAGCCCCTGCGCAAGAAGATCGCCGACATCACCGACCAGCTGGCGCGCGAGGGCGCCGACACGGCTGCGCTGCTCGCCGGTCGCGGCGGCGGCAAGCGGTCGCCGACGCCGACCCTGCGGCGAGAAGGACCCGGCGCGGCTGGAGCGGCCGAGCTCGAGTCCGTCATCGCCGACCTCAACGAGCAGATGCTGCAGGCCGCCGGCGAGCTCAAGTTCGAGCTGGCGGCGCGCCTGCGCGACGAGCTCTCCGACTACAAGCGGGAGCTGCGGCAGATGGAGACGGCGGGACACGTGCGGTGACCGAATCCGCGCTCGAGTTCCGGTTCGGGACCCTCGACGAGCCCGCGGTGGCCGAGTTGCTCGCCTACCACGTCGAATCGGCGAAGTCGGAGACGGAGCCCGGCAGCGACCACGCGCTCGACATCGACGGACTTCGCGACCCCGACATCCGGTTCTGGTCGGTCTGGCAGCGGGGAGCAGCTGCTCGGCACCGGCGCCTGGTGGCATTTCGAACCGGGACACGGCGAGCTCAAGTCGATGCACGTCGTCGAGGCGGCTCGCGGCCGGGGAATCGGCGGCGCGATGCTCCAGCACCTCGTCGACGACGCCGGGGCGGCGGGCATCACCCGCCTCAGTCTCGAGACGGGATCCTGGGCGTATTTCGAGCCGGCGGTCGCCCTCTATCGACGCCACGGCTTCGTCGAATGTCCGCCCTTCGGCGAGTACGTTCCTGACCGCAACAGCATCTTCATGACGAGGGAGATCGTGCCGCGGCCGTAGGCGCCGCCGAACGTGCACGTTCCCGTCCCAGCGAGCACGATGCCGGATACACGCTCGTCGCGAACATGCACGTTGGGCGCTGGCGAGCGCCAGCCGAATGTCGGTGGCGTCCGTAGACTTGGGAGGACATGTCGATCACCCCTGTCTCCGGAACACAGAAGCTCAGCGTTCGCGGTGCGCGGGTCCACAATCTGAAGAACGTCGACCTCGAGATCCCGCGCGATTCGCTCGTCGTGTTCACGGGGCTCTCCGGGTCGGGCAAGTCGAGCCTCGCGTTCGACACGATCTTCGCCGAGGGCCAGCGCCGCTACGTCGAGTCGCTGTCCGCCTACGCGCGCCAGTTCCTCGGGCAGGTCGACCGTCCCGACGTCGACTTCATCGAGGGCCTGAGCCCCGCCGTCTCCATCGACCAGAAGTCCACCAACCGCAACCCGCGGTCGACCGTCGGCACGATCACCGAGATCTACGACTACATGCGACTGCTCTGGGCGCGCATCGGCGAGCCGCACTGCCCGGTCTGCGGCGAGAAGATCCAGCGGCAGACGGTGCAGCAGATCGCCGATCAGCTCATGGAGCTCGAGGTCGGCACGCGATACCAGGTGCTCGCGCCGGTCATCTCGCAGAAGAAGGGCGAGTTCGTCGACCTCTTCAAAGAGCTCGCGGCGAGCGGCTACTCCCGCGCACTCGTCGACGGCGAGCTCATCCAGCTGACCGAGCCGCCGATCCTGAAGAAGCAGAACAAGCACGACATCTCGGTCGTCGTCGACCGCCTGGTCGCTGCCGACGACCTGCTCACCCGCCTGACCGACTCGGTCGAGACCGCACTCGGTCTGAGCCAGGGCCTCGTGACGATCGACTTCGTCGACGTCGACGGCGCCGCCGGCCTGCGCACCTTCAGCGAGAAGCTCAGCTGCCCGAACGGGCACCCCACGCAGCTCACCGAGATCGAGCCGCGCACGTTCTCGTTCAACGCCCCGTTCGGCGCCTGCCCCGAGTGCTCCGGCCTCGGCACCAAGATGGCCGTCGACGCCGACCTGCTGATCGGGGATCCGAGCCTGACGCTCAACGAGGGCGTGGTCCTGCCCTGGAACCAGGCCGGCAAGGGCATGTACAGCTACTTCCAGCGGCTGCTCGAGGGCCTGTCGCGCGATCTGAAGTTCGACCTCGACACCCCGTGGGGCAAGCTCTCCGACGAGGTCGAGCAGTCGATCCTGCGCGGCAACGACTTCGAGGTGCAGGTGCAGTGGCGCAACCGCTACGGCCGCACGATGAAGTACACGACCGGCTTCGAGGGCGTCATGCCCTACATCGAGCGCAAGTACCGCGAGGCGGAGAGCGACTGGTCGCAGCAGCGCTACGGCGCGTACCTGCGCGAGATCCCATGCCCGGTCTGCGAGGGGCAGCGGCTGAAGCCCGAGGTGCTCGCGGTGCTCGTCGCAGGCCACAGCATCTCGGCGATCGCCGAACTCAGCCTGCAGCAAGGCGTACGAGTTCATGAACGAGCTGCAGCTGACCGAGCGTGAGGCGAAGATCGCCGCACAGGTGCTGCGCGAGATCCGGCTGCGCCTCGAGTTCCTGCTCGAGGTCGGGCTGAGCTACCTGACCATGGCGCGCGCGGCCGCGACCCTCTCGGGCGGCGAGGCGCAGCGCATCCGGCTGGCCACGCAGATCGGATCGGGGCTCACCGGCGTGCTGTACGTGCTCGACGAGCCGTCGCATCGGCCTGCACCAGCGCGACAACCGGCGCCTCATCGACACGCTCGTCAAGCTGAAGGACCTCGGCAACACGCTGATCGTCGTCGAGCACGACGAAGACACCATCCGCACCGCCGACTGGATCGTCGACATCGGTCCGGGCGCGGGCGAGCACGGCGGCGAGGTCGTGCACTCGGGCTCCTACGAGTCGCTGCTCGACAACAAGCGCTCGATCACCGGCGACTACATCGCCGGCCGCCGTCAGATCGAGATGCCGAAGAAGCGCCGCCAGATCGACAAGGAGCGCCAGATCACCGTCGAGGGCGCGAAGGCGAACAACCTGAAGGACGTGACCGTCAGCTTCCCGCTCGGTGCGTTCGTCGGCGTCACCGGGGTCAGCGGTTCTGGCAAGTCGAGCCTCGTCAACGACATCCTCTACAAGGTGCTGGCCAACCAGCTCAACGGCGCGCGCCAGGTTCCGGGCAAGCACCGCCGGGTGACCGGCCTCGAGCAGCTCGACAAGGTCGTGCACGTCGACCAGGCGCCGATCGGACGCACGCCGCGGTCGAATCCGGCGACCTACACCGGGGTCTTCGACCGCATCCGCACGCTGTTCTCCGACACGATGGAGGCGAAGGCGCGCGGCTACCAGCCCGGCCGGTTCAGCTTCAACGTCAAGGGCGGTCGCTGCGAGAACTGCTCGGGCGACGGCACGATCAAGATCGAGATGAACTTCCTGCCCGACGTCTACGTCTCGTGCGAGGTGTGCGGGGGAGCGCGGTACAACCGCGACACGCTCCAGGTGCACTACAAGGGCAAGAACATCGCCGAGGTGCTCGACATGCCGATCAGCGAGGCGGCCGAGTTCTTCGAGCCGATCAGCGCGATCCACCGGTTCCTCAAGACGCTCGTCGACGTCGGGCTCGGCTACGTGCGTCTCGGCCAGAGCGCCACGACCCTGTCCGGCGGCGAGGCGCAGCGCGTCAAGCTCGCGACCGAGCTGCAGAAGCGCTCGAACGGCCGCAGCGTCTACGTGCTCGACGAGCCGACGACCGGTCTGCACTTCGAGGACGTGCGCAAGCTGCTGCTCGTGCTCAACGGCCTCGTCGACAAGGGCAACACCGTCATCGTGCATCGAGCACAACCTCGACGTGATCAAGAGCGCCGACTGGGTGATCGACCTCGGCCCGGAGGGCGGCTCGGGCGGCGGCGAGGTCATCGCGGTCGGCACGCCCGAGAAGCTCGCGCGCGTCGAAGGACAGCCACACCGGCCGGTTCCTCGCCGAGCTGCTCGCGTCCGAGTCGGCGGGACAGGGTCGCCGGAAGGCGAGCTAGTCCGGAGGTCGGAATGGCACGCGCGCGAGCGCGACCGACGCCATCGCCTGGCGGCCGAAGCCGAGCGAGATCCCCACGCAGCCGGGCGTCTACCGATTCCGGGATGCGTCCGGGCGCGTGCTGTACGTCGGCAAGGCGATCAACCTGCGCTCGCGGCTCGGCAACTACTTCCAGCCGCTCCGCAGCCTGCACGAGCGCACGCGCCACATGGTGCTCAGCGCGTCGAGCGTCGAGTGGACCACGGTGGCCAGCGATTTCGAGGCGCTCCAGCTCGAGTACACCTGGATCAAGGAGTTCGTCCCGCCGTACAACGTGAAGTTCCGGGACGACAAGAGCTACCCGTTCATGGCCATCACGATGGCGGACGAGGCGCCGCGCGTGATGGTCACCCGCAACCACCGCATCCCCGGCGCGCGGTACTTCGGCCCGTACCCGAAGATCTGGGCGGTGCGGGAGACCATCGACCTGATGGTCAAGGCGTTCCCGATGCGCACCTGCTCCGACTCGAGCTACAAGCGGGCGATGGCAGAGCGGGCGGTCGTGCTTCCCCGGTCAGATCGGCCGCTGCGGCGGGCCGTGCTCGCAGAAGGTGACGATCGAGGAGCACCGGGCGATCGTCGAGCAGTTCGCCGCGTTCATGGCCAGCCACGACCGCACCGTGATCACCAGGCTCGTCAACGGAGATGAAGCGCGCCTCCGACGCGTTCGAGTACGAGGAGGCGGCGAAGCTGCGCGACCGCATCAACGCCCTCGAGAACGTGCTCGAGAAGAGCGCCGTCGTGCTTCCCGACGGCGTCGACACCGACGTCTTCGGCATCGAGCACGATGAGCTCGCGGCGGCCGTCCAGCAGTTCGTCGTGCGCGGCGGCCGCGTGCGAGGCGTGCGCAGCTGGGTGGTCGACAAGGAGCTCGACGTGCCGCTCGGCGAGCTCGTCGAGTCGGTGCTCGAGAGCGCCTACGAAGACACCCCGCCGCCGCACGAGATCATCGTCCCCGCACTTCCGGATGACGCGGAGGCGCTCGAGACCTGGCTGGCCGGCATGCGCCCGCGCGGGGGAGTGGTGGCGCTTCGCACCGCGCGGCGCGGCGACAAGGCCAAGGTGCTCGAGATGGCGACGCTGAACGCGAAGCAGGCGCTCGCGCTCTACAAGACGCGCCGCTCATCCGACTACGTGTCGCGCAGCAACGCCCTGGGCGACATCCAGGAGGCGCTCGGGCTCGACGAGGCGCCGCTGCGTATCGAGTGCTACGACGTCTCGCACCTCGGCGGCACCAACATCGTCGCGTCGATGGTGGTCTTCGAAGACGCCCTGCCGCTCAAGAGCGCCTATCGCAAGTTCGGCATCCCGGAGTACGTCGACGACACCGAGGCGATCTACCAGGTGCTGAGCCGACGGCTCGCCCGCCTCGAGGACGACGAGCGCGTGGTCGAGCCCGTCGAGTCCGACGACGGACTCGCCGGCTCGGTCGCCGAAGCGCAAGCGGTTCGCCTACCGGCCCGGGCTCATCATCGTCGACGGCGGACAGCCGCAGGTCGAGGCCGCCCAGCGCGCGCTCGACGACGCAGGCGTCAGCGACATCCCGATCTGCGGCCTCGCGAAGCGCCTGGAGGAGATCTGGCAGCCGGGCGCCGACTTCCCGGTCATCCTGCCGCGCAACAGCGAGGCACTCTTCCTGCTCCAGCGCATCCGGGATGAGGCGCACCGGTTCGCGATCACGTTCCAGCGACAGAAGCGGCGCACCGATATCGCGTCCGTCCTCGCCGAGATCCCCGGCCTCGGCCCGGCGAGGGTGAAGGTGCTGCTGAAGCACTTCGGCTCGGTCGCGCGCCTCAAGGCCGCGGAGCCCGCTGAGATCAGCGAAGTGAAGGGCGTCGGGCCGTCTCTGGCGGCCGCGATCGTCGCTAGGCTGGGAACCACATCGAGCACCGCCGGACTCGGACGAGGAGCAGCGAACGGACGAATGAGCCCACCCAAGGTCTCGCGCGAGATGCTCATCGTGACCGGCATGTCCGGCGCCGGCCGTTCGACGGTCGGCAACGCGCTCGAAGACCTCGGCTGGTACGTCGTCGACAACCTGCCGCCCCAGATGCTCAAGCCGCTCGTCGACCTTGCGGGTCACACCGGTGAGGCGATCCCGAAGGTCGCAGCGATGGTCGATGTGCGCGGCGGCAAGCTGTTCGCCGACGTCCTCGACGCGCTCGAGATCCTGCGTCGCAAGACCCATGTCCGTGTGCTGTTCCTGGATGCGACCGACGCCACGCTGGTCCGTCGCTTCGAGCAGGTGCGGCGACCGCATCCACTGCAGGGCGACGGGACCCTGCTCGACGGCATCTCCGCCGAGCGCGCCCGGATGGCGGAGCTCCGCGAGATGAGCGACTTCGTCATCGACACGTCGGAGCTCAACATCCATCAGCTCGCGACGAAGGTGCAGGAGCAGTTCGCCGACGACGGCGAGGTGGCGACGAAGGTCACCGTCATGAGCTTCGGCTTCAAGTACGGGCTCCCGCCCGACGCCGACATGGTCGCCGACTGCCGCTTCCTGCCGAATCCGTTCTGGATCCCGGAGCTGAGCGGTCACACCGGCCTCGAGGAGGAGGTGAAGGACTACGTGCTCGGGCAACCGGGCGCCGAGGAATTCATCGAGTCCTACGTGCAGACCCTTGCTCCGGTGCTCGCCGGGTACCGTCGGGAGAACAAGCGGCACGCTACGATCGCATTGGGTTGCACGGGCGGAAAGCATCGCTCGGTGGCCATTGCCGAGGAGTTGGGGCGCCAGTTGAGCGCACTTCCCGGCCTGAACGTCAGCGTCAAGCACCGCGACCTTGGTCGCGAGTGAGGCGCCGGCGTCGATGCGGAGAACGGCAACGGGAAGTGGGAATCGCGCGTGGCACTGACGGCCGACGTCAAAGAAGAACTCGCACGCGTCGAGGTCGGCAAGACGACGGTGCGGGCCGCGGAGCTCGCCGCCCTGCTGCGCTTCTCCGGCGGCCTGCACATCATCTCGAGCCGCATCGCGGTCGAGGCTGAGCTCGACTCGCCGCAGATCGCGCGCCGGCTGCGCAAGGACCTCGCCGAGCTGTACGGCGTGCGCAGCGAGGTCTCGGTGATCTCCGGCAGCAACCTGCGCGCCAGCAGCACCTACCTCGTCCGCGTCATCGACGGCGGCGAGACCCTCGCCCGCCAGACCGGCCTGCTCGACGCTCGTGGCCGTCCGGTGCGCGGCCTCCCCAACCGGCTCACGACCGGCTCCCGCGAAGAGCTGGCGGCGGTGTGGCGGGGCGCCTTCCTCGCGCACGGCTCGCTTACCGATCCCGGCCGTTCCTCGGCGCTCGAGGTGAGCTGCCCGGGCAACGAAGCGGCGATGGCCCTCGTCGGCGCTGCGGGCCGCCTCAAGATCTCCGCCAAGGCGCGCGAGGTGCGCGGCGTGCACCGCGTCGTGATCCGCGACGGCGACGCGATCTCGGCGATGCTGCGCCTGATGGGCGCCGACACCAGCGTCACCGCCTGGGAGGAGTTGAGGCAGCGCCGCGAGGTGCGTGCCACCGCGAACCGCCTGGTCAACTTCGACGACGCGAACCTGCGCCGCAGCGCCCAGGCCGCCGTCGCGGCGTGCGCGCGGGTGGAACGGGCGCTCGAGCTGCTCGGGGACGATGTGCCCGATCACCTGCGCTACGCCGGCGAGCTCCGGCTCAGCCACCGCGACGCGAGCCTCGATGAACTGGGCCACCACGCCGACCCGCCCATGACGAAAGACGCCGTCGCCGGCCGCATCCGCCGCCTGCTGGCGATGGCCGACAAGCACGCCGTCGATCACGGGCTGCCGGGAACCGACGCCAACCTGCCGCCCGACTATGTCGAGTGAGAAAAACCTAGACTGAGCCCATGGCTGACTACACCCTTCCGGATCTTCCCTACGACTACGCGGCCCTCGAGCCGCACATCAGCGCGCGCATCATGGAGCTCCACCACTCCAAGCACCACGCGGCGTACGTCGCCGGCGCGAACACCGCCCTGGAGAAGCTCGCCGAAGCGCGCGAGTCGAACGACTTCAGCAAGGTGAACCAGTTCTCCAAGGACCTCGCGTTCCACCTCGGCGGCCACGTGAACCACTCGATCTTCTGGACCAACCTGAGCCCCGACGGCGGCGACAAGCCCGAGGGAGACCTCGCCGCGGCGATCGACGACAACTTCGGCTCGTTCGACAAGTTCCAGGCCCACTTCACCGCCGCGTCGCTGGGGCTCCAGGGCTCCGGATGGGGCGTGCTCGCCTGGGATTCGGTCGGCAGCCGCCTCATCATCGAGCAGCTCTACGACCAGCAGGGCAACACCGCCCAGACGACGACGCCGATCCTCCAGCTCGACATGTGGGAGCACGCGTTCTACCTCGACTACGTCAACGTCAAGGCGGACTACGTGAAGGCGTTCTGGAACATCGCGAACTGGGCCAACGCGGCCGAGCGCTTCGTTACCGCCCGAGGCTAGCCCGGCATCCGGGCCCCGGTCCGGCTGGTAGCGTTGAAGAGGCGATTTCGCGTCGCCATCACCCCCATACGAACCGGCGCGCCAGCGCCATCTGCAAGGAGAATCGTGCCCGTCAAGATCGGCATCAATGGATTCGGCCGCATCGGCCGCAACTTCTTCCGGGCGGCGCTCGCCAAGGGCAGCGACCTCGAGATCGTCGCGGTCAACGACCTGACCGACAACAAGACGCTCGCGCACTTGCTCAAGTACGACTCGATCACGGGCCGCCTCGACGGCGACGTGACGTTCGACGAGACGCAGATCATCGTCAACGGCAAGGCCATCAAGGTCTTCGAGGAGAAGGACCCGGCGAACCTGCCGTGGGGCGACCTCGGTGTCGACATCGTGATCGAGTCGACCGGCCGCTTCACCAAGTCGGAGGATGCGCACAAGCACATCACCGCGGGGGCCAAGAAGGTCGTCATCTCGGCTCCGGCGACAGGTTCCGATGTCGCCACGCTCGTGCTGGGCGTGAACGAGGGCACCTACGACCCCGCCGTCCACACGATCATCTCCAACGCATCCTGCACCACCAACTGCTTGGCACCGCTGGCCAAGGTCTTCATGGATGAGTTCGGCATCGAACGCGGCCTCATGACCACGGTGCACGCCTACACGGCCGACCAGAACCTGCAGGACGGCCCGCACGATGACCTGCGTCGTGCGCGTGCCGCCGCCGCGAACATCATTCCGACCTCGACGGGTGCCGCCAAGGCTCTCGGCCTGGTCATCCCCGAGCTCGTCGGCAAGTTGGACGGCTACGCGCTGCGCGTCCCGGTCATCACCGGTTCGATCACCGACCTCACCGTCACGGCCTCCAAGCCCGTCACGGTCGAGTCGGTCAACGCGGCGTACAAGAAGGCCGCCGAGGGGTCGCTCAAGGGCATCCTGAAGTACACCGAGGACGAGATCGTCTCCAGCGACATCGCCGGTGACCCGCACTCCTCGATCTTCGACGCGAAGCTCACCAAGGTGATCGGCGACCAGGTCAAGGTCGCCTCGTGGTACGACAACGAGTGGGGCTACTCGAACCGCCTGGTCGACATCACCGAGTACGTCGCCGAGCGACTCTGATCTCGGCCCTCGGCATCGGCTGACGAATGGCACTCCGCACTCTCGACGACCTCGGAGCGCTTTCGGGCAAGGTCGTTCTGCTCCGTTGCGACCTGAACGTCCCGCTCAAGGACGGCGTCATCACCGACGACGGCCGTGTGCGTGCCTCCGTTCCCACCATCACGGCGCTGCTGGATGCCGGCGCCAGGGTGGTCGCGATGTCGCACCTCGGGCAGGCCCGAGGGCAAGCCCGACCCGCAGTACAGCCTCGCGCCTGTAGCCACGCGTCTGAGCGAACTGCTCGGCGAGGAGGTGGCGTTCGGTGCTCCGGGCGACGCTCGCGTGACGCTGCTCGAGAACCTGCGATTCGACCCGCGTGAGACGTCGAAGGACGTGGCCGAGCGCCAGGCACTTCGCCGACGAACTCGCCGCGCTGGGCGATGTGGTGGTGTCCGACGGTTTCGGCGCCGTCCACCGGGCCCACGCGAGCGTGTACGAGCTGCCGCAGACGCTTCCGAGCGCGGCCGGCCTGCTCATCGCGACCGAGCTCGGCGTGCTGGACCGGCTGACGAACGATCCGCAGAAGCCCTACACCGTGGTGCTCGGCGGCTCGAAGGTCAGCGACAAGCTCGGCGTGATCGACGCGCTCCTGCCCAAGGTCGATCGCCTGCTGATCGGCGGCGGCATGCTCTTCACGTTCCTGAAGGCGCAGGGCTACCCGATCGGCAAGAGCCTGCTCGATCAGGACGGGCTCTCCGAGGCGCGACGCTACCTGGCAGAGGCCGCCGACCTCGGTGTCGAGCTGGTGCTGCCGACCGACGTGGTCGTCGCCGGATCGTTCAGCGCGGATGCGAAGCACGTGGTGGCGGCGACCGACGCGATCGAGGACACCGAGTTCGGCGACGACGGGCTGGGGCTCGACATCGGCCCGGACACCGCCGCCCGGTTCGCGGAGCTCATCGCATCCTCGTCGACGGTGTTCTGGAACGGCCCGATGGGCGTGTTCGAGCTCGCGCCGTTCGCCGCCGGGACGAAGGCCGTCGCCGAGGCGCTCACGAAGGTGAGCGGGCTGGGCGTCGTCGGCGGCGGGGACTCGGCCGCCGCCATCCGGCAGCTCGGCTTCACCGACGACCAATTCGGTCACGTCTCGACGGGCGGCGGGGCGAGCCTCGAATTCCTCGAAGGTAAGAAGCTCCCCGGACTGGAGGTCCTCGGATGGCAGCAGTAGACAACGGGCGCACCCCGCTCATCGCCGGCAACTGGAAGATGAACCTCGACCACCTCCAGTCGATCGCGTTCGTGCAGAAGCTCGCCTGGTCGCTCAAGGACGCCGAATCACGACTTCGGCAAGGTCGAGGTCGCCGTGTTCCCGCCGTTCACCGACCTGCGCAGCGTGCAGACGCTCGTGAACGCCGACGACCTGCCGCTCGCCTTCGGTGGGCAGGACATCTCCGAGCACGACGACGGCGCGTATACCGGCGAGATCTCGGGCGCGTTCCTCGCTGCGCTCGACACGAAGTACGTCATCATCGGCCACTCGGAGCGTCGTCAGTACCACGCCGAGACCGACGAGCAGATCGCCGGCAAGGTGGCGGCCGCGCACCGCCACGGCATCGTCCCGATCGTCTGTGTCGGCGAGACCGCCGAAGACCTCGAAAAGCACGGTCCGAGCGCGGTCCCGGTCGCGCAGCTGCGCGTCGCGCTCGAGGGCGTGAAGAAGGGCAGCGAGATCGTCGTGGCCTACGAGCCCGTCTGGGCGATCGGCTCGGGCCAGCCCGCCACCAGCGAGCAGGCGCAGCAGGTATGCGCCGCGCTGCGTGAGGTGCTGAGCGAGGTGCTCGGCGCGGACGGCGGCCGCGTCCACCCGCATCCTCTACGGCGGATCGGTGAAGGCCGCGAACATCGCCGGCTTCATGCGAGAGACGGATGTCGACGGCGCCCTGGTCGGCGGCGCGAGCCTGCTGCTCGAGGAGTTCGCCAGCATCGTGCAGTTCCAGAAGCACGTCGGCACCTGACACACCCGCTTATACTGAACGCTGGCCCCTGCGCTCTTCAGTGCGCGGCGCCGTTTCGAAAGGCTCTTCGTGGAAATTCTCCAGGTCATCGTGCAGGTGCTGCTCGGCATCACCAGCCTGCTGCTGACGCTGCTCATCCTGCTGCACCGCGGTCGCGGTGGCGGTCTGTCCGACATGTTCGGCGGCGGCGTCACCTCCAACCTCGGGCGCCTCGGGAGTCGCGGAGCGCAACCTCAACCGCATCACCGTCATCCTCGGACTCGTCTGGGTCTCCTGCATCATCGTGCTGGGTCTCATCATCAAGTTCGATTCGGGAGCGTAAGAGCAATGGCGTCAGGTGGCAGCGCAATTCGTGGTTCCCGGGTCGGATCCGGCCCCATGGGCGAGCAGGACCGCGGCTACCACGCCGACCGGGTCGCGATCTCGTACTGGGACGCGCTCGGCAACGAGACCGTCCGCTACTTCGCGGCGAACCTGCCCGCGGAGGAGATCCCCGAGGTCATCGACAGCCCGAACTCCGGCCTGCCGGCCGGCCGCGACAAGGACAACCCGCCGCAGCTCGCCAAGATGGAGCCGTACAAGACCCACCTCGCCTACGTGAAGGAGCGTCGCTCCGACACCGAGGCCGAGCAGCTCCTCGAAGAGGCGCTCGACCAGCTGCGCGAGCGTCGCGGAACGACAGCACCCTCGAAGAAGTAGGTCTCGATACGCCGCTTCGCGGCTGCTCGACCACCGGCTACTCCTGGATCTCGTTCGCGGACGTCCAGTAGTACGACGGGGCGATCAGGGTCTCCGGTACCTCGGCGGCAGCGTCCTGATCGACGAAGAAGACGGTGCGCTTGCGCCCCTTCACGCCGGCTGCCGGGCACGTCGTTCAGGCTCGCGCCAGCCAGCGCGAGCCCGAGCGCGCCGGCCTTGTCGGCGCCGGCGAGCACCAGCCAGATGCGGTCGGACGAGTTGATCACGGGCAGCGTGAAGCTCAGCCGCTCGGGCGGAGGCTTCGGTGACGCGGTCTCGGCGACGACGACGCGTTCCGTCTCGTGCACGTGCCGGTGGTCGGGGAACAGCGACGCGATGTGCCCGTCAGGTCCGACCCCGAGGAACATGACGTCGAACTTCGGGTAGCGCGCCGCCCTCGACGGCGGCAGCGGCGAGCTCCGCCTCGTACGCGAGAGCCGCGGCCTCGATGTCGGGCTGCTCGCCGGGTGCCGGAAGCGCGTGGATCTGGGACGCATCCAGGTTCAGATCGTCGAGGAGAGCTGCACGCGACTGGGTGTCGTTGCGCTCGGCGTCGCCGTGCGGCAGGTAGCGCTCGTCGCTCCACCAGAAGTGGATGCGCGACCAGTCGACGCTGTCGCGTGCGGGCGAGGAGCCGATGGCGGCGAGCACAGCGGACCCCATCGTTCCGCCGGTCAGGCAGACGTGCGCCTGCTCCTGCAGTCGTCGAGCACGTCGATGATCTTGGTGATGAAGCGGGCGGCGACACTGCCGGCCAGCGCTTCCTTGTCCGGATGCACGAGCACCCGTCGCTCATTGGTCACGCCTTGCTCCGGCTCTTGGACCCGATCCTTCCGGGACGGGACCGCTTCTTCATCGCCGGGGCGCTCAGCGCGCCGAGGCCGTTCTGCACGACCTCACCAAAGAGATCGTCGGGGTCGAGCCTACGCAATTCCTCGGCGAGGCAGTCCCGGAGGCTGCGGCGCGGCAGCGAGATGTCGTGGGTGGGCTGATTCGGCTGGGTGAGCGTCGCGACGTTGGGCTGCAGTCGCTCGAGGTCGATCGGGCCGCTGGCACGCTCGAGGCGGACGCCGTGGATGCCGCTGCTGCCGTCGACGGGGTTGGTGATCTCGAGCGTGACCGGCACGTCGAGCTGCTGCTGCAGCCAGGCGGCGAGCAGCTCGGTCGAGGGGGAGTCCGACGACCCGGTCACGTGGATGCCGGTGACCGGGTCGTACGGCGGCTGATCGAGCACGGCGGCGAGCTGAGCGCGCCAGAGCGTCAGCCGCGTCCAGGCGAAGTCGGTGTCGCCGGGGGCGTAGTGGGCACCGAGGCTCTCGAGCGCCTGCAGCGGATTCGCGGCTGCCGCGGCATCGGTGATGCGGCGCTGTGCGATGCTTGCCGAGCGGCGAGCGACTGGGGCTGGCAGGAGCGTTCTGCGGCCACCAGACGACGACAGGGGCATCGGGGAGCAGCAGGCTCGTGACGAGCCCCTCCTCGTCGGCGGCGGTGTCACCGTAGGCGCGCAGCACGATGACCTCGCTCGCGCCGGCGTCGCCGCCGACGCGGATCTCGGCGTCGAGGCGCGCCGCCTCGCGCTGGCGCCCGTCGGGGTGCTTGCGAGAGCACGATCACGCGCATCGGGTGCTCGCGCGACGCGTCGTTCGCGGCCTCGATGGCCTCCTCCTCGTCGCCGAGCGGCGTGGCGATGATCAGGGTCAGCACGCGCCCGAGGGCGACGGCGCCGCCCTCCTCGCGCAGGTTGACGAGCGCTTCGGCGACCGCGTTGGTGGTGGTGTCGGGCAGGTCGACGATCACGTGAGCCTCCTCATGGCCGGCGCCAGACTCGGCCGTCGCGGGCGAGCAGCTCGTCCGCCGAGCTCGGGACCCCAGGTGCCGGGCTTGTACTGCTCGGGCTGGCCGAGCGTCGCCCAGTACTCCTCGATCGGGTCGAGGATCATCCAGCTGAGCTCGACCTCCTGGTGACGAGGGAAGAGCGGCGGATCGCCGAGCAGCACGTCGAGGATGAGGCGCTCGTAGGCCTCGGGGCTGGCCTCGGTGAACGCGTGACCGTAGCCGAAGTCCATGGTCACGTCGCGCACCTGCATGCCGGCGCCCGGGACCTTGGAGCCGAAGCGGATGGTGACCCCCTCATCCGGCTGCACCCGGATCACGAGCGCGTTCTGACCGAGCGCCGAGGTCTGGCTCTCGGCGAACAGGTACTGCGGTGCCCGCTTGAAGACGACCGCGATCTCGGTGACGCGCCGGCCGAGGCGCTTGCCGGCGCGGAGGTAGAACGGCACCCCGGCCCAGCGACGCGTGTTGATGTCGAGCCGGATCGCGGCGTAGGTCTCGGTGAGCGAGGTCGGGCTCATGCCGTCCTCCTCGAGGAAGCCCGAGCACGTTCTGCCCGCCCTGCCATCCGCCCGCGTACTGGCCGCGGGCCGTGACCGTCGACAGATCCGTCGGGGAGGGACACCGCCGACAGCACCTTCTCCTTCTCGGCGCGCAGGTCGGCGGCGTCGAACGACACCGGCTCCTCCATGGCGGTGAGGGCGAAGCAGCTGCAGCAGGTGGTTCTGGATGACGTCGCGCGCGGCCCCGATGCCGTCGTAGTAGCCGGCGCGGCCGCCGACGCCGATGTCCTCGGCCATCGTGATCTGCACGTGGTCGACGTAGTTCGCATTCCAGATCGGTTCGTAGAGCTGGTTGGCGAAGCGCAGCGCCAGGATGTTCTGGACCGTCTCCTTGCCGAGGTAGTGGTCGATGCGGAACACGCTGTCGGGCGGGAAGACGCTCTCGACGACGTCGTTCAGTTCGCGCGCGGTCGTCGAGGTCGGAGCCGAACGGCTTCTCGATGACGACCCGGCGCCAGGTCCCCTCGCTGCTGATTCGCCAGGCCGGACCGGCGCAGCTGCTCGGTGACCTGCGGAAACGACTTCGGCGGGATCGACAGGTAGAACGCGTGATTGCCCATCGGTGCCGCGGTCGCGGTCGAGTTCCTCGAGCGTCTGCTTTGAGCGTGTCGAAGGCGGCATCGTCGTCGAACTCGCCCTGCACGAAGCGGATGCCGACCTTCAGCTGGCTCCAGACGTCCTCGTCGAACGGCGTGCGCGCGTACTTCTGGATCGCGTCGTGCACCTCCTTCTCGAAGTCCTGGTCGTCCCAGTCGCGACGCGCGAAACCCGACGAGACCGAAGCCGGGCGGCAGGAGTCCGCGGTTGGCGAGGTCGTAGACCGCCGGCATCAGCTTCTTGCGCGACAGGTCGCCGGTGACGCCGAAGATGATGAGCGCGCTCGGGCCGGCGATGCGGTTCAGCCGCCGATCCGAGGGGGACCGCAGCGGATTGTGCGTCGCGGAGATCTCGACGGGCATGGTCAGCCGATCGCGGCGCGCAGCGGCCTCCACGGCCGCGTGCACGTCGCCGACCGTCAGGGTGAGCACCGGGCGACCGTGGTCGGCGAGCACGCTCGCGTCACCGGCGGCCTGCGCCTGGATGAGCTGCCCGAAGGTGAACGGGCGATCGGGGATCTCGAGGTCCTCGCCTCCGCCGCCGACGAGCTGCAGGAAGACGCCGACCGCGGGTCCGCCCTTGTGGAACTGCCCGGTCGAGTGCAGGAAGCGCGGTCCCCACCCGAACGTGACGGGGCGCTTCGCGCGCGCGGCGAGCAGATCGCGCAGCTCGGCGACCTCGGGGTGCGCGACGCGGTCGAGGTAGGCCTGGACGGCGATGTAGCCGTCGGCGGGCAGCTCGGCGAGCAGGGCGTCAGATCGCGGCGTCGAGCGTGGCGCCGCCGAGCTTCAGGGGGCCCGCGGTGCGAACCTCGATCGTCCACCGTGAACGCGGCCTTGGTCGGCTTCGGGCCGGGCGTCGAGCAGGCCGCGCGTCGCGATCTTCGCCGACTCGACGTCGGGCTGGTCGAACGGGTTGATGCCGAGGATGCGGCCGGCGACCGCCGTGGCGTACTCCCAGACCAGCAGCTGGCCGCCGAGCGAGCCGGAGACCTCGATCTCGCCCTCGTCGACCTCGTGGGTGGCGCGCTCGTTCTCGACGAGACGCACGATCTGCAGGTCGGGCAGGTCGAGCGAGAGCTCGGGGGAGTCGACGTCGAGCACGACCGGGAGAAGGCCCTTGCCGTCCTTGCCGGTCGACTCGGCGATGAGCTGCTCCGCCCAGTCGCCGAAGCCGACGATGTGGGTGCCGTCGGCGACGATCCCGAGCTTGTCCTTGAGGGGCTTGGTGCCGGCGATCGCGGCGCCGAGCACCAGCCCGGGGTTGTCGTCGTCGTCGAGCGCCAGTTCGAGCTGCATCGCCTGCGCCTCGTCGAGCAGTTCCCGGATGTCGACGCCGGCGAGTCCGGTCGGCACGAGTCCGAAGGCGGTGAGCGCCGAATACCGGCCGCCCACGTTCGGATCGGCGTTGAACACCCGGTAGCCGTCGGCGCGCGCGGCGGCGTCGAGCGGGGAGCCGGGGTCGGTGACGACGATGATGCGCTCGGTCGGGTCGATGCCCGCGGCGCGGAACGCCGCCTCGTAGACCCGCTTCTGGCTGTCGGTCTCGACCGTCGAGCCCGGACTTCGACGAGATGACGACCGCCGTCTGCTCGAGGCGGTCGTCGAGTGCGGCGCGCACCTGGCCGGGGTCGGTGGCGTCGAGCACCGTCAGCGGCACGCCGTACGTGCGGGTGATGACCTCGGGCGCGAGCGACGATCCGCCCATGCCGCCGAGCACGATGTGGCTGACGCCGCGCTCGCGCAGGTCGTCGCGCAGCGCGAGGATGTCGTCGACGAGCGCGTCGGAGATCGCGACGGCCTCGGTCCAGCCGAGACGCTGGCCGACGCCTCGGCCTCCGCGGCCGGACCCCACAGCGACGGGTCCTGCGAGGTGATGCGGCCGGCGACGCCGTCGCTGACGAGCTGCGGGACGAGACGTGCGACGGCGTCGGCCGCCGCACCCGTCGCGACGACCGTGACAGTCACTTCGCCGCCTCGAGCGCCGCCGTGACGGTATCGAGCAGCTCGTTCCAGGAGACGATGAACTTCTCGACGCCCTCCTTCTCGAGCAGGGCGGTCACGTCGTCGTAGTCGACGCCGATCGCGGCGAGGTCGTCGAGCACCTTCTGCGCCGCCGCGTAGGAGCCGCGCACCGCATCCCCGTGCAGGGGAGCGTGGTCGAACGTCGCCTCCATGGTCTTCTCGGGCATCGTGTTGACGACGCCGTCGACGGCCAGCTCGGTCACGTAGAGCGTGTCGGGCAGGCTCGGGTCCTTGACGCCGGTCGAGGCCCACAGCGGGCGCTGCAGGTGCGCTCCGGCAGCGAGCAGCGCCTTCGCGCGGTCGGTCGCGAACTCCTCCTCGAAGAGCTGGTAGGCGAGCTGCGCGTTCGCGACGCCGGCCTTGCTCTTCAGCGCGAGCGCCTCGTCGGTGCCGATCGCATCCAGACGCTTGTCGATCTCGGTGTCGACGCGCGACACGAAGAACGACGCGACCGAGCGGATCGTCGAGAGGTCGATGCCGGCCGCCTTCGCCTGCTCGAGCCCGTCGAGGTAGGCGTGGATGACCTCGCGGTGGCGCTCGAGGCTGAAGATCAGCGTCACGTTGACGCTGATGCCCTTGGCGGTCGCCGCGGTGATCGCGCGCGAGGCCCTCGCGTCGTCGCGGGGATCTTGATCATCGCGTTGGGCCGGTCGACCGTGGCCCACAGCTGCTCGGCCTGGGCGATGGTGCCCGCGGTGTCGTGGGCGAGGCCCGGCTCGACCTCGATCGAGACGCGGCCGTCCTGGCCGCCGGTCGCGTCGTAGACGGGGCGGAAGACGTCGGAGGCGGCCGCGACGTCGGCCGTGATGATCTCGAAGACGGCGTCGTGCACGCTGGTGCCCTGGGCCGCGAGCTCGGCGACCTTCGCGTCGTAGGCGTTGCCGGTGGCGAGTGCGGTGGCGAAGATCGTCGGGTTCGTGGTCACGCCGACGACGTTGCGCGTCGTCGATCAGCTTCTTGAGCCCGCCCGACTCGATGCGCTCGCGCGAGAGGTCGTCGAGCCAGATGCTGACGCCGATGTCGGAGAGTTCCTGGGTCTTGCTGGTGCCATGGTCTCTGGTCTTCCGTGGTCGGTGGGTCTGCTCAGCGCCCGGCGGCGGCGAGCGAGTCCTTCGCGGCGGCGACGGCCGCCTCGGTGGTGATGCCGAACTCCCGGTACAGGGTCTTGTAGTCGGCGGAGGCGCCGAAGTGCTCGATCGAGACGCTGCGTCCGGCGTCGCCGAGGTACGGCCTCCAGGTGAGCGCGAGGCCGGCCTCGATCGAGACCCGGGCCGTCACCGCCGCCGGCAGCACCGACTCGCGGTACGCCGCGTCCTGCTCGTCGAACCACTCCTGGCACGGCACCGAGACGACGCGGGCGTTCACGCCGTCGGCCTTCAGCGCCTCGCGTGCCTCGACCGCGAACTGCACCTCGGATCCCGAGGCGAGCAGGATGACGTCGGGCGCTGCCGCCGGGAGCCTCGGCGAGCACGTACGCGCCCTTCGACACGTTCGACGCGGACGCGAGCGTGTCGCCCGTCGGCCGCGCCGTCGCCGCGCTCGAACACCGGCAGGTTCTGCCGGCTGAGCGCGATGCCCGCCGGGCCGTTGCGGCGCTCGAGCATGGTCTTCCAGGCGTAGGCCGACCTCGTTGGCGTCGGCGGGACGCACGATGTCGAGTCCCGGGATCGCGCGCAGCGCGGTGAGCTGCTCGACCGGCTGGTGGGTCGGGCCGTCTTCGCCGAGCGCGACGGAGTCGTGGGTCCAGACGTAGATCGCCGGCGCCTTCATGAGCGCGGCGAGCCGCACCGCGGGGCGCATGTAGTCGCTGAAGATCAGGAACGTGCCGCCGTAGGGGCGCGTGTTGCCGTGCAGCACGATGCCCGAGAGGATCGCGCCCATCGCGTGCTCGCGGATGCCGAAGTGCAGCGTGCGGCCGTACGGGTCGCCCGACCACTCGTGCGTCGAGTGCTCGGTCGGGATGAACGACTCGACGCCCTCGATCGTCGTGTTGTTCGACTCGGCGAGGTCGGCCGAGCCGCCCCACAGCTCGGGGATGACGGCACCGAGCGCGCTCAGCACCTTGCCGCTGGCGGCGCGGGTCGACACGTCCGTGCCGGCCTCGAAGACCGGCAGGGCCGCCTCGACGCCGTCGGGCAGGGCGCCGGTCAGGATGCGGTCGAGCAGCTTCTTGCGCTCGGGGTTCGCCGTGGCCCAGGCGTCGAAGCTCCGTCTGCCACTCGGCGTGCGCCGTCCGCGCCGCGGTCGACGGCCGCGCGGGTGTGGGCGATGACGTCGTCGGCGACCTCGAAGGTCTTCTGCGGGATCGAAGCCCAGCACCTTCTTGACGGCGGCCAGCTCGTCGGCGCCGAGCGCCGATCCGTGGATCTTGCCGGTGTTCTGCTTCGTCGGCGATCGGCCAGCCGATGATGGTCTTCAGGATGATCAGCGACGGCTTGTCGGAGACGCCCTGCGCCGCCTCGATCGCCGCGTACAGTTCGCTGCGACGTCCTCGACGTACTCGCCGGTCTTCTTCCAGTCGACGGTCTGCACGTGCCAGCCGTAGGCCTCGTAGCGCGCGGCGACGTCCTCGCTGAGCGCGATGTTGGTGTCGTCCTCGATCGAGATCTGGTTGCTGTCGTAGAACGCGATCAGGTTGCCGAGCTTCTGGTGACCGGCGAGCGAGCCCGCCTCGCTCGTGATGCCCTCTTCGATGTCGCCGTCGCTGGCGATCACGTAGATGTGGTGGTCGAACGGGCTGCGTGCCGGCTGCGGCATCCGGGTCGAACAGGCCGCGCTCGTAGCGCTGGGCGTAGGCGAATGCCGACGGCGGAGGCGAGACCCTGGCCGAGCGGTCCGGTCGTGATCTCGACGCCGTCGGTGTGACCGTACTCGGGGTGGCCGGGCGTCTTCGAGCCCCAGGTGCGCAGCGCCTTGAGGTCGTCGAGCTCGAGGCCGTAGCCGCCGAAGTAGAGCTGCACGTACTGGGTCAGCGAGCTGTGGCCGGCCGACAGGATGAAGCGGTCGCGGCCGATCCACTCGTTGTCGTGCGGGTCGCGGCGCATGACCTTCTGGAACAGGAGGTAGGCGAGGGGAGCGAGGCTCATCGCCGTGCCGGGGTGGCCGTTGCCGACCTTCTCGACGGCGTCGGCGGCGAGGATCCGCGCGGTGTCGACCGCTCGGTCGTCGATCTCGTCCCAGGAGAGTGATGCCACGTGCGTGTCGACCTTTCGTGCGGTTGAGGAAATGCCACTCGCCGGTAGACACCATCGGCTCACCGCGGGCAGCCAGCGTGATCGTCTCGGTGGCGGATCAGGGGGTCTGAAGCCCGCGGCCGGCGAGCATTCCAATTATAGGAGTCGCCTAGACTGGCTGGCAGCCGTCACCGATCCGAGGAGCCATGCAGGCAAGCGCCCCGACGACCGTCGCCCCGCCCGTCGCGGGCCGCAACGTCGTCCTCCGCAAGATCGCGGCCTATGTGGCGCTCACGAAACCGCGCGTCATCGAGCTGCTGCTCGTGACCACCGCGCCCGTCATGGTGCTCGCGGCCGGGGGAGTGCTCGATCTGCGCGTTCCTCGGGCTCCTCGATCGCGACGCTGATCGGCGGCACGCTCTCGGCCGCGTCGGCGAACGCCTTCAACTGCTACATCGACCGCGACATCGACGCCGTCATGAAGCGCACCCAGAACCGTCCGCTGGTGACCGGCGAGCTGAGCCCGCGTGAGGCGCTGGTCTTCGCCTGGGCCACCGGGGTCCTGTCGATCGCCGTGCTCTGGGTCTTCACGACGCCGCTGGCCGCCGCTGCTGTCGCTCGTCGCGATCCTGTTCTACGTGTTCGTCTACACGCTGATCCTCAAGCGCCGCACCCCGCAGAACATCGTCTGGGGCGGCGCGGCCGGCTGCATGCCGGTGCTGATCGGCTGGGCGGCCGTCACCGGCTCGCTCGACTGGGCGCCCGTCATCCTGTTCGGCATCGTCTTCCTCTGGACGCCGCCGCACTACTGGCCGCTCTCGATGCGCTACCGCGAGGACTACGCGTCGGTGCACGTGCCGATGCTCGGCGTCGTGCGCGGTCAGGCGACCGTCGGCCTGCAGGTCGTGCTCTACGCCTGGGCGACGATCGCCTGCTCGCTGCTGCTCATCCCGATCGCGTCGATGGGCGTGCTCTACGCCGTCGTCGCCGCGCTGTCGGGCGTCTGGTTCCTGGTCGAGGCGCACCGGCTGTACTCGGGCGCGATCCGCGACGCCGAGGCGCGCCCGATGCGCGTGTTCCACGCGAGCATCACGTACCTGACGCTGGTGTTCCTCGCCGTGGGGCTCGACCCGCTGCTGCATCTGCCGATCCCGCTGACCTAGCGCGCTGAGCGCACGAAGCACCGTCGCCGTCATCACGGCGACCAGGAGGCACGGCCAGCACCATGTGGATGCCGACCAGCAGCGGCGGCAGCCCGGTGTTCGCCTGAAGCAGTCCGACGCCGATCTGCACGATCTCGACGACGAGCAGGCGCGATCAGCCACCCGGGACGCGGAAGGCGACGCGCGAACGCCAGGATCACGAGCATGAGCGTCAGCGCGAACGTCAGGTAGGCCGGCCAAGTGTGGACGTGCTGCAGCAGTTCGGTAGTCGAGTCCGTTGCGCGCGCTCGCGTCGTCGCCGGCGTGCGGACCGGATCCGGTCGTCAGCACGCCCACGACGACCGTGACGGCGACGACGGCCGAGGTCAGCGTGCACGATCCGCGCGAACCATCTCGGCACCCGCAGCGGCGCCGCGGCGGCCGTTGAACACCCGGTACACGACGACCGTCGACAGCGCGACCAGCACGGCGGAGATGACGAAATGCACACCCGACCATGCTCGGGTCGAGCGCGCCCAGCACCGAGATGCCCGCCGATGAGGCCCTGCAGCACCGGTCAGCGCCAGACGACCACGGTGGGCACGAGCACGTCGCGCGCGGCGCATCCGGATCAGCACGGCGACGAGCAGCGCCAGGGCGACGAGCCCGACGACGATCGAGAGCAGGCGATTGCCGAACTCGATCACGCCGTGGATGCCCATCTCGGGCGTCGCTGACCAGCGAGGCGTCGGTGCAGAGCGGCCAGGTCGGGCAGCCGAGACCCGATCCGGTGAGACGCACCGCGCCACCGGTCCCGACGATGAGCATCTGCGTGACGAGGGTGGCCCAGCGACAACACGGACGGCGAGGGATCGAGTCGCTCCGTCAAGTCTAGGCAGCGATCCGGCGCGCCGCTTTCCGGTTCCCAGGCTCCCCGGGTTAGCCTGTGTCCCGTGCATCTCGATCCCGCCTCGCACCGCCGTCGTCCGCGGCCTGCGGATCGCCGCCCTCCTGCTCTCCTCGTGCGCGGGAGAGCGAACAGCTGGCCGTCGGGATCGACTCGCTGACCGTCGCGACGCTCGGCACGATCACACCCGGCGCAGCAGGCGTTCATCGACCGGCTCAACGAGCTCTCCGAGGGAACGATCGACCGTGAACGTCGACCGAGAACTGGCAGCCCGGTGGCGATGCGGGTTCCGCCGAGGAGGCGCTCACCGCAGGCCGTCGCGGCCGGAGACGTCGACATCGCCTGGGTCACCGATGCGGTCGCTGACGGCGATCGGCGTCGACGGGCGTCGACGCGCTCGAGGCGCCGCTGCTCATCCAGACCCACGACCAGCAGCGTGAGGTGGCGACCGGGTTCGCCGGCGAGATCATGATGCGCTCAGCTGAACGAGCACGGACATCGAGGGCCTCGCGCTGCTCCCCGGCCCGCAGCAGTATCCCGGTCGCCTCTGGCGCGCCGCTCCTCGATGTCGCGGACTGGGCGGGCAAGACCGTCGAGTACGCGCCCGGCAGCAACGAGGACTCCGTCGCGGCCCTGACGATCCAGACCCTCGGCGGGACGCCCAGCGCGGATGGCACGTCGCCGGTCGCCGACCTCGTCGCGGGCAGCGTCCAGGTCGCCACCGCGAGCCCCGCGGACCTGGTCGCGGGTGGCGCGACCGAGGCCGGACCGTTCCTGACCTCGAACGTGCCGCTCTGGCCGAAGATGTCGGCCATCGTCATCAACCGCGATGTGCTACGACCGCCTGTCGACCCGGCAGCACGGATTCGTCGAGGCTGCGGTCGAGCGCGCCCAGGACCTGGCGATGGCCGACCCGGACATCGCCGTGGCGCGCAACGAGGCCTGCGACGCCGGCGTGCTCTTCGGAACGGCATCGGCGGATCAGGTGGCGGCGCTGCAACGCGGCCGTGCAGCCGATCTACGACCAGCTCGCCAAGGACAAGGACGAGGCGCAGCTCTTCGAAGCGATCCAGGAAGCGGTCAACCGCAACGTCGGCGTCGGCTCGTTCTCGGTCGCCGAAGGCCTGCCGCTGGGTCGCACCCAAGCCGCCTGATCCTCGGCCGAATCACGGGCCTCGCCCTGTAGTATCAGGCAGTTCGGAGCAACGTCGCCGCCGCAACGGGGACGTCGCTCGACGAACTCCCGGGTCGCGTGCGGGGCGTCTCGCGATGGAATGCCGACACGAGCGGAATGGTTCGCTTCGGCAGGAGAAGAGGTAGCCCCATGTCCGATGTACTCATCGACCGCCCGGAACTCGCGGGCCTCGGCCAGTACGAATTCGGCTGGTCCGACTCCGACGCCGCCGGGTGCAACCGCGCGACGCGGGATCAACGACGAGGTCGTCACCAACATCTCCACGCTCAAGAACGAGCCCGAGTGGATGCTGAAGAACCGCCTCAAGGCGCTGAAGCTCTTCGGCATCAAGCCGATGCCCACCTGGGGCGCCGATCTCACCGGCATCGACTTCGACAACATCAAGTACTTCGTGCGCTCCACCGAGAAGCAGGCCACCACGCTGGGAGGAGCTTCCCGACGACATCAAGGCCACCTACGAGCGCCTCGGCATCCCCGAGGCCGAGCGTCAGCGCCTCGTCGCCGGCGTCGCCGCCCAGTACGAGTCCGAGGTGGTGTACCACCAGATCCGCGAGGACCTCGAGGCCCAGGGCGTCATCTTCATGGACACCGACACCGCGCTGCGCGAGCACCCCGAGTTCTTCAAGGAGTACTTCGGCACCGTCATCCCGTCCGGCGACAACAAGTTCGCCGCGCTCAACACGGCGGTCTGGTCGGGCGGCTCGTTCGTCTACGTGCCGAAGGGCGTGCACGTCGAGATCCCGCTGCAGGCCTACTTCCGCATCAACACCGAGAACATGGGCCAGTTCGAGCGGACGCTGATCATCGCCGACGAGGGCTGCTACGTCCACTACATCGAGGGCTGCACGGCGCCGATCTACAAGAGCGACTCGCTGCACTCCGCGGTCGTCGAGATCATCGTCAAGAAGAACGCCCGCGTGCGGTACACGACCATCCAGAACTGGTCGAACAACGTCTACAACCTGGTCACCAAGCGCGCGATCGCGCACGAGGGCGCGACCATGGAGTGGATCGACGGCAACATCGGCTCCAAGGTGACGATGAAGTACCCGTCGATCTTCCTGGTCGGCGAGCACGCCAAGGGCGAGACCCTGTCGGTCGCGTTCGCCGGGCCGGGCCAGCATCAGGATGCCGGCGCCAAGATGATCCACATGGCGCCGTACACGACGTCGTCGATCGTCTCCAAGTCGATCGCGCGCGGCGGCGGCCGCGCCGGCTACCGCGGCGAGGTCCGCGTCGACGCGAACGCGCACCACTCGGCGAACACCGTGCGCTGCGATGCGCTGCTGGTCGACACCATCTCGCGCTCCGACACCTACCCGGCCATCGACATCCGGGTCGACGACGTGCAGCTCGGCCACGAGGCGACGGTCTCGCGCGTGAGCGAAGAGCAGCTGTTCTACCTGCAGTCGCGCGGCATGCCGGAAGACGAGGCGATGGCGATGATCGTGCGCGGCTTCATCGAGCCGATCGCGCGCGAGCTGCCGATGGAGTACGCCCTCGAGCTCAACAAGCTCATCGAGATGAGCATGGAAGGCAGCGTCGGCTAGATGTCGGTCGGCACTTCCGACGACCCCGGCTCTCGCCCCGGTCCAGACCCGTTCCGAGCGCTTCGCGTCGGTCGATCACGCCGACTTTCCCCGAGGTCACCGGGCGCGAGGTGGACTGGAAGTTCACCCCCGTCGACCGCCTGCGCGACCTGATCGACGGCGAGCTCGACGGCTCGCCGTACGCGGTGCTGTATCCCGAGGTCGCCGGCGCCGCCGTCGAATGGATCGACCGCACGCGACCCGCGCATCGGCACGGCCGGCACCCCCGGTGACCGCGCCGCCGCCAATGCCTGCACCTCGTTCGAGAAGGCCCTGCACATCGGCGATCACCGGCGAGGAGCCGACCGCGATCACGGTGACCCGTGCCGACCTCGGCGACGACCGCACGCGGCGCCACGTGCTGATCACCGCCGAGGCGAACAGCGCAGGGCTCGTCGTGCTCGACAGCCGCGGATCCGGGCACCTCGCCGAGAACGTCGAGATCCTCGTCGAGGAGGGCGCGCACCTCACCGTCGTCAGCGCTGCAGGAATGGGCCGACGACGCCATCCACCTCGCCAGCCACTTCGCGCGGATCGAGCGCGACGCCCGCCTCAAGCACATCGTCGTCTCGCTCGGCGGCGGGATCGTGCGCATCAACCCGTCGGCGCACCTCGCCGGAGCCGGTTCCGACGTCGAGATGCTCGGCGTCTACTTCGCCGACGCCGGCCAGCACCTCGAGCAGCAGGTGTTCGTGCACCACGACGCCCCGAACTCGAAGAGCCGCGTGACCTACAAGGGCGCGCTCAACGGAGCCGGGCGCCCACACGGTCTGGATCGGCGACGTGCTGATCGCCCGCACGGCGCCCGGCACCGACAGCTACGAGCAGAACCGCAACCTCGTGCTGAGCGAGGGCACGCGGGCCGACTCGCATCCCGAACCTCGAGATCGAGACCGGCGACATCGCGGGCGCCGGACACGCGAGCGCGACCGGCCGGTTCGACGACGAGCACCTGTTCTACCTGCAGCTCCCGCGGCATCACCGAAGACGAGGCCCGCCGCCTCGTCGTGCTCGGCTTCCTGAGCGAGATCGTGCAGAAGATCGGCGAGCCCGAGCTCGAGGCGCGCCTGTCGCTCGCGCTCGAGGCCGAGCTCGGAGGGTGCGGCATGACCGCGACCAAGGTCTTCCCGCTCACCGAGCTGGCTCCGGATGCGGCGAAGCGCGTCGTCCTCGACGGCATCCCGATCGCGGTGGTCCTCGATTCCGCCGGGACCGTGCACGCCATCGGCGACACCTGCACGCACGGCGACATCTCGCTGAGCGAGGGTTTCGTCGAGGACGACACCCTCGAATGCTGGGCGCACGGCTCGAAGTTCGAGCTGACCACCGGCAAGCCCCTCAGCCTCCCGGCCTACGAGCCGGTCCCCGTCTTCGCCGTCGAGATCATCGACGGCGACGTCTACATCGATCCGGCAAGTGAAAGTCTGAGCATGAGCACCCTCGAAATCAAGGACCTGCAAGGTCTCGATCGAAACCGATCAGGGCACCAAGCACATCCTCAAGGGTGTCGACCTGACGATCAACGAGGGCGAGATCCACGCCGTCATGGGCCCGAACGGCTCCGGCAAGTCGACGCTCGCGTACACGATCGCCGGTCACCCGCGCTACAAGGTCGAGGGCGGCTCGATCACGCTCGACGGCGCCGACGTGCTCGCCATGACGGTCGACGAGCGCGCGCGCGCCGGCCTGTTCCTGGCGATGCAGTACCCGGTCGAGATCCCCGGCGTCACGGTCACCAACTTCCTGCGCACCGCCAAGACGGCGCATCGACGGCGAGGCGCCCGCGATCCGCGGCTGGGCGCGCCAGCGTCAAGGACGTCGATGAAGAACCTGCGCATGGACCCCGAGTTCGCCGCGCGCAACGTCAACGAGGGCTTCTCGGGCGGCGAGAAGAAGCGCCACGAGATCCTGCAGCTCGAGCTGCTGAAGCCGCAGTTCGCCGTGCTCGACGAGACCGACTCCGGCCTCGACGTCGACGCGCTCAAGATCGTGTCGGAGGGCGTGAACCGGGCGCAAGGAGAACACCGGCCTCGGCATCCTGCTGATCACGCACTACACGCGCATCCTGCGCTACATCACGCCCGACTTCGTGCACGTCTTCGTCGACGGCAAGATCGCCGAAGAGGGCGGGCGCGAGCTCGCCGATCGCCTCGAGGACGAGGGCTACGACCGCTACCTCGTCGCCCAGGCATAAGCCGCTCCGCATACCCTGGACCATGCCGACGCACTCGAGCCGCAGCTCTTCGACAAGATCGAAGAGGGCCTGAAAGACGTCATCGACCCCGAGCTCGGCGTCAACATCGTCGACCTCGGCCTGATCTACGACCTCGCCTGGGACGACGAGAACGACGCGCTCATCATCTCGATGACGCTGACCTCCGCCGGCTGCCCGCTCACCGACGTGATCGAGGAGCAGACCGGTCAGGCCCTCGACGGGCTCGTCGAGCGCTTCCGCATCAACTGGGTGTGGATGCCGCCGTGGGGTCCCGAGAAGATCACCGACGACGGGCGCGACATGATGCGCGCCATCGGCTTCTCGATCTAGCTACGCCTCGGCGCTCGTGCTCGCTTCTCGAGCTTGTTCGCGCCCGCACCAGGCGAGCGGCAGCAGCCCGGCCGCGATGAGCGCCTTGATCGACGCCGCCGACGATGAACGGGTAGAGGCCGTACTCGAGGGTCTGCTCGACGCCGATGCCCAGCGCGAACGCGAGCCACGGCAGGCCGAACGCGAAGACGACGAGCGATGCCGCCGAGGAACGTCGCGAGGGCCTTGAGGATCTTGCGGTCCCACTCGCGCTCGGAGAGCCAGCCGACGAACGCGGCCGCGAAGATGAAGCCGATGATGTAGCCGCCGGTCGGGCCGGCGATGACGTCCCAGCCGCTGCGACGCCTCGCTGAACCACGGGCACGCCGATGATGCCGACCGCGGCGTAGACCACCAGCGACGAGCGCCCCGCGGACGGCGCCGAGCGTCGCGCCGACGAGCAGCACCGCGAGGGTCTGCCCGGTGACCGGGACCGGCCACAGCGGCACGTAGAGCTGCGCGAAGCCGCCGACGAGCGCGGCACCGAGCACGACGAGCGTGATGTCGACCACGAGGTGGCGCGGGAGGACGCGGTCGGCGAGGACGAGGCGGCGGGGGGCGGACGGGGCGAGCGCGGTCATCGAGGTCCTTGCGGTCGTCGGTCGAGGGGGGGGAGCCGGAATGATCGACTGCTCCCGACCGTTAGACTAGCGGGCTGGTCCACTCGGGCCCTTGTCGAAACCCTCCCGAAGAAATGGAACGTCATCGTGCTCGCCGTGCAAGACCTCGAGATCCGCGTCGGCGCGCGCCTCCTCATGGAGGACGTCACGTTCCGCGTCGACAAGGGCGACAAGATCGGGCTCGTCGGCCGCAACGGCGCGGGCAAGACGACGCTCACGAAGACGCTCGCCGGGCGAGCCGAAGCCGCGCGGCGGCACCATCGACCGCACCGGCGAGATCGGCTACCTGCCGCAGGACCCGCGCGCCGGCAACCTCGACGACACGGCCCGCACCCGCATCCTCGACGCCCGCGGGCTCGGCCGCATCGTGCTGCAGCTGCAGCAGTCGACCCTCGACATGGCGAGCACGGATGCCGCGGTCAGCCAGGCGGGCATGGACGCGTACGCGCAGCTCGAGGACCGCTTCCTCGCGCTCGGCGGGCTACGCGGCCGAGGCCGAGGCCGCCGCGATCGCGTCCAACCTCGCGCTGCCCGACCGCATCCTCGATCAGCCGCTCAAGACCCTCTGCGGCGGTCAGCGCCGCCGCATCGAGCTCGCCCGCATCCTGTTCTCGGGTGCCGACACGATGATCCTCGACGAGCCGACCAACCACCTCGACGCCGACTCGCGTCGTCTGGCTGCGCGAGTTCCTCAAGACCTACCCGGGCGGCGTCATCGTGATCAGCCACGACGTCGACCTCATCGAGGAGGTCGTCAACAAGGTCTTCTACCTCGACGCCAACCGCCAGGTCATCGACATCTACAACATGGGCTGGAAGCACTACCTGCGCCAGCGCGAGGCCGACGAGGACCGCCGCAAGAAGGAGCGCGTCAACGTCGAGAAGAAGGCGACGACGCTGCAGCTGCAGGCCGCGCGATTCGGCGCGAAGGCGTCGAAGGCGGCCGCGGCGCACCAGATGGTCGCGCGCGCCGAGAAGATGCTCGCCGGGCCTCGACGACGTGCGCGTCGCCGACCGGGTCGCGAAGCTGCGCTTCCCCGATCCCGTCGCGTGCGGGCGGACGCCGCTCAGCGCCTCCGACCTGTCGAAGAGCTACGGCTCGCTCGAGATCTTCACCGCCGTCGACCTCGCGATCGACCGCGGCTCGAAGGTCGTCATCCTGGGGCTGAACGGTGCGGGCAAGACGACGCTGCTGCGCATCCTGGCCGGCGTCGACAAGCCCGACACCGGCCAGGTCGAGCCGGGTCACGGCCTGCGCGTCGGGCTACTACGCGCAGGAGCACGAGACGATCGACGTCAAGCGCACCGTGCTCGAGAACATGGTGAGCTCGTCACCGCAGCTCACCGAGACCGAGGCGCGCAAGGTGCTCGGCTCGTTCCTGTTCACCGGCGACGACGGCCACAAGCCCGCCGGCGTGCTCTCGGGCGGCGAGAAGACCCGGCTCGCGCTGGCGATGATCGTCGTCTCGGGCGCGAACGTGCTGCTGCTCGACGAGCCGACCAACAACCTCGACCCGGCGAGCCGCGAGGAGATCCTCGGCGCGCTGGCGGGCTACTCGGGCGCCGTCGTGCTCGTCTCGCACGACGAGGGCGCCGTCGAGGCGCTCAACCCCGAGCGCGTGCTCATCCTGCCCGACGGCGTCGAGGACCACTGGAACCCGGACTACGCGGACCTGATCGTCGCTGGCCTGATCGCGCGCTCAGCGCGCTCGATCACCGATCGAGGACCGCGTCCTCGTAGTCGGTGTCCTCGGAGCGGCGCTTCGGCGCGCGGGCGGCCGCCTGCTCGCTCGGCGGGCAGGGCGGCGATGCGCCGCTCGCGCCGGAACGCCCAGAACGAGCGCGACGAACGCCAGGATGCCGAACGCGATCCACTGCAGCGCGTACGACAGGTGCGGCCCCTCGTCGGCGTCCGGCTCGGATCGCGGGCGCCGGACGCTCGCGAGGCGGCCGGGTCCTCGCTCGCGAGCAGCCCGTAGGCGCCGACGTAGGTCTCGGCGCCGACGAGCTCCGCGACGCTCGGCAGGTGGATGGTGGCGAGCTGCCCCTCGGGAGCGGTGCGTCCCGGCAGCGTCGGGCTCGCCGGGCTTCAGGCGCGCCACGACGGTGACGCTCGCCGGCCGGGGGAGCCGGCACCGCATCCGGAGCCTCGATGGACGAGCCGACCGGCACCCACCCGCGGTCGACGACGAAGACCCGCCCGTCGTCGAGCTCGAACGGCACCAGCACCTCGAATCCGGAGGCGCCGTTGTACGGCCGGTTGCGCACCAGCAGCTGCTCGTCGGCGAGGTAGTGCCCGGTGAGCTCGACGGGCAGCCACTCGTCGTCCGTCCGACCAGGCGTCGAGGTCGGGCAGCACCTCGTGCGACCGGCGCGGGGCGGCGTCGTAGTTCGCCGCGACCCGCTCGATCTCGGCGACCGCCTCGGCCCGGCGCGCCCACTGCCACCACGACAGCAGTCCGCAGGCGACCGCGAAGACGACGCACGAGCGCGAGGTAGCCGCCCCAGCGACGCACCCCGTCGAGGCGCCGGGTTCGAGCCGCTCACGCCGGATCCGGGACGGACTCGACCGGCTCGCCGAGCGGCGTCACGACCACCGGGAACCCGCGGGTCGCGAGGTAGTCGCCGAGAGTTCGCGGTGCTCGTCGCAGGCGAGCCAGACCTTCACCCGATCCGGGCCGTGGATGCGGGGGTTGCGCCAGTTGACGCGCCACGCCGCGTCGGCGGTGCAGCCGGCCGACGAGCAGCGCGGAGCCCGGATCGCCCGAGCCGCCGAGGATGCCTCCGATCACGCGGCGTCCTCGCCGGACGCCGCCGACGCGACCGGGGCGACGGGCACGACGGACCCGGGCGCTGAACCGGGGCGACCACGCGCCGGCCGGCGTTGTTGGCGATCACGACGGCGAAGTAGGGCAGCGACGATCGCGCCGACCGCGGGGATCAGCCGCCACCAGTCCGGGAGCACGACGCACGAGCACGATGCAGACCATGCGGATGCCCATCGCGATCGAGTACCGGATCATGCGGGCGCGACGCTCGTCGTCCGGGGAGGACGGCAGCTCCGTGATGGCGGTCGGTTTGGTGCGCATGGGCTGGCTCCAGCCTACGTCTCGCGGCGCCACGCGGCTCGGTAGGCTGAGCGCATGACAGCGCGCACCGTCCTGGTCACCGGAGGCAACCGCGGCATCGGCTTCGCGATCGCCGAGGAGTTCGTCGCCCAGGGCCACCGGGTCGCCGTGACGGCACGCTCGGGCGACGGCCCGGACGGCACGCTCACGGTCCGCGCCGACGTCACCGACGCGGACGCGCTCGACGCCGCCTTCGCCGAGGTCGAGGAGAAGCTCGGCCCGGTCGAGGTCGTCGTCGCCAACGCCGGCATCACCCGCGACACGCTGCTGATGCGCATGTCGGACGAGGACTTCGACACGGTCGTCGACACCAACCTGGGCGGCGCGTTCCGCGTCGTCAAGCGCGCGTCGAAGGGCATGCTCAAGGCCAGGTTCGGCCGCATCATCCTGGTCTCGAGCGTCGTCGGGCTGCTCGGCGGCGCCGGCCAGGTCAACTACTCGTCGTCGAAGGCGGGCCTCGTCGGCATGGCCCGCTCGATCACGCGCGAGCTCGGTCGCGCGGCATCACCGCCAACGTCGTCGCCCCCGGCTTCATCGAGACCGACATGACCGCCGAACTGCCCGAGGCGACAGCAGGCCGACTACAAGAAGTCGATCCCCGCCGGGCGGTTCGCCTCGCCGTCGGAGGTCGCGAAGGTCATCGCCTGGCTCGCGTCCGACGACGCCGCCTACATCTCGGGTGCCGTCATCCCGGTCGACGGCGGCCTCGGCATGGGGCACTGACGGCCGATCACGCGGCCGTCAGAGCCCCAGCAGCGGCAGCAGCATCGACAGGTCGCGCTCGTCGAGCAGCACGTTCGCCGAGGTCGCGCACCGGCGCCTTCGCGTCGAAGCCGACCGCGAGGCCGCAGATCGCCATCATCGGCAGGTCGTTCGCGCCGTCGCCGACCGCGACGGTCTGCGACAGCGGCAGGCCCGCGAGCGTCGGCCCACTCGCGCAGCGCGTCGGCCTTCGCGGCCGCGTCGATGATCGGGCGGGATGAGACCGCCGGTCAGGAGCCCGTCGACGACCTCGAGGCGGTTGGCGCGCCAGTGGTCGAGGCCGAGCTGCTCGCGCGATCGGATCGATCACCTCGTGGAAGCCGCCCGAGACGACGGCGACCTGGCCGCCGGCGTCCTGAACCGCCGCGATCAGTCGCGGGCACGCCGCGCGTCACCGTGACCCGCGACGCCGACGCTCGTCGAACACCGACGCCGGGCAGGCCCGCGAGGGTCGCGACCCGCTCGCGCAGGACTCCTCGAAGTCGAGTCTCGCCGTTCATCGCGCGGAAGGTGATCTCGGCGACCCGCTCGGCCGAGCCCGGCCTCGGCGGCGAGCAGCTCGATGACCTCGTCCTCGATGAGGGTCGAATCGACGTCGAGCACCACGAGGAAGCGCGCCATGGGAGTCGGGCCTTCCTCGCGGAGAGCTAGCTGAACTTGGTGACGTGCACGCCCTTGCCGACGACGGTGATGCCGGTCTCGGTGACGGTGAAGCCGCGGGCGCGGTCCGCGTCGTGGTCGACGCCGACGGTGGCCCCGGCATCGACGACGACGTCCTTGTCGAGGATAGCGCGCTGCACGACGGCGTTCGCGCCGATGTCGACCCGCTCGAAGACCACCGAATCGATGACCTTCGCGCCCGACTGGACGATCGCCCACGGGCCGAGCACGCGCCGCTCGATGTGCCCGCCCGAGACGACGCAGCCGAGCGACACGATCGAGTCGATCGCGGTGCCGATCTGCTTCTTGCGCGTCGCGCACGAACTTCGCCGGCGGCGAGTTGAGCTGCTGGCTGAAGATCGGCCAGTCCCGGTTGTACAGGTTGAAGACCGGCAGGGCGGAGATGAGGTCCTGGTGGGCCTCGAAGAACGACTCGATCGTCCCCACGTCGCGCCAGTAGAACCGGTCGCGGTCGGTCGAGCCCGGGCACCTCGTTGCGGTTGAGGTCGTAGACGCCCGGCCTCGCCGCGCGCCACGAAGTCGGGGATGATGTCGCCGCCCATGTCGTGGTTCGAGTCGGGCCGCGCGCCGTCGCGGTGCACCGCGTCGATGAGCACGTCGGCGTCGAAGACGTAGTTGCCCATCGAGGCGAGCACCTCGTCGGGGGAGTCGGCGAGGCCGACCGCGTTCTTCGGCTTCTCGTGGAACGCGGCGATCTTCTCGGGGTTCTTCGGGTCGAGCTCGATGACGCCGAACTGGTCGGCCAGCGAGATCGGCTGCCGGATCGCCGCGACCGTGACGCCCATGCCCGAGGCGATGTGCGCGTCGATCATCTGGCTGAAGTCCATGCGGTACACGTGGTCGGCGCCGACGACGACGATGATGTCGGGCTTCTCGTCGAGCACCAGGTTGAGGCTCTGCAGGATCGCGTCGGCCGAGCCGCTGAACCAGCGCTTGCCGAGCCGCTGCTGGGCGGGCACCGAGGCCACGTAGGCGCCGAGCATGCCCGCTCAGCCGCCAGGTCTGCGACACGTGGCGGTCGAGGCGAGTGCGACTTGTACTGGGTCAGCACGACGACCTGGCGCAGACCCGAGTTGATCAGGTTCGACAGCGCGAAATCGATGAGCCGGTAGCCCCCGCGCGAACGGGCACCGCGGGCTTGGCGCGGTCGGCCGTCAGCGGCATCAGGCGCTTGCCCTCGCCGCCGGCGAGGACGATGCCGAAGATCTTCTTGGGGGACATGTCCCCAATGTAGGCGAGCACCCGCCGCTGTACTAGCGTCGGACAGATGCGAGTCGATGTGATCAGCCGGGAGTATCCGCCCGAGGTCTACGGCGGTGCCGGTGTCCACGTCGCCGAGCTGGTCGCCGCGCTGCGCGAGCGACGATCGACGTGCGTCGTGCGGTGCTTCGGCCTGCCGCGGGACGAGCCGGGCGTGCTCGCCTACCTCGTGCCGCCGCAGCTGGCGGACGCGAACCCGGCGCTCGCGACCCTCGGCGTCGACCTGCAGATCGCCGAGGACGTCGCCGGCGCCGACCTCGTGCACTCGCACACCTGGTACGCGAACGGCGCCGGGCATCTCGCGAAGATGCTGCACGGCATCCCGCACGTCGTCACGGCGCACAGCCTCGAGCCGCTGCGCCCGTGGAAGGCCGAGCAGCTCGGCGGCGGCTACCAGGTCTCCAGCTGGATCGAGAAGACCGCGTTCGAGGCCGCGGACGCGGTGATCGCCGTGTCGGCGCGGCATGCGCGCCGACATCCTGCGCTCCTACCCGCGATCGACCCCGAGCGCGGTGCACGTCGTCCACAACGGCATCGACCTCGAGCGCTGGAAGCGCGTCGACGCCCGGATGTCGTGCGCGGCCTCGGCATCGACCCCGACCGTCCCAGCGTGGTCTTCGTCGGCCGCATCACCCGCCAGAAGGGTCTGCCGTACCTGCTCGCGCGCGGCCAAGCTGCTGCCGCCCGAGGTGCAGCTCGTGCTCTGCGCCGGCGCGCCCGACACCCCCGAGATCCTCGCCGAGGTGCAGGCCGGCGTCGCCGACGCTGCAGACGGAGCGCGACGGCGTCGTCTGGATCGAGCAGCTGCTGCCGCAGCCCGAGCTCGCCGCCGTGCTGTCGGCCGCCACCACGTTCGTCTGCCCGTCGGTCTACGAGCCGCTCGGCATCGTCAACCTCGAGGCGATGGCCTGCGGCGCGCCCGTCGTCGGAACCGCGACCGGCGGCATCCCCGAGGTCGTCGCCGACGGGCTGACCGGCCGCCTCGTGCCCGATCGAGCAGGCCGACGACGGAACCGGCACGCCGCTCGACCCGGAGAGGTTCGTCGCCGACCTCGCCGCCGCGCTCACCGCGGTCGTCGCCGACCCGCTCGCCGCGCGGCTGATGGGCGAGGCGGGACGCCTGCGCGCCGAGGCCGACTTCAGCTGGACGAGCATCGCCGCCCGGACCCGCGCGATCTACGACGGACTTCTCGCCTAGCTGCTCGCGTAGGCTGGGATCGATCATGGTCGCGGTGCTCGAACTCTCCGACGTCTCCGTCGTCCGGGACCGCAATCGCATCCTCGACTCGCTCAACTGGACGGTCGAATCCGACGAGCGCTGGGTCGTCCTCGGGCCGAACGGCGCCGGCAAGACGACGCTGCTGCAGGTGGCGTCGGCGACGATCCACCCGACATCGGGCACGGCCAAGCTGCTCGGCGAGCCGCTCGGCAAGATCGACGTGTTCGAGCTGCGCCCGCGCATCGGCTTCGCGTCGACCGCGCTGGCCCGCCGCATCCCGGCCAACGAGACGGTGCTCGACGTCGTGATGACCGCCGCCTACTCGGTCACCGGCCGCTGGAACGAGAAGTACGAGGACGTCGACGTGCGTCGCGCGCAGCGCGTGCTCGGCGAGTGGAAGCTCGATCACCTCGAGGGACCGCATGTTCGGCACGCTGTCAGCGACGGCGAGCAGAAGCGCGTGCAGATCGCCCGCTCGGTGATGACCGACCCCGAGCTGCTGCTGCTCGACGAGCCGGCCGCATCGCTCGATCTCGGTGCCCGCGAGGAGCTGCTGCAGCTGCTCGGCGCCTACGCGGCGTCCGACGAGAGCCCCGCGATGGTGATGGTCACCCACCACGTCGAAGAGATCCCGCCCGGCTTCACCCACGCGCTGCTGCTCGCCGAGGGCGAGGTGCAGGCATCGCGGGCCGATCGTCGAGGTGATCACCGGCGACAACCTCAGCGACACCTTCGGGCTCGAGCTCGTCGTGTCGACGAGCGAGGACGGCCGCTACGCGGCCCGCGCGGCCGACTGACGGTGGTCGAGCCTGTCGAGACCTGGTAAAGTCGACTCCTTGGCCCTTCGGCCACACAAGCTTCCCTCTGATTCACGGAGTATCACCCATGAAGACCGACATCCACCCCGAGTACAAGGCGGTCGTGTTCCGCGACCTCGCCAGCGGTGAGACGTTCCTGACCCGCTCGACGGTCACCAGCGACAAGACGATCGAGCTGGACGGCGAGACCTACCCGGTCATCGACGTCGAGATCTCGTCGGCGTCGCACCCGTTCTACACGGGCAAGCAGCGCATCCTCGACAGCGCCGGCCGCGTCGAGAAGTTCAACTCGCGCTACAAGAACTTCGGCAAGTAGTCCTCAGCACTACCGCCGAGAGGAAGGGCGATCGGCTTCGCGCGGGTCGCCCTTCTTCGTGCCGAGAACGAGCAGAACAGGGTCGACTGCGCGAGGCCCACAGGGGCAGCAGCGAGTCGCGGGAGAGCGGGGCGACCTCGACCGAGATCTCGTCGAGGCGCTCGACCCAGAGCAGCTCGTCGATCTCGGCGCCGGCGACCGGCATCTCCGACGTCGTGAGGAAGAACACCTCGGCCCGCACGACGGTGTTCTCTTCGTTGGCGGCGACGGCGCGGTAGCTGCCGATGTACTCGGTCTCGCCCGGATCGACGACGAGGCCGAGCTCTTCGCGCAGCTCGCGCGTCAGGGCGTCCAGGGCGCTCTCGCCGGACTCGATCTTGCCGCCGGGCTGCATGAAGATCGTGCTGCCCCGCTTGCGCACGAGCAGGCTGCGCCCGGCCGGGTCGGTGACGACGGCAGCGGCGATGCGGAGGACGGTCGGCTTCGGCGCGCGCGGCGTGAGCGGGGCAAGCGGCTCGACGAAGGTCTCGGTCGCCATCGCGACGGGGTCGACGACCGGGTCGGCGACCAGCGGCTCGATGACGATGGGGTCGACCACGTGCTCGTCGAACACCTCGACCGTGATCGTCTCCTCGATGATCGGTGTGCTCGACGACCACGAGCGGCGTCGGCGGCACCGTGCGCCAGTCGGCTGCGCGCGGCGCCTCGAGGGCGAGCGGCTCGCCGAAGTCGAAGGTCGGGATCGTGGCGCTCGGCCGCGGGTTCGGGATCGGAAGCGGCATGGTGTCTTCGAACATCATCGGGTCGTCGAGCGGTCGCAGCGGCCATGCCGACTCGGCGACGTAGTTCTGGTCGCCCTTGACCTCGCGGATGTACTGCTGGAAGCTCGCCGCCTGCTCGGCGTACCAGATCTGCTGCCGGCCGTGCAGATCGGCGAACGGCACGTCGACCTCGTCGGGGAACGTGCGCGCGATCGCCTGGGCGACCCGGCCGGCCGCGATCGCGTCGGCCGCGGCGTCGTGCGCGTCGTCGAGGTTGACCCCGTAGCGCTCGGCCGCGGCGACCAGCGTGCGCTTGCCCTTGCGGTAGCGGTCGACGGCCTTGTCGATCACGAGCGGATCGATGACCGGGCTGGGGTAGCCGAGCGGCTCGACGCGGTGCCGGCGGCATTCGCGGTCGAGCAGCGACAGGTCGTACGGGGCGTTGTAGACCACGAGCGGGATGCCGACGGCCAGCAGGGTGCGGATCGTCGCGGTGATCTCGCCGACCACGGTCTCGGCGGTGCGGCCGTCGGCGCGCGCGCGCTCGGTGGTGATGCCGTGCACGGCGCTCGCGCCCTCGGGGATCTCGACCCCGGGATCGGCGAGCCAGTTCCACTGCGCGTGACAGCGAGCCGTCGGGTTCGAGCACGGCGATGCACGCCGACACGATGCGGCTCGTGTCGATGTCGACCCCCGTCGTCTCGAGGTCGAAGACCGCGAGACGGGTGTCCCAGTAGGTCATGCCGACCAGCGTAAGCCGTGCACCCGACAGCGTGCGGTGACGTGTCAGAGATGTGTGGGCTGGTAGCCCGTCTCGCCGAGGTGCAGCCAGTAGAAGCTCTGCGTCGCCAGGGTGAGGGTCAGCTTGCCGTCCGCATCGACCGACGGGAACTCGCCGCCGCCGAACAGGTCGTACACCGGGGCGCCCGCGAGGTCGCCGAGATCGATGGTGACCGACACCGGGTTGTGGGCGAACGAGAACACGCACAGGATGCGCTCGGGCGCGTCGCCGAACTGGGTGCCCGACCCCTCGTACTCGCGGACGAACGCCAGCACCGACTCGTGGTTCGTCTCGAGCACCTGGATCGAGCCGAGCCCGAACGTCGGGTGCGCCTTGCGCACGTGGATCACGTTGCGCACCCAGTGCAGCAGCGACCGCGACTGCGCGAGCTGCGACTCGACGTTGACGAGCGAGTAGTTGTAGACCAGCGACTGGACGACGGGGAGGTACAGCTTGCCGGGATCGGCGGTCGAGAAGCCGGCGTTGCGGTCGGGCGTCCACTGCATCGGCGTGCGGGACGCGTCGCGGTCGGGCAGCCAGATGTTGTCGCCCATGCCGATCTCGTCGCCGTAGTACAGGAACGGCGAACCGGGCAGCGAGAACAGCAGGGCGTGCGCGAGCTCCTGCTCGGCGCGCGAGTTGTCGAGCAGCGGGGCGAGTCGGCGGCGGATGCCGATGTTCGAGCGCATCCGCGGGTCGTAGGCGTACCAGCCGTACATCGCCTGCCGGTACTCCTCGCTGACCATCTCGAGCGTGAGCTCGTCGTGGTTGCGCAGGAACACGCCCCAGGCGGCGCCGTCGGGCACGTCCTGCGTCTCGGCGAGCACCCGCTTCAGCTCGGCCGCCGACTGCGACCGCAGCGAGTAGAAGATGCGCGGCATCACGGGGAAGTCGAAGGCCATGTGGCACTCCGGCTCCTCCGCGGTGCCGAAGTACTCGGCGACCTCGGACGGCCACTGGTTCGCCTCGGCGATGAGCACGCGGCCCGGGTACTCCAGGTCGACCATCGCGCGCAGCCTCTTGATGAACTCGTGGGTCGCCGGCTCGCTCTCGCCGTTGCCCTCATCGGACTCGTACAGGTACGGGATCGCGTCGAGGCGCAGGCCGTCGACGCCCATGTCGAGCCAGTGCCGCACGACGTCGAACATCGCCTCGTGCACGGCCGGGTTCTCGAAGTTGAGGTCGGGCTGGTGCGAGAAGAACCGGTGCCAGAAGAACTGGCGCCGCACCGGGTCGAAGGTCCAGTTCGACTCCTCGGTGTCGACGAAGATGATGCGCACGTTCTCGTACTTCTCGTCGGTGTCGCTCCAGACGTAGAAGTCGCCGTAGGGACCGTCCGGGTCGCGCGCGACTGCTGGAACCACTCGTGCGCGTCCGAGGTGTGGTTCATCACCAGGTCGATGACGACGCGCATGTTGCGCTCGTGCGCCTTGGTGACCAGCTCGCGGAACTCGTCGAGCGTGCCGAACTCGGGGAGGATCCCCTTGTAGTCGGCGACGTCGTATCCACCATCGCGCAGCGGCGACGTGAAGAACGGCGGGATCCACAGGCCGTCGACGCCGAGCCACTGCAGGTAGTCGAGTTTCGAGATCAGGCCGCCCAGGTCACCGGTCCCGTCGCCGTTCGAATCGACGAACGAACGCACCATGACCTCGTAGAAGACCGAGCGTCGGTACCACTGCGGGTCGAGGGCGAGACCGGGCAGCGTGATGGGAGCCGTGAACGTCACCGTCCGAGTCTAGGGCGGGCTTTCAGCCTGCTCCAGACCTACAATCGGGGGTGATGACCGTCCCCACTCCGCACGCGGCCGCGCTCGCCCGCATCCCCGTCCGCGAGGGCTCTGTCGAGGTGCTCGGCAGCACCACGAAGTACTGGGAATACGGTCCCGCCGACGCCGCTCACACGGTCGTGATCGCGCACGGATACCGGGGCGATCACCACGGGCTCGAGCCGGTCATCGCGCTCCTGCCCGAGGTGCGTTTCATCAGCCCCGACCTTCCGGGTTTCGGCGACTCGACGCCGATGACGGAGGCGCCGCACTCCATCGAGGGCTTACGCGCGCTGGCTGGGCGGTTTCCTCGACGCGCTCGGGCTCCGCGGCGAGGCCGTGCTGCTCGGGCACTCGTTCGGATCGATGGTCACCACCCACGCGATCGGGGCCGGTCTCGAGACGCCCGCTCTCATCCTGATCAACCCGATCTCGACCGACCCGCACAAGGGCGGTGGGCGTGTGATGAACGCCCTGACCCGCGCCTACTACGGCGCCGCCCGCAAGCTGCCCGAGCGCCTCGGCCGCGCGCTGCTCGGCAACTGGGCCATCGTGCAGATCATGAGCGTGACGCTGGCCAAGACCCGCGATCGCCCAGCTGCGCCGCTGGATCCACGAGGAGCACCACCGCTACTTCAACGGCTTCAGCGACCCGCAGACGGTCGCCGAGGCCTTCGACGCCTCGCTCAGCACCGATGTGACGCGCTACTCGGAGTCGCTGACCATGCCGGTGCTCGTCATCGCCGGCCAGGAGGACGAGATCGCCCCGGCGCCCGGTCAGCATACCTTCGTCGCCGGGCTGCCCGATGCCGAACTGGTGATGCTCGACGGTGTCGGCCACCTCATCCACTACGAACAGCCGGCCGTGCCGCGGACGCGATCCGCCGCTTCCTGGAATCGCTCGGGTGAAGATCGTCGTCGACTGCCGCTACACGCGGCTCGGGCACCACGACGGCATCAGCCGCTACGGGGCGCGCATCGTCGAGGCGCTGGCGCGGCGGGTCGCGGCCGACGGGCGTCACACCGTCGAGATGCTGATCAGCGACGAGAGGCAGCTCACGATGCTGCCCGACCTGCCGTGGACGCTGGTGTCGGGTCCGACGAGCGCCCGCGAGCCCTGGGTGTCGCTGCAGGTGAACAAGCTGCGACCGGATGTGGTGTTCACTCCCATGCAGACGATGGGCGGGGCGGGGCGCCGGTACGGTCTCGTCAAGACCCTGCACGACCTGATCTACTACCGCAATCGCACGCCTCCGCGCGATCTGAACCCCGCCATCCGGCTGCTCTGGCGCCTGTACCACCTGGCCTGGTGGCCGCAGCGCGTGCTGCTGAACCAGGCGGACGAGGTCGCCACCGTCTCCGCGACCTCGAAGGCCCTGATCGAGGAGCACCGGCTCACCAAGCGGCCGCTGACGATCGTGCGAAACGCCGCGGACCCGCTCCCGGGCGCACCCGCCCGCCGCGACCAGCCCGTCACCCGCGACCTGCTCTACATGGGCTCGTTCATGCCGTACAAGAACGTCGAGACCCTCGCGCTGGCGATGCACGTGCTGCCGGGGTACCGCCTGCACCTGCTGTCGAAGATCGGCCGGGCCGACCGCCGCCGGCTGCTCGAGCTCGCGCCTGCCGGGCGCGCTGATGGTGCACAACGGCGTCAGCGACGACGAGTACGCCGAACTGCTCGGGCAGGCGTTCGCGCTCGTCCACGCGTCGCTCGACGAGGGATTCGGCATCCCGCTGATCGAGGCGATGGCGCGCCGGCACGCCGGTCGTCGTCAGCGACATCCCGATCTTCCGTGAGGTCGGCGCGGACGCCGCCGGCTACTTCCCGGCGACGGATCCGGATGCGGCGGCGGCCGCGATCCGCGCGCTCGAGGACCGCGAGATGTGGCGCTCGCGCTCGGAGCGCGGGCGGGAGGTGGCGGCGCGCTACGACTGGGACGCGTCGGCGGCTGTCCTGCTCGAGGTGCTGGAGCGGGTCGGGGCTAAGAGATCCGGAGGATCTCGGCGTTCGTGAGCCGCGCCAGCTCGGCGGGGTCGATAGCGAAGACCGCGGTCGCGCTGCCGGCCGCCGCCCAGACCACCGGGAGCTCGAGCAGGGTCTCGTCGAAGACCGTGCGCAGCGGCGTCAGGTGTCCGAGCGGCGGGACCGCGCCGATCGAGTAGCCGGTCGCCTGCTTCACGGCCGCGGCATCCGCTTTGCCGATCTCGGCCCCGAGCTTCGCTCCGAGCGCCGCCGTGTCGACGCGGTTCGGCCCGGATGCGAGCACCAGCAGCGGGGCGCCGTCCGCCTCGAAGAGCAGGCTCTTCACGATCGCGGCGACCTCGCAGCCGATCGCGGCCGCGGCCTCCGCCGCGGTGTGCGTCGATTCGTCGAACTCGCGCACCTCCGGCTCCAGCCCGAGATGGGCGACGCTCGCGAGGAACCGCTCCACCGCCGGCTGCGTCACGCCACGTCCTCCCGCGCCTCGACGGCGTTCTGCTCCCGGAGGTCGTCGGTGCCCGCGGCGATCGAATCGATCTCGATCGGGTCGTCGAACCCGATCAGGCGCAGCTCGTCGTCCTCGAACCGGAAGCTGTGCACCGAGCCGTTCGTGATCATCCCGTGCGAGCCCGCCGGGTCCGCGGCCATCAGCACGGCGCGGATCGCACCGCCGTGGCTCACCACGATCAGCGACTCGCCGGGGTGGGCGGCCGCGAGTTCGCGCAGGGCGGGCACGACGCGGGCGACGACGTCCTCGCGGGTCTCCTGGCCGGGCACCGCGGACCGGTCCGGGTACCGCCGGTTCGATCTCGGCGAAGTCCAGTCCCTCGGCCTCGCCGTAGTTGCGCTCGACCAGCGCGCCGCATCGGCTCGGGCTCGCCGAGCCCGGTCTCGGCGGCGATGATCGACGCCGTCTCGATCGCCCGGGACAGCGGGCTCGCGAAGATCCCGTCCCAGGAGCGGCGGGCGAGCAGCCTACCGGCGGCGCGGCCTGCTCGCGGCCGATGTCGTTCAGCGGGATGTCGGTGAGTCCCTGGATGCGGTGCTGCCGGTTCCAGTCGGTCTCGCCGTGCCGCACGAGGTAGAGCTCGGTCATCGGTGCCTCTCCGGCACCGCCCGGTCAGCCGGCCAGTCGCTCCGCGAGCGTGACCAGCACCTCGGAGGTGCCCGCATCGATCTTCAGGGTCGCGCGCGAGTCGCCCTTGGTGACGCCGCGGTTGACGATGACGATCGGGCATGCGGCGCTTCACGGCCTGGTCGAGCAGCCGGATGCCGGAGTTGACCACCAGCGACGATCCGGCGATGAGCAGCGCGTCGGCCTGGCGCACGAGCGCGGCGGCCTCGGCGAACTTCTCGGTGGGCACGAACTCGCCGAAGAACACGACCTCGGGCTTGAGCACGCCCTCGCAGACGGAGCAGGCGGGCACGACCATCTCGTCGACGGCATCCACGTCGACGTCGCCGTCGGGATTCAGCTTCACGCCCTCGGGCGCGTCGAGCCACGGGTTCGCGGCGGCCATGCGCGCGGCGATGTCGACGCGCGCGAAGGTCTGGCCGCAGTGCAGGCAGCGCACCCGGTCCATCGAGCCGTGGATGTCGACGACGCGACGCGACCCGGCCCGCAGGTGCAGGCCGTCGACGTTCTGGGTGACGATCCCGTTGACGAGGCCGGCGAGCTCGAGGTCGGCGAGGGCGCGATGCCCGTCGTTGGGCTCGGCCGCCGAGAAGTGCCGCCAGCCGAGATGACTGCCCGCCCAGTAGCGCTGGCGTGCCCGCTCGTCGTCGAGGAAGGTCTGGAAGGTCATGGGGGAGCGCACCGGGGCGCCTTCGCCGCGGTAGTCCGGGATGCCGGAGTCGGTGCTGACGCCGGCGCCGGTGAGCACGGCGATCGTGCTGCCGGCGAGCAGCGCCTCGGCCTGGTCGACGAGCGCGGCGATGCCCGCATCGAGCGGCCGCACGGGATTCGCGACGGTCATGGCACCTCCTCGTCTTCCCTGAGACTAAACGCCATAGTTTTCCGATATGTTTCCGGGTGCTGACAAGGAGGGCGGCCCGCGCATGCACGTCGTGCCCGTCGCCGACCCCGCCGACCCGCGCCTGCGCGACTACGTCGGCCTCACCGACGTCGTGCTGCGACGCCTGAGCGGAGCCCGCCGACGGCCTGTACCTGGCCGAGTCGGCGAAGGTCATCGAGCGCGCCCTCGCCGCCGGTCACCGGCCGCGCTCGGTGCTGCTGCAGCAGAAGTGGCTCGACGAGCTCGACGCCGCTGCTCGAGCCGCTTCGACGTGCCGGTCTACCTGGCCGACCCGGACGTGCTCGAGAAGATCACCGGATTCGTGATGCACCGCGGCGCGCTCGCGTCGATGCACCGTCCGCCGCTGCCTGCCGTCGCCGAGGTGCTGCGCGACGCCCGCCGCGTCGTCGTGCTCGAGGACATCGTCGACCACACCAACGTCGGGGCGATCTTCCGCGCCGTCGCCGGGCTCGGCGCGGACGCCGTGCTCATCACGCCGCGCTGCGCCGACCCGTATCTACCGGCGGGCGGTGCGGGTCAGCATGGGCACCGTGCTGCAGATCCCGTGGACGCGGCTCGACGAGTGGCCGCGGCGGCGCCGAGCAGCTGCACGAGGCCGGGTTCGAGATCGCGGCGCTCGCCCTCGACGACGGTGCCGTCGACCTCGCGACGTTCGCGCAGCATCCGCCCGACCGGGTCGCGCTGCTGCTCGGAACCGAGGGCGACGGACTGAGCCGGGCCGGGCTCGCGGCCGCCGACACCGTCGTCACGATCCCGATGTCGCGGGGCGTCGACTCGCTCAACGTCGCCGCCGCCAGCGCCGTAGCGCTCTGGGCGCTGCGTCAGTCTAGGGTCGGCGCATGACGACAACGGAGTCGAAATCTGAGGGCAAGGGACTCGCCAAGGGCAGCTGGGGCTGATCGGATCCACCGTGATGGGGCTCGCCTCCACCGCGCCGGTCTACTCGCTGGTCGCGACGCTGGGATTCGTGGTGGCGGTGGTCGGCTTCCAGACGCCGATCGCGTTCATCCTCGCGTTCATCCCGATGTTCTTCATCGCATTCGCGTATCGCGAGCTGAACCGGGCCGTGCCCGACTGCGGCACCACGTTCACCTGGGCGACCAAGGCGTTCGGCCCGTGGGTCGGCTGGCTGGGCGGCTGGGGTGTCGCCGTCGCCGGCATCATCGTGCTCGCCAACCTCGCGCAGATCGCCGGCATCTACTTCTGGCTGCTCATCGGTCAGCAGGAGCTCGCCGGACACGCTCTGGGTCACCACCATCACCGGCGTCGTGTTCATCGCCGCCATGGTCTACGTCAGCTACCGCGGCGTCGAGATCGGCGAGAAGCTGCAGAACGTGCTGCTCGGCGTGCAGTACCTCGCGCTCGCCCTGTTCGTGATCTTCGCGTTCGCGAGCGTCTTCGGCGCGACGCCGCCCGCCGAGTCGATCGCTGCCGAGCGTCGACTGGTTCAACCCGTTCGGCTTCGAGTCGTTCGACGGCTTCACCCAGGCGATCCTGCTGGCGCTCTTCATCTACTGGGGCTGGGACACCTGCCTCGCCCTCAACGAGGAGACCAAGGACCCGAAGCGCATCCCGGGCGGGCCGCGCTCCTGTCGACCGTCATCCTGATGGTCACCTACGTGCTCGTCGCGGTCGCGGCGATCTCGTACGCGGGACTCGACGCACTGGCCGATCAGGACGACGTGTTCCTGGTCGTCAAGGACGCCCTGTTCGGGCCGTGGGCCTGGCTGCTGGTGCTCGCGGTGCTGATCTCGGCGGTCTCGTCGACGCAGACGACGATCCTGCCGACGGCGCGCGGCACGCTCTCGATGGCCGTGTACAAGGCGCTGCCCGCCCGGTTCGGCCGGGTGCACCCGCGGTTCAAGACGCCCGGCTTCTCGACGCTCGTCATGGGCGTCGTCGCGATCGCGTTCTACGTCGGCATGACGCTGATCAGCGAGAACTTCCTCGCCGACTCGATCTACTCGCTCGGGCTCGCGATCGCGTTCTACTACGGCATCACCGGGTACGCGTGCGTCTGGTACTTCCGCAAGGAGTGGTTCGCCGACGCGCAGTCGTTCGTCTTCAAGTTCCTGTTCCCGCTGCTCGGCGCGCTGCTGCTCACGGCCGCGTTCATCAAGAGCGCGATCGACATGTTCGACCGTCGACTACGGCGAGACCGTGCTGTTCGGCATCGGCGGCGTCTTCGTGATCGGCGTCGGATCGCTGCTGCTCGGCGTGGTGCTGATGTTCGTCTGGGCGGTGTTCCCGGGGTCGCGGACGTTCTTCCGCGGCGAGAGTCGCTCAACCGCGACACCGAGGTGCTGGTGCCCGAGGACGAGCACGAGCCGATCCGCTCGATCGACGGAGGGCGCGCCTAGGGCTCAGCCTGCGCCAGGTACGCATCGTCCGGTGCCCTCGCGTCGACAGATCTACCGTCGGCGCCGCATCGTCGTCTTCGGCGGGCTGCTCCTCGCCCTCGGCGTCGCTGTTCTACCTGCCGATGACGCTGCTCGCGCCGCTGCGCGAAGCCGACCCCGGTCATCCCGGAGCACGGCGAGCAGCCGGGCGCGGCCGCCGCACTCGACTTCCCCGGCTACGGCGCCAGCGCGATCGGCGCCGTCGACTTCCCCGGCGTGCTGGCCGCCAGCGGGTCGGAGAAGCCGCTGCCGATGGCGAGCATCACGAAGATCGTGACGGCGCTCACCGTGCTGCGAGGCGCACCCGCTCGGGCGTCGACGAGGCCGGGCCGTCGGTGACCATGACGGCCGCCGATGTCGCGCTCTACAACGCCTACCGCGACGGTCAACGGCAAGGTGGCGCCGGTGCGGCGCCGGCGAGGTCTACACCCAGCGCGAACTGCTCGACCTGACGCTCATCGAGTCCGCGAACAACTACTCCACGACGCTCGCGGTCTGGGCGTTCGGCTCGGAGGCGGCGTTCGTCGCGGCCGGCACGGGACGTGGGTGGCGGCCCACGACCTGCCGAGCGTCGTGATCGTCGACTCGACGGGGCTCGACCCCGGCAACCGGGCGACCGCGAGCGATCTGATCGAACTCGGCCGGCTCGCGCTGGCGGACCCGCTCGTCGCGCGCGATCGTCGGCACCGCGACGCATGACGATGCACGACGTCGGCGCTGATCGAGAACTCCAACGAGCTGCTCGGGACGCACGGCGTCACCGGCATCAAGACCGGCACCCTCGACGACTTCGGCGCCAACCTGCTGTTCTCGGCCGACTACCCGATCGGCTCGTCGTCGCGTCACCGTCATCGGCGTCGTCCTCGGCGGTACCGACCACCGACACCCTCGAACGCGGCGATCACGACGCTGCTCGCCACGGTGCAGGCCGGATTCCACGAGGTCGACGTGAGCGACGTCGGCGAGGACTTCGGCAGCGTACGCGACGGCGTGGGGCCAGACCGCGGAGGCGGAGGCCGGCGCCGAGGCGGTGCTGCTGACCTGGAGCGACACCCCGATCACGGTCGAGGTCACGGCCGACCCGGTGCGCATCGCCGAGGCCGGCGAGCACGGTCGGCGATGCGGTCGTTCACGGCGGGGGTGCGCACCATCACCGTGCCCGCTGGTGCTGTCGAAGCGCGCTCACCGATCCCGGTCCCGGCTGGCGGCTCACGCATCCCGGCGAGCTCTTCTAGCCGTCGCTAGTAGGTCGGCCGCTTCGGCTGCGACGCCGTCGCCCGACGACTGGTGCCGGATGCGCCGCAGGATCCACGGCGCCGAAGTACTCGCGCGCCCAGCCGATGTCGTCGCGGCGCGCCTGCGCGCCAGGTCTGCCGCGGCAGCGGCTCCGCCTCGAACGGCTCGAGGTCGTTCTCGACGTTCAGGGCGCGCAGCACCATGCGGGCGATCGTCTGGTGGCCGACGGGCGAGAAGTGCAGCCGGTCGGGCGCCCACATGCGCGGATCGGCGAGCTCGCGCAGCGACCACATGTCGGCGACGATCGCATCGTGCCGCTGGGCGATGGTGCGCAGGTTCTCGTTGTAGATCGCGACCTTGCCGCGGATGCGGCCGAGCACCGGCGTCATGCCGATGTCGGGGCCGTTGAACATCACGACGGTCGCCCCGTCGCGGCTCAGGCGCTCGATCCCGGCGTCGAAGCGCTCGCGGCGATCTCATCCGGGTCGGTGCCGGGGCGGATGACGTCGTTGCCGCCCATCGACACCGTGATCAGGTCGGGCCGCAGCTCGAGCGCCGGCTCGATCTGCTCGTCGAGGATCTGCTGCAGCAGCCGCCCGCGGATCGCCAGGTTCGCGTACGCGAAGTCCGTCGGTCTGCGCGCTCAGCACCTCGGCCACGCGGTCGGCCCAGCCGCGATGGCCGCCGGGGGAGCGGGGCTCGGGGTCGCCGATGCCCTCGGTGAACGAGTCGCCGATCGCGACGTAGCGGGACCACGGGATGCTGCGCGGTCATCAGCCTCCATCATCGCCCATGTGCCGCACTACCCACATCGGCTGACGCGCTGCCACCTCCGTGTTCCGACCTGCCCCGAGTGCTTGACTCGAGCAGTCTGCGCCGAGATTCGGGCGGCGACACTGACACTGGGAGTCAACATACATGGGAATCCTCGGATGGATCGTCCTCGGCCTCATCGCCGGCGCGATCGCGAAGCTGATCCTGCCGGGCCGCCAGGGCGGTGGCTGGATCATCACGATCGATCCTCGGCATCGTCGGAGCGCTCCTTGGGCGGCTTCCTCGGAAGCGTCCTCTTCAACGCCCCGCTGGAGGACTTCTTCTCCATTCAGACCTGGCTTGCTCGCCATCGGCGGCGCGATCATCGTGCTGCTGATCTACGGTCTCGTCACGCGCGGCCGCCGCAAGGTCTGATCCGCGAACCATCGAAGGGGCGCCGGTCGTACCGGGGCCCCTTCGTGCTGTCCGTCGGCGATGTGACAGGATGAGCGCGTGAGCAAGCAGGACGGCAGCGGGCGGCAGGTCACCGCCGAGCCCGTCCGACGACCCCACCGCCACGATCCTGCACATCGACATGGACGCGTTCTTCGCGTCGGTCGAACTGCTCGAGCACCCCGAGCTCGTCGGCAAGCCCGTCATCGTCGGGCACCGGTCGCAGCGCTCGGTGGTCACCGCGGCCACCTACGAGGCGCGCAAGTACGGCGTCAACTCGGCGATGCCGATGTCGGTCGCGCTGCGTCGCTGCCCGCAGGCGATCGTGCTCGAGCCGCACTTCGAGCGGTACACGCACTACTCCGGCGTCGTCATGGGCCTGCTGCGCGACGTGACGCCGCTGGTCGAGCCGCTCTCGATCGACGAGGCGTTCCTGGATGTCGCGGGCGCCCTGCGCCTGATGGGCACCCCGTGGCAGATCGGCACGCGATTGCGCGAGCGGGTGTTCGCCGAGACCGGACTGCACGCGTCGATCGGCGCCGCCGCGACCAAGTACGTCGCGAAGCTGGCGTCGTCGCGCGCCAAGCCCGACGGCCTGCTGGTGGTGCCCGCGGCATCCACCCTCGCGTTCCTGCACCCGCAGCCGGTGTCGGCGCTCTGGGGCGTCGGCGCCGAAGGCCGAAGAGCAGCTGACGCGCCTCGGGCTGCGCACGATCGGCGACGTCGCCGAGGTGCCGCTCGACGCGCTCACCCGCGCGGTCGGGCCGGCGACCGCCGCGCGGCTGCACGACCTCGCGTGGGGGCGCGACCCGCGCTCGGTGTCGACACCGAGCGCTCAGGAGAAGAGCATCGGCCACGAGACGACGTTCGAGACCGACGTCACGGATGCCGCGGTCATCCACCGCACGCTGCTGGCGCTGTCCGACGGGGTCGCCGTGCGACTGCGCCGGGCCGGCGTGCAGGCGCGCACCGTCGCGATCAAGCTGCGCTTCGAGGACTTCACCACGATCTCGCGGTCGCGCACGCTGGGCGAGCCGACCGACCTGGCGCGGCGCATCTACGAGGAGGCGCGCTCGCTCTACGACGCCGCCTCGGAGGGCGGCCGGCCGGTGCGGCTGATCGGCGTGCGCGGCGAGCAGCTCGTCGGCGCCGTCGCCGCGCTCGGCCTGTGGGACGACGACGAGGCCTGGCGCGACGCCGAGTACACCGTCGACGCGGTGGCGTCGAAGTTCGGGGCGGGCGCCGTGCGGCCGGCCGCTCTGCTGCTGAAGACCAGTCGCCGCAGCGGCCGGTTCGCGGCACGATGAGGCTCGATGCTCGACTGCGGCGCCATCAACGTCACCGGCATGACCTACCCTCGATCAAGTGAGTGAATCGGGGGGCGGGCCGGCGTTCCGCGCGACCGCAGCCGCCGAGCAGCTCTCCCCGGCGTTCCCGGAGCGTGCCGCCCGCGGCACCGTCGCGGCCCTGCGCGCCTGGCAGCAGGAGGCGCTCGACGCCTACTTCGCCGGCACCCATCGCGACTTCCTGGTCTCGGCGACACCCGGCGCCGGCAAGACCACGTTCGCCCTGCGGCTCGCCGCCGAGCTGCTGCGCAGCCGCGTCGATCGACCGCATCACCGTCGTCGCGCCGACCGAGCACCTCAAGGTGCAGTGGGCCGATGCGGCCCATCGCGCCGGCATCCGGCTCGACCCGAGGTTCAGCAACCGGCACGCGCGCGAATCGCGGCAGTTCCACGGCGTCGTCGTCACGTACGCGCAGGTGGCGGTCAAGGCATCCCTGCACCGCGACGCTCACCGAGTCGAGGCGCACGCTCGTGATCCTCGACGAGGTGCACCACGGCGGCGACGCGCTGAGCTGGGGCGACGCGATCCGCGAGGCGTTCGAGCCCGCCACGCGGCGGCTGTCGCTGACCGGGACGCCCGTTCCGATCGGACACCGCGCCCATCCCGTTCGTGACGTACCTGCAGCGACCGCCGCGGCATCCGGATCTCGCAGACCGACTACGCGTACGGCTACGGTCGCGCGCTGCGCGACGGCGTCGTGCGGCCGGTGCTCTTCCTGTCGTACGCGGGCACGATGCGCTGGCGCACCCGTCAGGGCGAGGAGTGGGAGGCCACCCTCGGGCAGGACGACACGAAGGACGTGACGGCGCAGGCCTGGCGCGCCGCGCTCGATCCCGACGGCGACTGGATCCCCGCGGTGCTGACCGCGGCGGACCGGCGGCTGAGCGAGGTGCGGCAGACGGTCCCGGATGCGGCGGGGCTCGTGATCGCCACCGATCAGACCATGGCGCGTGCGTACGCCACGATCCTGACCGAGCTCACCGGCACGAAGCCGGTGCTGGTGCTGAGCGACGAGAAGGCGTCGAGCGACCGCATCGCGCGGTTCGCCGAGAGCGACGACCGCTGGATGGTCGCGGTGCGCATGGTGTCGGAGGGCGTCGACGTGCCGCGGCTGTCGGTCGGGGTCTACGCCACGAGCGCCTCGACGCCGCTGTTCTTCGCGCAGGCGATCGGACGGTTCGTGCGAGCGCGGCGCCGCGGCGAGCTGGCGTCGATCTTCGTGCCGAGCGTGCCGGCGCTGCTCGGACTCGCCGATCGAGCTCGAACGCGAGCGGGATCACGCCCTCGACCGCGAACACGGGCGACGAGCTGCTCGACGACGAGCTGCTCGAGCGCGCCGAGCAGCAGGATGCCGCATCGGCCGACCTGCTCGACGAGTACGAGTGGACGGCGCTCGGCTCGGTCGCCACCTTCGAGAAGGTGCTCTACGACGGCGAGGAGTACGGCACGCTCGCCGAGCCCGGGCAGCGCCGAGGAGTGGGACTTCATCGGCCTGCCGGGCATCCTCGAGCCCGAGGAGGTGTCGCGGCTGCTGCGTTCGCGACAGGCGCGGCAGCGCCGGCACGCGGCAGAACGCCCGCCCGCACCCGAGGGCGACTCGAGCCCGCAGGCACTGCACCGCACCCTGTCGGAGCAGCGCAAGCTGCTCAACGGGCTGGTGTCGATCCAGGCGCGGTCGACCGGTGCGACCCACGCCCAGGTGCACGCCGAGGTGCGCCGGCTCTGCGGCGGCCCCGAGGTCGCGCGCGCGACGGTCACGCAGCTGCAGGCGCGCATCGACCTGCTGCGGCGCCGGATCGGCGGCCGCTGACCCGACTCAGCGGTCGAAGACGACCGGCAGCCCGCTCGGGGTCGGCTGCACGAAGGCCAGCTCGCGGGACCTCGGTCTCGTAGCCGCGCAGCACCTCCTCCGCCTCGAGCGCCAGCTGGCGCAGCAGGTCGAGCGCGATCGCCGACTCGCGGCGGGGCTGCGAACCCTGCAGGCAGAACGAGCCGATGACGTGGCCGTCGGTCGCACGCAGCGGGTAGCCGGCGTAGAAGTTGATGAACGAGACGTCGACGAGCGGGTTGTCGTCGAATCGCGGGTCCTTGCCGGTGTCGGGGATGATCACCGGCTCGCCGCTCTCGACCGTGTACCGGCAGAACGACAGCTCGAGCGGCACCGAAGTCGGCACGACGTCGGTGTTGGTGCCGTGGTACAGCCGGTCGCCGTCGACGAGGGACACGACGGCGAGCTCGACGCCGAACGACTTCTGCGCCTGCTCGGTCAGCCGGCGCAGGTCGTTCGTCGCCGCCGGTGCGCGCGAGTTCGACGAACGCAGGCGTGCCGCTCCAGTCCCAGACCTGGTCCGTCTGCGCTGCGCGCTTCAGGGCTTTCGGGCGGGCCGCGAGGAGCCGAGGCGCGATCTCGTCGGCGATGCCGACTGGCGAAATCGCGGTAGACGGCGCTGAGGCTTCCGGCGCCCTCGACTGCGTCGACGCGGAAGGTCGAGATAGGCAACGCGACCGGACCGCGGCGATGCGCCGGGTGGTGGCGTTGATCCGGCGGCGATGGTGCTCGGTGAGGCGTGGCGATCGGCCCCGCCTTCGCGCCGAAGGCGACGATCGGCGGGATGCCGACGAGGGTGACGACGCACGACTGGCTCAGCCGCGGCTCGATCCCGTCGAGCAGTCGGAGAGCTCGCTCTCCCAGGTCGCCAGGGGAGTGAGACGCAGGGCGTCGTTGGTGCCGACCACGAGGACGAGGGCGTCCAGGTCGCGAGATCGCGATCGCCGATCCAGGCCAGCGCGGAGCGCACGTTCATCGCCTCGGCGCCGATGAGGTCGGCGTCGCAGGCCCGTCCGGTGCGCGATGCGACGGCATCCGCGAGCTGCCCGGTCAGGGCGAGCTGGTGCGTGAGGACACCCCAGCCGTGGCTGGGGCCGTTGCCGACCAGCAGGATGCGGTCGGCGGCGGGATCGCCGGTGCGGACCGCGGGGACGTCCGTGGGCTGCGGCTGGGTGCGCTGGCGCAGCTTCCCGAACGCGTACAGCGCGCGAAGCGCGAAGTGAACGGGGGACGCGGGCATGGGGACCTCGTGTTTCGGGCTGATCGGTCCGAGGCTATGGCTGGTCGTCCGGTCGCGCCGCCGCTCCCAGTACGAGGGCCACGGTACCGCGTGGTGACCGGCACACGCGCGCTACTGGAAGTCGCGTGAGCGATGCGCGACCCCGACGGTCAGCGGCTCGAAACGGTCGGCCAGCAGGTTCGTGACACCCTCGGCCGAACGCTCCAGGATGCCGCGTACGACGAGCGCCGGCGACTCGCGCACCACGCGGCGGTAGCGCCCCCAGACCCCCATCGAGCAGATCACGTTCACCAGCCCGTGCTCGTCTTCGAGGTTCAGGAACGTGATGCCGGATGCCGTGGCCGGCCGTTGCCGGTGCGTCACCAGCCCGGCGACCTCGACGCGACGCCCCGGCTCGGTCGTCCGCAGCGCAGCCGACGACAGGGCGCCACGCTCGTCGAGCGCAGCCCGGAAGTGCGCGAGCGGGTGATCGTCGGGCGAGACGCCGGTCGCCCACAGGTCGGATGCGAGCGTCTCGAACGCCGTCTGGTCGGCGAACAGCGGCGGCTGCACCGTGACGATCGAGTCGGCGAGGAACTCCTCCCGGTCGTCTGCGGCGGAGCCCGCCCGCCAGAGCGCCGCCCGACGGGACAGGTCGAACGCGTCGAACGCGCCCGCGGTGGCGAGCGACTCGAGCTGGGCGCGGGTGAGGCCGGTGCGGCGCACCAGGTCCTCCATCGAGCGGTACGGGCCCTTGGCCTCCCGTTCGGCGACGATGCGCTCCGCGACCTTGCTGCCGATGCGGGTCACATCCGGCGAGCCCCAGCCGCACCGCGAAGTCGCCGTCTCTGCGGTGGTCGGCAGTGGCATCCGGGGCCGTGCGATCGAACGGCTCGACGAAGGGCTGGACGCGGTCGGCGCAGGAGTCCATTCCGGTGGTCGAGTAGCGGCGGAGCGGCGTATCGAGACCCTCGATCGGTTCGAGCCTCGCGTCAACGGCCGAGAGCAGGATGTCGGGACGCCGCACCTCGACCCCGTGCCGCCGGGCGTCGGCGGTCAGCGTCGCGGGCGAGTAGAAGCCCATCGGCTGAGCGCGCAGCAGCCCGGCCAGGAACACGCCCGGATAGTGCAGCTTGATCCACGACGACGCGTAGACCAGCAGCGCCGAAGCTGAGCGCGTGGCTCTCGGCGAAGCCGAAGTTGGCGAAGGCCTGGATGCGCCCGTAGATGTCGTCGGCCACGTCGCCGATCAGCCCGTTCGACGCCATGCCGGCGTAGAGCTTCTCGTTCAGCGACTCGATGCGCTCGAGCCCGCGTTTCGACCCCATCGCTCGGCGCAGCAGATCCGCGTCTTCCCCCGAGCATTCGCCGACCGCCATCGCCATCTGCATGAGCTGCTCCTGGAAGACCGGGATGCCGAGCGTGCGTTCCAGCGGCGGTACCAGCTTCGGGTGCAGGTACGAGATCTCCTCCTGCCCGAGCTTGCGCCGCACGAACGGATGCACGGCCCCGCCCTGGATCGGCCCGGGACGCACGAGCGCGATCTGCACGACGAGGTCGTAGAACTTGCGCGGCTGCAGGCGCGGCAGCAACCCCATCTGGGCTCGCGATTCCACCTGGAAGACGCCGATCGAGTCGGCGCGGCACAGCATGTCGTAGACCGCCGGCTCTTCTTTGGGAAGGCCTGACGAGCTCCCAGTCCTCGCCGGTCGAACCGGCGATGATGTCGAAGCAGTACTGCAGCGCCGCCAGCATGCCGAGGCCCAGCAGGTCGAACTTGACCAGCCCCATCCAGGCGGCGTCGTCTTTGTCCCACTGGATGACCGTGCGGTTCTCCATGCGCGCGTGCTCGATCGGCACCACCTCGCCGACCGGGCGATCGGTCAGCACCATGCCGCCCGAGTGGATGCCGAGGTGCCTCGGTGCCTTCAGCAGCTGCGTCGCGAGCTCGACGACGCCGGCCGGGATGTCGTTGTCGTCTCCGGTCGACAGCTCGCGCCCCAGCGCTCGACCTGCTTCGTCCAGGCGTCCTGCTGACCGGGGGAGTGCCCGAGCGCCTTCGCCATGTCGCGCACCGCGTTCTTCGGGCGGTACTGGATGACGTTGGCGACCTGCGCGGCATTGCGCCGCCCGTACTTGTCGAACACCCACTGGATGACCTCTTCGCGGCGGTCGGAGTCGAAATCGACGTCGATGTCGGGCTCCTCGTCGCGCAGCGACGACAGGAAGCGCTCGAACGGCAGCTTGTAGAAGATCGAGTCGACGGCGGTGATGTTGAGCAGGTAGCAGACCGCCGAGTTGGCAGCCGAACCGCGGCCCTGGCAGAGGATGCCCTGGCTGCGCGCGAACGGCGACGATGTCGTGCACGATGAGGAAGTAGCCCGGGAAGTCCTTGGTCTCGATCACCGCGAGCTCGGCCTCGATGCGCTCCCGGTCGGCCTCGGAGAGTTCGGGGTACTTGACGGGCACCGCATCCCAGACCAGCTGCCGCAGCCACGACATCGGGGTGTGTCCATCGGGCACTTGCTGCTTCGGCAGCGCGGGCTTCGCGCGCCGCAGCGGGAATGCGAGCTCGTCGGCGAGCGTGACGGTGCGCTCGACGGCTCCGGGATACCGGGCGAACCGGTCGCGCATCTCGCGTCCCGATCGCAGGTGCGCGGTGCCCGCGGGCGGCAGCCACCCGTCCAGCTCGTCGAGGCTGCGGCTCGCCCGCACGGCGGCGACCGCCGTCGCGAGGTGCCGCTGACCGGGGGAGGCGTAGTGCACATTGCCGGTCGCGATGACGGGAAGCCCGCGCTCGGCGGCCAGCGCGGCCAGCGCATCGTTGTGGTCGGTGTCGAGCGGGTTGCCGTGGTCGATGAGCTCGACGTAGACGTTGCTCGCGGCCGAACAAGGTCACGAGCTTGTCAAGCTCTGAGCCTGGATCGGCGGTGGAGCCCGTCGAGACCAGCGCCTGCCGCACCGCACCCTTGCGGCAGCCGGTCAGCACCACCCAGTGTCCGCCCGCGTGCGCAGCCAGCTCGTCGAGGTCGTAGATCGGCCGGCCCTTCTCCGCACCGCGGAGCTGCCCCTCGGTGATGGCAGAGGCGAGCCGGTGATATCCCTCCTCCTGTCGGGCGAGCACCAGCAGATGGGTGCCCTCGGGATCGGCCTCGCCGTTCTGCGGCTCGCTCAGCCCGAGCGAGAGCTCGGCCCCGAACACCGTCTTGACGCTGGCGGTCTCGGCTGCCTCTGCGAAGCGCACGATGCCGTAGAAGCCGTCGTGATCGGTGATCGCCAGGGCGTGCAGGCCGAGGCGCTCCGCCTCTTCGAGCAGCTCCTCCGGCCCGGACGCCCCGTCGAGGAAGCTGAAGCTCGAGTGCGCATGCAGCTCGGCGTACGGCAGAGCATGAGGGTCGCGCACGATGGCCTGCGGCACGTACGGCCCGCGACGCAGCGACCAGGCGGGGCTGTCGCCGCCGTCGGCGTTGACCGGCATCTGCCGCGGACGGCGGGTATCGCTGAGCGCCCGCTCGAGCTCACTCCACTTGATGGGCGGGTTGTGGAAGCCCATCAGTCGTACCGGCCCTCTGCCCACCAGCCATCGTCGTCGAGCACGAGCAGCCACGCCATCCCCTCGCCGTCCACGACCTGGAAACGGGATGCGGTGCGGGCCGCCGCGGCATCCCACCAGCGCTCGTCGAGCGGCCACGGTCCCGCCCATGCCGTCAGCTCACGACGGGAACCCGTCTGCGACACCATCACCGCGGGGGGAGCGCTCAGCCGGCCGCGGTCGTCGACGGCGACGACGCGGCCGCGGGCGTCGTGCACGGCGATCTGCCGCGGCAGCTCGTACACGGTCGCGGGAGCGGGCGGCGGCAGCGATCCCGGCCACGGTTTCGCGGGATCGCGCGCGACGAGCGGGCGGTCGCCCCACGGCACGAGGGTCTGGCGCTCGGCCGGCGTGCGCCCGCCTGACGCGGTCGCGGTCATCACCCCCTCGTGCCCGACCATGCCCTGCACCCTCGACAGACCGGAGTGCACGCCCTCATCGGGCCCCGTGCCCCACAGCCCGCGCTCATGGGCGCCCACCGCATCCACCGAGTCGGGGCTGATGCGCACCCGAGCGACGGCGGCCGCCAGCTTCGCGCCATCCAGTTGCCAGCGCACCCGGTCGACCACCTCCGCCGCGGTGAACGACCGCGGATGCAGCCAGACCCGCTCGTTGTCGTCGCCGTTCTCGTCGAAGAACTCGACCCGCAGTGCCGTGCAGACCAGGCGCTGGGCGAGCAGTGCGGCGATGAAGTCGTCTGCCGCGGCGCGCACCCCGAAGGCGACCTGATCGACGCGGTCGAGAGCCGGCTCGAAATCCACCTGCACATCGACGTCGCGGGGCGGGATGCGCGGGGTCGCCGCTCGCGGATCCCGCCCCGCCGCCGAGGGCGTGCAGCCGCGCACCCAACGGCCCGAACCGCGCGACGACGTCGCTCACGCCGAGCGCCGCGAACTCGCCCAGGGTACGGATGCCGAGGCGGGGGAGCAGCGACGTGAGCTCCGGGTCCTCGAGCAGCGTGATGGGCAGGTCGGCGAGGAAGGCGCCCTGGGCGCCGGGCGGGACGATGGTGACCGGGTCGGTGGTTTCGATACGCCCGCTGCGCGGGCTACTCAACCACCTGGCCGCTCGCTCTGCCGCGAACAGGCCGTCGGCGATGCCGACGCGGGCGTGCTCGACGTCGAGATCGGTGACGATGCCGAGCACCGTGAGTGCGGCGGCCCGCTCACCGCCGTAGTAGCGGGCGGGGCCGCGGACACGGACGGCGACGGTTCCGGGGCGGACGGGATGCAGTCCGGGAAGCGACTCATCCAGCGCGGACAGCACCGGCTCGAAGGCTCGCGCGTCGAGCGCCGGGTCGTACCGCAGCATCCGGAGCCCCGGGCAGCGGCCCTGCGCCTCGCGCTGCCGCATGCCGCGGCGCACCCCCTCGGCACGGGCGGCGGGGGAGCAGGCGAACACCGTGCCCTTCTCGAGCAGCGCGATCGGCTGCGGAGCTCGGGATGCGTTCCGCCTTCGCGTGGGCGGCGACCGGCCAGTCGGGCACCCAGAGCACGAGCAGGCGCGCAGCCGATGCTCATCACGCCGGTCTCACCGGCCCCGGGAAGGTCCACGTTCCAGTCTCGAACATATGTTCGAGTGTGTCAAACCCCTCCGACAGCGTCAGGCCAGGGTCTGCTCCAGCCACGCCTCGTCGCCGGACATCACCAGGTGTCCCAGAGCACCGTTCACCAGCTGCATGCGCGGCGGGGGATGGCCGCAGTCGACGTCGGCGATGATCGGCACCCCGAGCGGGCCGAGGGCGTCGATGACCGCCTCATCCTGGGTCATCGTCGCGGAGCCGGGTGCGCTGGTCCGCCCGACCAAGATGGCCGCGGCCCCCTCGAAGAAGCCGGCGAGCCGCATGCCGTGCAGCGCCCGGCAGATCAGGAACGCGCTCTCCTCAGCGGCCTCGACATAGATCAACAGTCCGTCGCCGAGCGCACGCATCGCCTCGAGATCGCCGTAGGGCGTGCCTGCCAGCTGATGGATCGTTTCGATGCAGCCGCCGATGATCCGTCCGCGCAGATCGAGCTCGGCGGCGACCATCATCGAGCCGCCGCCAGCCGCCCGTGCCGTCGAACGCGTACTCGCTGACGGCGGGCTCGGCGACCCAGTCGTCCCAGCCCGTGGTGCGGTACTCGCCCGCCGAGGACTGGCGGAAGGTCGAGCCGGCTTCCATGCCCGCCACCTCGAGCCAGTCGACGAGCGGCGGACGCACGACGTAGGGCGTGTCCATGAGATTGCCGCCGTGCAGGGTCGCGACGCCGGTTCGCAGGGTGAGCGGGAGCATCAATGTCGAGAGATCCGAGAAGCCCACCAGCCAGGTCGGCTCGGCCACGGCGATGGCGTCGAAGTCGAGGAGCGACATCAGATCGATCGCCGTCTCGCCGCCCCACGGCGGCACGACGGCTGCGATGGCGGGATCGAGCAGCATCCGCGTGAGCTCCGCCGCGCGAGCCGCCGCCGGGGCGCTGACGTGCGTGGCGCCGTCGAGGCAGTCACCGACCTCGACCTCGAAGCCGCGGTCGCGCAGGATGCCGACCGCGATGTCGAAGCGCGGCATCAGACGCATCGGGCACGCCGCTCGACGGCGCGGTGACCCCGATGTGATCGCCCGGCGCGAGCGGCCGGGGGAAGCGGATGCTCACCTCGCGACCCTACTGCGGCGTCTGCGGCTGCGCGATCGAGTGTCGGATGTGCAGACGAGCGCGTTTGGGTGAACACTGGTAGTGCCCGACCCAATGGCGTTCACCCGAGGAGTTCCGTGACGGCCCAGATCACACATGTCCGTTTCCACGGATACCGCAAGCACGAAGACATCGCCGTGTACAAATGGCGCCTGGACACCGGCGAGAACGGCGAGAGCGACCGCGCCTCGATGCGTCGCCTGGCTCGAGCAGGGCAACGAGGCGGTCGTCGCGGCCGACGGCGCGTGGGTCTCGGTCGGCGTCGTCCGGGTCGAAGGGCAGGAGCCGTTCCTGTGCACGCACGCGAACGGCCAATGGACGGACGCGCTGCTGCACCTCCCCATGTTCTAGGTTCATGTCCGCGCTCCCATGCGCGATCAGAACATGAGACTTTATGTTCTTGGAACGTTGCGGTTGAGGTTGTACCTTGTGCGGAGGGGATACCGAATCGTTATATTCCAGGAGCCCGAATGCCTGCTCGTATCACCCACGTCCGCTTCCATCGCACTGCCGCGCACGAAGCGATCGTGGCCTTCCGCTGGCGGCTTGGAGAACGGGCTGTCGGGGGAGACGGACCGGTTCACGATGGTCGAGTGGCTCGAGCAGGGCAATGACGCGGTCGTCGCCGACGGGCGAGCGACGGAACCCGGTCGCAGTCGTGCGGATGCCGGGGCTGGCGCCCGTGGATCCGCACCTACGCCGGCGGCCAGTGGACCGACCGGCTGCTGGCGCTGCCGACCTTCTAGGATCAGCCGACGCTCTGCAGGATCCGCTCTTCGTTGCGGGACACGACGGACGTAACGGTCTGATCGGGCCCGGGAAGCCAGAGCCGGCGTGACTTGGCGCGGCCATGCCAGGCAGCAGCCGTCGAGCTGACCGTGGCCTGGCGGCCGGTGAGGTGGCCGAAACCGGACCCGAGCCCCGCCCAGTTGCTGCCCGTGACGGCGAGGCGGGCCTGCGCACCCGGCCAGTCGCCGATGCTGACGAGCACTGCCTCGCGCTGCCGCAGACGTGATGCGAGCTTGCTCGCCGATCCGTCGGTCATGCGCACACGGCCGTCTCGCACCGGGGGTCGAACGAGCATGACCGACACGACATCCACCAGGGCGGACACGACCGACAGCCACTGCTCGCCCGGATGCGGCACGAGCACCAGGCGCTCGAGGTCGAGGCCGAGACCGGCGGCGGCCTCGACGCCCAGATCGGGCATTCCCACCACCGCGCACCAGGCTCCGGCGGCGCTCGGCGCCTGCAGCAGGCTCAGCGCGAGCGTCGTCGAGTCGGCGACGCTGTAGGCGCTGCCCGCAGTGAGGGCCCCACCGGGTAGCAGGTCGACGAGCGCCGGATTCGTGGGGAGCGCCCGCGTATCGAGCTTGTTGCGCTGCATGCGCCGGATGCGGTCCTGCAGTTCGCGGACGACGTCGCGCTCTCGACCAGCGGGCAGGTCGTCGAGCTCGGCGGGCACTTCAGTGCGACCGCGGAGAGTGCAAGGCCGCAGCACCTGCCGACGGGGGAACCATCATCCCAGTCTCGAACATACGTTCGATCATGTCAATGACGGCCGACACCGAGCCCTGACTGTAACCCGCCTGCCACCCAGCCACTCCCTGTGAATCGCAGTTCGATCCACGCAGCCAGACGAACATCGAGAGCCACACTCTCAGACGAAGGAACAGAACATGAGCAGCATCACCGCACAAGCCAAGCGACGCGCGAAGATCGCCACCGACGACATGGTCGAGACCATGAATCCCATCAAGGCGCTCAGCGACGTCGGCTTCAAGAGCGAGTGGGCATACCTCGGAGGCTTCGCCTCCATCGGGCTGAGCCTCGTGACCTGGCTGGTCTCACGCGGCCGAGGCGACGACAAGGCACCAGTCCGACCGCTGGGGCATCTTCATCGGTCACTGGGCGCCGACCTTCTTCGCACTCGGCATCGCCCTGAAGCACGAAGAGCGCGAAGCAGCGCCGGCTCCATCGACCACAGCCGTAGCGTGAGGGGATGCCCACGAAACGTCCCTGGACACCCCTCGCCATCGTCTACCTCGTCGTCGCCATCGTCGGACTGATCGGCACCTGGACCCTCAACATCCTGGCCATCACACAGCAGATCGACGTTCTTCGGCGAATGGCTCTCGAACGGACTCGCCACGCAGTCTCTGCAGGTCGACCTGCTGGTGCTGGCTGTCGCATGCGGCGATCCTCATCGTGATCGAGGGCAGGCGAATCGGGATGCGGGCCTGGGTTTCCTGCCGCTCGCGGCGGTGACGCGCGGCGTTCGCCGTGCCGCTGTTTCTGGCGCTGCGGGAGCGGCCTGCACGGCTGGAACGAGCTCGATTCGACAGTGACCGGTTCGCCGAGTTCGACCGACTCCGCCCTCCGCACGGCCTTCTTGAGCGGCAGCACGTAGGCCGGCCGGGGTCGGGGAAGATCGACGTCGACCACGGTCGATCCGATGCGACCGAAACCTGACCGACCCGAAACCTCCACGAGGTCTCCGACCATTCTCGGATTTCATCGTGCATCGTCGGAAACTCACGAAGACCAGAGTCGCTGCGCGGCCCATGCCATGGCTCGGCATCGAACAGGTACGCACGTCAGCCGCCGATACTCGACCAGCGCGTCACGACGCCGGGTGCGTTGAGCGCTACGAAGACGAAGACGTTGACGAGCACGCTCGCCCAGAAGACGGCGCGGAAGCTCGGCTTCGTCGTCTTGTGACGCAGCAGCTGCTGGGCCAGGATCGCGCCCGGCCAGCCCCCCAGCATCCCGAGCAGGATGAGCGAGGTCTCGGCGACCCGGCGCTGCTTCAGCCGGGCGGCCGACTTGTCGATCGCATACGAGCCGAAGGTGATCGCGCTCACGCCGAGGTAGAGGAAGAGAACCCAGAGCGGCACAGGGCCCCAGTACACCTCGACGAGCGAATAGATCGAAGCGAAAGCCAGGATGGCGAGGGCTCCGATGATCGGGGACGTCGGCCGCACGGGCGGCACGTACGACTTCGCTCGCCAGCCGCGCCTGAGCCGCCCGCGGCTTGCCGTCGGGCTGGACCTCGACCTCGAAGGTCACCTCGTCGCCGACGGCGGGATCCGCGGCGCCGCGCGGGAACGCCTTGATGTGCAGGAAGAGGTCGGGGGCGTCGGATCGCTGCACGAAGCCGAAGCCGCGATCGGGATTCCAGGCTTTCACGACGCCTGTCTCTCGCACCGTTCTGGCCACCCTCCTGATGGTAGCTAGAGCAGGTCCCGCAGTCGGGCGAACTGCTCTGCGAGCCGTGCGTCCTGCTTGACGTTGTCGGGATCCCACGGGAACGAGACCTCGAGATCGGTGAACCGGCCCATGTACCTCAACGGTTGCGGTCCATCCGGCCCGGGATGGACGTGGGGGATCGACGTCGCCCGCAGCGAGTCGACGACCAGCCGGTGCACGTCGAAGCCGAAACCCTCAGAGGTGAGCATCAGGTGTGCGACGAGCCGCTGCGAGAACACCGCCGCCTCGACCTTGGGCGCCTCGAGGTCGGAGCGGGTCTCGACCCAGAGCACGTCCTCGACGCCGATCGTGGCGACCAGCGCGGATGCCGCACGCTCGAGCCCGTCGGGGAAGACCTCCGTCAGCTCCGTCGAATCCCACACGTCGTGCGATGCCTTGAGCAGTTCGGCGGCGCGCTTCCACGACTCTTCGAGGTCCATCGGCTCATCGTGGCACGAACGTCGCATGAAGGAAGGCCCCGGACCATGACGGTCCGGGGCCTTCCAGACTCGCGTGCGCGAGGGGGGACTTGAACCCCCACGCCCTTTCGGGCACTAGCACCTCAAGCTAGCGCGTCTGCCATTTCCGCCACCCGCGCGAGTCGGTACGTCACGAGGACGACCGAGGATAGACATTATCAGACCCGCGGTAGCGTGAACGCATGGCCGAACCCGAGTCTCGACGCCACCGCGCGCATCGCGCGCGACCTGATCCGCTTCGAGACCGTCAACTGGGGCGAGGGCAGATCGAACGGCGAAACGGACGCCGCGGAGTACGTCGCCGCCGAATTGTCGCGGCTCGGGCTGAGTCCGCAGCTCTTCGAATCGGAGCCGGGACGCACCTCGCGTCGTCGCGCGCGTGGAGGGCGCCGACCCGTCCCGGCCCGCGCTCGTCCTGCACGGGCACCTCGACGTCGTTCCCGCGATGGCGGACGACTGGAGCGTCGACCCGTTCGCCGGCGAGATCCGCGACGGGATGCTGTGGGGCCGCGGCGCCGTCGACATGAAGGACATGGATGCCATGATCCTGACCGCGCTCGGCGACATCCTGGGCGCGGGGGAGCGGCCGTCTCGCGACCTGATCGTCGCCTTCTTCGCCGACGAGGAGAACGGCGGCGTGTTCGGCTCGCACTGGATGGTCGACACCCATCCCGAGCTGTTCGCCGGCGCGACCGAGGCGATCAGCGAGGTCGGCGGCTACTCGATCGACGTCGGCGGGCGCCGCGCCTACCTGCTGCAGACCGGCGAGAAGGCCCTGGTGTGGATCAAGCTCATCGCCCGACGGCACCGCGGCGCACGGCTCGCGGGTGATCCCCGACAACGCGGTCACCAAGCTCGCCCGCGCGGTGCTCGCGATCGGCGAGCTCGAGTGGCCGGTGCAGCTGACGACGACCACGACAGCACTGCTCGGCGAGCTGCGCGCGATGCTCGGAGCCGACGCCGGCGACGACCCGGAGGCCGTCGTGGCAGGCGACCGGCACCGCCGCCGGGTTCCTGCACGGTCCACGCTGCGGGTCACGTCGAACCCGACGGTGCTCGACGCCGGCTACAAGCACAACGTGATCCCCGACCGGGCCGAGGCCCTGATCGACCTGCGCCCGTTCGCCGGGCAGGAGGACGAGGTGCTCGCGCGCATCCGCGAGGTGATCGGCGACGAGATCGAGCTGACGATCATGCACCACGACATCGGCCTCGAGGTGCCGTTCGAGGGCGAGCTCGTCGACAAGATGGTCGCCGCACTCGGCCGGCACGACCCCGGCGCCCCCGTACTGCCGTACCTGATGAGCGGCGGAACCGACAACAAGGCGCTCGACAAGCTCGGGATCACCGGCTACGGATTCGCCCCGCTGCAGCTGACGCCCGACCTCGACTTCCCGGCGATGTTCCACGGCATCGACGAGCGTGTGCCGCTCTCGGCACTCCCGTTCGGGCGCAGCGTGCTGGGCGATTTGCTGCGGGATTGCTGAGTTCCTCGAATTCACTTCGCTCTGACACAATCGGTCCCCGTGACTTTCATCGAGGCGATCGTCCTCGGCCTCGTGCAGGGGCTGACCGAGTTCCTTCCGATCTCCTCGAGCGCGCACCTGCGCATCGTGGGCGAGCTGACCGCCTGGGGCGACCCCGGAGCGACGTTCACGGCGATCACGCAGCTCGGCACCGAACTCGCCGTGATCATCTACTTCCGCCGTCACATCGGCCGGATCATCGCGAAATGGTTCGCCTCGCTCGGAGCCCGCGGTGGCCGGCGCTCCGCTGGGATCCAGAAGGGCGATGCCGATGTCCGGATGGGGTGGCTGATCATCATCGCCACCATGCCGATCGTGATCGTCGGCTTCCTGCTGCAGGACACGATCCGGACGTCGTTCCGGTCGCTCTGGATCGTCGCCGTCGTGCTCATCGTCTTCGGCATCCTGCTCGGACTCGCCGACCTGCTCGGGCGCCGCACCAAGGGACTCGGCGACATCACCTACCGCGACGGCATCCTGATCGGCCTCGCCCAGATGCTGGCCCTGGTGCCGGGCGTGTCGCGCTCCGGAGCCTCGACGAGCATGGGTCGTGCGCTCGGCTACGAGCGCCCGGCCGCCGCCGAGTTCTCGTTCCTGCTTGCGGTGCCGGCCGTCTTCGGCGCCGGCCTCTACGAGCTGTACACGGCGCTGACCTGCACGCCGGGCACCGCGATCGACGACGGGTGCGGTGTCGGATACGGGATGCCGGAGACCATCGTCGCGACCGTGGTCGCTTTCGGGGTCGGGCTCGCCGTGATCGCGTTCCTGATGAACTTCATCAAGAAGCGCTCGTTCCTGCCGTTCGTCGATCTATCGGCTGCTGCTCGGCGGCGCGCTGATCGTGATGCTGTCGCTCGGGGTGCTCCAGCCGTAGCGGATGGCGTCAGCGGGGTTGCGGACCGGATCGTCCGTCGCGCCCGTCACGGCCAGGCCGTCGCGCCCGTCCCGGCGGCGCAGGTAACGCTCGAACTCCTCGGCGATGGCCTCGCCGCTCGCTTCGGGGGAGTCGACGGTGTCGCGAGCCTGCTCGAGCTGCGAGATGTAGGCGGCCATGTCGTCGTCGTCGTTCGCGAGCGCGTCGATCCCGCTCTCCCACGCGGCGGATTCCTCGAGCAGGTCGCCGCGCGCGACCTCGAGGTCGACGAACTCCTCGAGCCGCTCGATGAGGGCGAGCATCGCCTTCGGGCTCGGCGCGTTGTGCACGTAGTGGGGGACCGATGCCCAGATCGACAGGGTCGGGATGCCGGAGCGCTCCGCCGCATCCGACAGCACCGACAGGATGCCGACCGGACCCTCGTAGGTGCTGCGCTCGAGCTCGAACCGGTCGCGGACCGCGGCGTTCTCGCTGCTCGCGAAGACCGAGATCGGCCGGGTGTGCGGCACGTCGGCGAGCATCGCTCCGAGGAACACGACGGCCGAGACGTCGGCGGCCTCGATGGCGTCGACGACCTCGGATGCGAAGGTCTTCCAGCCGCGCGACGGCTCGGTGCCGAGCAGGACGTGCACGGCCATGCCGGAATCGGTGGGGATGCTGTCGGGCCCGGGGCCGTACAGCGTCACGCTCGGCCACTCCAGCGTGCGGTCGCCGGCTTCGTCCATCGAGACCGTCGGACGGTTGAACTGATAGTCGAAGTAGTCCTCGGGCTCGAGGTCGACGATGGGGACGAGTTCGAGCTGGTCCCGGATAGCGCGGGCGGCTCCGCTCGCGGCCTCGCCTGCGTCGTTCCAGCCCTCGAACGCGACCACGAGCAGCGACCCGCCGGAAAAGGTCTCCGCCTCGACGCCGTCGGCGTTCGCATCCGTCACTGCTGTCCCTCCCACGTGGCCGCTGAGTGTCCGCGGCGCCCTCCCACAATACGGCGGCGACCTGCGCGCGCGCCGGGGTTCACCGCTCCGCTCAGGGCGAACCGATCCGGGCGAACCTAGACTGGGGCGTCGTGACCCCTCCCACCGCGAACGCCGCTGCGCCGACCATGCCGGCGGGCGTGTTCTGGGACATGGACGGCACCCTGGTCGACACTGAGCCGTACTGGCTCACCGCCGAGACCGACCTGGTCGAATCGTTCGGCGGAACGTGGAGCACGGAGGACGGGCTGCAGCTCGTCGGATCGTCCCTCGAGCGCTCGGCGATCATCCTCCAGTCGCGCGGTGTCGCCATGGGCGTCGTCGAGATCGTCGAGGTGCTGACCGATCGGGTGCTGGAGCAGATCGTGGTGTCGGTGCCGTGGCGGCCCGGGGCGCGCGAGCTGCTCGCGGCGCTGCGCGAGGCGGGAGTGCCGACGGCGCTCGTCACGATGTCGATCGGCCGGATGGCCGAGCACGTCGCCGGAGCGCTCGGCTTCACCGGATTCGACGCGGTCGTCAGCGGCGACCAGGTCGCCGCGGGCAAGCCCGATCCGGAGTGCTACCTGCTGGCCGCCAGGCTGCTCGGCGTCGATCCGGTGCGCAGCGTCGCGATCGAGGACTCCGAGTACGGCGTCGCGGCCGCGGTGGCCGCGGGCATGGCCACCATCGCCGTCCCTCTGCACGTGCCGCTGCCGCCGAGCCCCGCGTACACCCTGTGGGACAGCCTCGACGGGCGCACGCCCGCGGACCTGGCGGATGTCCTGGCGCATGCGCGCGGGAGCCGCACGATGAGCGCGCCGCGCACGCCCTCCGGACCCTTCGTTCGCCGGCGACCGGGTGCAGCTGACGGGCCCCAAGGGGCGGATCAACACCATCACGCTGGAACCCGGCAAGGAGTTCCACACCCATCGCGGCATCCTGGCCCACGACGTGCTGATCGGCGCCCCCGACGGCAGCGTCGTGCAGGCGTCGAACGGCGACACCTATCTCGCCCTGCGTCCGCTGCTCTCCGACTTCGTGATGTCGATGCCGCGCGGTGCCGCCATCATCTACCCGAAGGATGCCGCCCAGATCCTCGCGCTGGCGGACATCTTTCCCGGCGCGACCGTCGTCGAGGCGGGCGTCGGATCCGGCGCTCTCTCGCTCTGGCTGCTGCGGGCGATCGGTGCCGATGGCCGGCTGCTCTCGTTCGAGCGCCGCGAGGAGTTCGCCGAGGTCGCCCGTTCCAACGTGGCCGGCTTCACCGGGGTCGCGATCGACGACCTGCCCGGCATCTGGTCGATCGGGATCGGCGATCTCGTCGACGAGCTTCCGAAGGCGGCCGCGCCGGCATCCGTCGACCGCGTCATCCTGGACATGCTCGCCCCCTGGGAGTGCCTGGATGTGGTGGCCGACGCCCTGGTGCCCGGCGGCGTGCTGCTCTGCTACGTCGCGACGGTGACCCAGCTGTCGCGCATCGCCGAGGCGATCCGCGGAACGGGGCTCTTCACCGACCCGAGCCCGAGCGAGACGATCGTGCGCGGCTGGCACGTCGAGGGGCTCGCCGTCCGGCCGGATCACCGGATGGTCGCTCACACCGCGTTCCTGCTGACCGCACGTCGGCTGGCTCCGGGAGCCGAGCTGCCACCGCCGCCGCGACGCGCTTCGAAGACCGAGTACGGCGATGAGGACGTAGAGCTCTGGACCCCCGGAGCGGTCGGCGACCGCGTCAAGAGCGACAAGCGCGTGCGCAAGGTCGTGCGCGAGGCGCGCACCCTCGCCGACCGCGGGGGCGCACACCGTCCGGCTTCCGACGGCGACGCCGCTGACAGCAAGTAGAGTTGTTCCGGCCTGAAAACCCCTCATCGTGAAGGAAGTCCCCGTGCGCCCCAGCACTCGCTTCAACAGGGCCCCCGCGCTCCTCGGTGTCGCCGCGCTGCTCGCAGCGTCTCTGGCCGGCTGCTCGGTGATCCCCGGATTCGGTGGATGCCAGCCCAGCTACGCCGGAGGTGACGCCTCGTCCCTCGTGACGGCGAAGGGCTCGCTGGGCAGCGCGCCGTCCGTGGACTTCCCGACACCGCTGATCGTGAGCGAACCCGAGGTCACCCTGATCGAAGCGGGCGACGGCGAGACCGTCGTCAAGGACGGCCAGGTCGACTACGCCGTCAGCTACTTCAACGGCGCGACCGGCGAGAAGCTCGGTTCCACCGGCTACGGCACGATCGACAGCGACGACCCGCCCGCCCGCTCGGCCGTGGGTCTCGACGACTACGCGATCAGCACCGCATTCGAATGCGTGTCCGTCGGCGACCGGATCGCACTCGCGTCGACGGCCGGAGAGGCCTTCGGCGAGGGCGAGGCCGGGCTCCCCGACGAGACGGTGATCGTGCTCGTGATCGATGTGCTCGACACGTTCCTCGGCAAGGCCGACGGGTTCAACCAGCTGCCGCAGGACGGCATGCCCGTCGTGGTGACGGCGGTCGACGGAACGCCGGCGATCACTCTCACCGGGCTGACGAAGCCGGAGTCGACCCGCGCTGCCACGATCAAGGGCGGCGATGGTCGGACCGTCCGCGACGGCGACAGGGTCCACGTGCACCTCCGGGTCTGGACGTGGCCCGACGGAGACGGCGAGCCGTCGCAGTTCGCCGACACCTGGGCGGACCGGCAGCAGTCCTACGACCTCGTGCTCGACGGGGACGCCGCCAACCCGATCCCTCCCGGTGTGCAGGCGGCCGTCACCGGCGCCAAGGTCGGCAGCCAGCTGCTTGTCGTCATCCCGCCGGGACCCGACTCGTACGCGACGCCGCCGCAGGGCCTCGATGCCGACGCCACCATGATCTGGGTGGTCGACATCCTGGGCACCCAGAAGCGGGACGACCAGAAGTAGTGGCCGCTTCCTCAGCCGGATCGCGCGTCCCGGTCGAGGAGCGCCTGTTCAGTCTCGTGCTCGCGCTGCTCGCCACCGAGACCGGACTCACCAAGAACGAGATCCTGTCGACCGTGCAGGGCTACCGGCAGCGCTACCGCTCGGGCGGCGACAACGCCAACCTCGAGCGGCAGTTCGAGCGCGACAAGGACGACATCCGCGAGCTGGGCGTGCCGCTCGAGACCGTCGATTCGCCCGGCGACGCCGGCAACAACCAGACGCTGCGCTACCGCATCCCTCGTGGCGCCTACGAACTGCCCGACGACCTCAGCTTCTCGAGCGACGAGACCACCCTGCTGAACCTCGCCGCGATGGTCTGGCGCGAGGGCTCGCTCTCCGGGGAGTCCCGTCGAGCCCTGCTCAAGCTGCGCTCGCTCGGGGTCGCCGCCGACGAACCCGTGATCGGCTACGCACCGCGGGTCCGGCTGCGCGACTCGGCGTTCGACCCGCTCAACAGCGCGCTCGAACGCCACCTCATCGTGCGCTTCCCCTACCTCAAACCGGGAGAGGACGCCGCCCGCGAGCGCGAGGTCGTCCCGCTGGCCCTCGTGCAGTACCAGGGCCGCTGGCACCTCTCGGCTGAAGAGACCGACTTCGGGTCGCAGAAGGCGGGGGAGCACAAGATGTTCCTGCTGCGCCGCATCGTCGGCAGCGTCGTGGCCGGCAAAGCCGCTCCGCCGCCGGAGGGCGACCAGGCCGCCCTGGCCCTCGCCAGCCTCGAAGCGATCTGGGAACGCGGCATCGCCGAGGTCGAGGTGCTCTGCGACACCGACGCCGCCACGCGGCTCGCGAACCGCCGCGGCACCGAGGAGGTCTCGGTCGCCCCCGACGGCTCAACGCGCCTCCTACGCCTCCATTACGTCGACAAGGCGATCCTGGCCGACGAGCTCGCCGGATTCGGCCCCGAGGTCCTGGTGCTGTCGCCGGCCGAGCTGCGGGACGCCGTGATCGAGCGCCTGCAGAGGACGGAACGGGACCATGGCTGAGTTCCAGGCCCGCGACAAGCTCGCGTTCCTGCTCTCCCTGGTCCCGTGGCTGATGGACCACGACGGCGCCAGCGTCGCCGAGGCGGCCGACCACTTCGGAGTGAGCCCGCAACAGATCCGGGATGCTGTGGAGCTGATCGCGGTCAGCGGCGTCCCCGGCGACACCGACTCGTACCAGCACGGGGACCTCTTCGACATCAACTGGGACGCCTTCGAGGAGCACGACGAGATCGTGCTGACGAACCTCGTCGCGATCGACGATTCCCCGCGTTTCTCGGCGCGCGAGGCGACGGCGCTCATCGCCGGTCTCCAGTACCTGTCGTCGCTGCCCGAGAACGCCGGGAGCGCGACCCTCGCGAGCCTGACCGCCAAGCTGAGCAGGGGAGCGTCCGCCGCGCCGACCCAGGTCGGCGTCGAGGAGAGCGAGACCGATGCCGGCCTCGGCACCACGCTCGCCCTCATCCGGGACTCTGTCTCTCGCGGGCTTCAGCTCGAGCTCGACTACCTCGACTCGGCGGGCCAGCACGAGCGGCGCCGTGTCGACCCGCTGCGGGTCGAGTCGTTCGACGACGACTGGTACCTGCGCGGCTGGTGCCACCTTCGTGAGGCCGTGCGCACGTTCCGCCTCGATCGCATCTCCGACGCCGTCATCACCGACGCACCCATCGAGCACCGCGCCGACGAGGTGCGGCTGCCCGATCGTCTCTTCGAGGCGTCGCCCGAGGACCTCGAAGTCACCATCGAGGTCGCGCCCGCGGCGATGTCGTTGCTCGTGGACTACATCCCGGACGGTGCGACGTCCACCGAGGTCGACGGACGCATCCGGACCACGCTGCGGGTATCGCATTTCCACGGCCTGAAGCGTCTGATCGCCAGCATGCCGGGGGTCGCGACGGTCGTCGCGCCCCCGAGCGCGCGCATTGCGGTCGCCGAGTGGGCCGCGGCCGGCGCCGCCCGGTATCGCTGAGAGCGGCAACTCTCAACTGCGTCGCGTAGGATCAGCCCACCGGAGAAATCCGGCTCCCAGTTCCCGAAAACAAGGACGGCAACGATGTTCGGCAACGCGTTCGGGTGGCCGCACCTGCTCCTCATCCTCGCGGTCGTCCTCCTGCTGTTCGGAGCCGCCAAGCTCCCCGCGCTCGCCAAGAGCGTCGGCCAGTCGATGAAGGTCTTCCGAAAAGAGATGAAGACCGACGACGACACGGACCCGACGGGCACGACGACCGCGGACAAGCCGACCGACAAGTCCTGAGGTCGTGGCCGCGCGTATCGGGCGGAGCCGTAATCCCGAGGGGCGCATGTCGCTCGGCCAGCACCTCGTCGAACTCCGCAAGAGGCTGACCCGCGGGGCCCTCGCCATCGTGGCGGGCACCATCGGCGGGTGGTTCCTCTACGACATCGTGTGGGCGCTGATCCGCGACCCCATCACCCGGATCGCCGCGGCGCGCAACGAGGACGCGGGAACGATCGCGCTCAACTACTCCAGCATCACCGGGGCGTTCGACGTCCGCATCCAGATCGCCCTCACGATCGGCATCGTGATCTCGTCGCCGATCTGGCTGTACCAGATCTTCTCGTTCCTGGTCCCGGGCCTCACGCGCCGCGAGAAGAAGTACACCTTTGGCTTCTTCTTCAGCGCCATCCCCCTGTTCCTCGGCGGGATCGCCGCCGGCTGGTTCGTGCTGCCGCACATCGTGGAGATCATGTACTCGTTCGTGCCGACCGGCTCGACCACCTTCTACGACACCAAGTACTACCTCGACTTCGTGCTCAAGCTCGTCCTCGCGACCGGCATCGCGTTCGTGCTTCCGGTGTTCCTGGTGCTGCTGAACTTCATCGGCATCCTGCAGGCTCGCACGATCCTGAAGGGATGGCGCTGGGCGATCCTGGCGATCACGATCTTCACGGCGATCGCGACGCCGGCCGCGGACGTGGTCTCGATGATCCTGCTCGCGATTCCGATGATCATCCTGTACTTCGCCGCCGTCGGGGTTGCTGTCTGGCACGACCGCGGCGTCGCCAAGCGCGCCCAGGCATTCGAGGCCGAGCTCGCATGAGGCTCGCATCTTGACGACAGAGTCGCTCTCGCCCGCGGAGCGCTACGCGGCGGCGCAGGCCCGACGCGCGGGAGCCGTCGCAGCACCGCGCCTCGAGGAGTTCCGCGAGCGGCTGGACTTCCCGCTCGATGACTTCCAGCTGGCATCCTGCGAGGCGCTGGAGGCGGGGCGGAGCGTCCTGGTCGCAGCACCGACCGGCGCTGGCAAGACGATCGTCGCGGAGTTCGCCGTGCACCTCGCCCTCGAGCAGCCGCGGGCGAAGGTCTTCTATACGACGCCGATCAAGGCCCTGAGCAACCAGAAGTACGCGGAGCTCTCCGCCGAGCACGGCGGTGCCCAGGTCGGGCTGCTGACCGGCGATACCAACGTGAACAGCAGCGCCCGCGTGGTCGTCATGACCACAGAGGTGCTGCGCAACATGCTCTACGCGGACTCGCCTCTGCTCAACGATCTCGCCTTCGTCGTGATGGACGAGGTGCACTACCTCGCCGACCGGTTCCGCGGCGCCGTCTGGGAGGAGGTCATCATCCACCTCCCGCAAACCGTACGGCTCGTCTCGCTCAGCGCGACGGTCTCGAACGCCGAGGAGTTCGGTGACTGGCTCCAGGCGGTCCGGGGCGACACCGACGTCATCGTCTCGGAGGAGCGCCCGGTGCCGCTCGAACAGCACGTGCTGGTGCGCTCGAAGCTTCTGGAGCTCTTCGACTCATCGGGGCCGGCAGCCACGAACCGGGTCAACCCGGAGCTCGCCCGGCTCGCCGCCGCCGGAGGGCGCGCGGCCGGCACGTTCCGTGGTGCGCACCCCGGACGCCATCACCGCAAGGGCCAGGGCGGCTCGGGCTCGGAGGGGAACCGCTCGTGGGACCGCGGGGGAGCCCCCGGCCAGACCGACCGCATGGACCGCCCCGAGGTCGTGCGTCTCCTCGAATCGAAGAACCTCCTGCCCGCGATCTTCTTCGTCTTCAGTCGCGCAGGATGCGATGGCGCCGTCCGTCAGGTCGTGCGCAGCGACATCCGCCTCACCGAGCGATGGGAGCGCGACGAGATCCGCGCGATCGTCGAGGAGCGCACGCGCCCCATCCCGGACTCCGATCTCAGCGTGCTCGGCTACTGGGACTGGCTGGATGGATTGAGTCGCGGGGTCGCCGCCCACCATGCAGGCATGCTGCCCGCGTTCAAGGAGGTCGTCGAGGAGCTCTTCCAGCGCAAGCTTCTGAAGGCCGTCTTCGCCACCGAGACGCTCGCGCTCGGAGTGAACATGCCGGCGCGCACCGTGGTGCTCGAGAAGCTCGAGAAGTTCAACGGCGAAGCCCGTGTGCCGATCACTCCGGGGGAGTACACCCAGCTCACCGGGCGAGCCGGCCGTCGGGGCATCGACGTCGAGGGGCACGCGGTGATCCAGTGGATCGGCGGGCTCGACCCGTCCGCCGTCGCCTCCCTCGCGTCGCGACGCAGCTATCCGCTCAACTCGAGTTTCCGCCCGACGTACAACATGGCGGTGAACCTCATCGAGCAGTTCGGCCGGGAGCGCACCCGCGAGATCCTGGAGAGCTCGTTCGCCCAGTTCCAGGCGGACCGCGCCGTCGTCGATCTCGCCCGGCGGGTTCGTGAGCAGGAGAAGTCGCTCGCCGGATACGCGGAGGCGATGCGCTGCCACCTCGGCGACTTCGCCCAGTACGCGGGGCTCCGGCGCGAACTCGGCGACCTCGAGAAGAAGAACGCCCGATCGGCTAATGACAGCCGTGCCGAGCGGGATCGCCGTCAGCGGCGCATCGCCGAGCTCCGCCGGCAGATGAAGCAGCATCCATGCCACGCCTGCAACGATCGCGAGGCGCATGCCCGCTGGGCGGAGCGCTGGTGGCGGCTCAAGAAGGAGACCGATCAGCTGAGCGGGCAGATCCGCGGCCGCACCGGCGCAGTCGCCCAGGTGTTCGACCGCGTCACCGATGTCCTGGTCGAGCTCGGCTATCTCGTCGACATCGATGGCGCGCTCACGGTCGCTGCGCCCGGTCGCTCTCTCCGGCGCATCTACGGCGAACGGGATCTGCTCGTCGCCGAGTGCCTGCGTCGGGGCACCTGGGACGGACTCGACGCCCCCGGCCTGGCCGCGCTTGCGGCGGCACTCGTCTACGAGCCGCGTCGGGAGGGATCCGACGTGGGGGAGCGGGGGATGCCGCGCGGCCCGTTCCGCGCCGCCCTCGAGGCGACCGAGCACATCTGGTCGGAGCTGAGCGACATCGAGGCCGAGCACCGCCTTCCGGAGAGCGAGCCGCCGTCAGCCGGCATCGCCCTGGCGACCCAGCGCTGGGCGTCGGGCGCGGCGCTCGACAGCGTGCTCCGGGATGCGGACCTGGCGGCCGGTGACTTCGTCCGCTGGATGAAGCAGGCGATCGACCTCCTCGATCAGATCTCGATCGTGGCCGACGGCGAGCTCGGCCGCACCGCGCGCGGGTCGATCGACGGCATCCGGCGTGGGATCGTTGCCTATTCGAGCGTCGCATGACGCTCGAATCAATGGACGCAGCAGAGCGTCGCTTCTCTCAAGCCGGCCATCCCACCTTGTCCCTGCCCTGGGCGCTCGTCGCCGCCGCCGCCGCCGGGCCTGTCCTCGACCGTGCCTTCCCCGACGCCGGCATCTGGCCGCTCGCCTTCGCCGGAATCGCGCTTGTGCTGGTGGCGCTCCAGGGCCGCAAGGGCGACTCGGCGTTCCTGGTCGGCCTGGTGTTCGGCATCACCTTCTACTTCCCGCACATCGAGTGGGCGGCGGTCTTCCTCGGGCCGATCCCCTGGTCGGCGCTGTCGATGCTCATGGCGCTCTGGTCGGGGCTCGGCGCGCTGCTGATCACCTGGGCGTACCGGTTGCTTCCGCGCCTCTGGCCGTCGGGTCCGGGCCGGCTGCTGCTGCTGCCGGCGGTCGTCGCCGGGCTCTGGATCGGACGCGAGGGCATCGCCGCCGTGTGGCCCTACGGCGGATTCTCGTGGGGGCGTGTGGCGTTCTCGCAGTCCGACAGCCCGCTGAACACCCTGTTTGCGTGGCTCGGGGTCTCGGGCGTCGGGTTCGTGATGGTCTTCCTGGCCGCCCTGATCATCGAAGCCGTGCGCGAGGTGCGCATCGCCCGGGCACGGACGCTGCGACCGGACCGCCAGCTGGGGCCGCAGCGTGCGCTGCTGGTCATCGCCGTCATCCTGGGCCTGCTCGTCGTTCCGGCATGGACCACGCTGCCCGGCGGCGGTCCGCTGGCGGGCGACGCCGGCACCCTGCGGGTCGGCGCGGTGCAGGGCGACACGAAGGCGGGCTACTTCAACCCGCCCGAGAACTTCGGCGACAATTTGCGCGGGCAGCTCGCCGCGACGGAGCCCGTGTACGACCAGGACGTCGATGTTGTGATCTGGCCGGAAGGCTCATCGGACGTGAACCCGCTCGCGTATCCCGACGCTGCCGCCGACTTCGATGAGGTGTCGCGCAGGGCGGGTGCTCCGCTCGTCGCGGGCATCATCACCGCCCGTGACACGGGCGAGACCGACGACAGCGGCGAGCCGATCTACCAGTACTTCAACACCTCCACGCTGTGGCACGACGGGGAGGGGCAGGTCGACTTCTACGACAAGAAGCACCCCGTGCCGTTCGGCGAGTACGTGCCCCACCGCTGGTTCTGGCGCCAGTTCGCGCCAGAGCTGATCGATCTCATCGGGCGCGAGTACACCCCGGGGACGACGGATGGCGTGGTCGACCTCGGAAGCGACAAGACCGGAGGACGGAGCGTGCTCGCCGGCATCGCGATCTGCTTCGACATCGTCGACGACCAGCTGCTGACCGAGATGATCGAGCAGGGCGCGCAGCTGGTGCTCGCCCAGACGAACAACGCCGACTTCGGACTCACCGACGAGAGCGTGCAGCAGCTCGCGATCGCGCGCATCCGGGCGTTCGAGACCGCTCGCACCGTCATCAACATCTCGACGGTCGGCACGAGCGCGATCATCTACCCCGACGGCTCGGTGCATCAGCAGCTCGTCTGGTACGAGCCGGGCGTGATGGTGGACGACGTACCCCTGAGCACGACGATGACGCCCGCCGTGGTGGGCGGGCGTCAGGTCGAGTGGTTCGTGTCCTTCGGCGGTCTGCTTGTACTCGGCCTGGCCGGCGTGCAGTCGCGGAAGCGGCGCTAGGCGCTCTTGCGGCTGCCGGACTTGGCGGCCTGCCCACGACGGGCGCGCAGGAGGTCGAGACGCTCCTGCAGAAGCTCTTCGAGCTCGGCGCGCGTGCGGCGCTCGAGCAGCATGTCCCAGTGCGTGCGGGGAGCCTTCACCTCGGCCTCTTCGGTCTTCACGAGGTCTCCGTCGTCACCGACGAGCCGACCCTCCTGGCCGGTGCGGGGGGACGACCACACCTCGGGGATCTCGGCGTCCGACGAGAACATGACGTCGAACGTCTTGCCGTCCTCGGTCTGATAGACGCTCTTCCGGCGCGACGCGAATTCGACGCCCTCTTCGCTCTGTAGGCTCTGGGACCCGAGACGCATTCCGCGCAAACTACGATCTGCCATTGTGTGGCCTCCTTTGGTGCAAGCAGAGCCGCACTAGCTCAACTCAGTCAGGTATAACGACAGGGTGGCGTCGGCCATGCCCGCGGGGGCCTGTTTCCAGGGGTTTCACAGGTGCTTAAGGATGCTTTGCGAGCCCACGGGGGGTATCAGGCCTCAAACCGCTCCAGCGCCTGGATTCCGAGGTCCGCGCGATCGGTCACGAGGCCGTCGACGCCGATCGCCAGCAGTCGGTCCATCGCGGCCGGTTCGTTGATCGTCCAGGCATGGACCTCGACCCCGGCGGCGTGGAACGCGGCGATCGTGCGGGAGGTGAACGACCGCATCCGGAGCACCGATTCCGGCAGTTGGACGGCCTGCACGTCGCGCAGGATGCGGCGCAGGGAGAAGAGGGATCCCGCACGTGCAGCCGCGACGGCCGCCACCGCCCCGCGCGCCGAGATCGAGGTCGCGACGCCGGGGAGCATCCGGATGGCTGTCGTCCTTCGCTGCGGGCTGAACGATCCGATGAGCACCCGCTTGGTCGCGCCTGCCGAGCGGATGGCCTCGACCGTCGGCTGGACGGCGCCGCCGATCTTGATGTCGATGTTGAACCGCACGTCCGGGAAGCCGTCGAGTGCCTCCGCGAGCGAGCAGTAGGACTGGCCCCACCCGAGATCGATGCGTCGCAGCTCCTGGGACGTGAGGTGGTCGACCGCGACCCGGCGGTCGGCGAGCCGACGCAAGTCGGGGTCGTGACTGACCATCGCGACCCCGTCGGCCGACACGTGCACATCGGTCTCGACGTGGGTCGCTCCGACGGCGAGCGCTTTCGCGAACGCCAGCAGGGTGTTCTCGGGCGCCTCGATCGCGAGCCCGCGGTGCGCGAGCACCCGCGGGGGAGCGGGGGAGAAGAACCCGTCGTCGGCTACGCGATCCCTACTTCGCGGCAGGTTTGCCACCCGGGAAGAATCCCTCGCTGACGCCCTTGAGCGCCTCGGTGAACTCGCTCGGGATGATCCAGAGCTTGTTGGCCTCGCCCTCCGCCAGCTTCGGGAGGGTCAGCAGGTACTGATACGCCAGCAACTTGGGGTCGGGATCGCCCTTGTGGATGGCGTTGAAGACGGTCTGGATGGCCTGCGCCTCACCGTCGGCGCGCAGCACCGCGGCCTTCGCATCACCCTCTGCCTTGAGGATCTCGGACTGCCGGGCACCCTCCGCCTCGAGGATCGCGGCCTGCTTCGTGCCCTCCGCCGTCAGGATCGCGGCGCGGCGGTCACGCTCTGCGCGCATCTGCTTCTCCATCGAGTCCTGGATGGAGACGGGCGGATCGATCGCCTTCAGCTCGACGCGGCCGACGCGGATGCCCCACTTGCCGGTCGCCTCGTCGAGGACGACGCGCAGCTGGCCGTTGATGTTGTCGCGGCTGGTCAGCGCCTCCTCGAGGTTCAGGCCACCGACGACGTTACGCAGCGTGGTGGTGGTCAGCTGCTCGACGGCGCCGAGGTAGTTCGCGATCTCATACGTCGCGGCACGCGCGTCGTTGACCTGGAAGTACACGACGGTGTCGATCGACACCACCAGGTTGTCCTCGGTGATGACGGGCTGCGGCGGGAACGAGACGACCTGCTCGCGCATGTCGACGAGCGGCCGCAGGCGATCGATGAACGGCACCAGGATGTTGAGGCCCGGCATGAGCGTCTTGTGGTACTTGCCGAGGCGCTCGACGACGCCCGCATATGCCTGCGGGATGATGCGGATCGACCGGAACAGGATCGTGAGCACGAAGATCACGACGATCACGACGACGATCACGACGATCACGTTGCTGAAGATTTGCGGGTCGCTCACGGCGACATCCCTTCTCATTGGGGCGGGGTGGATCAGGTGTTCAGGCGCTTGCGGGAACGACGACTGCGGTGGCTCCGTCGATCGTCGTGACCACGACCTTCTCGCCCTCGGTGAGGGCGTGCTCCTCGGAGCCGGCGGAGAGACGGGAGGTCCAGGTCTCGCCGTTGGCGAGCTTCACCTGGCCGCGGCCGTCAGAGAACGTGGAGACCACGGTGCCCTGGAGCCCGATCAGCGCCTCGACGTTCGACCGGGTGGGGTCGCCGCCGCGGCGCAACGTCCGCAGGAGCGGTGGCCGCACGAAGAACAGCAGCACGAGGGACAGCCCGCCCGCCACGATGATCTGCACCCACCACGGGGCGCCGAGCAGGCCGGCGACGAGTCCGCCGAGGCTGCCGACCGCGAGCATCAGGAAGGTGAACTCCAGGCTCGTCACCTCGATGATGATGAAGACGAGGATGAGCGCCAGCCAGAACACCCAGGCCCACTGAGTCAAGAAGTCCCCGGACATGAGTTGACGGTATCAGAACGGGTAGTCTCGGGAACCGTGAACTCCGCAGCGTCCGAGACCCCCGTCCTGCCGCCCGGCTCGCTCGCCGGCAAGCGCGTCCTGATCACCGGCTCGTCGCGCGGCATCGGTGCCGACACGGCCGGCTACCTGGCCGCCGCCGGCGCCAAGGTCGTCATCAACTTCCGCAACAAAGAGGCGCGCGCGCTGAAGGTCGTCGCGGCGATCGAGGAGGCCGGCGGCACCGCGATCGCGGTCGGAGCCGACCTGACCGACCCGGATTCGGTGGCGGCCATGCTCGAGACCGTGCGGTCCGCGTGGGGCGGCCTCGACATCCTGGTCCTCAATGCCTCCGGAGGCATGGAGAGCGGGATGGGGGAGGACTACGCGCTCCGCCTCAACCGCGATGCGCAGGTCAACGTGCTCGAGGCGTCGCTGCCGCTGATGGAGGCGCGGCGGCCGGGTGGTGTTCGTCACGAGCCATCAGGCGCACTTCGTCGAGACCTCGGAGACGATGCCCGAGTACGAGCCGGTGGCGCGCAGCAAGCGCGCGGGGGAGGACGCCCTGCGTGACCGGCTGCCCCGGCTCGACGAGGCGGGCATCGAGTTCGTCGTCGTGTCGGGCGACATGATCGAGGGCACGATCACCGCGACGCTTCTCGAGCGCGCGCGGCCGGGGGCGATCGACGCCCGCCGCGACGAGGCCGGACGGCTGTACACGGTCAGCGAGTTCGCCGCCGAGGTCGCGCAGGCGGCCGTGGATCCGATCCCGGCCGAGCACACGCGTTACGTGGGCGATGTGAGTGGCTTCACCTCCTGACCCCGCGGGAATCTTCCGCGCCACCTCCCGCGTTCTGCTGATCGACCCGGACGACCGGGTGCTGATGTTCCTGCAGTACGGCAAGGACCGCGCGGTTCCGCCGCGCTGGATCACGCCCGGCGGCGGCGTGGATCCGGGGGAGAGCCACGAGCAGGCGGCGGTGCGGGAGCTGTTCGAGGAGACGGGGCTTGTCGTGAGCGATCTCGGCCCGCCGTTCCTCGACGAGGACTTCGACCCCGACCAGCGCTGGCACCCGTACCAACGCGGGCACTGGGCCTGGTACGCCAAGCGGGTCGAGCACTTCGACCCCGACCGCGCGGGCTGGACCGACGAGGAGCTCGCGGACGTGGTCGAATGGCGGTGGTTCACCGCCGACGAGCTCGACGACGAGCATGCCCGGCGCTACGAGGTCGAACCCGCCGGGCTGGCGGAACTGGTGCGAGAGCAGATGGAGCGAGCAACATGAGTGATCTTCCCGAATTCACGGTCGCCGACCTCGAGGCGCAGCCCGCCCTGGATGTCGAGACCTTCACGAACGACGACGCGGTCGATCTCGGGCTGATCGCGATCGGGCTCATCCGGGAACGCAGCCTGAGTCTCGCCGTGAAGATCGTGCTGAACGACGACATCGTGTTCCAGGCGAAGCTTCGGGATACCGGGGCCGGCAACGACGAATGGCTCGACGGCAAGGCGCGAGTCGTCGGTCGGTTCGGAGAGCCGTCGCTTCTGGTGAGGCGCCGCCACGAGGAGGCAGGAACGCCGTTCGAGGAGCGGGACGACGTCGACCACGAGACGTTCAAGGCCCACGGCGGCTCGATGCCGATCCGCGTCGGCGGCAAAGTCGTGGGCACGATCACGACGTCGGGTGAGCCGGATGTGGTCGACCACGACGTGACGTCGGAGGCGGTGCGGCGCTTTCTCGCGCGCTAGCGATCTCCGATAAGCTCCATTATGTCAGTTTGACGCACGGGCGCCAGGAAAGCAGTTCTGGAGAAGCCCCGCCCCCTACCCTCCCCCAAACTGGTGCGAGATCATCCCGCTACGGAGAGGAAAGACGATGCCAGACAACCAGGGTCAGACACTCAGCAAGGAAGAGCGCGCCGCCGTCAGAGACCGCGCGCGCGAGCTGAAGGAGCAGAAGACCGCAGCCGACGGCGCACAGGCCGTCAAGGACGCGATCGCAGCGCTCCCCGCCGACGAGCGTGCAGTCGCGAACAAGATCCACGAGATCGTGACGGACGTCGCACCCGACCTTGCTCCTAAGACCTACTACGGGATGCCCGGCTGGGCGCGCAACGGCAAGATCCTCTGCTTCTTCCAGCCGGCCGCCAAGTTCGGCACCCGCTACGGGACGCTCGGCTTCGAGCAGCCGGCGAATCTCGACGACGGCCACATGTGGCCGACGGCGTTCGCAGTCCTCAAGATCGGCTCCGATGAGGAGAAGAAGATCCGCGCGCTGGTGAAGAAGGCCGCCGGCTGAGTCCGGCCGCTGACGCGTGCGCGGGTGGCTCATCCGGTAGATCCGGGCCTCTGCGACCCCTTGATGTCGGGGTACATGTCCTGTTCGCCATGCGAAGTTTCTCGCACGGATCGCGGGCGCACCGACCTGGTCTGACCCTCAGCCTGAAAGTTCACTGATTCTGGGTCTTAACCCTTGCGGCATTCGCCTCGTGATGGTTTCGTGACCTTCATCGCAACCACTGCTCACCGTGGAGGAACGTTGTCTGACACCGTCATCGAAGCGCCCGAAGTGTCCACCGACTCCCACCTCCGAGTCCAATGGCTGAGCGCGGATCACGGTCTCTGGGTGGCGACGGGCCTCTCTGAACGCAACACGCTGATGCACCTCGGACGCATCGATCTGACCGAGACGCACTACTCCGCGTACGACCGCGTCGGAGCGTTCATCGGCGCCTTCGAAACGCTCGGCGAAGCCAAGGCGCACGTCGAGCTTCACTCCTGACCCAGCAGACCTCCTCAGCGGTCGCACGCCACTGGTTCACGGACCGCGCCCAGATGGGCTCACCTGACTTCGTCCTGGGCATAGACACTCCCTAGCCGCCGTGCTTGCATAAAGCCCATGCCCGACTACGACCGGTCCACGGGATTCGGTCGCCAGACCCAGTCCGCGATCTACCGCGCCGGGGCGCGCGGGCGCGAGCCGAAGATCCCGGTCCGCTGGCCCGACCTCCTGGCGCGCGCCGAGCGCGCGATGTCGGCCGAGGCCTGGGCCTACGTGCACGGTTCGAGCGGCATCGAGTCGACGGCCGAGACCAACGCCGATGCCTTCGACGCCTGGCGGATCGTTCCGCGCGTCCTGCGCGACGTCTCCGCTCGCGACCTGGGCGTGACGCTCTTCGGTCACGACTACCCCACTCCCCTGCTCGCCGCGCCCGTCGGAGTGCTCGAGCTGGTCGACGACGACGCCGACCTCGCGATCGCCCGAGCGGCCGCCGGCCTCGGCATCCCGGCCGTGCTCTCCAGCCAGGCGTCGGTGCCCGATGGAGCGCGTCGCCGCCGAGGGCGGCGGTGGTCCGCTCTGGTTCCAGCTCTACTGGAGCTCGTCCGACGAGCTGGTCGAGAGCTTCGTCGCGCGTGCCGAGAAGATCGGTGCGCAGGCGATCGTCGTCACCCTGGACACCCAGATGCTCGGCTGGCGACCACGCGACCTCGACCGGGCGTTCCTGCCGTTCATCCGAGGGATGGGCATCGCCCAGTACACCTCCGATCCCGTGTTCCAGGGGCTGGTCGCCGAGCGCGTCGCAGCGCGAGCGGCAGGGACCGCTCCCCCGGCCGAGAAGGCGCGGGTGACGCCGACCGCGGTCCGCACGCTCGTCGGCATGACCCGTCGCTACCCCGGCCGATTCGGCGACAACCTGCGCTCCGGCGATCCGCGAGTTGCAGTAGAGACCTTCCTCGACGTCTTCTCGCGCTCGAACCTCCAGTGGTCCGACCTGGCGTTCCTGCGGGAGCGCACGAAGCTGCCCATCCTGCTCAAGGGGATCCAGCATCCGGATGACGCCCGCCAGGCACTGGACTCCGGCATCGACGGCATCGTGGTCTCCAATCACGCCGGGCGTCAGATCGACGGCGCCGTGGGATCTCTCGACGCACTCCCCGGAGTCCTGGACGCCGTCGACGGCCGTGCCCCGGTGCTCTTCGACAGCGGCGTGCGGACCGGGGCCGACGTCTTCCGTGCGCTCGCGCTCGGAGCCGCCGCGGTGCTGGTCGGTCGGCCGTGGGTCTACGGCATGGCGATCGCCGGCGAGGAGGGGGCCCGCGAGGCGCTGCGAAACCTGCTGGCAGAGTTCGACCTCGTGCTCGGACTCAGCGGCCACCGCTCGATCGGTGAGCTGACGCCCGAGGTGCTGGTCCGGTGACGCGGCCGCGCGCACGCTACGTCATCGCGATCGACCAGGGCACCACGAGCACCCGGGCGATCCTGTTCGACCACGCGGGCGAGCTCGCGGGCACCGGTCAGCGCGAGCACGGCCAGCACTTCCCGCGTGCCGGATGGGTCGAGCACGACGCGGCCGAGATCCGCGACAACGTGTCGCTCGTGATCGCCGAGGCTCTGGATGCCGCAGGCGCGACGGCGGCAGACGTCGCCGCGATCGGGATCACCAATCAACGCGAGACGGCCGTCGTCTGGGATCGAGCGACCGGCGAGCCCATCTCCCCCGCGATCGTCTGGCAGGACACCCGCACCCAGAATCTGGTCGACGCGCTCGCAGAGGACGGCGGCCCCGGACGCTTCCGCGACCAGACCGGCCTCCCGCTCGCGACCTACTTCTCCGCGACCAAGATCGCCTGGATCCTCGACAACGTCGACGGCGCCCGCGCTCGCGCGGAAGCGGGTGAGCTCGCCTTCGGCACCACCGACTGCTGGGTGCTCTGGAACCTCACCGGCGGGCCGGACGGCGGCGTGCACGCGACGGATGTCACCAACGCCAGCCGCACGCTGCTCATGGACCTGCGCACCCTCGAGTGGGACGACGGCCTGCTCGAGGCGTTCGGCATCCCCCGCGGGCTGCTCCCCGAGATCCGCAGCTCGCTCCGAGGTCTACGGCGAGGCCGCCGCCTCCACTCCCCTGCCCGGAGTGCCGATCGCCGGCATCCTTGGCGATCAGCAGGCCGCGACGTTCGGCCAGGCCGCGTTCGACGCCGGGCGAGTCGAAGAACACCTACGGCACGGGAAACTTCCTCATCTTCAACACCGGCACCGAGATCACCCACTCCGAGAACGGGCTGATCACGACCGTCGCCTACCGGCTGGGCGACGCCGAGCCCGTCTACGCGCTCGAGGGATCGATCGCCGTCACGGGATCCCTGATCCAGTGGCTGCGCGACAACCTCGGAATCATCGAGAAGTCACCCGACGTCGAGCAGCTCGCCCTCTCGGTCGACGACAACGGCGGCGTGTACTTCGTGCCGGCGTTCTCGGGGCTGTTCGCCCCCTACTGGCGCCCGGACGCGCGTGGCGTCATCGTCGGGCTCACCCGCTTCGCCAACAAGGGGCACATCGCCAGGGCGGCGCTCGAGGCGACGGCCTTCCAGACCCGCGAGGTGCTCGACGCCGTGAACGCGGATGCGGGACTGCCGCTCGCGGAGCTCCGCGTCGACGGCGGCATGGTGGCCAACGACGCGCTCATGCAGTTCCAGGCGGACATCCTGGGCGTGCCCGTCGTGCGCCCTGCCGTGATCGAGACGACGGCGCTCGGCGCGGCCTACGCCGCCGGGCTCGCCGTCGGCTTCTGGAAGGACCTCGACGAGCTCCGCGCCAACTGGCGCGAGGACACCCGATGGCTCCCTCAGATGGATGCGGCCGAGCGCGAGGAGCGGATGCGCCAGTGGAAGCGGGCGGTCACCCGCTCTTTCGACTGGGTGGAGTAGCGGTCGTCGCCGCGACCCAGGAATCGAGCTTCGCCAGTGCGGCACCGGAGTCCACCGCCTCGGCGGCACGCGCGATCCCGGTGCGGAACCGCGCCCGGATGTCCTCCTCGGCCAGCGCGGCATCCTGAGCCAGCTCCCACGACACCAGGCCGGCGGCGGCGTTCAGCAGCACGATGTCGCGCACCGGACCCTCCTCGCCCCGCCAGGGTGCGGCGAACAGTCTCTGCGTTGGATGCGGCATCGCCCCCTCGCAGGTCATCGATGGTCGCGCGCGGCAGGTCGAGGTCGCCGGGGTCGAGATCGTGCTCGTGCACCTCACCGCGCGAGATCTCCCAGACGTGGCTGTGACCGGTGGTCGACAGCTCGTCGAGGCCGTCGTCGCCGCGGAACACGAGCGCCGTCGCGCCGCGGGTCTGGAACACCCCGACGAACAGGGGCACCTTGTCGAGCTGGGCGACGCCGACGGCCGAGGCCTCCGGTCGCGCGGGGTTGCAGAGCGGGCCGAGGAAGTTGAACACGGTCGGGATGCCGAGCTCGGCGCGGGTGGGTCCCGCGTGCTTGAAGCCGGGGTGGAAGAGGGCGGCGAACGCGAACGTGATGCCCACCTCATCCAGGACCTGCGCGACCCGTCTCGGGCGGGATCGTCAGGTCGACGCCGAGGGCGGCGAGCACGTCCGACGAGCCCGCCGCGGAGCTCGCCGCCTTGTTGCCGTGCTTCACGACACGGGCGCCGGCAGCCGCGGCGACGATCGACGCCATGGTCGAGACGTTCACCGTGCCGAACCGGTCGCCACCCGTGCCGACGATGTCGAGGGCCATCGGATCGACGGCCAGCGGCTGCGCATGCGCGAGCACCGCATCCCGGAATCCGACGATCTCGCCGACCGTCTCGCCCTTCGCCCGCAGCGCGACGAGGAACGCGCCGAGCTGCGCTCCGGTCGCCCGGCCGGCCATGACCTCCTCCATCGCCCACGAGGCCTCGGCGATCGACAGATCGGACCCCGCGAGGAGTTCGGTGAGCAGGGCAGACCAGCTGAGTTCAGACGGCATGGCGTCGATCGTACCGAGCCCAGATATCGGCCATAATGGAAGCGTGACCTCCACGACGATTTCGCCCCACTCGAGTTCGGTGATCAACCGCCCGAACGTCACGCAGGTCGGCGTCATCGTCTGGCTCGGCAGCGAGGTGATGTTCTTCGCGGGACTGTTCGCGGTGTACTTCACACTGCGTCAACTACTCCCCGTTCCTCTGGGAAGACCAGGGCGCCAAGCTCAACGTGATCTACGCGGCCGTGAACACGGCCATCCTGGTGTCGTCGTCCTTCACCTGCCAGTTCGGCGTCTTCGCCGCGGAGCGCCTGCAGTCGCGGCGCACCGGCGGCATCCTCCAGGTGTGGAAGTGGGGCGTCGTCGAATGGTTCTATCTGACCTTCGTCCTCGGCGCGATCTTCGTCGTCGGGCAGGTCTTCGAGTACGGCCAGCTGGTGAGCGAGCATCTGGCCTTCACCTCCGACTCCTACGGATCGGTCTTCTACTTCGCGACCGGCTTCCACGCCCTGCACGTCACCGGCGGCCTGTTCGCGTTCCTCCTGGTGCTCGGGCGGGTCTTCGCGGTCAAGACCTTCACCCACCGCGAGGCGGTCACCGCGATCTCCGTCTCCTACTACTGGCACTTCGTCGACGTGGTCTGGATCGGCCTCTTCTTCGTCATCTACATACTCAAGTAGCCGAACGGACCCACGACAGAACCCATGACTGCCACACCCGTCTCAGCGCCGGACCAGGTCCGGACGTCGTTCTCCGCTCGCCTCGGCCCTGCTCCTGCTGGTCGGCCTGCTCGCCACCGGCGGCAGCTACGCCCTCTTCACGGCGTCCGCGTCGGCGGAGACCACGGCGCAGGTCGATCAGCTGGTCGACGAGGGCGAGAAGCTCTTCCAGGCGAACTGCGCCAGCTGCCACGGCCTGGGCGCCCAGGGCACCGACGCTGGGCCCAACCTCCACGGCGTGGGCGCAGCGTCTGTCGACTTCCAGGTCGGAACGGGGCGCATGCCGGCCGCCGCCACCGGCCCGCAGGCCGAGGAGAAGCCGGTCCAGTTCACCGACGAGCAGATCGCGGCCCTCGCGGCGTACGTCGCCACCCTCGGCCCCGGCCCCGCCATCCCGGATGAGCGCTACCTCACGGGCGAGGGCGATGTGGCCAACGGCGCCGAGCTGTTCCGCGTCAACTGCGCCATGTGCCACAACGTGGCCGGCGCCGGCGGCGCTCTCACCGAGGGCAAGTTCGCCCCGTCGGTCAAGGGCGTCGAGCCGTCGCACGTCTACGAGGCGATGGTCACCGGCCCGCAGAACATGCCGGTCTTCAGCGACCTGAACATCACGCCAGAAGACAAGGCCGACATCATCGCCTACCTGGAGTTCCTCAACGACAACCCGTCGCCGGGTGGCATCGACCTCGGCGGACTCGGGCCGGTCTCAGAGGGCCTGTTCGTCTGGATCTTCGCACTCGGCTCGATCGTCGCCATCACGGTGTGGCTGACGGCGAAATCGAACTAGGCACGTCAGCACTCAGCAGCGCAGCACGCACTGGAAGGAAACGCAATGGCAGACAAGGGCAGCGATCACGGCACCGCCGTGGTCAAGCGCGAGGCTCCGGTCCCGTCGCCCGGCACCGCTGTGGTGCCGTCCGACGCGATCGAGAACCCCGGCTTCCCGCCCTACCGCCCGCGCGTCTCCGACATCGACCCGGTCAAGGAGCGGCAGAACGAGCGACGCGTCTCGTGGCTGTTCCTGCTGTCGGTCGCCGGCAGCGTGTTCGCCGTCGTGGCGTACTTCGCCTTCCCGATCGTGCCGGGCGACATCCAGTCCGTCCAGGTCAACAACACGCTCCTCGGTCTCGGCATCGTGCTCGCCCTGTTCGGCATCGGCTTCGGCGCCGTCCACTGGTCGAAGTCGCTCATGGACGGCCACGACCTCGTCGAGTCGCGGCACCCGACGCGCGGAAGCGAAGAGACCCGCGAGAAGGCCGTCGAGATCTTCCACCTCGGCAACAAGGAGTCCGGCTTCACCCGCCGCAAGCTGATCCGCAACACCCTGATCGGCGCGCTCGTCGTGTCCCCGCTCCCGGCCGTCGTGCTGTTCCGTGACCTCGCCCCCGCCGGCGATCCCGGTCGCGGCCCTGAAGCACACGCTCTGGGACAAGGACGTGCGCTTGACAAGGGACCCGGATGGGACCCCGATCAAGGCTTCAGACGTGACCCTCGGGTCGGTCTTCCATGTCATCCCGGACGGCCTCGAGGAGGCTGAGCACCCGCTCGAGGAGAAGGCGAAGGCCGCCGTGCTCCTGATGCGGCTCAAGCCCACCGATCTCACCATCTCGCCGGAGCGCGAGGACTGGAGCTTCGACGGCATCGTCGCCTACTCCAAGATCTGCACGCACGTCGGCTGCCCGGTCGCGCTCTACGAGCAGCAGACCCACCACCTGCTCTGCCCCTGCCACCAATCGCAGTTCGACATCACGCGTGAGGCGGCGGTCATCTTCGGCCCTGCCAAGCGTCCGCTGCCGCAGCTGCCCATCACCGTCGACGACGAGGGCTATCTGGTCGCGCGCAGCGACTTCACCGAGCCCGTCGGCCCGAGCTTCTGGGAGCGTCAGCTGTGACCGTCGAAGCCACCAAACCGAACACGTCTTCTTCGGAGCCGGGCGGCACGCGCATCACGACCTCGGACGAGGAGGCCGTCCCGCCGAACGCCGGCATGCGCCTCACCAACTGGGGCGCGAACTACATCGACGAACGCACCGGGATCTCGGGCCTCGTCCGCGAACTCGGCCGCAAGATCTTCCCCGACCACTGGTCGTTCATGCTCGGCGAGGTCGCGCTCTACAGCTTCGTCGTGATCCTGCTGTCCGGCACGTTCCTGACGTTCTTCTTCCAGGCATCCATGGCCCACGTCGTCTACGAGGGCTCCTACCTGCCGCTCAAGGGAATCGACATGTCGGCGGCGATGGCCTCGACGCTCGACATCAGCTTCGACATCCGCGGCGGGCTGCTCATGCGCCAGGTGCACCACTGGGCGGCCCTGCTGTTCGTCGCATCGATCGGTCTGCACATGCTGCGCGTGTTCTTCACGGGCTGCCTACCGCAAGCCGCGCGAGCTCAACTGGATCGTCGGCTTCCTGCTCTTCGTGCTCGCCATGGCCGAGGGCTTCACCGGCTACTCGCTCCCCGACGACCTGCTCTCCGGCAACGGCCTCCGCATCATCGACGGCATGGTCAAGGGCATCCCGATCATCGGCACCTGGACGTCCAACCTGCTGTTCGGCGGCGAGTTCCCGGGAACGCAAGTGGTCGGCATGTTCTACAGCCTCCACATCCTGCTGCTGCCCGCGATCATCGTGGCGCTGATCGGCGTCCATATGGTGCTGCTCGTCGTCAACAAGCACACCCAGTTCGCAGGTCCCGGGCGCACCAACGACAACGTCGTCGGCGTGCCGATCATGCCGGTGTTCGCGGCCAAGGCCGGTGGCTTCTTCTTCATCATCTTCGGCGTGATCGTGCTGGTCGCGGCGACCGTCACCATCAACCCGATCTGGGTGTACGGCCCCTACGACCCCTCCCCCGTGTCCGCGGGCACGCAGCCCGACTGGTACATCGGCTTCGCGGACGGCGCTCTGCGCCTCGTCCCGCCGGGCTGGGAGCTCGAGCTGTTCGGGTTCACGCTCTCGCTCAACATCCTCGTGCCGCTGCTGGTGCTGCCGGTGTTCCTCGCCGCGGTCGCCCTGTACCCGTTCCTCGAGGGCTGGATCACCGGTGACCAGCGCGAGCACCACATGACCGACCGCCCGCGCAACGCCCCGAAGCGCACCGCGATCGGCGCCGCCGGCGTGACGTTCTACGCGGTGCTCTGGGCGGCCGCCGGATCGGACCTGATCGCGACCCACTTCAGGCTCTCCATCGAGGGCGTGACCGGCGCCATCCAGGCCCTGCTCTTCATCGGACCGGTGGTGGCGTACGTCGTCGCCCACCGGATCTGCATCGGGCTGCAGAAGAAGGACCGCGAGATCGCTCTGCACGGCTACGAGTCGGCCCGTATCGTCCGCCTCCCCGGCGGCGAGTACATCGAGGTGCACGAGCAGCTGTCGGACTACGAGCGCTGGAAGCTCGTCGACTTCGACGACTACCAGCCGCTCATGCTGCGCCCGAACAAGCGCGGTCGCATCCCGGTGACGCAGCGCGTGCGCTCGATCCTGTCGAACTGGCTCTTCGAGGACCGCATCGCGCCGGTCACGAAGACCGAGGTCGAGGCCGCGCGGGAGCACCCGCACCACTAGCGGCCGGCGCGGGGTTCAGCTCAGAAGAATCGCCGCATGTACTCGGCGCTCTCGTGGAACCCGAGCCGGTCGTAGAAGCCTCCGGCGCGCCGACTGGCGACGGTCAGCTGCGTCACTCCGCGCCGCTCGCACTCTGCCTCGACGGCCCGCACCAGCTTGGTGCCGTAGTCGTGCCCGCGGGCGGCGTCGTCGACGACGATCTCCTGCAGCTGTGCCGAGGGGCCGTTGGTCGCGAGCAGCGGCACGATGGTGGTGAGGGCGTATCCCTTCAGCGAACCGCCGTCGTCGACCACGAGCAGGTGGACGCTCGGGTGCTCCCCCGCGAGGTACGCCGCGATCGTCGCGTCGAATGCCTCACGGACGGGCGGCAGCGCGTGGCCCGAGCTGACGCGACGAGGGCGAACAGACCCTCCTCGTCGCCGGCGCGGGCCTCGCGGATGGTGGCCGGTCATGTCAGCGGGCGAAGTTGCCGCGGTAGTACTCGTAGTACCAGCCGATGACGGAGACCAGCACGATCGGGGCGCCGATGAACATCAGCCAGATGCCGACCGCGAGGCCGAGGAACATGAGGGCGAGACCCGCAGCCAGCAGCCATCGGCCACCAGCTCCACGGGCTGAAGTAGCCCATCTCGGGGTCGCCGTCGTCGATGTTCGCGTCGACCCGGTCCTCGGGGAGCTCGCCACCCTGAGCACGACGCGTGGCCGTCACGTAGAAGGCGATGAAGGCGCCCAGGATGCCGGAGAGTCCGATCCCGACGGTCCCGACCCACTCCACGCGCTCCGTGATCGATCAGGTTCCAGACGATGTAGAGGACGTCGGCGGCCCAGAAGAACGCCGCGAGGATCCAGAACAGGTTCGCATTGACGCGCACGCTACTTCACCTCTCCGTCGGCGATGTCGACCACCGGTCGATCGGGTGCATCCTTCAGCGGGCCGATACCCACCTGGACGACCTCGGGGTGGTGCAGGTCGAACGCCGGCGACTCCGAGCGGATGCGCGGGATCGACGTGAAGTTGTGGCGCGGCGGCGGGCACGAGGTGGCCCACTCGAGCGACCGGGCGTTGCCCCACGGGTCGTCCACGGTCACCTTCACGCCACGGCGGTGGGTGACCCAGACGTTGAGGAGGAACGGGAGCATCGAGATCGCCAGGATCGCGGCGCCCACGGTCGAGATCTGGTTCATCCACGTCACGTTGTCGGTCGGCAGGTAGCTCCAGTAGCGGCGGGGCATGCCGACGACGCCGATCCAGTGCTGGATGAGGAACGTGGTGTGGAAGCCGATGAACAGCAACCAGAAGTGCCACTTTCCGAGCGATTCGTTCAGCATCTTGCCGGTCCACTTCGGCCACCAGAAGTAGAAGCCGCTGAACATCGCGAACACGACGGTGCCGAACACCACGTAGTGGAAGTGCGCGACGACGAAGTAGGTGTCGGAGACGTGGAAGTCGAGCGGTGGCGACGCCAGGATGACGCCGGTCAGACCGCCGAAGGTGAAGGTGATGAGGAAGCCGATCGCCCAGAGCATGGGCGTCTCGAACGTCACCGACCCTCGCCACATCGTGCCGACCCAGTTGAAGATCTTCACGCCGGTCGGCACCGCGATGAGCATCGTCAGCAGCGCGAAGAACGGCAGCAGCACCGATCCGGTCACGTACATGTGGTGCGCCCACACCGTGACCGACAGCGCGGCGATGGCGATGGTCGCGTAGATCAGCGTCTTGTAGCCGAAGATCGGCTTGCGGCTGAACACCGGCAGCACCTCGCTGATGATGCCGAAGAACGGCAGCGCGATGATGTAGACCTCGGGGTGCCCGAAGAACCAGAACAGATGCTGCCAGAGCATGGCTCCGCCGTTGGCTGGGTCGAGCAGATGGGAGCCGAACACGCGGTCCGCGCCGAGTGCCATCAGGCCCGCGGCGAGCACCGGGAACGCGAGCAGCACCAGGATCGACGTGACCATGATGTTCCAGGTGAAGATCGGCATCCGGAACATCGTCATGCCGGGCGCGCGCATCGTGATGATCGTCGTGATGAAGTTGACGGCACCGAGGATCGTGCCGAAGCCGGCGAGGGCGAGCCCGAAGACCCAGAGGTTGCCGCCGACGCCGGGCGTGAACGTGGTGTTCGACAGCGGCGCGTAGGCGAACCAGCCGAAGGATGCGGCGCCCTGCGGCGTGAAGAACCCCGCGACTGGTGATGATCGCGCCGAACAGGTAGAGCCAGTAGGCGAAGGCGTTCAGTCGCGGGAACGCGACGTCGGGGGCGCCGATCTGCAGCGGCATCGCGACGTTGGCGAAGCCGGCGAACAGCGGCGTCGCGAACAGCAGCAGCATGATCGTGCCGTGCATCGTGAACAGCTGGTTGTACTGCTCACCGGTCGGCGACGATCTTGAGGCCCGGCTCGAAGAGCTGCGCGCGGATGATGAGGGCCATGACGCCGCCGACCATGAAGAAGATGAACGAGCTGATCAGGTAGAGGTAGCCGATCGTCTTGTGGTCGGTGGTGGTGATCCACTTGACGAAGACGTTGCCCTTGCGCTCGACCGACGGCGTGCCGAAAGTCGGCGTCGACGACGGTGCGGGCGCGGGTGCGGTCGCGGTACTCATTTCGCTCCCTGGGGATCGCTGTCGATGGTGCTCTGCGCCGTTGCCGGGCAGGTTGGAGTTCGTGTTGTACTCCGGGCCCAGCTGGCCCTCGTTGCCGGCGTCGCGCAGCAGCTGCATCTGGCTGTCGTACTCCGCCTCGGAGACCACCTTCACGGTGAAGAGCATGAGCGAGTGGTACTCGCCGCAGAGCTCCGCGCACTTGCCGTGCGTAGGTGCCCTCCTTCGAGCGGAACGAAGTAGAGGTAGTTCGACTTCGCCGGGATCATGTCCTTCTTGTAGAGGAAGTCGAGGATCCAGAAGGAGTGGATGACGTCGCGCGACTCGATGTTGATCTCGACGCGCTTGCCCACCGGCAGGTACAGCACCGGCAGGTCCGCTTCGGAGATCGCGCCGGGCTCGGAGTCGAGGTCCTGCGCCTGGATGCCGGCCGAGTAGACGTCCGCGTCGACGTAGTTGAAGTCCCAGGCCCAGCGCTTGCCGATGACCTGGATGGTGACCTCGGGATCGTTGTTGGCCTCGATCTCCGTCTGGTCACGCGCGGTGAACGCGAAGAACCCGAGCACCAGGATCAGCGGGACGATCGTGTAGAAGATCTCGATCGGCAGGTTGTAGCGCAGCTGCACGGGAAGGCCGATCTGGCCCTTGCGGCGGCGGTACGCGACGGCTGCCCAGATGATGAGGCCCCAGGTGACGACGCCGACGGCGAGAAGGACGATCCAGGATGTGGTCCAGAGCCCGATGATGCGCCCGGTGTGGTTCGTGACGCCCGGGTCGCCCGGCAGGTAGCCCTGCAGCTGCTGCTGCGTGCAGCCGGCCAGCACGATCGAGACGACCAGTCCGATCGGGACGAGGGCCCATCTGGCCAACCGGGAACGACGTTGCGGACGCACGAGAATGCCTCTCGGAGAAACGGAGCTGGTTCCCTCCGAGTCTATAACCACGAAGGGCGCCCGCCTTCCGGCGAACGCCCTGTCGGAAAGGTGTGTCTGAGGCTCAGTGGAACGAGTCTCCGCACGCGCACGAGCCCGCGCGTTCGGGTTGTCGATCGTGAAGCCCTGCTTCTGGATGGTGTCCTCGAAATCGATCGAGGCGCCGAGCAGATACGGCACGCTCATCTTGTCGACGACGACCTCGACGCCGTCGAAATCGCGGGTCGCGTCGCCGTCGAGCAGGCGCTCGTCGAAGTACAGCTGGTAGATCAGACCCGAGCATCCGCCCGGCTGGACGGCGACCCGCAGGCGCAGGTCGTCGCGACCCTCCTGCTCGAGCAGGCTGCGCACCTTGTCGGCGGCGGTCGCGGTGAGGTCGACCTCGTGCATCGCTGCAGTGGCGGACTCGCCGGCGGCGACCTCGGGCGCGATCGTGGTGTCTGTCATGTCATCGATTCTACGCGCTGGTCCGTCGCGTGCATTGAGGCGTGCCAGGAGCAGCGCCTCCGTCGAGGATCGCGTGCTCGAACGTCGGCAGGTGCAGCGACTCGTTCGGGCTGTGGGCGCGGGCGTCGGGGTCCTCGACTCCGGTGATCAGGATCTGCGCTGCGGGGTACCGCTCCACGAGGTCGGCGATGAACGGGATCGAGCCGCCCGACCCCATCAGGACCGCTTCGTGGCCGAACGCCTCGTGCATCGCATCCAGGGTCTCGGACGCCGCCCAGCCGCTCGGTGTCGACGAGGAACGGCTGCCCGAGGTCGAGGTCGTCGATCTCGAACTGCGCGCCGTGCGGGACGTGGTCGCGCGATGTGCGCCTCGAGCACCTCGAAGTACTCGCGGGCGTTCTGCCCGGGCGCGACGCGGGCGCTGACCCGCACCCGCACGCTCGGGATCAGCGTGTTGGAGGCGTTCTTGCACGGTCGGGGCGTCGATGCCGGTGACGTGATCGACGGCTGGTACCAGGTGCGCGACAGCAGGTCGCCGGTGCCGATCGGCTCGACGCCGTCGAGCAGACCGGTCTCCTCGCGCAGCTGCTTCTCGTCGTAGTCCGGGGTCTCCGCCTCGTGGCTCTCGCAGGCCCTTGACCGCGACCGAGCCGTCCTTGTTCCAGAACGTCGCGCAGCAGCTCGATCGCGGCGAGCATCGCATCCGGCACCGCTCCCCCGAACTGGCCGGAGTGCGACGCGTGGTCGAGGGTCGAGATGCGCAGGTTGAAGGCGACGGCGCCGCGCAGGCCGACGGTGAGCGCCGGCGTCTCGAGATCCCAGTTGCCGGAGTCGGCGACGACGATCGCGTCGGCGGCGAGACGGTCGTGGTACTTCTCGAGGATCGCCGGGAGCGAGCGCGAGCCGAACTCCTCCTCCCCCTCGGCGAACAGGACGATGCCGACCTCGGGATCGGCGCACGACCGTCGTGAGGGCGCGGATGGCGGCGATGTGGGCGAGCACGCCGGCCTTGTCGTCGGCGGCGCCGCGGCCGTACAGGCGGTCGCCGCGCAGCGTCGGCTCGTAGGGCTGCGAGTTCCAGTCGTCGTCCTCGCCGGGAGGCTGGACGTCGTGGTGCGCGTACAGCAGCACCGTCGGGCGGCCGTTGCGGGCGGCGCGGGTGGCGATCACGGCCGGGAGGCCGAGCTCGCCGTTGACCGGCATCGGCAGGCGCACGATCTCGACCTCGTCGAAGACGCCGGTTCCGCGCGCCAGCTCGGCGACGCGCCTCGGCGCTCGCGACCACGTGCTCGGGGTCGAAGCCGTCCCACGAGACCGACGGGATGCGGACCAGATCCGACAGGTCGGCGATCGCGACGGGAGGCCCGGCCTGCACCGCCTCGCGGAGTTCGGCGGCGTGCGGGCTGGTGGTCGCCGGGTCGGCGTCGGTGTGCGAGGACATGGGATGATCTTTCCAGACACGACAGCGAGGACCCACCGTGGCGAAGACTCCCCCCACCGAACCCGACACCGGCGACCGAGGCCGAAGCGGTCGCCCCGACCAAGGGACACGCGACCCCGACCCGCAAGGAGCAGGAGGCCGCGCGCAAGCGTCCGCTGGTCCCCACCGACCGCCGGCTGGCAGCCAAGCAGTCGCGCGCCCAGGTGCAGGCGGCGCGCGAGCGCGCCCGCGTCGGCATGGCCGCCGGCGAGGAGAAGTACCTCCCGGTCCGCGACAAGGGCCCGCAGAAGCGGTACGTGCGCGACTACATCGACGCTCGGTTCAGCCTCGGCGAGGTCCTGCTGCCGCTGCTGGTGCTCGTGATCGTCAGCTACTTCTTCGAGGCGATCGCCGCGTACGTGCTGATCGCGGTCTGGGCCGCGATCATCGTCGTCGTCGCCGAGGGCATCATCGTCGGCATCCTGCTGCGGCGCAAGCTGGCCGCGAAGTTCGGCGCCGACAAGCGTCGAGCGCGGCGTGCGCTGGTACGCGTTCATGCGCATGATCCAGATGCGCGTGCTGCGCCTGCCGAAGCCGCAGGTCAAGCGCGGCCAGTATCCCGTCTGACGCCGGTCATCTGCGGCCCTCGGTGTCGTGCCGCGCGCGGTCGTCCGCCAGCTGCGAGTTGATCTGCCGGGCCCAGAGCGGCCCGCGGTACAGGAACGCCGTGTAGCCCTGCACCAGCGTGGCACCCGCCGCCAGGCGCTCGGCGACGTCGGCGACCGGTCTCGACGCCTCCGACCGAGATGATGCACATGCCGGGCGGCACGGCGGCGCGCAGGACGCGCAGCAGCTCGAGCGACCGGGCCGCGAGCGGGGCGCCCGAGAGCCCGCCGTCGCCCGCGGCCGCGACGGCGGCGGGATCGGTGCGCAGGCCCTCGCGCGACAGCGTCGTGTTCGTCGCGACGATGCCGGCGAGGCCCAGCCGCACGACGAGCGCGGCGATGCCGCGCGCCTCGTCGTCGGTCAGGTCGGGGGCGATCTTGACGAGCACGGGCGTGCCGCCCGCGGCATCCCGGACCGCCTCGAGCAGCGGGGCCAGCCGGTCGAGCTCCTGCAGGCCGCGCAGGCCGGGCGTGTTCGGCGAGCTGACGTTGACGACCAGGTAGTCGGCGTGCGGCGCGAGCAGCCGGGTGCTCGCGAGGTAGTCGTCGATCGCGTCGTCGACGTCGACGACGCGCGACTTGCCGATGTTGACGCCGATGATCGGCCGGTCGCGGCGGCGACGCCGCCCGGCGCAGGCGCGGCGACACCGCCTCGGCCCCGCGCGTTGTTGAAGCCCATGCGGTTGATGACCGCGCGATCCGGGATGAGCCGGAACAGCCGCGGCCGCGGGTTGCCGGGCTGCGCGAGCGCCGTGACGGTGCCGACCTCGACGTGGCCGAAGCCGAGCAGGCCGAGGCCCCGGATGCCGCGGGCGTCCTTGTCGAACCCCGCCGCCACCCCGAACGGGCGTCGGGAACTCGATGCCGAGCGTGCGGACCAGCAGGCCGGGATCCGGGCGCGGTGAGCGCGCCGGACGAGCGGCCCGATGAGCGGGAAGCGCGCGGATGACCGCGAAGGCGAGATGGTGCGCGCGTTCCGGGTCGAGGCGGGACGAGGAACGACCCGGAAGAGGAGGCCGTACATGCTGGCCCCAGGCTATCGGCTCGGCGGGTCGTCAGCGGTCGTCGGCCTCGGCCGCCGTGGCGGTCTCGGTGGCGTGCTCGACGCGCAGCAGCGTGATGGCCGACTCGAAGTCGTCGAGCGAGTCGAAGCCCTGGTAGACGCTGGCGAAACGCAGGTAGGCGACCTCGTCGAGCTCGCGGAGCGACGGCAGGATCGCCAGGCCGATGTCGTTCGCGTCGATCTGGGCGACGCCCGTCGCGCGGATGGTCTCCTCGACGCGCTGGGCGAGCAGCGCGAGATCGGCGTCGCTCACCGGGCGCCCCTGGCAGGCCTTGCGCACGCCGGACACGATCTTCTCGCGGCTGAACGGCTCGACGATCGCCGTTGCGCTTGATCACGCTGAGGCTCGCGGTCTCGGTCGTGCTGAAGCGACGGCCGCACTCGGGGCACTGCCGGCGGCGGCGGATCGCCAGACCGTCGTCGCTGGTGCGCGAGTCGACGACGCGGCTGTCGGGGTGGCGGCAGAACGGGCAGAACATGGTGCGACCAGGGTACCGGACGGTCCCGGCCGCGACCGGGAGGCGCGTCACTCGGGAAGCGGGCGTCGACCGCGTCGCCGTGCGCGGGCAGCTGCTCGGCGTCGCTCAGCGCCCGGATGCCGGCGCGCACCGTCTCGAGCGCCGCGCGGTCGTAGCGGATGACCTGCTGCGACCGCAGGAACGTCGTCGCGCCGAGCCCGGACGCGAACCGCGCCTGCCCGCCGGTCGGCAGCACGTGGTTCGAGCCCGCGAGGTAGTCGCCGAGGCTGACCGGGGCGTCGGGCCCGAGGAAGATCGCGCCGGCGTTCTCGATGAGGTCGAGCGTCGCGTCCGGGTCGGCGGTGTGCAGCTCGAGGTGCTCGGGGCCGTAGGCGTTGCTGAACGCCGCCGCGGCCGCGATGTCGTCGACCAGCACGATGGCCGACTGCCGGCCGTCGAGCGCCTCGCGCACGCGGGCGGAGTGCCGGGTGGCGGCGGCGAGCGAGTCGAGAGCGGCGACGACCGCCTCGGCGAGGCCCGGCGCGTCGGTGACGAGCACGGCGGCGGCGAGCTCGTCGTGCTCGGCCTGGCTGACCAGATCGGCGGCGACGAGGCGCGCATCGGCAGTGGCGTCGGCGATCACCAGGATCTCGGTCGGTCCGGCCTCGGCGTCGATGCCGACGTCGCCGCGCACCAGTCGCTTCGCCGCCGCGACGTAGACGTTGCCCGGCCCGGTGATCAGGTCGACCGGGTCGAGCCCGAGCGACGGGACGCCGTACGCGAGTGCACCGATCGCGCCGGCTCCGCCCATCGCGTAGACCTCGTCGACGCCGAGGATGCCGGCGGCGCCCAGGATCGTCGGGTGCACTCCCCCGGCGTGGTCGGCCTGCGGCGGCGACGCGAGCACGACCGACGTGACGCCGGCCACCTGTGCCGGCACGACGTTCATGACCACGCTCGACGGATAGACGGCCTTGCCGCCCGGGACGTAGAAGCCGACGCGCTCGACCGGCTGCCAGCGCTGCACGACCTCCGCGCCCGGCGCCGAGGTCGGTGACGGCGGGCGGCGGCACCTGGGCCTCGCTGGCGCGCCGAACGCGCGAGATGGCCTCCTCGATCGCGGCGCGGACGGCGGGATCGAGGGTCTCGACCGCGGCGTCGATCGTCGCAGGATCGACCCGCACGACATCCGGGCGCACCCGGTCGAGCCGCTCGGCCTGATCGCGGAGGGCGTCCTCGCCGCGCTCGCGCACCTCGGCGATCAGCTCGGCGGCCGTCTCGGTGGCGACCGCGACATCGACCCGCGCTCGCGGGACCAGGGCGACCAGCTCGGCCCGGGTCGGACGGCTGCCGCGGAGGTCGAGGGTCTGGATCATGGCGTGTCCATGCTAGAGGCGCTCGCGCGAGTGACGCCGGTCGACGCCTGCCGGTCGGCACGCCGACTGTGCGAGATATCGGATGGAGCAGCCGCGAGTCATTCGAGGACAGATCGTCGAGACATCTCGCGTTCAAGCTGGCGTTCCGCCGGCTCGCCGCCGGCGTGTCGGTCGTGACCGCGCTGCACCCCGACGGGCGCCCCGCGGGCTTCACCGCGACATCGCTCGCGTCGCTGGCCGCGCATCCCCCGATGGCGACCTTCAACATGGCGCGCAAGGCGAGCGCCTGGCCGGCGATCGAGCAGACCGAGCACGTGCTCATCCACTTCCTCGGCGTGCGCAACCGGGCGGGCGCCGAGACCCTGTCGCTGGATGCCGACGAGCGGTTCGTCGGCGACCACTGGGCTCCCGGCCCGCTCGGCCTGCCCCTGCTGAACGACGTGCCCGCCTGGATGCTGTGCCGGATCATCGGGCGCTACCCGGTCGAGGAGAGCGCCGTCGTGGTCGTGCGGGTCGAGGACGGCGACCTCGGCGAGCCGGACGTGCCCGCTGCTGTACCACGAGCGCGAGTACTGGGCGCCGGGCGATCGGGCGTGATCTCGGTCGCGCTACTCGATCACCGCTAGACGAGGCAGTTCGGGCCGAGCAGGCCCTTGAGCTCGCCGTAGAGGTCGGCCGTCACGGCGACCGGGTACGGGATCTCGAACATCCGCGCGTTCTCGCCGCGCACCAGCCGCAGCCGCACCTCGTTGTCGCCGGCGTGCCGGATCAGCACGTCGTTGAGCGCGCTGATGACCTCGGTCGTCGCGCGTGCTCTCGGCGACCGAGATCACGAGCGGGCCGGAGCCGAGGCTCGGCCCGGTGTCGGGCTGGAACATCGACACCGCGTGCAGGTTCATGCCGTCGTCGCGCAGGCTGACCCGGCCCCGCACCACCACGATCGAGTCGCCGATCAGGGCCGGCGCGAACTCCTGGTAGGTCTTGCCGAGGAACATGACGGTGATCTCGCCGCCGAAGTCCTCGACCTGCACGATGCCGTACTGGTTGCCCGAGTTGCGGGCCGTGCGGTGCTGCACGCTCGTCACGAGCCCGGCGACCGTCACCGTCTCGCCGTCCCCCGCCGCCTCCCCGCCGAGCAGCTCGGCGATGCGAGACGCTGGCGTGCCGGGCGAGCTGGCGCCTCGAGACCGGCGAGCGGATGGTCGCTGACGTACAGGCCGAGCATCTCGCGTTCGGCGGCGAGCTTCTCGCGCTTGGGCCACTCCGGCCGGTCCGGGATCGCCTCGACGGCGTGCTCCGGCTCGTCCCACAGGCTGTCGAAGTCGAATCCGACCTGCCCGTTCGCCTCGGCCCGCTTGTCGCTGACCGCGCGCTCGACGGCGCCCTCGTGGATCTCGATGAGCGCGCGCCGGGTCGACCCGAGCGAGTCGAACGCGCCGGCCTTGATCAGCGACTCGACGGTGCGCTTGTTCGCCGCCTGCAGCGGGCACCTTGCGCAGGAAGTCGTGGAAGCTCGTGAAGGCGCCCTTCTCCTCGCGCGACCTGCTTGATCTGCTCGACGACGCCGAAGCCGACGTTGCGGACCGCGCCCATGCCGAACCGGATGTCCTCGCCGACGGCGGCGAAGTATCCGATCGACTCGTTGACGTCGGGCGCGAGCACCTTGATGCCCATGCGGCGGCACTCGTTGAGGTAGATCGCCAGCTTGTCGCGGGCGTCGCCGACGCTGGTCAGCAGCGCGGCCATGTACTCGGCCGGGATAGTGCGCCTTCAGGTACGCGGTCCAGTAGCTCAGCACGCCGTAGGCGGCCGAGTGCGCCTTGTTGAAGGCGTAGTCGGAGAACGGCACCAGGATGTCCCACAGCGTCTTGATCGCGGTCGCGCTGAAGCCGCGCTCCTTCATGCCGGCGCTGAAGTCCGCGTACTGCTTGTCGAGCTCGCGACTTCTTCTTCTTGCCCATCGCGCGGCGCAGGATGTCGGCCTGGCCGAGCGAGAACCCGGCGACCTTCTGCGCGATCGCCATCACCTGCTCCTGGTAGATGATCAGCCCGTAGGTGGTGTCGAGGATCTCGCGCAGCGGCTCCTCGAGCTCCGGATGGATCGGGGTGATCGCCTGCTGGCCGTTCTTGCGGAGTGCGTAGTTGGTGTGCGAGTTGGCGCCCATCGGACCCGGCCGGTACAGGGCGATGACGGCGGAGATGTCCTCGAAGTTGTCGGGCTTCATCATGCGCAGCAGCGACCGCATCGGCCCGCCGTCGAGCTGGAACACGCCGAGCGTGTCGCCGCGCCCGAGCAGCTCGTAGGCGGCCGGATCGTCGAGCTCGAGCTCTTCGAGCACGACCGCGATGCCCGCGGTTCGCCTCGATGTTGTCGAGCGCGTCGTCGATGATCGTGAGGTTGCGCAGCCCGAGGAAGTCCATCTTGACCAGCCCGAGCGCCTCGGACGCCGGGAAGTCGAACTGGGTGACGATCTGGCCGTCCTGCTCGCGCCGCATGATCGGGATGATGTCGATGAGCGGCTCGCTCGACATGATCACGCCGGCCGCGTGCACGCCCCACTGGCGCTTCAGGTTCTCGATGCCGAGGGCCGTCTCGAAGACCTTCTGCGCCTCCGCGTCGGCGCCGATCAGATGCCCGGAGGTCGGCCGCCTCCTTGTAGCGCTCGGAGGCCTTGTCGATGACGTCGCGTGAGCGGCATGTCCTTGCCCATGATCGGAGGCGGGAACGCCTTGGTGAGCTTCTCGCCCACGGAGAACGGCATCCCGAGCACCCGCGTGCTGTCCTTCAGCGCCTGCTTGGCCTTGATCGTGCCGTACGTGACGATCTGGGCGACGCGCTCCTCGCCGTACTTCTCGGTGACGTAGTTGATGACCTCGCCGCGGCGGCGCTCGTCGAAGTCGACGTCGAAGTCGGGCATCGAGACGCGGTCGGGGTTGAGGAACCGCTCGAAGATGAGCCCGTGCCGGAGCGGGTCGAGGTCGGTGATGCTGCATCGCGTATGCGGCCATCGACCCGGCTCCCGAGCCGCGTCCCGGGCCCGACCCGGATGCCGCTGCGTCCTTGCCCAGTTGATGAAGTCGGCGACGACCAGGAAGTAGCCCGGGAAACCCATCTGCAGTTGATGACCTTGGTCTCGTAGTCCGCCTGTGTGCGCACCGAGTCCGGGACCCCCTGCGGGTAGCGATCGAGCGAGTCCCCGCTCGACCTCCTTCACGAACCAGCTGTCCTCGGTCTCGCCCGCCGGGACCGGGAAGTGCGGCATGTAGTTGGCCGTCGTGTCGAACTCGACCTCGCAGCGCTCGGCGATCAGCAGGGTGTTGTCGCAGGCGTCGGGGTGGTCGCGGAACAGCTGCCGCATCTGCGCCGGCGTCTTCAGGTAGAACTCGTTCGAGTCGAACTTGAAGCGGTTCGGGTCGGCGAGGGTCGAGCCGGACTGGATGGCGAGCAGCATCTCCTGCGACCCGGCATCGTGGGCGTGCACGTAGTGCAGGTCGTTCGTCGCGACGAGCGGCAGGTCGAGGTCTTTCGCGAGGCGCAGCAGGTCGGCCATGATCCGGCGCTCGATGCCGAGGCCGTGGTCCATGATCTCGGCGAAGTAGTTCTCCTTGCCGAAGATGTCGCGGTACTCGGCCGCGGCCTTCAGGGCCTCGTCGTACTGACCGAGCCGCAGCCGGGTCTGCACCTCGCCGCTCGGGCATCCGGTCGTCGCGATCAGCCCGGCGGCGTAGGTGTCGAGCAGCTCGCGGTCCATGCGCGGCTTGAAGTAGTAGCCCTCGATCGACGCCAGCGACGACAGCCGGAAGAGGTTGTGCATCCCCTGCGGTGGTCTCGGCGAGCAGCGTCATGTGCGTGTAGGCGCCCGATCCGGAGACGTCGTCCTCGCCGCCGTTGCCCCAGCGCACGCGCGTCTTGTCGCTGCGGTGCGTGCCGGGCGTGACGTACGCCTCGGTGCCGATGATCGGCTTGATCCCGGCCTCGGTCGCCTGCTTCCAGAAGTCGTAGGCGCCGAAGTTGTTGCCGTGGTCGGTGACCGCGATGGCCGGCATCCCCTGCTCGGCGACCGCCTTCATGAGGTCGCCCACCCGCGCCGCGCCGTCGAGCATCGAGTACTCGCTGTGGACGTGCAGATGCACGAATGAATCGCTCGACGCCAACTGACTCTCCGGGGTTCAGACCCCAGACTAATCCGCCCTCAGTCGGCGCGGAGCACGTCCAGGGCGTGTTGGAGGTCTGGCGGGTACGGAACCTCGAATTCGACCTGCTCGCCGGTGCCCGGATGCCGGAACCCGAGCCGGACCGCGTGCAGCCACTGCCGCTCGAGCCCGACCCGCGCCGCAAGGGTCGGGTCGGCGCCGTAGAGCAGATCGCCGACGCACGGGTGCCGCTGCGCGGCCATGTGCACCCGGATCTGGTGGGTGCGGCCCGTCTCGAGCTGGATCTCGAGCAGGGTCGCGCTGCGCATCGCCTCGAGCGTGTCGTAGTGGGTGACGCTCGGCTTGCCGTCGGCGGTGACCGCGAACTTCCAGGTCGGAGCTGGGGTGACGGCCGATCGGCGCGTCGATCGTGCCCGAGAACGGGTCGGGATGGCCCTGCACGACGGCGTGGTAGATCTTCTCGACCTCGCGGTCGTGGAATGCGCGCTTCAGCGCGGTGTAGGCACGCTCGCTCTTCGCGACGACCATCAGGCCGCTCGTGCCGACGTCGAGCCGGTGCACGATCCCGGCACGCTCGGCCGCGCCCGACGTGGAGATGCGGAATCCCGCGCCGGCCAGTGCGCCGAGCACGGTCGGACCCTCCCAGCCGGAGGCCGGGTGCGCCGCGACGCCGACCGGCTTGTCGATCACGACGATGTCGTCGTCGTCGTGCACGATCTCGAAACCGGGCACCAGGGACGGGACGATCGCGGGCGCCGACTTCGGCATCCACTCGACCTCGAGCCAGCCGCCGGCGGTCAGCCGGTCGGACTTGCCGAGCGTCGGCGCCGTCGAGTCGGGCCCCGCCCGCCTCGAGCACCTCGGCCGCGAACGTGCGCGAGAAGCCGAGCAGCTTGGCGAGGGCCGCATCGGCGCGCTCTCCCGCGAGACCGTCCGGGACCGGAAGCTCGCGGCGTTCCACGATCAGGCCTTCTTGTCGGTCGGCTCGGGCTCGGGCTTCGGCTTCGGGGTCGGCTTGACCATCGGCGTCCGGGTGCCGTCGAGCCCGACCCCGCGGAGCGACAGCAGGATGAACAGGCCCATGCTCGACACGACGGCGATGTCGGCGACGTTGAAGATCGCCGGGAAGCCCCAGACCTGGAGGAAGTCGACGACGTGGCCCTGGCCGAACGAGGGCTCGCGGAACAGCCGGTCGGTGAGGTTGCCGAGCGCGCCGCCGAGCACGAGCCCGAACATCGTCGCCCAGCCGAGCGACCGGATGCGGGGGGCGAAGATCACGATGAACACGACGACGCCGACGGCGACGATCGAGAGGATCCAGGTGAAGCCGCTGACGAGCGAGAACGCCGCGCCCGAGTTGGTCACGTAGTGCAGCTGGCAGGACCTCGCCGAGCACGGGCACGAGGTCGCCGATCTCGAGGTTCTGGGTGATCAGGAACTTCGAGCCCTGATCGATGCCGTAGACGCCGACCGCGACGGCCGCGAGCAGCAGCAGGGCGCGGACGCTGATGCGTCCGCGGCCCGGCGTGCGGTCCGGCGCGGTGGGCTCAGTTGCCGCCGGCAAAGCCCGGGTAGTCGGTGGGCTGCGGGTACGCGGCGTAATCGCTCGGCTGCGGGCCGTTGTAGGCCGGTGCGGCCTGAGGCGCGGCGGCGTACTGCTGCTCGGCGGGACCGGCCGTCACGGCGGCGGGCTGAGGCGCTGCTGCGCCACCGCTGCCGGTCGTCAGCGCGTTCGTGGTCTCGAGGTCGCGGAGCTGGCCCTCGATGTAGCCCTTGAGCTTCGAGCGGTACTCGCGCTCGAAGGTGCGCAGCTCGTCGATCTGGCGCTCGAGACCGACGCGCTCCTGCTCGAGCGCACCGAGGTGCTGGCGCTGAGCCTGCTCGGCCTCGGACACGACGCGCGCTGCGGCGGCGTGGCCCTCGGCGATGAGCGCGTCGCGCTTCTCCATGCCCTCGCGCACGTGCTCCTCGTGGAGGCGGCGGGCGAGCTGGAGCAGGTTGTTGGTGTTGGCCGGGTCGGAGGGGTCTGCACGCCGCGGCGGCCGCGGCGAAGGCCGGGCTCGGGGACCGGTGCGGGCAGCCGCGACGGGGGCGGCCATGCGGCGCGCCACCGGCCTGGAGCTCGTTGATGCGCGAGTCGGCGGCCATGAGGCGCTGACGCAGCTCCTCGTTCTCCTGGTTCAGGCGGCGGAGCTCGACGACGACCTCGTCGAGGAAGTCATCGACCTCGTCCTGGTCGTATCCCTCGCGGAACTTGGTCGGGTTGAAGCGCTTGTTGACCACGTCTTCCGGCGTCAGGGCCATGACTCACCTCTTTGCATCTGCGGGCTCTCGCTGGTTTCAACGCTAGCAAGTATTGGGTCTCACCCTGAAGGTGAGAGTCCCAGAGTACATCGAACCCTGCCCGTTACCTGGGGGCTTGACGGGAATCGATCACGTCACGAACCGCAACGGTCCGACGACGTACAACAGCACCAGAGCGAGGATCAGGACGATGCTCCAGGCGAAGTCGAGCTGAGCTCCCCCGACCCGGATCGGCTTGACGACCCGGCGCACGACCCTGAGCGGCGGATCGGTCACCGTGAAGCACAGCTCGGCGACCACGAGCACTGCACCCGTCGGACGCCAGCGGGGCTGCAGAGCGCGCACCCAATCGAGGATCAGGCGCACCCACATGAGCAGGATGAAGATGCCGAGGGCCGCGAAGACGACCCAGGCGAGGATCGAGACGATCGGCCACTACTGGCCGAAGAACCCGGCCTCGACCTCGGACTCGACCTCGCCCTGCTCGCCGCTCACGGCGACGTGCTCGGGCGACAGCAGGAACACCTTGTTGGTGACCCGCTCGATCTTGCCGTAGAGGCCCTGGGAGAGGCCGCTCGCGAAGTCGATGAGGCGCTTCGCGTCGGGCTCGCTCATCTGCGACAGATTCATGATGACCGGGACGCCCTCGCGGAAGGTCTCGGCGATCACCTGCGCGTCCCTGTACTGGCGCGGGTGGACGGTGAGGATCTCGTTCATGCCCGCGGCGGGCGCGTGGCGGCTCGCGGCCGGCCGGCGCAGCGGGGTGACCGGGCGCGCGGGTGCCGGCTTCGGCACGGCTGACCGGCGCGGCGGGGGCCGACGGCACGACGTCCTCGTAGTCCTCGTCGGCCAGGCCGAGGTAGACCATGGTCTTGCGCAGCGGGTTCGCCATTGTGTCCTCCGAAGGTCGAGCTAGCGCTTCGACATTAACCGGTGGTTGAACGTTTGCCCGTGATTGCCGTGCCGATGCGCAGGTGTGTCGCGCCCTCGGCGATCGCGTCCGCGAAGTCGTCCGACATGCCCGCGGAGATCGCGGTCGCCTCCGGGACGATGGCCCGGATGCGGTCGGACACCGCGCGGACGCGCGCGAACGCCGCGCGCGGCTCCGCATCCAGCGGCGCGACCGCCATGACGCCGCGCAGGCGCAGCCCGGCGGTCGCGGCGACCTGCTCGGCGAGGGCGTCGGCGTCGGCGGGCGGCACCCCCCCGCGAGCCGGGGTCGTCGGTGAGGTTGAGCTCGACGAAGCAGTCGAGCACGCTGCGCCGTGGTCGCCTGCCGCCAGCGCGTCGACGAGCGACGTCCGGTCGACCGAGTGCACGGCGCTGGCGTAGCCCCGCACCGCCCGCGCCTTGTTGCTCTGCAGCTGCCCGACGAAGTGCCAGGCGAGGCCGAGATCGGTCGACCTCGGCCGCCTTCGCCGCGGCCTCCTGGTGCCGGTTCTCCCCGACGTCGCGCACGCCGAGCTCGAACAGCTCGCGCACGAGCGGACGCCGGGTGGAACTTGGTGACGACGATGCGGGTCAGCTCGGCGGGGTCGCGACCGGCGGCGCGTGCGGCGTCCGCGATCCGGGAGTCGACGTCGGCGAGTCGCTCGGCGAGACCCGGGTCGAGCACGTTACTTGAGGAAGTCGGGGACGTCGAGGTCGTCGTCGTCGTCGAAGTCGCGATCGAGCGGCGCGACCGGCTGCGTCATGGGAAGGTCGGGCTCCGCCGACCAGCCGCCGTCGCCCTCGGCAGCGGCGCCGCCCTGGGCACCCACCGCGACCGGGACCTGGGCCTCGACGAAGTTGGTGCGGCGCTCGCGCTGCGGCATCGTGGTCGGCTCGCCGCCGTCGAAGCCGGCCGCGATGACGGTGACGCGCACCTCGTCGCCGAGGGTGTCGTCGATGACGGCGCCGAAGATGATGTTCGCCTCGGGGTGCACGGCCTCCTGCACGAGTCGCGCGGCGTCGTTGATCTCGAAGATGCCGAGGTTCGACCCGCCCTGGATCGACAGCAGCACGCCGTGCGCGCCGTCGATGCTCGCCTCGAGCAGCGGGGATGCGACGGCGAGCTCGGCGGCCTTGATGGCGCGGTCGGCGCCGCGGCTGGCCCCGATGCCCATGAGCGCGGAGCCGGCGCCCTGCATGACCGACTTGACGTCGGCGAAGTCGAGGTTGATGAGTCCGGGGGTCGTGATGAGGTCGGTGATGCCCTGCACGCCGGCGAGCAGCACCTGGTCGGCGGTCGCGAACGCCTCGAGCATGCTGATGCCGCGGTCGCTGATCTCGAGCAGCCGGTCGTTGGGCACGACGATGAGCGTGTCGACCTCGCTCTTCAGCGCTGTCGACGCCGATCTCGGCCTGCGCCGAGCGGCGCTTGCCCTCGAAGCCGAACGGCTTCGTGACGACACCGATGGTGAGCGCGCCGATCGACTTGGCGATGCGCGCCACGACGGGAGCGCCGCCGGTGCCGGTGCCGCCGCCCTCGCCCGCGGTGACGAAGACCATGTCGGCGCCGGCGAGGGCCTCTTCGATCTCCTCCGCGTGGTCCTCGGCGGCGCGACGGCCGACCTCGGGGTCGGCGCCGGCGCCGAGGCCGCGGGTGAGCTCGCGGCCGACGTCGAGCTTGACGTCGGCGTCGCTCATGAGCAGCGCCTGCGCGTCGGTGTTGATGGCGATGAACTCGACGCCGCGCAGGCCGAGCTCGATCATGCGGTTGACGGCGTTGACGCCGCCGCCGCCGATGCCGACGACCTTGATCACCGCGAGGTAGTTCTGGTTCGATGTCACGTCCGGCCTCCGTGCTTGATACCGCGAAAGTCTCAACCTCTACTTGAAGTTCAGAGTCTTTCTCAGTACTATGTTCCGTCTCTCACGGTACGGTCGTGCACCGCCGCGCGGGCGGGAGGCCGTCGCGCGTGTCGCGCCATTCTCAGGCTTTCGTGCGTCAGTCCTCGTGGAAGACGCCGATGCCCGGCGCGGACACGTCGTACTCGCCCGGCCCGTCGCCCTTGTGCAGGGCGATCAGCCCGGTCAGGACGGCGGCCTTCGACTCCGAGTCGTCCGCGCTCCCCCAGACCACGCGCTGCGCCGAACCGGTCAGCGTGAGCGTCACGTCGTCGCGGGTGCGTGCCGCGATCGTGTCGCACCTGCGCGAGCACCGCGGGCGGGAGCGCGAGCAGCACCTCGGCCATCGACCGGAAGCCGGCGCCCGCGACGTCCTCGCCGGACGCGAGCTCGATCAGCGGGTACCCGTCGGGCCGCGCCACCGTCGTCGTCGATCGCGACGCCCGCCGGGTCGACCAGCTGGAACCCGTCCGCCGTGGCGATCACGCCGATCGGGGCGCGCTCGACGATGTGGATGAGCGAGCGTGTCCGGCGGCACCAGCTCGGTCACGTAGCTGCGGATCAGCGTGAACTCGCCCGAGCTCGGTGCGGATGCGGTCCTCGTCGAGCAGGGCGAGCGGCGTCGCCGAGCTGGCCGTCGACGGCCTCGCGAGCGTCGCCGCGTCCAGGCGCTGCGTCCCGTCGACGACGACGTGTGCGCAGCGCCAGGATCGGCGAGAACACGGCGGCGACCACGAGCAGCGACCAGGACGAGCACGACGCCGAGCGCGCCGAGCCAGCCGAGCCGGCGTCGACGCGCGCCGCGGGTGAACCGGCGGACCTCGGCGCGCTCCTCGCGCTTGCGGCGGCGATCGGCCGCGGCGAACTCGGCGCGTGCCGTGCGCGGACGAGCGGGCTGCGGCGAGATCGCGGGCGGCGGCTGCGCCCGCGGCTCCGACGCGAGCGGGGCGATCCGGGCGAGGCGCGGGCTTCTGGCGGCGTCGCATCGCCGCGCGGCTTGCGCGGAGGGCGTGCCGGCGTCGGCGGCTCAGCCGCCCGGTCGAACCCCTCCGGCCGCTTCACGTGCGGGCCGGCTCCGTGGACTCGAGAGCGCTCGAGGATCTGCGGGATGATCCGGTACACGTCGCCGCAGCTGAGCGTCATGACGAGGTCGCCCTCGCGCGCGACGGCCGGCGACGTGGTCGGCCGCCGCCTGCCAGTCGGGCAGGTACGCGACGTGCGCGGGGTCGGCGAAGCGCTCGGCGACCAGCGCGCCGGTCACGCCCGGGCACCGGGTCCTCGCGCGCCCCGTAGACGTCGAGCACGACCGTGTGGTCGGCGAGGCGCTCGTACGCCTCGGCGAAGTCGCCCGCCATCATCTGCGTGCGGCTGTACAGGTGCGGCTGGTGCACGGCGATGACGCGGCCCGCCGCCCGACGACCGAGCGCGCCGTCTGCAGCGCGGCCTCGACCTCGGTCGGGTGGTGCGCGTAGTCGTCGTAGACGCGCACGCCGCGCACCGTGCCGTGCAGCTCGAAGCGGCGCCCGGTGCCGGCGAAGGTCTCGAGCGCCGCCGATGACGGCGCTCGGGGTCGAATCCGAGTCCGACCAGCACCGTGAAGGCGCCGGCGGCGTTGAGCGCGTTGTGCGCGCCGGGCACGGCGAGCTGCACCGCGGTGACTCGACGCCGGCGTGGCGTCAGCGTGAACGTCGACCGGTCCCTCGGTGCCGATGTCGGAGACGCGGACGTCGGCGTCCGGTCGGTCCCGAAGGTCAGGATGCGCCGGCCGTCCAGCGCGGGCCGTCACCGCGCGCGTGCCGGGGTCGTCGCTCGAGGCGACGACGAACTCGGACGCCCGCTGCGCGAACGTCACGAAGGCGTCCTCGAACGCCTCCTGCGTGCCGTAGTGGTCGAGGTGGTCGGCGTCGACGTTGGTGATCAGCGCGACCGCGGTGTCGTAGAGCAGGAACGAGCCGTCGGACTCGTCGGCCTCGACGACGAACAGCTCGCCCGTCCCGGATGCGGCACTGCGGCCGAGACCCGCGATGACGCCGCCGTTGACGAAGCTCGGGTCGGCGCCGAGCTCGCGCAGCGCCGTCACGATCATGCCGGTCGAGGTGGTCTTGCCGTGCGCGCCGGCGACCGCGACGAGCCGCTGCCGTGTTGATCAGCCAGGCGAGCGCCTGCGAGCGGTGCAGCACCGGGATGCCGTGCGCGAGGGCGTACTGGTACTCGGGGTTGTCCTGCCAGAGCGCGCTCGTGACGACGAGCGTGTCGGCGTCGCCGACGTTCGCGGCGTCGTGGCCGATCGCCACGGTCGCGCCGGCCTCGCGCAGGTCGCGCACGGCATCCGTGTCGCGCAGGTCGGAGCCGCGTCACGCGTGTACCCGGCGTCGAGGAAGAGCCGCGCGATGCCGCTCATGCCGGAGCCGCCGATGCCGATGAAGTGCAGCGCGCCGAGCTCGGCGGGCAGCGGCATCGTGAGGTCGGGCTTGATCATCCCGATCAACGCTACCTGTCGCGTCCGGGTCGCGCCGACCGCACGGAGTCGCGCGCTTCGAGCACCAGGTCGACCATGCGGTCCGCGCCGTCGCGGTGCCCGACCGTCGCGATCCGCGCGGCCATGTCGGCGACCCGCGCGCGGTCGCGGCGAGCAGGGGCAGCAGCGTCTCGCGCGACCCACTCCGGCGTGAAGGCGGCGTCGGCGCACGAGCACCGCGCCGCCCGCGTCGACGGCGTCGGCGCGTTGAGCGCCTGCTCGCCGTTGCCGACCGGGTACGGGCACGAAGACGGCGGGCAGCCCGACCGCGGCGAGCTCGCTCACCGTCGCCGAGCCGGCCCGGGAGACCGCGAGGTCGGCGGCGGCGAAGGCGAGGTCCATGCGGTCGCGAGTACGCGAGCAGGTCGGTAGCCGGCGAGGCCCGGATCGGCGATCGCCTCGCGCAGCCCGCCGCTCAGGTGCAGCACCTGCCAGCCGGCGCCGACGATGCGCGGCGGCCGACGCGATCACGGTGTCGTTGATGCGCCGCGCGCCCGACGAGCCGCCGGTGACGAGCAGGACGGGGCGTCGCGGGTCGAGCCCGAACGCGCGCGCGCCCCTCGGCGCGGGACGCCGCGCGGTCGAGCTTCTCGATCTCGCGGCGCAGCGGCAAGCCGACGACCCGGCGCGTGGCGGCAGCCGCGTGCTCGCGAAGGTCACGCCGACGAACCGGGTGCAGCCGGGCGCCGAGGCGGTTCGCGAGTCCGGGCCGGGCGTTCGCCTCGTGGATGGCGATCGGGCACCTGCTCGCGGCGTGCGGCGAGGTAGGCGGGCGCCGACGCGTAGCCGCCGAAGCCGACGACGACATCCACCCGCCGTTCGCGCAGATGCGCGCGTGCGGCGCCGACCGTCGCCGCGCCAGCGGCCGGGGAAGCGCAGCAGGTCGCCGTTCGGGCGGCGCGGGAACGGGAGTGCGCGGGATGGTCAGCAGCTCGTAGCCGCGCTCGGGCACGAGCCGGGCCTCGAGCCCCTCGGCGGTGCCGAGCACGAGCACCGTCGCGCCGGGATCGCGCTCGCGCAGCCGGTCGGCGGTCGCGAGCAGCGGGTTGACGTGGCCGGCGGTGCCGCCGCCGGCGAGCAGGTAGGCGGTCACCGCGGCGTCACCGCACGGGCGATCGGCGCACCGGGCTCGGGCCGGTGCCGCGCGAACGACAGCACGATGCCGATCGCGGTCAGGGTGGTGATCAGCGCCGAGCCACCCGCCGAGACCAGCGGCAGCGGCACGCCGAGCACCGGGCAGCAGCCCGAGCACGACGGCGATGTTGACGAACGCCTGGCCGATGATCCAGACCATGGCGGCGCTGGTCGCGAGCTTCGCGAACGGGTCGCGGTCATCCGGATGATGCGGACGAAGCAGACCGCCAGCACGACGAAGAGCGCGAGCACGAGGACGGCGCCGATCAGGCCGAGCTCCTCGCCGATGATCGCGAAGATGAAGTCGTTGGCGGCCTCGGGGAGCCAGGACCACTTGCCCGACGAGTTGCCGAGGCCGACGCCGAAGACCCCGCCGTGCGCGAGCGCCTCCCAGCCGTGGATCGACTGCCAGCAGTCGCGTGGAGTACAGGTCCGGGTCCGCGCACTGGTTCAGCCAGGCGGCGATGCGGTTCGAGCGCGAGTCGCTCAGCTGGATCGCCGACCAGCGCGACGAGCGCGACGCCGAGCCAGCGCGGCGGCGATGATGCGCAGCCGCACGCCGGCGAAGAACAGGGCGCCGAAGACGATCGCGAGCGATGATCGTCGCCGTGCCGAGGTCGTTGCCGGCGAGCACGAGGCCGACGGTCGACGAGCGCGATCGGGAGGATCGGCAGGGCGACCTCGCGCCACTCGTGCAGCGCGTCGCCCTTGCGGGAGAGCACCCAGGCCAGCCAGATGACGAGCGCGAGCTTGATCAGCTCGGACGGCTGCGCGGTGAACGAGCCGAGGTTGATCCAGTTGCGGTTCTGGCCCGCGCTCGTAGCCGAGGCCCGGCAGGAAGACCAGCAGCTGCAGGGCGACGCCGATGACGACCGCGGTGCCCGCCCAGCGCTTCCAGAACGCCGCCGGCGCGCGGGCGGCGAGCAGCATGGCGGGACGCCGACCAGCGCGTACAGGCCCTGGCGGGACGCCTGGGCGAAGAAGTCGCCGCCGGCCGCGCGCGACTCGATCGACGACGACGACAGCACCATGACCAGGCCGAAGACGACGAGGAACAGCGTGGTGCCGAGCAGCAGGAAGTACTTGGGCGTCTCGGCGGCGAACAGCCGGCGCACCGCGACGACGACGGTGCGCGGCCGCTGGGGTTCGGGTGCGGCCGGGCGCCTACCCGGCGGCTGGCGGCGTGGGGGGCGGGTCGTCGTCACCGGCGTTCCCTCCCTGTGTTCCCAGATGCCGCCGGACCGCGTCGGCGAAGCGCCGGCCGCGATCCGCGTAGTCCGCGAACTGGTCGAACGATGCCGCGCTCGGCGCGAGCAGCACCACGTCGCCCGGCTGGGCGACGGATGCGGCGGCGCGCACGGCCGCGGGCATCACCTCCCCAGTCTCGGTCTCGTCGACCTCGATCAGCAGCACGCCGGGCGCGTGTCGCGCGAACGCCGCACGCAGCGCCGACCGGTCGACGCCGACCAGGATCGCGGCCCGCAGCCGCCCGACGTGGCGCTCGACGAGCGGGTCGGGGTCGACGCCCTTGAGCAGCCCGCCGACGATCCAGACGACCGATTCGAACGCGCGAGAGCGCGGCATGGGCGGCGTGCGCGTTGGTCGCCTTCGAGTCGTCGACCCAGGAGATGCCGTCGCGTCTCGGCGACGAGCTCGGTGCGGTGCGCGTCGACGCGGAACGCCGCGGATGGCGTCGCGGATCGCCGCGGGCGGCACGCCGGCGGCCCGCGCGAGCGCCGCGGCCGCGAGCACGTTCGCGACGGAGTGCGGGGCGGCGAGCCCGGCGGCGCGCAGGTCGTCGAGGGTCGCCAGCTCGAGCGCCGAGTGGTGCCGGTCGTCGAGGAACGCGCGGTCGACCAGGATGCCGTCGACGATGCCGACGTCGCTCGGCCCGGGGACGCGTGGCGCCGAAGCCGATCGCGCGCGCGCCCTCCTGCACGTCGGCGTCCTCGACCATGACGCGGGTCGCCTCGTCGGCGAGGTTGTAGACGCAGGCGACGCGGGTGTTCTCGTAGACCTTGGCCTTGGCGTCGCGGTACGCCTCCGGCGAGCCGTGCCAGTCGAAGTGGTCGTCGGCGAGGTTGAGGCAGACGCTCGCGAGCGGGCGATCTGCGCGGCGTGCCACCGCATCCCGATCTCGGTGCATCCAGTGCAGCTGGTAGCTCGACAGCTCGACGACGAGCACGTCGAACCCGCCCGGATCGCGGATCGCGTCGAGCACCGGCACGCCGATGTTGCCGCGGGCGCCGCGCGTAGCCCGCCGGCGACGAGCATCGTCGCGGTCAGCTGCGTGGTCGTGGTCTTGCCGTTGGTGCCGGTGACGCAGATCCACTCGGCGGGGGTGCCGTCGGCGCGCACCACCTTGTCGCGCAGGCGCCAGGCCAGCTCGATGTCGCCCCAGACCGGGATGCCGCGCTCCGCCCGCCCAGAGCAGCAGCGGGTGGTCGGGGTGGTAGCCGGGCGAGACGACGACGAGCTCGGCGTCGAACTCGAGCAGCTCCGCCGGCACGTCGTCCGCCTGCGACGAAGCCGGCGCCGATCACGTCGAGCAGCTCGCGGTGCCGGTCGCTCGCCTCGTCGGCGACGACGAGCACGCGCGGCGCCGAGCTCGACGAGCGTGTCGGCGACGGCGAAGCCGGTGACGCCGAGCCCGAGCACGGCGACGCGCAGGCCGCGCCAGTCGGCGTGCCAGCTGGTCAGAGCGCGCGAGATCGGCCACGGCCAGCGGCTGACCCACTCGAGGTAGAAGACGCCCACCCCGGCGGCGACGAACAGTGCGGCGATGAGCCAGAACCGCACGACGACGGTGACCTCGGCCCAGCCCTTCAGCTCGAAGTGATGATGCAGCGGACTCATCAGGAAGATGCGCTTGCCGCGCGTGAGCTTGAAGTACGCCCGCTGCAGGATCACCGAGCCGGTCACGATCAGGAACAGGCCGCCGATCAGCACGAGCAGCAGCTCGGTGCGGCTGAGGATCGCGAGCGCGGCGAGCGCGCCGCCGAGGCCGAGCGAGCCGGTGTCGCCCATGAAGATCTGCGCGGGCGACGTGTTCCACCAGAGGAAGCCGATCAGCGCGCCCGCGATCGCCGCCGCGATGACCGCGAGGTCGAGCGGATCGCGCACGTCGTAGCACTTGTACTGGACGTCGGGATCGAGCTGCGCGTTGAAGCAGGACTGGTTGGCCTGCCAGAAGCCGATGAAGATGTACGCCGAGATCGCGAAGATCGCCGCGCCGCTCGCGAGGCCGTCGAGGCCGTCGGCGACGTTGACGCCGTTCGACGCGCTCACCGTGATCACGTTGACCCAGATGACGAAGAGCGCGATGCCGACGATCGGACGCCGAAGGCGAAGAGGTTCGAGCCACGGGACGTCGCGCACGACCGAGATGTAGTCGCGACCCGGGCGTCAGGCCGTTCTCGTCGCGGAACACCGCGATGGACCGCGAGCACCGCGAAGACCGATGCCGATGATGACCTGGCCGACGATCTTCGACCAGCCGCCGAGCCCGAGGCTGCGCTGCTTGCGGGTCTTGAGGAAGTCGTCGAGGAAGCCGATCGAGGCCCATCCCGACCATCATGCCGATGACCAGCACGCGCGACCATCGTCCACGGGATGCCGGACGACCAGGTGCCCGACGAGGTAGCCGAGGATCGCGCCGATGATGAAGACGATGCCGCCCATGGTCGGGCGTGCCGCGCTTGGTGTGGTGGGTCTGCGGACCGTCGTCGCGGATGAACTGGCCCCAGTTGAGGCGCTTGAACAGCCGGATGAAGAGCGGCGTCAGGAACAGCGTGAAGAAGAGCGAGAAGCCGGCGGCGACGAGGAGCGCGATCACGCTGCGCCGTCACACGCCGCCGAGGCGGTCGCCGAGGAACCGCAGTCCGGCCGACTTCGACGACTTCACGAGCACGACATCCCCGGGCCGGAGTTCCTCACGCAGAAGATCGTATGCCGCGTCGACATCGGCGACGAGCACCGACTCCCCGTCCCACGAGCCCTCGAGGCCCGGCGGCGAGGTGGATGTGGCGGGCGCGCTCGCCGACGACGACGAGCTTGCCGATGTTGAGCCGCACCGCGAGCCGGCCGAGCCGGTCGTGCTCCTCCTGGGCGAACTCGCCGAGCTCGGCCATCTCGCCGAGCACGGCGACCGAGCGCTGGCCGGGCGTGACGATCTGGGCGAGGGTCTTCAGCGCCGCGGCCGTGGAGTCGGGGCTCGCGTTGTACGCGTCGTTGATGACCGTGACGCCGTCGCCGCGGGCGAGCACCTCCATGCGCCAGCGCTCGGCGCGCGGCACGGCCTCGATCGCGGCGACGGCGCGATCGAGCGGGATGCCGAGCTCGCGGGCGACCGCGAGCGCGGCGAGGGCGTTCGACACGTGGTGCTCGCCGAGGATGCGCAGCTGCACCGGCAGTCGCGCGCCCGTCGGCGACGAGGGTGAAGGACGTGCCGGCCGCGGTCGCGACGACGTCGTCGGCGCGCACGTCGGCGTCCTGGCGCTGACCCGAACCAGACGACCCGCGCGGCGGTCTGCGCCGGCCATCGCGGCGACCCGCGAGTCGTCGCGGTTGAGCACCGCGACGGCGGTCGGCGGGCAGGTCGCGCACCATCTCGGACTTCGCGCGCTGGATCGCCTCGATGCCGCCGAACTCGCCCGCGTGCGCGAGGCCGACCTTGAGCACGACGCCGACGTCGGGCGTCGACGATCGAGACGAGGCGGGCGATCTCGCCGATCGTGGCTCGCGCCCATCTCGACGACGAGGTACTCGGTGTCGTCGTCGACGCCGAGCATCGAGATCGGCGCGCCGACGTGGTTGTTGAACGACCCCGGCGGGGCGACCGTCGGGCCCTCGGCCGCGAGGATCGCGCTGCAGCAGGTTCTTGGTGGTCGTCTTGCCGTTCGATCCGGTGATCGCGACGACCTGCAGCGCGCCGGCGTCGCGGACCCGGGCGACGACGAGCCGGGCGAGCGCGGCCAGGGCGGCGACGCCGTCGGGGACGACGAGCTGCGGCACGGCGAGGTCGAGGTCGCGCTCGGCGATGACCAGGGCCGCGCCCGCCTCGACCGCGGCCGGGGCGAACAGCGTGCCCGTCGGTCGTCCTCGCCGGGCAGGGCGAAGAAGACCGAGCCGGGCTCGACGAGGCGCGAGTCGGTCTCGCACGGAGCCCGACGACGACCGTCGTCGGCGCCCGACACCCTCGGCGCAGCGAGCAGAGCGTGCCGCCGAGCGCCGTGCGCGAGCTCGGCGAGGGTGAGGGCGATCACGCCCAGCCCGCCTCGCGCAGCGCCGCGCGCGCCTCGTCGCGCGCCGAGTACGGCGTGCGCACCCCGCGGATGTCGCGGTAGTCCTGGTGTCCGGGCCCCGCCCAGAGGATCGAGTCGCCCTCGCGCGCCAGCGACACGGCCTTGCGGATCGCCGCCTCGGGCGGGCTGACCTCGTGGATCTCCTGCGGCTGATCGGCGGCGAGGGCCGCGCCCTCGAGCAGCGTCGCGCGGATCGACGCCGGGTCCTCGAAGCGCGGGTGGTGGTCGGTGATCACCAGGATGTCGCTGCCCTGCGCGGCGACGCGTGCCATCTCGTGGCGCTTGGTCGCGTCCCGGTCGCCGTCGGCGCCGAACACCATGATCGTGCGGCCCGTCGTGAACTTGCGCACGGCGCCGAGGGTGTTCTCGAACGCGTCGGGGCTGTGGCCGAAGTCGACGTAGACGCTCGGGCCGCGGTCGCCCGAGACGCGCTCGGTGCGGCCGGGCAGGTAGGCGTGGATGCCGCCCTCGCGTCCGAGGGCCGCGCCGATCGCCTCGAGCTCGAATCCGGCCTCGACGAGCATGACGATCGCGAGCGCGGCGTTCGCGGCCATGTGCCAGCCGATCAGCGGCTCGCGGGTGACGAGCGAGCGGCCCTCGGGTCCGGTGAGCCGGAACTCGGTGTACGCGCGCGCGTCTCGTCGAGGATCTCGACGACCCACTCGGCGGACTCGACGTCGGCGGGCGAGGCGTGGCCGACCGTCGCGATCGTCGTGACCGGGATGCGCGACTCCTCGACGACGCGCGCGCCGTACGCCGTGTCGAGGCAGACGACGCCGCGCTTGGCCCGGTCGGGCTGGAAGAGCGGCAGCTTCGCCTGGAAGTACTCCTCCATGTCGGCGTAGTCGTCGAGATGGTCGTGGCTGAGGTTCGTGAACGCCGCGACGTCGAAGACGATGCCGTCGACGCGGTTCCAGGTGAGGGCCTGGGCGCTGACCTCGATCGCGACGGCGCGCACGGCCGACTCGCGCATCCGGGCCAGCAGCGCGTGCATCTCGCTCGCCTCGGGCGTCGTCAGCCGGCTGACGACGGTGAGGTCGCCGATGTGGCGCTCGGCCGTCGAGCTGAGTCCGGTGACGAGCCCGAGCTGCCGCAGGATCGCCTCGAGCAGGTACGACGTCGAGGTCTTGCCGTTGGTGCCGGTGGTGCCGAACAGCAGCGGCGGGGTCTCCTCCGACGCCGTGCGGTAGACCCAGGCCGAGATGTCGCCGAGGGCGGCGCGCGGGTCGTCGACGAGGACGACCGGCAGGCCCGCTGGCTCCGGCGAGGTCGGCGCCGGCCTGCGTCGGTGACGATCGCGACCGCGCCGGCCGCCGCGGCATCCGCGCGTGAACGAGGCACCGTGGGCGTTCTTGCCCGGCAGCGCCGCGAAGAGGTCGCCCGGCTGCACCTCGGTGGTGCGGACGGTGACGCCGGTCACCTCGACGCCGTCGAGGCGACCGCGGATGCTCGAGTCCGAACTCCTGCACGAGCCGGGCGAGCGACCGCGGCGTGGGGTGCTCGGGTCGCAGGACCGGGGGGATCCGCGCACTCACGTGGCCCTGCCTCCTGTCGTCGATCTCAGTGTCCCGCAGCCGGCATCCGTCACCAGGTGGTGGGAAGGCTCGGCGCTCCATTCGTGTGCGGGGTGATGCGGAAGGTCTTGATGACCTGCTTCATGATCGCGTTGAAGGCGGGCGCCGCGGCTGCGGAAGTCCTCATCGTATCGGGCTTCGCGAAGCGTCACGACAACGGCGTACTGCGGGTCGCCGGCCGGGATGAGCCCGGCGACCGACACGATGCGCTCCGTGCCGTACGACGCCGTTCTCGGCGACCTCGGCCGTTCCCGTCTTCGCGGCGACGCGGTAGCCGGGGATCTTGAGCACGTCCTTGAGCGAGCCCTCCTGGGCGGTCATCTCCATCATCTGCACGGTGGTGTCGGCCGCGTACTCGCTCACGACGCGCGTGCCCTCGGTCGGACGGCGTCTGGGTCCAGGTGCCGTCCGGCCATCTCGCAGCCCGTCGACGAGGGTGAGCGGCATGCGCACGCCGCCGTTGCCGATGGTCTGGTAGAGGCTCGCGACCTGGGCGCTGGTCGCCGACATGCCCTGCCCGAACTGCTGGGTCAGGTTGGTGATCGCGTCGGTCTGGTCGAGCGGCAGCACCGAGCCGCTGGACTCGCCGAGGAAGTCGACGGCGGTGTCGGAGTTGAACCCGAACGCCTCGAGGTAGTCGTGCCGCGCCTGTCTGGACAGGCGTCTGGGCGAGGATCGCGGTGCCGATGTTCGACGAGTTCACCAGGACGCCGGTGGCGGTCAGTACGGAGGTCGCCGTGCGCCCAGGAGTCCTTGATCGAGCTGCCCGCGGGCAGTCCCTCCGTGTAGATGCCCGGGCACGGTCACCTGCGTCGTCGGCGTGATCTTGCCCTGGTCGAGCAGCGAGGCGAAGGTCGCGACCTTGATGACCGAGCCGGGCTCGAACGGGGCTCGTGAAGATCCGCGCGCCGCAGGTCGCTCGTTGCCGACCGCGTCGACGTCGTTGGGGTCGACCGACGGCCAGTCGGCGGCGGCCATGATGCGGCCGGTCTCCGACCTCGACGACCATCGCGCGTGCCCAGTCGGCGCCGAGCGCCGTCGCCTGCTCGGCGAGCACCTGCTGCGCGTACCACTGCAGGTCGGCGTCGATCGTGAGGTGGATCGTGCCGCCGTCGATCGCCTCCTCGCTGCACGATGGTGCTGATCCGGGAAGCCGCACGCCGTCGGCGCTGGACTCGTAGGTCGAGGTGCCGTTGGTGGCGGCGAGGCACTCGTCCTGCTTGAGCTCGGTGCCGGCCTGCGGGCCGTCGGTGCCGATGAAGCCGACCAGGTTGCCGGCGATCGCGCCGCTCGGGTAGGTACGTGCGGGGTGCAGGTCGCTGTACACCCACGGGATCTCGCAGGTCGCGGACCTTCTTGAACACGTCGAGGGTGACGGCCGGCTGCGAGGTACGCGAAGTCGGACGTCGGGTCGAGTCGCGAGCGTCTGATAGATCGTGTTCGGGTCGGCGCCGGTCAGGTCGGCGATCGCCTGGATCGCCTCGGTCGTCGGGACCTTGACCCGCTCGCCGTCCTGCGTCATCCAGGTCGTCGTCGAGGCTTCGCGTTCTTCGGCGACGCCGTGATGTCGAACCGCTCGACGCTGTCGGCGAGCACCTCGCCGTTCGGCGTCGACGATGCTGCCGCGCACGCCGTAGGTCGTCACCGGCGATCGTGCGGCGTTCGCTCGGCCTCGGCGGTCAGCTCGGCGGCCCGCACCACCTGGATGTCGACGAGGCGCACCACGAACACCCCGACGATCGCGAAGACGATCAGCACGGTGAGCGCCAGACGGCGGCGAGATGCGCGCGTGTTGATGATCACCCGGTCCGCCGTGCCTAGTGCGTCGTGGGCGAGGGCAGGGTGCCCGGGGCGTGGTCGGGGTGGCCGGAGTCGCGCCGTCGCACGACGTCGCTGCCGCCGGTGTCGCCGGATGCGGCCTCGGCGGCCTGGGCGGCGGCGAGGGCCGCCGGGTCGATCACCGGCGAGCCGTCGAGCAGCGAGTTCGCCGACCAGGTTCTGCGGGCAGCGCGCCGGCGGCTTGCGAGCCCGACGCCGCTGACGCCGCCGGTCGCGACGTTCAGGAACAGCGGGTTGCCGCTGGCGACCATGCCGAGCGCCTCGGCGTTGGCGGTCAGGTTCTGCGTCGAGCCGAGCAGCTCGAGCTGCTCGCCGAGCGCCTGCTCCTCGCGCAGCAGCTCGCGCTGCTCGGTCTGCAGGCTCGAGATCTGGTACGCGCCGTCGGCGAGCACGATGCTCAGCAGCAGCTGGACGAGCAGGATGGCGCCGATCCCGGCGACCGTGACGACGGCGTGAGCGACGCGCGGCCGGGCGCGGCGCTGGGCGCGGGTGGGCGCGATCTCGAGGTGGCGCCGGGGGCGCGGTTCTGGTGCGGCCGCCGGACGCGGACGGGCGCGCGATCGCGAGGTTGCCGTGGGTGCTCATGCGGCGCGCGTCATGCGGCCTCAGCTTCTCGGCCGCGCGCAGGCGCACCGGGGTCGACCGCGGGTTCTCGGCCCGCTCGTCGTCGCTGGCGAGCTCGGCGCCGCGCACGAGCAGCTTGAACCGCGGCGCGTGCTCGGGCAGTTCGACCGGCAGCCCGCGGGGGCCGGTCGACGCGGATCGCGCGGCGAACTCGCGCTTGACGATGCGGTCCTCGAGCGACTGGTAGGCGAGCACGACGATGCGCCCGCCGACCTCGAGCGCGTCGAGCGCGGCCGGGATCGCCCGCTCGAGCGAGGCCAGCTCCTGGTTGACCTCGATGCGCAGCGCCTGGAACACCCGCTTCGCCGGGTGTCCGGCGCGCCGGACGGCGGCCGGCGTCGCGGCGTCGATGAGCGCGACCAGCTGCGCGGAGGTGGTCAGCGGGGTGCGACTGGCGGCCCTCGACGATGCGCGTGGCATAGCGCGGAGCGAGCTTCTCCTCGCCGTACTGGTAGAAGATGCGGCGCAGCTCCGCCTCGTCGTACTCGGCGAGCACGCGCGCGGCGGTGAGCGGGGCGGTGTCGTCCATCCGCATGTCGAGCGGGGCGTCCTGCGAATAGGAGAAGCCCCGCTCGACGCGGTCGAGCTGCATCGAGGAGACGCCGAGATCGAAGAGCACGCCCGCTATTCCCCGAATGGAGAGCTCTTCCAGCACCTCCTCGATGCGGTCGTAGACGGAATGGACGAGGTGGATGCGGTCCGCGAACGGCGCGAGACGCTCGGCCGAGAGCGCGAGGGCGTCGCGATCGCGGTCGAGACCGACGTAGCGAAGATCGGGGAACCGGCGCAGGAACGCCTCGGCGTGGCCGCCCAGCCCGAGCGTGGCGTCGACGAGGACGGCGCCCGGGCGCTCGAGGGCGGGGGCGAGCAGCTCGATCGTGCGATCGAGGAAGACGGGGAGTGTGCGGGATGGCGTGTGTCGTGGGCATGAGGTTCGCGCTTCGATGCCCCTCGGGCCGGATCCCCATCCGCTGCGACCTGTCTCCGGGGAAGTGGAGGCAGGGTGCGCGGCTGAGGGTCGGGCCGAGGCGCTCAGAAGAGTCCGGCGATCACCTCCCCGTCGGCGTCGGAGAATCCGGCCTCGGCCGTGGTCGAGTAGGTCTTCCAGGTCGCGGTGTCCCAGATCTCGGCGCGGGTCCCCGCGCCGATGACCGTGAGGTCGCGGTCGAGTCCGGCGTACTCGCGCAGCATCGGCGGGATGGTCACGCGGAACTGCTTGTCGGGGATCTCCTGCGCGGCACCGCTGAGGAACATGCGGAGGTAGTCGCGGCCGGCCTTGCCGAGCTTCGGGGCCTGCTCCGCCATCCGCTCGTGCAGCGCCTCGAACTCGCGCTGGCTGTAGACGTAGACGCAGCCGTCCTGCCCGCGGGTCATCACGAGACCGGCGGCGAACTCGTCGCGGAACTTCGCCGGGAGGATGATGCGCCCCTTGTCGTCGAGTTTGGGGACGAACGTGCCGAGCAACATCGGCACCACCCCCTACTCTCCGGCCAGATGAAAGGTGGCTCCACCATACTCCACTTTCCTCCACCCGCAAGCATCAACCGCCTGACATTGCGTCCCCATTTGCGGGGACATGCCTATACAACCTTGACAAACACGAGGGTTATCGGCGTGGAGGGAAGTGGAGGCAGAATCGCCGCGAAGGTCGAAATCACCGGCGTCGAGTGCCTCGGCGGCACAAAAAACGGGCCGACCCGCAGGTCGGCCCGTCAGCGTGGAGCGCGGTGGAGTCAGCGGGATCGGAACGGTGTCAGCGCTCGTCGCCGTCCGCGCGACGGTCCCAGCGCTCGTTCAGCGAGTCCATGAAGCTGGGGCGGCGGGTCGAGCCGGCCGGGCGGCCGCGATCGACGCTCAGGCGCCGCGGCGGGGCGATCGGCGAGCAGCGCGCCGGCGAACATGATGGCGAACCCGACGAGGCCGACGACGGGGAGGCGCGAGACGACGCCGACCAGCAGCAGGGCGATGCCGACGACGCCGGCGATGATGCCGAGCGCGATCGCGGTGTAGTTCGGGCGCGCGCGACCGCCCCCGACGGTCGTGACGTCGTCAGCCTCGTTGTGGTAGAGGCTGCGCTCCATCTCGTCGAGGAGGCGCTGCTCGTGCTCGGACAGCGGCATCTCGTCCTCCGAAGGTCGTGGCCGGGTCGGCACGACTGGGTGATGACTCAACATTGTAGGCCCGCGCCCTGGCTAGGCTAGGAAGAGTGGCTGGGAGTACGCGGTTAGTCGACCTCATCCAGCACCGGCTCGACTCCTTCCTCGACGAGCGTCGCGCCGAGCTCGACGAGGTCTCCCCCGACCTCGACGTCCTCGATGCCGCGGCGCGCGAGCCTGCTCGCCGGCGGCAAGCGATTCCGCGCGCTGTTCTGCTACTGGGGCTGGCAGGCGGTCGCGGCGCGCGGCGACGAGTTCGACCCGGTCGCCGAGACCTCGCCCGACCTGGACGGCGTGGTGCGCGGTCGCCGCGGCGCTCGAGATCTTCCACGCGGCGGCCCTCGTCCACGACGACATCATGGACAACTCCGACCTGCGGCGCGGCCAGCCCGAGCCTGCACCGGCGGTTCGAGAGCCTTCACGCCGAGCGCGGGCTGGACGGGATCGGCCGACGCGGTACGGCAGGTCGGCCGCGCTCCTGCTCGGCGACCTGCTGCTCGGGCTGGAGCGACGGCCTGTTCGAGCAGGGGCTCGCGGCCGTCGACCGCGGATGCCGCGGCCGCCGCCCGCGCCGAGTTCGGCCGGATGCGCACCGACGTCATGCTCGGGCAGTACCTCGACATGCTCGAGGAGCACTCCTGGCGCGGCCGTCCCGAGGCCGAGCTGCTGCCCCGCGCGCACCGCGTGATCGTCTACAAGTCGGCGAAGTACAGCGTCGAGTCGCCGCTCGCGCTCGGCGCCGCGCTCGCCGGCGGCTCGCTCGCCCAGATCGCGGCGCTGCGCGGCGTTCGGGCTGCCGCTCGGCGTCGCCTTCCAGCTGCGCGACGACCTGCTCGGCGTGTTCGGCGACCCCGAGGTGACCGGCAAGCCGGCCGGCGACGACCTGCGCGAGGGCAAGCGCACGGTGCTCATCAACCTGGCCCGGCAGAAGCTGCCGGCCTCGGCATCCCGGCTCGTCGACGAGCTGCTCGGCGATCCCGACGCTCGACGACGAGCAGATCGCGATGCTGCAGGCCGCGATCCGCGAGAGCGGTGCCGTCGACCAGGTCGAGCGGATCATCGCGCCACAACGTCGCGATGGCGATCGGCGGCGCTCGAGGAGGCGCCGATCGCCCGCTCGGCGCGCGACGAGCTGACGGCGCTGGCGCGACACGGTCACCCGGCGCGACGCTAGGCGCTGAGCGCTAGAAGCCGAGCGCCTGCGCGACCCGGCGGACCTCGGCCTTGCGTCCCGCTGCGAAGTGCGTCGATCGGCGTGGTGCCGAGGCTGTCCTCCTCGTTGAGCAGCCAGTGCATGCACTCGTCGTCGGTGAATCCCGCGTCCGCGAGCACGATGAGGGTGCCGCGCAGGTCGCCGAGCGGCTCGCCGTCGACGATGAACTCGGCGGGCACCTTGAGCACGCCGTCGACGCGGGTGGCGAGCAGGACGCGCTCCTCGAGCAGGCGCCGCACCTTGCTCGGGGGAGACCCAGAAGGTCGACGAGATCGGGGACGGTCAGCCAGGTCGTCCTCGGCGGCAGCGGACTCACCCCTCAAGGTTCCCACGTTCGGGTGCGTCATTCGGCACCCCGAATTGTTACGAACATGTTAACTCAAACCACATTCGCCCCTTTGATTGACAGTAATTGCCATCTGTGACACCGTGGATCGACTGCCGCGCAGGACGAATCCCGGGGGTGGGGAGAGAGGCGGAAGCCATGGACGACACGTGTGACAACGCCGACGACGGCTCGAGCCGTCTTCGCGGGGCTGACCCCGTCGGAGGTCGCTCGCGCCGCGAACGAGGTCGCCGACGAGCGAGCACCGCCGCCGCCTGCGCCAGGGCGTCATGTCGACGATGCCGATCGTGCTCGCCGGCGCGATGACCGTGAGCATGAACCTCGACCGGGCCCGTCGAGACCGCGATCCGCGCACCCAGAAACGCCCGTCACGCCCCAAGTGCGAGCTCTCGCCGACCGCCCGTGCCGCGCAGACCGCCGCGCCAGCAGTCCGCCGCCGCGGCCGTCGGCCGCCGCACGCGCCGCGCTGCCCGCGACGCTACACCGTGAAGGCCGGCGACACCGTCTCGGCGATCGCCGCACGCTTCGGCCTCTCGACGGCGTCCGTCCTCGCCGCTCAACGGCCTCGGCTGGAAGTCGCTGATCTTCCCCGGGCAGGTGCTCAAGCTCGACCGGCGCCGCGCCGATCGGCCCCGCCGTCGGCCGCGCCGCCGACGACCTACACGATCAAGCGCGGCGACACGATCAGCGGCATCGCCGCGCGGTACGGCCTCACGACGCAGGCGCCTGCTGACGCTCAACAAGCTGCAGCCGGACGAGCATCATCTACCCCGGCCAGGCCATCCGGCTCGTCGGGCTCGTCGATCGCGATCACGCCGGTCTCCGAACGTCGACGACCGACCGACCCGCCGTCGCCGCCGCCGACGAGCGCTCCCGCGCCCGATCATCAACAACAGCTACACGATCCGGTCCGGCGACACGGTCACGTCGATCGCCGCGCGGTTCGGCGTCAGCGTCGACGCCGTCCTGGACGCGAACGGGCTCAGCCGCGCGAGCATCATCTACGCGGGGCGCACCCTGACGATCCCGGGCGTCGTCAGCGCCCAGGACGGATCGACGCGTCACCCCGCTGACCGCCGAGATGGCGGCGAACGCGCGCATCATCATCCAGGTCGGGCGCTCGCTCGGCGTCAGCGACCGCGGGCTCGTCGATCGCGCTGGCGGCGGCGATGCAGGAATCGAGCCTGCGCAACATCAACTACGGCGACCGCGATTCGGTCGGCGTCTTCCAGCAGCGCCCGAGCACCGGGTGGGGCACGCGTCGACGCACTGCTCGACGTCGCGCACGCCTCGCGGCTGTTCTTCGGCGGCCCGAGCAACCCGAACAAGGGCAAGACCCGCGGGCTGCTCGACATCTCGGGCTGGCAGTCGATGACGCGTCACCCAGGCGGCGCAGAAGGTGCAGATCTCGGCCTACCCGAACGCCTACGCGAAGTGGGAGAAGAGCGCGACGGCCTGGCTCGCGCAGCTCGGCTAGCCGCCGCTCGTACACCGTGTTGCGAGCCTGGGCTTCCCAGGAACCGCCTGCCTACACTCGAAGAGTGAGTGTCAACACCACCGATCCGATGATCGGCCGTCTCGTCGACGGCCGGTATCAGGTGCGCTCACGCATCGCCCGCGGCGGGATGGCGACGGTCTACCTGGCGACCGACCTGCGGCTCGAGCGCCGCGTCGCGATCAAGGTCATGCACGGGCACCTCGCCGACGACGAGTCGTTCAAGCAGCGCTTCATCCAGGAGGCGCGGTCGGCCGCCCGGCTCGCGCACCCGAACGTCGTCAACGTCTTCGACCAGGGTCAGGACGCCGACTCGGCCTACCTCGTCATGGAGTACCTCCCGGGCATCACGCTGCGCGACCTGCTGCAGGAGTACGGCTCGCTCACCGCCGGAGCAGACGCTCGACATCTCCGAGGCCGTGCTCTCCGGGCTCGCCGCCGCGCACAAGGCCGGCATCGTGCACCGCGACCTCAAGCCCGAGAACGTGCTGCTCGCCGACGACGGCCGCATCAAGATCGGCGACTTCGGGCTCGCGCGCGCCGCCATCGGCGAACACCGCGACCGGCGCCGCGCTGCTCGGCACGGTCGCCTACCTCTCCCCCGAGCTCGTCACCCGCGGCATCGCCGACACCCGCAGCGACATCTACGCGGTCGGCATCATGATGTACGAGATGCTCACCGGCGAGCAGCCGTTCCGCGGCGAGCAGCCGATGCAGATCGCCTACCAGCACGCCAACGACGCCGTGCCGACGCCGAGCAGCGTGAACCCGCGCATCCCCGCCGAACTCGACGAGCTCGTGCTGTGGGCGACCGCGCGCGACCCCGAGCAGCGCCCGCGCGACGCGCGCGCGATGCTCGATCAGCTGCACGACACCGAGGCGCTGCTGCAAGCACGGCGCTGCCCGGCACCGCGACCGGCGCCCAGCGCACCGTCGTCCTGCCGTCGGCGACGCCGTGCGCACGCCGTCGCTCCGCGGCTCCGAGGCCGAGACGCAGATCCTCGGCTCGCGCGGCGACCGCCCGCGCCGCCGCGGCGGCCGCGGTGCCCGACTCGACCGCCGCACTCGCCGTCGCCTCGCAGAAGCGCCGCGGCCGCGGGGTCTGGCTGCTCATCCTGGTCATGCGTCCTCGCTGCTGCTCGCCGGCGGCGACCGGCTGGTACTTCGGCGCCGGACCGGGCTCGCAGGTCACCGATCCCCGCAGTCGATCGAGGGCAAGACCCCGGCCGAGGCGAGGCGATCCTCGTCGAGCTCGGCTTCACGTGTCAGTGACCGCAGTCGGCAGCGATCGACTCCCCCACCGTCCCGGTCGGCGCGGTCGCTCAGACCGATCCGGCGATCGGCGCAGCCGGTCGCCAAGGGCGACGACCGTGCAGCTGCTGATCTCGACCGGCCCGAAGCCGATCCCGTTCGCGCAGTCATCGCCAGGGCATGCCGCTCGCCGACGCCGAGGCCGCGATCGAGGCCGCACCGTGGACCCTCGCCGACACCGATCGTGCAGTTCGACGCCGACGTCGCCGAAGGACACCGTCGATCGACGTGCTCGGCGCCGACGGCGACGACGCAGCATCCTGGCGACCGAGACCTACGGCGAGCTGCAGGAGCTGACCCTCGTCGTCTCGGCGGGCGCGGTGCCCGACGTCGCCGGGCTAGACCTCGACGACGCGATCGGCGATCCTCGGCGGCGGTCGACCTGACGCGCGTCGCCGGGCAGCGAGGAGTACAGCGACACGATCGCCGAGGGCGACGGTCATCGAGATCGAGCTCGACGAGGGTCAGGTGCTGCATCCGGGCGACACCGTGCTGCTGCAGATCTCGCGCGGGCCGGCGCCCGTCGACGTCCCCGACATCATCGGGCTGGACGTGGGCGCGACGCGAAGGCGAAGCTCGACGAGCTCGGGATCAAGTACGACTACAACCAGGGCGCCGACCTCGCGCCCGAGCCTCGTGACCGTCAAGTCGACCGACCCCGAGGCGGGCACCGACCATCCACCGCGGCGACACGATCAAGGTGAAGTTCACCGAGCTGCGCGACTGACGCCGTCCTAGCGCGCTGCGCGCGCAGCTCCTCGGCCACGAGGAACGCGAGCTCGAGCGACTGCATGTGGTTCAGGCGCGGATCGCACAGCGACTCGTACTTGGTCGCGAGGGTCGCCTCGTCGATCTGCTCCGAGCCGCCGAGGCACTCGGTGACGTCGTCGCCGGTGAGCTCGATGTGGATGCCGCCGGGGTGCGTCCCCGCCGCGCGGTGCGCCTCGAAGAAGCCCTTCACCTCGTCGACGACGTCGTCGAAGCGGCGGGTCTTGTAGCCGGTCGGCGTCGTCAGCCCGTTGCCGTGCATCGGGTCGGTCACCCAGAGCGGCGTCGCGTCGAAGCCCTTGATCGCCTCGAGCAGCGGCGGCAGCGCGTCGCGCACCTTGCCGGCGCCCATGCGCGTGATGAAGGTCAGGCGGCCCGGCTCGCGGTCGGGGTCGAGCTTGTCGATCAGCCGCTCCATGTCGTCGGCGGTCGTCGACGGGCCCGAGCTTCACGCCGATCGGGTTGCGGATGCGCGAGAAGTAGTCGACGTGCGCGCCGTCGAGATCGCGGGTGCGCTCCCCGATCCAGAGGAAGTGCGCGCTCGTGTTGACCGGCGTGCCGTTGCGCGAGTCGATGCGGGTCATCGGGCGCTCGTAGTCCATCAGCAGGCCCTCGTGGCGGTGTAGAACTCGACGCGCTTCAGCTCGTCGAAGTCGGCGCCCGCCGCCTCCATGAACTTGACGGCGCGGTCGATCTCGCGGGCGAGGCCCTCGTACCGCTGGTTCGCGGGTTGCGACGCGAAGCCCTGGTTCCAGCTGTGCACCTGGCGCAGGTCGGCGAAGCCACCCTGCGTGAACGCGCGGATCAGATTCAGAGTGGATGCGGCGGTGTGGTACCCCTGCACGAGCCGTCGCGGGTCGGCGGCCCGCGACTCGGGCGTGAAGTCGTAGCCGTTGACGATGTCGCCGCGGTACGCCGGAAGCGTCAGATCGCCGCGGGTCTCGGACTCGCTCGAGCGCGGCTTCGCGAACTGCCCCGCCATCCGGCCCATCTTGACGACCGGCATCGACGCGCCGTAGGTGAGCACGACCGCCATCTGCAGCAGCGTCTTCACCCGGTTGCGGATCTGGTCGGCGGTCGCGCCGGCGAACGTCTCGGCGCAGTCGCCGCCCTGCAGCAGGAACGACTCGCCGCGCGCGGCCCGTGCCAGACGCTCGCGCAGGATGTCGACCTCACCGGCGAAGACCAGCGGCGGCAGCGTCGCGATCTCCGCCGACGCGGCGGCGACGGCCTCGGCATCCGGCCAGACCGGCTGCTGCTTGATCGGCAGCTCGCGCCAATAGTCGAGACCGGCGATCACGGACGGGATCTGCCTGCACGACGGTCTCTGACGGGTCTACCACGGGAAAGTCCTCTGGCTGCTGCGCGGGAATGGGGCGATCGCCCCAGCCTGTCAGCCTATCGGCGCGTTCAGACGGCTGCTGACGCGCGCGGCGCCGGCCGCTTGGCTGCGCGCGCGGCGCTTCTTCGCCGGCTTCTCGCCGCTTGATCGACGAGGCGTACACGTCGACGTACTCCTGGCCGCTGAGCCGCGACAGCTCGTACATGATCTCGTCGGTGATCGAGCGCAGCACGAAGCGGTCGCCCTCCATGCCGTCGAAGCGCGAGAAGTCGAGCGGCTCGCCGAAGACGACGCCGACGCGGCGCACCTTCGGGATCTTCGTGCCCGACGGCATGACCTTCTCGGTGTCGATCATCGCGACCGGGATGACCGGCACGCCCGCCTCGAGGATCATGCGCGCGACGCCGGTGCGGCCGCGGTACAGCCGGCCGTCGGGGCTGCGGGTGCCCTCGGGGTAGATGCCGAGCTGGCCGCCGTTGGCGAGGTGCTCGAGACCCGAGTTCAGCGACGCCTCGGACGCCTTGCCGCCCGAGCGGTCGATCGGCAGCTGGTGGATGGCGAGGAAGAACCAGCGCATGATCGCGCCCGATGAAGCCCTTGCCGGTGAAGTAGTCGCTCTTGGCGAGGAAGCTGATCGGCCGGTCGACGACGATCGGCAGGAACACCGAGTCGATGAACGAGAGGTGGTTGCTCGCGTAGATGACGGCGCCCTTCTCGGGCACGTTCTCGCGGCCGCGCACCCACGGCCGGAACACCGAGAACGCGAACGGCCCGATGACCAGGTTCTTCAGAAACCAGTAGAACAAGCGCGTGACCTCCGAGGGCAGCTCCAGCCTAGCGAACCGTGATCGACGCGCTACCCGCCAGATGCACGCGGGCGAGGTCGGCGGCGCCGACGACGCCGGCGTCGTTCACCAGCTCGGCGGTCACGAACTCGGGCTCCGGGTGGAAGCCGCGCGCCGGCAGGTGCGCGAGGTACGCCTCGCGGATCGGCTCGAGCAGCAGCTCCCCCGCGACGGCGACACCGCCGCCGAACACGAAGAGCTGCGGATCGAGCACGGCGCCGATGGATGCGCACGCCTGGCCGAGCCAGACGCCGAGTTGCCGCAGGGCGGCAAGGCGCCCGGATCGTGGTCCTCGATGAGCGCGGCGACCGCATGGCCCGTCGAGCACACCGTCGTTCGCGGCGCGCGCCTCGGCGAGGTTCGTGGCCGATGCCGCCGGCATCCGCGATCTCGTTCGCCATGCGCAGCAGTGCGCGGCCGGAGCCGTACTGCTCGATGCAGCCGCGGGCACCGCAGCCGCACGGCAGACCGTCGGGGACGACGCGCAGGTGGCCGATCTCGCCGGCCGCGCCGAACCCGCCGCGGAGCAGGCGGCCGTCGGTGACGACGGCGCCGCCGACGCCGGTGCCGATGGTGAGCAGGGTCATGTCGGTCGCGCCGCGGCCGGCGCCGAAGCGGTACTCCGCCCAGCCGGCCGCGTTCGCGTCGTTGTCGATCGTGATGTCGATGCCCGGGCAGCAGCTCGGAGAGGTGCTGCCGGAACGGCTCGCTGCGCCAGTTGATGTTGGGGGCGTAGTAGACGATCGACTGGGTGTTGTCGATGAAGCCGGCGGCGGCGACCCCGGCGGCCGCGACGTCCTCGCCCTCGCGCAGCGTCCTGGATCAGGTCGACGACGAGGTCGACGATGGCAACCGGATCGCCCGCCGGCGTCGAACGCTTCTCGAGACGGAGGATCTCCCCCGCCTCGCTGACGAGGGCGCCCGCGATCTTGGTTCCGCCGATGTCGATCCCGATGGCATGCACGGGTTCGAAGTCTACGGCTCGCGGCGAACCGGTTACAGTTGAGGACACCCGCCCACGCGTATCAAAGGAGCTGCCGTGAACGAGTACTTCACCCCTGCCGTCGTCGAGGCCGACCCGAAGGCCAACGTCACCGACCTGCTGGTGGAGCGCCTCGCCGCAGACTCCCGACGGCGCGCTGTTCGCCCTCCCCACCGCCGACGGTGGCTGGACCGACGTCACGACCCGCGAGTTCCACGCGCAGGTCGTCGCGCTCGCGAAGGGCCTCATCGCCGCCGGCATCAAGCCCGGCGAGAAGATCGGCTTCATGTGCAAGACCCGCTACGAGTGGACGCTGATCGACTTCGCGACCTGGTTCGCGGGCGCCGTGCTGGTGCCGATCTACGAGACCTCCGCGCCGTCGCAGATCCAGTACATCCTCACCGACTCCGGCGCGACCGCGATCATCGTCGAGACCGCCGAGCACTTCACCCGCTTCGACGAGATCGCCAGCGACGTGCCGCAGGTCAAGAACGTCTGGCAGATGGGCAACGGCGACATCGAGAAGCTCGTCGCGACGGCGCCAAGATCACCGACGCCGACGTCGAGAAGCGCCGCTCCGCGGCCGTCGGCAAGGATCTCGCGACCCTCATCTACACGTCGGGCTCGACGGGCGTGCCCAAGGGCTGCATCCTGACCCACTCCAACTTCGTCGAGACCTGCCGCAACGCCGCGGTCGCGATGAGCGAGGTCGTCAACCCGAAGTCGACGACGCTGCTCTTCATCACGACCGCGCACGTGTTCGCGCGCTTCATCTCGGTGCTCTCGGTGCACGGCGGCGTGAAGGTCGGCCACCAGGCCGACACCAAGCAGCTGCTGCCCTCGCTCGGCAGCTTCAAGCCGACGTTCCTGCTCGCGGTGCCGCGCGTGTTCGAGAAGGTCTACAACTCGGCCGAGCAGAAGGCCGAGGCCGGCGGCAAGGGCAAGATCTTCCGCCGGGCCGCCGATGTCGCCGTCGCGCACTCGAAGGCGCTCGACGCCGGGCACGTGCCGCTCGGGCTCAAGCTCCAGTTCGCGCTCTTCGACCGGCTCGTGCTCAGCAAGCTCAAGGCGGCCATGGGCGGCAACGTCCGCTACGCGGTGTCGGGATCGGCGCCGCTCAGCACGCGCCTCGGCCACTTCTTCCGCAGCATGAACGTCATGATCCTCGAGGGCTACGGCCTCACCGAGACGACGGCGCCGGCGACGGTCAACCTGACCGACGCGCTTCAAGATCGGCACGACGGGTCCGGCGCATCCCGGCGTCGGCCTCAAGATCGCCGACGACGGCGAGATCTGGGTCAAGGGCGTCAACGTGTTCGACGGCTACTGGAACAAGCCGAAGGAGACCGCGGAGGTCTTCGAAGGCGAGTGGTTCAAGACCGGCGACATCGGCGCGCTCGACGACGAGGGCTACCTGACGATCACCGGCCGCAAGAAGGAGATCATCGTCACCGCCGGCGGCAAGAACGTCGCCCCGGCCGCGCTCGAGGACCCGATCCGCGCGAACCCGATCGTCGGCCAGGTCGTCGTCTGCGGCGACCAGAAGCCGTTCATCGCGGCGCTGATCACGCTCGACTCCGAGATGCTGCCGGTCTGGCTGAACAACAACGGCGAGGCCGGCGACATGTCGCTCGACGAGGCGGTCAAGAACCCGAAGGTGCTCGCCGAGGTGCAGCGGGCCGTCGATGCCGCGAACGCCCGCGTGTCGCGCGCCGAGTCGATCCGCAAGTTCGTGATCCTGCCGACCGAGTTCACCGAGGCGAGCGGTCACCTGACGCCGAAGATGAGCATCAAGCGCGGCCCCATCCTGAAGGACTTCGCCAGCGAGATCGAGGGGATGTACGCGGACGCCCCCACGCAGGGCCAGTCCCTCGTCCACTGAACCCAGGTTCAGCGGGGAGATCCGCTAGGCGCGGAACCAGTCCGCCTGGCGGATCTCCCGCATCGCCTCGCGCTTGATGTCGGGCTCGAGTCCCTCGATGTAGAGCTTGCCGTCGAGGTGGTCGGTCTCGTGCTGCAGCGCCTGCGCCATCAGGCCGTCGCCCTCGACCGTGACCGGGTTGCCGTCGACGTCGACGCCGGTGACCCGCGCGCGCGGGTAGCGCAGTCGCGGGAAGTAGAACCCGGGCACCGAGAGGCAGCCCTCCTCGACGAGCTCGGGCTCGCCCTCGACCTCGAGCACGGGATTGATCACGTAGCCGATCTCGTCGTCGACGTTGTAGCTGAACGCCCGCAGCGCCACGCCGATCTGCGGTGCGGCGACACCGGCGCGGCCGGCGGGCGTCACGGTGTCGACGAGATCCTCGACGAGCGACGCGATCCGCGGGTCGCCGGGGCCGGCGGTCACCGGGTCGGACTCGGAACGGAGCACCGGGTCGCCGAAGAGCCGGATCTGCCGCTCGGTCATGCGGCGTGGTCCCGGGCGGGCTCGAGCTCGTCGCCGGGCTCGTCGTCCGCCCGTGTGACGCCGTCCATGACGAGCGCCGCGAGGTCGCGAGCCGAGTCGCGGGTGAACGGGCGCAGAGCTCCGAATCGCACGGGGGTGCCCGCGACGAGCTCCTCGTCGTACGGGATGCGCACCACGTCGCGCACCCGCGCGTGGAAGTGCGCCTCGATCTGGGCCAGCGTCGTCGAAGACCGTGCCGGGCGTCGCCGTGTTGATCGCGACGATCGCGTCCGCCGCGAGGTCGGCGAGGTCGTTCGCCTCGAGCCAGTCGACGATCTCCGAGGCCAGGCGCGCCTCCTCGGCGCTGCCGCCCGAGACGATGACGAGCCCGTCGGCGCGGCGGAGCGCGGCCTGCATGACCGGCTCGAGCACGCCGCTCGCCCCGTCGGTCAGCACGACCGAGTAGAACCGCCCGGCGACATCGGCGACGACGTTGTAGGCGTCGCCGTCGAAGGGTCGTGATTGCTCGGGGTCGATGTCCGAGGCCAGCACGTCGAGACCGGTCCGATCGTGGGCGACGAGGCCGGCCATGTCGTCGGCCGACTGGATCGTGCGTGCCAGCTCCACCACATCCCGGACACTCGACTCCGACGGATCGGTCACCCGCTCGGCGAGGGTGCCGCGGTCGGGGTGCGCGTCGACGGCGAGCACGCGGTCGTCGCGCACGTCGGCCAGTGCCATGCCGAGCAGCGTCGTGACGGTCGTGGCGCCGACGCCGCCCTTGCGGCTGATGACCGGGACGAACCGCGCGCCGTCCTCGACCGGGCTCGCGATGCGCGCCTCGAGGTGCTTGCGGGCGCGTACCGGCTTCGAGTCGCCGAGGTTGACCAGCGTCAGCGTGACGCCGTAGACCAGCTCGGGCCAGAACCCCTCCGGCGCGACGGGCTTTCGGGCGCGGGGCTTGATGTAGGGCTCGTACATGAAATCCTCCGAGGGGTCGTGGTACTTGCGGCCCCGGCGAGAAAGCGGGATGACGGGCTACGGGAAGCGGCGGGATGCCGGGCTCCTCCGGCTGGTCGGCGGCCGCGGCTTCGAGCGCACGCGCTTGGGCGGCTTCGGCGGCCGCGATGACCAGTTCCGGCACGATCTCGATGGAGGTCGTCGTGACGACATCCACGTTCCCGGGGGCGATCGCACGTCGTCGATCGCGACGATGGCTTCGTCGTCGGGAGTCTCGTGCTGCTCCGGAGGGAGATCGACGGTGAACTTCACGCGACCGGTCCTTTCACTCACGCGCGGGGGCGCGCCAACCAACCAGTTTATGAGAATGGGCTGGGCGACTACTGGACGACGACCAGCAGATCGCCCGGCATCGACCTGCTGCGTCACCGGGATGGCGAGCCGCGCGACCGTGCCGCCGACCGGGGTCGTGATCGCGGCCTCCATCTTCATCGCCTCGATCGACGCGACCTGCTGACCGGCCTCGACCGCGTCGCCCTCGGCGACCTTGAGCGTGACGACGCCGGAGAACGGCGCGCGCGACCTGCCCGGCCTGGGCGGCATCCGCCTTCTCGGCCGCCTTGCTCTCGACCGTGATGCCGCGATCGCGCACGAACACCGGGCGCAGCTGGCCGTTGAGCGTCGTCATGACGGTGCGCATGCCCTTGTCGTCGGCCTCGCCGATCGCCTCGAGCCCGACGAACAGGTTCACGCCCGGGCCGATCGTCACCGAGTGCTCGACGCCCGGGCTGCAGGCCGTAGAGGTAGTCGGGCGTGTCGAGCGACCGACAGGTCGCCGTACTGCTCGCGCACCTGCTCGAACGCCTGCGTCGGGCGCGGCGAAGAGCAGCCGGTTGAGGGCCGTGCGGCGCTCGGCGGGCGTCGCCGGCGAGGGCGCGCCGTCTCGTCGGCGTCAGCTCCTCGACGCCGATCTTGACGTCGCGGCCCTTCAGCACCTTGGTGCGGAACGGCTCCGGCCAGCCGCCCGGCAGATCGCCGAGCTCGCCCGCCATGAAGCCGACCACCGAATCGGGGATGTCGTACTTGTCCGGGTTCTTCTCGAAGTCGGCCGGGTCGGCGTCCGCCGCGGCGAGCGCGAGGGCGAGGTCGCCGACCACCTTCGACGACGGCGTCACCTTCGGCGGCCGGCCCAGGATGTCGCTGGCCGCCGCGTACAGGTCCTCGATGACCTCGAAGCGGTCGCCGAGCCCGAGCGCGATCGCCTGCTGGCGCAGGTTGGACAGCTGGCCGCCCGGGATCTCGTGCCGGTACACGCGTCCGGTCGGCCCGGGAAGGCCGGACTCGAACGGCTTGTAGACCTTGCGCACGGCCTCCCAGTACGGCTCGAGGTCGCTGACCGCCTGCAGGCGTGAGGCCGGTGTCGCGCTCGGTGTGCGCGGTCGCGGCGACGAGCGCCGACAGGCTCGGCTGGCTGGTGGTGCCGGCCATCGGGGCGCTGGCGACGTCGACCGCGTCGGCGCCGGCGCGGCTCGCGGCGAGCAGGGTGGCGAGCTGGCCGCCTGCCGTGTCGTGCGTGTGCACGTGCACGGGCAGGTCGAAGCGCTCGCGCAGGGCGGCGACGAGCTTCTCGGCGGCGCCGGCGCGCAGCAGCCCCGCCATGTCCTTGATCGCCAGGATGTGGGCGCCCGCCGTCGACCATCTCGTCGGCGAGCCGCAGGTAGTAGTCGAGCGTGTAGAGGTCCTCGGCCGGGTCGAGCAGGTCGCCGGTGTAGCAGAGCGCGACCTCGGCGACGGCGGTGCCGGTCGCGAGCACCGCCTCGACGGCGGGCCGCAGCTGGTCGACGTCGTTGAGCGCGTCGAAGATGCGGAAGATGTCGACGCCGGTCGCCGCGGCCTCGCGCACGAAGGCGTCCGTGACCGCGGTCGGGTACGGCGTGTAGCCGACCGTGTTGCGGCCGCGCAGCAGCATCTGGATCGCGATGTTCGGCAGCGCCTCGCGCATCGCGGCGAGCCGCTCCCACGGGTCCTCGCCGAGGAAGCGGAGCGCGACGTCGTAGGTCGCGCCGCCCCACGCCTCGACGCTGAGCAGGCCGGGCGTCAGCCGCGCGACGTGCGGCAGCACGGCGACGAGGTCCTTGGTGCGCACGCGCGTCGCGAGCAGCGACTGGTGGGCGTCGCGGAACGTCGTGTCGGTGACCGCGAGCGGCGTCTGCGCGCGCAGGGCGGCGGCGAAGCCGGCGGGGCCGAGCTCGAGCAGGCGCTGGCGCGACCCGGCGGGCGCCGGGCGTCTCGAGGTCGACGACGGGCAGCTTGACGGCGGGGTCGAGCGCGCCCGTCGCCGTCGCCGTTCGGCTGGTTCACCGTCACGTCGGCGAGCCAGTTGAGGATCTTGGTGCCGCGGTCCTTCGACTGGTGCCCGCGCACCAGCCACGGCCGCTCCTCGATGAACGCGGTGCTGAGGTCGCCGGCGACGAAGTCCGGGTCGTCGAGCACGGCCTGCAGGAACGGGATGTTGGTGGTGACGCCGCGCAGGCGGAACTCGGCGAGTCCGCGCCGGGCACGCATCACCGCCGCGGCGAAGTCGCGGCCGCGGCAGGTCATCTTGACGAGCATCGAGTCGAAGTGCGGGCTGACCTGCGCGCCGGCGGCGACCGTGCCGCCGTCGAGGCGGATGCCCGCGCCGCCCGGCGAGCGGTACGTCGTGATCTTGCCGGTGTCGGGCCGGAAGCCCGCCGCCGGGTCCTCGGTCGTGATGCGGCACTGCAGCGCCGCGCCGCGCAGGTGCAGGTCCTCCTGCTGCAGGCCGAGCTCGGCGAGGGTCTCCCCCGCGGCGATGCGCATCTGCGACTGCACGAGGTCGACGTCGGTGACCTCCTCGGTCACCGTGTGCTCGACCTGGATGCGCGGGTTCATCTCGATGAAGACGTGCTGGCCGGCGCGCTCCCCCGCGGTGTCGAGCAGGAACTCGACGGTGCCGGCGTTGACGTAGCCGATCGACTTCGCGAACGCGATCGCGTCGCGGTACATCGCCTGCCGGATCTTCTCGTCGAGGTTCGGCGCCGGCGCGATCTCGACGACCTTCTGGTGGCGGCGCTGCACCGAGCAGTCGCGCTCGAACAGGTGCACCGTCTCGCCCGTCGCGTCGGCGAGGATCTGCACCTCGATGTGACGCGGGCGCACGACCGCCTGCTCGATGAACATGGTCGGGTCGCCGAACGCGCTGTCGGCCTCGCGCATCGCGGCCTCGAGCGCCTCGCGCAGGTCCTCCTTCGCGTCGACCCGCCGCATCCCGCGCCCGCCGCCGCCGGCGACCGCCTTCGCGAAGACCGGGAAGCCGATCTCGTCGGCGCCCGTCGAGCAGCGCCTCGATGTCGTTGGATGCCGGGGTCGACTTGAGCACCGGAACGCCCGGCCGCGATCGCGTGCTCCTTCGCGGTGACCTTGTTGCCGGCCATCTCGAGCACGTGGCTGCCCGGGCCGATGAACGTGATGCCGTTCTCGGCCGCCGCCTGCGCCAGGTCGGGGTTCTCGGAGAGGAACCCGTAGCCGGGGTAGATCGCGTCGGCGCCGCTCTCCTTGGCGACCCGGATGATCTCGGAGACGTCGAGGTACGCCCGGACCGGGATGACCCTCCTCGCCGATCTGGTACGCCTCGTCGGCCTTCAGCCGGTGCAGCGAGTTGCGGTCCTCGTACGGGTAGACCGCGACCGTCTGCGCGCCGAGCTCGTACGCGGCGCGCATGGCCCGGATCGCGATCTCGCCGCGGTTGGCCACCAGGATCTTGCGGAACATGCGGTCCTCTCGTCGGATCGGGGTGGCGTTCCCGCGCACGTCGGACACGCCCGAACAGGTGCCGACGGTGGTTTGGGTTCTCTCAGACTACTGACGGTAGGCTCCCTATTCGTGCATGTGCTCAGCGTGAGCTCCCTCAAGGGGGGCGTGGGAAAGACCACGGTCACGCTCGGGCTCGCCTCCGCGGCCTTCGCCAAGGGCTCTCGACGCTCGTGGTCGACCTCGACCCGCAGTCCGACGTCTCGACCGGCATGGACATCGCCGTCGCCGGACACCTCAACGTCGCCGACGTGCTCGCCTCTCCGAAGGAGAAGATCGTCCGCTCGGCGATCGCCCCGAGCGGGTGGACGCAGGGGTCGCCCCGGCACCGTCGACGTGCTGATCGGGTCGCCGTCGGCCATCAACTTCGACGGGCCGCACCCCAGCATCCGCGACATCTGGAAGCTCGAAGAGGCGCTCGCGCACGTCGAGAAAGATTACGAGCTCGTGCTCATCGACTGCGCGCCGTCGCTCAACGCGCTGACCCGCACCGCCTGGGCGGCGTCCGACCGCGTCGCCGTCGTCACCGAGCCCGGCCTGTTCTCGGTCGCCGCCGCCGACCGCGCCCTGCGCGCGATCGAGGAGATCCGTCGCGGGCTCTCGCCGCGTCTCCAGCCGCTCGGGCATCATCGTCAACCGTGCCCGCGTGCAGTCGCTCGAGCACCAGTTCCGCATCAAGGAGCTGCGCGACATGTTCGGGCCGCTCGTGCTCTCGCCGCAGCTGCCCGAGCGCACCTCGCTGCAGCAGGCGCAGGGCGCCGCGAAGCCGCTGCACATCTGGCCGGGCGAGAGCGCGCAGGAGATGGCGCGCAACTTCGACCAGCTGCTCGACCGGGTGCTGCGCACCGCGCGGCTCGAGGCCGGCGACCCCGGGTTCGACCTGTCCCAGCCGCACGTGCCGCTGCAGCCGCAGGAGCCGATGTTCGCGGAGCCGCAGGCGCCGGTATACGAACCCGCAGCAGCCGGTGTACAGCGCCGCAGCAGCAGCCGGTGCAGCCGCAGCCCCAGCAGCCGCAGCCCCAGCCCCAGCAACCGGTCTATCCGGCCCCGCAGCAGCCGGTCTATCCCGCACAACCGCAGCAGCAGCCCGGCATCCCCGGCATCCCGGGGTTCGACTTCCCGGCGCCGCAGCAGCAGCCCGCGAACTGACGCGGCGGGCCTCGATACGCCGCGTCGCGGCTACTCGACCGCCGAAGGGCTAGCTGGCGCGCGTCGCGCGGCGCGCGGCGAGCTCGTCGGACGGGTCCTCCGCCTCGACGGCGTCGAGTTCGACGAGCGACGACTCGACCTCGCGCAGCACCTTGCCGACCGCGATCCCGAACACGCCCTGACCGCGGCTGACCAGGTCGACGACCTCGTCGTCCGAGGTGCAGAGGTACACGCTCGCGCCGTCGGACATGAGCGTCGTCTGGGCGAGGTCGTTGATGCCCGACTCGCGGAGCTGGTTCACGGCGACGCGGATCTGCTGCAGCGAGATGCCGGTGTCGAGCAGTCGCTTGACGAGCTTGAGCACGAGGATGTCGCGGAAGCCGTAGAGCCGCTGCGACCCGGATCCGGCGGCGCCGCGGACGGTGGGCTCGACGAGCTGCGGTGCGAGCCCAGTAGTCGAGCTGGCGGTAGCTGATGCCGGCGGCGCGCGCGGCGATGGCCCCGCGGTAGCCCGACGTGTCGTCGAGGTCGGGCATGCCGTCGGTGAAGAGCAGGCCGAGGTCGTAGCGAGACTCCTCGTTGCGATTCACACGCCGTTCAACCGGCACATCGCTCATGCGACTCTCCTCAACAGGCACGGACCTCTAACCCTCAAGTTGAACTTGAAGGTCGAACTCCTCGTGTGCTCTCACGGTACCCGTGTGCGTGCGCGACCGCCAACGACATCCGGGCGTGTCGCGTACTCGGAGATCGCGCGCTAGCACGCTCAGAGTGCGACCGAGCGCGCCGAACGGATCAGGCTCGATCGCACGACCTCGAGCTGCCCGGCGATCTCGCGGGCCATCTCGCCCGCCTTCGCCCGGCTCGCCGTGTCCTTGCGACGCGACGACCGGGATCAGCGCGCTCTCGATCGAGCCCGAGCTCGCGCTCGGCGGACGCGCGGAAGCCGCGCAGGTGCCGCGGCTCGATGCCCGACGCGCTGCAGCTCGACGAGCGCGCGCAGCACGGTGAGGGTGTCGTCGCCGAAGATGATCGGCGGCGACGATCAGCGACGCGCTGACCGCGTCGTTCAGGAGCATCGGCGTCGCGCCGGCCTCCTTGATCAGCTCGTCGCGCGTCAGGCGACGGTCGCTCGGCGAGCATCGACGGCGCGGCGACCGTCGCGCCACCCGGCAGCACCGGCTCGCGACCGGCGTCGAGGTCGTCGAGGTAGCCGCGGATCACCTTGAGCGGCAGGTAGTAGTCGCGCTGCATCGAGAGCACGAAGCGCAGCCGCTCGAGATCGGCGGCGAGAACTTGCGATAGCCCGACTCGGTGCGCGACGGGGTGATCGAGCTGACGCTCCTCGAGAAAGCGCAGCTTCGACGGCGAGAGGTCGGGGAACTCGGGACTGAGTCGCGCGAGCACCTGTCCGATGCTCAGATAGCTGTGAGGAACGCCCCGGCACCCGTGCCGGAGACGCCGCGCCCGCCATCAACGACTCTGGCGAAGCGAGATCGAAGCGCGATGCGTAGAACGTGAGGCGGAACTTGCCGACCTGCACCTCGGCGCCATCGGACAGCAGGGCGGACTCGATGCGGACGCCGTCGAAGTAGGTGCCGTTCATCGACCCGAGGTCGCGCACCTGGAAGGCGGTGCCGACGCGGACGAACTCCGCGTGGCGACGAGAGACGGTCACGTCGTCGAGGAAGATGTCGGCGTCGGGATGCCGCCCCGCGACCGTGAGGTCGGCGTCGAGAAGGAAACGGGCGCCGACATTGGGGCCGCGACGGACGATCAGCAGGGCGGACCCGGACGGCAGCGCCGCGATCGACTCCTGCTCCTCGGGCGAGATGCCCGCCTCCATCGCAGCGAGCTGGGCGACGAACTCGTCGGTGAAGTGCGCCGTCGTATCTCCGGAAGCGAACCCGCCGGGTTTCGCATCATCGGTGGCGGGCTCATCCCCGGCGTCGACCATCGTCATCCTCCCTCAGGGTGTCCAGGCTATCGGATGCGGCGGCGGGTGCGTCCCTCGGAATCCGGATCAATCGGCCGGCTTCGAGCGCGTACAGGACGCCCGCCCACCAGTACAGGAACACGCCCCACAGTGCGGCCGCCCAGCCCACGGGATTGGCGATGAAGTCGATGTCGGGGAATGCCGCGCCGAGGACCAGCAGCGGCATCGCGGTCAGCAGCGCGAAGGTCCCCATCTTGCCGAGGTGGTGCACCGGCAGCGGTCCGTAGCCGTAATTGGCGAGGATCACGCCGATGATCAGCAGCAGGAACTCCCGCGCGAAGATCACCCCGGCCAGCCACCACGGGATGAATCCCGTCCAGGCCAGCCCGATCAAGGTCGAGAAGATGAACAGCCGGTCGGCCGCCGGATCGAGCAGCTGGCCGACGCGGCTCACCTGGTTGAAATGCCGCGCGACGTAGCCGTCGACGAAGTCGGTGCGCGCTCGAGACGACGAGCACGACGAGCGCCCAGACGTAGTGGCCGATGACCAGCAGGACCAGGAAGACGGGGATCAGGAGGAGTCGGAAGAGGCTGAGCAGATTCGGGATCGTCACGATCCGCGTGCTCACCGTCGTCACCAGTCCGACCTCCTTCGTCGCCCGAGTCTAGCCGTGCGCCCCGGGCCGGGTCCATGCCCTCCGCTAGCATCTCCGCATGTCTCCCCTGCTCGTCGTCGTGCTGCTCGCGGCCGCTGTCTGCGCTGTTCTGCTGCGTCACGTCGCTGATCACGAAAGAGAACTCCTGGGTCGACCGGCTGTGGTCGATCGTGCCGGTCGCCTACGTCTGGGTGTTCGCGATCGCGGCGGGCCTCGCCGACGTGAGACTGGATGTGATGGCCGGCCTGGTGACGCTCTGGGGCGCCCGGCTGACCTTCAACTTCGCGCGCAAGGGCGGATACTCCGGGATGGAGGACTACCGCTGGGCGGTGCTCCGCGGCCGGATGAGCCGCGCGCAGTTCGCGGTCTTCAACCTGCTCTTCATCGTGCTCTACCAGAACGCGATCCTCGTGCTGATCACGCTGCCCGCCTACACGGCGTATCAGAACCAGACCCCGTTCGGTCCGCTCGACGTGCTGCTCACCGTGGTGTTCCTGGCACTGCTCGCCGGCGAGACCATGGCCGATCAGCAGCAGTGGGAGTTCCACACGCGCAAGGCGGCGGACGTCGCGGCGGGTCGCGAGCCGAGTCCGCGCTTCCTGCAGTCCGGCCTCTTCCGCCTCTCGCGGCATCCGAACTTCTTCTTCGAGCAGGCGCAGTGGTGGGTGCTCTTCCTGTTCGGCGCGGTCGCCGCCGGCTCCCTGCTGCAGTGGACGGTGCTCGGCGCCTTCCTGCTCACGCCCTGTTCGTCGGCTCGACGATCTTCACCGAGAGCATCACGAGATCGAAGTACCCCGAGTACGCCGAGTACCAGGCGACGACGTCGGCGATCATCCCGTGGTTCCCCCGGCGTGCCCGCCCAGGAGGCTCACCCCGGCCGGGCGTAGCCTGACGAGATGTCCTGCATCCGGTTCAACACGCCTGCGCAGCGCGCGCAGCTGGCGGCGATGGCTCCGAGCATGCTGACCGCCGAGGAGGCCGCGCGGCTGCACCCGGCTCCCCCGGTGACGGCGAGCAAGATCATGCGGCTGCGCCGGCTCGCCGAGCACCCGAACCCCAAGATCCGCGAGAGCGTCGCGTCGAGCTATCACACGCCGCTCGACCTGGCCGAGCGCCTGGCGCGCGATCCCGACGAGGGCGTGCGCGCCTGCCTCGCCCGCAACGAGACCACGTCGTGCGACCTGCTGCGCGAACTCTCGCATGACGAGTCGGAGGCGGTGCGCGGCTGGGTGGCGGTGAACTTCTACGTCCCCGCCGACGTCATGCAGGCGCTTGCCGACGACGAGAGCGAGACCGTCCGTGCGCTCGTCGCGTGGAAGGCCGGGTTGGCGGCCGCCGACGGCACAGCGGCGTCACCCGCCGATGATCGCAGCGGCGAGCTCCTCGTCCAGAGCCGTTAGCGAGGCCCGCAGCTCGGGCCATTCGGCCGCGACGCCGGGATGCAGTTGCAGTCCCGCGACCTCGCCGAACGGCACCCAGCGCAGGTCCGAGCTCTCCGCGTCGCCCATCGCGGGCTCGAAGAGCCGGGATGCCTTGGCGATCACGGTCGTGTAGCTCCAGTACCCGACGTCGAAGATCCGGGTGGCCAGGACCTCGACGGCATCCGGAGGCACGCTCGCCTCCTCGTCGGCCTCGCGGATCGCGGCCTGCTCGGGCGTCTCACCCGCCTTGCGCGCGCCTCCGGGCAGTCCCCAGGTGCCGCCGAAGTGGCTCCACTCCACCCGCAACTGCAGCAGCACCCCGGCTTCGGGATGAGCGAGCAGCAGCCCGGCGGCGCCGTAGCTGCCCCAGTAGCGGCCGGACGGCCCGTCGACCCAGACGTCTTCGGGCCCTCGTGGGCGGCGCGCCGCTCGGATCGTGATGCGCGCGTGCCATGCCGACAGCCTATGGTTCCCGACCCGAGCCGTTACCGTTGACGATATGGCCGAGGGGCGCGTCGACAGCTGGATCTGGGCGATCCGCCTGGCCAAGACGCGGTCGGCCGCCACTGCCCTCTGCAAGGCCGGTCACGTGCGGATCAACGGCGATCGCGCGAAGCCGGCGCAGACCGTGAAGATCGGCGACGAGGTTCGCGTTCTCACGACGGGAGGCGAGCGCATCGTCGAGGTGCGGGCGATCCTCGCCAAGCGGGTCAGCGCGACCCTCGCCGCTCCCGCCTTCGACGATCTGACGCCGCCGCCGCTCCCTCGTGAGGAGCGGGTCTACGTTGCCGCACGCGACCCCGGCGCCGGTCGGCCGACGAAGCGCGACCGCCGCGACATCGAGCGGCTGCGAGGTCACTGATGCCCGGCACGCGACCGTTCGCCGATCGCGACGACGCGGGACGGCGCCTGGCAGGGGTCGTCCGTGACGGCGGCCCGTACGTGCTGCCGATCGTGCTGGGCCTCCCCCGCGGCGGCGTACCCGTCGCGCGCCCGGTCGCCGAGGCCCTCGAAGCGCCCCTCGACGTCCTCGTCGTGCGCAAGCTCGGAGCGCCGTCGAACGAGGAGGTCGCGATGGGAGCCATCGGACCCGGCGGCATACGGGTGCTCGACGAGCGGGTGATCGGTCTGGCCGGCGCCGACCAGGCGACCGTCGGCCGGATCGAGGAGCGCGAGACCGCGGAGCTCGTACGGCGCGAGCAGGTGTTCCGCGCCGGGCGCCTACCGCTCGACCTCACCGGTCGCACCGCCGTGATCGTGGACGACGGCGTCGCCACCGGGGCCACCGCGGGCGTGGCCTGCCGCGTGGCCCGAGCCATGGGCGCCGCACGCGTCGTGCTCGCCGTCCCCGTCGCCCCCAGCGAATGGCGGACGCGGATCGGACCGGTCGCCGACGACTTCGTCGCCGTGCGGGAGGTGCGAGACCTCTGGGCCGTCGGCCAGTTCTACCGAGATTTCCGGCAGACCACCGACGCCGAGGTGCTCGCCCTCCTGCGCGACTGAGACTCGATACGCCGCTGCGCGGCTACTCGACCACCGCTACTGGCTCTTGCCGACGTTCACGAGGCCGTTGAAGCCTTCGGGCACGACCACCAGGTTCCCGGCGGCAGCGAGCTCCTTGAGGGTGTCGAGGTAGCGCTGCTGCAGGATCGCCGGGGTGAGGCTTGCGGCAAGGATCGCGTTCGCGTCGGCCTCGGCCTGCGCCTGGACGATCTTCTGCTGTGCCGAGACCTTGATCGCCTCGAGCTTGGCCTGCTCGGTCTCGATGTTGATCTGAGCCTCCTGCGCGGCCGCGTACGCGGCGGTGACCTGCTCGCCGTAGCGGATCTCCTGCAGCGCCACGTCCTCGACGATGATGCCGTCGTCGACCCATCGTGCCTCGAGCGCGGCGAGGATGTCCTGCTGCACCGCGTCGCGGTCGGTCAGCATCTCGATGGTCGTGAACTGGCCGGGCACCGAGCGCACGACCGACCGGATGTCGTTGAAGATCAGGCGGGTGCGCAGGTTCTCCTCGTTGTAGTACGCGCTGTAGATGTCGACGACCGAGTCGGGATCGAGGCTGTAGCGGATCGCGATGTCGACGTTCGCTGTGACGCCCTCGGCATCCTGGACCGTGATCTGCGGGCCGTCGGGCGCGCCGCCGATGTTGTCGCCCTGCCCGGGCTCCTGCTCGCTGACGAAGACCGCGCGCTGGTTGCGCACGTCGAAGGTCACGACATCGACCCACGGGGCCTTGGCGTGCAGGCCCGCTGCCGTCTCGTACCCGACGATGGCGCCGGTCCAGTCGCGGAGGACGTTGGCCTGGCCGACGTCCTGCCGGAAGAACGAGCTGAGGGCCAAGAACACCAGAGCGAGGAAGAACACGCCGATGGCCGTCCAGCGCGCGGCGCGCGAGATGACCACGTTGGTGCCGCGACGGAACGCGCTGCCGTTCGGGGTATCGCCCGCCGCGACGACGCGCGCCTTCGCGTTGGACGCCGCCACGATGAGAGCGACGATGCCGATGAGGGTGCAGATGATCGCGAGGATGAACACGCGAACATGGTAGCGGGGAGGCTACGCGGCGCCAGTCGTGGATGTCGACGGCCTGGGGTGCGGTGGCGATCGCCTCTTCGATGGCGGAGATCACCTTCGGGTCGTCGGGCAGCGTCTTGTTCGAGAACCGGTGCACCGAACCGTCGGGGGCGATGACGAACTTCTCGAAGTTCCAGCGCACGTCTCCGGACCGGCCCTCTGTCGTCCTCGACCTTGGTGAGCGCGGCGAAGAGCGGGTGGCGGTCGCGGCCGTTGACCTTGATCTTGTCCATGAGCGGGAAGGTGACGCCGTAGGTCGTGGAGCAGAACTCCTTGATCTCCTCGGCTGTTCCGGGCTCCTGACCCATGAACTGATTGCACGGGAAGCCGAGCACCGTGAGCCCCTTGTCGCCGTACTCCTTCTGGAGCTGCTCGAGCTGCTCGTACTGCGGAGTGTTGCCGCAGCGCGAGGCGACGTTGACCACGAGCACCGTCTGGTCGGCGTAGTCGGCGAGCGTGGTCTGCTCACCGTCGATCGTCGTCAGAGCGATGTCCCGGATTCCCATGTAGCTCGAGCCTACGTCCGAGGCGAGGCATCGCTGGTAGCGGCGAGGCGACGTACCACGACTCGGCTTCCGCGTAGCCTGGAGGGATGGCCATCCAGTTCTTCCACGAGCCCGACGCGAACCGCTACACGATGCACGTCGACGGCGAGCTTGTGAGCGTCGCCCAGTACCTGGACCACGGGGCCGGCATGGTCTTCAACCACACCATCACGCTGCCGCAGTTCCGGGGCCGTGGCTACGCCGATCAGCTCCTGACCTTCGCCATCGACGACGTCGAGAAGAACGGCCGCGGACCCGTCTCCCCCACCTGCTGGTACGTCGCCGAATGGTTCGACCGCCATCCGGAGCGCACCCGCCTGCTGGCGGCGCGGTAGGCCGTCATGCCGGTCGCGTACTCGGCGGCGCAGGTACGCGCTGCAGAGAAGCCGCTTCTGGATGCCGGGGTGCCGCTGATGGCGCGTGCTGCGGCCGGGCTCGCCGATGTCCTCGCGCACGTTGCTCGCCGGATCTGAGCGCGGCGAGCCGGATCGTCGTACTGGTCGGTTCCGGCGACAACGGCGGGGATGCGCTGTACGCCGCTGCGACACTCGCTGCGGAGGGCGCGGAGGTGGTCATCGTCCCCACCGGATCGCGCGTGCACGATGCCGCGTGGTCGACCGCGCTGCTTCTGGGGCCACCGACGTACCGCGGGACGTCGTGCCGGCACTCGTCGCGGATGCCGCGATCCTGGTCGACGGCATCCTCGGCACGGGAGCGGCCGCCGACCCAGCCCTTCGCGGAGGCGCGCGCGAGCTCGTGCTCGCACTGCTCCCCTCACCTCGGGCGCAGACGCTCTCCCGTCGTCGTCGCCGTCGACCTGCCCAGCGGGATCGATCCCGATGACGGCAGCGTGCCGGATCCCGCCGTGCTGCCCGCGGACGTGACGGTCACCTTCGGAGCGTTGAAGGCCGGGCTGCTGCTCGAGCCGGCCCGCTCGCTCGCCGGCCGCGTCATCCTGATCGACATCGGCCTGCAACCTCAACTCGCAGGTGTCGAGCCCGTGTTGCGGCTCGCCGACGACTGAGCACTGAGACAGGATCGGATCGTGCCCCTGGCCATCGAGGACTACGCGCTCATCGGCGACTGTCACACCGGCGCGCTCGTCGGGACCGACGGCAGCATCGACTGGCTGTGCCTTCCCCGCTTCGATTCGGCGTCGACGTTCGGCGCTCTGCTCGGTGAGAAGCAGCACGGTCACTGGACGCTCGCACCGGTCGGCGCTGAGCGCTGCACCTCGCGCGCCTACGAACCCGACAGCTTCGTGCTCGTCAGCCGGTGGGTCACCGAGACCGGCGAGGTCGAGGTCGTCGACCTGATGCCGCACGGCGACCGGCGCGCGGACGTCGTGCGCCGGGTGCGCGGAATCAGCGGAACGGTGCGGATGGAGAACGTGCTGCGCATCCGGTTCGACTACGCCGACGCGATCCCGTGGATCCGGCAGAGCCCCGAGCACAACGCGGACGGCGAACACGGCGACGCGATCCTCGCGGTGGCCGGCCCGGACGCGATCGTCGTCCGCGGGCCGCACCTGGACGCCGACGGCATGGCCCATCGCGCGGAGTTCGACGTCGCGGAGGGTGAGACCGTCGACACAGTCCTCACCTGGTACCCGGCGCACCGATCCCCGCCGCCTCCCCTCGAGGTCGACCTGCAGATCAAGCACACGCTGCGGTGGTGGCAGGGGTGGGCAGACGGCATCGCCGGGACGGGACGGTACGCCGCCGCCGTGCGGCGTTCTCTGCTCGTGCTGCGCGCCCTGACGCATGAGGACACCGGCGGCGTGGTCGCCGCCGCGACCACGAGCCTGCCCGAGGCTGAGGGCGGCGTGCGCAACTGGGACTACCGCTACGTCTGGCTGCGCGATGCCGCCCTGACCCTCGAGACGCTCATGGACCACGGGTTCGAATCGGAGGCCGAGGAGTGGCGGCAGTGGCTGCTCCGGGCGATCGCCGGCGATCCCGCCGACGTGCAGATCATGTACGGGCTCGGCGGCGAACGCCGGCTGCCGGAATCCGAGCTGACCACACTGCCCGGATACCGCGGCGCGAAGCCCGTGAGAGTCGGAAATGCCGCGTACCTGCAGTTCCAGGGCGACGTCTTCGGCGAGATCATGCTGGCGCTCGAGAAGTGCCGCACCATCGGGATCGCCGACGACAAGTTCTCGTGGAGCCTTCAGCTCGCGCTGCTCGACTTCGTCGAGAAGAACCTGGAGCGCAAGGATCACGGCATCTGGGAGATCCGGTCGGAGTTGCAGCACTTCACGCACTCGCGCGCCATGTTGTGGGCAGCATTCGAATGCGGCATCCGCGCGGTCCGGGAGCATGGACTCACGGGCCCCGTCGACCGCTGGATCGAGCGGCGCGATGCATTGCGGGCCGAGATCGAGGAGCACGGTTTCGACGGCGAGCGCAACAGTTTCGTGCAGTACTACGGCACGACCGCGGTCGATGCATCACTGCTGCAGCTGGCCCAGATCGGATTCATCGAGCCGACCGACCCCCGCATGCTCGGCACCGTCGCGGCCATCGAGAAGGACCTGCTGCGGGACGGCCTGCTGATGCGCTATCTCACCGAGACCCATGTCGACGGGCTGCCGGGCGACGAGCACCCGTTCCTGGCCTGCTCGTTCTGGCTGGCGCATCAGTACGCCCAATCCGGCCGCATCGAGGAAGCGACCGAGCTGCTTGATCGCCTCGTCGCCCTCGGCAACGACGTCGGTCTGCTCAGCGAGGAGTACGACGTCGCCGGCGGGCGCCAGATGGGCAACACCCCGCAGGCGCTCTCGCACCTCGCACTCGTCGGCGCGGCTGACGCACTCGAAGCTGCGACGCGAGGCGACACCGAGGGGGACGGCGACCGCGTGCTCTAGCGGCGCGGCGTGAGGCGGAAGATTCGCAGCTCGCGTCCCGCTGCGCGCTCGTAGCCGCGATAACCGGGCCAGTTCTGCTCGAGCTGCGTCCAGATCCTCTCGCGTTGCTCCGCGGGAATGAGGGTCGCGCGAACCGGCACGCGACGTCCGTGGATGCTGACCGCGGCATCCGGATGCTGCAGCAGGTTCGCTGTCCAGGCCGGGTGGGCATCGCGCGCGAAGTTGCTGCCCGTGACGAGCATGTCGTCCCCATCCGGGCAGTACATCAACGTCGAGTCGCGGGGCTCGCCCGTCTTCGCACCCGTCGTGTGGAGCACCAGAGACGGCACCAGCAGGCCGCTCGCCTGTACCCGCCCGCGCGTCAGCCGGTCCATCGCACGCTCGAACGGCGGCATGATGCGGGGTCCGACAGCACGGAAGACGCGGGTCCTGCTGAGCCAGGCGACGGGCGGGCGGAACACGCGCGGGAGGGCCATCCGCCCATCTTGCCGTGCGCGGCGGGAATACCCGGGTCGCTCGGTACGCTCGCTTCATCGTGAAGCGCATCGGGTTCCTGTCGTTCGGTCATTGGCAAGATGTGCCCGGATCGCTCGTGCACACCGCCAAGGACGCGCTGCTGCAGTCGATCGAACTCGCCGTCGCCGCGGAGGAGGTCGGGGTCTCCGGCGCCTACGTTCGCGTGCACCACTTCGCGCGGCAGCTGGCGTCGCCGTTCCCGCTGCTGGCGGCGATGGCCGCGCGCACCTCGACGATCGAGCTCGGCACCGCCGTGATCGACATGCGGTACGAGAACCCGCTGTACATGGCGGAGGAGGCCGCGGCCGCCGATCTCATCAGCGGCGGACGCCTGCAACTGGGCATCAGCCGCGGGTCTCCCGAGCCTGCCCTCGACGGTGCCGCGGCGTTCGGGCACGTCCCCGCCGAAGGCCAGACCGACGCCGATATGGCGCGGGCGCACACCGAGGTGTTCCGGATGGCGATCGCCGGCACGCCCGTCGTGCGCGGGAACCCGCAGACGGGCGCGGCCGGCCGGCTCGCGATCCAGCCGCAGTCAGCGGGCCTCTCCGACCGGATCTGGTGGGGGGCCGGCACACGTGCGACCGCCGTGTGGACCGCCGAGCAGGGCATGAACCTCATGAGCTCGACGCTCCTGACCGAGGACACCGGGGTTCCGTTCGACGAGCTCCAAGCGGAGCAGATCGGCATGTTCCGTGACGCGTGGAAGGCGGCCGGGCACGATCGCGAGCCGCGCGTCTCGGTCAGCCGCAGCATCCTGCCCCTCATCGACGACGAGACCCGCCGCTACTTCGGCCTGCGGGCACAAGCCGATGCAAAAGACCAGGTCGGTCACCTCGACGCCGAGACCATCGCCCGATTCGGGCGCAGCTACATCGGCGAGCCCGACAAGATCGCGGCCGAACTGGCGCAGGATGCGGCGGTCCGCGACGCAGACACGGTGCTCGTCACCGTGCCCAATCAGCTCGGCGTCGACTTCAACGCGCGCATCCTCGCGGCGATCGTGAAGGACATCGCGCCGGCCCTGGGCTAGGTCGCCGGACGCCACATCGTCGACACCACGGACCCCTCGACCGAGCCCGCGAACGCGCCGATCTTCGCGAAGCCCAGCCGCTCGTACCGGTGGTCGTTCGCCGGATTCGTCGACTCCAGATACGTCGGGAGGCCCTGCGCGTCGAACTCGGCGAGGTTCTCGCGAAGCAGCGCCTGAGCGATCCCGCTCCCCCGGTGATCCGGATGCGTCGCCAGCAGGCTGAGATAGGCGTGCGGTTCGGTCTGGGGATGGCTCGAATCGAACCGGTCCCACAGCGCGAACATCGCCTCCTGCGCGTCGGGGTCGAGGTTCTCGGTGACAACCAGACGCAGCGCCGCCTCCTGATCCTCCGACATCTCGTCCTCTCCCGGTGGGATCCAGACCGCCACGGCCGCGCCGTCGTCGCTGCGATACACCGCTCCGTGGGGCAGTGCGCCCTCGACGAAGATCCGCCAGTACGCGAGGTGATGGGACTTCGAGCCGTCCTCGCGCGCGAGCGCCGGGCCCCAGGTCGGGTCGTTCGCGAACGCGAGTGCGATCGTCTCGGTCACTGCATCGATGTCGGCCGGGGACGCGATCCTCATGGGACATTTCTACTGGTTAGGGTGATCGGGATGCCGTTCTCGCGCGAATCCGTCAGCCACCCCCTCGCGGTGCGCCGCGCCGAGGTCGCGGCCGTCCGCATGGTCGTTCCGTCGATCGTGCGCGTCACGCTCGCCGGGCCCGAACTCACCGGCTTCGCGAGCCTGGGCCCGACCGACCACGTGAAGGTCTTCCTCCCCGACCCGGACACCGGCGCACTGACCGCGCCCAGTGTCGGCGACGACGGCATCCAGCGCCCGACCACCGGCGTGATCCTCTCGCGCGACCTCACCCCGCTCGGCGTGCACATGGACGCCGATGGCGGGGCAACCCTGGATATCGACTTCGTGCTGCACGGCGACGAAGGCCCGGCCTCGGCGTGGGCGTCGCGCGCCGCCGTCGGATCGTCGCTCGCCATCGGTGGCCCACGCGGGTCGCGCCTCGCGCCCACCGACATCGGCCGGCTACTCGTCATCGCCGACGAGACCGCCCTGCCCGCCACCCGTCGCTGGCTCGGGCTCGTGCCGGTCTCCGTTCCGGTCACGGCCCTCTTCGACGTCGCCGACGACAGCGTCGTGGGCTATTTCGAGGGCGGCGCCGACCGGGTGGATGCCGAATGGCTGTTCCGAGAGGACGGCCCCGGCCAGCTCGAGGAGTCGTTGCGATCCCTCGGACCCATCGACGACGACACGTTCGTCTTCATGGCGGGAGAGGCGACCATGCTCGTCCCGTTGCGTCGCTACCTCCGCCACGAGCTCGGCCTCGCCGCCGAGCAGGTCGTCGCGACCGGGTACTGGAAGCGCGGGATCGTGAACCGCGACCACCACGAGCCGCTCGACCCCGCCGACCCGGACTGAGCGCCTGCGCGATTCCGCAGGATCTTCGGGGGAGGATGAACCCGTGCCGAAGCCGCCCCAGATCCTGCCCGAGGTCTACATCTCCGTCGATGTCGAGACCGCCGGGCCGAACCCGAACCAGTACTCGATGATCTCGATCGGCGCGTGCGTCGCCGACGATCTCGACCGGGGCTTCTACATCGAGCTGAAGCCGCTCAGCGATGCGTTCGTCGAGTCGTCGCTCGCCGTCAGCGGGCTGTCGATGGAGACGCTCCTGGCAGAAGGCGTCGATCCGGCCGAGGGGATGCAGCAGTTTCGCCGACTGGGTCGCCGACGTCGCGCCCGCCGGCACGGCCCCGATCTTCGTCGGATTCAACGCCGTCTTCGACTGGATGTTCGTCGACGACTACTTCCAGCGCTTCCTCGGGCGCAATCCGTTCGGCCACTCCGCCCTCGACATCAAGTCCTATTATCTCGGCCTGGCGGGCGGCACCTGGGCGGGCACGAGCTTGCGCTTTCTCTCCCCGCTCTATCTCGGAGGGGTGCATCTGTCGCACAATGCACTCGGAGACGCGCGCGATCAGGCGAAGCTGTTCACGTCCATCAAGGCAGAGGTCGACGCGCGGCACGCCCCGGAGTAGCCCCGACCAGAGGAGCCTGCGATGCCCGATTCAACGTCCAACGAGGCGGAACTCGCCCAGCTCATCGAATCGGCGAAACGTCTCGGCGTGGAGATCGACGAGGCCGAGAGCCTGAAATGGCTGTCGGCGATGGCCGCGAAACCCGAAGGCGACGGTGTCGTCGTCGACAAAGAGAGCGGCACGTTCGGCCACCGCACGTCGATGCTCGACTTCAGTCCCCGTGACCTCGAGCGATTCCGTGAGATCGGCACGATCGTCGAGGTGACCGGCAAGGGCGGCGAGAGCGCGCTCGCGCTGTCCGGCTCCGCCGCGCAATCGAAGATCCAGAGCTTCCCAGGCGACGCCGACTTCTTCCAGCGCCTCAACATCCCGGCCCCGACCCGCGAAGAGGCCTGCAAGATCATGGCGCGGCTGATGCGCGATCACGTGCTGTCGCACCTCGCGGGTCCGACCTTCCAGTTCCTCGAAGCGAAGCTCGGAAGCTACCCCGAAGACGGCTTCGTCCGCGGCCAGGCGGTGAGCAAGGGAAGTCCGGTGACCTGGAAGGCTCCCGAGATCGAGTCGGGCGAGCAGATCCTGGATACCGAGGACGGCACGCAGACCGTCCTGCGGTGGGACGAGGCCGCCCTCGATCCCGGCTGGTGCAAGGTCGACTGGGTCGTCACGGATCCCGTGCGCAAGCGCCTGTCGAACGCCAGCAACGTGATCGATGTCACCTGGGAGGCGCCCAGCGGCGAGATCGTCTCGCTCGACGGGTACCTCGACGCCTTCTTCCAGGAGGTCTACCTCGACGCCGACGCGATTCCCACCTTCGCGAAGGTGGCCAAGTTCGTCTCCGAGGACGCCCTCGACGAGTACGTGGACCGGCTCGAAGCGGAGGTGCGTAAGTACCTCACCAAGCACCTCAACTACGGCAAGGCCGCGAAGCGCATGTACAACGTGTTCCGGCTGTCGGGGCGGCACATGGATGCGGCGTTCGTCCGCGAGCTCTTCGACGAGCCGACGACGATCCTGTACCAGGTGTGGTCCCTGATCTCGACGCTCGAGAACGCGACCAAGCCGGGCTCCAGCATCCCGATCGCGGATGTTCAGGCGCAGGCGGACGCGCTGGTGCTCCAGGTCGTCGAGACGCTCGACGGCGATCAGGAGGCCGAGCTGGTGAAGTCGCTTCTGCATCTTCGTCAGACGCTCGAGAGTGCAGGACTCGGGCGAGGCGCGGTCGGCCGAGGTGGATTCCGCCCAGACCCAGGTGGTGAACCTGATCAACACCTTCTTCCGCGACCGGCTCGTCGCCATGCCGACGATCAAGGAGTACATCGAGAAGATGCAGGCGCAGCCCGCCGAGCACTGACCCGGAAGACCGGCCTAGAAGTCGGTGCGGATGGTGCCGACCACGGCGTCATCGTCGTCGACGACCAGCATCAGGTCCCAGCGGTCGAACGTCGTGCACGGGTGCGAGATGCCGAGGCGCACGAGATCACCGGGTGCGATGTCGACATTCCTCTCGAACCGCAGGAACGCGTGCTGGTCGCCGAGCGCGTCGATTCGCGCGGCCTGCTCGAGGTCGAGTCGCTCGTCGCCGCGCACCCGCTCGAGCGGGATCGGGAAGCCGGCATCGAAGGACACGTCGCGCCGGCCGGCGTCGAGCAACGCGAGTCCGGACTCCGGGCAGGAGATGACACGTGCCCACACATTCAGGGCGGCACGGAAAGTCGGCGCGTCACGCACGCCCGTCGCGCTCGGAGTGCCGCGGCCGTAGATGCCGTGGTCGTGCACGAGGTAGCAGCCGCTGCGCAGCACCAGCCGAGTGCCCGCCTTCCGCGCCCGCGTTGCAAGCATCGATACGACCCGGTCGAAGAAATGACTCCCTCCGGCCGTCACGATCGGCTCGTCGATCTCGAATCGTCCGGCGAGGGCGAGGAGCAGTTCGCCGAGCTCGGTGAGGAACTCGTCGACCCGTGCCACGGTCTCGGGGGTACGGGTGGCACCGAGGGTTCCTTCGAACAGCGCGATGCCCGCGAGGCGCAGGCGCGGCGACGCGATGACGGCCTCGGCGACGGTGACCGCCTCCGCGACCGACCGGGCACCACTCCGGCCTCCGTTGTGTCCGAGCTCGATGAGCACGTCGAGCGGACGCTCCCCCGGCACCTCGGCCATCGCCGACTCCAGGATCGCCACGTTCGCCATCGAATCCGCGTACAGGTACAGCTCGAGGGCCGCGTCGTCTGCCATCCGCGACCCGAGCCACCGCACCGCCGCGGCATCCGTCAGCTCGTTCGCCATGATCACGCGCGAGATCCCCTGCTGCCAGAGCAGCTCGACCTGGCGCGGCAGGGCCGCCGTCATCCCCCAGACGTCGTGCTCGCGCTGCACCTCGATGAGCTCCGGGGAGAGGGTGGTCTTCGCGTGCGGGGCCAGGCTCACCTCGTGGGCTGCGCACCAGTCGCGCATCGCCGCCGCATTGGCGCGCACCGCATCCATCGACAGCGTCGCCACCGGTGTCGCCGTGTCGCCGCGGGCGAGGTTCCACCCGAGGCCGGGGATGTCGTCGAGTCGCCACGAGCCGCCGAGAGGCAGGCCCTTGTACCGGAGCCCGTCGGCGCTGTTCTCGTGGGGCACGCTGCTCATGTTAGGTCGTGGCGACGTAAACGGTGTTGGACGAGATGCCGCCGGTGAGCGGGTTGTCGAAGTCGACGATGCGCGCGGCGCTCGATGCGAACGCGCTGGACAGATCGATGAGGAACGTGTCGTCCGGCGGGTCATCCGACCAGAGCGCGAACGCGCCGCCCGGTCGCAGGTGACGGGATGCGGACCGCAGCCCCGCGAGCGAGTACAAGTCGCCGTGGCTGTCGGCGAGGCGGTGGCGCGGCGAGTGGTCGATGTCGACGAGGATCGCGTCGTAGCGTGGGCTGTCGGCCGTCGGCTCCGCACGCATCAACGCGAAGAAGTCGTCGAGCACCAGGTGAGTGCGAGGATCGTCGACCAACTCGGCCGAGACCGGAAGCAGCTTGCGTTCGTGCCAGTCGACGACCGCAGGCAGGGTGTCGACGACGGTGAGTGACGTCACGCGGGAATCGTGCAGCGCCGTCACTGCCGTGTAGCCGAGGCCGAGGCCGCCCACCAACACGTTCAGGTCGTCGCCGTCGACGACGCCGAGACCGCGGCGCGCGAGCTCCTCCTCCGCAACCGTGAACAGGCTCGACATGAGGTATTCGTCACCGAGCTTCACCTCGTAGACGTCGACATCGAGCACGGGCTCGTGCCGGCGGCGAAGGGTCAACTCCCCCATCGGGGTGGACTGGAAATCGAGCTCCTCGAGGCGCGCGCTCACGGTGCTGCGCTGCGGCCGGCCGGGGTGGTCATGAGGCGAGTGTGCCGGACATGCGAGGATTCCGCCATGACCGATTCATCCGGCCGCCGCATGCTGCTCGACACCGCCGCCCTGTACTTTCGGGCCTTCTACGGCGTGCCCGACACCGTGAAGGCGCCGAACGGGATGCCGATCAACGCGGTCCGCGGACTGCTCGACATCATCGCCCGGCTGGTAGCCGAGTTCGAGCCGACCGAGCTCGTGGCGTGCTGGGATGACGACTGGCGTCCGCAGTGGCGGGTCGACCTCATCCCGACGTACAAGACGCACCGGGTGGCCGAGGTCGTCGTGGTCGGCCCAGATGTCGAGGTCATCCCCGATCCCCTCGAGGCGCAGGTGCCGATCATCCGCGAGGCGCTGACGGCACTCGGGATCCCGATCGTCGGGGCCGACCACCACGAGGCGGACGACGTGATCGGCACGCTCGCCTCGACGAACGACATCGATGTCGATGTCGTGACCGGTGACCGCGATCTCTTCCAGCTCGTCGACGACTCGCGCGGGGTCCGCGTGATCTACACCGGACGGGGCATGTCGAACCTCGAGGTGCTGACGGATGCGGCGCTGATCGCCAAGACCGGCGTGCGACCCGATCAGTATGCCGACTACGCGGCGATGCGCGGGGACGCGTCGGACGGCCTGCCCGGCGTGGCCGGGATCGGCGAGAAGGGTGCGGCCGCGATGCTCGCGTCGTATGGCGATCTGAACGGGATCATCGCGGCTGCGGCAGATGACGCGTCTGACCTGGCGAAAGGACCGCGAGCCAAGATCCTGGCTGCGGCCGAGTATCTTCGAGGTCGCGCCCGCCGTCGTCAACGTGGTGCGCGACCTGAAATTGCCGGCGTTCGACGCACGCATCCGCGAGTTCTCGCCGGAAGCCGAGGCCGGCATCCAGCAGCTGTCGGAGAAGTGGGGTCTGAGTAGCTCGATGGAGCGCGCGGTGAAGTCCCTGAGCGCCGTCTCCGGGCGTCTCGGCCAGGCCTAGGGCCAGGGACTGAACCTGATCCCCGGAAGCGTCATGACGGGCGACCGCACATGGCTCTACATCGGAATCGTCCTCGGTGTCGTCGGGGCCATCCTGCTCGTGCTCGGCCTCCGCCGATCGCGCAGCCGCCCCCATGAATAGGTCGTTGTCGGGCTGACCTTTCCGACGCAGCACACGTCTCCCGTCGGGCCGACTCACGTCGTGCCTGTCGTGCCATACAGTTGTGACGTTCGGCAGGTAAACGCACGGTGAACGGAACTCTCACATGACCAAAACCGAGACTCACGACGTGAGTGAGACCGGTTCAACTCCCGGTTGGCCGGCGTTTCGGCGTCGCCTGGTCATGGGCATCGCCATCTCGGCCGCCGTGATCGCTCTGCTCGGCACGTCGATGCGGCTGGTGACGAGTTACATCGAACTGCCTGGTGCTCTCGATGCGATCCTCAACGGGCTTCGGTCGTTGACGTACCCCAACGCCGAAGGCAACCTCTGGAGTTGGTACTCAGCACTCATGATCGCCGTTCTCGGCATCAGCTTCGCGGTGCTCGGCATCACCCTCGAGCGCACCGGCTCGAAAGGCCGCGTCTACTTCGTGCTCGCCGGCGTATCGCTTCTTCTTTCGCTCGACGAGACGGCGCAGATTCACGAGAACTTCATTCGCGTCTCCCGCGCGCTCGGGATTTCGTCGTCGCTGACCTATGACTGGCTGCTGATCGGCATTCCCGTCGCAATCGCGGCGGGATTCGCACTCGTCTGGATCACGCGTCGAATCGATCGCAAGCTGCGACGCTGGCTGATTGTTGGCGGCGCGGTCTATCTGTTCGGTGCGGCGGTGCTCGAAGGATTGACTGGAGTCCTCAGCAACACCCGCGATCTGTCGAGCGACGTCGGGGCGAATGTCGCCTACCAGATCGTGATGACGATCGAGGAGCTTTTCGAGTTCGCGGGCGTGCTCATCGCAATTGCAGCCGTGCTGGCGATGTTCCGGATTGTGCGCAGCGGCGAGAGCCTCGTTCTGAGCGTCGTGCCGTCGTCCTGAATGCCGAGTCGGGCTGACAGGATTTGAACCTGCGACCCCCTGACCCCCAGTCAGGTGCGCTACCAAGCTGCGCCACAGCCCGTGACTTGCGCCGGTGTTCTGGCGCCGAAGTGAAAGCTTACCGGTGTTCGCCGTACTCTCAGCGCAGCCTTCTAGTCGACGGTCGCGTTCGGCACGCTGTTCGGCGAGGAATGAGGACGGGGGCTGTCCGCCGCTCTGGGTAGGGTCGGAGACATGCCGACTGACGCCAGCCACGCCGCCGACAGCCACGATCTCATCCGGGTTCAGGGGGCCCGCGAGAACAACCTCAAAGACGTCAGCGTCGAGATCCCGAAACGACGGCTGACCGTCTTCACCGGGGTCTCCGGATCGGGCAAATCGAGCCTCGTGTTCGGCACGATCGCCGCCGAATCACAACGCCTCATCAACGAGACCTACAGCGCGTTCGTTCAGGGATTCATGCCGAGCCAGAGCCGGCCGGATGTCGACCTGCTCGACGGACTGACCACGGCGATCCTGGTCGACCAGGAGCGGATGGGCGCCAACTCCCGCTCGACGGTCGGCACCGTGACCGACGCCAACGCGATGCTGCGGGTGCTGTTCAGCCGGCTCGGCAAGCCGTACATCGGGTCGTCGCGGGCGTTCTCGTTCAACATCCCGTCTGTCGTCGGCGGTGGCGCGATCGAAGTCGAGCAGGCCGACGGCCGCAAGAAGAAGCAGGAGATCTCGTTCGAGGCGCTGGGTGGCATGTGCCCGCGCTGCGAGGGCATGGGCGCGGTGAGCGACATCGACCTCACCCAGCTGTACGACGAGAACAAGTCGATCGCCGAGGGCGCGCTGACCATTCCCGGGTACACGACCGACGGCTGGGGGGTGCGCATCTACTCCGCGTCGGGGTTCTTCGATCCGAACAAGCCGATCAAGGATTTCACCGAGAAGGAGCTCGACGACTTCCTCTACAAGGAGCCGACCAAGGTCAAGGTCGACAGCTTGAATCTCACATATCAAGGGCTGGTCCTTAACATCCAGAAGTCGTTCCTCTCCAAGGACGTCGAGGCGATGCAGCCGCACATCCGGGCCTTCGTCGAGCGGGCCGTGACCTTCACTGCCTGTCCCGAGTGCGGTGGCACCCGGCTCAGCGCGGCGGCGCGGTCGTCGAAGATCAAGGGCATCAACATCGCCGACGCCTGCGCGATGCAGATCAGCGACCTGGCCGACTGGATCCGCGACCTCGACGAGCCGTCGGTCGCTCCCCTGCTCCAGGGCCTCCAGCTGACGCTCGACTCGTTCGTCGACATCGGGCTCGGCTATCTGTCGCTCGACCGCACCTCGGGGACCCTCTCCGGCGGAGAGGCGCAGCGCACCAAGATGATCCGGCACCTCGGATCGAGCCTCACCGACGTCACCTACGTCTTCGACGAGCCGACGGTCGGGCTGCACCCGCACGACATCCAGCGCATGAACGAGCTGCTGCTCCGCCTCCGCGACAAGGGCAACACCGTGCTCGTCGTCGAGCACAAACCCGAGACCATCGCCATCGCCGACCACGTCGTCGACCTCGGGCCGCGGGCCGGCATCCACGGCGGCGAGATCCAGTTCGAGGGCGACGTGCCGGGGCTTCGCGCGAGCAAGACGCTCACCGGCGAGCACCTGAGCTATCGCGCCCAGCTGAAGGATGCCGTGCGCACCGCGACCGGCAAGCTCGAGATCCGCGGCGCGAAGCAGCACAACCTGCGCAACGTCGACGTCGACGTGCCGCTCGGCGTCATGACTGTCGTCACCGGTGTCGCGGGATCGGGCAAGAGCTCCCTCATCCACGGCTCGATGCCTCGGGATGCCGGGGTCGTCTCGGTCGATCAGGGCGCGATCAAGGGGTCGCGGCGCTCGAACCCAGCGACCTACACGGGACTGCTCGACCCGATCCGCACCGCCTTCGCCAAGGCGAACGGAGTGAAGCCCGCGCTGTTCAGCGCGAACTCCGAAGGCGCATGCCAGGCGTGCAACGGCAGCGGGCGTGATCTACACCGACCTTGCGATGATGGCCGGCGTCGCGACGGTCTGCGAGGTCTGCGGCGGCAAGCGCTTCCAGGCCTCGGTGCTGGAGTACACGCTCGCGGGCAAGAACATCGCCGACGTGCTCGCGATGTCGGTCGACGAGGCTCTGGAGTACTTCGCAGCCGGCGACGCGGCCGACAAGAAGGCGCACGCGATCCTCGAACGCATGTCCGACGTCGGTCTCGGCTACCTCTCGCTCGGCCAGCCGCTCACCACGCTGTCGGGCGGGGAGCGGCAGCGACTCAAGCTCGCCATTCACATGGCGGACAAGGGCGGCATCTACGTACTCGACGAGCCGACATCGGGCCTGCACCTGGCCGACGTCGAGAACCTGCTGCGCCTGCTCGACCGGCTGGTCGACGCGGGCAAGACGGTCATCGTCATCGAGCACCACCAGGCCGTGATGGCGCACGCCGACTGGATCATCGACCTAGGTCCCGGTGCGGGACATGACGGCGGCACGATCGTGTTCGAGGGCACGCCTGCCGAGCTCGTTGCCGCGAAGAAGAAGACGCTGACCGGCGAGCACCTGGCGCAGTACGTTGGCGCCTGAGTACGGTCGAGGGATGCTGACGACCGAGACCGTCGAATGGACCGACCCGCGCGTCGCCGAACTGCACGCCGGTCTCTCCGCTGAGACGGGTGCGCTGTATCGCACGCGTCTCGCGAAGCTCCCCCGCCCCGAACGCGAGGCGGCGCTCGGATCGCTCGCCATCGATCCTGCGGTCATCGAGACCACGCTGCTCACGCTCGACGACGGCGTGCCGGTCGCGACGGCGGCGGTGCGGCGCTCGGTCGCCTCGGAGACCGAGTGGGACGTCAAGCGTGTCTTCGTTCTGCAGAGCCATCGAGGAAAGGGCATCTCGCGCGCCCTGATGGAGGAGCTCGAGGAGTACGCGCGGTCGAACGGCGCCAAGACGATGGCGCTGCAGACCGGCAATCTGCAGGCGGTAGCGATCAGCCTGTATGCGTCGCTCGGCTACGAGCCGTGCGAGTCCTACCCGCCCTACGGGTTCTATCCGGGCGAGCTCACATTCCGCAAGGTGCTGTAGCTCAGTCCTCGGCGCTGATGTTGACCAGCCACATGATGCCGAACTTGTCGATCAGCATCCCGAATGTCGCGCCCCAGGGAGCGGTCTCGAGCGGCTGTGTCACGTTCGCACCCTTGGCGAGCTTGTCCCAGTAACCGCGCAGCTCCGCGTCGTCGCCCTTCGCACCGCTCAGCGACACCGAGAAGTTGTTCTCGCCCGCCGCATAGGAGTGGGCGACGTCACATCGGATGCCATCAGCGTGAATCCGCTCGAGGTGTCGATCTGCGAGTGCATGATCTTGTCGCCCTCGCCCGGATACGGGTCGCCGTTCTCGGCGAACGTCATGATGTCGAGATCGCCGCCGAACACCGACTGGTAGAACTCGATCGCGTCGCGCGCGTCGCCGCGGAAGTTCAGATAGGGATTGAGGATCGCTGTCATGTGCACAGTGTCCACCTGACGGCGCCCGGGCGCCAGAGTCAGCGCTTGCGCTTCTCGCGCACCCTCATGTTGACCACGATCGGCGTGCCCTCGAAGCCGTAGACCTCGCGCAGGCGCCGGGTGATGAATCGCCGGTACTGCGGGTCGAGGAATCCGGTCGTGAAGAGCACGAACGTCGGCGGGCGCGTCGACGCCTGCGTTCCGAACAGGATGCGGGGCTGCTTTCCGCCGCGCACCGGGTGCGGGTGCTCCGCCGCGATCTCGGCGATCAAGGCGTTGAGCTTGCCGGTCGGGATGCGGGTGTCCCAGCTGTCGAGGGCGAGCTCGAGGGCCGGGACCAGCTTCTCCAGGTGCCGCCCCGTGCGCGCCGAGATGTTCACCCGCGGCGCCCACGTCACGTGCGCGAGGTCCTCTTCGATCTCGCGCTCGAGCCAGCGACGCCGTTCGTCGTCCAGCAGGTCCCACTTGTTGTAGGCGAGCACGAGAGCACGGCCGCTCTCGAGCACGAGGTCGATGATCCGCAGATCCTGCACCGACACCGGCTCGGTGACGTCGAGGACGACGACCGCGACCTCCGCCTTCTCGAGCGCGGCGCTGGTGCGCAGCGAGGCGTAGAAGTCGGCCCCCTGCTGCAGGTGCACGCGCTTGCGGATGCCGGCGGTGTCGACGAAGGTCCAGACCTTGCCTGCCAGCTCGACCTGCTCGTCGACCGGATCGCGGGTCGTGCCGGCGATCTCGTTGACGACGACGCGCTCCTCCCCCACGGCCTTGTTCAGCAGCGAGCTCTTGCCGACGTTCGGCCGACCGATGATCGCGACACGACGCGGTCCGCCGATCTCGTCCTTCGCAACGGCCGAGACCTTGGGCAGCACCGTCATGACGTGGTCGAGCAGATCGGCGACTCCGCGACCGTGCAGGGCGGAGACCGGCCAGGGCTCACCGAGGCCCAGGCTCCACAGCTCCGCCGCCTGGGGATCCCGGATCGCATCGTCGGCCTTGTTCGCGACCAGGATGACGGGACGCTTCGACGCCCGCAGCATCTTCACGACGTGCTCGTCGGTGGCCGTGGCGCCCACGTTGATGTCGACGACGAACAGCACCGCATCGGCGAGATCGACGGCGACCTCTGCCTGCGCGGCGACCGAGGCGGCGATCCCCTGAGCGTCGGGCTCCCAGCCGCCGGTGTCGACCACCGTGTAGCGGCGACCCAGCCACTCGGACTTGTAGGTCACCCGGTCGCGGGTCACACCGGGGGTGTCCTCCACCACGGCCTCGCGGCGACCCAGGATGCGGTTGACCAGAGCCGACTTGCCCACGTTCGGCCGGCCGACGATCGCGAGCACCGGGAGCGCCGGCAGGTAGGTGATGCCCTCGGGACCCTCGGCTGCGGCCTCGAGCAGGCCGAGGTCCTCCTCGTCGAGGTCGTAATCGGAGAGCCCGGCGCGCAGACTCGCTGCGCGCTGCTCGGCCTCTACGTCATCCAGAGCCTCGAGTCGCTCGGTCAGAGCCGGGTCGAACTCGTCGCCGATCTCATCGGCCTCGTCGCCGTGGTCGGCTGCGAGCTCCCGCTCGTTCATGGTGTTCCCGTCAGTCTGTGGTGGTGCGCTTCACCAGGTCGACGACCGCCTGCACCGTCTGTGCGAAGTCGAGGTCGGTCGAGTCGATCGTCGTGACACCCGGTGCCGCCGTCATGAAGTCGACCACCTGGGCATCCCGCCGGTCTCGCTCGCGCAACTGGTCCGCCGTTGAGGCGGCGTCCGGCGCGAGTTCGGCGGAGCGCCTGGCAATCCTAACCTCTTCGTCTGCGGTCAACAGGATGCGGACGGGAGCATCGGGGGCGACGACCGTCGTGATGTCCCGGCCTTCGACCACGATCCCGGGTGACTCGGTCTGCGAGATCAGACGGCGGAACGCGTTGTTCAGGGCCTCGCGGACTGCGGGGATGCGCGCGATGTCGCTCACGATCGCGCTGACCCGGGGTTCGCGGATCTCGTCGGTGATGTCGATGTCGCCGACCCGCACGATCGTGCCCTCGTCGCCGAGTCCCGTGGCGTACGGGAAGTCGTCGAGCAACTCGACCACCTCGGCCGCGTCGTCGATGTCGACGCCGTTCTCGAGCGCGACCCAGGTCAGAGCGCGGTAGGCGGCCCCGGTATCCAGATAGGCGTAGCCCAGGGCACGGGATGCGGCCTTGCTCACGCTGGACTTGCCGCTGCCGGCCGGCCCGTCGACGGCCACGACGACGACAGCTCACCGCTCGGCCTCCATCAGCGTCCAGCCGCGAGCCTCGAGTGCCGCGGCCAGGGCGTGCGCCTTCTGCGGAAGAACGGAGATCTCGGCGAATCCGACCTTCGTCTCGGGCGAGTGCTCGAGCCGCAGGTCTTCCATATTGACCTTCTCCTCGCCGATCTCGGTGAGCAGCCGCGCGAGCTCCCCCGGCTTGTCGTCGATCTTCACGACGAGGGAGGTGTACCGCTTGTCCTGTCCGTGCTTGCCGGGGATGCGGGAGACGCCGTCGTTGCCGGCCGCCAGCACGTCGGCGAGGACTCGACGCGACGCCGGTGCATCGGGCGCGCCCAGGGCTGCCAGCACCGCATCCAGGTCATCGCGCATGGGGCGCAGCACGTCGGCGACCGCCGGCGCGTTGGCGCCCAGGATCTGCACCCAGAGCGCCGGGTCGCTCGATGCGATGCGCGTCGTGTCGCGGAGCCCCTGACCGGTGAGTCCGAGCGCCGCGCCGGAGCCGTCGCGCAGGCGGGCGGCGAGCAGCGACGCGACGAGCTGCGGTGCGTGGGAGACCAGCGCGACGCTCCGGTCATGGTCGTGGGCGTCCATCTCGATCGGGACGGCTCCGAGATCCAGGATCATGTGCTCGATCGGCGCGGCGCGACGGTAGCTGATGGCGTCGTGGCCGGCGAGGATCCACGGCCGGCCGGTGAAGAGGTCGCCCCGCGCCGAAACCGCTCCCCCGCGTTCGCGCCCTGCCATCGGGTGCGTCCCGAGGTAGCGGGTGAGGTCGGCACCACGGGATCGCAGGTCGTCGAGCGGCGCGACCTTGACGCTCGCGACATCGGTGACCAGCGCATCCGGGAAGCGCTCGAGCTCGGCCGCCACGACATCCGCGGTCACGTCCGGCGGGACGGCCACGACGATGAGTCCGGGGGCATCGTCGGGCGCAGGCGCGCGACCGGCCCCGTATGCGATCGCGAGATTCCGGGCCGACGGCGACGCGTCCTCGACGATCACGTCGACACCGTGACCCCGCAGACCCAGCCCGATGCTGGCCCCGAGGAGACCGCTGCCGACGATGCGCACCTGCTCCGCGAGTCGGCGGTCGTTCATTCGGGGCGATCCTCGATGTCAGGTGCGTCACGCCCGGCACGGGCGATGGTCAGCAATTGGCCGAGTTCCACCTTAGTGAGGTCGCGCGCACGGCCGAGGCCGAGCGTGCCCAGGTGCAGCGGCCCGAACTGCCGCCGGACGAGTTCCTGCACCGGGTGCCCGACGGCCTCCAGCATCCGGCGGACGATCCGGTTCCGTCCGGAGTGCAGGGTGATCTCGACGATCGTGCGGTCCTTCGACGACTCGCCCACGATCCGGGCACGGTCTGCGGCGATCGGGCCGTCGTCGAGCTCGATCCCCCGCTCGAGTGTGCGCAGGATGGCGGGGGTCGCCACGCCGCGGACGGTCGCGATGTAGGTCTTGGTGACGCCGAACGACGGGTGCGCGAGCACGTGCGCGATGTCGCCGTCGTTCGTCAGCAGCAGCAGCCCGCTCGTGTCGGCGTCGAGCCGTCCCACGTTGAAGAGTCGCTCCTCGTAGGGGGCGGTGAACTCCTGAAGGTCGGGGCGGCCCTTCTCGTCCTTGAGCGAGCTGACGACGCCGGTCGGCTTGTTCAGCATGACGTAGCGCTTGCCGGGGTCGAGCTGTACGGCGGAGCCGTCGACGGCGACCTCATCGGTCGCGGGATCGACCCGCCGGCCGAGTTCCGTCACGACCTGTCCGTTGACCGTCACGCGCCCCTCGACGATGTACTGCTCGCTGACCCGGCGGGACGCGACGCCGGCCGCAGCGAGCACCTTCTGCAGTCGCTCGCCCTCGGTGCCTCGGTGATCGAGCCTGTCGAGATCTTCGTCCTCGCTCATCGGCTGGCGACGATGTCCTCGAAGCCGTCCATGCCGTCCGACAGCAGGGGCGAGATCTTGGGCAGTTCTTCGATCGAGTTGATGCCGAGCTGGGTGAGCAGCAGGTCGGTGGTCTCGTAGTGGATCGCACCGGTCTCGCTGTCGGTGTACGCCTCCGTGATGAGACCGCGCCCGAGCAGCGTGCGCACGACCGAGTCGACGTTCACCGCGCGGATCGAGGCGATGGCGCCGCGGGAGATCGGCTGCTTGTACGCGATGACCGACAGCGTCTCGAGTGCCGCCTGCGACAGCTTCGTCGGATTCTGCGTGAGCACGAACTCGCGCACGACGTCGTCGTACTCGGGCCGCACGTAAAGCCGCCAGCCCCCGCCGACCTCGCGCAGCTCGAAACCGCGTCGCGTGGTGCCGTCGGCGCCGCCGTAGTCGGCGACGAGCCGTTCGATCGACTGACGGACCGCGGGAACGGGCACGCCGATCACGGTCGCGAGCGACACGACGCTCTGCGGCTCGTCGGCGACCATCAGGATCGCCTCGAGTGCCCGCTCGACATCGATGACCGGTGGTTCGAGTGGCCGGCTCGGCCGGCGTATCGAAACCAGCCTCCGTCGTCTCCGCGTCAGTCATAGTCGGCTCCTAGGTTGGCGAGCTGGTCGTCGTTCCAGTGCCCGGCGGTCCAGCGCAGGGTCAGCTCCCCGAGCGGTTCGACCTGCTCGAACGAGATCGCCCCATGGCGGTACAGCTCGAGCACCGCGAGGAAGCGGGCGACGATCACGCCGCGCACCTCCGCCCCGGCGATCAGGGCGCGGAAGCGTCATCGGGCCGCCGCCGTGCAGCATCGCCACGACATGGGCGGCCTGCTCCCGGATGCTGACCAGCGGCGCGTGCAGGTGGTCCATTCCCACGACCGGGATCTCGCGCGGCGCGAAAGCCAGAAGCGCGAGCGCGGCGAAGTCGTCCAGGCTCACGGTCCAGACCAGCTCGGGCGTCTGCCTGCGGTACTTCTCCTCGAGTCGCACCGAGCGATAGTGGCGCGTCGACTCCGTGTCGAGGTGGGCGGAGACCCAGGTCGCCGCCTCCTTGAAGGCGCGGTACTGGAGCAGCCGCGCGAAGAGCAGGTCCCTCGCCTCGAGCAGAGCGACGTCCTCGGCATCGACCAGCTCGCCCTGCGGCAGCAGGCCGGCGACCTTGAGATCGAGCAGCGTCGCCGCGACCACGAGGAACTCGCTGGCCTGGTCGAGCTCCTCGTCGGAGTCGAGGTCGTGCAGGTAGGAGATGAACTCGTTCGTGACCACGCTGAGCGCGATCTCGGTGATGTCGAGGTCGTGCTTGGCGATGAGATTCACCAGCAGGTCGAACGGCCCGTCGAAGTTCGCGAGCGTGAGACGGAATCCGGGCGCTCCGGGGGCGCGGTGTCTACCGCGAGACCACCCTCCATGCCCTCGCCGTCAGGCGACGGCGCCACGAGCGATCAGCTCTCTGGCCAGTTGGCGATACGAGTCCGCGGCAGAGTGGTCGGGGGCGAAGGTGGTGATCGGCGCGGCGGCGACCGACGCATCCGGGAACTTGACGGTGCGGCCGATCACGGTCTCGAACACCTGGCCGCCGAATGCGTCGACGACGCGCTCCAGCACCTCACGGGAGTGGAGCGTGCGCGGGTCGTACATGGTGGCCAGGATGCCGTCCAGCTCGATCGCCGGATTCAGCCTGTCGCGTATCTTCTCGATCGTCTCGACCAGAAGCGCGACACCGCGCAGGGCGAAGTACTCGAGCTCGAGTGGAATGAGCACGCCGTGCGCGGCGGTCAGCGCGTTGACGGTGAGGAGGCCGAGCGACGGCTGGCAGTCGATCAGGATGACGTCGTAGTCGTCCGCGACCGGGCGCAGAACGCGCGCCAGGATCTGCTCGCGCGCGACCTCGTTCACGAGGTGCACCTCGGCTGCCGAGAGGTCGATGTTCGCCGGCATCACGTCGAGCCCGGTCTGCGCGGTGTGCCGGATCGCCTCGCGCGGATCCTTCGTCGTGCCGAGCAGCAGGTCGTAGATGGTGACCACGTCGTGGGCCGGGACACCGAGCCCGGCGGTGAGCGCGCCCTGCGGGATCGAAGTCGACCGCGAGCACCTTTCGTCCGTACTCCGCGAGGGTCGCCCCGAGGTTGATGGCCGTCGTCGTCTTGCCGACGCCGCCCTTCTGATTGCAGAGCGCGATGATGCGTGCGGGGCCGTGTGATTTCAGGATCGGCGGCATCGCGAACTCGCTCAGCGGACGCCCGGTCGGGCCGAGCACGGGGGTCTCGAGCCCCGGCAGCTCGGTCACATCCTCGCGCTGCACTGACATGACCCCGAGTGTACGTGGCGACCTCGAACGGCCTCCGCGCCACGCGTCAACCACAGGTTGAGGGTTGGGAGACCGCGGCGTTACTCGATCAGCGAGCCCGCGGGTGGGATGTCGCGTAGACGTCGCGCAGGGCATCAGCCGTGACACGGGTGTAGATCTGCGTCGTCGCGACGCTGGCGTGGCCGAGCAGCTCCTGCACGACGCGGACGTCGGCGCCGCCCTGCAGCAGATGTGTCGCGAACGAGTGCCGCATGCTGTGCGGGGACAGCTCGATGTCGAGTTTCGCGCGCTCGGCCACCGACCGGAGCAGCAGCCAGGCGTTCTGCCGCGAGAGGCGCGAGCCGCGGACTCCGAGGAACAGCGCGGGCGTCGACCGGCCCCGCGTGGACAGCACCGGACGCGCACGGACCAGGTAGGCATCGAGCGCGGACCGCGCATAGCTGCCCACCGGCACGATGCGCTGCTTGCCGCCCTTGCCGAACAGGCGTACCACGTCGGCGGTGCCGTCCTCGCCGACCAGATCGTCGACGTTGAGGGCGACCGCCTCGGAGATACGTGCACCGGTCGCATAGAGCAACTCGACCAGGGCCCTGTCGCGCAGGTCGGAGGGCTCATCGCCGTCGGTCGCGGCGATCAGCTGCTCGACCTGCTCGATCGTGAGTGCCTTCGGCAGGCGCGCCGGCTGTTTCGGCGCGACGAGGTCGACCGCCGGATCGGTGGCGAGGAGGCCCTCGTCGACCAGGAATCGCGTGAAGCCGCGGACCGACGAGATCGTGCGCGCGATCGAGGATGCGGCGAGCGGCTCGGGACGTTCCCGCAGTCCCCGGATGTATCCGGCCAGCGTGACCGGGCTCGAGTGCGTCGACGGTCGCCGTCCCGCCCAGCGCATCGAGCAGACCCGTCAGGTCGCGGCTGTATGCGGCGACGGTGTTCACCGACCGGCCGCGCTCGATGGCGACGTGCCGCAGGTAGCGGTCGAGCTGCCGCTCGAGCTCGGCCCGGCCCGCTCAGCCGCGGCGGGCACGGGCTCGCCAGCAGGGCGATGATCAGGATGGCGTTGCTGCAGCCGCCCGTCGAGCACCGCCTCGACCGCCTCGTCGAGCGACACCCAGCGGAGCACGATCTCGGCCTCCTCGTCGGTCCGGTCGTGCACTTCGGCCGCCGCGGACAGTCCGCGCGCCTCGAACAGGTGGATGACCTCGTCGCTGCCGCCCGGCGAGGTGTGGAAGGTGATCGGGTCGCTCCACTCCGCCGCGACGAGGTCGGCCTCCTCGGCCAGCTCGCGCTGCGCGGCGAGCAGCGGCGACTCCCCCTCGACGTCGAGCAGACCGGCCGGGATCTCCCAGTCGCGGCTGCGGATCGGATGCCGGTACTGGTTGATCAGCAGCACCCGGTCCTGGTCGTCGATCGCCAGCACGGCGACCGCACCCGGTGTGGACGACGAACTCACGCGTGATGGTGCTCGCCGCCGAACTCGCGCGGTCTCGCGCGCGACATCCCAGACCATTCCCGCGAAGACCGTCTCGCGCTTCAGGACCTTCGCCGGATCGCGCACATCGCGCAGCGGCTCGGTCATTCTCAGACCTCGACGTGCTGGGTCGCCTTGTCGGACGGCGCACCGTCGACGGGCAGCGCCGTCGCGACGCCGTCGGCGTCATGCAGCTCGACCGGGCGCTCGCCAGGCTCGGCGACCTCGAACAGCCGCGATGCCTGCTGACGCTCGAGCGCGGCGCGCAACCAGCCCGCGGAACAGCGGATGCGGGCGGTTCGGGCGCGACCGCAACTCGGGATGCGCCTGCGTGCCGACATAGAACGGGTGCGTCTCGCGCGGCAGCTCGACGAACTCGACGAGCGAGCGGTCGGGCGAGACGCCCGAGAAGACCATGCCGGCCTCGGCGATGCGATCGCGGTAGTGGTTGTTGACCTCGTAGCGGTGACGGTGGCGCTCGCTGACCGTTTCGGCGCCGTACAGCTCTGCGACGATCGATCCGGGCTCGAGCGCTGCCTCGTACAGGCCGAGACGCATCGTGCCGCCCATGTCGCCGTGGTCGATGATGTCGACCTGCTCGGCCATCGTCGCGATCACCGGGAACTCGGTGTCGGGGTCGAACTCGCGCGACGACGCGCCGGTCAGCCCGACGACGTTGCGCGAGTACTCGATGACCATGCACTGCAGCCCGAGGCACAGGCCGAGCACGGGGATCCTGTTGTTGCGGGCGAACTGCAGCGCGCCGAGCTTGCCCTCGATGCCGCGGACGCCGAATCCACCCGGCACGCAGACGCCGTCGACGTCCGCCAGGTGCTTCGCGGCGCCCTCGGGGGTCTCGCACTCGTCGGACGGAACCCAGCGCACGGCGACCTTCGTCTCCTGCGCGAACCCGCCGGCCTTGAGCGCCTCGGTCACCGAGAGGTAGGCGTCGGGCAGGTCGATGTACTTGCCGACCAGTGCGATCGTGACCTCGTGCGCCGGCTCGTGCACGGTGCGCAGCAGCTGCTGCCAGCCCTCCCAGTCGACCTCGTGGGCCTGGTCGAGGCCGAGCTGCTCGATGATGTACGCGTCGAGGCCCTGCTCGTTGAGCATGGTCGGGATGTCGTAGATGCTCGGCACGTCGATCGCGTTCACGACGGCGCGCTCGTCGACGTCGCACATGAGCGCGATCTTGCGCTTGTTGGACTCGGAGACGAGGCGGTCGCTGCGGAGCACCAGCGCATCCGGCTGAATTCCGATGGATCGCAGCGCCGCGACCGAGTGCTGGGTGGGCTTGGTCTTCTGCTCCCCCGACGCGCCCATGTACGGCACGAGCGAGACGTGGACGAAGAACACGTTCGTGCGGCCGAGCTCGTGCCGCACCTGCCGGGCCGACTCGATGAACGGCTGGCTCTCGATGTCGCCGACCGTGCCGCCGATCTCGGTGATGATCACGTCGGGGACCGGTCCGCCGTCGGCCGGCGGCTGGGCCTGCAGCCGCATCCGGCGCTTGATCTCGTCGGTGATGTGCGGGATGACCTGCACCGTGTCGCCGAGGTACTCGCCGCGGCGTTCGCGCTGGATCACCTCGGAGTAGATCTGACCGGTGGTGACGTTGGCGGCCTGGTCGAGGTTGATGTCGAGGAATCGCTCGTAGTGGCCGATGTCGAGGTCGGTCTCGGCGCCGTCGTCGGTGACGAACACCTCGCCGTGCTGGAACGGGTTCATCGTCCCCGGATCGACGTTCAGATACGGGTCGAGCTTCTGCATGACGACCCGCAGACCGCGCGCGGTGAGCAGATTGCCCAGACTCGCGGCGGTGAGGCCTTTACCGAGGGAGGAGACGACTCCCCCGGTGACGAAGATGTGCTTGGTAACGACAGTTCCCGGATTGACCACCACGGGGTTTCATCGTATCGCACTCGGCAGGGTCTCCGCCGGGACGCGCCGCACGGATTCTCCGCGCGAGTTGCAGTGTTCCCAGCGGCCGTGCGCCGCCTCGAGCAGCTCCCGCGCGTGGGCGAGCGCCGACTCGGAATCGGGCGAACCGCTCAGCAGTCGCGCCATCTCCTGCGCACGGTCCTCGGCGTGCGACGAGTCGCACGCTGCTCGCGGTGACCGAGCCGTCGCTGCCCTTCTCGACCACGAGGTGGTTGTTCGAGAAGGCCGCGACCTGGGCGAGGTGCGTGACGACGATGACCTGGGCGCGTCTCGGCGAGGCGGGCGAGCCGTCGCCCGATCTCGGTCGCGCTCGCGCCGCCGACCCCGGCATCCACCTCGTCGAAGACGAACGTCGGCACGGGGTCGCTGCCCGCGAGGACGACCTCGATGGCGAGCATGACGCGCGAGAGCTCGCCGCCGCTCGCGCCCTCGGCCGAGCGGGCGCGGCTCGGCGCCCGCGTGCGGCTGGAGCAGGATCGCCGACCTGGTCGCGGCCTGTCAGCGTGAGATCGTCGGGCGGCGACGTCGATGGTGAGGCGCGCGTCGGGCATCGCGAGCGCGGCGAGCTCGGCGCTGACGGCCTCGGCGAGCCGGGCGGCCGCGTCGCGGCGACGCGCGCTCAGCTGGTCGGCGAGCTCGGTCGACCGCGGAGTCGGTCGGCCTCGACCTCGGCGGTCGAGCGCCTCGATACGGTCGGCGTCGCTGTCGAGCTCGAGCGAGCCGGCTGCTGCCGGAATCGAGATAGTCGACGACGTCGTCGAGCGTCGGGCCGTAGCGGCGCGCGAGCGCGGCGAGATCGGAGCGTCGCTCCTGCAGCGTCTCGAGCTCGCGGCCGGAGTCGGCGTCGAGCGAGCCGAGATAGCTCGAGAGCTGGCCCGAGATCTCGGCGAGCGCGAACGACGCCGACGCCAGCGACTCGGCGATCGGAGCGAGCGCCGGGTCGTGGCTCGGCGACCCGCTCGACGGCCCGCCGGGCCGCCTCGATCGAGCGAGACGGCATCGCGACCGTCGGTCTGCTGCGACGACACGGCCTCCTGTGCCTCGACGGCAGCGATTCGCAGATCTTCGAGGTTCGTCAGCCGCTCGGCACGCTCGGCGAGCTCGGCATCCTCGCCGCGCCGCGGGGCGGCGGCCTCGATCTCGTCCATCGCCTGCCGGAGCTCTTCGGCCTCCCGCGCGCGACGATCGCGCTCGGCGACCAGCACATCCAGTTCGCCCTGGTTCGTCTGCCAGCGGCGAAAGACGTCTTGGTAGTCGCCGAGGAGAACGGCGAACTCGGGTCCGGCGAATCGATCGAGCGCGTCGCGCTGTGCCGTGGCGGAGCGCAGGCGGATCTGGTCCGACTGCCCGTGCACGACGACCAGCTGCTGGCCGATCTCGCTCAGCACTCCGACCGGGGCGGCTCGGCCGCCGACCGAGGCGCGACTGCGCCCCTCGCTCGACACCGAGCGGCCGAGCACGAGAGACGCGCGCCCGTCGGCACCGGCGTCGAGGTCTCCCCCGGCGTCGCGGACGCGTTCGGCGACTGCGCCCGAGTCCGGTACCTCCCAGTGCCCTTCGACCACGGTCTGCTCGGCGCCCGAGCGGATCGCCCCGCTATCGGCCCGTTCGCCGAGGAGCAGGCCGAGCGCCGTGACGACCATGGTCTTGCCGGCGCCCGTCTCGCCGGTGAGCGCCGTGAATCCGGGTCCGAGTGGCAGGCGCGCCTCGCCGATGACGCCGAGGTCGCGGATCGAGATCTCTTCGATCACGGGCGCTCCGACCCCGCTCGCATCGCCGCGGGCCACGCCATCCGGCCACGGGAAGCCGGAACTTGTTGACCAGGCGGTCGGTGAACGGGCGCGGGTTGCAGCCGGGCGAGCCGCACCGGGATCGGGGAGCGGCGCGCGACGACGCGTGCCGCCGCGCGGCAGATCGAAGGTGCGCCGGCCGTCGCACCAGAGCACGCCGGTGCCGACCGAGCGCTCGAGCAGTTCGACGGCCAGCGACGAGTCCGGGCCGACGACGAGCGGGCGGGCGAACAGGGCGTGCGCAGAGAGCGGCACCATGAGCAGGGCGTCGACGCTCGGCCAGACGACCGGTCCGCCGGCGGAGAACGAGTAGGCGGTCGAGCCGGTCGGAGTCGCCATGACGACGCCGTCGCAGCCGAAGGTCGAGAGCGGACGGCCGTCGACCTCGATGACGACCTCGAGCGAGCGTTCGCGCGACGCCTTCTCGACCGACGCCTCGTTGAGCGCCCAGGTCTCGTGGATCGACCTCGTCGTCGATCTTGACGCGCACGCTGAGCGTCATGCGCTCTTCGACCTCGTAGTCGCGGGCGAGCGCGCGCGCGACGGTCGGCGGCAGATCGTCGCGCTCTGCCTCGGCGAGGAACCCGACGTGACCGAGATTGACGCCGAGCAGCGGGGCGTCGCAGCCACGGGCGATCTCCGCCGCGCGCAGGATGGTGCCGTCGCCGCCCAGCACGATCACGAGCTCGAGCTCGTCGGTGCCACATCGCTCGCCGAGAACGGCGAGCGGCGTCGAGATCGGGAGCCGCCGCCATGCAGGTCGGCATGATCGTCGGGCGAGACGACCGGGGTGAGTCCCGCGTCGATGAGCTGACGGCACACCTGGATGCCGGCCTCGAGCGAGTCGGTGCGTCCGGTGTGCGCGATGACGAGCAGGTGGCGCTCGGCGGACTCGGTCTTCGGCTCATTCCGGCACCTCCTCGAGCAGTCGCGGGCGTCGTCACGGAAGGGCGTCGATCGCCCCTCCCCATTCTGTCGGATTGCCCCCGACGTTGGCCGACAGCCAGACCAGATACTCCTGATTTCCGTTGGTGCCGACGACCGGGGACGAGACGACTCCGGCCGTCGGCAGCCCGAGATCCCAGGCTGCCCACAGCACGCCGACACCGCTTCGTGTCGCGCAGCGCCGGTCCCGCACCACGCCCTCGCGGATGCCGCCCCGGCCGACCTCGAACTGCGGCTTCACGAGCAGAACGAAGTCGGCCGTCGACGCCCGACCGTCTCGACCAGCGCGGGCAGCACCAGCGGCGAGGCAGATGAACGAGAGGTCGGCGACGACCAGATCCGGGCGTTTCATCGATTCCGGATGTCTGCGGCGAACTGGTCAGCCGTGAGCGACCGCGCATTCACGCCCTCGACCACGTGCACCCGCTCGTCCGTCGCGGATCGACGGCGCGAGCTGCCCGTGACCGACATCGAGGGCGATCACCGCTCGGGCGCCACGATCGAGCAGCACCTGAGTGAATCCGCCAGTCGACGCCCCGACATCGAGAGCGAGACGATCCGTCGACCGAAATGGCGAAGGTATCCAACGCGGCGTCGAGCTTGCCCGCCGACCGACTCACCCACCGGTCCTCGCCGTCGACCGTGAGCACCGAATCCGGCCTGACTCGCAGCGAATGGCCTTCACGCCGTACGGCCATCGACCGCGACTCGGCCCTCCTCGATGGCGAGACCGCGACGGCGCGCGACCGGGCCAGACCCCGACGAACGAGAGCGGCGTCCAGGCGGCTGGTGTCGTCGGCGGATGCCTGCTCAGGCATGCGGTGGGGCGTCGCCCGCCTCGAGCATGGCGCGCAACTCATCGTGGAGTTGCGCAAGTGACTCGGCGCGGGTCTCGAGCGGCTGATCCTCGATCACCCGCAGCCGTGCTGACCAGGGCATTCGGCTCCCCGCTCGCTCGTCCTGCGGGGTCTGCTCAGAATCGGTGTCAGTCATGGGCTACGAATATAGTCCCGGCTCGACGTCGAGGGCGTAAATCGGAACCCCCGCGCCCCACACGGCAGCCGTCGCCGGCGCGCAGGACGTCGATGGCTCGACCATCCGTCGCGTCGTGAGTCACCGCATGGCCCGCTAGCCGCACCGACCGCGTCCCCCGACCGGAAGAGGCGATCACCGGTGCGGCCGTCGCGTTCCTCTACCGGCATGGGATACGGCTCAAACAGTTCTCGAAGGTCACCCAATAGGAATGTCGGGCGCGATTCGGCATCGACCGCCAGCACCTGCTTGGCGCCGTCGATTCCGGTGAGAACCAGCGCCGACGCGATGCCGGCGCGATTGGCTCCGAGGATGTCGGTGTCTAGCCGGTCACCGAGAACCAGAGGATGGAAGCGCACCAAAGCGCTCGATAGCAGCGTCGAAAATGGCCCGCTCCGGCTTTCCGGCGACAAGCGGAAGGCGCCCCACCGCTGTGTGAACGGCGGACACCAGCGTGCCGTTTCCGGGCGCCGTCCCGCGGGCCTGGGGAATGGTCCAGTCGGTATTCGTCGCCACCCACGGGATCTCGGCTCCGCCCGCACGCAGGGCAAAGGCCGCCTCGGCCAGGTCGGTCCATGCCACCGACGGGTGAAAACCCTGGACGACGGCGGCCGGAGCATCCTCCGCCGACCGTGTCACCCGGAATCCGTGGGCCTCGACCACCGTCGTCAGGCCCTCTCCGCCGACGACAAGGACGGTGGACCCCGCCGGAACGAGTTGCTCAAGCATCACGATCGCTGCCTGCGGAGAGGTCACGACATCGTCGGCCGTCGACCCGTCAGCCCGAGTTCTGAGAAGTGTTCGGCGACCGACTCGGCGGTTCGGGATGCGTTGTTGGTGATATATCCCACCGGATCGTCTGCTGGGCTCGATTGATGCTCTCAACGGCATATGGGAGGGCCTGCGAGCCGGCATAGACGACCCCATCGAGGTCGGCCAGCACCACATCAACGCCATCGAGAGGCGTAGTGAGCGGTTCGCTACGGTTGCGGCGCGACACCGTCGCCCTCCTCATGGGCTCGAGCCCACTCGCTCTCGCCTTCGTCAATGATCTCCACGATGTCGCCGCCGTCGGGGTCGGTGGCCGCGTGCAACGCGGCGCGCGCTCGTTCCGAACGCGCCAACCACTGCTCAGCCTCGTCATCGCGTCCGAGTTCTTCGAGAACAGTCGCGTAGGCATCGAACAGGCTCGCGCTCCACTCGAACGCTCGATCGGGGTTCAGCTGCGGGATCTCCAGTTCGGTCAACGCGGCGTCCGGTTGTCCGAGGTCGAGGCGAGCACCCGACATCGCGATCGCGAGCGCGACCTGCACGGCGACATCCAACTTCGCACGGGGAACCGATCGCCCGAGCTCGAGCGCGCGATCGGGGCGGCCGACGCCGCGCTCACTGTCGACCATGAGAGGCAGTTGGTCGTTGCTGCCGGAGATCCGGCGATGCGTTCGCAGTTCCCGCAGAGCGAGGGCGAAATCGCCTGTGGCGTAGGCCGTGATCGCGACGGTCTCGCGAACGACTCCGACTCGGCCAGCACGGCGCGCGGCCGCGAGCGCGTGCCGGTGTGCGAGCGCCGGGTCCTCGTCGATGAGCCGCGCCGCCATGATCAGATGCTGCGCGACGCCGTCGGCGTTGTCTTTGCTGAGAGTGCGGAGCTCGCCACGGCGACCTTGTCGAGCTGGTTCGCCTGCAACGTCTTCGGGAATCGGCGGGTCGTCGTGTCGCGGACGGGCTTCCTCATCGCGCGGGGGACGCGGCGGGCGTTCCCGGCCG